>NZ_JBHSHV010000014.1:0-151886 GCF_042653105.1 Neobacillus sp. GCM10023253
AGGTTGATAGGTCAGAGGTGGAAGCGCGGTGACGTGTGGAGCTGACTGATACTAATCGATCGAGGACTTAACCAAGTCATATTAAGTAAGGCGAACTCGTTTTTACTAAACTTCTTCTGCGTTATCTAGTTTTGAGGGAATGAAACCTCTAAATAAATAGGTCTGGTAGTAATGGCGAGAAGGTCACACCCGTTCCCATCCCGAACACGGAAGTTAAGCTTCTCAGCGCCGATGGTAGTTGGGACGCAAGTCCCTGTGAGAGTAGGACGCTGCCAGGCAAACAAAAAGGCAACCTGAATTGGTTGTCTTTTTTTTTCAAAACGACTTACATTAACTGGATTATCTCCACCCTGTTTCCAAATCGATCTCTGAACTCAAACCGGTACCTCCAATTTATTCATTTGCGAAATGCTGTTGGTGAAAGAAGGGAAAGGTTTTTTCTATACATGTATAGAATAAGTAGTTATATCTGTTAAAGGTGGGTGTTTGGATGCTTCAACAAGAATATGGATGGGTTCGGCAGACTAGGGGAACTCTGTTAGATTTTTGTAGGAATTTAGATCCTAATCATTTTACTCAAACAAATGGTTTCGGTTGGCAAAGTGTAAGAGACACATTGGTTCATATAGCAGATTGCTATGTTGCATGGCTTGGCTCATTTGTTTTATTGAAGACGAAAAAACCACTTACTCCAAGAGAAGAATTACAGAACCTCAGTTTAGAGGAGATAATAGCACGATTTGAACAAGTAGATTCAATCGTAAATGAATTATTAGAACTACATGGACATGATTTAAACGTGCTAATTGAGAGAGACATCCCTTGGAGAGAAACACCTGAACGATTATCTATTACTCCTCGTAAATTGCTCATGCACACCATTACTCACGAGTTTCATCACAAGGGACAAATAGTAGCCATGCTCCGCCAGATGGGTTATGAGCCCCCAAATACAGATGTATTGGGAACAGAAGATTAATATAAAATAGAAGTTATTTTGGCGATGTTTAATTGACATTGCCTTTTTGTTGAGCCAGTTTGTGATCTGGCAGTTAGTACAATGTTATTAATCTAGCAAAAAGTAAATGGATGACTTTTACTAAAATGCTATAATCTAGATGATAGGGTTTAATTTTTAGAATGTGTAATGAAAGGGTTGTTTAAATGACAACCTCAGAATTAGTTCTAGATTTTATTAAAGATCATAGAAACCAATTATACTGTGACGATTGCTTATCTGAAGTTTTACATATTCAACCTAGACAACAAATAAACCAAATTTGTAACCATCTAAAAAATAGTAGGGTACTGGAACGGAATAAGAAACAGTGTCATTATTGTTCTAAGGATAAGCTAGTTAACAAATTACTATAGATAATGCGAAGAGGGTTGGGTGCAACTAATGACTATCGTCCTAACAAGTGATGAACGCGAATCATTATTTTCATTATTGACTGAACAGCAAAGGACTTTCATCCAGGAGCACGTTAAGAGAGGAAAAAAGACTGTTTTTGCTAATCAAATGGCCATTGATAAAGGCATTATTTTGCCTGAATCTGCATCTATTGATGAAATTGAAATGTTACTGGATGAATGGATATTAGAAGATTATATCGATAATGGGTTTGTGAATCCTGAAACTCCTTGTGAGTGTGGGCGTCCTTTGCGGTATCAGTATATTGTGAAGCATAAGAGTACAAATCAGCTAAGGCGTTTTGGAATTACTCATTTTGAGGAACATACTGGAATACCGGGTGAACTAGTAAATGCCATCATAAAGGGATTTACCGCAATTGACTATGAAATGGATGAGTTGCTGGATAAAATCAGACAAAATTGGACCTTGGAGGAAGTATTCCCATCCATTCCGCGTGAGGTTGTCCTTCCAACAGATATTAGTGACCATCTTGAAAACAACTTACCGTTGCTTGAACGTCAAATAAAACGGTTAAGGTTATTAATTAACGAATTCTTATCAAAAAGAGAATTGGAACGTTCAAGAGTCATTGAAACTCCACCATCCATTATCGAATCTAGCGAAACCGATGATTACACAAAGGAATCTAATCAATTTACATTTGAATTTGAGTTATTTGAAGATTCAGAGGATTATTCGCCAGTTCAAGACAAAAGGAAGATACTTGAACCTGTAACCAATCACTTATCAGCTGCTATAAAAGATAAAGTTCTTCACTACCTTGAAACCGTATCTAGCGTTCGGATTATTTGTGAATTATTGATTAAACATCACATCGTCGTTGGCCAAAGATACATTACAGGGAAACCTAAGATTTATCCAATCGTTTGTCTTTATTTAGAAAGCCTAGTCAATGAAAATGTAATTTACCTTGAGGAAGTTAATGGTACAGACGATCGAAAATATAAATTTACGAAAAATCGGTAGGTGACAGTCACTAGCCACCAACCTAACGGTAAAAGGTGCAGGGAGAAGTGTTAGCAACACTTCTCTTTATTTGTTCATAGAAGATATCCCACCTAGGATATACTTTTTTGAAGACTTACCTAACTCCGCTGCCCCAAAGTTCTCTGCCGCCAGTATGACCAGTGTTTTGATGGACGTCTTCATCGACGAGTTGAAGGACGCCTGGTTCTTCATTGTGGTGCCAGGTGAACCCCTCAGGAGTGTTCCCTTGTCCTAGCTGCGCGATATCATGTGGGTCTAGCCCTATTTGTTGGGCTAGAGCTGAATCTGATTGGATTGCCTCATATAATTCATGATTCGCGAAGGAGAAATGGACATTGTCTGATTGGAGATAAAGCTCTTCCGGCAACTGAACTTCAACGTCACTTTCAAATACAGGGAAGGTACCTGTCATGTAATCACCACTTGGTAATTCTACGGTTTTCTCGATAAAGGGTACTCCTGTTTCGGGATGAAACTCTCCATTTAAATGGTCGTTTCTTGTATCAAGGTCCTCTGCATCAACAAAATCTGCTCCATCAATAAGATCCGCTACACCTACCGCTAACATGGAAATGGCCGCTACTTTTCCGATGTTTTTAACACCCTGAAGTGCTTGTTCCTTATCGCCTTTTTTTAAGCCTTCATACGTGGTGCCTGCGCTTTTTGCTGTGTAGGTGATGGTGCTGCCGATCCCTTTAAGCGTTCTGCCACCAGAGTCTTTCAAATCGCTGAAGCCATCTTTCTTTGCCTGCTCGTCTTTCTTGATGACTCCGTATGTGCCTTTTACGGCCCCATCGATAAACTGACCGGCATTATCTAAAGCAGTCGTTGATGCCAGCTTAATTCCATCTCCGACTTCCTCTACCCATTCGGATTTAACTGCCTTTCCCGCTAGTTTGACGCCGCCTCCAACAACACCGCCTGCCAAACTACCAATACCTTTACCAACTGTCCGAAAAAAAGCCACCTCAATCGCTCCTATCTATTATTCTCTAACTAATAATAACTGTTTCATATCTCCGTGAACTAAGGAGCCGCTACCACCTGATGAATAAAAATAGATATAATAAATGCCTGCCTTTTTAGCAGAATGGACTGGTTGGTAGCCGTTATTCCATTCCTTTATGTCTTTAATCCATACGTAATCCAGGGCTTTTCCATTTCCTTTGTACCGAATCGCGGCCCGATCGTTAAGTTTTAATTCTCCTTTTATGAACTCTATTTTCATCTCCATCATGTCATCACTATATTTTCTTAAGTAGGTTACCTGACCAATGAACTTGAATCTCTTTAGGTTAAGCGTATCGTTGTTTTTAGCTTTGGTCTTGGTTGTTGCTGCTACAGGTGTTTTAGAATATAGTTCATTGGTTAATGTCTTTTTGGATTGCAGCTTAGGTTTCTTGAAAGTGAAAAATTGGAAGAGCGATCGTTTTTTCCAAGGATTTTGCTGCCGACGGCGTTGTTTGATTTTTTTAATATTCGCTTTTGCTTCTTCCCGATACTGCTGTCTCAAGAGCGCTCGTTGGTTTCGTATCTGGGCTGCAGACTTGGCGTCATCCATTCTAATCATCAAGCCTAAACCGCTAATGTCAAACAATGTACCCAATAGGAAAATAGCCGCGGATTCTTTCATTTTAGAATCAATCGATTTTAAAATTTCAAAATGTTTATTTGTTTTAAGATTGAAGTATTCTCTTAGGAACTCTCCAACAACATAGTCCTTATAAGAGGAGGCTTCTACTAGTTTTACCGCCATATCGTTATTCTTAACGGCCTGGCTGGTAACGAGTAAAAACAATAAATCGTTTCCAACATAGTCGCCTGCACCTAAATCCTGAAAATATTCCCTATTAAAATTGTTTAAATACGTCAAAAACCTTGGATCACTCTGTAATTGCACTAATGCTTTCTTCATTAACAAAATCCCCCATTATATGTAAATATATTTTAACATAAATAGGGGGTTGGTACTTATTACCCATGCTTGTCATAACCCGAATTTTTTGGAAGATTGGTAGAGTTTTGCGAGGGTGGCCTTTTCTTTTTCAAGCATGATGTGAATTCGACCGGTTAATATGATTCGACATTTCACTGCTGCTAAAATATATACCTCTCCCCGGATTACGATACACTGAAACCTTCTGAGATGCCTCCGAATTAAACAACTTACTACAATCATCCGTTACTATTAGAAGATAGATTTTATGTGCGATTTGAAAATGTCTTGCCTTTTTCTAGGTTTATCCCCTTATAAAACAAGAAACATTCATATTACATAATGAGGTGTGGAATGAATAAATATTTTAAAAGTATCGGTTTAGTGGTCGGAGGTATTGCCGTACTTTACATTGTTCTTAAATTCATTCTATTTATTTTAGAATTAATTTTTAGGGGTGTTATAGCAGTATTTACAAGCGGAGTAATATATTTAGTGATTTTTTCTATCATTATTTATATATTCAGAAATCCTATCATAGGATTCTTTAAATCATTAAATGGTGAGCGAGGATATATACGAAAACCGAAACCATATGTTGTCTATGTTCCTCCGAGTAAAGATGACCAGTCAGCTAGTTTTAAAAATAATATTACACAATTTAAAAGTATTGGCGAAGAAAAGCTGGCTCAGCGTACGGATAAGAAGGTAAGTGGAGAAGATTTTAAAAGAGACCGAGAAAATTCTGGTGATCAACTAGATTTTATCAATTACGTCAAATTATTATCTTTTCAGGAAACTACATATATTCTTGATACCAACTATATGGATTTAAGCAATAAATATCAAAATGAAGCAGGATTTGGTGAAAGTGGAGCAATTGAATTTGTTGCTTCTCTATTACTAATGAAATATGATCCCTCTACCCGTTATGATATAAAAAAGGGAATAGAAATGGTATTCACTAATTCTTGGGGTGCAGTAGATTTTAGTGACCATTTAGATATGGTTGTACATAAAAGTAAAGTCCCATACTCTATGTGGAGTGAAGTGTATAGATACTTGAAAAATCTTACATATATTCAAAGCCATCCATGCGCAAAAAACGCTACTAAAATCTCAGAAAAATACATGGAAGTATCTGAACAAATACTAACGACTAGATATACATCGGATGGTTTATTGGATTATACAGACATTTCACAAAAGATTAATATCATATGTCTACATATGATCAATCAAGGTGATTATGATTTAGCCAAAAAAGGGTTGGAGCCATTATTTGTTCAAATGATAGAATATTTCTGTAAAAGTTACAAAAATAGGTTATTTAGCAATAACCAATATTGGTTTTCATATTTTGAGGTACTTTCAGATTTAATGATGAATTTAGCAGTTTGTGAAGTTAACCTTGGTCATGATGGTGCTTGTGTAAACCATGCATCTTTATCTGTTAAGATCTCAAATAATCCTAATGGGAAAATGGAGAAAGCAGGAGAATTAATTTTATATGCAATAACACATAAAGGCAATGCCATGCATATTCATCCTAAAGATTTGTTGAAAGAGCAAATTCCTCATTTATTCTCAGAAAAAGCAAAATTACTATATGATACAGTAATTTTGAATTAGCGTTGTGTTTTCGATCTACTCAAAAGCTATGTAATTTAGATGGGCATCAATGGGAGATGCGTCCAAATGATGCTTCCGTGTATATTAATAATAATAGAACCAAGTTAAGATGGCGGTGGAATTAGATTTCGACATACTTCTGCTGCCAAAATCAATATAAATCCAATTGCCGGAAAGGTTCACGCAGATACTAAACAAACGTTTAGTTAAATGACAAAATTTTTCCCGGAATTAGGAGTAAAAGTCTATGAGATCAATAGTTTTTTAGCTTTTAACCAAACGTTTGAGTGAGAAAGCAGTAGTAGATTTTTAGTGAAAATTAGCAGATTTCCGAGGTTGTGATAAACCGGACAGAAATGAACCGCCGTAATCTGACAACATGCATTAAATTTCTTACGAAAATAGGAGCAGAAACGTTGATATATCAATATCTAGGGACAATCCAATTAAACGTTTGTCTGATCGACAAGCATTTTCGTGATAGTAGAAGAAAAAGTCCGCTAGCGCCAAGACTTTAAATCGGTTTACACAAACGTTTGGTTAGGTTGCACAGAAGCAACAATTTGTTGAAATACATCGTGTGATGCATGGGGACGGTTCTCGTGCATCATTTTTCTTGTAAGTGAAGCAAAAGAACCGTCCCCATGAAATCAGTAGATGGTTTTGGACGTGAATCCGATCGTACGTTAACGATTCGGTAGGAGAGTTTTATCTATAATAGGTAAAAAGAAGTTGGTTGTAAAAAAATCAACTTCTTTTTGTCGTTTATTTCTGGCTCGGTTCATAACAAGCATGAATTTACATTCTATTAAAGAACCTTTATGAAATCATTACATTTGTTTAATACGTGTTTTACCTTTGTTTTGTATGATGAAAAGTGTAAAGCAAATACAAACAAACAAAAAACAAACTCTGGAGGGTTGTTTCGATGAGAAAAGGTTCTGTTTTAACGATGGCTGCAGTAGGAGTTTTATCTGTTTCGATATTTACAGGTTGTTCAAATAAAAATGAGGACACAAAGAATGTCCAAGCTTCAAATCAAGTTTCCGTTGAAGACGTGATCAAGAATGCTAAACAAGAGGGTCAAGTAAACTCTGTCGGAATGCCGGACACATGGGCAAACTGGAAGGGGACCTGGCAGGATCTTGATTCCAAATATGGTATTAAACATATGGATACTGATATGTCCAGTGCGGAAGAGCTGGCAAAATTTGAATCGGAGAAAGAAAATGCCACGGCAGATATTGGCGATGTTGGCGCATCCTTCGGGCCGTTAGCGGAACAAAAGGGATTAACGCTTCCGTTTAAAACTTCACACTGGGACGATGTTCCGAAATGGGCGAAGGATGATAACGGGGACTGGATGATTGGTTATACCGGAACAATTGCCTTTTTGACCGATAAAACGAATGTGAAAAATCCTCCGAAAACATGGAAGGATCTTGAAACCGGCGATTACAAGATTGCGATTGGAGACGTGTTAAAAGCGAGTCAGGCTCAATACGGTGTGTTGGCCGCGGCCTATGCAAACGGCGGGGATGAGAAGAATATTAAACCTGGTATCGATTTCTTTGCCAAGCTGGCTAAACAAGGTCGTCTTCAAACGAATAATGTCAACTTAACGGCATTAGAAAAGGGTGAAGTAGATGTAGCTATCGTTTGGGACTTCAATGGTCTTGGGTATAGGGACCAGATTGACAAGAACCGCTTTGATGTTGTCATCCCTCAGGAGGCATCCGTTATTTCTGGATATGCATCGGTTATTAACAAATATGCCAAAAACCCAAATGCCGCCAAGCTTGCCCGTGAGTATATTTTTTCAGATGAAGGACAAGCAAACCTGGCACGCGGTTATGCACGTCCGATTCGTGAAAATGTAAAATTGCCTGAGGATGCGAAAGCAAAATTGCTTCCAAATGACATGTACAAAAATGCAAAACCTGTATCAGATCCAAAAGCATGGGAGCAAGGCATGCAGCAGTTACTATCATTATGGCAAGAGAAGGTGTTAATGAATGTCAAATAAGCTAGCTTTTATTATGCTCGATGGTCTGCGTTATGACACCGCGATTTCCCAAATGGGCTATCTGCACCATTTGATTGAAATGGGAAAGGCATCGAGATTTAAGGTCAAATCTGAGCTGCCGAGCCTTTCCCGGCCGCTATATGAGGTGCTCTTAACAGGTACGCCGGTTTATAAAAATGGGATTACATCCAATCAAACGGTTCGGTTGTCTCATGAAGAAAGCTTGTTTCATTTAACAAACAAGGCTGGTTTAAAAAATGCGACCGCCTCTTACTACTGGGTAAGTGAATTGTATAATTCGGCGCCCTTTCATCCGATGACAGACCGAATTCAATTGAATACTGAAAAAGCCATTCAACATGGTATTTTCTACTGGGAAGACCATTATCCTGATTCCCACCTATTTTCTGATGCTAATTTTTTAATGGATCAGTATGAACCGGATTTCCTGTATGTCCACTCCATGAATATTGATAATGATGGCCATTTATTTACAGCTGATTCCAAAGAGTATCGGAATCGTGTGATTGCTGTTGATATACTATTGGCGAATATTCTTCCCAAATGGATGGAGGCAGGTTACCAGATTATTGTGACCGCCGATCATGGCATGAATCATGACGGCCAGCACGGCGGTACGACAGCAGCTGACCGAGATGTGCCATTATTTATCATCACGGATAAGATGAAGCATGGCATTTATGAAGAGGTCATTCCCCAGCTTCAAATTGCGCCTTTGGCTTGCGAGTTATTAAAAATCCAGCCATCGTCAGCCATGCAAAAGCTGTCCTTTCCGAAACTAAAATAGGTGTCTTCTTTTCAGGAGGCACCTTTTTCCTTAAAGGGTTTTATCAGAGTAACCACTGTTTATAAAGGAGTTTTTTCATTGAAAAAAATAAATGGAATGCTTGTCGCTAGTCTCATCCCCTTTCTTTTCTTGATTCTTCTGTTCCTGTTCATTCCTTTATTTTTTATGATATATGGAAGTTTTCAGGCGGATGGGGGCACTGGTTTTTCATTCAAGCAATATCAGGAAATTTTTCAGAATGAGTATTACCGCCAAGCGTTTAAGAATAGTATTTTGATTTCGCTTTTATCCAGTTTCATAGCAACGCTCTTAGCCATTTTTGCCACCTATTCCATCACGCATTTTTCTAGTCGTATTCAAAATCGAGTGTTGATTTTTGCTAATCTAACATCCAATTTTGCAGGCATTCCGTTAGCTTTTGCCTTTATTGTTCTGTTAGGAAACAGTGGCTTATTCACCTTGCTGTTTAAGCATTTCGGCTGGGAAACGCTAAGCTCGTTTAATGTCTATTCCTGGTCTGGCCTTGTTCTTATTTATCTTTATTTTCAGCTGCCATTGGCCGTTATGCTTCTTTACCCGGTCTACCAGGGGATAAATAAGCACTGGAAAGAAGCCGCTTCTCTGCTCGGGGCAAGCCCCACGCAGTTTTGGCTGCGGATTGGTATCCCAATTATTCTTCCAAGCATTGCCGGTACATTTAGTATTCTATTCGCCAATGCGATGGGAGCATATGCATCCGCTTATGCGTTAACGGGAAGCACCTATAATCTGGTTACGATCCGAATTGGCGCATTGACGACTGGCGATATTTTTGCCAAGCCTGAGCTTGGCAGTGCGATTGCGGGATTGTTAGGATTAACCCTTGTGGTGGCGATGCTTCTCAATGAGTGGTTAACACGCAAGGTTCGGAGGGATTTATCGTGAACAAGAACCGCCCATTTTTTCATTATCTTACGATCGGAGCAGTCCTTTTATACTTGCTTGTACCGCTGCTTGGGACGCTCATTTATTCCTTCTCCACTCAATGGCATAAAACGATTTTGCCCGAGGGCTTAACATTTCACTGGTACGGGGAGCTTTTTAGTGATTCGTTATTTTTAAAAGCAATGGGACGGTCTCTCATCCTTTCAGTCGGGGCAACCATTCTTTCCCTGCTCATCATGGTTCCGGCGATCTTCTCGATTGTGGTCTACGCACCAAGGCTGGAGAAATTTATCCAGGCCCTGATTGTGTTAACGTATGCCATGCCGGGTGTGATTATTGCGGTAGGGTTAATCAGGGCTTATTCGAACAGTGGCATGCCAATGGTTGTTGTCACCGTGGGCGCCTATTTTGTTGGAATTCTCCCTTACATGTACCAGGGGACCCGAAATAGCCTGCGGAACATTCAGGCCGTTTCGCTTATGGAGGCGGCTGAAATATTAGGGGCTAGCCGATTTACCGCTTTTTTAAAAGTCATTTTACCGAATATTATGCCTGGCGTACTGGTTTCGTCGCTGCTGTCATTTTCAATCTTATTCGGGGAATTTGTGTTAGTGAATCTATTAATAGGCGGGAGCTTCGAAACCGTTCAAGTCTACTTGTATAAAAAATTGAATGTGAGCGGGCATATCGCAAGTGCCATTGTCATTTGCTATTTTATCTTAATCTCCATTCTATCTTCTATCATTGTCAAAGTAACACGGTCAAGAAAGGAGACTTTATAAAATGGGCTATGTCACCATTGAAAATATTAGTAAGGCCTTTAAAGGACAAACCGTCCTGCATGATCTGAATCTATCATTTAAGCAAGGCGAATTTGTTACCCTGCTGGGACCAAGCGGTTGTGGAAAAAGTACCTTGCTGCGAATCCTTGCGGGATTAACCAGCCCAGAACAGGGCGTCATCAAGATTGATGGCTGTGATGTCACGAATGTCAAGGCAAAAGACCGGCAAATCGGGATGGTTTTTCAATCATACGCACTATTCCCGAATATGACAGTCTCTGAAAATATTGCTTTTGGCCTGAAAATGCAAAAGATTCCTAGCGAAACTATTAAACAAAAGGTCGCGCGGATGGTGGCGCTGGTAGGCTTGGCAGGGAAGGAAAATGCCTATCCAAGGGAATTGTCAGGAGGCCAGCAGCAGCGTGTCGCCTTGGCAAGATCCATTGTCACTGAGCCGAAGGTATTACTGCTCGATGAGCCCTTAAGTGCCCTGGATGCACAGATTAGGAAAAATCTTCAGAAGCAGCTGCGCACCATCCAGCAGGAATTGAATATTACTACTGTCCTCGTGACTCATGACCAGGAGGAAGCCATGGCTGTGAGTGACCGGATTTATATTTTAAATGAAGGCAGGATTGCCCAATCCGGTACGCCTCATGAGATTTATACCAAGCCGGGCAGTGAATTTGTCGCAAGATTTATTGGTAATTATAATGTCCTTGAAGGCTCGGAGTTATCGATTGCCACCTCGGAAAGGGAATTTTCAAATCGACTTTACGCGATCAGACCAGAGGCATTCAGTGCCCAGTACATGGAGAATGGCTATACGTTTTCCGGCCGAGTCAATAAGGTCATGATGCTCGGAAATATCACTCGTTATGAGTTCAGTTCAAATGGAATCGTGGTGACAGCAGAACACCTGCATCAATCAGATGAAGATGTGCAGGAAGGAGCTCGGAAAACTCTTTATCTTCATAAAAAGGATGTGATTCCACTGTCATGAATATACTGGTTACAGAACGTCATGAATACATTTTACAGCAACTCGAAAAACAGAAGAAAATATTGGTCACTTCTCTTGCTGGTGAGCTTGAGGTAACGCCTGAAACGATCAGGCGGGATTTGGACATCCTCGAAAAAGAAAAAAAATTGACGCGTGTCTACGGCGGGGCGATTAAGTATCAGCAAACGAAAAGCGAACCGCATTTTTCCCAAAAAATGAATGTCAGGATCTCTGATAAAAAAGCTATCGGGAGAAAAGCGGCTGAGTTTATCAAAGACGGAGATACCGTCATGATTGATGTTGGAACGACGACCGTTCATCTCGCAAGTGCGATTTCGAGTGTTCAGGGAGTGACGATCGTGACTAATTCCCTCGCTTGTGCAGAAGAACTTAACTGCAGTTTGGAAAATAAAGAATTTGAAGGGAAAGTCATCGTACTTGGCGGCGTTACGATTCCTGAACAAAAATCGATTGTCGGTGCCATGACTTGCAAAACACTGGAATCCTTTCGTTTTGATAAAGTCTTCTTATCCTGTGGAGGCATTACCTTAACGGATATCAGTGATTATGATTTTGAGGAATGTTTAGTATCCACTGCGATGGTAGAAAGGGCAAACCAAGTATTTCTGCTATCCGACTCCTCTAAGGTTAACCATGAATCGTTCTATAAAATTTGTCCGATAACGAAAATTGATCATGTGATTTGTGATCAAGACATGCCAAACTCATGGAAAGAAACGGGCATGGATACGATGCTTCAATGGATTACAGTCAAAGGCGGGCGACAAACATGAAGGTTGATTATCATTTACATCTTGAAGAAGGCCCTTATTCACTAAGCTGGCTAGACCGTACCAATCAGGCGTTAAACCATTTCAGTCCCCTGGAAGAAAAGCCGCATACCAGGGGCTGGCTGAAAAAAGGCATGGAGCGGCTGGCAGCACGGCTAGAACGAGGTGCATACGATGCTTCCTGGCTAGATCTCTATTTGCTTGAAGCCAAGCGAAAAGGGCTGAAGGAGGTAGGCATAGTCGACCATCTATACCGTTTTAAGGAATCACGGGCTTATTTTGAAAAGAATCTTGACCTGAGTGATTCCGATGTCGGAACCAAACAGCAGGTTTGGCTGAACCAGGTCATGACGGAGTCAATGGGGGATTTTGTACGATCTATTCATGAAGCGAAGCCGCGCTGGGCGCAACAAGGCGTCACATTACGGTTGGGGCTGGAAGCAGACTACTTTTCCGGAAGCGAAGCGGAATTAAAGGGGCTCATTGAGAAATATGAGTGGGATTTTGTGATTGGCTCTGTTCATTATATGTACGGTTGGGGATTTGACAATCCGGACACCCAAAATCGGTTTCATCATTATAATTTAGTCGATTTATATAAGGACTTTTTTGCTGAGGTCGAAAAGGCGATTCGCAGCAACATCTTTCAGTTTGTAGCTCATCTGGATAATCTAAAGGTATTTAATTACCGACCAGACGAAGCCTTTCTCGTCCCTCACTATGAAAGAATAGCGAAAGCTCTTGTCGAAACCGACACGGCAACCGAAATAAATGCCGGGCTTTATTACCGTTACCCTGTAAAAGAAATGTGTCCAAGCCCAGCGTTCCTGGACATCTTAGTCAATGCGGGTGTGTGTTTTACCACTTCATCCGATTCTCATTTTCCTGATGATATTGGGTCTTTTATTGAACAGAATACACAAACCCTTTTGGAAAAAGGGGTAAAAGAAATTGCCACCTTTAAAGAGGGGCGGCGGGTGATGAGAGGGATTGGTGAAGGTGTTTGTACTACCCGGTGAGGTGTGGGGACTAAATCTAGCTTGGATTCTATTCGATAAAGCAGATAGAGGGTCGCAACGATAGGGAATCTACCTCATTGATAAATGAGATGATTTGTTCCACGGCAAATTCTCTCCTTTCTACCTCATATTTTAAAAAAGGCCGGTTTCGCTAAAGAATCCGGCCTTCTCCTTAAACATTTTGATTTTGAATAGATTCCCCCTACAATTCGTTACCTAACGATTAAACAATTACATACTCAAATTAATAATGATGGTGTCTATTCTAGCAAAAGGAACCACATACCATTCATTTTCATGGGATCGACAACAGTTTCAAAGGTGATGGGACACCAGGAGTCAGCCAAAAGGAGGAAGAGGAGGGTAGTAGATATACAGACCTATTTATGTTAACAATAAAAGAAAGTGGTTTTAAACTTGAACTGGTTCACACGTTAGTATTGCCTTTATTAATTAACCATAGAGATGAGGTATATATATATGAAAGCACTTGTTTTTAATACATTTGGAGGTCCGGAAGTCCTGGAATATTGTGAAGTAAAGGAACCTGTCATCGGTCCGGATGAAATTCTTGTAAGAATGAAAGCAATTGGCCTAAACTTTGCAGACATTTATAGAAGGAAAGGAAATTATCATCTGGCCGGGGAGCCTCCATATATTTTAGGTTATGAAGGTGCCGGAATTGTAGAAAAAGTAGGAGCAGAAGTGCAAGGCATAAGCGAAGGAGACCGTATTGCATTTGCTGATGTTCCATTTGCCAATGCAGAGCTAGTAGCAGTTCCATATGAAAAATTGATCCCTCTGCCAGAATCAGTTTCATATAAGGAGGCTGCCTCTATACTCCTTCAAGGGCTAACTGCACATTATCTTACAAGGGACAGCTATGCTGTAAAAAATAATGATGTTGTCTTAGTGCACGCAGCAGCCGGAGGTGTTGGGCAGCTTCTTGTTCAAATTGTAAAACTTCTTGGTGGTAAGTTAATAGGCTTAACATCCTCCAAGGAAAAGGTTGAAGCGGCAAAAAAAGTGGGAGCGGATTTGGTTCTCCAGTACACGGATGACTGGAAGCAGAAAGTTCTGAAAGAAACAAACGGCAAAGGGGTGGATGTTGTTTATGAATCCATAGGCTCTACACTCATGGACAGTTTTGCTGTTACGCGCATCGGTGGTACAGTTGTATTTTATGGGATGGCAGGTGGAGATCCATCTCCAGTTGATCCCCGTATGCTGATGGATACCTCAAAAACTCTAACGGGGGGAGATCTTTGGAATGTTCTCACTTCTAGGGAAGAAAGAGTGACACGATCGAAAGAGCTGTTTAGATGGATAGAAGAAGGAAAAGTAAAAGTATCAGAGCCGACCACTTTTGCGTTAAGAGATGGACAAGAAGCTCACCGATTTCTAGAAAGCCGAAAAAGTACGGGTAAAATCTTATTACTGCCATGAAAAAACCTATCCCTTTGATGAAAACTAAAAATCCCCAAAGTATCTCTTTACTTTGGGGGATGTTGCCGATTAGGAAGGTATGGAACCTCCTTAGGTATATAAGTGATGACATCAGAAGAATAGATTTCAATTTGTAATTTGTGCTTTAACGCATTTGCATGAATGAGTATAGGCTGGTTGTATTCATTTTTAAAGATGAAATCAGGCCCGTTCCAACTGACGGTGGCATCCCGCTCTGGTGGAACATAGGAAACCTCTTTACTGTGCGAATAACGCTTAACGACTTTTAAACCTGCATTATCGATTGCATTAAAAAGGGTAGAGGATACTTGGCAAATTCCACCGCCCAAGTCTTCTGCATATTCCCCTTTTACAATGACAGTGGCAGGCAGATATCCTTTTCCTGCCGATCTTTCACCAACCACTTTATTAAAGGAAAATGTTTCACCTGGAAAAAGTACATAATTATTAATGGCATTTGCAGCAAGATAAATATTATTGTTTCTTTCTTTGTTATTGGAGCTGAAGAATGTAACATATTCCCCAATTTTTTTTGCTCTTATATTTTCAAGTAATTCACTGTCGACCATTGGAAAAGTAGTTTGTAAAGGGGCAGCGAATTCAGATGAAGTATTGTTAAAATAATAAGAAAAAATTTTTTCTGTGAAAACTTCGCGGTTTAAATGGTAACCGACTTGTTCCGGAATAATATTCCCATTAATATCTATCATTGCGTTTTTAGGGTTTTTCGTAACCTGCTGATCGATTTCGTCCATGAATTTTTGGAATTTTTCTGTATCGATAATGGCTAAGAATGGCAAGTGTATCGCAAAATTAGTACCGTCAGTAACTGAGATAGGATGGCCGTTGTGTGTGATCACTAAATTTCCTGGCATCGTCACTTGTTGAGACAACATGATAAGCCCAAGTAACCAACTGAAATTCATCTGTTTATACCTCCCTACTATCATTATGAGTTGAAATCACTATTTCATGTACCGGGAGGTCAACTTCAGTACCTTTCTTTCTGGAAAGGAATCCTTTTGCAGCCAAGATTGTTAGGAATTGTATTAACTTTTGTCGTTCAAATACAAACACGAATCAAGGCCAAAATGGGTACTGTAGTTAAATAAAAGCATATTAGAACCTTTCAATGCGTTTGGTATTTTTCTTAGTCAGCCACCTTACCACCTCCTACGGATAATATGTCCAGCTTTTACCTTGAAAATAAAAGGATCAGGGTATTTAGCTTTATTAAGCATTACTCTTATTTTTGTGGTACTCCATCAACCTCGGAGCATATCCCTTCTCATTTTCATTCTCCTTTCCAAGTAGACAATAACCTTCGAAAAAGTTTTCCTTGTTTTTGTCACAAAATCATTCGCTCATCCGTTATGTTTGTAAACCATCGAAAAGGGTGATTACATTGACAAAATATGATGTTGCGATTGTAGGCGGGGGAATTGCGGGTTTAACTGCCGCGATTTATGCCGCAAAGGCAGGAGAGAAAACAATCGTTCTGGAACAAAGCAAACGGTTGGGAGGAAGGGCCATTACCAATAAAAAGCAGGGTGTGTATTTTAATTTAGGCGGTCATGCCTTGTATAATGGGGTAGCGTATAAAACATTTCGCGAACTTGGACTGCGTTTAGAAGGGGGCTCACCATCTGCTGATGCTTTCGGGCTATGGAAAAATCAATTATTGACCATGCCAATGAACGTTTCCTCCCTCATTAAAAGTCCGCTTCTGACTTGGGGAGGAAAGCTCGAATTTGCAAAATGGTTTATAAAATTGGGAAAAATGGACACGAGCATCTGGAATCAAATCAGCATCCGGGATTGGATTGAAACGGAATTACAGGATCCGATGCTACGAAACTTGTTCTATGCGCTGCTTCGAACAGCTACCTATGTGGCTGCACCTGATTTACACCCGGCCGGACCGGCTTTAAAGCATCTGCAACATGCATTGCGTGGGGCATTCTATCTGGATAAAGGCTGGGGGTCTCTCGTGGAAGAGCTTCATGAGCACGCTGTCCAGCTGGGGGTAAAAGTAGTCACCAATT
The DNA here is from genome assembly GCF_042653105.1 of Neobacillus sp. GCM10023253. Taxonomy (NCBI): domain Bacteria; kingdom Bacillati; phylum Bacillota; class Bacilli; order Caryophanales; family Bacillaceae; genus Neobacillus; species Neobacillus sp. GCM10023253. Next base: position 16,859 of record NZ_JBHSHV010000014.1, read on the forward strand.
GCAATGTAGCTTCTATCGAACATCATGAACAAAAAGTCCGCTCGATTTTATGTGCCGATGGAGGTAAAATAGAAGCAGCAAATGTTATTCTGACAACACCACCCTCCATTGCTCACAAACTAGTTCCACATGCAGAGAAAACTGCACTTGACACATGGAAAAAGCAAGCCCTCGCTGTTACTGTTGCCTGTCTCGATGTTGGATTACGCCAGCTTCCCAAGCCTAAACACCAATTTATTTACGGCATGGATCAACCAATTTTACTTTCCAACCATTCACGTGACGGAAAACCACGTCCGGCCATCCTAAGTGATGATGAAATACAAGTAGTTTCGCTTTTCAAATATCTGGGCTCGCAAACGGACCCGGAACAGGATGAAAGAGAGTTAGAACAGGTGTTAGATCTTGCTCAACCCGGTTGGCGAAATCACTTGGTTGTCCGGCAGTATCTGCCCAAAATGACGGTGGTTCATGATTTTCCTCATCTGAATCGAATCGAAAATCCAGGTCCCACAGTACCTGAAATTGAAGGGCTCTATGTCGCCGGTGATTGGGCATCGCATGGGGAGCTGCTCGTAGACGCATCTGTGGCCAGTGCGAAACGTGCTGTTTCACAGCTATCGAAGGTCAGAAAGGATACCGAATTATGTGTGTAGAAACACTGTATCAAGCCTATCAACCTCTGCTTTTTTCTTTAGCCTATCGCATGTTGGGCAGCGTCATGGATTCGGAGGATATTGTGCAAGAAGCATTTATTGCCTTTAACCAGCTCCCTAACCGCGAAACGATTGAAAACAAAAAAGCCTATCTTTGCAAGATTGTCACCAATCGCTGTCTTGATTTAATCCGGTCATCCGCAAAGACACGCGAGGTGTACGTCGGACCCTGGCTGCCGGAACCGTTGCTTGAAAAAGAGAACCCGGCAAATGACCCTTCACAGGCCTTTTTACAACAAGAGTCTATCTCCACAGCCTATTTGCTATTGCTGCAACAGCTCAATGCCAACGAAAGGGCCGTCTTTTTGCTTCGCGAGGCCTTTCATTACTCCTATGATGAAATCGCAGAAATTCTCGACAAAAGCAGTGCGAACTGTCGGCAAATTTTCCACCGCGCCAAGAAAAGTATGGATTTTACCCCCGACCAACAGCCATCCGTTACGATTATGGAAACAAAAATAAAAGAGTTTGTCCACAGCTTCATAAATGGAGACATTACGCAAATATTGGAACTTGTCAGCGAAGATATCGCGATGTACGCGGATGGCGGCGGAACGGTAACAACAGCAAGGGTGCCTATTTTCGGCGCTGCAGGCGTCATCCGATTGCTACAAAACCTGTTGAAAATGCATGCAGGAAAGTTTACCTTCTCCTTTGCCACCATCAATGGGAGCCCGGGACTGATCCTAACAATGGATGATGACCTGAAGTATGTCTATTCCTTCGCTTTTAATGGAAATCGGATTCAGACCATCTATATAGTGGGCAATCCCGACAAACTGCGGCATTTGCAATAAAGGAGAACATGCTTTAGACGTGGGGGAAAGTTGGTTTGCTTGTTAAGAACCGCATGAAAAGAAAAAGAATCCATATTAATCAAGAGTGATTAATATGGATTCTTTTTTATTCCAAACGATTTGATGTCACAGTACATTTCTCCAGTAAGATAAATTGTCAACCTGATAGGCTATCCTTATAAAAAGGAAACAAAAGATTTAATTTTTTAAAAATAAAATCATAATATTCCTTTACAGGAATATTCTAATTGTGTTATATTCTATTTAAGGAATATTATTAGAACTTCATTTTTGGAGAATTGTGTACAGTTGGGTGGGGGTATTGAGACAAAGTACTTTTTACAATTAAATTAAATAGGGTTAAATGAATATTAAATTTAGCTGTTTTATGGATAGGGGTGGGTTCTATAAATGGATACTACAACACTGAACGCTCTTTCCGAACCCAATCGTTTACAGATTGTAGAACTTTTGCGAGAAGGTCCCCTTACAGTGGGGGAAATTTCCGAACGCTTACAAATCCGTCAGCCACAAGTTTCTAAACACCTTCGTGTTCTTAGTGATGCCGGAATTGTTAAAGTACACGCTGATGCAAATCGGCGCATCTACCAATTACGACCTGAGCCATTTATCCAATTAAATGCGTGGCTTGAGTCTTATCGCCGAATTTGGGAAGAAAGATTTGATAGCTTGGACGATTATTTAAAGGTAATGCAAGAAAAAGAAGAAAAATAAAATCACAGTTGAAAGCAATGCGTTAATCCCTTTAAAAAATATAAAACATTTGAACAAGGAGGAAATAAAATGGCAAACAACACAATGGTATCGAGAGTAGAGAATGATCGGGTATTGGTACTGGAGCGCGTTTTCGATGCGCCACGAGATCTCGTATTCAAGATGTTTAAAGAGCCGGAGCATCTGAAACGCTGGTGGGGGCCGAGGGGCTGGGAGATTCCTGTTTGCACCGTCGATTTCCGTCCGGGAGGCGTTTGGCATTACTGTATGAAGTGTGTCGATCAGAATCAGGGTCAATTTTTTGGTATGGAATCCTGGGGTAAAGGGGTTTATAAGGAGATTATCGAGCCGGAGAAGATCGTCTACACCGATTACTTTTCGGATGCCGAAGGCAATGTGAATGACTCCATGCCGTCGACCGAGATCACATTGGAATTCATCGATTTGGGTGGAAAGACAAAGCTGATAAACCGTGCTGAATATGTTTCCGAAGAGGCCCTCAAGACCGTCATGGACATGGGTATGATACAGGGCATCACTGAAACTTGGGACCGTTTGAACGAGCTAGTGGAGTCGCTGAAGTAGATTTACCGTAACGCTGTTTTCAGCATTAGTAGGGTTTTAAACCAGTTTAGTTTAAAGGGATTTTGGAACCTTTGGTAAAATACGGTCATTTATATTTAACATGACTACAAAGGAGGAATATTGAACATGCCCACATCTGAACAGGAGTTTACCATTACCCGTACCCTGAATGCCCGCCGCGAGCTCGTGTGGCGCGCCTGGACAGAGGAGAAGGAACTCGCCAACTGGTTGCCTTCGACACCCCTGGAGACCATCTCCTTCGACGTTCGCGAAGGCGGACGCTACCGCTACACGATGGTCAACATCGAGACCGGCGAGGAGTATCCCACCGGAGGTGTGTTTCTCGAAGTCGTACCTTTCGAACGGCTCGTCTTCACCTGGGGTTACCCCGATGCTCCAATCGAGAACTCTCCTGTCGTGACTCTAACCCTCAACGCACACGGCGACCGTACCGAGATGATTTTCCACCTGCGCGGATTTGCCGGTCACCCCGGCGATCAGTACGTGTACGACGGCTGGTCCGATGCGCTCGACACGATTGTAAAAAAATATACTTAAACAAACAGGTGCTTAGAGTTAAACAAAGGGTTGCTACTGCAACCCTTTATTTTGTTCCGCTTAAGTGCGGTCTTTTTCTTATTCTAACGAAGCAAGTTAGTAGAAGAAGGAATAATTAAACCTTTATCGAATATGGACAAACAGGGAGTTTAAAAAACAGGAAGGCTGTGAGGATTGAATGTTTGATGAGAAAAAAGAGAGTTCAATTTTAGGAACAGTCATAGCGGTTAGTTTAAGTAAGAGGCATACGTTTAGTAAAGAAAATCAAGAGAGTATAAAAGTAGTGAAGGATTTTGGGGTCGAAGGCGATGCACACTTTGGTCCAACGGTTAAACATCGATCGAGAGTAGCACAAAATCCAAACCAACCGAACCTACGACAGGTGCATTTAATTCAAAATGAGTTATTCGAAGAGTTAGCAGACCGTTTTCATATTAAACCTGGACAAATGGGTGAAAATATAACAACTGTCGGAATAAATCTTCTTGAATTACCTACTGACACGATATTATTTATAGGTGAGTCTGCAATGATTAAAGTAACAGGCTTACGCAATCCTTGTGCTCAAATTGATCATTTTAAACAGGGTCTTTTAAAGGCTGTTTTGGATAAGGATTCAGATGGAAATCTAATAAGAAAAGCAGGAATAATGGGAGTTATATTGCAGAGTGGAGAAGTGAAACCAGGTGATACCATCCGCGCTGTATTACCCCCTAGACCATTTAAAAAGCTTGAACGTGTTTAATCAGCATAGTGCGTATTTTGTACCTTAGTGAAATTAATCTTATTTGTGAACAAATGTATTCAAAGTAACGGGCAGGATCATTTAAGAACGCATTTTCTTATTTTAATCAGGCTTTTTGTACTTTTCAAACAGGTATTGCAATCCATAAAACAGAAATACCTTAGAAAAGAAGTAGAAGAAAAATTGTAAATGATTAAGACGAACCAATGTGAAATGCTTAATTTTTCTCGCAAATTTGGCGAATGGATAGGCAAAAAGAGCATTACCCATTGCATTAAGTAAGGTAAACTTTAGGAATTTTCCATATGACCACTTCATAATCCAAAGTGAAGTTACCAAAAACACACCAATATTAAAAGGAAATTCATTAAATAAGTATGAATTTGGTTTATTATAAAAGACCCACCATCTACGTTTTTTCCCAATTAGTGCATTAATCCCTTCTATACCACCGATAAGGATTGAAACAGGTAAAAATCGCTTTATATTGTATAACCCCATAAGAGGTAATGTTGACAATGCAATTAAGACCATAGCAATATTTAAAATCCTTTGAACCTTTATTGACATCATGACCATCCTTTTTCCATCCCAGGCTAGCTGCTCCTATTTTGTAGGATATCCAAAAATTGAACGTGTATGTAGTTTTACGAAATGCTGTTCGGTGAATGAATGGAAAGGGTTTTCTATACATATAAAGAATAAGTAGTATATATCTATTAAAGGTGGGTGTTTTGATGCTTCAACAGGAATATGGATGGGTTCGGCAGACTAGAGGAACTCTGTTAGATTTTTGTGGGAAATTAGATTCTAATCATTTTACTCAAACGAATGGTTTCGGTTGGCAAAGTGTAAGGGACACATTGGTTCATATAGCAGATTGCTATGTTGCATGGCTTGGCTCATTTGTTTTATTGAAGACTAAAAAACCACTTACTCCAAGAGAAGAATTACATAATCTCCGTTTAGAGGAAATAAAAGCACGATTTGAACAAGTAGATTCAATCGTAAATGAATTATTAGAACTACATGGACATGATTTAGACGTGCTAATTGAGAGAGACATCCCTTGGAGAGAAACACCTGAACGATTATCTATTACTCCCCGTAAATTGCTCATGCACACCATTACTCACGAGTTTCATCACAAGGGACAAATAGTGGCCATGCTCCGTCAGATGGGTTATGAGCCCCCAAATACAGATGTTTTAGGAACAGAAGATTAATTTTATCTAGGAGTACTTTGGGTGATGTTTAATTGACATTGCCTTTTTTGTTGAGTAAGTTTGTGAGGTTTCGTACATTCTACCTACCTTCAAGTGAGAATTCTCGCCAGACCAAACGCAACTGCTGCTGCAAGTCCTCCAATAATCATCGTTTGAACAGCGCTCTTGATAGGCGAAGTTCCCGTGAACCTTCCTTTTACGTATCCAAAAATCATCAAGGCGATAAGTGTGACAATTACAGAAACCATTAATGCTGTTGCAGGATGTTGTAAAATAAAATAAGGGAACAAAGGGATTAATCCGCCGACAATATAAGAAACTGCAATGGTAATCGCACTGTTCCTTGCTCTTGTTGGCTCTGGTTTCTCCAACCCTAATTCGAATCTCATCATAAAATCCACCCATTTTTCAGGGTTCTTTTTCATGGTTTCTGTAATAGATTTGATTTGTTCTTCTTCAAGTCCATATTCCCTGAAAATTTCCGATACTTCCTCCTCTTCGCGTTCCGGAAGATCTATTACTTCGCGCTGTTCGCGAGCAAGTTCAGATTCATAATGTTCCGCATCTGTTTTTCCTGCCAAGTATCCGCCAAGTCCCATTGCAATTGACCCTGCTGCAATTTCAGCACTTCCTGCCGTGAGAATCAATGTTGTTGTATCAACAGCACCGGACAAACCAGCAGCTAATGCAAATGGTACGGTTAATCCGTCTGACATACCAATGACAACATCCCGAATGAAGTCAGAACCAGAAAAATGTTCTTCTACGTGATGCAGGTGTTGATTCATTTTGTTCACCTCCCAATTCACTTATCTAACACCAATATGCGCCTATTTTTGTTATATTTATTGTTTCCATAACTAACTCCTCTTAAAAAGGAAAAAGTTTTTTATAGTATTTGCTGTCGCTTCTTATTTTTAACTTAATTTAAAATTAAAAATTCATTAATTTAGAAAATGTATTCATTTATCGTGCTACATTGTATTCGAAGCTTATTTTAACTTTAAGTGGTTTGTTTTCCGGAAAAATAGAATTCGGTGACAATGACCAAATTAAGAATCTAAAAGTTGCTTTTGGATTTTAAAATGCAGAAGAAATGCAAACACTACTCTCATTAATAGGAGGACAAACCAATGAATACACGGGCAATCAAGGTCCAAAAACAAGGATGGATTCCTAAAAAGGAACGTATATGGGTAATCGTGGCGATTATTATCGCAGCTGCGATCATGCTTTGGGAACTAAGGGGGTTATTGCAGCTTTCATTAACGACTCTGCACAGCAAGCAGTTCGAACATACATTTAAAGATTTTGGCTCCAATGCAAGAATTGCCTTATTTTTTGTACTTGCTTATTATGTGCTTCTTCGTGTTATGAAGCTTCGTTATTTAAAAGGTCAAGCCAAGGTGAAAAAATGGTTGTCCACCTTACTGCGCTTTGCCCGAAGATGGCATACTCCGGTAGCAATTCTCGCCATCGCTTTTATTATCTTGCATACGGTAGCTGTCTTTATGCACGGCTTCAAATTTGATTTTAATAATATAAGTGGATTGCTTTCCTTGATAGTCCTGCTTCCCGTTCCTATATCAGGACTATTTCGATATCAAAGGATGGACCGGAAGTGGCATTTACGGTCTGGTGTTGCTTTTGCCATTCTATTCTTAATTCATTCTTTTTTATAAACAACATGTGCATAAGCCGTTATGGCGTGACCTTGATTAAGGATTAATGTCCAAATCATATAGTAAAAATGGGATCAGAATAAATCCTTAGCACACAGGGGGATTATTTACCATAGGTTAAAGTCCCCCAATACTTTATATACCGGGCCCTTCCTGCTATAATAAATACTACAGTTGTAAAAGTAGGAGAGGTATCATGAAGGAAATTCCACAAATATCAGAAGCAGAATATGAAGTGATGAAGGTTATATGGAACTATGAGCCGATTTCGACACCTGAGGTAGTGGAGAAATTATCGAATAAGAGTGATTGGAAGCCCAATACCATTCACACCATGCTGGCGCGCCTAGTTAAGAAAAAGGCTTTGCATGCAAGGAAGGATGGCCGGGTGTTTATATATACTTCACTGGTTGAAAAGCACCAATATGTTGAGCAAAAAAGTAAATCCTTTCTGCAGCAGTTTTTCGGTGGTACGTTACATTCAATGGTCTTAAATTTTATTGAAAATGATCAGTTATCGAACGAAGAAATATCGGAACTAAAGAAAATATTGTCTTTGAGAGAAAAGAAAGAAGGGGAGAAATAATGGATACACTGCTGCTGCGAATTTTCGTCAGTACCTTCGTGGTATCCCTCCTTATTTTTATCATTCTGTTAATTAAAAAGCTATTAAATCAACATTTGACAGTGAAAGCACATTATCATGTTTGGTATTTTCTTGGCATTCCAATGCTTGCTGCCGTTTTACCTTGGAATTATTTTCGCCTTGGAGAAGGAATTCGCTATTTAAAAGGCTTACTATTTTTCCATAGAGAAGCGCCATTGGACAGTGAAAAGATCAATGGAGTGGCTGCCTCGCAGGCGCCAAACAGCGATTTATTACATGATTTCACGGTCTCGGTAAACAAATCAGCTCCTGATTTCGTCTACCATACACTTTTTATAGTTTGGCTCATTGGAGTGGTTCTTTTTGTAGGGGCTGCTGTTTATTCCACCTATCAAATCAATCAAATCAAAAAGTCCGCTGCGGCCATTGATGACCAAAATCTAAATCAATTATTAGAAGCGTGCAAAAAGATGGTTGGGGTGAAAAGAAACGTAAGGCTGCGCGAGACCTCTCTGATTTCCTCGCCGATCACGTTTGGGATTTTTCAGCCCTATATTTTTTTACCAAGAAAAACGCGGGAAGAATTCTCGTTAAATGAATTAAAATACGTGCTATTGCACGAGCTGCATCATCATAAAAGCAAAGATTTGTTCGTGAATTACGTCATGTGGCTGGTTCAGATTATGTATTGGTTTAACCCGGTCGTCTGGTATGCTTCAAAAAGGATTCGAAATGATCGGGAATTGGCCTGTGATGCGTCCGTTTTAAATCTCTTGGATGAGAGCGGCTATATCGAATATGGTTATACCATCATTCGTTTTGCCGATAAAAAGCAGGGTCGTCCCTTTGAACAGATTGCTCCAGGTATAGGCGGGACAAAAAAACAAATCAAACAAAGAATCCAGCGGATTGCAAGTTACTCTAGAGATTCGCTGTTATTGAAATGGAAAAGCAAGATCATCTTTGCTGTTTTAGGAATGGTGGTACTATTCCTTGCTCCATTCACGACCGTTATTGCCAGCCCAAATGATGTGTATCAGTTTAGCGGGAAGAATACGGTCGATGAAGATCTAAGCGCATATTTTAAGGGCTACAAGGGAAGCTTTGTTTTATATGATTCTTCTAAAAAACAATATCAAATCTATAATCGCGAGATGAGTGAACAGAGGGTTTCTCCTGATAGCACCTATAAAATATATTCGGCCTTATTTGCATTGGAATCCAATGTGATTTCCCCGAATAACAATAACCAGGTTTGGGATGGGGAAATTTATCCGTTCCCAGAATGGAATCAAAATCAAAATTTAGCGACTGCCTTAAGCCGTTCCGTGAATTGGTATTTCCAGAATACCGATCGAGAGGTAGGGAGAAAGCCGCTGCAGGATTATTTTCATAAGATTAAATACGGGAATGAGGATCTTTCAGGGAATTTGGATAGCTACTGGATGGAATCTTCTTTAAAAATATCACCCATTGAACAAGTCCAATTATTATCCCAATTAGAGGAAAATCAATGGGGTTTTAAAGCGGAAAATATCAAAGCGGTACAAAAGGCACTTTTAATAGATGAGCAAAAGAATGGGCAGTTGTACGGTAAAACGGGAACCGGTATGGTTAATGGAAAGAATGTAAATGGCTGGTTTATCGGCTTTGTCGATAAAGGTGAGGATCGTTTTTATTTTGCGATTAATATTCAAGATAAGGACGGCCTGGCCCAAGGAAGCAAAGCGGCGGAGATTGCTAAGCAGATTCTGCATGATAAACAGATTTATTAAAAAATACCCCAGAAAGAATGTACCTTTCTTTTTGGGTGTTTTTTGTTCCAAATACTACAAGTGTAGTATTTTGATTCCACCTTGTACACAAACTCCCAATAGGAAAGAGCTGATAAGTTTTGAAGCAAAAAGAAAATATAGTAAAAAGTAAAACTCGATGGAGATTGACTAGTCTCTTTTTCGTGGTCTTTGTCCTTTTTTCCATCTTAATTCTGCGCCTGGGGTTTATTCAAATTTTTAAAGGAGAAGCCTTTGCGGCTCAAGCTGAGAAGACGGATGTGACCCCTGTCAGCTATTCTGTTCCACGCGGAAAAATATACGACACGAACGATAGGTTAGTAGTCTACAATATTCCGGAAAAGGCGATTATCTATACACCGCCGAAAAATCCGCAGCCAAGCGAACTGCTTGAACTAGCCAAGAAGTTAAATACCTTCCTGGTCATGACTGATAAAGAGATCAATAAAGTGACCGATCGGGATTTGAAAGATATCTGGCTGTTAGTACATAACAATGGCACGGATTTAATCACTAAGAAGGAGGAGAAATTATACGAACAGGAAAAGCTGAATGACAAGGATTTATATCAATTAAAATTGAACCGCATTACAGAAAGCAATCTTCAGGCACTGGACAAAAATCTTGCGGCCATATACCGGAAACTTTCGTCCGCCACCGCTTTAACACCGACGATGGTCAAAAATGAAAATGTAACAGAGGAAGAATTTGCGAAGGTTAATGAAAATCTGGATAACCTGCCGGGTGTGGATGTGACGACCGATTGGAAGAGGGGCCGCACCTACGGGGAAACGTTTTGGAATATGCTTGGGGAAGTTACGAGTGCAGATGAAGGCCTACCGGCAGACAAGGTAGATTACTATACCTCTAAAGGATATAAACTGAATGACCGCGTCGGAAAAAGCTATATTGAAGAGCTTTACGATAGTGTGTTGCAAGGCCATAAGGAAAAAGTGAAAACGGTGACCGATCAAAATGGAAATGTGGTAAGTACAAAGACGGTATTGGAAGGGAAGAGCGGCAAGGATCTTGTTCTGACCGTTGATATGGAGTTCCAGGCCCAGGTGGAAAAAATCATGCAGGAAGAGTTAGTCAGTGCGATCCAAAAACCGCATACGGATACCCTTGACACTGCCTTTGTCGTGGCAATGGAACCGAAAACAGGCCGGATTCTGGCGATGTCAGGAAAAGTGTATGACAGGAAGTCCGGGGAGTTCACCGATTTTACCCCGGGAACCTTCACTTATGCGTTTGAACAGGGGTCCGTTGTAAAAGGTGCCACCGTATTAACCGGATACCAAACGGGTGTCAGGGATTTCGGAGAAACCGAGCTGGATGAAGTCATGCGGTTTAAGGGCTCGGGCACCTTTTCCTCTTACCAAGTCATGAACAGAATTAACGATTTAGAGGCATTAGAGCGTTCATCAAACGTGTATATGTGGAAAACCGCGATTGAAATGATGGGCGGCAAGTATGTCCCCAATGGCACATTAAATATCGACCCGAAAAAAATTGAAACGATCCGCTATTATTTCAACCAATTTGGTTTGGGCGTCCCGACCGGTATTGGTTTTGATAATGAAACCTCGGGAATTAAAGGAACCAATCCAAGTACCTATTTTCAAATTGCCATCGGACAATTAGATACCTATACACCGCTGCAAATTGCCCAGTATATGACAACGATTGCCAATGGAGGTTACCGGATGAAGCCCCAATTGGTGAAGGAGATTCGTGAACCCAATATGGAAGGTAATGAACCAGGGCGCTTGATCAATGAAATTGAACCGGTTGTTCTGAATCAGGTGGGTATGAGTGAGGCGATGCTGAAGAGGGTTCAACAAGGTTTTTGGCTGGTCACCCATGGTTCCCAAGGAACTGCGAGAGGATATTTTAAAGACGAACCGTACAATGCCGCGGGTAAAACAGGGACCTCGGAATCCTATAAAAATGGGGTGAAGACTTGGAATCTTTCTTTTGCTGGTTATGCCCCATTCGATGATCCCGAGATTGCCATTGCTGTTATTGTGCCAAATGCCTACCGTGATGGTTATGCTCAGCCGCACAGTGCAGCGAATATCATCAGCCAGCGGGTTTTTCGTGCATATTTTGACCTTAAGGAAAAAGGACAGCCAACTGCAAAATGATTGACATCTTTTTATTACAAGTGTAGTATTAAGCGTGTAATAAATACTACATATGTAGTATTTAGTGCGTATCCTACTATTTCGCATGTAATCAAATTGTAGAAAGGAGGGATACCTTTCCTCCCCATCATTTCGGGGCAGTTTTTTAAGAAGCTGAAAAAGTGCAATAAGCCGCTTATTCTATTTTCAGAACTTCTAATATTAATAGAAAGAGGTAAAGATTATGAGGAAAACAAATGATATTTTCAACATAAAAAGTTTTATAATTACCCTGCTTGTGCTAGTGGTTGCCATTGTACCGCTCGCCGGCTGGTCAATGACTACTGATACCCTTTCTGACAAGTCCGAAAAGGCAGTCAGGAAAACGCCGGCACCCCAAATACACCGCGAGTTTGCAGAACTCGAGGACAAATATGATGCCCGTCTTGGAGTCTACGCGATCGATACAGGTACAAATCGGAAGGTCTCCTATCGGCCACAAGAGCGGTTCGCTTTCGCATCTACTTACAAAGCTCTAGCCGCAGGTGCATTGCTGAAGCATTCCTCCATTGACCGGCTTGACGAGTTGGTTACATACAACAGCGAGGACATCGTTACGTATTCACCCGTCACAAGCCTTCACGTAGATACCGGGATGACTCTTCGGGAAGTGATTGAGGCTGCTGTTCGATATAGTGACAACACTGCAGGGAACCTTTTATTTGAGAAATTGGGAGGCCCTAAAGGGTTTGAAGCAGCATTGAGGCAGATTGGCGATCACTTAACCCAAGCTGATCGCTACGAGACGGATTTGAACTCAGCCGTTCCTGGAGACAGACGTGACACCAGCACGCCAAAAGCACTTGCAACCAGCCTTCAGGCTTTCGCAGTCGGCGACGTGCTCCCCGCTGAAAAACGGACGCTCCTGACAGATTGGATGCGAGGAAATGCCACTGGAGATGCCTTAATTCGGGCTGGTGCACCAACAGGCTGGGAAGTCGCTGATAAGAGCGGGGCAGGAAGCTATGGAACGCGGAATGACATTGCGGTTGTGTGGCCGCCGAATAGAGCTCCCATTGTCATCGCTGTTCTATCCACCCGCGATACACAGAATGCAGCCTTTGACAATGCGCTAATCGCAGAAGCTGCAAAGGTCGCACTTAACGCTCTTAAGTGAACAGATTAGGTGGGGTTGGAGATTAAGCAGATATTAAATCCCATCATGTAATTCGATTTGGGTATGATTAAGGACTTAATTGTTTCGTGAAAAACTAGTTCAACTAATTTAGCAGATAACAGAATAATAAAGGATAAGTTTATAGATCCTAAAATATGGATGTTTTTAAGAAATACTTGCGTATAAAAAGCCAACTGCCACATTGAAAAGGTAGTTGGCTTTAGTCATTTGGGGATATACCAAGAACGGTATGACTTTCACCCCTTCATTCGCTCAGGCAGGCTCTGGATCGACTGGACGACTAAATCTAGCTTGGATTCTATTCGATAGAGCAGATAGAGTGTCACAACGATAGGGAAGCCAACCTCATTAATAAATGAGATGATTTGTTCCACGGCAAATTCTCTCCTTTCCGATTTATATTTTAAAAGAGGCCGGTTTCGCATATGAACCCGGCCTCCCCTTTAAACGTATTGATTTAACTAGATTGTCTTGCCAATTCACTACCTAACTATTAAACAATTTCATACTCAACCACATTGCGGTCGATAACTCTTGCGCCTTTTGCAGCAACATACCTGCCGCTGGCCGATGTAAATACATCCGCAGCAATAATCTGCTCCATCGATTGTTTGACAGCAGCCTCATCAACCGGCTCCTTCGGATTTTCCACCGCAATACGGGCAGTCTTACCAAACTCCGTGCCAAACATTAATTCCAATGTCTTTGCCATTCCTTTTCACCTCCTTTCTTTGAGGCATGGGTGAGGCATGGGGACGGTTCTTGTGCCTCATTTTTTACTGATTACCTCCTTGTTAGGTTTGAAGTTTTGTTAATTGATAGCCAAATTCATTTAGATCATTAGAACCGTCCCTCTGCATCACTACGCAGTGAGTTCAGTGCTGTCGCTGCGCTCGGTTTTGTTTAGCGGGTAGTTGCATAATGCAGAAATGGCTTGTGCAACTTGGAATAACTGATCAACAGTTGATTCCTTTTTGATATTGCTGAATGTTTTGGTCTTTAGAACAGGATTTCCCTGCTCGTCCAGATCTACCTGGAAGGCCAAGCGAAGCTTTGAACCTTCTAACAATGCTTGTGCCATTGTTTCTCACCTCCTTTCACCCTTTATTTATAGTTTTTGAGGTGAAAAGGATAGGGGGAGGATTAATTTTTTTAAATTTATAATTTTGAGGAGAAGTTTGCTTTTTTAATCAAATGTTTATGTAAATGACAAATAATTTAGATGTGATTGTCTTCTATCCTTGATATATCAGGAAATCTTGCATTTTTAATTAAATGTTTGTGTAGGTGAATTGAGATTGAAATGATGAAGATTGTCGGTTTTTATGAGGTAAGCGGGTTGCTGTTGTAAAGTAAATATGCGTTTGGGAATTTTCTGAGTAGTTGTGGTTGTAAAAAAGTAATTGCGGAAATTCTTTGACAAATAATTTAAATTTAAATAGTCTTAAAATTACAAATATGGTTTAGTATCACATTGATACTAAACTAGCTGACGAGGGGTGAAAGAATGGATTTAATGAATATTCAGCCTGTTGTCCAAAGTATTGCAGATGCGATAGCGGCTGTTTTAAAGATTGAGGTTGAAATTGCCAATCATCATTTTATTAGAGTTGCAGGTACAGGGGAGCAAAGGGTAAGTGTCCTTCACAAAATGGAAGGTGATCTTGTCTATAAATCTGCCATTCGTACCGGGCAGCCAGTCATTATCACAAATCCTGGGTATGCAGAGGTTTGTCAGAGATGCCAATTTTTCCAAAATTGCTCAGAGACCGGGGAGATTTGCACACCAATTACATATGATAACCGGGCGATCGGTGTGATTGGGCTATTGGCATTTAACGAAGAGCAGCGCCAGCGTTTGTTTGAGAACACGGATGGAATATTGACTTTTTTAAGAAAAATGGCAGACCTTTTATCAAGTAAATTGCATTTATACCATCTGAATCAACAGCTTACAAGCAACTCAGAAAAAATGGAAAAATTGATGGATCTTGTCCATGTAGGAATGATTGTGATAGACGAAAAAGGAAAGCTGAATGAAATGAACCTAAAAGCTGAAATGCTATTGGGAGCAGAAAACAAGGCCGTTCCTCTCCATGTACAAAACTTAATTCGTGATTTTGCTTGGGAGTCAGGGGTTTTAAGTCGAACCATTACGCTTGTAACCAGCAGGGGAGAGAAATCTTTGCTTTTGACTAAACAAAAACTATCTTCTCTAGCATCATATCAGACGGAGTATTTGATTAGTATTCAGGATGTCAAAGAGATACGAAATCTTGCAGAAATGGCGGCGGAGGACCAAAAGAAACCGTTTGACCAAATTATTGGTGTCAGCACACAAATCACAGAGGTAAAAAAATACGCCTTTAAGGTATCCCAATCTGACTCCACCGTCTTAATTCAAGGGGAAAGCGGTACGGGGAAGGAGGAATTCGCCACAGCCATTCACCATGCGAGTATGAGGAAAGATCATGCCTTTATTACTGTCAATTGTGGTGCTATTCCCGAGCACTTATTAGAGAGTGAGTTGTTTGGTTATGAGAGAGGCGCGTTTACTGGTGCCAATCAAAAAGGGAAGCCGGGTAAATTTGAATTAGCCCATCAAGGTACGATTTTTTTAGATGAAATAGGGGAGATGCCTCCGCTGTTACAAGTGAAGCTGTTGCGTGTTCTCCAGCAGAAGGAAATAGAACGTCTTGGCAGTACCCATACTATCCCAGTTGATGTACGGGTGATCGCGGCAACGAACAAAGACTTGCAGGAAATGGTGAACAATGGGCTGTTTAGGGAGGATTTGTATTTCCGGCTCAATGTCATTCCTATCGTGATTCCGCCGCTTAGAAGCAGGAAGGAGGACATCATTGCTCTGAGTGACCACTTTATTTCCTTGTTCAATGAACAATTTCATGCGAATGTATTAGGTTTTGGAAAGAATGTCATAAGTGCCATGTTAAATTATCCATGGAAGGGTAATGTTCGAGAACTGAAAAATTTTATTGAATACCTATTTAATTTTATTACCAATGGGTGGATTACCATGGAGGCAGCAGGTGAATTAATTCAACGAAAGCTTGAAATGGAAAAACAGAAGATTCCGCTTACCTCTACATCTTTCTCCTTAGTTGAAATGGAAAAGGATTTGATTAAAAAAGCCCTTCAATACGTTCACAATCATCAGCTTAACGTAGAGGATGCAAGCCAATTATTAGGAATTGGACGAGCAACGCTGTTTCGAAAAATAAAAAAGTATCAAATTGATATTTGATATCAAAATGAGACTTTTTTGTTTTACTAGGAAATTTGCTCCGAATTTTTTATTTTGAGTATCATTTTGATACTTTTTTAAGATTTTCATTTTTATAAAAGCGCTTACTGAAGGGGTTTTCATCTTGGCACGCGACTTGCAATGTATAAGGATAGAAAAACTCTAAAGGAGGAGCAAATATATGCTGCAACAAGTTCAAACAAATAAAGCACCAGCAGCGGTAGGTCCCTATTCCCAAGCAATCATTGCCAATGGTTTTGTTTTTCTATCAGGCATGCTGCCGCTAGATTGTGAAACTGGGAATATAGTAGGGGATTCGGCAGCTGAACAGACAGAGCAAATCTTGAAAAATATTTCAGGATTGCTGTCAGAGTTAAATCTAGGTTTAGAGGATATTGTGAAAGCGACGATCTTCCTTGATTCTATTGATTCATTTCAAAGTGTAAATGAAGTGTATGGATCATATTTTTCAGAACATAAGCCTGCAAGAAGCTGTTTCGAGGTTTCTGCCATCCCTAAAGGGGCAAAGGTGGAAATCGAAGTCATTGCAGTAACAAAATAGAAAAGGAGGGGTTGTTAGTGCAGAGTACCATAAGAAAGGATATAAAGTGGGTTTCCAATACATTCTATGATCCTGTCTATAACGACGATGAATTATCATTTTTTCAAGATAGAGAGGTTGAAAAGATCCACCAGTTTCAAAAATCCCATGAATCCTATACAGAAACACCCTTGCATTCATTAAAAAATTTAGCGGATTATCTTAATGTTTCCGAAATCCTAGTGAAGGATGAATCGTACCGTTTTGGCCTTAACGCTTTTAAGGTAATGGGTGGTATTTATGCGGTGGCAAAGTACCTAGCCAATCAACTTGGTGAAAACATTGAGAACCTTTCATTTAAAGAACTGCAGTCCCCTCGAGTAAAAGAAAAGCTTGGGGAAGTCACCTTTATTTCTGCAACGGACGGGAACCATGGCCGCGGGGTTGCCTGGGCGGCAAGAGAGCTAGGGCATAAATCGATCATTTATATGCCAAAGGGTTCGTCCTTGATTCGTCTGAATGCGATTCGGAACGAAGGAGCAGAGGCGGATATTACGGAGTTAAATTATGACGATGCTGTTCGAATGTGTGCTAACCTTGCAAATAAAAATGGCTGGGTGATGGTTCAAGATACCGCTTGGGAAGGTTATGATGAAATTCCGCTTTGGATCATGCAGGGATATGCCTCGATGGCTAAAGAAGTGGTCGATCAAATGGGCAGCGCCGGAGGAGAACCACCTACACATATTTTCTTGCAGGCCGGAGTTGGATCTTTTGCCGCTGGAATCGCTGCTTATATGGTTCAGCATTATCGGGATAATCCGCCGGTGATTATCGTAGTGGAACCGGAAAAAGCTGATTGTTACTACAGGTCCTTTGCCAATAAAGAAGGGAAGCGCGAGGTTGTCGGCGGGGATATGGACACCATCATGGCCGGCCTAGCTTGCGGGGAACCGAATACAAGGGCGTTTCGGATATTGGGTCAATACGCCAAGGCCGCCTTCTCGTGTAACGATAATATTTCCGCATTGGGGATGCGGCTTTACGGAAATCCGATGAAGGATGACCCTCGGGTTATTTCTGGCGAATCGGGCGCGGTGACCCTCGGGCTTGTCTACTATTTACGGAAATTGGAAGAAGACCAATCTGTAAATGATGAGATATTACTAGACTCAAATTCTAGAATCTTGCTGATTAGCACAGAAGGGGATACGGACCCGGACCATTATAAAAAAGTTGTTTGGGAAGGGCGCTGTCCAATTTAAAATAGGGGCTCGGGCCAAGGCTTTTGAGCGGCTATATTCATTTTTTTGGATGACGTGTTGAAGTACCTGGCCTAAGAGTCGTTTTGGAATAGGAATACAATTTTTCTATAGGGGGAGTTAAGGTGTTATCAGAAAAACAGAAAGAAAGTGTGATTAAGCTTTGTCAATCATTAGTGAGATTAAAAAGTTATTCCGGCCAAGAGGATTTGGTGGCAAAAGAGATTAAGGCATATGCTGAACAGCATGGCTTTGATGATTGTATTGTGGATGAGTACGGGAATGTCATGCTCGTTATAAACGGGAATATGGAGGGACCTACCGTATTATTGGATGGCCATATTGATACTGTACCAGTACATACTGAGCAGTGGACGGTCGACCCTTTTTCAGGCGAAATAAGAGATGGGAAAATTTATGGCAGAGGAACCTCCGATATGAAGGGGGCTGTCAGTGCCATGATTGCTGCGGCGATCAATTTTGCTGAAGATACAAAGAAAGCCTTTCCTGGTAAGGTTGTTGTTTCATGCAGCGTCCATGAGGAGTGCTTTGAGGGCGTAGCGACAAGACGGGTTAGTGAAATTGTAAACCCAGATTATGTAGTCATTGGAGAGGCTACGAATTTAAAACTAAATCGGGGACAAAGGGGACGTGCGGAAATTGTTGTCGAAACCGTTGGAAAACCAGCCCATTCCTCTAATCCAGAAAAAGGAATTAATGCGGTCTATCATATGATGAAGCTCCTTTCTGAGATTCGGAACCTGCCAGTGAATGAACATGAGGTATTAGGAAAAGGAATTCTTGAATTAACGGATATCAAATCATCTCCTTATCCTGGGGCATCTGTCGTTCCATCCTTATGTACAGTGACATTTGACCGCCGGCTGCTAGTGGGGGAAACAAAGGAATCCGTTTTAGCGCCAATCCAGGATCTCATTGATAAGCTCCGGTTGGGGGATTCGCAGTTTAAAGCAAGCGTAAAGTACGCTTTCGGCGAGGAACGCTGTTATACAGGGGCCCTAATTAGTGATGAGCGATTTTTCCCGGGATGGGTATATGATGATGACGAAGATTTTGTCCAGCTTCCATTAAAAGAATTAGCTGCGATTGGACTCACACCTGAGTTGTCTCATTATTCCTTCTGTACAAATGGAAGCCACTTTGCAGGTGAAGTAAATATTCCAACAATCGGCTTTGGTCCGTCTTTAGAATCACAGGCCCACGTTGATGATGAATATATCGAGATAGATCAATTGGTAAAAGCTACAGCAGGCTACTCGGCTATTATGAGAGCGTTAACATCCATTCATACCAAGGAAAGGGAGACTGTAAAACATGTATGATTTAATTATTCGCAACGGGAAAATTATTGATGGAACGGGTTCTCCATGGTACTACGGGGACTTGGCAATTGAGAACGGAAAAATCGCCAAGATTGGAAAATTAACAAATTGCCAGGCTAAGGAAGAAATTGATGCGAAGAATCAGGTTGTAAGTCCTGGATTTATTGATATGCATACCCATTCCGACCTTGTTATTCTTGATGAGCCTTTGATTGAAGCAAAGGTTCGCCAGGGAATTACAACCGACTTGCTGGGGCAGGACGGAATTGCTGCAGCCCCGCTGCCAAAGGAATATGTTTCGCCATGGAGAAAAAATCTGGCTGGATTGGATGGAAACCCGCCAATTGAATGGGACTGGACAACAATTTCTGAATATTTGGATAAGATTGAGAGGAACAATCCAAGCTATAATTTAGCGGTGCTTGCCCCGCACGGGAATATCCGGATGGAGGTTATGGGACTCGACAATCGTCCGGCTACAGATGACGAAATTAAACAAATGCAAGATGTACTCCGCCGTTCTCTAGATGAAGGAGCAGTTGGCTTATCGACGGGATTAATTTATCCGCCATGCTGTTTTGCCGAAATGAAAGAATTAGAGGCATTATGCCAAGTAATTGCGGAATACGGTGTGCCGCTTGTCATCCACCAAAGAAGTGAAGGCGACGAAATTTTAGAATCCATGCAGGAATTGATTGACATGATGAAACGGTGCGGAGCCCACCTTCATTTTTCACACTTAAAGAACTGCGGTAAGGATAACTGGCATAAGACACCGGATGTATTAAAAAAGATTGACCAAGCTCGGGAAGAAGGGTTAGAAGTAACCTTTGACCAGTACCCATACACGGCCGGAAGTACGATGCTGAGTGCCATTCTACCGCCTTGGGTCCATGCTGGCGGCACTGATCAACTGCTCGAACGCCTTGCTGATGAAGGGCTTCGGAAGAAAATGATCCAGGAGATGGCAACAGGCTTTAAGGGTTGGGACAGCATGTCGAAGTGGGCCGGTTGGGATGGAATTATTGTTACATCCGTAGAATCCGCTGAGAAACAGTATTGTGTAGGCAAGACGATTGAACAAATTGCTGAATTAGATGGTCGGGAAAATTGTGCCGAAGTAGCTCTGGACTTGATTCTTCACGAGAAAAATGGGGTTGGGATGATTGATTTTGTCATGAATGAGGAATCCGTTAAGGCGATCCTTGCACACCCGGCTGGGACGATTGGAAGTGACGGTTTATTAGGCGGTGAACCACATCCTCGTGCCTACGGTTCATTTCCTCGGATTCTTGGAAAATATGTAAGGGAAGAAAAGGTTCTCCCGTTAGAAGATATGATTCGCCGTATGACGTCCCAGCCTGCGAGAATCATAGGTTTGCAGGACCGCGGGATCTTACGTGAGGGATTGGCCGCTGATATTGTCATCTTTAACCCAGACGAAATTATCGACCGAGCCACATTTGAAAAACCGCGCCAGTTCAATCTTGGAATTGATACGGTCATCGTCAACGGTGAGGTTGTCATTCAAGGTGAGCAGGCTTATCGGAAAGCTGTGGGAAAGGTGATTCGCCGTCATTATCCAGGGGTTCAAGGAGTTAATGAAAAAGAGTTATTGTCCCGTTAAGAACAGAGCTGAAATGTAGATTGTCATGCAAGCTATTTTTAAGGAGGATGATTTATGGGAATTATTTGGACAATTGTTATCGTTTATATGGCAGCCATGATTGGAATTGGGTTATATGCAAAAACAAAGGTCAAGGATAGTAACGATTATCACCTAGCAGGTCGTCGATTAGGTCCGATTATGCTTGCAGGGACATTGGCCGCAACTGAGATCGGCGGAGGAAGTTCTGTTGGTGTCGCCTCTAAAGCTTATGGTGATTGGGGGCTGTCTGCCGGCTGGTATGTGGTATCGGCCGGGATTGGTATATTACTAGTATCTTTTGTGGCCCCTTATATGCGGAAGGCAATGGCGACAACTGTTCCGGAGATTATTGGCCGGAGATATGGTAAGAGCAGTTATGCTATATCTAGTTTCTTGTCTTTTGTTGCTTCAACTGCCTTGGCTGCAGTTCAAATAACAGCAACGGCATCAATTGTCCATATATTAACAGGTTTTAGTGTAACATGGGCAATTCTGATCGCAGGATTAGGGGTTGTATTCTACACCTATCTAGGTGGAATGTGGAGTGTTACACTTACGGATTTTGTGCAATTTTTCCTTATTGTTTTTGGGTTTGCGATTGCTGTTCCCTTCGCCTTTCACAGTGCGGGGGGTGTAGACGCAGTTATGTCCAATCTGCCGAAGGAACAGTTAGGCTTTACCAAGATTGGATGGGGAACCATCATCGGGTTAACCATCATGTACTTTATGACCTTTTCAACTGGACAGGAAGCGGTACAGCGCTACTACTCCGCAAAAAATCAGAAAGTAGCTGTAACAGGTTCACTATTATGCGGCATCTTAATGACATTATATGCCTTCATTCCGGCTGTTCTTGGTTTAATTGCGTTAGCTGTGTTTCCTACGATTAATGCCAATGATGCATTGGCCACCGTTTCTGTTGAATTATTGCCGCCGCTTATTTCAGGGCTTCTCCTGTCAGGTGTCATTTCTGCAACATTGTCTAGCGCCTCTGGAAATTTACTTGCTGTAGCAAGTGTATTCGTAAAAGATATTTATCCTATTGTTACAAAGAAAGCCGTTGAACCTCATAAAGAGCTTAAATTAAGTAAAATGCTTGTGGTGATCTCAGGTTTTGTGGCGGTTGGCATTTCTTTATTCAGCCAACAGATCATTCCGTTGCTTGTTTTTGCCTTTACCCTTCGTTCAACCGGCCCATTTGCAGCATATCTACTAGGATTGGTATGGGATAAGGTTACGCCAAAAGCCGGTTTGTACTCTATTATTGCAGGAACCGTTATCGGGCTCGGATGGCAGCTGGCAAAAGAACCATTTGGTATCATGGCTGTCATTGCCGGAAGCGTAGCCAGTCTCCTAACCTTCTTGATCGTAAATAAAATCGAACTCAATAGAGGGGTCCCGGCAGCGCCTTCGGCGTATAATCAGGAGGATCAGTATACGGCATAAAGTGGTATTGCAACTTGCTAACTATAATAAGGCAACTGTTCTTTTAGTAGAGATTGGTATATTGATTCGAAAAAGCCAACAACTTCAAAGGTTGTTGGCTTTTATTGTTAGGTGTGGGCTGGATTGGGAGGATCACCTTAATTCAAGCATTAATTACATTAGTTTAGTTAGAATTGCTTAACTTCAATTGTGATTTTAACTCACTTTGCACCCTTTGTTTCTCTTCAGGAGCGACTATTCCATAATAAATTTTGTTAATCTTTGTGCCTGTTTCTTTTATCTCGATTTGTTCAATGCTGTTTCCGGCCGTTTTATCATTTTTTTGAATGGCGGCCATTTGGTCAAAGGTTAAGTTTGTTTTGACATTTTTACCAAGGGCGGAGAAGATATCAGAGAAGTTTGTTAAGGTAGAAAGGCTGGCACCTTCTTTAATAACTGCTTGAATGATTTGACGCTGCCTTTCTTGTCGGCCAAAATCCCCTCTAGGGTCCTCGTGTCTCATCCTCGAATAACTTAACGCTTCATCGCCATTTAGGTTGATCTTCCCTTTTGCGAAATGGTATTGGTCGACAGTAAAGTCCAAGTCATTCTGAACTGTCACCCCGCCAACCGCATTGACAATGTCTTTGAAGCCCTCCATGTTAATTTGGATATAATAATCGATCGGGATATCGAGAAAGTTTTCAACGGTATCCATTGCCATCGGTACTCCGCCGAAGGCATAAGCATGATTGATCTTGTCCTCTTTTCCCTTGCCCACTATTTCAGTGCGTGTGTCACGCGGTATGCTTAACATTTTTACCGATTGTTTTTGTGGGTTAACAGCCAAGACAATCATGGAGTCAGAACGACCTTTGTCACCTTGCCGTTCATCGACACCCAGCATTAAGACAGTAAATGGATCCTTCTTTACTTCAACTGGCTCTTGTCGTTTATCTGACTGTTTTCGCTCGATTGGCTGGTGCATGGTATCAACGGCGGTTTTAAACGATTTATATATGGAATAACTGTAAATTCCGAATGATAAGAACAACACAAGAAGAGTGATGAGCGTTATTTTGACCCATTTTCTCTTCTTTTTTTGGGTTTTCATTTAGGGAATCCTCCTTTATTTTAAACTGTTGGCTGGGTTATATAAACGATACAAATCCTGATGCCGTTTTTTTGAGAGACAGTTGGCCTCAGTCTTCCATTTTCTCACAAAACAATATTTATGTAACTATTAACTTTTTCCAAGAAAAGAAAGGTGCCGTCAAATATAACAGTTATAAAAACCTTCCTTGCAGGAGGGCACCGGGGATACAATAAGGAAAAAGAGCGATAGAAAACTAGTAAAAGAATCTAAGCCATGGAAATATATCTGAATACCTTATATTGAGTCTATATAAGAATAGATGACGATAAGAAAAAAGGTGTGATTAAATGGAAAAAAATGAAGATTCAAAGAGGGATTTAAAGCAGCAAAACTCCTGTGTAATTGGACCTAACGATGCAAAAGAGCGTCGGAAGGAAGCGTATCATGTTCGTGGAGAAATTGCAGAATTCCAAAAAAAGGCCCCCCTCCCGGAACATCACTGTAATAACGATGAACACTTGTATTTTAATAAAATTGCAAACTATTCCAAAGGGCTTCCTCACAATTCACTTGGAGAGGTCGATCTTAAGGCGTATAAATCCTTTATTCATTCATTAAGGACAGGCCGCCCCTGTGATTTTGAATCGATTCCAATAGGCGGAGTTGCCAAACTTTCTAACCCTCAAGCCTCTTATGCATTTGAACTAGTTGGACCTGATAGTCACCATTTAAGTGTAAAGGCTCCTCCGTCATTCAGCAGTGCATGGGAGGCAAGTGAGATTGCAGAAGTTTACTGGCAGGCAATTACACGTGATGTCCCTTTTGAGGATTATAACACCAATCCTCTGACCTTATTGGCAGCCTCGGACCTATCCAAATTTTCGGATTTCCGGGGACCAAAGGTTAATAGATTGGTTTCTACTGGTACTTTATTCCGGGGTGTAACGCCGGGTGACCTAATCGGACCATATATCTCCCAGTTTTTGTTGAATGACATTCCCTATGGGGCCACAACCATTATCCAGAGATACAGAACCACACTAGCAGGGGACGATCACATGACATCTTATCAAGAATGGTTAAATATTCAGGACGGATTATCCCCAATAACGAAAAATACTATCGATCCTACTCCTCGGTATATCCGTAATGGCCGTGACTTAGCCGCATTTGTTCACAAGGATTTTAACTACCAATCTATACTTGGCGCTTGTTTAATTCTATCCAGCTTAGGAAGTGCTGCACTTGACCCAGCTAACCCTTATCTAGATTCCAAAACACAGGTTGGTTTCATCACTTTTGGAATACCTCATATTCTGGATTGGGTGGCTAAAGCCGCGAGGTCAGCATTAGAGGCTGGTTGGTTCCAGAAGTTTTTGGTCCACCGGCGGCTGAGGCCAGAAGAGTTTGGTGGGCGCCTCCACAATCACATGACCGGAGCTGCCTGTTATCCTATTCATACAGAACTCCTTAATTCCCAAGTAGTTCCCCAGGTTCATAGCAAGTTTGGAACCTATCTTTTGCCCCAGGCTTATTCCGAAGGTTGCCCCACTCATCCATCCTATCCAGCTGGACATGCATGTATGGTCGGGGCTGGAGTAACAATGCTAAAAGCATTTTTTAATGAAGGGTTCGTTCTCCCTAATCCCGTTGCAGCTTCTTCTGATGGGCTGTCATTGATTCCTTTCCAAGGACCTTCTTTGACAATAGGAGGAGAATTAAACAAACTTGCATCTAACATCGCCCTTGGACGGGATGCTGCCGGCGTCCATTGGCGTTCTGACGGCATTGAGGGGCTAAAATTGGGTGAAGCAGTTGCTATCGGTATCATACAGGATTACAAAAAGACTTATAATGAGAATTTTAACGGATTTACTCTAACCAAATTTGACGGAACTACCATAAAAATTGGATCGTCCATTTAATTTTGGTTGAACTTTAAATGAAACCAACTAGTAAAAATAATGCCCTCAAGACTGTTCAAAAACAATTCTTGGGGGCATCCAGTTTCCAACTATATAGTAGGTAGTTATAAAGTATGAAATTAGATTGTGCTGTTCGTTATGGAAGAGTGCAGCGTGGGCAGCTTCCGTTTATGGGATTCTTGTTTGCCCAAACATTCTCAGGTTTGTCTGATGACGTGACTAAGTATATAAAAGAAATTTGCCAACTACATAATATGGATGAAAATAGGGCGCTGAAAGAAGTAAAAGAAGGGATTAACAAAGGTTGGGGGAAAAAGTTAATCAACTCGCCTTCAGAACGGCTGG
This sequence comes from Neobacillus sp. GCM10023253, assembly GCF_042653105.1. Lineage (NCBI taxonomy): Bacteria > Bacillati > Bacillota > Bacilli > Caryophanales > Bacillaceae > Neobacillus > Neobacillus sp. GCM10023253. Next base: position 42,477 of record NZ_JBHSHV010000014.1, read on the forward strand.
AGTTTTTTGTGAAGGGCGGATTTAAAGGCTAACTAACAAAAGGGGGATATCAGCTTGGATCAATTATTTGTATATGATGGCGATATTGATGGAATGGATTCAGCCTAAACATCGAGCATCTATATGGCAATCAAACCATCTTTGAAAAACTAAAAAACTTCGAAAGATCCTGGGGGGTCTTCAAAGTCGAGTGATTCAACTGGAGCACAATTCGTTGTCGATGGCGGTATGATTTCAGATTTGTAATTAAATTAAACTTATACTTCAACACAATAAAGGATAAATTTAAAGAACCTAAAATATGCAAGACTTTAGGAAATACTTGCGTATAAAAAGCCAACTGCCAAAATTGTGAAAAGGTAGTTGGCTTTAGTCATTATGGGAATACCAAAGGGGCGGTAAACAAATACGTGCCCCTCTACTTTTGGTTAATTTGTCAGTTTATAATAGAAATTAAATACGATTCTATCTATTAGTTTCGACAAACTCCTTCTTTGGGCCTAATTATAATGAATAATGGCTACATATAAGGAATGAGGGAGGAAAAAAGTTGAAAAGAATTTTAAAGCTGTTGCCGTTGCTTTTAGTGGTCAGTTTATTTTTTACAACATCGGGATTTGCCAAGAGTGAAAATGCAAAAAAGTCACTGGTTGCATTGGGGGATTCTATTCCATTTGGGTTTGGGCTTACAGATAGTATTGATGAACCATCTAGAGAGGCCTTTCCGTATTTAATTGGAAAAGCAGCCGACCTGCGCGTTCGAAACTTGGCAGTCCCAGGATGGAAGACAGCAGACTTGTTGAATGCGCTAAATCATGATCAAAAGTTCATTCAAGCGGTAAGTAAGGCAGATTATATTACGTTGAATATTGGCAGTAATGATTTGTTAAAGCCAATTAAAGATGCTTTTGTGGCGAGCGGGGGAAATCTGGATAATGAGACCATAATAAGGTTAATTAATACCCAAATTGTTCCGTCTATCCCAATTCTTCAACAAAATATTGTTTCCATTGTTGGAAAAATTAATGCCCTAAACCCTAATGCTAAAATAGTGCTATATAATTTTTATAATCCGTTTCTATTCCTTGGTCCGTCACACCCAATCAATGCGTTAGGTGACCCTCTTATTCAGTTTATCAATCAAACACTAGAGGGGTTAAACAGTCCGCGTGTAGTCGTTGCCAATGCTTACATCATCGGATTGAATCCGTTAAACCTTTTACCAGGAGACATCCACCCTTCTCTTGCGGGGCATGAGCTGCTTGCTATTATTGGCTTGAACGCATTAGAAATAGAATAATATTATTAGAGTAGGGCTGTTGAAGAAAATCAACAGCCTTATTTAATTTAGAATTTTTAAGAGGTTATTGTTTACTTTTTGTTGAATTACTAATATACAAAAAGTAAAAAGGTGGAAAGTATATGAACTCAACGGTTTCTCCGATTGCCGGTAAGGTAAATAATGTATTTATTCATGTTAGTGATTTAAAAAAATCTGCAGAATGGTACAGTGATTTACTTGGGTTACCGTTTAATAAGGAAGAAGTTCATTCTCCTGTTTACAATGTCCCTGTAACTTCAGAAACCGGACTTACTTTAGATGATCACACATTTGACCTAGGCTTTAAATTGAAGCCCTCAGACCACGTTTTATTTAACTTCTTCGTCAAAGATATTGATGAAGCATACCAGTTTATTAAAAATAAAGGAATAGTAGTTGTTAAAGAAATAGAGCGCATAGGTGATTTTGCTTATTTTAATTTCAAGGATTTAGATGGTAATGTTTTAATGATATGTAATTGTTAAGGTTCTGAGCAAGGGTAAGTTTTTTTACCTTTGCTTTTTTATTTGGTTCACTATTGGGGAACCTGGCCAAGAAAGGGAAGTCAAGGTATCAGACAAACACCGGTTCAGGGGCAATCCAAGGTTCCTTTTTCAAAAGAAAATACTGGCACCCGATCAATCCGTATATTCATTGACTGTTCTTGATGTTTTGAACCAACAACCAGGGGAAAGTCGTGACAAGATACTTCAAAAATGGATGTTAAATGTGTGGGAATGTTGGGGACATCAACATAGCTGGGGCAGAGAAGTTTTTTCACTCTTTTAAAGTGATTTATTTTTGTAAATGTATGCATTTTGCACCAAATATTGCATTCCAGTGATTTAGATATACTTTCCGAATTGGTGTAGATACTTTCCAATTTGATGATTTTACTTTCACTTTACGAGCAAATACTTTCTGATTTTCTACTTTTACTTTCCAAAATTAGCGATTTACTTTCCAAACCCTTTTTAACAGAATAAAATAATGGGTCTGTGGGAGAATATGGTGGTTAACTAATTCAAAGGAGGAGTTATTTTTGAGTCACTATACAGACCATCATCATACAGGAGAAACAGTAATGGAATCTGGGCACTATATAGATGCAGATGGAGAGAAGAAAGAACTTCGTCAAGGCGAAACATTTCCTGAATGCCCATCAACAGGGAAATCTACAACCTGGACTCACGAAAGCCACACTCATAGAACTGGTGAAACAGTAATGGAATCTGGGCATTATGTAGATGCAGATGGCGAACATGTAGTACTTAACCAAGGAGAAAAATTCCCAAGCTGCCCATCCACAGGAGAAGCAGTCTCCTGGACTCATGAACAGTAAAAATGAAGTGCAATCATGGAGCAGCCTTTTAAAGGGCTGTTTTTAATTTTTTGCATTCCATCACAGGAATCTGAACGTTTTGGCGGAGAAAAAGAGATACGTTCTATCGTTGGGACAAATATACTTGAAAACAAAAGAAGACCACCCTGCGCTGTCACAAGGTGGTCTCCCCCAGGTAAAGGGACCGTTTCAGGTGCAAGCACTTTCATTGGATTGTCACATAGCAAAAATAGGATGCAATCTATTATAAGAACAAAGGATGACAGATAACATCCAAGATTTGATTAATTTGGGCGCGCTAAACCAATTTGTTGCAATTCATCTAGCGATAAATAATCAAGATTGTATAAGGAAGCAGGGATACTCCTGCTTCTGTTTTTTTGCTTCTTTGGGAACATAAGATATGTCCCCTGTATTTTAAAGTCAAAGAAAGTCACAGTGACCGTTATTCTCTATTATTTAAAATGTTCAATAAATTCAAAATAATCTTGACCTTTGGATGAATTTGGTTTATAAATAGAAATATAAATAAATAGGAATCACATTCCTATAATAGGAATGCAGGAAGGAGGATACATAGCTTCACCTAAGATTTGGCTATTAATATTAAACAAAAACACTTAGGAGGGTATGGAATGAACGAAAGTAAAGTGATTTTTAAGACTGAAGGAAACATTGAATGGATTATTTTTAATCGGCCTGAGAAATTGAACAGTTTGACGAGGGAAAATTTATTGCAAATTAGTCAACATTTAAAGGAAATTTCTGAGGATGAAAATGTAAGGGTTGTCATCTTTACGGGAAGTGGAGAAAGAGCTTTTTCAGCAGGAATGTATGTCCATGAATTTAATCATTTAAGTCCTCAAGAGGCTTATAAGTTGATCTCTGAGTTAAAGGAAGTTTGTGAATTAATTCGTACGATTCCACAGCCTGTCATCATGGCGGTTAATGGCTACTGTATCGGTGGGGCCACGGAAATGTGTATGGCTGCTGACATTCGAATTGCAGCAAAAAATGCCGTTTTTTCAATGCCTGAAATTAACCTGGGGATTCCTTCTGTTTTAGATTCCGTCTTGCTTCAACAGCATGTGGGGCTTAGTTTAGCAAAAGAAATGCTGTTAATCGGAGAACCGGTGAACGTAGAAAGAATGAATCAATTTGGTTTTTTAAATGCGGTAGTGGAACAGTCCGAACTTAGAGAAACTGCCCTGGAATATGCGGAGAAATTAATCAGCAAACCATTTTTTACAATCAAACAACAAAAGGAACTGTTTGAAACATGGCAAAATAGTAGTTTGGATTATGCCATTCAAGATAGTGTAAACAAATTTGCTCTAGCCTTTACGACAAAAATACCACAGGAGAGGCTGGACGATTTCCTTTCAAAGAAGAAATAGCCAATGGATGAAATTCAAAATGATTGGAGTGAAATGATGTGACGATGCCTTTGGAAGGGATAAAAGTTCTGGAATTAGCTAGAACACTAGCTGGTCCCATATCCGGTCAGCTATTAGGCGATTTAGGGGCTGAAGTGATAAAGGTGGAACAACCAGAAATTGGTGATGAATCACGCCGATTCATTCCGCCCGAATGGAATGGGGAGAGCTGTTATTTCCTCAGTTCTAATCGAAACAAGAAGAGCATCACGTTAAATCTTAAAACTGAACAGGGCAGAAATATCATCTATGAGATTATAAAGGATACAGATATTTTAATAGAAAACTTTCGAACAGGTGCGACGGAGAAGCTGGGAACCGATTATCAGACATTAAAAAAAATAAATCCGCGATTGATCTACTTGTCAGTGTCTGGCTTTGGGAGAACGGGTCCTGAAAAATACCGGGCTGGTTATGATTTATTGCTCCAGGGGTATTCAGGGTTGATGAGTACAACTGGTGAACTAGGGATCCCATACAAGGTTGGACCGTCCATAGCTGATATGTCTGCCGGAATTCTTGGAGCTTTCGGTGTATTAGCTGCTTTATTGGCAAGAGATAAAACAGGTGAGGGACAGTTTGTCGATTGCAGCTTGTTAGATAGCCAGATCATGATGTTAAATTACTTAGCGACAAGCTACTTTGCAACCGGAAGTTCGCCTGAGCCTATGGGGCAAGCCCATAATTCGCTCGTCCCCTATCAAGTGTTTAAAGCGAGAGATAAGAATATTATTTTAGCAGTAGGAAATGACAGTCTTTGGGTAAAGCTTTGCAAGGCAATGGGATGGGGAGATTTATTAGAAATCGAGGAATATCGAACGAATCAATCACGAGTGGCGAACCGGGAAAAACTTGTTCCGATTTTAAGTGAACGGTTAGGACAACTAACGAGTGAGGAAATTTGTCACACGCTTGATCAGACAGGCGTTCCATGCGGTCCGATTAACTCTGTCGGTGATGCGGTGACATCACCTCAAGCTGTTGCCAGAAATATGATGGTGGAGATCAATCATCCAATCGTGAAAAATCTAGTGACACCGGCATTCCCGGTAAAACTTTCTGCTACACCAGCAACTGTTCGGCAGCATCCGCCTTTATTGGGGGAACATACGGAAGAAGTCCTATCTACTTTAGGTTTAGGAAAAGAAGAGATTGCGATGATGCGCCGAGAAGGTGTGATTTAGAAAGGAGTGAGCCCTATTAAAACCATAATTCTTTTTCTAAATAAATTGTTTAATGGTATATCTATGATTGGTTTGGCCTTCATGATGTTGTTGATTACTGCAGATGCACTGGCACGATACATATTCCATCAGTCGATACCTGCCGTGTATAACATTACAGAATCGTATTTAATGGTGCTGGTCGTGTTTCTTGGGATGGCTTATGCACATTATAAAGACGACCATATTAAATTTGAATTAATTATCAATCTTATGCCGAGAGGAGTTCAAAAAATCCTTCACGTCGTTACCCATTTCTTCGCCCTTGTTTTTTTTGCTGCGATTGGCTATGAGGGCCTGTTGCTAACTGAAGATGCTTGGTTGAACAATGCTTCTTCAGGAGGTATCGTTTCAATCCCTATGTACTTATCGTATATCTGGGTACCGTTAGGATCGTTTATGTTAGTTTTCATTAGCGTATTGAAAATAGCGGAATCTTCTCGTATGGAATTTCCGAAGGATAATAACTTTAAAGCTTAATAACAATAGGTTGAAATTTTGAAAGGAGGGAGAACATTGGAGATATTAATCGCTTTTTTATTGTTATTTCTTTTCATGGCTGGTGGCATGCCTGTAGGCTTCGCTTTAGGAATTGCCGGCGGTGTGGGTATTTGGTTATCGATGGGGTTTAGTTCGATGTTGGGAATTTTCCAGACCGCCCCCATAGAAAACGCTGCAAGTTTTACGTTAACTACAGTACCTATGTTTATTTTAATGGCAGAATTTATGAATAATGGACAAATGACACAAAAATTATTTACAGCGGCCGTGAAATGGTTCGGTCATTACAGGGGTGGATTGGCCATCTCAACAGTAATGGCATCAGCGGGATTAGCGGCAGTTTCTGGTTCATCTACAGCATCGGCTGCGGGGATGGCTTCCTCCGTTGTTCCGGAAATGAGGCGGTACGGTTATGATGACAAAATTTCAGTAGGAGTCGTTAGTGTTGCTGGAACGCTTGCTTTTATTATTCCACCAAGTACGGTTCTCATCATATACGGTATATTAACGGAGGCTAGTATCGCCAAGTTATTTGTCGCGGGAGTGATTCCAGGATTAATCACCGTGGTTGGATATTGTTTAGCCATCTATCTTTGGGTGAGAAAAAACCCAGAAATAGCGCCAAGTATTAAAGCCTCTTCCATAAAAGAAAAATTTGCCTCCTTAAAGGGTATATGGACAGTTATTCTACTATCTCTTATTGTGATTATTACGATATACACGGGTGTGGTAACCCCAACTGAAGCGGGTGCGTTCGGTTCATTTGTCGCACTCTTGATTATGCTGCTTCAAAAAAAGATAAGTTTCGATGGTATAAAACAGGCATTAGCCTCAACGGCGTTAACGACAGCGAAAATTTTTATCATCATTATAGGTGCTATGATTTTCGGATACTTCTTAACGATTACAGGATCGGTGCAAGAATTAATTGCGATGGTCCAATCTCTGGATGTAAACAGGTGGGTGATCTTAACGATTATCGTCATTGCCTATTTACTATTAGGATGTATCATGGACCAAATGGCAATCTTGTTCCTTACCGTCCCATTAACATTTCCGGTCATCATGGCTCTCGGATTTAATCCGATTTGGTACGGTATTCTCATAACAAAAACAGTGGAAATCGGTTTGGCAACACCGCCATTGGGATTGAATGTGTTTGTCGCGGCAAGCTCCGCTAAAGTTCCACTGGGCACAGCGTTTAAAGGAGCTGGTCGTTTAGTGGCTGCTGACTTTGTAATTTTAATCATCTTGATGGCTTTTCCAATCCTGGTCACTTGGTTGCCCGGTTTGATGTAAATTTTTACAAATCGATTGAAAGGGAGATACGTTAATGGGTAAATTAGGAAAAAGTATAGTCTATGTATTTGTTGCTCTATTAATTGTATTTACAACTGCGTGCGGCAGTAAGGATAAGCAAGTAAATTCCTCTTCTGAAAGTGGGGGGAATGGCGGAAAGAAAGGCACCATTGTCTTAAAGGTTGCAGATTCCTATCCGACTACACACGTCATTTCAAAGGAAGGCATCGACATCTGGATGAAAGAAGTGGAGAAACGAACAGATGGAAAAGTGACCTTTAAGTATTTTCCTGCTGAACAGTTAGGTAAAGCGGATAGTTTGCTTGATGTTTTGAAGAATAATGTAGCGGATATTGCCTCTAATGTTCCTTCGTATTTCGGAGATCGCTTGATGTTAGCCACGGTACCAGAATTACCAGGAACATTTAAAACGACCTATCAAGGAAGCCAAGCCTATCATAAGATGCTTATGGAAAACAAAGAGTTAGAGAAGTTATACTCAAGTAATGGAGTTCGACCATTATGGGGGGCATTATTGGGACCTTATCAGGTTAGCACAGTAAACAAAAAGATAAAAACGCTTGATGATTTTAAAGATTTAAAGATTAGAGCATCAGGCAATACCCAGGAATTGATTTATCAATCACTAGGAGCAGCGCCGATTTCTATGCCGGCTCCAGATCAATATATGGCACTTCAAAGAGGAACAATTCAAGCAACTAGTTATATGGTTCCCAATTGGGAGGCTTATAGTCTTCAAGAGGAACTAAAGTATTCCAGCACCAATGGAGCTTTCGGAACAACAGCCATTACTTATTTAATTAACGAAAAGACCTGGAAGTCATTGCCAGAAGATGTTCGAAAGGCCATGATAGAAGCTGGAAAAACAACAATGGAGCATTTTTCTAAGTATATGGATAATGAATTTGACAATAGTGTAGAAAAGTTTAAAAAGCAAGGAATCGATATGTACGAAATATCTGATAAGGAACTAGAGTCAATCTATAAAATAATCCAGAAACCAACTTTTGATGATTGGATCAAAAAGGCAGGTAAAAATGGGCATGATGCTCGGTCCGTTCTGAATGAATATCAAAAGCTTGTTGAAGAAAGCCCTTTAGAGTAGAGGTTATAGACGGTAGTACCAGGATGAAAAATATAGGTTGTTCCGACAGACTGTTGAGTTTCTTGACAGTCTGTTTTGTTCATATTATAAACCACCTATATTCTTTTTCAAAAAATTGCTAAAATAAGTGGAAGGTTATTTTTTTGGAAAGGAAGGAAGGCCGTCAATGGAATCCGAACAAAAAAACACAGATAAACTTCTAACAGTCGAGCGCTCATTACGCGTATTATCGATCTTTAGCGAACAAAAAAGTGAATATACACTTCATGAAATTTCAAATGAGTTAAATATACCCAAAACGATGGTCTTTAGAACACTTCTTACCTTAGAATCGATGGGATATGTCCTAAAAAATGATAAAGACAAAACCTACACTCTTGGATATGAGGTTTTACGGTTAGGAAAGCTAGTGGAAAAAAACTTCTCTCTCAAAAATGTTATTCAACCTATTTTACAAGAATTAAATGATCTAACCGGTGAAACGGTGTGTTTGGTAATCCCCGACCGAACGCTGCTTCGTGGTGTTCAAATCATTAGCATTGAAACGAAGCATCCGATTAAGCATAATTCGAACATGGTGACGGTTGGATATTTTCACAGCGGAGCAGCGCGTAAAACGATTTTAGCACACATGGAAGAAGAGTTCATTTCAGAAGTGATTCAAAAAACAGGTCTGCCTAAGATTGCGGAACACACCATAACAGATCCTGCTCAACTATTGAAGGAATTGAAGCACATTAAACAACAGGGATACGCTACGAGCAATGAAGAAGCCCTTAAGGATGTCTTTTCCGCAGCCGCCCCGATTTTCAACTCAAAAGGAAAAATAGTGGGGAGTATCGCCATTTACCTCCCAACTTATCGCTTACAAGAAAGCATAGAAGGCGAAGCAAAATATATTGACCTGATGAAACAATACAGCAGCAAAATTTCGGAACAGTTACAGTTGTACTCCTTTACTTGAGTGGGGAGCTCGTGATGCATGGGCATGATGCATGGGGACGGTTCTCGTGCATCAATTATTGGAATCCTGAGAATGATTACGCTCTGAGGATTAGGAGGAATTTGGTTTTTGCCTACGCGACAGGGGAAGGCAGTTAAATTGCCCTTAATTGGCAGTGTACAGCTATTCGAGAAATATCAAGACGCTATCCGATGTATTTTGGATGGCGTCTTCCTTTTTTAGAATAATAAGTTTTAATAGTGGGACTGCCAACCCATCTATCACATGAACGGCAAAATCGGAATGTTAAATGGAGTAACCTACTCCTTTTTAGTTGGCATTTGTCAGCCGCCTTCTATGCAAGTTGCAGAAGAACTTCCAACAACCAAATTCAATTCTTGTAGCAGTGAAGGCAAAAGGTCAATTTCAACTACTGTTTCTAATGTTTCTTTTGTAAGTGGTACATTATATTTTTTAAAAACATCTGCCGTTTCTCCCCAAACTTCAATAATTGCTTCAGGTGACATATTCGATTTTATGACCATGTTAGCACATCCTTCGACCTTATTTTATCATTTGTTTATTAACTATTATACCTGACCGTTGCTTTAAGTCCAGAAGTTCACAATCTCTTGTAAATTTTGACCATGGCGCTTATCCTTGTTCCGGGATAGCACTCGATTGTTTAATAAACTTTATTTTCTTTAAGGAATGGTGTTTGGTCACTACCCGAATAAATTTCGTGTCTACTTTATTGTCCTTACATCAAGGTTGCACGGTAAAGGACAATTTGATCATAGAACAAGTCAATTTTGTCTTTAAGAGGCTAGATAAAAGACAAATTTACAAAGGTTCGGACACTTTCGGTGCTTTTTCTAACGGTTTTGTCCCAAGGTTGCACGGTTTCGGACATTTCTATCATTTTTATACCAAATGTGTAACAAAAGACCCCAATTTGTTAGATCATAACCTTTGCAAAACTAAAGCCCCTAAGGAAACCCCACTGATGCACACTTTTTAAAGCGCTTTTAAAAATACTTTTAAAAATCACTTTAAAAAGATTGAAAGTGTTTTCAATCGGGTGTACAATAACACATGTAGACAGCATAAATCATATTTTCATAAATACATGTTCTATATGAAAGGGGCATTTCTCTTGACTATTTCTACTATTGACGAAGCCGTATTTAAAAATATATCAAAAATTACTTATGAAGGTGAAGAATCAACCAATCCATTAGCTTTCAAATACTATAATGCGGAAGAAATGATCGGTGGTAAGCCGATGAAGGAACATTTGCGTTTTGCGATGAGTTATTGGCACACGCTAACTTTTAAAGGAATGGATCCATTTGGATTGCCAACAATGGAGAGAGAATGGGATTCGTTGGGGGATCCAATGGCTATTGCGAAAAGAAGAGTAGTTGCTGCATTTGAGTTCATGCAGAAATTAGGAATTGAATATTTCTGTTTCCATGATGTCGATATTGCGCCGGAAGGGAAGACACTCGAAGAAACTGAGAGAAACTTGTATGAAATGGTTGATCTTATAGAAGAGAAAATGAAAGAGACGGGGATTAAATTATTGTGGGGAACCACTAATGCATTTAGCCACCAACGATTTATGCATGGCGCGGCCACCTCTTGTCATGCACATGTTTTTGCTAGAGCGGCAGCTCAAGTGAAAATAGCCATGGATATCACAAAACGCCTTGACGGTGAAAACTATGTGCTATGGGGTGGAAGAGAAGGATACGAAACGCTCTTAAACACAGATACAAAGTTGGAACTGGACAATTTAGCTAGATTTTTAAAAATGGTTGTCGATTACAAGCATGAAATCGGATTTACTGGACAACTGTTGATTGAGCCTAAACCGAAGGAACCTACCAAGCATCAATACGATTTTGACACGGCCACTGTCTTAGGATTCTTACGTAATTATGGGCTGGAAAAAGAGTTTAAATTAAATATTGAAGCCAATCATGCCACATTGGCAGGACATACTTTTCAACATGAGCTCAATATGGCTAGAATTCATGATGCATTGGGAAGTATTGATGCAAACCAAGGGGATTTATTATTAGGCTGGGATACGGATCAATTTCCTACCAATATTTATGATGCCGCGATGGCGATGTATGAGGTACTGAAACAAGGCGGTATTGCACCAGGCGGATTGAATTTTGATGCGAGGGTTCGACGGGCTTCATTTGAACCAGAGGATTTATTCTATGCCTACATTGCTGGAATGGATACATTTGCAAAAGGATTAAAAGTTGCCCATAAACTTCTTGAAGACCGTGTTTTGGAAGACGTAATTGAAAAACGTTACGAAAGTTATACAAACGGCATTGGACAAGACATTATCGATGGAAAAGTAGGATTAAGTGACTTGTACCAATATGCACTGGAGCATGGTGATCATAAATTATCTTCAGGTAGACAAGAGATGCTTGAGAGTATTGTCAACTCCTATATTTTTCGAACGAAATAGATAGAATTTGGTGGTTTTATGTATATTCAAAATTTAGAAAAACTAAATAATAGAGATAAAATTTTGGCAACACTTTATTCATACCGGCAACTGACAAAATTTGATATTGCCCAAAAGACGAATATTAGTATACCAACTGTTACCTCCAACCTTACAAAATTAATAGAGGAAGGGCTTGTGGAAGAAGCGGGAATTGCAGAGTCTACTGGTGGAAGGAAGCCAAAGATTATCCGCCTAATCCCTAATGCCCTTTATTCCATTGGGGTAGAAATTGCTCCAACTAAGGTGAGTATGGTTCTTATTAATTTATGTTGTCAAATACAAAGTCGCGAAGAGTTTTTGTTGGATGAATTTGATATTACAGCGGATTTCCATCGAATTATCTTGAAATTGACTGATGAAATTAAACAAATGGTTCATGACTTGGATATCCCGCTATCTCGAATTGCTGGTATTGGCCTATCTGTTCCTGGAACTGTCGATCGCGAGCATTTTGTCCTTGAACTAGCACCAAATTTAGGAGTAAAGCAATTCTCGTTAGAATTTCTAAATGAGATGTTTCCATTCCCCATTTATATTGAGAATGAAGCCAATGCTGGAGCTTTTGGCGAATTATTGCTTGGCCGTAAACAAGTGGGGGAACAAACAGTCTATTTGTCTATAACGGAAGGTATTGGGGCCTCGATTATGACTAAGGATGGCTTTTATAGAGGAAATAAGGAGCGTGCCGGCGAGTTTGGACATATGCATATCGGTTACTCTGAAAAATTGTGTAAATGTGGAAGGACAGGCTGCTGGGAGTTGTTTAGTTCAGAGACCGTTCTATTGGATAGGTACAACCAAACAAAACATACAACTGGCGGTACTCTAGATGATATTGCTGCTCAATATAAGGCTGGGGACGAAGATACGAAGGCTGTGGTTAGTGAGTATTTAAATAATCTGGCGCTGGGCTTGCAAAATATTCTCTTGGCGATAGATCCAAAGGAAATCGTTATTGGCGGTAATCTGGCGAAGTATGGGAATTTATATATTGATGAATTAAGAGATTTAGTATTTGAAAAATCAGTCTTCCATAGTAGCAGTGATGTAGATATCTTATTTTCTACGTTGAATGCAGATTCATCCATATTAGGCGCTGCTGTTACTCCGCTTCAAAAAGTATTCATTACAGATGAGCAATAAGGAGGTGCCGTTTTGGGTTACATTGGGATTGATGTTGGAACGTCTGGAGTAAAGATTGTCTATATCGAAAGTGCAGAGGAAATTAAATATCAGGTAACCAAGGACTACCCCCTTTACCATCCCGAACCGGGGTGGTCTGAGCAAAACCCTGATGATTGGTGGAATGCGACCGTTGAAGGACTAAAAGAACTTTTTACGTTTATGTCTCCAGATGCGGTTAAAGGAATTGGCATTAGCGGACAGATGCATGGCTTAGTTGTTCTAAATAAAAATGGGAATGTCATAACCCCAGCTATTTTATGGAATGACCAAAGGACTCATGAAGAATGTTCCTTTTTAAATGAAAAGATAGGAAAAGATTTCCTGTCGGCACATACAGGGAATATTGCCCTTACAGGGTTCACAGCACCCAAAATTCTGTGGTTAAAAAAGAATAAACCGAATATTTTTGAGGAAGCTCATTATTTTATGCTACCAAAGGATTATATCGGATATAAGCTGACAGGCAATATGTTTACGGATGTTTCGGACGCTTCCGGCACGCTGTATTTTAATGTGAAGAACCGGACCTGGTCACAGGAAATGCTTGACATTCTTGGGATTCGAGAAGAGATGCTTCCAAAGGTCTATGAGTCTTTTGAAATAGCAGGAACGGTAAACGAATTTGCTTCTGCTCAAACTGGAATTCCAGTTGGTGTGAAGGTTGTAGCAGGTGCAGGTGATAATGCAGCTGGTGCTGTTGGCAGCGGAATTCTCCAGGAAGGAACATCCCTTATATCGCTTGGCACATCGGGGGTAGTCTTCGCACCCAAAGAAAGCTATTCAGTAGACCGTCATAATAGTCTGCATACCTTTTGTGATGCCAGCGGGAAATGGCATATGATGGGAGTCATGTTGTCAGCAGCTGCCTCTCTTAAGTGGTGGGTTGAGGATGTGAACAAGAGTGATTATGACACTCTTTTACACGAAGCCGAAAAGGCTGCGGCCGGCAGTAACGGACTTTTTTTCCTTCCTTATTTGTCAGGCGAACGGACACCCCATAATGATCCATATGCCAAAGGAACCTTTGTCGGTTTAAGTTCTTCCCATTCGAGAGGGGAGATGACAAGGGCCATATTAGAAGGTGTAGCATTTGCTTTATATGATTCTGTCCAAATTCTTAAAAAGTTGAACATTCCATTTACGCAAGCAAAAGTGATCGGTGGTGGAACCCAAAGCCCGCTTTGGATGCAAATACTGGCTGATGTGCTTCAGGTTCCATTAGTCACGTCTTCCAATACAGGTGGACCAGCATTGGGTGCAGCCATTTTAGCTTCTGTTGGAAATGGGACGTATTCATCTTTGCAAGATGCTTGTAGGCAGATGGATATTGAGGGTCTCATTTATGAACCAATGGAGCAAAACGCGATCATTTATTCGGAAATGTTCCCCATTTTTCAAAAAATATATTCTTCTTTGAAAGGTGTATATGAGGAAATTTATTTAGTAGAGGATAACTTAATACGTTAGGAGCAGCTGATTATGAACACAAACTTTGATAAGGTCGTGGATCGTTTTCATACGAATTCTGCTAAATGGGACGGGATCTCTAACGATTATGGCAGAGATGTAATCGCTTTATCTGTTGCTGATATGGATTTGCGTGCACCACAAGTCCTTGTCGATAAAATGGTGGAAATGGCTCGGCATGGGATTTATGGCTATACAGAACTTTTTCCTCCCTACTATGATGCCGTGGAAGGCTGGTTTCAAAGGAGGTATGACTGGAACATTAATCGGGAATGGATCGTTTTTTGTCCCCGAATTGTGCAAGCGGTATCTTTGATATTGCAGAATTTTATCCAGGAAGGGGATAAGGTTCTCGTCCATACTCCATCCTATGCGCCTATTACAAATGCCGTAACGGTAAACCGAAGGACACTGGTCGAAAGTCCATTAGTATTAAAAAATGGCCGCTATGAAATAGACTTTGAGGACACAGAAGCAAAGATGAGAGGGGGGGTGAAAATCCTCTTATTATGCTCACCGCATAATCCAACCGGCAGGGTTTGGACAAAGGAAGAACTGTGGCGATTAGGGGAGTTGTGTTTAAAATATAACGTTCTTTTGGTTTCGGATGATATTCATGCAGATTTTATCCATGGTGATCGTCAGCATACAATTGTAGCAAGCCTTTCAGATCAACTGGCTCAGCAATCGATTATTTGTACTTCACCCGGAAAAGCGTTTAATCTGGCAAGCCTAGAAATTGCGAATATTATTATTCCTAATGAAACATATCGTGCCAGGTTTAAAGAATCTTTAATCCAGGCGGGGATTCATAATCCAACCTTTTTTGCCGTCCCAGCTTTAGAGATTGCTTACACATGTTGCGATGACTGGCTAAACAGTCTAAAAAGCTATATCGATGATAATCTTTCTTTTACAAAGGAGTTTTTCAAGGGGAATTTTCCAAAAATCAAACTAATTGAACCTGAAGGAACTTATTTAGTATGGATGGACTGCAGGGACTGGAGTCCAAATGAAAACGTTTTAAAACATTGGATATTAGAAGAGGCAAAGGTAAATGTAAGCTTTGGTTCTTCATTTGGAAAGAAATACGAGGGCTTTATCCGTTTGAATCTTGCAACACCTAGAACGCTCTTACATGAAGGATTAAACCGTATTGCACAAGTATACAAAAAGATTGCACAATAAAAATATAAATAAGGGTGAATAAGATGGTGAAATCAAAAGTAATTAAGGAACCAACAATGTTCTTAGCTTTATTACCGATTTTTGCAATGGTTATATTTTTGTCCTTCGGTTATATCTTTTTTCAATTGCCTCCAGAGCCTTTAATCATTATGTCCGCCATTGTTGCTGGAGCCATTGCGATTTATTTAGGCCACTCGTATCAAGATATTATGGATTCCATTTCTGAAAAAATTGCTAAAACCATGCCAGCCATCCTGATCTTAATTGTTGTCGGTTTTATGATAGGGGCTTGGATGGTTGGCGGAACGATTCCAATGATGATTTACTATGGCCTAAAGATTATTGATCCGCAATTTTTATTAATTACAGCTTTCCTTGTCACTTCCGTCGTATCTCTTTGTACAGGGACCTCTTGGGGTTCTGCTGGTACAATCGGGGTTGCATTTATGGGCGTTGCAGCTGGAATGGATGCCAACTTAGCAGCTGTAGCAGGTGCAGTAGTGGCAGGTGCCTATTTTGGAGATAAGTTATCACCATTATCGGATACCACTAATATTGCATCCATTGCAACGGGTGTAAATCTATATACGCATATAGGACATCTACTTTATACAACAGTTCCTTCTTTTATTGTTGCCGGTATTGTTTATATTGTTGTCGGTTTAAATTCAGGTTCAGCAACTGCAGAAATTCCTGAAAAGGTTTCCACTATTATGAGTACATTGGATCTAGCTTTTAACTGGAATCTTCTTTTAGTTGTTCCAATTCTGATTGTGCTTGTTGGTTCTGTCTGGAAAAAACCTACGATTCCGGTCATGCTGATTTCGTCGATTTTCGCAATGGCCAATGCATTGGTTTTTCAAGGATTTACTTTGAATGATGCTGTCTCTTCAGTTGTGGGTGGCTTTAATATTTCGATGATCAAAGCACCAGGATTCGATCCGAACACCGTGATTGCAGATATTCCTAGATTGTTAAACCGCGGTGGTATGAATTCAATGATGGGAACACTATTAATCTGTTTCTCTGCCATTTCCTTCGCCGGGACTTATTCAGTAACGAAATCTCTAGATTTAATCATTAACAAAATGATGAGTAAGGTTAAATCGACAGGCAGTCTTATTGTTACAACCATTATTACGGGACTGACAATGATTGGTGTAACAAGCAATGGTCAAATTTCTATTCTCATGCCAGGTGAAATGTTACGAGATAGTTATATTAAAAGAGGACTCCATCCTAAAAACCTTGGACGTACGGTAGAAGATTCGGCTACAATTATTGAACCTATCTTACCATGGACTGCGGCAGGGGCTTATATGGCTGGAACATTAGGAGTTGCCACCTTATCCTATTTGCCTTGGGCTGTATTATGTTGGACAGGAATTATTTTTGCTACTATTTGGGGCTTTACGGGCTTTGGAATTGCAAAGTTATCGCCTGAAGAGCATAAACAAATGCTTGCGGAGATTGAAGGTAATCAGGAAAATCTTTCATCTAAAGCTGCGGGATAATCTGAAGAAAAAAGGATTAGTTGATGGGGTAGAAAAATCAGCTAATAAGGAGTAAAGGAAATCTATGAAGGTTGTTAAAGAGGAATTTGGAAGATTGTTAGATCAACCCATTTCCGCTTACACGTTGAAAAACGACAATGGTATTGAAATTACCTGTCTAGATTATGGTTGTATTATTTCTGCTATTAAGGCTCCTGACCGCAATGGTCATATCGAAAATATTGTTCTTGGATTTGATCAATTGGATGACTATCTCAAATGGTCACCTTATTTTGGAGCCGTTATCGGAAGAGTAGCAGGAAGAATAAAAGGAGCCCAGTTTGAATTAAATTCAAAGACTTATGTATTGAGCAATAACGAGAACAGGAATCATCTTCATGGCGGAGAACGTGGATTTCATAATGTCTGTTGGAAGACAAAGATGATTCAAAGTGAGGGGACAGTTGGCGTACAATTTTCGTATTTCAGCCCCGACGCTGAAGAAGGGTATCCAGGTAACTTACATGTAAATGTAAGTTACTTGCTAACTAATCAGAATGAATTGGTCATTTCCTACCATGGAACGACAGATGAAGATACCCTTCTAAATCTAACCAATCATTCCTACTTTAATTTAAGTGGAAATATGAAGCGGGATATTCTAGAACATTTTCTTAAATTAAATAGTTCTAGTTTCCTAGAACTTGATTCTGAATTCATTCCTACTGGAACTATTTTAAATGTTGATCGGACACCTTTTGATTTCCGGAATGGAAGAGCATTGAAGGAGGGTGTTCTATCAAGTCATCTGCAAAATAAACTGGTTGGAACTGGTTATGATCATCCCTTTATATTAAATGACAATCATCCTATTTATTTGATGGATTATGAGAGTGGTAGATGCTTAACAGTTGCAACTGACCAAGCTGCGGTTGTTCTGTATACAGGTAACCAAATCCCAAGTGGTTTTTCCATTCAAGGTGTAAAATCTCGAAAATATCTTGGTGTTTGCTTGGAAACACAAGGATTGCCAGATGCGATTCACCATTCCCATTTTCCATCTATTGTGCTTAAAAAGGGTGATGAATATCATGCTAAAACAACCTATACCTTTAGTGTTTTTAAATAAAATCATTGGAGATGTGATCTAAAATGAATACCATTTATACAGAAAATGCACCTAAGGCAATTGGTCCTTATTCACAAGGAGTTAAAGTGGGAAATCTTCTTTTTCTTTCAGGACAAATTCCCATTGACCCTGAAACAGGTAATGTCGTAGAAAATGATATCATTCTTCAAACACAACAAGTGATGAAGAACATCAAAGCAATCTTGGAAAGTGAAGGACTCACACTAAATCATATTGTGAAATCAACTATTTTTTTAAAAGATATGAGTCAATTTGCAACGATAAATGAAGAATATGGTAAGGCATTGGGAGACCATCGTCCGGCTCGATCCACAGTCGAAATCAGCCGACTTCCTAAAGATGTATTGATTGAAATTGAGGTCATTGCAAATACAGAAAAATAATGTTCTTAATACTTATTTTGGTTCTCGCAAAAATTCATAAATGGACAGCGCCACTCAAACCCAAACAGTGGTGGCTACAATGAGAAGTGTTCACAGCACTTCTCTTTTTTATTATTTTGAAGCATGGGGACGGTTCTTATGCATCAATTTTTAACTGATTACCTTCTTGTTAGATTGAAAGGTTCGATGATTTAAAGCCTGAAACAGATTTTAAATCATGAGAACCGTCCCTGTGCATCTTCCCTTAGATCCAGAAAATGAGGGTCATACCCCTACCCACGGTTTATTTCTTCTATAACTAACATCTTTATATGATAATACTTCGGTTAATTCTGAAACTTCCCTTATAAATAATCGTATAACTTTATAGAAGCGCTAAATGATCAATCCTCCAAGGGTTGTTTGAACCTAGAAAAACTCAACACATATAAATGCTTGAAATTGAGAAGTAGATTTATTGTCAAAGTAAAAAAGCGAAACAAGAAGGAGGTTTTCATGATTCCAGATTGGAAACTGGCGGATGAAGCACTCAGGAACATTGAAGTGCAAGGTAATGAAAATAATCAACCTGTTACCATTATTGGGTTTGCTGAAGGTCTGAAATGTATCGGAATCGGAACGGATGCTGCCGTTTTTCAGTATCATATGACACCGAACTATGTATTTAAAGTATATTCCCATCAAGCATTAAAGAAAAAAGAAGTGGAGAAACATGTCTACGAACATTTAAAGGGGTCCCGTTATTTTCCACAACTTTATGGGAGCGGAATCAACTACATCGTTTTAAGTTTCGAAGAGGGAGTAACTTTTTATGATTGCCTATTGCAAGGCATTCCAATCACCGAGCAAGCGATTCAGGACGTAGAGGAGGCTCGGGAGTATGTCCGTAGTCAAGGATTGAATCCGAGAGATATTCATCTAAAAAACATCCTTTTGCAAAATGGAAGAGGAAAAGTTTTAGACGTATCGGAATATGTCAAAAAGGGAAACGACCGCCGCTGGGAACACCTTGTATGGGCATATAAAAACTTTTATTCCTTCATTTCTGGCATCCAAGTGCCTTTATGGATTCTGAAAACAATAAAACATTGGTATCTCCGGATTAACTTAGCAAGTTTTGTGTTGGAAAAATTTACTCAGCGAGTAAGCCAGCTTTTATGCAAACAGCGTAAGTAACCCGTGATTGGTTCTATCACAGGCTTTTCACGGTTGCAATAAAAAAACAGAATAAAAGAAAGAGATAAAAACTCTTGCTTTTTATGATTTTTAATGGCTAGTGTTAGGGTTCTTTGCCATCATCAAGTCATTCTTATATGCCGCCATCGCAAGTTCATACCTCACCTTTTTGCCCGCTTCCACGTAATCCGCTTCCTTCACAAGACCTGATAATGAATACCGGTGTCCACTGAACTCCACGTTCAGCTCAGTGATTTGCTTGAATTGGAACCTCTCCACAGGAACGCCGTTCCCATCCTTCAAAAGGTATTCACCGTACTTCTCGTTGCATGTTTGTGCCACTTCCTCCATCACCTTAAAGGCATCGTCCGGATTTTGCTTATAATCGAGGACAAGACTTTCGTTCACCCGGCGCCTTCCCCGGCTCCCGTTCTGAAGTTCTGTGATGTTGCTATAGGAGACTGTATAGAGGTAACCGTCATACTGGCGGATATTCAAGTGACGCATGCTGATTCCCTCGATTTCCCCCTGATGGTTTCCGTTGATGATGACATAATCGCCGAGCTGGATTTGGCGCTCAAACAAATAAGTCAGCCCCATAATGTAATCACGGATGATATGCTGAAAGATCAATGCCAAGGCACCTGCCACCACGACCGAACCAGTGACAAGCTTTTCCAGTTTGAAGAAATGGCTAAGGACATAAATGAAGAAAAACACCAGTCCCAATACCTTTGTCACCTGGTTGGCGAAATGCATCAATGTCTCTTCCCGCTTTTCATCCAAGAAGCTCGTTTTGTCAAAGAAAAGTCTGATGGATTTGCGGATCAAATAAACTGTAAATATAATCAGCAGTGCCACCGTTAAAATTTTTATGGGCAACTGCTGGAATAATCCCAAGAAAGACATCCTATCAACCCCTGTTTTTTTTACACTATACCATAGGAATGCGGATAAGGAGAAAAAATTCGGGTGCCACTGTTTCCGCCCGAATTTTGTCATAAGATTGATAGAGTTTTTTATGTCAGCAGTCCAATATTTGATGCAAAAGAACCGTCCCCGTGCTTCATCTAACAATTTTTGATGCATGAGAACCGTCCCCATGCATCACCCGACTTCTTCCACGTGTTCGAGCTGTTCGATGATTTCAATGAATGGTTCGACGAATTGAGGGTCGAATTGTTTGCCGGAGCAGGCTCTTAGTTCGGCGATGCCTTCTTTAAATGTTTTTGTTTTTTGATAAGGACGTTCGGTTGTCATGGCGTCGAAGGAGTCAATGATGCATAAAATCCGTGCTAGTTTAGGGATCGATACTCCTTTTAGGCCATAAGGATAGCCGTTCCCGTCATACCGTTCGTGATGGAGTTCGACTAACGGAATTAAATCTTCCAGTTTCTTATTGGTCGAGATAATTTCCTTGCCCCAGGTCACATGCTTTTTCATCATTTCCCATTCATGGGGCTCAAGCTTTCCTTTTTTATTTAAAATATCCCGTGGAATTTCGAGCTTGCCAATATCATGAATGAGAGCGCCAAGGATCAGATTCTTACGCTCACTATCCGATAAGTTTAACTTGCGGGAAAAATCAACGGCATACTGGTACACCCGTTTACTGTGACGATAGGTATAGACATCTTTCGAAAGGAAGATTTTCAGCTGCTGCTCCGCTTCTTCGAGCTCTTTGTCCATCGAAAGGGAGTGCTGCACCGTATATTCGGAATGCTCATTAAAGAGCTGGACCAGGTTTTTCCCTTGGTTCTTTGCGGAATACATGGCCTGGTCCGCTTGATTTAACAGCTGCGAAATACTATAGGTTTCCTTCGAGCATTCCGCGATTCCAGCTGAAAAGGATAGGCAGCCATAGGCTAGTTTTTCAACCCCTTTAAAATGGGTATCATTTGTTTTCTTTCTAAGTTCATTGATAAAAGAATGGGCCCGATGAAGACTTGTCCTCGGCATGAGAAGGGAGAATTCTTCTCCACCATAGCGAGCAACTGTATAGCTATTCAATTTTGCTTCATTTTCTAAAAGAGCACCGAACTCCTTCAGAAGCTGGTCTCCTTGGATGTGCCCAAAAATATCGTTATATTTTTTAAAATCATCAAGGTCAAGCAAGGCGACACTTAAAGGCTGCTCCAAGTCCTTGGCAATCGAGACTTCTTTTTCCAAAAGTTCTTTAAAATATCCATGATTATTTAGACCTGTTAAGTAATCTCTGTTAGCTTTTTCAGAAATCTTTTTAAACAAGCTAAAATGCTGTTGAAATGCTACCGATAGTAAAACGGTAATGCAGGTAAATAGAAACAGGCCAAAGATGGGATTGGAACTCATTAAAGTAGCCAGAACTAGCGAAAGCATTAGAGTACTAAAATAAGGGGCAATCGCCTCTTTAATCATTCCTGTTAACACATTCATTAGATTTTCATCGGCGACTAATAAAAAATAGATCCCTAGTAAAAGGATATTTACTGCAAAATAGACACTTAAAGAAACAGCATATGGAATTAAATTACTTGGTTGAATCGAACCTGTTGTTCCACCTAAGTAAAGAAAGACATAATGAGCCGTTATAATCATTAAAGTGTAAATTGAAAAATTATAAACATGTTTCCACCATACCATTTTTCGCAGGGAGAAAAGAAAAATCACAGAAAAAATCAATAAAACATAGAGTGTTATATTTAAGCCGAATAAAAACAGGCTTGCCAAAAATACGGAAGAATCCATCGAAAGGGCATTACCCTTAGGCGGAAGGAGAATATTATAATGATTAAGCAGCAGGATGGCGCCAACTAACGCATAAATGACAGTCCAATCATGACTGCTGTAGTTTCTAAAGTCAATTGAGACTAAAAATACGATGATGCTGCCTATGGAAACTAGGGAAATGTATCGATTAGCTGGAGTTTTAAACAGTCTCATTATTTTTCACTTCTCATATCGATAAATTTTTAAAAGAGAAGTTATGCAACATAACTTCCCTTCGGTAATCATTATTCACCAAATTTGAATCCTGATGTTAATGCAATTATAACAGAACCAATAATGATTGCATTATAAAGTAAACCTGTGATCTTAAGGCCTTGAGCTTTTTTCATCGTGTTTCACCTCCTTTCAATGAAAGGGAGGTATCTTCATTATTTTTTTTATTTGGCTGGAGCATTAAATATTGGATAAACAGAAACGCGCCAATATTCATCACCACATCGCCAATGCTAATGACTTGTGTCCGTGGATATGGGGGGCCCAATGGTATTATATCGCCCAAAAATCCAAGTATCGTAGAGTCCGTTAATAGAACATGTTTCGCGTATAAACCGTCCTTAAGGGCCTGGATATACATGGGATCGAGCACAGCTGCGGCTTCCTCCGAGACCGGCATTCTTCCCCCGTTTACCACCATCACCAAAAAGTTTAAAAACACACCGATAAAAATAATCATAAACCCTTTATGATGTCTGTTTAAGTACAAAAATAGCAAACCAATGATATATACTGCCATATAAATAGATTCACTGGCTTTTCCAAGCAGCTTGATATCATTCTGATAGACAAAGGTAATAATTTGAACAATCAACAATAAAGGAAAAACCCAGCCCCACTTCAGCTTTAACTGGGCCAGCCCCCTCAGATTCCCTTTCCGGATAAACCCAACAACCAAAGCCAACAAAATCCCATCATACACCATCTCTACTTGCCCACCTATATTCAATTTTTTATATCAATTAATTACACAATCTATGAAACTTAGGTAATATTTACAATTATTATAGTAAAATATTCCCCCAACAAATTACAACAATTTTTTATAAATTTCAACAATAAATGTTGAATCATGGGTGAAGCATGGGGACGGTTCTTGTGTACTTGGTGGCACGAGTGTGTGTATAACTAGCCCCTTGGGTATCCATGATAAATTTACATAAAAAACCTTCCAATTATTGAAAACGGAAGGTTTTTGGGGGGCTCTTTTTTAGAATTTTAAATTACAAGTAAAAAGGAGATCTTCCCTTGTTACTTCTTCCAGCCTATTTTGAACAATGGTTTCTACTCTTTCTGCCATATTCGTGATGATAATTGGTGTAACGATTTCTTTATTATTACTCTTTATAAACGGAATATCGAAGTTTACCAACAAATCTCCGACTTTAACAGATTGACCTTGTTCTACATAAACTTGAAAACCTTCTCCGTTTAGTTGAACAGTATCTAAGCCAATATGGATTAACAATTCTAATCCATTGACTGATTTAATTCCAATGGCATGTTTCGTAGGGAAAACCTGAATGACTTCCCCGTCAACGGGTGCGACAAGTTTCCCGGCACTTGGTATGACGGCTACACCATCACCCATCATTTTCTCTGAGAAGACTGGATCGGGTACTTCTTCTAATGAAACAACTTTTCCATCGAGTGGAGAATAAATTTCTACTTCGGGTTTTCCCTTTTTCTTAAACAATTTTTCGAACATGATTATCTCTCCCTTTTTCCATTTCCGACATAATGCGTGTATCATTTACAGATACGAAGAGTTCTATTTGTCTACCCAATGCTGGATACTTTTCATC
Source organism: Neobacillus sp. GCM10023253 (assembly GCF_042653105.1). NCBI lineage: Bacteria > Bacillati > Bacillota > Bacilli > Caryophanales > Bacillaceae > Neobacillus > Neobacillus sp. GCM10023253. Next base: position 66,817 of record NZ_JBHSHV010000014.1, read on the forward strand.
AAATAGACTCCAAAGCTTTTAACGTCCTATCCCGAATCTGAATCCGGTTAATATAGTCTTTTGCCACAAGTTCTGTGTAGATTAAGTCAAAAAGTAAAAACAAAGGCAGAGTCGGCGAGATGTTTTGACCCATATGCATATTACTCTTACTCATCATGAGAAGGGGTAAATGAGCTAATTGATATAGGTCAGATGTTTTGTCACTCGTGATGGCAAGAATCTTTGCACCTTGTTGCTTGGCAATTTTAATCGCATCAATGACTTCTTTTGTTTTTCCTGAAACGGAAATGCCAATTACTAGGCTACTGTCTGTGCATAATGCTGAATCCATCACCGCTTGATGTGGATCTGTGATGGAATCGACCTCAATGCCAATTCGGAAAAATTTCCATTTAAATTCTTGGGCTGCGATACCTGAGTTGCCAATTCCGTAAACATGAACTTTCTTAGCATTATTTAAAAGAGAAACTGCGTGCTGAATATCGGTATAACTCATTTTCTGAAAGGTCGTATCGATGATTTGTATATGGTTTTGATAGAGATTAGAAAAATAATCAATCTCTTTTATGTCGCTTGCCGGGGCAGGCTTGTTTCTTAAATCGATATATCGTTTTAATTCGTGTTTAAATTCATTAAACCCTGAAAATGAAATTTTTTGACAAAAACGTGTAATGGTTGCAGGAGATATATGAATTTTCTTGGCAATTTGACTGATTGATAATTGACTAATTTCGTCAGGATTTTCAATAATATATTTTGCTAACTCTGCCTCAGAGCTCGTAAATTTATCCATCGTACAGGTTATACCATGAAGAAGGTTCTCACCAAGATATTCCATATGCTTTCTCCTCATTTAGATAATCCATTCGTTCATTTTAAAAGATCATAACCTTATTGTTAGTTAAGTCTTTGAAAACTATGAATGAACTAGCCCCAGTAAAACTAAATAGAGAAAATAACCAGGCGACTGCCTGAGTTATTTTCGCTGCAACTTATTTTTGCAAAGATTCGACAAATCTTTTCGTGATGATCTGGGGTCTTGTAATTGCTCCGCCTACCACTACGGAGTGGACATGAATATCTAGCACGGAACGGGCAATTTCAGGTGTTGAAACATTACCTTCTGCGATCACCTTTGCGTTTTTCACTTCTTTAACAATTTGTTTAATGACGGCATAGTCATGATCATCGATTTTCAAGCCTTTTGTCTCTTCTGTATATCCGTATAATGTCGGGGCCACAATATCAAAACCTAACTCATCGGCGAAAACGGCTTCTTCAACCGAAGAGACATCAGCCATCAACAAAATATGAGGATACTTTGCTCGTACTTCCCGATAAAACGATTCTAAATTTCTGCGATCCGGCCGGATTCGATCTGTTGCATCTGTCGCAATGATTTCTGCCCCTGTCTCAGCCAAGGCATCTATTTCTTTCATCGTTGGCGTAATAAAGACAGGATGGTTTCCGTATACTTGTTTGATGATGCCGATGACCGGGAGATCTACTTGCTTTTTGATTTCTACAATATCTGAGACGGAGTTTGCCCTAATGCCAACTGCTCCGCCCTCTTTTGCAGCTAGTGCCATTCGCCCCATAATAAACGAACTATGCAGTGGTTCCCCATCTAAAGCTTGGCAGGAAACAATTAATCCATTTTTTATCTGCTCTAACACTTGATGCATAACAAAACACGTCCTTATCTTATTACTGACCTAAATACTCTTCTACTTCGTTTTTGACAATGGTTACTTGAGGTCCATAAATGATTTGAATTCCCGTTCCCTTTTTCACAATCCCTTTAGATCCAGTCTGTTTAAGGACATCGTCCTTCACCAAGGTTTCATCCTTAATCGTTACACGCAGACGAGTTGCGCAACAATCGACAACCTCAATATTATTCGATCCGCCCAAGCCTTCAACAATCGTTTTAGCACGGTCTGTAACAGATACTTGCTCGGTAACTTGTTCGTCGTCTTCACGTCCAATGACTTTGAAGTTCTTTTTTATGATTAAAAATTTAAATGTAAAGTAGTATAAGAAGAACCAAGGAATACCTACCAGTAAAACATATGGCCAATTTGTCTTACCAACACCTTGAAGAATTCCAAATAAAATGAAATCAATAAATCCACCTGAGAAGGTTTGTCCGACAGTAATATTGAAAATATCAGCCATCATAAAAGCAAGACCATCAAAAATGGCATGAACTACATAAAGAAGTGGTGCCACGAACAAGAAACTAAATTCAAGTGGCTCTGTGATTCCGGTTAAGAAAGAAGTTAACGCTGCAGATAACAAAATCCCTGCCACTACTTTTCTATTTTTCTTTTTAGAGCAATGGTAGATGGCCAATGCGGCACCAGGTAAACCAAACATCATCGTAATAAAACGGCCTGACATGAATCTAGATACCCCTTCATAATAGTGTTTGGTCGAAGGGTCGCCCAATTGGGCAAAAAAGATGTTTTGTGTACCGCTAACAATTTTCCCGCCAATTTCCATCGTTCCACCAAGAGCTGTTTGCCAGAATGGAAGATAGAAGATATGGTGCAAACCAAGCGGTCCAAGCATACGTAATATAAATCCGTAGAAAAAGGTTCCGATTACCCCTGTGCTTGTCACGATGGATCCTAGCTGATTGATTAAAGCTTGGAAATATGGCCAGATGACAAATAGAATCGCTCCTACAAAAATCGACGCAAACGAGACGACGATCGGAATAAACCGAGAGCCTCCAAAGAAACCTAATACTTGAGGCAACTGAATTTTATTGTATTTATTGTGCAATCCAGCTGCTACAATCCCAACGATAATACCGCCAAATACACCGGTTTCTAACGTCTGTATCCCAACAGCCATCCCTTGCCCAGCACCTGCCAAATTATCCTTTACCAGGTCACCGGTTAAAGAAAGTAGCGCATGAATGGTACTATTCATTACAAAGTAACCAATCATGGCAGCTAATCCTGCCGTCCCTTTATCTGAACGAGCTAAACCGATGGCTACCCCGACCGCAAAGATGATGGGCAAATTGCCAAATACGATCGAACCTGCGGCACTCATGATTGTAAAAATGGCCTGTAGCCAGCTGATATCTAAAAATGGATAAGCTGAAACCGTATTTGGGTTAGACAGCGCTCCACCAATTCCCAATAAAAGACCTGCTGCTGGCAAAACCGCTATAGGAAGCATAAACGATTTACCAAATTGTTGAGCTTTCTCAAACGCTTTCTTCATTGCTATTGACCTCCTTAATCTTGGATGGAACATCTTGATGTAAAGCCTTGCATACGTATCATAAATCGACAATAAATCGATTTCAACGGGTTTAAAATCGTTTTCAACCATTTTCATGATTCTCTCCCGAACAGTGAAAACCTATTCAAACTGGTGCGCAATTATATATTTCTATCATCTCTAGTAGTAGAATCACTACTGAAAGGAAACCTTGTTCAATCTTTTCATGGCTTTTCTTATTTGTTTGTGGAATTTAATAAAAACGAATAAACAACACATAATCTAACAGTTTTTCTATGAAGTTATAAGTATGAACCGAAAGGGGTCGCGTTGGCGGGCAAGCGGTTACTGTTTCAACGGGGAGGAGAACATAATGAGAATATTAAACGTAGCGAATTATGATGAGATGAGTCAAAAAGCGGCAGAGCTTGTAATAGAAAGGATCCGTCGTAACCCTCATATAAGCCTTGGATTAGCAACAGGCGGAACTCCGGTAGGATTATATGCTCAATTAGTGAGAGATCATCAACTAAACCATACAACTTATCAACACGTGACAACGTTTAATTTAGATGAATACCTGGGACTGTCTAGTGACGACCCCAATAGTTACCGTTATTTTATGGACAAGCATTTATTTGATCACATTGATATTCAGAAAACGAATACCTATATTCCGTCAGGCGATTTTAAGAATCCAGAGCAACAATCTAAGGACTATGAGGATCTTTTAAGAAGTAAAGGCGGTGTAGATCTTCAGATTCTGGGTATTGGCAGTAACGGTCATATTGGCTTTAATGAGCCAGGTACACCCTTTCAGTCTGAAACACACATCGTTGAATTAACACCTTCTACACGTGAGGCTAATGCAAGATTTTTTAATAGTCTTCATGAGGTGCCTACTCATGCTATTACAATGGGGATTGGGAGCATTATGCGCAGCAAAGAAATTTTATTACTGATATCAGGAGATCAAAAAAGAGACGCTTTGATGCAGCTGTTACGAGGCGAAATTACCGAAAATTTCCCTGCTTCTATGTTAAAAACACACCCTAATGTGACCATCATTGCAGACGAAGCTGCCACCGGATCACATCCCCACTCAACTAAACTTTAAAACGGTAAAGTATAACAGCTATGCTAAGGGCATGGCTCTTTTTTTTGTGAAAAATGGGACATGGGGACGGTTCTTGTGCCTCACAAAATGAGGCAAGAGAACCGTCCCCATGTCTCATTCCACAACATGTTTATTGCTGTCAAAAATGGGTTCGCTGGTATTGGGCAAATACCAAAGTGTCTTTAGTTTGATGCCCTTTTCCGCAAACATGGCGGTCAATTCTTCCATGAAGATGCCGCGCGTGGGGTCACAGGAAGGGCTGCTTTGGATGCCAAGAATTCCTGCAATCTCATAGCCGTTTTTTAAGTAATCTTCGGCTTGAAACAAGACGGGCTTCAGGATTTCACGGCAATGCTTTCGGTATTCCGGCGTATTATATTGCTCGTATGTCATCGACGGGCGGTCCAGTCCTAGAAAAGTAAATTCCGGACAGGGAAGCTGCAGCAATCCATAGCCTTGTTTCATGGCCCATTCTACAGCTGAAATAATTGCTCCCGCTGCTCTGGCCTCATCTGGAATGACGGTATTCTGGTTTAAAATACAATGGGAAACAATGAGTATCTGTTTGCTACGCTGCATTTCGGTTCTCCTTTTTTATCAGTTTTGCAAAATACGGCAGCCTGGTGACCATGAACATCACGAGCAGGCAGGTAATGATTTTATCGACAAAGTTCCCGGTAATTCTCGAAATAAACGTGGAAGCAAATACACTATCACCGGCAGCCCGGAGCCAGAGCACCACAACATCCATCCCGCTGCCATTCAAGCCACCGAAAATGGCCACAGCAATGGGCGTGCCGATTAATGGGGCCACAACCGATAAAATCAGTCCTGTTATAAGTGCAACATACCATTTGGTGAAATCAAATCTTTTTGCAATATATCCTACCACTAATGCAATCGCTACATTCACAAGGCCGAAGAAAATAGCGGAACCCCCGGTTGTCACGCCGAGCACGACATTCGTTAAGGCGCCTGCCAGCGCTCCCCACCAAGGCCCGAATAAAACGGCAATTAACACGGTGCCGATTGTATCCAGGAATAAAAGCGGAATTTTTAAAGATGAAACGACGGTACCTAAAATCACATTTAAGGCAATACCCATCGCCGAATAGGTTAAAATCATCGTTTTGCTAGTTTTCATGGTTTCCTCTCCCTTTAAAACTATTTAAATAATAAATTGGCAAACTCTTTGATTAACGGCCGATTTTCTGCTTCCTTAAAGGTGGTAAAGTAAAAGCTGCGCTGAATTGGATTGATATTCTCCACCATTTGGACGCGGCCAGCCTTAACTGCGGGTAGCGCAGCCAGTTTTGAAATAAAGCTGATCCCAAGTCCTGCTTCGACTGCGGCAATCACCCCCTCTGTGCTTCCAATCGATAAGCCAATTTTTAAATCAGTTATTTCCAAACCGTGACCAGCGAGAAATTCTTCCATTCTCTTTCTGGTGCCCGAACCGCTTTCCCTGACGACAAATTCATATTGGTGCAGCTGGCTGAAATCCGCCTCCGCCGTATGAACGAGCGGGTGATCATTCGGAGTGATTAACACGAGAGAATCATCTGTAAGCCGGCGGGAGCTTAGTTTGGGAGAAGCAGGTTTCATCCCGACGATGGCAATATCCACTTGCTGGTCGAGCAGCTTCTTAAGGGAATCCTCAGAATCGTTGATATCGATGGATACCTCGACGTTTGGAAAAAGATCGCGAAAAGCTTTTACCAAACCGGGAACTAGGTAGGTACCTGGAATCGTGCTGGCCCCGATAGTTAGGTTTCCAGTTACGGTGTCTTGAAGTCCATGCAGATCATCCTCAAGTTTCTGCCACCTTCGTCGCAATTCCTTCGCAGCCTGGTAAACCAGGGTGCCTGCAGCCGTTGGCTGAATCCCTGACATCCCCCTGTCAAGCAGGGGAATTCCAAGTTCCTCTTCTAAGCTTTTAATCTTAAGGCTAATCGCTGGCTGGGAACTATTAAGAGCAGCTGCCGCCTCGGAAAAGCTCCCTTTCTCCACAACCAAAATTAACGCATCAAGTTTATTTAAATTCATATGCTCGCTCCATCCGTATTAGCATTTTTTATATTTAATATTTAAAAATTTTATAGGGATTATATACTAATTGTAACCAATTCAAATAAGGATTTATGGGCAATATATCTAATTTTTGTGAAACCATAAGTGATGCATGGGGACGGTTCTCGTGCATCATATCGTGCATCATAGCCCGAGGCAAAGGGAGCATACCAATGTAATTTCACCAACACCTGAAACAAAAGAACCTAATCCCTAATATTTTACTTTTTAAAACTTTCTTAACATAGCACATACATCAACTTAATAATTAATTGATAGTATATATTCTGACATGTTTAGGAGGGTGATAGTTTTGGTTACTCTAAGCGGCAGAAAAATCATTGGCTTATTATCATTAATAATCCTTTCTGTGAATCTGTTTTGCGGTATTCCCCAAGGGGTAGAAGCACACATGAATACAGTTGGTTACTCCGATATTGAGATACATGACAAGACAATCGATTACCGGTTATACCTTGATCCAAGTGAAGTAGCTCAATGGGTAGATGCGCAATCGAAAAGAGTTTTTGTTATTGGCGAAGCATCACAAAATGAAGCTTCTAAACCGGAGGTAAGCTGGACGGCGGAGGACCTCAAGCCTTTCATCCATGAATTCTTAACTGTAACTAACAATGGAGAAACTGCAGAACCCAGCATTAAGGGAATATCCATGGCCGAGCGAAAAGATGCCCCAGCTGTTCTCATTGATATGAATTATGTATTTTCGAAGCCCGTTGATACATATGAAATAGATTACAAGTTCTTTTTTGATCAGTTTGACGCTCTTCATCAAAACTTTGCGACTGTACATATAGGCGATACGGAAGTAGAGAAGATTTTTAACAAAGATGACCGTTCTTTATCCGGTCATGTGGCGAGTGTATCTTCGGGGACCATTACAACGGAAATAACCGTTCCAATCTGGCTTAATACGATGTGGGAGTATGTCAAGCTGGGAGTAGAACATATTTGGACAGGGTATGATCATTTATTGTTTGTAGCCGCTCTTGTCATTTTAAAACAACCATTGAAGAACTATATCAAAATCCTAACGGCATTTACGGTCGGTCACAGTATTACCCTTGCGATTGCAGCGCTGGATATTATCAGGATACCGGCAAACATCATTGAACCATTAATCGCACTAAGTATCGTTTACATTGCCATTGAAAATATTTGGATCAAGAAGCTTAAGTGGCGCTGGCTTTTAGCTCTTGGTTTTGGGCTTATTCATGGTTTTGGTTTTGCCCAGATTCTTCAAGGCACACTGGGTGATCATTATATTTTATCCTTATTCTCCTTTAACCTCGGGGTTGAAATCGGCCAGATCATTGTCGCAGCGGTTCTGCTGCCGCTTTTAATCCTTGCCAGCCGGCGGAAATGGTATCGTCAAGCCGCCTTTTGTGTGTCAGGAGGTATTGCCATAATCGGTCTGTATTGGTTGATTGAGCGAACATTGTTTTAGACTATTGATAGAGAAACCAGGATGTCATATATTCTATAAAGCAAATGTACCACCCGCCTTCTAGCAACATCAGAGGGATTGGGTGGTATTTTGCATTCAATTAGCAGTTTGTTCATCATTGAGGTTTCCAATTGTTAGGAGTTGTGGATAAAACAAGCTTAGACATTATTCGACAAAACTAAACGAAAAGTCCTGGATAAATTTTACTAGTTTTACAACAAAGTTACAATTAATTAAAGAATCATTACACTTTTCCTACAATTCCCTTAATCTTCGATTGATATGTTTTATTGGGGTGTCAAAATTGTCACCAAATTGGTTTTTTAGAAGAAAAGGAGGGAATTTTATCGTAATCTGACTTTTATCGTTTTAAAGATTCGTAGTTTTTAAAAACGTAAGGGATTGAGGGGAGAGGCATTGAAGAAAAAGATGAAGAAGATGAGGAAGAAGCAAAATCGTGTGCTTTCATCGCTATCCGTCATGGCGATGTCTATTAGTTTGTTTTCACCACAAGCATTGGCGATCGAAACAACTAACCAGGTACCGGGAGAAACTGGGACACCGACAGATCAAGCGCCAGGAGAAAGTAAGACGTCAACTGAACAGGTACCAGGAGGAACAGGGGCAGCAACTGAACAAGTACCAGGTGAAAGTGGAGCACCAGCAGAACCCGTGCTAGGAGAAAGCGGTGCACCAACTGAGCAAAAGCCAGCAGAACAAGAGGTACAATCAAATTCTGCCCCACAAATCAATCATACGCCAGTGACGAGCTTGGAACAACCGGAAGATATCAGTATCTCAGCAAAAATTGCTGACGATGAAGCCATCACGGAAGCAAATGTTTTTTACAAAACGAATAAGGATACAGATTTTAAAAAGATGGCTATGACGGCTGGAAACATTGATGGGAATGGATTTACGGACTATGCGGTCAATATTCCGCAATCTGCCATAGAGGGGGCGGCTAGCCTTCAGTATTATATTGAGGCATCGGATGGGGTGAATGTTACCCGTAATCCTGCTGAACCAAGTGAAATATATACGATTCAAATTGGTGAAGAAGTGGGTGGCGAGGGGCCTTATTTGCAAATCACAGAGGTCTTGTTTAATTCCTTGGATTATAGTTCAACAATGGGCGAGTCCTACGAATACATTGAACTTTATAATAACAGCAATCGCCCCATCCCTTTGAATCAATATAAGCTTAGATACGGAAATTGGGCGAATCCTTCGCTTAATGAGTTTGAGATTCCAGGTGATCGCATTCTGCAGCCGGGTGAAACGATTGTCCTTTGGAACCAAAAAACAAACCAAGGTGCGACTATTCAAGATTTCATCGCCAACTATGGTGGAGTCATTTCCGAGAATCAGATTGCTATTTTAGAACCTTTTTATGGATTTGTTAATACCGGTGGACACCATTTTACCTTAATGACCAAAACAGGAGAAATTGTTTCGAAGGTTACTTATAATATGCAAGGAAGTTCTACTGATAAATCGGATGATCAAAATGGCAAAAGTGCTATTTATAAAGCCGAACCTACTGGTGATCCACTTATGACGAAGATGGCTAGCAAAGTCTCTCCAACACCAGGAACGGTTTTGCCTGAGCAAATGCCTAATAAGAAAGTGCAGCTTCCAGAGGACTTTTTAAAGCCAATCATTCAACATATGATTCCAACGGGATCTACTAAGGTGCAGGATCTACCTATTACTGCCTATGTGACAGATGACCAAAATGTAAAGGGAGCAAATTTATTTTATAAGAAAAAAGAAGATGAAACCTTCCAATCCATTCCGATGTCTTCCGGTACGGATGGTCAATATCATGCCGTCATTCCAAAAGAGGCGCTGGAAGGGACAACCAAGCTCCAATACTATATTGAAGCGACAGATGGTCTGAATGTGGGAACTACATTGGATACAGAAGGAAAATTGTTCGAGATTCAGATTTTTAAGTCGGACAAGCAGGTTGAATCCAGTCTGTTGATTACCGAGATTGTTCCTGCGAATGTTGGTACGGAGAAGTACGAGTATGTAGAGGTTTACAACAATACAAACAAAGAGCTCAATCTAGAAGATTATAAACTTCTTTTTGAAAATCGAGGCGGTGCTTCAACGCTGATCGATATTCCAACTGATTTTACTTTACCAGCTCAAGAAACAGCTGTTGTCTGGCTTCAATCCTATGACAGTAAGAAGGAAAGTATTGCCCAATTCAAAGCTCACTATGGTGCAAAACTTGATGAGAGCAAGGTACTGCCTGTTTATTGGAATGGTCTTGGCCTGCCGGATGCCGAAGAGGGCAGAATTCTGATTGCTGCCGATGCCGCTTATCCTGTTTCACATGCGGATAAGGGGATCATTTCACAAGCATGGTTCAGTGTCACACAGGATGATGCCATTGATGGAAAAAGTGTTGTCTATGAGTATCCAAAGGATGGAAGTAACCGGATGTTCTTAAGAGGCTCTGGTCAACAGCCAACACCAGGTGTGCTGGTAAATGCCCAAGTACCGGATGTGCCGGTGGAAGTGGCGGCAGACGAAGTGAGTCCAGTCATCTCCCATCAGCCTTCAACAGCTCCTCAGGAGATAAAGGATTTTACTTTGGAAACAAAAGTAACCGATAACCAATCTATTAAGCAAGTGAACTTGTATTTTAAACGGAATGGGGCAGAGGAGTATACACGTGTGAATATGCTCCGTTCAGATGATGGAAAGTATATTTCTGAACTCATTCCGCGTTACCAAATTCTGAATGCAGAATCTATTGAATACTATTTCACGGCGACGGACGGCTTCAATGCTGTATCTACTCTGGATGATGGAGGTAAGCCTTATCAACTTACCTTTGCTGGTCAGACCGAGCCACTGGTGTTGAACGTTAAGGATGGTGAATACCTGCGTGGAACTGAGGCTTTGGAGGGGCGCAGCAAGACAGCTGATCATCAGTTAAGTATGTCGATCGATGGTCAAGTGCTTGAAACGCAGCCGTCTATGCCGGAAGATGCTTATATTTCCTTTGAAGCACAAGATATGCAAGCCTCCTTTAATAACGGGCTATTCGTTAACGATGAACTTGCATCGATCATGCCGGGTGTGACCAATTATAAATCTGCTATGCTGCCATTACCAAAGGAAATGATCAAACCTGGAGTAAACAAAATAACCTTGACCTCAGGGAATAAAATTGATCCTAAAGGGCTGGAAGGTAATAACGATGATTACCATCTGCAAAACGTAGAAATCCTGCTTTGGAATGGGGACAAACCAGCGATCACTGCCCAAATTCAGTCAGATACCGGGAAATTAACACCAGTTGCGGATCCGAAAGCAAGAATCACCATTAAAGATACATTGCCGCAGATCCACTATACGATTGATATTCCGGCAGCTGCATTCCCGGCTGTTGCAAAAAAAATCGATACGACAACGTTAACAGATGGAGAGCATCAGCTGCAGCTTACCAGTGCAAATGGTGAATCGATTTCGAAAACGGTGGTGGTAGATAACACAGCACCTACTATTGAAACTCTTTCTATTGAAGACGGAAAATCTTATAAAGAGCAAGTGAGCTTAAGTGTGACGGCAACAGATGCTGGTTCCGGAGTAGAGACCATCACTGCCTTATTGGATGGAAAACCGGTAGAGCTTCCGTTCTCTCCAATTTTAGAAGCTGGTACACATACGTTAGAAGTGAGTGTAACAGATAAAGCAGGAAATGTAACAACGAAAAAAGTATCTTTTACGATGATTAACCATAATCCGGATCAGCCAAGTGAAGCAAAGCCTTCCGGTGATTCGAAGGTAAATGGCAAAGCGGATCTTAGTGTCAAAGTGACCGACCCAGATGGTGATGCACTGGATGTTGGTTTTTACAAAGCGTATAAATACGACTTTGCTGGAGGATCACAGATCACTGCCTATTCCAACAAGACTGACCGCGAGCCGCCATTAGAATTAGTTCCTTCCGGAGAGGAAGCTTTCTCTAATGATGCCATTGCAAAGGTAAAAGAGAAAGATGGCCAGTATTTCGTGAACGATACGAATGGTGAATTTCCCTATCACCGATTCGATTTTACAATCGATAAAGAACTCTCGCCAAATGATGAAGTCGAGGTCGTATGGAATGGCCATTCCCTTGAAGGCCGCCAAGTAACGATGTATACGTGGAACTATAATACTCTAAAATGGGAAAGGGCGACATCCGGAATTGGCAATGAGGACTTTGAATTACGAGCGAAAGTGAATGCAGGGGACATGGTGCGCGATAATACGGTGCATGTGTTAATTCAAGATTTATTCCCATCACCAGAAGATGTAGATTTCACCTTTGCATGGGTAAGTGATACCCAATATTATACAGACGCCTATCCAGACATTTATCGAACCATGATGAAATATTTGGTTGATCAAAAGGATGAAAAGAAAATCATCTATTCGATTCATACTGGGGATATCGTTGACGATTGGTACCGTCCTGACGAATGGGCTGTTGCCGATGAAAGTATGAAACTGCTTGATGATGCAGGTATGAACTACGGGGTAGTGGCTGGAAACCATGACGTCAACTTCTCTGAAGCGGATTACTCCGAGTACTACAAGTATTTCGGCAGAGATCGTTTTGAGAAGCAGCCAACCTATGGCGGTGACAACCACAACAACCGTGACCATTATGATCTTGTTTCCCAGAATGGCCAGGATTTCATCGTTATGTATTTAGGCTGGGATGTTCAAGGGGAAACCATTAAGTGGGCGAATGAGGTTCTGCAAAAATATCCTGATCGTCAAGCCATTATCGCCACTCATTCTTACATTACGCCAAGCGGTGCCTATGGAGGGGACGGTCAGAAGATTTGGACTGACATCGTCGCTCAAAATAAGAATGTATTTATGGTCCTTTGCGGGCACTATCATGGAGTTGCCTATAATGTAAAACATACGGATGATGGCAGAACAGTAGTTGAAATGTTGTCTGATTATCAGTCTGGATTAGAAGGCGGCAGCGGATATATGCGTTTCCTTCAATTTGACCTTGATAATCAAAAAATCCATGTCAATACGTATTCGCCATACAAGGATGACGAAAACTTCTTTGACGAACCAGGCAAAGATGAATTTGACATTGATTACCAAGTAAGACCTACTGCTAAACAAGTGGCCACTGATTATATTGGTGTCAATGTTTATACAGATGAACAAATCGGTACAAGCGAGAACGTCCAGAGTGGATCAGCGGCTAGTGTGGAGTGGAAGAAACTTCCTGGTAATAGCTTCAGCAGCTGGTATACAAAGGTGAAAGATAAATTCGGTGGTACAGCCGTGTCGGATGTTTGGAGATTTAAGACAGGGGCACCGGTGGATAGACCCGGAAATGAGAGGAAGAATAATTAGGGGGTCAGACCCACTCGGTTAAAGTGTTAAAGTGTGAGGGCTGTGCGAAAGGCATAGCCCTATTTTTTTGTTGTTGAAATTCATCGAACTATCATGTGATGACTGGGGACGGTTCGAGACCACTGAAAAACACTCCTTTCCGTGCCTTCTTAAAGACCAACTGCCTAGGGGAAGGCAAAAATGTCTTTAATAAGCCTTCTATTTTGCCCGTGAGTGCAAAAAAGTTTCGCACCGGTAAAAATAAGCGGTCTATTCTGCCCGTGAGTGCAAAAAAAGTTTCGCACCGGTAAAAACAGGTGGTCTATTCTGCCCGTGAGCCCAAGAAAAGATGCGTACCGGTAAAAATAAGCGGTCTATTTTGCCCGTAAGCCCAAGAAAAGAGGAGCACCGGTAAAAATAAGTGGTCTATTTTGCCCGTGAGCCCAAGAAAAGAGGAGCACCGGTAAAAATAAGCGGTCTATATTGCCCGTGAGCCCAAGAAAAGATGAGCACCGGTAAAAATAAGCGGTCTATATTGCCCGTGAGCCCAAGAAAAGAGGAGCACCGGTAAAAATAAGCAGTCTATATTGCCCGTGAGCTCAAGAAAAGATGAGCACTGGTAAAAATAAGCGGTCTATTTTACCCGGGATAAACCAAGGTTCCTTTTTCAAAAAAAGGTTAGCTTCCACTGATGATATCATTCAGCAGAACTCTAACCTGAAATTATTTGATTCTTTCTGTTATCTTGTATTGTTTGATTTTACTATATAGGCTTACCCTCGAAATCCCCAATAGTTTGGCCGCTGCACTTTTGTTACAATAGGTTTCTTTCAGCACTTCCTCAATCCGTTCCTTCTCTTTTTTAAAAGGAAGGAACGTAAAAGATGCCCTGGTTTTACGAGCCACAGCTGCTTATGAACAAGCCAATCTATGGAGAAACAGTTGGCCTGAAATAGTTAAAAATCTCTAGGAACGGTGCCTAGTCACCGCCCGGAAAAATCTTGTTTTATAGAATGTTTTATGATTATTGTGAATGAAGAGAGTTGATCATTTAAGGAATGGTTGGCTCTTTTTATTTTTAGAACAGGTGCGAAGGTCAACACCCGAATGCAGACATTTGGATTTAAAGTTGGTTTATAAGATTCGACATTCCTCTGTTACCAATACAAATAGAAATTCAGTTTCAGAAAAGGCGCTTGCCAATACTAAACAATCGTTTGAGTAAATGACAAAATTTTTGGAAGAAGGTGTATGGAAAGCTGAATATATCTATATTTCCACCCATGTATTGCCTGCAGTGAGGGCTGCATTGGACGGGTCTATATTCAGGAATGCCGATGCTTTGCACCGTCAATCGTGCGATTACTGACGATTCTCTCTATGAAATTACAGCAGCCAAGATCCGGCGCGTCCACTTAGTCAATAACGATCCGATTCATCTGGAAACAAGCTATTATTCCTTAACCAAGTTTCCTTATTTGGATCAGTATATAGAAGAATCTAGCTCCATTTATAGCATCATAAAAGACAGGTATTTGACCAAAGCTGTTAAAAACCATAAAACACTGAATGTCGTCTACCCGACAGTAGAGCAGGACAAACTGCTTCAGCTGACTCAAGACAATATTTTATATGAAATTGAGAAGCTGGCATACGACGAGAAGGGTGAGGTCATTCACTTTGCCAAATCGTATTTGCCAACGGATAAGGTCTCGTTTACCATTACTACTGAATAGGTTGAAACAGGATTGTCTCCAGTTCCTTGGGGTTCAATCCTTAATTTTTGAATGCCAACAGTGACTAAGGCCGGGTTCTTCTTAAGCCCGGCCTTTGTTTTATTTGTATGATTCTTGCAGACCATATTTTTTCAGTTTGTTATAAAGTGTCACGCGGGAAATTCCTAGCAATTTGGCAGCGGCCATTTTGTTTCCATAGGTTTTTTTCAGGGCTTGGATTAACTTTGACCGTTCATCTGCGGGAACGTTGTCCCTTTCTTGGAGTGGCGTTTGATAATCCCGCATGATAAGGTCATTTGGCAGCTGGGCTGATGTGATGCGATTATCATCTGCCAGGATTACCAGTCTTTCAATCGTATTTTTCAGCTGGCGGATATTGCCTCTCCAAGGAGAATGCATGAAGGTTACCATCACCTCTGGGGCGATGTCAGGGATTGGCTTTCTATATTTATAGGCAGACTCTTTTAAAAATAATTGGACGAGTTCAGGCAAATCTTCTATTCGCTCACGGAGCGGCGGAATTGGAATCGTCACGACATTGAGGCGATAGTATAAATCCTCGCGAAACATTCCATCCTTGATTAGGATTTCCAAATCCCGGTTGGTGGCAGAGATAATCCGGACGTCGACGGGAATCGGCTGGGTGCCGCCAACCCGGTAATATTGTTTTTCTTGGAGAACGCGCAACAGTTTTACTTGAAGTTCCAGCGGCAGCTCTCCGATTTCGTCCAGGAACAAGGTGCCGTTTTTGGCCGTGTCAATTTTTCCTCGTTTGCCTTCCTTGACCGCTCCCGTAAATGCCCCTTTCTCATAGCCAAATAATTCGCTTTCAAACAGTGCTGCGGGGATGGCGCCGCAGTTGATCGCCACAAAAGGCCCATCGGAACGGGCACTCGCTTTATGAATGCCCTGGGCAAACAGTTCTTTTCCGACCCCGCTTTCCCCTGTAATCATCACAGTCGCATCGGTTTGCGCCACTTTTTTAGCCAGCGTAATCGCATCATTTATTGCCCGGCTTCTTCCTTTAATTTTATGAAAAGCATCCTCGATTTCTTTCGGCTCGATTTTACTTTCGAGGTCCTGAATATAGGCAGTGGTTGTGATTAATTCATCATTCAGCCTTACTATTTCGGTAATGTTACGTTCGACAGAAATGCCGCCGATCACTTTTTCCTCTGCCATGATCGGGAGTGTATTGATTAGTACGTGAACGCCTTCCTTGGGCTGGTTGTATTGTTGGAAGACTCCTTTGCCTTCTTTTAACGTGGACATTAATACCACTGATTCCTTTTTAAAAAATTCGGTTATTTGGGCGCCAATGATTTTTTCGGCAGTGGTTTCATACAATTCCTCAGCCTTAGGATTCCAGGCAATGACTTTTCCAGCGGCGTCCACGACGGTAATGGCGTCATCAACGGTACGGAGGAAGGTTTGATATACCTTCGTGAGATTCTTCCATTCTTGAAAAATCGTTCTTATTAAAATTGCAATAGGTATGATACCTGCTGGATTCCCAGCCTCATCGATTAACACAATATCCTGGTTGAGCGCAAGAGACCCTAGATCAAGTTCGGAAAGTAAAGTATGGGCAGGAATTCTTTTCACTTCATCACTGACTTTATCCTGCTCGAACGGAATGGAGAGAGAGTTTAGTGAGACTTTTTCTTTTAACATACCATCACCTTATACATTATTTAATAGTTTACAAAAGTGTTTACCTCTTTACACTTAGTTTACACTTTTGTACAAGATAATTGTACATAACTTTTAGAAGATGCAGTTTTTTTGAGGGGATTCTGCATTGGCATGATACTTGCATTATAAATAGGTACAAAAAAAAACGGACTTTTTGTTGAAATAGCATGTTTGATGACAATCGGAAAATTGGAGGATCACACAATGGGACTAACTAGAGACTTTTTTATCTACCTTTCGCAAAATAAAGCTTTAAACAGCGGAGCTAAACGCTGGGGCTTGAAAATGGGGGCACAGTCGGTTGTTGCCGGTACAAACATTAAGGAAATGGTTGAAAGTGTCAAGGCTTTGAATGCTCATGGGATTTCCGCCACCATTGACAATTTGGGTGAATTTGTTTTTCAGAAAGAAGAGGCACTAGAGGCAAAGGAACAAATCCTAGCGGTTATTAAAGCTATACATGAAAATAACTTAGATGCTCATATTTCTCTAAAGCCTACCCAGCTTGGCTTGGATATTGAATACACGTTTTGCGTTGATAATCTAAGGGAGATTGTAGCGCTGGCCCATGAGTATAACATCTTTATCAACTTTGATATGGAGGATTATGGCCATCTTAAACCATCCTTTGACATCATTGATGAACTATCCGTGGACTATGATAATATTGGGACGGTCATTCAGGCCTACTTCTATGAATCTGACGAAAATATCAAAAGATACAAGGACTATCGGTTAAGAATTGTAAAAGGGGCCTATAAAGAACCTGAGAATTTAGCGTATCAGGATAAAAAGGAAATTGACAAGAACTATATCCGGCTCATCGAATACCACTTGCTGAACGGAAAGTTTACGTCCATCGCCACACATGATCATCGGATTATTGATCATGTAAAAGCATTTGCAAAGAAACATCAAATTCCAAAGGATAAATATGAATTTCAAATGCTCTATGGTTTCAGGAAAGACTTACAGTTGGAGCTTGCGAAAGAAGGATTCAACTTCTGTACCTATGTGCCATTCGGAAAGGATTGGTACGGCTATTTCATGCGCCGTCTGGCTGAGCGTCCACAGAATTTAAATCTTGTGTTTAAACAAGTGTTTAATAAGAGAACCAACACCCTATTGGGAATTGGTGCAGGTGCGTTTATAGCTGGAAGAGTCAGCAAAAAAAATTAACCAAGTCATTCGTTCTATTAATATACTTATATAATTTTCTATTTCATTAAAAGGAAGGAACGTGAAAGAATGAGTAACGGAATTTTCAAAATCCCAACACCTACAAATGAGCCTGGCAATGCCTATACCCCAGGTACAAAAGAGCGGGAAACATTAAAAGCAGAATTACAGCGTCAATCTGAAATTGTAGTCGATATACCTGTGATTATTAATGGCGAAAATATTAAGACAGATACGGTGAAGCAAGTGGTTATGCCACATGACCATCAACATATTTTAGCAAACTATTCACAAGCTGGAGAAAAAGAGCTGCGTGATGCGGTTGAAGCAGCGATGGCTGCCAAAGAAGCATGGGCAAATATGGCCTGGGAACATCGCGCCGCTATTTTCTTAAAAGCTGCTGATTTAATCTCTGGACCATATCGTGATGTCATGAATGCTGCGACAATGTTAGGACAGTCCAAAACAGCTGTTCAAGCTGAAATTGATTCAGCCCAAGAATTAATAGACTTCTTACGTTTTGGCGTTGATTATGCAAATCAGGTTTATCAAATTCAGCCAAGCAGCATGAAGAATGTATGGAATCGTACAGATTATCGTCCATTAGACGGTTTTGTATTGGCGATTTCTCCATTTAACTTCACAGCCATTGGCGGAAATCTGCCAGCAGCTCCTGCGATGATGGGGAACGTAGTCGTTTGGAAACCAGCAACAACTTCTATTCTAGCAAACTACTACTTTATGCGTATTTTAGAAGAAGCCGGATTACCAAAAGGCGTCATCAACTTCGTACCTTCTCGTGGTTCACAGGTATCTGAAGTGGTATTAACAGACCCTCGTATGTCTGGATTCCACTTTACTGGATCAACAAGTACGTTCCAGACGATTTGGAAAACAGTTGGAGAAAACATTGCAAACTATAAATCTTATCCTCGTTTGATTGGGGAAACAGGTGGTAAGGACTTTGTATTTGCTCACGAAACGGCACAAGCAGACAAAGTAGTAGCGAACCTTGTTCGTGGTGCTTTTGAATACCAAGGTCAAAAATGTTCAGCAGCTTCTCGCGCCTACATTCCTGCAAGCTTGTGGGAAGAGGTAAAGGCTGGTTTAGTAGAAGAGACTGCAAAGCTTAAAGTTGGGGATGTCCGCGACTTTAGGAATTTCATGGGTGCTGTTATTGATAAGGCGGCCTTTGATTCGATTACGAGCTATATCGATTACGCAGCAGCTTCTGAAGAAGCAGAAATTATTGCTGGCGGTACTTATAATGATTCTGTTGGATATTTCGTTCAACCGACCATTATTGTGACAAAGAATCCAAACTTTAAGACAATGGTAGAAGAAATTTTTGGACCAGTCTTAACCATCTATGTTTATGAAAATGATAAATTGGAAGAAACATTGGAGGCAGTTGATACAGCTTCTATGTATGCCTTAACAGGTTCTATTTTTGCACAAGACCGCGGAGCCATTCTTCATTTAGAACGCCGCTTATCGGGTGCAGCCGGGAACTTCTATATCAACGATAAACCAACTGGTGCCATGATTAACCAACAGCCTTTTGGCGGTTCTCGTGGTTCTGGCACAAACGATAAAGCAGGTTCTGTCTTTAACATGATCCGCTGGACAAGCCCTCGAGTGATCAAAGAAAACTTTGTGCCAACTTCAGTAGTGGCCTATCCATTTATGGATGAAGAATAATTTAATATGTAAAAAAAGAGGTTGAACTGATTCAACCTCTTTTTTATTTTACTAGATTTGCGAAGCGGAATTATCTTATATGCCCACTTTAGTTGAATATCTGACGGTGTTGATGTAATATTCAGATTATTATAAAGCATAGGGACGGTTCTTCTGCCTCACAATGAGGCAAGAGAACCGTCCCCATGCATCACTTTAATATTAGTATAAAAAGAGAGGCAAGTGTGTGAGCAAATGGGGTTACCAGGCAAAATAGATGAAAGTGTTCGTTTACAGTCCAATAGAAAAAGAAAATCTTTTCTTCACGATATTAATAGTCAAAATCTATCGTCAGGTCTGATTTCCAGCACATTGCTAATGACAGGTCCGGCGTTAATTATTTTGCAGGCTGCAGCGGCCGGCCATTTTACGAATGAGCAAACGATTACCTGGATGTTTGCCGCTAATTTTTTCCCCGGTGTAGTTGGCGTTTTGATGGCTCTTCTTTTTCGAAAGCCGATCACCGGAGGCCATTCCATCACGGGAGTGGCTTTCCTAGCAACGGTTACGGCCCATTTTACCTTTCCGGAACTCATCGGCGGATATGTGTTGTCTGGGCTTACGATCATGATCATTGGCGTGTCGGGACTTTTTACAAAAATCATCAAGTGGGTGCCGAAGGAAGTGATATCGGCGATGCTGGCAGGATTGGTGACTGGATATGTGGTGAAACTGATTCCGGCCATTCAAGAAATGCCGGTGGTCGGGGTGGCGGCCTTAGGCAGCTTTTTTGTATGCACCAAATACAGCAAGCGGATTCCTGCCGTCATGGCAGCGGTCGTCGTGGCGTTTGTGGCGCTTTTTTTCACACAGGATCTCGACTTGAGTTCACAGGGAATTCCTTTTTCCTTGCCATCACTGCATGCTCCGGAATTCTCGTGGATGGGAGTCTTGACCTTGGCGCTCCCGCTTGCGATGTTAGTCCTTAGCAATGATGCGGCACCGGGAATAGGCGCCTTGGAAAGCGAGGATTTTGACCCACCCATCCGTAAAATTGTCACCATTAGCGGTGTGTTTTCAAGCATCACGGGTTTTTTTGGCGGCCATTGCGCGAACATCGCCGGTATGATGACAGCGATATGTGCAGGACCTGATTCCGGCGAAAAGTCAAAACGATATGCAGGTTCTGTTTTGTCAGGGATTTTTGTGATGTTGTTTGGTATCTTTGCCTGGAAAATCGTGCCCTTCATCCAATCCTTGCCTCAGGCATTTGTCTCGTTGCTGGCGGGCTTTGCCTTAATTGGGGTGCTGCATTCCAGTTTGCAGCAAGGGTTTTCCGGAAGCCGCTATCGCCTAAGTGCATTAGCTGCCTTTCTAATCGCTCTGTCGCAAGTATCCTTTCTCCACATCAGCGCACCTGTTTGGGCGCTCATAGTCGGGGCTGTGATTGCGAAGATTGTTGAGAAATAATGAAGCATGGGGACGGTTCTCGTGCTTCAAAATTTAGGGTGAGGCAGAGGGCGGTTCTCGTGCCTCATTTCTATTTGAATTCCAAAAGAATGATGCATTAGAACCGTCCCCGTGCCTCCAAAAATCTAGGCGGAGAGCCTAGCCTAGGTAATTTTTTTATGGCCTTTTTAAATTAATTACCATTTATTTGGATATACTTTCCGGCTTGATGTGGTTACTTTCCATTTTGATGATTTTACTTTCACTTTCTAACCGAATACTTTCCGTTTTCCCACTTTTACTTTCCAAAATCCCCAATATACTTTCCACCCCTTTTTATCGCTCTTTGGAAGTACCCGATAATGGGCTTCTTATCTAAACTTTCCCCATTTTTCAAGATTTGGGGAATGTTTTCAGGTAATATGATTATTAAGAATAGAAGCTATATGGTTAAAATGAAGTGGGTATGATGATACGGGGAAGGAAGTGCAAAAACAATGGATTTTGAAACGGTTATGCAGGAACTTGAGGCGCTCGGCAAAGAACGATTGAAAAAGATGTACATAGGCAATGGTGCACACGAGCCGGTATTTGGCGTGGCAACAGGTGCCATGAAGCCACTCTCAAAGAAAATCAAGAAGGATCAGGCTTTGGCCGAGCAGCTTTACGCCACCGGGAACTACGATGCCATGTATTTTGCCGGCATCATTGCGGACCCAAAGGCCATGACGGAGGAGGATTTTGACCGTTGGATGGATGGGGCGTATTTTTATATGCTTTCCGATTATGTGGTGGCGGTCACATTGGCAGAAGCCGATATTGCGCAGGCTGTTGCTGATAAATGGATTGCCAGCGGGGAAGAACTGAGAATGTCGGCAGGGTGGAGCTGTTACTGCTGGCTATTGGGGAATCGAAAGGACAATGAATTTGATGCAAGTAAGCTTGCCGATATGCTGGATCAGGTGGAAAAGACGATTCACGATGCTCCCGATCGAGCAAAATCTGCTATGAATAATTTTATCTACACCGTTGCGATTTCCTATGTGCTGCTCCACGATAAGGCGGTTGAAACCGCAAAAGCAGTAGGTCTAGTCGAGATCAAGCGGGATAAGAAAAAGAGCAGTATCCTGAATGCTTCCGAAAATATTCAAAAGGAGATTGATAGAGGGAAGCTTGGGTTTAAACGTAAATATGTTAGGTGCTAGCACTACACGGGAACGAAGCTCAATACAACATTGGAAGGTCGCTAACAAACTAGGATAAGTGGCTATTTCGCGATCAGGCGCAATTCTGCAGAAAGAATTGTGCTTTTTTTCATGTTAACGGCCTGATAATTGCATAACACTTTTTAAAAAAAACGTATCAGCAAGGCGGAATGCAGTTTATAAAGGAGGCATTTTTATGGCAGAACAAAGCAAAAGGACAGGATACCATAAATCATTAAGGATAAATTTCCCCATAAAGAGAATCTTAACTATATATATTCCATTTTTATGTCTGGATACTAAGTGTTTATTTATGAAGGAAATGATCATGAATATTGCCGACGTTATAATTCGTACGAACGGAGAAGCAGCATCCAATTCTTCGTAATCCATTGTAAAGGGTGTTTAATAGTGAAGGCAGCTGAATTATTAGTAAAGTGTTTAGAAGAAGAAGGCGTAAAATATATCTTTGGGATACCAGGTGAGGAAAATATCGATCTTATGGATGCTCTTCTGGATTCAACGATTAATTTTATCGTAACCAGACATGAAACGAGTGCAGCTTTTATGGCAGGGACCTACGGAAGGTTAACGGGAAAACCGGGTGTGTGCTTAGCCACATTAGGTCCGGGAGCAACAAATCTTTTAACAGGTGTGGCGAATGCAAACATGGATTTGAATCCAATTGTTGCGATTACTGGCCAAGCTAGTTTAGACAGGCAGCATAAAATTAGTCATCAGTATTATGATTTGATCCATATCTATGAACCTGTAACAAAATGGAATGCACAAATTAAAAAGGGAGAGATCATCCCTGAAGCAGTTCGTAAAGCATTTCAGGTATCTACTCAAGATAAACCTGGTGCTGTCCACATCGATCTCCCAAATGATGTTGCTGGAATGGAGGTTCAGGGAACTCCCTTAAAGGGAATTGTCCATACTTTAACAGAAGCAGGGGATCAGGTCATTAAACAAGCAGCCCAACTTATTGAGCAGGCTGAGCACCCACTTATTTTAGCTGGTAACGGGATAACTAGGGGACATGCTGCTGATCAATTAAGGGCTCTAGTGGAAAAGGTCAATATCCCTGTCGTCCATACTTTCATGGGAAAAGGAGCTCTTCCATGGACCCATGACTTAAGTTTATTTACAGCAGGCATTGGCGGGAATGATTACATTACTTGTGGATTTAATCACTCCGATTTAATTATCGCGATTGGTTTTGATATTTCAGAATATGCTCCATCTAAATGGAATCCTAATGGTACCACCTCCATTTTACACATTGATACAGAAGAAGCTGAGACCGATCAATATTATCCTGTCAAACTAAATGTAGTAGGAGATATTAAACAGAATTTAGATAAGATACATATGGTTCTGTCCCCAAAAGAAAGGAATAATTCGTGGGTATTGAACGTTAGGAATAAGGCACTGGCTGAGCTGCAGCAATTTAGTGACGATACGAGCTTCCCGCTCAAACCTCAGAAAATTATTTCCGATTTAAGAGCTGTTTTAAAAGAAGAGGATATTGTGATTTCAGATGTGGGGGCACATAAAGTATGGATGGGGAGAATGTTCCATACCTATCAACCGAATACCTGTCTAATTTCTAATGGCCTGGCATCAATGGGGATCGCTGTCCCTGGAGCGATAGGGGCGAAACTTGCCCAGCCGAATCGTACCGTGGTAGCGGTATGCGGGGATGGTTCTTTTCAAATGACCGGCGCTGAGTTAGAAACAGCCAAACGACTGAATCTCCCTATTATTGTTTTATTATGGAGAGATGAAGGATATGGCTTAATCGAATGGCATCAATTGAAAAAGTTTAACCGTCCTTCCCATATTAAATTTGGAAATCCTGACTTTGTTCAGCTTGCATCATCTTACGGATTTGAAGCTTTGCAAATTAACAGGGCAGAGGAACTTAAACCAGCATTAGAGAAGGCCATTGCCATGAACAAACCAGTCTTTATTGATTGCCCAGTTGATTATAGTGAAAACATGAAATTAACCGAGAAATTAAGTCATCTTCAATGCTAAGAGAGGGAGGGTCAACATGCGGCTCGGTTCGATTATCAATGGTCAAGAGCGAAATGAACATAATCGAGAAACACTTGAGGTAAAAAATCCATATAATCAAGAAATTGTAGCGGAATTAGCTTTAGCAACAGAAGCTGATCTGAATGAGGCAGTAGAAAATGCCTTTGAAACTTTTCATTCCACGATGAAGATGATGCCTGCTCATCAACGAAGTGATATTTTGCGAAAAGCTGCCGACCTTTTAGAGGAAAAGCCTGAGGATTTTATAGACACGATTGTCCGAGAGGCTGGTAAACCAATCAAATATAGCAGGGATGAAATCAATCGTTCCGTTCAAGTTCTAAGGTTTGCTTCTGAACTTGCCAAAAATATTACCGGAGAAGTCCTGCCAATGGATGCAGCCATTGGAGGGGAAAATCGATTGGGGTTAGTGAAACGAATCCCATTAGGTGTGGTAGGAGCCATCACTCCCTTTAACTTTCCGCTAAATTTGTCATTGCATAAAATTGCACCAGCGATTGCTGCGGGTAATACAATTGTTTTCAAACCTGCCGAGAAAACACCGGTGTCGGGTTATAAATTAGTCAAGTTATTTCAGGAAGCCGGCCTTCCAGATGGGGCTTTAAATTTGTTAATGGGAACGGGAGAAGTAGGTGCATCTCTTGTCACGCATGAAAAAGTCCATAAAATATCCTTTACAGGAAGCTTAGCCGTTGGAAAGAAAATTCGTGAAACCGCCGGCTTTAAAAAAGTTACCCTTGAATTAGGCTCCAATTCCCCTAACATCATATTCGACGATGGAGACATACAAACGGCTGTAACAAGATTAGTAACTGGGGCTTTTTCTTTTTCAGGACAAGTTTGTATCCATGCTCAACGAATCTTTGTACAAAAAAATGTTTATCAGCCATTTTTGGAACAGTTCATTAAAGAAACTAGGGCTTTGAAAATTGGGGATCCAATGGAGGAGGCCACAGATATCGGGCCCATGATCACGGAGAAAGAAGCGGAGCGGGCAAAGCTTTGGATTGATGATGCCGTCAAAAATGGCGCGAAAATAGAAGTTGGCGGCGATCGAAAGGGGAACATTCTTTCCCCGACCATCATGACTGATGTCGATCGTAATATGAAAATCATCGCAGAGGAGGTTTTTGCACCGATTGTATCAGTTATTCCGTTTGATACAGAAGAGGAAGTTATCGGATATGCTAATGACTCCATTTACGGTTTGCAAGCTGGTGTCTTCACCCAGGATATTGACCGAGCAATCAGGGTAGCCGACCAATTAGAAATAGGCGGTGTTTGGATTAACGATATCTCTACCTACCGGCAGGATAATATCCCTTACGGCGGTGTAAAACAAAGCGGTGTAGGCAGAGAAGGAATAAAATATGCCATAGAAGAAATGACGGAACTGAAATTTATTGGCATTAAATTAAAGTAGGGACGTGGGGACGGTTCTCATGCATCAAAGAATTTGTATGTGTTGTGGATCAATATTAGTACTGGAAAAGCAAACGGCTCACAAAACTGAGCCGTTTATTTTTGTCTATTCAAGTTTCTTTTCTAACTAATCAAGCATGTTGATTTGGTAATGTTGCCATCATCGGATAAATTGAGAATCGTACCAGTGGAACCTTATTTGACATTCTTCTGCTTACAAAATAATTGTAAACCCAGTTACGGGAAGGGCTCAGTCTAATACTACACAATCGTTTGATTAAATGACAAAATTTTTGGAGGAATTGTGATGGAAAGTCGATTAAATCAATAGTTATTTAGCTTTTATCCAAACGTTTAAGTAGGGTAATTGGTAGTAGAATTTGTTGCAAATTAGCGGATTTCCGAATTTGTGTATTACCTGCAAGAAATGACTCGCCTTAATCTGGCAGCATTCATCAAAATTTCCACGGAAATAGGGAGCAGAACGTTAATTTATCAACGTTTTGGCGGAATTTACTCAAACGTTTGTCTGACCGACAAGCATTTTCGTAAAAGTGGAAGAAAAAATCCTTCAGTATCAAGGCATTGAATCCATTTAATTAAACGTTTGATTGGGTTGCACATGGGCAACACTTTGTTGGAATAGCTCGAACAATGTGAAGCATGGGGACGGTTCTGCTGCCTCATTCTTATTTAATTATATGAAATAATGATGCATGAGAACCGTCCCTATGCCTCATCCTTATTAGATACACAATGACAACAATGTAGGCTATTTTTCATACTATATTTTGGGGGTGGAAAAATGCCAAGAGCAAATTACCGAAGTTCAGACGTTAGTTTAATGGCGAGGATGATGAGGGCAGAAGCTGAAGGTGAAGGAAAACTAGGAATGTTATATGTTGGAAATGTAATTGTAAATCGTCTTGTAGCAAATTGCTTAGACTTTAAAGGGTTAAGATCAATTAACTCAGTTATTTTTCAAGTACAAGGGGGAAATTTTTCCTTTGAAGCTGTTCAAAAAGGGAACGTATTTTATCAAAGGGCAAGAACTTCTGAAAAAAGATTAGCCAAACAAAATTTGGATTATTGGAGACAACACCCTGGAAAATACGCCCTTTGGTACTTTAATCCACATGCTCCATGCCCTCCTACATGGTATGATCAACCTCAATCTGGTCAATTTAAAAATCATTGTTATTATGAACCAAAAGCTGGAACATGTGATAGTGTGTATCAAGGGTAGGCCAGGGCATTGACCCGGTTTAATTAAACGTTTGATTAGGTTGGACATGGGCAACAATTTGCTGAATTACATCGAACAATATCGAGTGTTGGGACGGTTCTTATGCCTCACAAAGTGAGGCATAAGAACCGTCCCCATGCATCATTTCACCCCGCTCAAATCAATAAACGGGGTTGCCCCGCCGGTTACGCTTGGGAGGCGTCCGTCCCATTTTTCCAAGGCTTTTTCTTGTACTTCGATTTGTTTCAGTTGGATTAGCTCGGGTGTGACTTCTTCTTTTTTCAATTTTAATGACTCTGCTTCGGCTTGCGCTTGTGTAACTTGTTGTTCGGCTTCAATTTTGATTCGATCTAAATCCCTTTGGGCCTTTAACGCATTTTGTTCGGCTGTTTGCTTCAATTCAATCGCTTTGTTGAATTCCTCGCTAAAAGCAAATTCTTTAATATTGATATCTTCTAGGAGCATATAATACTTGGTTAATTTCTTGTCCAGCATTTCCTTCACTTTAGCCGATACTTCCGGGCGTTTTGAAATCAGCTCTTCCGCTGTATATTGAGCGGTAATCGCCTTTAAGGATTCGGCGATGGCGGGATCCACGATGCGGGTACGATAATCAAGACCGATTTCCTGAAATAGCTTATTGACCGCTCCTGGATCGACCGAGTAATTGACGGCCACCTTGGTTGTAACCATTTGTAAATCCTTTGAAGCAGCACTTTGCGAGCTTTCTTCTTTTTGGACCCGGACCTCTATCTGTTCCACATTTTGAATGAATGGAATTTTAAAATGAAAGCCCTCCGTCAAAATCGTTGGCTTCACTGCTCCTAATTGCAACAAAACTCCTCGATGTCCAGACTCCACCTTCGTGCTAGAAAAAATAAACAGCACGATAACCAAGACTAAAATCACGCCACTGACGATATATTTCCCGTAATGCAAGGCGCTCCTCCTCTCCTTCTCATTAAAATATATGAATGAGAGGGTTGGTCTCATGCGGAAGCATGGGTATAAGTTCCCGTCTTACTTGAATATAAATAGGTGAAAACTATAGATGGAGGACTGTGTATGGCTTTCGTTGCAATCTATACGGTTGGCAGGCTCAATCACCCGTACAACCACCCGGCATCAAGTGAATTTTTTGAAGTGGGTAATGAAATCATTCATCAGGCAGCTAAAACTGGACAACTTATAGAGGTGTTTTCACCTGAAGGAGTCCCTATACCTGAAGAAGCTAAAAAGGGGAGTGGATTCCCTGTTCTTACTTTAACAATATGGAAAAACCTCGAAGGCTTATATCGTTTTACCTATTCAGGTCTGCATAAGCAAGCGTTGCGAGATCGAAGCAAATGGATGGAGCCTTATCCGGATAAACACCTTTCCTATGTAGTGTGGTGGGCGGAGAAACAGAAGGATGTCTCATGGAAGGAGGCATTCAAAAGATACAACTTTTATATTCAGAATGGACCCACTCCTTTTGCGTTCGATTTTAAGGCTGCGTTTGATGAAAAAGGGGAGACGTGCTTGGTAAAGTGATGCATGGGGACGGTTCTTCTGCCTCAATTATTGAATTTGGGAGAATGATTGGTGCCTGCCACAATGGGAAATTTTATTATTTCCAAGCCTGATTGGTGTGATGGGGGAAGGTCTCTTCTGCCTCAGTCTTATTTGATTATTGGAAAAAATGATGCATGAGAACCGTCCCCATGCATCATCAAACGTTCAATAACATCGCTGTTTCATCACAGGAATGCAGTTTGGGGCAGTTTATGCAATCTTTCCACATCTTTTGAGGTAATTCATTTTTATCTACCACATTAAAACCTAACTTTGAAAAAAATTCAATTTGATAGGTTAATGATATTAGTTTAGTAATTTCCAAGTTTGCTGTTTCTTTCATAATTTGTTGTACCAGTGCTTTTCCTATTCCTTTTCCAACATAAGCAGGGCTGACGGCTAATGACCTTACCTCAGCTAAATTCCGGTCAAGGATTGTCAAACTGCAAATCCCAACAACTTCGTCATTTAAAACTGCAACAACGAAACTTTGCAGATTTTCATAGATAGAAGGATAAGTTCTCGCCAACAGCTTTCCCTCTTTGGCATACTTTGATAATAATTTATAGATACTTTCTGTATCGCTCATTATCGCTTTTCGAATGATCATAGAAAATCCCCCAGAAGAATATATCAAATTAAAAATATCTAACTTTGGTTAGATATTAATAAATATACATCAGTTCGGATTTTTATACAATGGTATATTCGCTGATTTTCCCGTTTTAGATATTTTTTCTCTTCGGGGAAGTAAAAAGGCCCGACTAGTACCTAACCGGTTGTCGGGCAATTTATGTGCGGGATTCTAATTGTACCTTGTCACACCCTTGCACCACTCCTCTAAGAAGTTCCCATTACTTTTTGGCCCTGCGGTTGTGTGTTGTTTGGGTTCGGCTCTAAAGTGATTCCAATAGCATCAAACGATAGGGCTTGGGGGAGGCGGTAGGTAATTAGCCCGTTGCCGTTTTGATCAGGCTTTAAAGTCCCCGCATTTTGCCGAGTGCCGTTTTTTAACAGCCACACTTGGTATACTTCCTTATCATTGGTACGCGGCATATTATTTAATTCGATGACGAGATTGGTGGTGCCGCCTTCTTGAAGAAGGTAAGCATTGCCGTTTGCCGAAGCGGCTAAACCCTGTCCTTTTAGGAATATGTCGAAACAATGTGAGGTGGGACCGCTTCTTTCGTTTTTATGGCTGTAATCGTATCTATTAATTGAAGATTCAAAAATAAAGTTCATGACTTCTGCTTTCAGTGTTACAGGAAGGTACACCTTCAGAGGCAAAGGGACGGTTCTTCTGCCTCGTTATTTGATTTTCTTTTGGATAAAATGGGGCATTAGAACCGTCCCCATGCATCCTACTGCAAAGCTCCGGCCATTGCTATTAGGCTTCGAATGTATCGAAATGCAGTGATAAAATCGTTCGTTTCAAAACGGTGGGTTTTTGGATTTGTCTTCTCTACAACCGGCAAAATTCCTGCAGCATCTGCTAATCCTGAATTTAGGTAGGAAATTTCAACTACAAATGGACCTTGCATTAATACAGGTTTGATTTCTGGAATGCGTGAAAGAGATGCCATGGTCTTTTCTCTTATTAAATCCCGTGCTCTTTGCGGACTTAAGTTTCGTGCGGATTGTCGATTAATAGTACGTTTTACGATGGCAGTTTCAATTCCTGGAATGAGGTCTGTAGCCTCACTAGCTATATGTTGACATCCCGAAACAAGGACAACAGGTACACCAAAATGTCCAGCAATCCCTGCATTTATTGCGAACTCCCCCATGTCTTTATTATTAATTTTTATGTTTTCGATGACACCTCCATGAAAGGTATGATTCAATATACCGTCATTTCCCATTTTTGAATGGTACCCTAAAAAAATGGCAGCATCATAATTTGAACTAATTCCTTCCATCATCGCAAGAGGTTTTGGAGAACCAGTAATATATTCAGCAGATTGGTGTATAGCCTCTGGAATTAGATTACGCATCGTCCCATGTGAATCATTTACGACAACTTCTGTTGCACCTCTGGCTAATGCTCCGTCTATACACGCATTTACTTCTTCCGTCATTAACATTCTGGCTCGGTCGTGTTCTCGTCCGTCGCGGGAAGTATGCTCGCGGTGAACAACTCCAGCAACACCTTCAATATCCGCAGAAATAAAAACTTTCAAACTTAATCCCTCCTAATAAAACCTATTAAACTAAATTTCCTTATTTATACTACGTTTCCTATTTTTATAAAAATAGGTTGAAATAGGTTTTTGGCTGTAATATACTATAACAAAAGATTCAGAAAAGTTCAACAAATAGAAGGGGTGATCGATTTTGTATCCTATGAAACTAGTAGATGTATATCGTGGAGACAGAGTGGAAAGTTCTCATTTTGGGCATATAGCCGTAGTGGATTCAGAGGGTAAATTACTTTATTCAGTTGGCAATCCGAAGCGGGCAACTTATGCCAGGTCTTCTGTTAAACCGCTTCAAGCAATACCAGTAGTAGAAACAGGAGCTGCAGACCATTACGAACTAAGTGAACAGGATTTATCGTTATGCTGTGCTTCACATAGTGGGGAAGCACAACATACTGATCGGGTACTAACAATTCTTGGAAGGGCTGGTATTGAAGACTCTTCATTAAAGTGCGGCACACATATTCCTCACGCACATGATACATATAAGAACTTAATTGCCGCAGGAAAAGACCTCACGCCTTTATATAATAATTGCTCCGGGAAACATACCGGGATGCTGATTACTGCCAAACACAATGGTGAGACTTTGGAAGACTATTATTTACTTAGCCACCCTGTACAACAAAGAATATTAAAAGCGATATCCGAAGTGACTGATTTCCCAATTGAAAAGATTGAAATGGGAGTAGACGGATGCGGCGTTCCCGTGCATGCCTTGCCATTGGAACGATTGGCTTATGGATTTGCAAGAATGGCACGGCCGGATTCATTAGGGGAAGACCGAGCTAAGGTGGCTAACCGGATTACTACTGCCATGATGAAGTATCCAGAAATGGTCGGAGGAACAGGGCGTTTCTGTACTGATTTTATGAAGGCAGCGAATGGCCGTTTATTTGGCAAGGCCGGGGCCGAAGGAGTCTATTTAATAGGGGATCGGGAAACCGGACTTGGAATTGCGATAAAAATAGAAGATGGGAATGGACGTGCCGTCTATCCAGCAGTTCTTGAAACACTAAGCCAGCTTGGTTTCTTGGATGAGGAACAGATTAACAGCCTCATGCATCACTATCGTCCTGTATTAAAAAATGCCCGCCAAGAGAATATTGGCGAACTGGTTCCATCATTTACGTTGCAAACGTGCTAAAGCACTATTGTAAAAAAATTTTTAGTAAGGGGGAAACGATTTGTTAAAGAAAAAATATCTATCTGCTTTTCTAACCGCTTTTATTGCATTAATTTTGGTACTAGCAGGATGCTCCGGAAAATCTAGTACGGATGCAGACAAAAAGACCAAGACAGAGAATAATCCTAAAGAACAGCCGCTTGCGAAAAAGGAGGGTAATTCCCTTACCATTGCAGTTTCGGCTAACCTTATCAGCATGGATCCGCAAGATACAAATGACACATTGTCAGGATCCATCCAATCCACTATGTTAGAAGGACTTGTTGGTTTTGACAAGGATATGAAAATGATTCCTGTATTAGCAGAAAGCTACGAAGCTAGCGATGATGCAAAGGTATTCACTTTCAAGCTAAGACAGGGGGTCAAGTTCCATGACGGCACCCCGTTTAATGCAGAGGCTGTAAAAGTAAATATTGACCGGGTAGCAAATCCGGAGAACAAATTAAAACGTTACAGTATGTTTGAGCTTGTTGAAAAAACAGAAGCAGTTGATGAGTACACATTCAGAGTTACATTAAAGGAACCATTTGGTGCCATGCTGAATAACTTTGCTCACCCAGCTGCAAGACTCATGAGCCCTGCGGCTATTGAAAAGTATGGAAAAGATGTAGCTACTCACCCAGTCGGAACGGGTCCGTTCAAATTTGCTGAGTGGGATCAAAGTGATCACTTATCGGTTGAAAAGAACCCAGACTATTGGCAGAAAGGATTGCCAAAAGTGGACGGTATCAAATTCAAGCCTGTACCTGAAAACGGTGCCCGTGTAGCCATGCTGCAAACAGGTGAAGCTGATTATATTTACCCGATCCCTACTGAACAAGCGGAATCGATAAATGGAAAAGATGGAATCGTAGTAGAAAATAAGCAATCCATTGTGGCGCGCTATATGACGATGAATACTACGAAGAAGCCTTATAATGATGTGAAGGTACGTCAAGCTATTAACTATGCCATAAATAAAGAAGCATTTTTAAAGGTAGTTTATAGTGGATACGGCAGCCAATTGGATTCTATTATTCCGGAAAAGCTTCAATTCTATTCTAAACAGACGCCATATCCTTATGATCCCGAAAAGGCTAAAAAGTTGTTGAAAGAAGCAGGATATGAAAATGGTTTTGAAACGACGATATGGGGCGCAAATAGCTCGACTACAATGAAGGCTATGGAGTTCATCCAACAGCAGCTATCACAGGTAGGCATCAAAGTAAGTGTTGTTCCAATGGAGTCCGGTACACTCTCAGATAAAATTTGGAATGTTCAAAATCCAAAAGACGCTGAAGTGGAACTCTATTATGGCGGCTGGTCTTCTTCCACAGGGGATGCGGACTGGGGAATCCGTCCATTGTTAGCTGGACAATCTGCACCTCCAAAATCCTATAACACTGCCTATTATGAAAATAAAAAAGTAGATGAATTGATTAAGGCAGCACTACAGACAGCGGATTCAGGAAAACGCAAAGAGGCCTATGCTGAAATTCAAAAACTCGTTTGGGAAGATGCACCTTGGGCTTATTTGGTTGTCGATGATACGATTTCAGGGAAAAAGAATTACGTAGATGGTATTTACTTGCTTCCTGATGGGGCGATGAACGCAAACAACGCTGAAATAAAAAAATAGAAAATAGTAGTGGGCGCTAATGATGAATTAGCGCTCACTATATATCGGAAGGAGGAGGGTTATGTTTCGTTATATTGTAAAACGCTTGTTGGGGGTTATCCCTACTCTATTCATTGTTTCGATTTTCATATTTATGTTTGTCCATATGATACCGGGCGATCCGGCACGGCTCGTAGCAGGACCTGATGCAAGCCATAAGGATATTGAACTTGTCCGTCAAGAACTTGGTTTGGATAAACCTGTCGTGACACAATACTTTACATATGTAGGAAACCTCTTTCAGGGAGATTTGGGTACATCTATGAAAACAAAGCGCCCTGTATACGATGAGATTGCCGTCAGATTCATGCCGACATTTTGGTTAACAGTTTGGAGCATGGTCTGGGCAATTGTATTTGGGCTGTTAATTGGTGTTATATCCGCAACAAAGAGGAATAAGTGGCAGGACTATACGGGTATGTTTGGTGCGGTATCCGGAATTTCGCTGCCATCTTTTTGGCTCGGTTTGATGCTGATTCAATTATTTTCGGTCATGTTAGGCTGGTTCCCGACAGGAGGAAATGACTCTTGGAAGAGCTATATTTTGCCGTCACTCACTTTGGGGGCAGGGGTAGCAGCTGTTATTGCTCGTTTTACTCGTTCTTCCTTGATGGATATTTTAAGAGAGGATTATATCCGTACTGGGAGGGCCAAAGGCCTTAAGGAAAATGCAGTAGTTTGGAAGCATGCTTTAAAAAATGCAATGATTCCTGTTGTGACCATGACGGGATTGCAGTTTGGGTTTTTATTAGGAGGATCCATTGTGGTTGAGACTGTATTCAGCTGGCCCGGCCTTGGCCGCTTGTTAATTGATTCGGTATCTTTCCGCGATTATCCATTAATTCAAGGTGAAATGTTGCTTTTTGCCTTAGAGTTTATTTTGATTAATCTGATTGTAGATGTTTTATACGGGGTCATGAATCCGCAAATTCGTTATGAGTAATGAGAGGGGGAAGAAAATTGGAAAATGGAACGATAGTTGTTCAATCGACTGAACAAGTTACCCATCAAGAAGTTGAAAAGGTACGAACCCCGTTTAAGGAGTTTTGGCGGAAATTTAAAAAACAGCGGCTGGCATTGGTTGCCGGATGTTTTGTTGGATTCCTCTTTATTATAGCTATTTTTGGCCCGATTATTACTCCCTATTCTTCGGTAGAGCCAGACTATGAAAAAATTTTAAGTCCGCCATCAATGGAGCATTTTGCTGGAACGGATGCTTTTGGCAGGGATATATTCAGCCGGATTATTGAAGGAACAAGAATTTCTCTTTTTGTTGGTTTAAGTTCCGTACTTGTGGGAGCTTTGGGAGGAACGGTCCTTGGTCTCATAAGTGGATTCTATGGTGGATGGATCGATAGTTTAATCATGCGATTTTGTGATGTGTTATTCGCCTTCCCGGGTATTTTGCTGGCAATTGGTATTATTGCCATTTTAGGACCAGGTCTGGGGAATGTTATCATTGCCGTAGCCATATTTGGCATCCCAACATTTGCAAGGATTGTTAGAAGCAGCACTCTTTCTATTAAAGCCACTGTATACGTTGAATCAGCAAGATCTATAGGGGCACCTGCTAAACGGATTATTTGGAAACATATTTTCCCAGGTACTGTTTCAAGTATTATTGTGTATTTTACTATGAGAATCGGAACATCGATTCTAACGGCTGCCAGTCTTAGCTTTTTAGGGTTGGGTGCCCAGCCCCCATCTCCGGAATGGGGTGCGATGCTTAGTTCCGGCAGGGATTTCTTAAATACAGCCCCGCATGTCACCATTTTTCCTGGCTTAGCTATTTTTATAACGGTACTAGCATTCAATCTGTTGGGCGATGGGTTACGAGATGCCCTTGATCCAAAGATGAAAGATTAAGAGACAGGGAGCGATTATATGAACAATAAGCTGTTAGAAATATCAAACTTAAAAACTTATTTTTTCGTGGATAATCGTCAGATACCTGCAGTTAACGGGGTCGATCTATATATAAAAGAGGGGGAAACACTGGGTGTTGTAGGGGAATCCGGGTGTGGAAAGAGCGTGACATCCCTTTCGGTAATGGGGTTACTTGAGCATACTCCAGGAAGAGTGGTAGATGGCTCCATTCGTTTCAAAGGGAAAGATATTTTGTCTTTGTCGGGAGATGAAATGAGAGAAATACGCGGCAATGAAATAGCGATGATCTTTCAGGAACCGATGACTTCACTGAATCCGGTCTATAAAATCGGCGAGCAAATTGGTGAGGCTGTTAAGCTCCATTTAAAATATGACAAAAAAAAGGCTAGAGAACATGTGATTAATATGTTAAAGCTTGTCGGAATCCCTCGTGCTGAGGAAATAATAGATGAATATCCCCATCAGCTGTCCGGAGGTATGAGGCAAAGGGTCATGATTGCCATGGCAATGGCATGCAACCCAACACTATTGATTGCAGATGAGCCAACGACTGCACTAGATGTAACGATTCAAGCTCAAATCTTAGAGCTTATGAAAAAATTAAAAAATGAAAAAGGGACAGCGATCATGCTCATTACGCATGATTTAGGTGTCGTAGCAGAAATGTGTGATCGCGTAGTAGTGATGTATGCCGGGAAAGTGGTAGAGGAAGCTGATGTCATAGAGATCTTTGAGAACCCAAAACATCCTTATACGAAAGGATTACTTAACTCTGTTCCAAAGCTTGGGCAAAAGACGAATAGACTTGATCCTATTCCTGGAAATGTTCCCAACCCTGCTAATATGCCGAAAGGCTGCAAATTTGCTCCCCGCTGTTCAGAAGCAATGGATATTTGTAAAGAAAACGAACCAGATTTGCGGCAAATTTCAAACGGGCATCAATGTCGCTGTTTCTTATATCAGAAGGAACTGACAAAGGGGGCAAAATAAATGGCGGAACTGTTGGTAGAGGCAAAAAATTTAAAGAAACACTTTCCTATTAGAAAAGGATTGTTTGGGCAAAAAAAGTCATACGTTCGGGCTGTAGATGGAGTTTCACTTTCCATTCAAAAAGGCGAAACAATGGGATTAGTTGGAGAAAGCGGCTGCGGTAAGTCTACAACAGGCCGGATGATCATGAGGCTGCTTGCGCCAACTGAAGGAGAAATTTGGTTTAATGGAAGAGATATTAGCAAGTTAAATGACAAACAATTACAAGAAACAAGAAAAGAATTACAAATGATATTTCAAGATCCTTATGCCTCCTTAAATCCACGTATGAATATTGGGGATATTATTGGTGAGCCTTTAGTCATTCATGGCATGATGACAAAAAAAGAAAGAGAAAAAAGAGTGCACGAACTATTAGAATATGTTGGTCTTAGTTCGTATCAAGCAAACCGTTATGCCCATGAATTTAGTGGAGGACAGCGACAAAGAATTGGGATTGCACGTGCACTGGCCGTAAATCCAAAACTAATCGTAGCAGATGAACCAGTTTCGGCATTAGATGTTTCCATTCAATCCCAAGTATTAAACCTAATGCAGGATCTACAGAAGGAATTTGGATTAACCTATCTCTTTATTTCTCATGATCTGAGTGTTGTAGAGCATATTAGTGACCGTGTAGGCGTAATGTACCTTGGAAGAATCGTGGAAATTGCCAGTAAAGAGTCCATATACGCGAATCCATTACACCCGTACACTAAAGCATTAATGTCTGCAGTACCTATTGCCAATCCGCGTATAAAAAGAGAACGAATTGTTTTGCAAGGAGATATTCCAAGTCCATCGAAACCTCCGACAGGATGTACCTTCCATCCCCGTTGCAGTGCTTGTATGGAAATCTGTAAAACTGTAGTTCCTGAGTTGATAGAAATTGAGCCAGGGCACTTTTCCGCCTGCCATTTATATAATCAATAAACGATAATTGGCGCTTAAGGATAAAGGAGTGAAAGTGATGTGGCCAAAAAAGTATTAACTATTATTTCCATTCAGGATGAATATCTGTCAATGATTTCAAAACAACTGATAGAAATTGCTGGAGATTTAATCAGGATTCGTCCAATTTCGATTAAGAATTTATCCAGAGAGGAAATTTCAAAAGATGATATTGTTCTATTAGGATCAAACTTTATTTTTCCGCTTGTTCGTCCCTTTTTGCCAGATGGAGCTAAATATGTAATAGCCGAACGAGGATTTAATTATGTAAATATGGCTAAGCTGCTTTCATCTCCTAAAGGAAAAAATATTTTAATTGTAAACGACACAAAGCAAAACACAGATGAAACAGTTCAAGCACTTCAAGAGGCAGTGTTTGAGCATAACTATTTTGGCTATAATCCGGATTCTGATATTCCTTTAAATATTGATTATGTAGTTACTCTAGGGGAGATACAACTAGTTCCAGAAGGTGGATTTGAAGTAATCGATATAGGCTACCGAGTTCTTGCCTTGGAAACGGTTTTTGAAGTATTTAAATTGCTTGGATTAGATTGTTCTCACTTCTTTTTAACCAATCGTTATATGAAATCCCTAGTCGCGGTATCTAATGAAAACAATAATTTAAAGACTTCTGCCTCCTATAGTAAATGGACGGGGGAGGGGGAGGGAAAAACAGCCAAGTATTTTTTTGATGATGTGATAGCAAATAGTAAGGCGATGAACGATACTTTATACATTGCAAAAAAGCTTGCTAAAATGAGTGACCCTGTACATATTTTTGGGGAAACTGGCACCGGAAAAAGAATGCTCGCACAGGCCATTCATAACGATTCTTTAATGAAAGATGGACCGTATCTTAGCATCAATTGTGCAGGATGGCCTACAGATGTACTGGAAAGAGACTTTTATGGAACAGAATTTGATGGGCAGATTACTCCGGGCCTTTTTGAAATGGCAAATGGCGGGACGCTATGCATTGAAGAAATTGATGAACTGCCTATTTCCTTGCAAGGCAGACTTCTTCAAACGCTTGAGGAAGGCCAAGTTATTAGGTTAGGAGGGAAACAGCCAATTTCCGTACAGGTAAGGATAATTACGATTAGTACTAATGATCTTTCATTGTTAATGGATGAGAATAAATTTCGTAAGGATCTATTTTATTATTTGGCTGTATTAACCTGTAAAGTTCCTTCTTTGTCAGAGAGAAAGGAAGATTTTGAATCGCTCATTCAGACTTATCTTCAATCCCATTTATTTCATGAAAAATTGGTTATACCCCCTGATATGATTAACCTTCTGAAACACTATTCTTGGCCAGGAAATGTAAAAGAATTATTCAATGCTGTTTCATACATGGCTTGCTTGGTGGAAAAGGAATTAACGTTAGAGTCATTGCCGTTTTATATTAAGGGCAGGCTTCAAAAAAATATAAAGGAATCCATTCCTTTGCAAGAAATGACTGAGAGTGAATTAAATGAACTTATTTTAAATATTGAAGAACACGGATTCTTAGAAGAGAGCCTTGCAATACTTGAGATTTTTGAACTAGGTAAGAAACAGTGTGAATCATTTGGCCGTACGGTTGTTAAGGGAAGGCTTCAGGAAAATGGACTTACTCTTTCGGAACAGCAATTGCGATTACGACTAGAA
This sequence comes from Neobacillus sp. GCM10023253, assembly GCF_042653105.1. NCBI lineage: Bacteria > Bacillati > Bacillota > Bacilli > Caryophanales > Bacillaceae > Neobacillus > Neobacillus sp. GCM10023253. The sequence goes on from NZ_JBHSHV010000014.1 coordinate 105,873, forward strand.
GTCCTTAACCAATTGGAATTGTTGAATGTTCGTCAAGGTCGTTCAGGAACAACCATATCTAGAAAAGGTGAGTTATTTTTACAAATGATTCGTTTAAAAACAACTTGATTACACAACATGAGCTCAGAATCTTCTTAAGGAGGGGTTAGAAATGATTTCAGCCTATTTTAACGGTAAATTTGTTGATGCAGATGATCCGGTTATACCAATTGATGAAAGAGGCCATCAATTTGGTGATGGTGTATACGAGGTTATCAGAATTTATAACGGAAAACCCTTTATGCTAGAAAAACATGTAGAAAGATTATATCAAAGTGCATATGCCATAAAGTTACAGATTGATCCCGACCGCGATGCTCTTAAAGATACTATGTTGGAACTCATTCAAAAAAGTGGCTTGATAAATCTTGATCTTTACGTACAGGTGACAAGGGGTATAGCACCAAGAAATCATCTGTTTCCAGAGTGCCCCGTATCCGTCTCAATGACCGTTAAACCTTTTCGAACAATTCAGATTGGAGAAAAGGGGGCCGGTGTCACTCTCCTCCCGGATGACCGTTGGCAAAACTGCTACATAAAATCACTAAACTTGTTACCGAATATTTTGGCTAAACAATCTGCTTATGAGAAAGGATTTCTGGAAGCAATTCTAATACGAGATGGGAAAGTAACTGAAGGAACGAGTTCTAATGTATATATCGTAAAAAATTCAACCATCATTACAGCGCCACTTTCAAAACATATTTTATCCGGAATTACAAGAATGGCCGTAAAGGACATCACAATAGAGACTGGAATTCCGTTTATCGAAAAACAGTTCACCCCAGATGAAATGATCCAAGCAGACGAAATATTCATTACAAGCACAACAATGGAAATTATGCCGATTGTTCGAGTTGAAGATCATGAAATCAATGGAGGGGAAGTAGGGACTATTACAAGGACCTTGCAAGAACGATTCAAGGAGAGAATATTTCATTCTATTCCAGTCTGATTTAGAGCATGGGTAGAGCATGGGGACGGTTCTTGTGCCTCACAAAGTGAGGCATGAGAACCGTCCGAGACCACTGAAAAATACTTATTTCGCCTTATTAAAGACAAAATCGACCTTACCGATAGTCAAAATGTCTTTTATACGCCTTATTAAAGACAAAATCGACCTTGCGGATAGTCAAAATGTCTTTTATACGCCCTATCAAAGACAAAATCGACCTTGCGGATAGTCAAAATGTCTTTTATACGCCTTATCAAAGACAAAATCGACCTTGTGGATAGTCAAAATGTCTTTTATACACCTTATCAAAGACAAAATCGACCTTGCGGATAGTCAAAATGTCTTTTATACACCTTATCAAAGCAAAATCGACCTTGCGAAAATGGCTCTAGTCTGTCGCCTTGATAGCCTTTTTTCAGTAGTCTCGAACCGTCCCCGTGTCACACCTAAGACGTTCCCATCACTTTTTGGCCTTGCGGCTGGGTGCTGTTTTGGTTCGGCTCTAGGGTGATTCCAATAGCATCAAACGAGTGGGCTTGAGGCAGACGGTAGGTGATTAGGCCGTTGCCGTTTTGATCAGGTTTTAACGTCCCCGCATTTTGCCGAGTGCCGTTTTTTAACAGCCACACTTGGTATACTTCCTCATCTTTGGTACGCGGCATATTATTTAACTCGATGACAAGATTGGTGGCGCCACCTTCTTGAAGAAGGTAAGCATTACCGTTTGCCGAAGCGGCTAAACCCTGCCCTTTTAGGACAAATGTCGAAACAATTTGGGGTGGTTTCGCTTCTTTCGTTTCCAAGGCTGTAATAGTATCTTTTAATTGAAGGTTATTCCAATATAGTCCAACTAAGCCGATGATCAAAACGGCAGCAACAGTAGCGGATAATGGCGAGAAGTGCTTTTTGAAATTGAGTTTAAATTGTTCGATCAAGCTTTTCTTCGCTGGTTCTACTTTCTGTTCCTGCAGCGGTGCATCTTTCTCTTCAAAAATAAAGTTCATGACGTCTGCTTTCAGTGTGTCAGGAACGTCCACTTCTTCTATTTCATAAGAAAGGTTCTGCCATAATCCTTGCAGTGATTCTAATTCGTGCTGACATTGGGTACATGTTTTCAAATGGCGTTCAAATTCTTCTTTTTCACGCGGAGTCAATTCATTAATCATATATAAAGACAGGTTTTCGCATTTATTTTCCATGCCGAACCCCTCCTTTTTCCTCACTGAAATAATTCCGAAGTTTTTTTAAGGTTTGATGCAGTCTGCTTTTAATGGTACCGAGCGGCTTGTTTTCTATTTCTGCAATTTCGCTTAAAGAGTACCCTTCCCAGTAAAGAAGGTTGATGAGGCGTTGCTGTGGTTCAGAGAGATGGCGTTTGGCTTCTTGAATTTGCTGTTTTAATAGATTTCTTGAAACCTGCTGAAGGACATCCTCCGACTGCTGCCCTTGAATTTGCACCATGTCATTGGGTTCTAACGGGATGGTTCCATTATGTTTTTGCTCTTTACGAATGAGATCAATCGCAATATTTCGGGTAATAGTAAGAAGCCAGTTCGCCAATTGCCCTTTTGCCGGATTATAGGTGCTTTTTGTTGTCCAAAGCCGGAGAAATACATGTTGGACTATTTCCTTCGTTTTATCTGTATCGCCCTTTGCTATTTTATAAGAGAAGCTATAGATAAGCTTTGCGTAACGGTCGTATAGCTCTTCAAGTGCCGGACGATGCTTTTGGACAATTAGTCCAATCAGTTCTTCGTCTGTCTTTGATTTCATTGCCGAATTCTCTCCCTTACATTGCAGCGTTTTTAATAGTATAAATCATTGTGAAAGCGGAAGGGGGAAAACTTTTCATAATGAGAAAAAAGAACTGCCTGGCGGCAATTCTTCTAAAAGTTGTTATTGAGGAAATGTTGTCTCGCTGTTTACAATAAACCAAACATCTTTAACGCCCTGTCCGTTTACGTCTCCAGCTGCCTTGTCATTGACAAAGTAGTAAAGCGGAAAGCCTTTGTAAGTTGTCTGTTTCACACCCGTGTCTGCTCGGGTAATGGTGCTGAAGTCTTCTTTGTTAATTCCTTCTGGAACTTCAAGGTTTTCAGAAAAGAAGACAGGCCAGTTTTGGAGACATTCGCCACTGCAGTTTGATGTGTTTGGCTTATCTTTGGCAAAATAGTAAAGTGTCATCCCTTTCGCATCTGCAAGATAGTTACCGACCTTTTCATTTTCCTTCAGCTGCAGGGCTGTATCCGATTTGTCAGCCGCTTTTTCGGCATCTTTGTTAACCACTACGGCTGTCTCTTTTGCTTGATTACTTGTATCCTTGTCCTTTGCGCCTTCTTTTGCACTGCACCCCACAAGAAGTACTCCTGCTAAAAGGAATATAAATAGCCAACTCCACTTTTTCATCATGAACTCCTCCTTAAATGTTCTGTTCAATAAAGGTAACGAAGAAACAAATAAAACGGTTCGAACTAAATAAAAAAATGATGCATGGGGACGGTTCTCATGCATCATTTTACTGGAAAATTGGAAGGTACCCGGTACTGCAATTGTGAACGTTATCTCCATCCCCACTTTTGAAAGACCTGGTGGGATGCGTCGGTTTTTAGATAGTCAATGAATTGTTGAGCTTCTTTTTTATTATCTGTGCTGGTTGTTAGCGCAATCGGAGTTCCTCTGTAAAGCTTTTCTGCTTCTGGGAGTTCCACTAAATCGGTGACATCCTTAAGTCTATAGTGCCAGGATTCATATGTAATCCACGCATCGTGTTTTGAATTGGATTTCCATATTTCAATTGCTTCGGCACTGGATTTTACGGAGATGTCAATATTTTGGCTAATCCCTCCGATTAGTCCCTTTCTTCCAGCTAAATCCTCCCATAATCCAAGCTGTCCGGCACCATTGACATCGATTATTTTCACCCCGCTTTTTGTTAAATCTTCGAGCGATTGGATGTTCTTGGGATTCCCTTTTCGTACTAAAATCCCTGCTGCTCGTGGGTATAATTCTGTCAATGATTTTTCATTAATCATCTCGGGATTGCTTAGCATGAAGCTGCGAAGCATGTATTCCGAACCACCATAAACGATATCCGCATCTTGTTTGGCTTGGTTAATCCAGTTGGATTCAGGGCCAGCCGTTACGACAACCTTTATTCCTGTTTCCGCTGTGAAATTTTCTGCTGCTTCCTTCATGGGTCCCAGTGGTCCGCCTGGGCCGTACACCCGGATCACGCCATCGTTCGACTGTTGAGACTTTGTTGAATCCTCCATGTTAGCGTAGACCGAAAATCCAGCGGCCGTGAACAGCAGTAAAAAGATTGCACCCAGTACCAAATTTTTTTTCATCCTCATTCCTCCATTTGTTTAAGTAATCAATTAAGGAAACGAATAAGGGGTTAAAACGGTTCGAATGAAATTGAAAAAATTGATGCATGGGGACGGTTCTCATGTCCCATTTTTGGAAGGTCGGGAAGGATTGCGATCTCCGGATTAAGGTGTAACAGTCGCTTTTAATCATTCCCATTCTTTCCTTTCAAAAATCAAGAAGGTCAACGGCACCATCCTTTAAGAATGAAGTTCTGTGAAGTCATACAAATCATCAATTACGCTTTTGGTAACTTCTAGAAACTTATCTGTAGCCGCTTTATGAATTCTATCTTTAAATGTAACCAAACCTATTTTTATTATTAAACTAGAATCTTCTACTTCAACTATAGGTGGAAAACGAAAATTTTCTAGTTTAAGGAAGGATTTTGGGAAAAATGCAATTCCTAGACCTAATTGGACCATATTCAACATTGGCAAGGTTTCTGTACCCCAATAGATAACATTTGGAAAGAAACCATTCGCTTGACATTCCTCAATAATTATTTCTGAAATTCCATGACCGAAAGTAGTAGATTGTAATAGGAATTTCTCGTCCTTTAGATCTTCTATCCTTACATTCCCTTTCTTTCGTAATAATCTATGATTAGGAGGTAGGGCCAGCATTAATGGTTCAGAGAATAGTATTTCATTATGCAAATCATCTCTTTTAAACACATTCCTAACGATGCCAACATCTAACCGATGGTTTCTTAATTCATCTAAAATGTAGGATGTATTGCCTTCTTTTACCTTAATGACAATATTGGACGTATCATTTATTCTTTGTACCACCTTTGGAATGATCGTTAGATTGGCATTAGTTGAACAACCAACAACAACCTGTCCTTTTAAGCCTTTATCTAGTTCGACCAGCTCATTCATAATGATATCAGCGGAAGCGATAAGATTTTTTGCACGATTGTAAAGTAACCGCCCCGTATCTGTAAGAATTAACTTTTTCCCTCTTCTGTCGAATAATTGAACATCTAATTCTGACTCTAGCTTTTTAATGACAGAACTTAAAGGAGGCTGTGTCATATTTAGTGCAATTGCAGCTTGTGATAAAGAGCCTTTTTCGACAATTTCAATGAAATAACGAAGTTTTTGTATATCCACCGTTGCAAAAACCCTCCCCTTAATTTCAAAGTTAGTCAGTTTCAATAATTAATTCTACCATATACACGTTATGTATAAATAATAGATAATATATATATTTTACATTTATAAAAAACCAAGTTAATATAAAAACACAAAGTTTTGAATTGATGTATTATTCTGAAGTTTTATGAATCGATGGCGATTTTCAATTCATAGAACAGAAGAGCAGCCGACTCACCCTTGAAAAGAGGATTGTTTTGGCGAAGCATAAAAATCGCCATTCATTCTTAACTTTGAAAACGCTCACAAATCTTGATTTTTAAAATTTCGGTGAATGCCAAGTGACTATTAAAAAGGAGGACAAGGTGATGACGAGTTCGATCTCATTAACAAAAGCGGTTACGCTATTGACCATTTCGATTTTGATTATCTTCGCAGGTTTACTATTTGTTAAAGCTCCTGCAGCAATTGTACTAATCACAGCAGGAATAGCGGCTATTATTATTTCACTATTGTGGGGAATTAAATGGGAGGATATCGAAAATGATATTGTCGATACTCTTCGAAAGGTGCTTCTTCCTATTTTGATTATGTTTGGTGTCGGAATGTTAATTGGAGCCTGGATGTTAGCAGGCACGATTCCTGTCATCATTTACTATGGGCTGTTAATTTTAAAGCCATCGATATTTTTAGTTGCGGCTGCTCTAGCATGCGCCTTAATGTCTTTGATGACTGGGACTTCTTGGGGGACAATTGGTACCATTGGTGTCGCCCTTATGGGTGTCTCAATCGGCTTTGGAATTCCCCCTCATTATAGTGCTGCAGCTATTGTGGCAGGATCTTACTTTGGAGATAAACTGTCACCGCTTTCTGATGGGACGATTATGGCAGCAGCTTTAACGGAAGTGAACATTGTTGAACACATTAAACATTTGTTATATACGACCGTACCAGTTTTTATTATTTCCTTAATTCTTTATATATTCCTAGGTTTCCAGTTAGACGAACAAGTTCAAAATACTAAAAATATAGAATTAATCATGTCTACACTAGATGCGCATTTTAACTTAAATCCAATCCTTTTATTGCCTCCACTGGTCGTCCTGTTCTTAATTTTCAAGCAGAAGCCAACTTTACCCGTTTTTGGAATTGGAATTTTGCTCGGTTGTATATTGGCGATATTCTTTCAAGGTAGAAGTTTGTTGGAAATCGCTCAAACACTTAACAATGGTTTTACGGATACAACAAATGTGAAAGTCGTGAATGAAATGTTACAGCAAGGCGGTCTATCGAGCATGTATAGTACAGTGGCTGTCATATTTGCTGCAGCTTTGTTTGGTGCCCCGCTGAGGACATCGGGAGCGTTTCATGTCATCTTGGAAAAAATCATAAAAGTGGCTAAAACGGGAAAAACCATGATGGCGTCTTGTCTATCCATCCACGGCCTCTTTTATACCATAACTGGCAGTTGGTATGTATCTTTTTCGGTATTTGGGCCAATGCTTGCACCATTGTATGATAAATACGGACTTCATCGAAAAAACTTATCGAGAACACTAGAAGATTCAGGTTCGGCTTTTGGACCAGCGATTCCTTGGAGTACAACAGGGGTATTTATCGCGAGTACCTTGAAAGTTCCAACTAGTGAATTTATCCTCTATACCCCTGTCGTCTATCTAGCCGTTGTATTTGCCCTTATTTACATTTTTACAGGGTACGGCATTGCAAAGGCTGATACTAAGCATTTGCCTGAAGAAATGAAGGACAATGTGAAGAAGGCAGCAGCCTTCAACTAATGAAATGAAGAAATGATCCATTACCTTATTTACCGGTGGGAGGCTGGTAAATAAGGTAATTCTAATCATCACTTTCTCGTGATTAAAATATTGTTTTGAATGAAGTTAGGAGTGTTAAACATGGAAATGCTTCTTAAAGAAGAAAATGCTATGCTGCAAAAAATCAATAACTACTTGGATAGTCAAAAAGAAAACGCGCTAAAATCCCTTGAAGAAATTGTTAATATTGATAGTTTCTCATACGATAAAGATGGAGTTAATAGAGTTGGGGCGGTAATCCGCCAACAACTAGAAAATGCCGGAATCCCTTATGAAATCCGTGAGAATGAGGAATTTGGGAACCATATTATTGCTGTGATTAAAGGGAAAAAGCAAGGTAAAATCTTATTAATGGGGCATCAAGATACTCCTCATCCACCAGGCACAACATTACAACGTCCTTTCAAAGTTGAAGGAAATCTATTGCGTGGGCCAGGTGTATCTGATATGAAATCAGGTCTTATCTCCATGATTCATACCGCCATTGCATTACAAAGGTTTGCAAACGAAGAAATGTGTGATATTGAATTACTTTTTACACCCGAAGAAGAGCTTGGTTCCCCTATATCAAGAAATATCATTGTAGAAAGAGCCAAAGATGCCCTTGCTGTTTTTAACTTAGAAGCAGCCCGGCCGGATGGCTCAATCGTTACATCAAGGAAAGGCTCTGCACACATGAAGATTGAAATAGAGGGACGGGCATCTCATTCCGGAGCTTTCATAGAAGATGGTATTAGTGCTAACGATGAACTCGCTATAAAAATGACGAAAATTAAACAGCTTATGGATCTGGATAAAGGAACAACTGTAAACTTTGGAAAAATCGAAGGAGGAATAAGCAATAATGTAGTGTCTCCTTACGCTTTTGCTACCATTCACTCTTCTTTTTGGTCAGAAAAGGATTTTAATGAACTATATCAACAAATTAACAAAGTTGTGGAAACTCCCTATATAACAGGAACAAAAAGTAAACTAACAGGCGGAATCGGCATACTTCCAATGGAAAAGCATGAAGGTGTTTCAAAATTGTTCAAAATTGTTCAAAAAGCAGCTGAAGGCTTACATTTAAACATAACTGAACAGCAGACGAAAGGTGCTGCAGATGCAGGTTTCACTGCTTCATTGGGTGTCCCGACCATATGTGGGATGGGCCCTGTCGGCGGGAACTGGCACGCGTTAGATGAATATATGGTGCTTGATACTTTTATTCCAAGAATGAAACTATTAGCTGCTTCGATCTTACTTTTTGTTAAGGAGTCAAAATTATAAAACCTAAGGAAGAAAGCATGATGAGAAAAACGTTTAAAGATTTAATTTTGATCCTGCTAGGCGGGATCATTTTTTCGATTGGCATTAACTTCTTTACAATCCCGAATTTGCTCTCAGAGGGCGGGATTCTCGGTCTTACCGTCGTAGCGCATTATTTATTTGAATGGTCCCCAGGAGTAGTGAATTTCGTTCTTAATATGACACTAGTTCTGGTTGGTTATAAATTTCTTGAAAAAAGGACTATTATCTATACGATTATTACCATTTTTTCTAGCTCGGTTATCTTATTTTTAACAGAGAATGTGGGGAGAAGGCTGACAAATGATACACTCTTGGCAGCCATTTTTGCGGGACTATTAGTAGGCATAGGATTAGGGCTTATTTTTCGTGCAGGCGGGACGAACGGCGGGACCACGATTATAGCACGGATGTTAAACCAATTCCTAGGCTGGAGCATAGGAAAAGGAATGTTGATCATTGATGTTATCGTTGTAGGCGGGTCTGTTCTTATTATTGGGTTAGATAAATCCATGTATACACTCATTTCAGTCTACCTTGGTGCTAAGGCTATTGACTTTATTGTCGAGGATCTGGACGAAAGAGTCGCTGTGCTAATCATTTCAAATTCCTCCGATCAGATTCTAAATGAAATTACCACGGTTATGTCAAGAGGTTTAACTGTCCTAGAAGGACGGGGCGGCTACACAGGTGCCAATAAGAATGTACTGTACATTGTTATCAACAAACAAGAAACTGTCCGCTTGAAAAGTATCATAAGCGTGCTCGACAGAAACGCTTATGTAACCGTGCATAATGTCCATGAAATGATAGGGAAGGGATATAATGCGGCGTAGGTTTGGAGTGGTTTCTCGGAAATAAATAGTTAAAGGGCAGCGTTTGTCAGGGATGTTCTCTCAAAAAGTAATCCCTGACAAACGCTGCCCTAAAGTTTGAAGTAATGGTAACGGCCACCCGCAAAATGATGCAAAAGAACCGTCCCCATGCATCACGCAATAAAATACGAAACTACGGATAGGATAACAGACGTAATCAGCATTGCGATCAGCGGCCGTGCTGCTTTGGTCCGGAGGTCACGCAGGCTGACGTTTAGTCCGAGTCCGACCATGGCGGATGTTAGGATAAAGGTGGTGGCGGTTGAAATCCCGTCCATGGCTGCTTTTGAAACAGGCATGGAATGGCCAAGGATATAGCTTCCGAACAAGCTCATCAAGATAAAGCCGATGAGAAACCAAGGGAACTCAATTTTGGTATCTCCAGCACTTCCTGAACTGCGTCGTTTCATCCAATACATAAGAATAAAGCACAATGGAACGAGCAGGAGTACCCGGCCTAGTTTGGCGAGCAGGGCAATGGCCAGGCCATCTGGACCCGCGGGTGCCCCGGCTAAGGCAACATGGGCAATTTCGTGAAGGCTGATGCCGCTCCAGATGCCATAATCAATGGCCGATAACGGGAGAATTGGTCTTAAGATCGTATAGGTTATTGAAAAAATCGTCCCCACCAAGGCAATAATTCCGACCCCGATGGCTGTATCTTCGTCCTTTGCCTTGAGAATGGGCGAAACAGCGGCAATCGCGGCAGCCCCGCATACACCGGTTCCAACACCAAGCAGAAGCACGAGGGAGGATTCCGCTTTCAGCAATTTTCCAAGCCATACGGTTAACAAGATCGCAAAAGCGATCACACCGATATCACGCGCAATCAGCCCCAGCCCTTGGTGAATCACTACATCTATGTTTAACTTGAGCCCGTATAAAATAATCGCAAAACGTAAAAAGCGCTTGGCGGAAAATTGAATTCCTGCGCGTAGCACTTCCGGATAACCGAAAAATTGCCGGTAGATTACCGCAATCACAATTGCACAGGCAAGCGGTCCGACACGATCAAACCCTGGGACTTTTGCTAACGCAAAACCGAACGCTGCAATGACAATGGTAAAAGCAATTCCTCCCAGCCATAAATAAGCGGAAGGTTTTGTTTCCGGCTTTTTAAGAGGTTGTTCGTTCTGTTCGTCTTGAGGTAAAATTCTTGCACTTTGACTTCCCATTCCAATCACCTCAAATGATTTGATTTTGTAACTTAAGCATACTCGCGATTGGTGTATAAGAAAAATAATGATATATAATAGGGATGATAAGTAAATTTATATACATGGGTTACTTTTTGAAAAAGGGGGCAGAGGATGGACCAGCATTTAGAGGTGTTCATTAAAGTGGTGGAGAAGGAGAATTTTTCAAAAGCGGCGGAAGAGCTGCATATGACCCAGCCGGCGGTCAGCCAGTATATCCGAACGTTAGAACAATCGATTGGCACAAGGCTCTTGGAGAGAAGTAATAAGTATGTCCGCCTCAATCAGGCTGGTGAGATCGTTTATCACCATGCGAAAGAAATCACCGCGCTTTATACAAAAATGCAGTCCTTAGTCGATGACCTGACCAATAAGGCGAGCGGCCCGATTGCGATTGGGGCGAGCTACACGTTTGGCGAGTATATCCTGCCGCATATTATTGCCAAGATGAAGGAGCAATACCCCGACATTCATCCATCAATCAGGATTCAAAATACAAAGGAAATCATTGAACTGGTGAAAAAACATCAATTGGACATTGGCATTATTGAAGGATTTTATGAAGAAAATGTCCTTAATTCGAAAGTGGTTTCCAAAGACCGAATGGTCATTGTTGCTTCCCCTCGTCATCCTCTTTTGGGCGAAAAAGGGGAAATCAATTTGGCTGATTTGGAGGAAGAAACGTGGATTCTCAGGGAAGAGGGCTCTGGGACCAGAGAGGCTGCAGAAAATCTATTTCGGAGGTACAAGTTCACCCCGAAAAAAGTTATGGAATTCGGCAGCACCCAACTCATCAAAGAATCGGTTGAAGCGGGTCTTGGCATCAGTTTGTTATCAAGCTGGGCGATTAAGAAGGAGCTCACAAACGGTTATATCGGCACCCTTCGAGTAAAGGGACTCCCGTTTAAACGCAACTTCTCCATCCTAACCCACGCCACCTACCAAACAAAAGCATTGCAAACATTCATCGAAACACTAAAAACATACCTCGGCGACCCGAAAAAGAGCAGATTTTGAAGCATGGGGACGGTTCTTCTGCCTCACAAAGTGAGGCAAGAGAACCGTCCCCATGCTTCACTTGACAGAATCTTTAACAAATAGTAATATTTAGTACGTGATTATAGTGTTTAGGTGATTTCTTTTAATATAGAACTTTAGCATATGGTTAATAATGATTTATTGGCTTTTATGAAAAAGGAATTCTATAGAAGTAGAAATCAAAAATACTTAATGAATAACATACGATTAAGGTAGACATTTAAAAGCCCGATTGGGAAGTTAAAGGTAAACCGGCAATCTTCAAAGTTTAATGGTTGTAGTATGACCATTAAATTTAGAGTTGCCGGTTTTTTTGTTTTTAAAAAACTAGAAGATTCATATTATGAAAATCTAAGAGGGAGAGAGCGAGGATGTCCAATTATCTGGAGCTAATTTCATTACCAACTGCATTTTTTATCATTCTAGCAGTTGCCATGGTAAGCGCCATTTTCCTGCTATGGGAAAAGGTCCCCGTACATTTTGTTCGATATCATATAGGCATTATTTCGTTGCCGCCAGTCGTTGCCTTGTGTGGGCTTTTCTCTAGCAAACACGATGGAAGTGTGATGTATGGACCATGGCGGTTCGATTCTCTCTCATTACTTCTGGCCCTTTTTGTCCTGACCATTGGTGTCATCGTGCAGCGCTACTCATTACGGTACTTATTCGGTGATCGTTCTTACCGAAAGTATTTTACGCTGCTGACACTCACTACGTTTGCTGATACCCTTGTCTGGCTCAGCAATGATCTGCGGATTCTGTTGGTCTGCTGGGGAGTGACCCTTTTGGGCTTGACCCTGCTGATCAGATTAAATAAGGAGTGGCAGGTGGCCAGAAAAGCAGCTGCCTCCTCCGGCCGGATATTTTTACTTAGCTGGCTGATTCTGCTCGTGGCTGTTATCTGGATTACTCAAACGACAGGACACTGGCAGTTATCGGCTGTTCTTGAAAAAAATAACCTTGCCCAGCTTGCAGCGTGGGAGAGAACCTGCATCAGCCTCCTATTGATTGTGGCAATGATCATTCCTTCAGCGCAGTTTCCTTTCCAACGCTGGCTGCTAGACTCGGTCGTGGCTCCAACTCCGGTATCAGCTGTCATGCATGCTGGCATCGTCAATGCCGGCGGTCTGATGTTTACCCGTTTTGCACCGCTCTTTAATGGCGGTGATACAGCCCAGCTGATTCTGCTTGTTCTGTCCGGCATTTCCGTCCTGCTTGGGACTGGAATCATGCTAGTCCATGTCGACTATAAACGGCAGCTGGTCGGCTCAACCATTGCCCAAATGGGGTTCATGCTGATCCAGTGCGCATTAGGCGCCTATTTGGCAGCGATTATTCATGCTGTCTTACATGGATTATTCAAAGCGAGCCTTTTTCTGCAGGCCGGATCCGCCATCCAGCATCGGGAGACCCATTCCTTCAAGGGCCGTCCGTTTCCCGTTTTGTGGACGATCACCGGAGTAGTTTTAGGTCTTATTTTTTCGATTGGCTATTGGCTGAATTCCGGTGGAGAGGGTTATCACATCATTAGCACCCTCATTTTAGGCTGGTCCGTGATGTTTGCTTGGACCGGACTCGTTGCCTTTGGGTCAGGCCGGGTTGGCAAAGTGGCAGGGCTTGCGTTCCTTGCCGGAGCGGTCATAATGTTCAAATTCATCCATACGCTCTTGGACAGTTTGTTACATGAAACGGTTCTGTCTGGTATGCAGCCACCCACACCAACGGTCATCTTGGCCCTGATTATCTTGCTGGGCGGCAGTGCTTATGGATTATGGCTCGCGCGCCATCGGTCCTCAACGGCATTTACGGTTATTTATCTGTGGCTTGTCCATTTGGGTGAGCCTCACAAAGATTTAGTGGAAAGTCATCCAAAATACTTGTCTTATAGGAGGTCATTCAGATGACACCGACATTAGCCAGAACATTAAGTTGGGAAAAGGAACAAGAAAATCTCAGTCTTGATATTCATGATTTAGTAAAATCAGCTAGCGAAGTCATCGCACCGCTCGGCCCGATCAGCAAGTTCGCGGCACGCAGCCCCTGGGCCGGGTTAGAACGGCAATCCTTTGAACAGACAGCACGCCGGTTTAAAGATGTTTCTGATATCGAGATGTTTCCCAATGATTTTTTATTAAAATCAGCACGGGACCAAGGCGAAATTGATGGGAATTTTTTAGAAAAAGGGCTGCAGCAATGGCTTGAGCAGCACTCCTTCGGACTCCCGTGGGCGGCTGCAGAGCAGTTTTGCCGCGCGGCGCTAACAAAGGATGTGCCGTCTTCTGATTTAACGGCACATCCCGAAGTGAAACGATTGGCCAAAAAACTTAGTGGCTTTAAGTACCAACTAAAGGTAAGACAATCCGTAAAGACCCTTAGTCAGCGTTTCGAACAGATCAACGGCGAGTCGGTGTTAAGGGATCTCAACCGCCATCTGATTAAGTGGTGCAAGTTGTTTTTGGATGAGTCCCAGGCGGTCTGGTCGATGCCAAACCGCGAGGAAGGCTTCTACCAGGCATGGCGGCGAATGGCCTCCTTAGACCCAGCCTTAACGCTAGAGGAACGTAAACAGATTAAAAAATTGCCTAATGAAGCGGACGTGGCTTTAAATGAGGCCTTGTCCCATTTAGGAATTCACCCTTCAGAGACTAGAGGATATCTAGAAGCTCATTTGCTGGCCATGCCAGGCTGGGCGGGAATGATGCTTTGGCGCTCGCAGCAACATCGTAACGAAAGCTCCTTGCTAACGGACTATTTGGCAGTAAGAATTTCAATGGAACTACTATTAATGAAGAAATATCTTCCTTTGCCCACCCAAGGAACGGAAGCGGACGTGTTCCTGGAATCCTTACTTGCTGCCTGGCTTCATTGGGGGAACCTTCCAATCAAGGCATGGTCACAATTGTCTGCTGCGGAGCAAAAAGCTCGTTTGAACCTTGCTTGGCAGTTTGATCAGATGGTCCGCAACAGACTTTGGATGGAAGCATGGGAAAAAACATATGAACAGCAATTGATGGAAAAAATCGTCGGGAAACAGCAGGCGGCCGCAGAGCCTAAATCGTCTTCCTTGGCGCAGTTTGTTTTTTGCATTGACGTAAGGTCAGAGCCTTTCCGCCGCCAACTCGAACGGACAGAAGGCTTTGAAACCTTTGGGGCAGCTGGATTTTTCGGTTTGCCGATTGAAACCTGCAAACTTGATAGCCATCATAGCCATCCTTCCTTGCCGGTATTGAATAAACCGCAATTTAAGGTAAAAGAATACTTGCCTGAATCGCAATACCAACCGTTTCACGAGCGGCTGCAGGCAGTTAATTCACTGCAAGGTACCTTTAAAACCATGAAGCACAACCTGCTTGCCAGCCTATTACTGCCGGAGGTAAGCGGACCGTGGCTTAGTATGCAGACGCTGACCCGTACCTTTTTACCGAGAAGGGCTGGGCGCACGTTCAAGAAACTGCTTGGCACCTGGTTCAGGAAACCGGATGTGAAGCTGACGCTTGACCGGATGGAGGAACCTGATGAAACGGAGATTCCGGTTGGTTTTTCAGAAGAAGAGAAAATACAATATGTGGAGCAAGCTTTAAAAACAATCGGGCTTACTGATCATTTCGCACCACTCGTGGTGATTTGCGGGCACGGAAGCCACAGCACCAATAATCCATATGCGTCTTCGCTCGATTGCGGGGCCTGTGGCGGAACATCGAGCGCCTTTAATGCGAGGGTGCTGGCTGCGTTGTGCAACCTTCCGAATGTACGGCAGGCCCTCAAAGCAAGGGGGATTTTGATTCCGGAAGAGACCGTTTTTGCGGCAGCCGAGCATATTACAACACTTGATGAGTTGCATTGGGTTTATCTTCCGCACCTTTCGGGCAAGGCTGAAGATGCGTATACCCGCATCGAAGCGGTCCTGCCAAAGGTGAGTGAGGAGGCTAACGCCGAGCGAATCCGGGAATTGCCTAGTCTCAAAGACAGCTTGAAAAATCCGAAAGCGGAAGCGGAGCGGTTGGCGGAGGACTGGAGTGAAATCCGTCCGGAATGGGGGCTCGCCGGCAATGCGGCGTTTGTGATCGGAGAACGAACCCTGACCAAGGCGTGCAATCTCGAGGGAAGAGTGTTTCTTCATAATTATAACTGGAAAAAGGATAAAAATGGTTCGCTGCTGAGCGGCATCATTGCTGGACCGGGAACGGTTTGTCAAATGATTAACCTGCAATATTACGCATCGGCTGTTGCGCCTCATTATTATGGCAGTGGAAATAAAGCGACCCAGACCGTGACGTCCGGAATTGGCGTGATGCAGGGGAACGCCAGCGATTTATTATCCGGACTTCCATGGCAGTCCGTTATGCAATCGGACGATACAGTCTATCATGCGCCGTTAAGGCTGCTGGTGGTCATCCAGGCGCCAAAGGAATATGTGGAACGATTGTTGAATCAAGACCGGGTATTTTTTCAAAAAGTCCAAAACGGCTGGCTTCGGCTTGCGTCGATTGATCCGGAAGGGAACTGGAAAAGCTGGTCTTAGCGAGGCCTCGGGGTGAAAAATATTTTTTAATCGTACAAAAGGGGTAGAAATCGATATGGAGAAGTCAAAAGGCACTCTGGAAGCTGAAATAAGCAAAACATTAACTCAATGGGAGAAAAGTTATCTAGGTCGCGGTTCCATTAATGTGAAGACGGATATTTTACGGGATATGGTAATTGTGACATTGTGTAGAATATTAACCCCTGCAGAATATGCCTTATGCAAGGATAAAGAGGGATTGTTATCAGTAAAAAAGACGCGAAACAGCTTGGTGGAATCAGGGCAGGCAGAGTTAAAGGACATTATTTTTTCGCTAACAGGCCAGGAAGTCATCAGTTTTTATACCGATCTCAGCACCAAGACCGGTGAAAGGGTCATGGTCTTTAAACTTTCGGGGGATTTGGAAAAAACACTAGCGTAACACTGGGGCCATCCGATTGGAACTAAATTCTATTCAAAAAACGGGGTGAACGTAATGAATATGAACGAGAAGAAAAAAGTGCTGTTTGTGGTTGGTATGGAGCAGAGTCCGGAAAGTATCATGGAAAAGATGAGCAGTCTTGAGCCGAATAATATCTTAGTCTTGCAATCTTATGGACCATCCATTGCACCCTTCAGTGATCTCATGCGGGACATCATCCTTGCTGTCTATCGGGAAAATGTTGAAGAAATTTTTGTTGCCGTTCCAACAGCTAATCGAAAGAATGCTAGAGAAACACTTAAGAAAATATATAACAATAAAGAATTACAAGACAAAATTCAAACTCTGGATTATCTCTTTAAAAATTGCAAGCCAGAACACCCAAAAGGCAGCATAAAAGAATGGCTCGAGGGCAACGAAACCTCAGCCAACAGTACCCAAAACAGTGCTGACGTCATTCGAAACCATCCATTAATGCCTTCAAACATAAAAGTTACAAAAGTGATGCATAGGGACGGTTCTCTTGCCTCAATTTATTAGTTAAATAATGGGACATGGGACGGTTCTTTAAAGAAACAAACGAAAGTTTTGCTTGTAAAAAGGCACAGCCAGCGAATTTAAGCTAGCTGTGCCCTTTTTTTGGATATAAGGACTTTCATGTATAATCAAAAGTAAGTAGAAAGATATATGAATATAGTATAATCATTCTAAGAGATTGCCCAAATTAATAGCATGCAAAAGCAACATACGAAGCCCATCGATCAGGTTAAATTAGGAGAATTTCTGTTATTTACCTTCTCGAATTAGTATTCAGAAAATTCCGGATTATATATAATATATTTACAGATAATTTTTATTATTATAAAATCTTTTATCAAGGGGAGCGAACATGAAGAAATATATGGTAAGTCCAAAATCGTTAAAAGCACAATCCTATCACGTCATTAAAGAAGCCATTATTAAGGGGGTATTATCTGATCATGAAGCGTTAACTGAAATTAAAGCCATGGAGCTATTTGGTATTAGCAGAACCCCGTTTAGGGAAGCCATTCAAAGATTAGAAGCAGAAGAGTGGGTGATTTCCATTCCCTATAAGGGAACGTATGTAAGCCCCTTAACCATGAAAGATGTAGAAGAAATTTTACAAATTCGATTGATCATTGAAACGGCGATGGCAAAAAGTGCAGCAGAAAATATGACAAATGACAAAATAGAAGCACTTCAAACTATTATGAGCAAAATGGAATTAGTTTCATCTGCTCAATCAGACTATGAGTTTACATTGATTGATCAAGAATTTCATAAAACTATTAATCAATTTGGCGGCAATAAAAGACTCAATTCAATGAGTGATCAAGTCTACGATGTCATGCGAAGAATTGCGATGACAGTCTTAAAAAGTCCAATTAGAAGAAAAGAAGTAATCGATGAACATTGGAAGATACTTGAAGGCTTAAAAACGAATGATGTGGATAAAACCTTGGTTCACCATTATGATCGTGTGAAATTTGAAGCACAAAAGTATTTTTCCGCTAAATAAAATTGTTACGGAAAGTGTAGGTGTCCAAATGAAGAAAAACTTTCGTTATCAAATTATGTTCATGATGGTGCTGATGGTTATCATCAACTACATCGATAGGGGGGCCATTTCGTACGCACAAAAAGACATCATTGGCGAGTATGGATTTGACCCGATATCGTGGGGAGCCGTCCTTGGTTATTTTGGGTTTGGTTATTTATTTGGTTCACTCTTTGGCGGAATGCTTGCGGATAAGAAGGGGCCGAGATTTGTTTGGATTATTATTGGGATAGGCTGGTCCGTTTTTGTCATGGCCACTGCGTTTGCTGGGGATCTCGGTTTAGCTTTATTTGGCGGTTCGGCGTTAACTGGATTTGCCGTGATCCGTATCCTATTTGGTTTTGCTGAAGGACCGACTTTTTCAACGATTAATAAAACAAATGCAAACTGGGCTACACCTAAGGAACGCGGGTTTGCTGTATCAATGGGTCTTTTAGGAACACCGCTTGGAGCATTGCTGACCGCTCCAGCAGCTGTTGCCCTTTTATCGATAACAAATTGGAAAGTCATGTTTATCTTCCTTGGCTGTTTGGGAATCATCTGGGTTTTCTTTTGGACAAAAATGTTTACAGATCTACCTGAGCAAAATCCGAAAGTTTCGAAGGAAGAGCTTGAACAAATTCGTTCGGTTAAGGATTTATTGCCGAATGAAAAGGTTGTCAGTGAACATGATGATTCAGTTAAATGGTACCATTTCTTTAAAAATCCAACCCTGATTTTTAACGCCTTAGGCTATTTTGCTTTCCAATATATTACCTTCCTATTACTTACTTGGACACCAAAATATTTACAGGATCAATTTGGCTTTCAATTATCCTCGCTCTGGTATTTAGGAATGATTCCATGGATTGGAGCTTGTTTTACCGTTATACTTGGCGGGAAAATCTCAGATTATTTACGAATGAAAACAGGAAATTTGCGTATCGCAAGATCAGGACTGGCTGTTGTTTCATTATTATTAACGGCAACATGCTTCATCTTAATCCCTACTCAAGACACGATTGTCGGAGTAATGGTTTTAATGTGTATTGGAAACGCCTTCAATTCACTTCCAAATTCTGTTTATTGGTCCGTCATCATTGATACAGAACCAAGCCGTGCCGGTACATTTGGCGGGATTACACATTTTATTACGAATACTGCCACGATTATCGCACCAATATTAACTGGATTCTTAGTCGTTAGCTATGGGTACTCTTCCATGTTTGTCGCGGCAGCGATTGCAGCTGGACTTGGAGTCGTGGCTATGCTCTTTGTTAAACCAGGCCAGCGCCAAGCAAAAAATACCTCCAAAAGAGTGACTGCATAATGGATATCTTATCAACATCGATTTTACTTAAAAATAAAGAAGTATCACCTGTGGACCTCGTTAAAAATACGTTAGAAAAAATCGCAAAAGAAAACCCAAAAACCAATGCCTTTATTACCGTTTCGGAAGAGGAGTCTTTACAAGCTGCCAAAAAATTAGAAGACGAAATAATGGCAGGGGAAATAAGAAGCCCGCTCCACGGCATCCCAATCGCGGTCAAAGATTTAATTTTTACAAAAGGGATTCGCACAACGATGGGCTCGAAAGTGTATGAGGACTTTGTCCCGGATGCTGATGCAACAGTCGTCCAAAAATTAAAGGATGCGGGAGCCATTATTATTGGAAAAACGAATACCCATGAATTTGCCTATGGCCCGATTGGCGACCGTTCCTATTTTGGTCCATGCCGCAATCCGCATAATTTGGATAAAATTACAGGCGGTTCTAGCAGCGGATCGGGTGCAGCTGTAGCCTCTGGGATGGTTCTCGGTGCATTAGGCACGGATACAGGCGGTTCCATCCGGATTCCAGCAGCAGCTTGCGGCATCGTTGGAATGAAACCAACCTTTGGATTAGTAAGCAAAAAAGGAGCTTTTCCTTTAGCCTATACCCTTGATCATATCGGTCCTATGACAACGAATGTGAGGGATAACGCAATCATGCTGAACGTATTGGCTGGCTATGATGCAGTTGACCCATATTCGTTACATACGGAAAGCAGGGACTATTCCAGTCTAATCGGTCATGACGTAAAAGGAAAAGTGATTGGCATCCCATCAAATTATTTTGGATGGATGGATGAAGAAGTCCATGCCGCTGTCGTGAATTGTATTCATGTTTATGAGCAGGCAGGAGCAGTCATCAAGAAAGTGGAAATTCCTAATCTGTCCAAAGTGGCAAAAGCTCAGCTTGTGACTATTCAATCGGAAGCAGCGGCGGTCCATGTTGATACATTAAAGCACCACAAAGAGGATATAGACGATGAAGTTTTTGAAAGATTAGTAGCAAGTCAAGCCGTCAAAGGCTATGAATATGTACAATCTCAAATCGAAAGAATGCAAATCGTTGCGGAGTTTAATCAGGTCTTTGATCAAGTCGATATCTTATTGACACCAACACTGCCGATTCTTCCGACGAATATTGGTCAGCGAGAAGTACAAATACAAGGCCAAACAGAGGCGGTCCGCTACGCTTTGTTAAGGTTGACGTCGCCAACAAACTATACAGGCAATCCATCGTTATCAATTCCTTGTGGAATGTCATCTAGTAAACTGCCAATCGGTGTCCAATTAATCGGAAAACATGGTCATGATGCTGAATTATATCAATTGGGGTATGCTTTGGAGCAAATATTGAATAAGGGTCATTTTTCAATGACGGTTTCTTAAAAGAAAATTTTTTAGAGGAGAAGATGCTTTTCTCCTCTATTCATTTTGTTATCAAGACACGAGAAATTGCTGTCATATTTAATGAAGAGAGGTACTAGATGTGAAAAAAATTGTTCTTTTAACAACAGGCGGCACAATTGCCAGCAAAACGAATCCTGAAACAGGTTTACTTTCTGCAGGTGTTTTAACGGGTGAAGAGCTTGCAGCCATGTGCGAACTTCCTAGTGACATCAACGTAATGGTGGAATCTATTTTTCAAATACCTAGTAATCAGATGAATCCTGAACGATTATCTCAGTTGAGAGATAGAATTGAAGCTCTTTTACCTGACCCGCAGGTGGATGGTGTGGTCGTCACTCATGGCACCGACACATTAGAGGAAACGGCCTATTACT
This sequence comes from Neobacillus sp. GCM10023253, assembly GCF_042653105.1. Lineage (NCBI taxonomy): Bacteria > Bacillati > Bacillota > Bacilli > Caryophanales > Bacillaceae > Neobacillus > Neobacillus sp. GCM10023253. The sequence continues at coordinate 127,178 of NZ_JBHSHV010000014.1, forward strand.
TAGACTTGACAATCGCAAATGACAAACCGATTGTGGTTACAGGCTCCCAGAAAGGGCCGTTTGATCTCGGGACCGATGCGATGAACAATATTCGCCAGTCTATATTGGCGGCTGCCAGTGAAAAGCTAAACAGCTTTGGTACGGTCGTCCAATTTAACGAACGGCTTTTTTCAGCTAGATATGTAAAGAAAGTCCATGCTTCCAATGTGGCCGGATTTACTTCTGAAGGGTACGGGTATTTGGGCACGGTTGATCAAGACATCGTGACCATTTACCAAAAACCTGTATGGCGTGAGCAGTATTCTCTAAAAAATGCTTTTCCGCTCGTGGATATTATTCCATTTTATTTAGGGGCTGATGATCGTTTCATCCGAATGTCCATTTCAACGGGAGCAAAAGGAATGATTCTGGAGGGATCAGGAAGAGGCCATATCACGCCAGAAATGGCCGCAGCGGTTGAGGAAGCTGTCCATCAAGGGATCATTGTCGTATTAACAACCAAAACGGGAGAAGGCGAAGTGCGGCATGTATATGACTTCCCGGGCAGTGTTTTTGATTTAACCAATAAGGGTGTCTTAATTGGAAAAGACTATGACAGCAAAAAGGCTAGAATAAAATTAGCTGTTATGTTGGTAGCCGGTGCTGCCAAACAAGAGATCGAAAGAGCATTTCTACAATAGTGGAGGTGAGGCATGGGGACGGTTCTCATGCCTCACTTTTATTTGATATTAATAGGATGATGCATAAGAACCGTCCCCATGCATCAAGACATATTCCCGCCATTTCCTTCATACATATATAAGTGGTTCAAAAATCCGTATAGAAGGGATTTGTCCATTTGAAACGGGAATGGAATATTTGGGTGCGCTATAAAAAGTCGACCTATCGGATTAATTTGCGGGATGGTCTCTATATTTGGGGGCAAATGTTATGGTTGTTGAGCAGGCGAATTTTGCGGGGCTTAAAAAGGGTGCTGCTTAGGTCAAGGAACCTGATTATTGTCTTCGTATGTGCCGTGATCTTTAGCCTTGTCATCATTCCAATTGGTCTTATGATGGAAAAATATCAAACATGGTACGATGCCCTTTGGGATTTGCGAACGTTTTTCTTTACCTCGATTTTTATCGTCTTTGTGACGACGAATGTGAATGAGGAAAAAAGACGGAGAGAAGGGCTGCGGAAGCAATTTGAGATTTATAGTGGCTATAGTTTTTATGCAGAATGGTATCTCAACCGTCTTGTTCAGCTTGTGGGAATTCCTCATTCTGAAAAGATTTTTTTGACTGACAGTGACCGGGAGAATTTTCAGAAGGCAGTATCAGAAATTCACCAGGCGGCGGAGTTTGCTTTTGATGGTTTAGATAACAAAAGATATAAAAATCTCTATGTATATTTGATTTCTCTCCATAAAAAACAACTTTCTCACTTGAGAGATGTTTTTTATTTTATTAATTCAGCTGATTCGGATTCACTCGAAACGCATAGGGACCAGGCACGACGGTGGATTTTAAGCGGCATAGATATGATTGAAGAGGAAATTCTGCTAATCGAAAATCTCCATGACAACTACACCCCTCAGGACCTCATCCACTTTGTGCAAAACTCACTAACTTACAATCTCTATATCATCGCCGAACTAAGAAGACCCTGGAGATGGGACCACCAACGAAACATGGAAATCCGAAAAAGACTCACCACAAACGGTCAACACATCAAAGGAATGTTCGACTACAATCAATATTGGATGTGACGTGGGATGGTTCTCATGCCTCACCCCATGAAAAAAATGAAGCATGAGAACCGTCCCCATGCCTCATTCCCGTGCCTCACCCCATGAAAAAAATGAAGCACGAGAACCGTCCCCGTGCCTCACCCGTGCATCATTTCATGAGATCATTGACTTTGTTTTCTACTTGTTGAACGACTTTTTTCTCGAGTTTGGATTGTGGTGTTGGATAGAACCATTGGATTTTTCCGTTTCGGAAAATCCCTTGGTAGGTATGTCCTTTCATTTTTAATGAAAATTGATGGCGTTGGTGGTATTGGTTTTCAAACATTGGTTTAACTTCAAAATTTTGAAACATATGGAACCCTCCTAGAATTTTTTCTTCAATTGCTGGATGATTTAATCACTAAATTCCGTGCTTAAAACTTTTCCGCTGATTGCATCTACTTTAACCTCTGCTTCCTGATGATCAGCTGTCTTTATTTCCACTTCGTAAACGAGCGACTTGTCCTCATCATCCAATTCTGCTTTCGTAATGGAACCTTTTATTATGTCCAAGGCTGTTTTCTTGGCGTTTTCTAATGAAATAGTCGGTGTAACACCCTGCAGAGGAGCCTCATTCTTATGTTCAGCCTTATCCTCATCCCCAGCCTTATCTTGCAATTCCTGTTCCAATTTCAAGACCTTGCCGGTTTCTGCATTTACTTCCACTTCAAATTCTTCATTTTGCTTTATAATCGTAATTTCATATTTTGTCATGCCGTTATCCTGATCCAGCTCGCACTTTGTTACGAGCCCGCCTTTTGATGCGCCTAAGGCGATTTCTTTTGCTTTTATTTCACTAATTGTCTTTACTGTTTCATTTGTTTGTGCTGCCGTTTGCTGATGATTTGTCAACGCATAAGCACTTGCGCCTAAACCGCCTGTGAGTAAACTGCCTGTTAATAGAATGGAAAAGAAGTTCATTCTTGATAACCTCCTTGTTTGTTAGTAACTACATCATAACCAATCAATTTTAAAGAAATTGAAGGAGAAGTTTAAAATTCTCTTAGAAAAATCGAAGAATACCTCATGACAGCATTAAACCCCTCCATTTTTTGAAAAAAAAACGTGCAGCATTACGCCGCACGTTTAGTCTTCATCCTCTGTTTCAAAAGTAATTGATTCAATTTTTCCTGAATAGGCATTAATGATCACTTCTGCCTTCTTAGATTTCGATTGTTTGATTTCAATCTCGTATACCAGTTCACCATCTTCTTCATCTAATTTCGCCGAAGTGATTGTGCCGCTTACTTTTTCTAATGCTAATGCTTTTGCTTTTTCGATGGCGATGGGGGTTTCTGGAGCAACCCCATTATTGCTAGGTGGCGGTTCCTTCGTTTCTGGCTGCCTGCGATCCGTTGTGTCAGGTGCGCCTTGTTTAGTCATAGAGAGCACTTCCCCCGTTCGGCCATTTACAATGATGTCATATTTAATCTGATCTTTAACAAGAGTCAATTTATAGTTTTCTTGAATCATGCTTATGTTCTGAATCATTCCGCCGTATTTGTTCAAAATCATTTGGCTGACCTTGTCTTCCGAAAGGGAGGGATGGGAACGATTGAACGCCATTGTTGCACCATACCAGCCCAGAGCGCCTATGATAAGGATTAGCAAAATGCCTGCCGCTATTTTTTTCATCCATTCACCTCTTCTGTTGTTGAGACAGTGTATCATAGGTTGTTTAATCCTCTATTAAAGATACCTTAGAATCGTTGGAGAAGTGGCGCGGGAATTTTAACGTAACCGTTGTTCCTTTTCCTTCCTCACTGTCAATGTGAATTTCGCCGTTATGGGCAGCAACAATTTTCTTGGCGATGGGCAAACCTAACCCTGAACCGCCAGTATCACGGCTTCTGGCTTTATCTACTCGGAAAAATCGCTCGTATACACGTGCTAATTCATCTTTTGGAATGCCGATTCCATAATCGGTAATCGCAAGAAGCAAAGAATGGCTGCTTCGAGAAATCGAGATGTCTATCGGTTTTTCGCTGTATTTGATAGCATTGTCGACTAAAATATAGAGCAACTGTTTTATTTTCTTTCCATCAGCCATCATTAATGGATGGTCTGTGTTGAGATGAATTGAAATCTTGCGTTCAAACGCCTGCTGAAGATACTTCGCGGTTTCGCGGCAAATGTCTGCCACATCTATTTTCTCAATTTTTAGTTCCCACTGCGTATCACCCTTTGCTAGTAAAAGCATCTGCCCCGTAAGCTGTTTCATCCGGATTGACTCGGAATGAATGGCATCGATTGCCTCTTCCAAAATATCAGGCCGTTCCATTCCCCAGCGTTTTAACATACTAGCGTAGCTTTCAATCACGGTAAGGGGAGTTTTTAATTCATGAGATGCATCTGAAACGAATTGTTCCTGCTTCTTATAACTTCTCTCTAATAACTCCATCATGTTGTTAAACGTGTTGGCCATTTGGTCGAGCTCATCTTTTGAGGGGCGGTCTCTGCTAATTTTTTTAAACGTTCTTGATTCCTGTATCTCTTCCATTGTCTGAATAAGTGCTTTGATGGGACCAAGGATAATTTGGCTTAGTATGCGGCCGCCAATAATCGTTGGAATTAAAATGACGAGAGACGCGACTACTAAAATTACCTGTAGGATGCTTAGTGAATGTTCGACATCTGTTAAGGGTTCTATTACTTCTAGTGAAACGATATCGCCATGGGTCCAAATCATCGGTGTTTTTCCTACCGCATATAAATGTTGATCCACCCTTTCAACGGCCATATGTTCACCTGCTTTATAGGAATACGGAAGGTCTTGCAGCTTGAAGTTATTTTTCATCACTACCAGAATGGGTTTGCCCTTTGGAGGTAGAATCCGGATCATTCCATTTGGCGGCAAATAAGCGCGTAATAAATTTGCAAAATTAACGGAAGAAGGGTTTGCTTGTTTTACTCCTTCTATTATATTGCTGCTCTCTGTTTGAATTCGTTCAATTGCGTGATCCGTCATTGTTTTTTTAAAAATAAAAAAAATGGAACTATTAGCTAATACCAGAAGAATTAATAGCCAGATGGTAGATGTAAAGATGATTTTCGTTTGAATCTTCATACCTTATTCCTTTAACATATATCCAACACCGCGAATGGTGTGAATATAAGGTTTTGAAAATGGGGCGTCAATCTTTTTGCGTAAATAACGTATGTATACATAGACGACATTGCTGTCACCGTAATAATCAAACCCCCATACATTTGATAACAGTTGATCAAATGTTAGGACTTGGTTTTGATTTTGTACTAAGTATAGAAGTAATTCATATTCTGTTGGTGTTAATTCAATGGACTGATCGGCACGGACTACTTCCCGTGTTTTTTGATTGATGGTTAAATCCCCTATGCTAAGAGAGGAATCAGCTGGTTCTTCTTGGAGGACTGATTGCCTGAGCCATACACGAATCCGAGCAAGTAATTCTTCAATTCGAAATGGCTTGGTAATATAGTCGTTGGCCCCTAAATCTAATCCGCTCACTTTATCAGGCAAGGCATCGCGGGCAGTTAGTAAAATCACGGGGGTTTGGTCATTGGCAGTGCGGATTCTCCTTAACACTTCAAGGCCGCTTAATTCAGGCAGCATCACATCCAATAACAGCAGGTCCCAATTTTCTTGTTTAAATAATGAATAACCCTCCAACCCCGTGTAGGCAGTACCTGTCTCATACCCTTCATGCTCAAGCTCTAATTGAATCAAGCGTGCAATTTTCCTTTCATCCTCAACAATCAATATCTTCCCTTTACTCATATGGACCTCCTTGGTTTACCTGCCCTATGCAAAATGGAATTTACCACAACTGTAAATAAATATCCAGTAGAGCGTAAAAGTGGTGCATGGGGACGGTTCTCATGCATCAAGTGGGACACGGGGATAGTTCTCATGCATCAAAACACGTTTGCTCCTGAGGACCATCCCCGTGTTTCCTTTGAATCAACCATTTTGAGGCAGAAGAACCGTCCCTTTGCCTCAGAAAGAATGAGGCAGAAGAACCGTCCCCATGCATCACCATGCCTTACAAATTCGGCATGGTTTTTCTGGCTCCGAGGATGAGCCAGGTGGAGAGGACGAATGGCATGGTTAGGGCGGGGAGGCCGTAGGGGAGGAGCCATGTGCTGAGTCCTGCTGTAATGGGTACGGTTAGACAGGCGGCAAGGATGCCTGATGGTAGGTTATAACGATTGTGCTTCTCATTAAATACACCGGATACGGCAATGATGGTTAGGATGGCGTTGTAGCCGTAGAGTCCTAAGACGATTAAGGAGTGTTCTCCGCCTAGAACATAGGCTATGATGATGGCCGCTGCATTTCCAATCGCTGCGTACATTCCCAGTTTTCTGCTTCCCCAAAAAACAGCAATTAAAACAAGAATACCAGACCATGTATTATTAAGAAAAAACACTTGCCCAATCCCATGGAAAACTCCATCTAATAAATTCACTTTTCCCGCAATATTTAGCTGCCAGTTTGCCAAATCCTGAGGGACTAAGGAAGCGCTTAATGATAAATGTTTTAATTTATAAGCCGCAAGCAGCATTAACCATGTCAGAACAATAAAAGGAAACGTTAAAATAGGTACCTTTGTATTTTTCATAAAATGCATCATTGCGGCCGTCAAAACCGCTGCTACTACAGCACCAGCTAAAGCCACAGTCCACATATAAGGCCCCTGTAAGAATAATGCCAACGCCATTCCCGTTAGGACGGAGTTATACCCTAACAAACCTTGATCGATAGATTCTTTATCGGCGCCCCCCAACATCGCTGTGAATGTCCCAATCATGGCGGACAGCAGTGCAATCACCCCTAAATAAATAGAGGAAATGGCAATGGCAATTAGGATTAGTAATCCGGTGATGGAATTCTCAATCAATATGACCTGAGAGATTCCTTTGAGGGATGCTCTTAGGAAGGGATAAAACTTCCCACCCTTTAAAGATTTTGGTACGTCTGTCTTCATCCTCTTAATCTCCTTTTTTGTAATTTCATAAAAACTGCTAAAAAATATATTTTTTTACATATATAAATTTATTAATATATAAAAATTGATATATGATAATTATGATGATATAGTATAAATCATTGGGAATCAATCAGATATTTTCATCGTCATGATATTCCTTCATTAACATATATCGTGATGTTCAGGATTCATTGATTTCCGGCGAGTAATGACAGAACTGCCTTTTGGCGGGTTCTGTCATATTATTATGCAAAAAATTAGAGGAGGTATATCTATGAAACTATTACCACGCGAGATCGACAAACTCATGATTGTAGTGGCTGCAGACCTTGCAAAGCGCCGAAAAGACAGAGGATTGAAGCTGAATTACCCAGAAGCAGTCGCTCTTATCACCTATGAAGTTTTAGAAGGTGCACGGGATGGAAAAACAGTTGCCCAATTAATGGAATACGGAACAACCATTTTGTCACGTGAAGATGTGATGGAAGGTATTCCCGAAATGATCCATGATATTCAAGTTGAAGCAACTTTTCCTGACGGAACAAAACTTGTGACTGTACATAGTCCAATTAAATAACAAATGACGGGAGGAGTAATGAAATGATTCCGGGACAATTATTTTTAAAAGAAGAAGAAATTATCTGTAATGCTGATCGAACAGCATCGAAACTAACGGTCATCAATACTGGGGACCGCCCAGTTCAAGTAGGATCGCATTTTCATTTTTTCGAAGTAAATGATGCTTTGAAATTTAATCGGGACGAAGCATTCGGAAAACGGCTGAATATTCCAGCAGGGGCTGCGGTTCGTTTTGAGCCAGGCGACGAAAAAGAAATTGAATTAGTAGACTTTGCTGGGGAGCGCCGTGTATATGGCTTTAACAATAAGGTGGATGGATCAGTAGAAAAGGGGTGCAGCAAATGAGTTTTAAAATGACAAGAAATCAATATGCTCAAATGTATGGTCCGACTACAGGAGATTCTATTCGTTTAGCAGACACAGACTTAACGATTCAGATTGAGAAGGACTACACCACTTATGGGGATGAAGTCGTATTTGGCGGCGGTAAGGTCATCCGTGACGGAATGGGACAGCATCCGCTTGTAACACGAGGTGATGGAATTGCTGATGTCGTCATTACGAATGCGGTTATTTTAGACTATACGGGTATTTACAAAGCCGATATCGGTATCCGTGATGGAAAAATTGCCGGGATTGGTAAAGCGGGTAATCCATTAATTATGAACAATGTGGACATAATCATCGGGGCTGGTACAGAAGTAATTGCTGGTGAAGGGATGATCGTTACTGCCGGCGGGATTGATACCCACGTGCACTTTATTAACCCTGAACAAATCAGAACTGCATTAGCTTCAGGATTAACGACCCTGATTGGCGGAGGAACAGGCCCTGCTGCAGGTTCAAAGGCCACCACTGTAACACCGGGTGAATGGCATATCCACCGGATGCTGGAAGCAGCAGAGGGAATGCCGATTAATGTCGGATTTACTGGTAAAGGTCAGGCTGCTTCAGAAGAGCCGCTGGCAGAACAGGTACGTGCAGGTGTCATCGGTCTTAAGGTCCATGAAGACTGGGGAGCAACCCCATCCGCGCTTGATAATGCTCTAAAGGTAGCTGAAAAATATGATGTACAGGTTGCCCTTCATGCTGATACGTTAAATGAAGCAGGCTTTATGGAAAATACAATGGCCGCTCTAAAAGATCGGGTCATTCATATGTACCATACAGAAGGAGCTGGCGGCGGACATGCTCCAGACTTAATTAAATCAGCAGGTTATATGAATGTTCTGCCATCATCTACGAACCCAACTTTACCGTATACGGTTAATACAGTAGATGAGCACCTTGATATGTTAATGGTGTGCCACCACTTAAACCCATCGATTCCGGAAGATCTTGCATTTGCGGATTCACGAATTCGCAAAGAAACCATTGCTGCAGAAGATATTCTTCAGGATATGGGTGTATTCAGTATGGTCAGCTCCGATGCTCAGGCAATGGGACGCGTTGGTGAAGTGATTTTACGTACATGGCAGACAGCTGACAAAATGAAGAAACAAAGAGGTATTTTAGAAGGAGACAAGGAGCTTGCCGATAATAATCGTGCAAAGCGCTATGTCGCCAAATATACGATTAACCCAGCCATTACTCATGGTATTTCTGAATACGTAGGCTCAATAGAGGTTGGAAAAATTGCCGACCTAGTCGTTTGGGATCCTGCCTTTTTCGGTGTGAAACCTGAAATGGTGATTAAAAGCGGCTTTGTGGTGGAGGGTTTAATGGGTGATGCAAACGCGTCGATTCCAACACCGCAGCCGGTGATTTACCGTCCGATGTATGCACAGCTTGGCAAGGCTCTTACAAGCTCTTCCATTACTTTTATTTCGCAGGCAGCATTTGACGGTAAGGTCCATGAAAAGCTTGGCTTGCAAAAATTAATTCTTCCTGTTCGGGGAATCCGCAAATTAACGAAAAAAGATATGAAGCTGAATTCTGAAACACCTGAAATTACGGTGGATCCGCAAACGTATGAAGTAAGAGTTAACGGGGAAGTAATTACCTGTGACCCTGTTGATAAGGTACCGATGGGGCAACGATATTTCCTATTTTAGAGGTGAAGGTTTTGATAATCGAACAAATCGTAACGAATATTGAACAAATGGATAAAGAAGAGATAGCCAAACGTCATAAGGAAAAAGTCTACCTCGAAAGCGCCCATTTAGTGAAACGAATTCAGCGCGTTACAACAGATCACGGTACAGAAATCGGCATCCGGTTAAAAGAGCCGCGTGACCTTGTTGCTGGTGATGTTTTATATATGGATGATAAAAACATGATTATTATCGATGTGATATCAGATGATTTATTGATTATTTGCCCGCGCAGTATGAATGAAATGGGAACGATTGCCCATCAATTAGGGAATCGCCACTTGCCAGCCCAATTTGAAGGGGACGAGATGCTTGTTCAGTACGATTATCTTGTAGAAGAATTACTTCAAAACCTGCAGATCCCTTATAAACGAGAGGATCGCAAAGTAAAGCAAGCATTTCGTCATATAGGTCATAGCCATGACTGATCAAATGTTATCCTTATTTCAGCTGTGTGATTCGAATTTTCCGACGGGGGCATTTAGTCACTCGTATGGGCTTGAGAGCTATATTCAAGAAGATAAAGTTCATGATAAAGCCTCATTCTTAGAATGGCTTCATGTGTATGTCAACGAGCAGCTCATCTATTCAGATGGGCTTGCTTCCCGCCTTGTTTATGAGGCATTGGAGAAGGAAGATCTAGAAAAGGTGTGGAAATTGGACCGGATGCTGATGGTGCAAAATTTACCCCGTGAAACGCGGGAAGGAACGCAGCGAATCGGTGACCGAATGTTGAATCTCGTGGAATCACTCTATGATATTCCAATTCTTGCAGTCTATCGAGAGCGAATCAAGAATAAACAATCCTTCGGTCATCCGTCCATTGTTTTTACAATCGTTGGTCATCATCTAGGAGTTCCTAAAAAAACCACCACTATGTATTATTTATATTCTACCGTTTCAAGTCTTGTCCAAAATGCGGTGCGGGCGATTCCGTTAGGGCAAACGGCCGGTCAGAAATCAATCCAGGAGTTTCAAGCAGCATTAATCAACGCTGCCGAAAAAATCCAAAGTTTAGAGGAAGAAGATTTTGGAATTGTCTCTCCTGGACTGGAATTATCTCAAATGAAGCATGAACGAGTAAATATTCGAATATTTATGTCTTAATAGAAAGAGGAAGTGTTAGAAATGGAACCAATTAAAATTGGTGTAGGCGGACCTGTCGGAGCAGGCAAAACGATGTTAGTAGAAAAATTAACCCGTTTTTTAAAAGATGAACTTAGTATGGCAGTTGTCACAAATGATATTTATACAAAAGAAGATGCCCAATTCTTAATGAAAAATGGCGTGCTTCCAGCTGACCGTATTATCGGTGTGGAAACTGGCGGCTGTCCACATACAGCGATTCGTGAAGATGCATCGATGAACTTTGCAGCCATTGATGAATTAAAGGCAAAGCATCCCGATGTGGAACTAATTTTTGTCGAAAGTGGCGGAGATAACCTGGCAGCCACTTTCAGTCCGGAACTCGTTGATTTTTCCATCTATATTATCGATGTTGCACAAGGGGAAAAAATTCCGCGTAAAGGCGGACAAGGTATGATTAAATCGGACTTATTTATTATTAATAAAACAGATTTAGCTCCGTTCGTTGGTGCAAGTCTTGAGGTGATGGCGTCGGACACGAAGGTTTTCCGTGGCAACAAGCCTTTTGTTTTTACTAATTTGAAAGAAAATGACGGTCTTGATCAAGTCATAGACTGGATTAAGAAAAATGCGCTTTTAAAAGGATTGGAGTAAGATGGAGGACTGGACAGGAGTTTTGCGTTTAGGCGCGGAAGCAAAAAACGGGAAGACGATAGCGAAGGATGTTTATTTCCAAGGGGCGTTTAAAGTCATGCGTCCCGTCTATCATGATGATTCCGGCCAGGCCTGCTATTATATTTTAAATCCTGGCGGCGGTTATTTAGACGGCGACCGCTATCAAATGAATATTTCTTTAGAGAAGCAGGCGCAATTAACCTTAACCACACAATCGGCAACCAAAATTTATAAGACACCTCATTCGCATGCCTATCAGGAAGCTGAATTTCATTTAAAAGAAGGGAGTTATCTTGAGTATATTCCAGACCCGCTTATCGGTTATCAACATGCACGTTATAAACAAAAAAACGTGTTTTATATAGAAAAAGGGAGTTCCCTTCTTTACTCCGATATCATTACCCCGGGATGGTCGCCCGATGGAAATCGATTTAGCTATGATTTGCTCCAGCTTATCAATGAAATTTATTTGGACGATGAGCTGGTTGTATTTGATCATATTAAATTAAATCCAGTTTCACAGAACATGGATGGGATCGGTTTGATGGAGGGCTATTCACATTTAGGATCAATGATTGTGATAGAGGAAAAAACAACTCCTGACCTGCTTGATCGGTTATATCAGGCTTTACCTCACAACCCAGAGGAATATAAACTAGGGATCTCGCTGCTTTCTGTTCCAGGGTTTACCGTTCGGGTATTAGCCAATACCACACAAACTGTTGAAAAAGTATTTTCTGACTTACATTCGATTCTAAGTCAAGAATGGTTTAACAAGAAGCCAAGTTTTTTAAGAAAATATTAATGTTCATAACCCAGCAATTGTTAGGATTGCTGGGTTTTTACTAGAAAGTAGAGGAGAAATCTTATGGATGTTACGTTATTGTCTGTGCTGGCATTGGGCCTGATTTTGGGTATTAAGCACGCCATTGAACCCGATCATGTGATTGCAGTATCAACCATTGCAAGCCAAAGCAAAAAGCTATGGCAGGCTTCTTTAGCTGGAGTATTTTGGGGGATTGGCCACACTGTGACATTATTTATCGTCGGTATTATTGTCATTTTGATGAAGGGTGAAATACCGGAGAAATGGGCCATGTCTTTAGAATTTTTAGTCGGAATTATGCTTGTTTTTCTTGGAATTAAAACCATTATTTCTTTTAAAAATATCCATATACACTCTCATAAACATGATGGTGATGTTGAGGAGCATAAGCATGTCCATTCTCATATAAATAGCGGCAAACATAATCACCAGCATAAGCATAAAAAGGTGACGTACTTAGGATCAACGGTAATCGGTTTGGTTCATGGTCTTGCAGGGAGCGGAGCGATGATTCTGCTAACGATGAGTACAGTAAAGAGCGTAGGAGAAGCCGCTGTTTATATCCTCATATTTGGTTTAGGAACGGTGATCGGTATGCTTTTCTTTACGACCATTATTGGAATTCCCTTTGTGTTAAGCAAGAAACGTACGAGCATCAGTGGTTCTTTAGGATTATTTACCGGTGTCATTAGTACTATTTTTGGTGTATATTATATGTATAATATTGGTGTCAATGAAGGTTTATTTCACCTCTGGATATAAGAATGCTATACTTATAGCACCGTAAACTGCAGCATTTACAGAGGATATTTGGATGCCGTGGTTTAAAGATTGGGGTGATTGCTATCAATACTCTGGGATATGCGATTCTTAGTGTTATCGGCAGAAAGCCTTGTACCGGATACGAATTAGTGAATTATTTAGATCCCATATGGCCGGCCAAACATAGTCAAATTTATCCGCTTCTAACCAAGTTGGAGGATAAGGGACTTCTAGTCCATGAATTTGTCGAACAAATGGGAAGGCCAAATAAAAAGATTTTTTCCATCACAGAAAAGGGCAAAGAGGCGTTAGCAAACTGGATGGTTAAAACACCGTCTGACCCCGTGAATAGAGATGAATTTCTTATCAAGGTCTATTCTTCTTGGGTTGCCGATGAGGAAAAATCGATAAAATTAATCCATGACCGGATGGCAAAATTAGAAGAATCTGTCACCAGACTTTCCGACAAAATTAAAATAATAGAAGAGACCCAAGAACTGGAGACCAATTCCAAAAACTTTGGCCGCTACCTCCTATTCCACCGGAAATTCAGACTCGTTCAAGAGGAAAAGGCCTGGTGCCAATGGGTCCTAAACCTGCTCAAAAACAAAAAAATAAACATCCCCCTTCTATCTATGACCTTCGCGGGAAAACTTCTCCAATATGGAATTGGGACAGAGGGACGGTTCTTGTGCTTCATTTTAGGGTGAATACTTGTATAGTGGATTTCTCGAAAAAGCGAACCTCTATTGCTAAAGGAAACTAGCAAGGTGGTTAGCTTTTTTTGTTTTTTTGTAAGAAGGCGAGACGTATGTATAATCTATGAAAAAATTGTCCATCCTTAAAATATAGTACCTTGGGGAAGTTTATTAGATTGACAGAAATAGAGATATTTTAAAGGTAGGGGTGGCTATTAATGACAGTAGAGGAATTAAACAAGATTATCGAAGTAAAAAAGATGGATTTAGAAGAATGTGAACAAGAACTTTATAACCGTTACTATCCTTCCATAGTCAGAGTCGCAATGATGAACTACATATTGTCCTTGAAAGAACAAATAAAAGAATATGAAGCGTAGGGACGGTTCTCATGCATCATTTTTATTTTAAATTTGGATGGGGAATGATGCAGAAGAACCGTCCCCGTGCATCACTAATTATTATGCAGCCTGATTTATAAAAAACCGTTCATTTTTGGCTAGTTGGGTGGTTACCCATTCGTTTGTAGCACTTTGTCAAAACTTGTAATATAATAATCTTTGAATATGTAACCGTTTTCAATTATAATAAGAACAGGTGGATGGCGCGTGTGGCCATCATGGTATTGTGCGTAGGGCGGGGCCGATACTGTAAGGCTAGGCATTTAACCAAGAATTAAAATCTTAGGGTAAAATTATTTTTATTTAGATATGGTGTATGTCTAGATTTCCAAATCACGACGAAGAAAGGGGAAGAGACGTGGAAAAAAGTAAAACTTCGTTTGACGACTTTCTAAAAGAAGACCGATTTGAACTTCAATCATATCTCACTTACCTGTTTACCCGTATTTCCGACTATTTTCCGGAACAAACAGAAGAAAACATGATCAATCAATAAAAACATGGAGACAAATACATGAGCAAAAATAAATAAAGCGGCCAATTTCATTTTAACTGAAATTGGCCGCTTTTTTGATGCATAGGGACGGTTCTTCTGCATCAAACGCGTTCCTGTGCCTCAACAAAATGAGGCATGAGAACCGTCCCCGTGCATCATCCTACGAGGCGACGCGCAATATCAGGATGCCGATAAAGGCCAGGATGAGGCCGGTGACTTCGCGTCTGTTCCAGGCTTCTTTGAGGTAGAAGCGGGCGTAAAGAATGACAAAGGCCACGTTCATGGCGACGATGGCGGAGACAATCCCGGTAATTCCGTCGCGAAAGGCAGGGAAGATTAAAATCATTCCCAACGCATTGGTGATCCCCACTCCCATTCCAACACCGAGTGTTTTTTTCACGGTCCAGTTGCCAGCACGCTCCGTTAACCCTGTTTCAACCGCGGCTGCGGCTTCATGCCGGGCTTTGTTTGCTTTGGCGTTGCCAAGTGCCCATGATAGTCCGAACAAGACAGCACCAGTTGCAAACATGACCGTTAAAGCAGGAAACGTTGACGCGCCAGACAAGGTAGCTAGTTTAACGGTCGTATCGGTAAACCCGAAAAACAGCATCGTCAAGATTCCCCATTGAATCCCTTTTAATTGATTGAGCTTGAGATCCTGTGAATATTTGATTAAAAGCAAACCCGCCAACACGATGAAAAATGCGATGAACTGCCACGTTGAAAGTGCCTCGCGCCAAAGGATGTAAGCAAGAATCACGACTACCAGCGGCGGCAATCCTGTAAATAATGCGATAATCGAGGCCTTGCCGACGGCATAACCCTTATACATTGAGGCATTTGCGATAAACGAAAATAGCCCCAAAAAGAAACCTAACAATGCTTCAATAGTCCACGGCTGCTGGAACAATACATTGCTGGCTAGTGTGATAACAGTTCCAGAAATATAAACGCCTAACAGCATAAGATTACGATCAATCGGCCGCTGCGAGGTCCAATGATAAAGAATCCCCCGCAGCCCAAAACAAGCAGCTGCCAAAACAGCAAAAACAAACCACATATCAAACTCTCCTAAACTTTAAAAATACACTCCTTCTAGTATACATCAAACGCTTACATGGCGGAGTTTAGTTTTTTTGTCATTTTATGGGGGCTATTTTTAGGTTTGAGGCATGGGGACGGTTCTCGTGCATCAATCCTGAACGGTTTTGGATTGAATGAGGCAGAAGAACCGTCCCCATGCATCTTCCCTTGCATCTTTTCATCCATGGATGATTTTGGCTAAAGTGAGGCAAGAGAACCGTCCCCATGCATCAGCCCCATGCATCTTTTTGTCTGATTTTTGAACACTATTTGGAAAAAAGTTATTTTTATGATAGATATAGTAAAATTGTAATAGATTTAGGTTGTGTTCGGGGGAGATTCTTTTGCGGCTTAGGATAAATGACCTGTTAAATAAGCCTGTTATTTTTCGTTATGGTTTTATTATTGTTATGGGGATTAATCTCTTTTTTCACTTACTTAAAATTAGGGAGCAAAATTTATATATTGGTTTTATCCTCGCTGTTGTTTTTTTAGGCATCGGCTATTATCGGCGGTCCACTTTATTCTTAGTTACCTTAACCACGCTGGTGGTTTATAGCAGATTCCAGCTTGACCTGCAATCCAACACGTTACTAAGATTCATGATCCTAGAAGTTACGTATCTTATCATTCTGTATATTTCGGTTGGATTTATGAAAAAAAGTCAGAAGATAAAGGACGATCATTTAGAATTAATCTCCGCTTTATCAAATGCATTAGATTCAAGAGATACCTATACATCGGGACATTCCCACAATGTATCGGACTATGCCGTGAAAATTGCTAAGCAGTTGAGATTGTCGAATGAGATGATTGAAACCGTCAGAATAGGGGGATTGCTTCACGATATTGGAAAAATTGGGGTCCCTGAATCCATCCTTTTAAAGCCAGGAAAATTAACAGTGAAGGAATTTTCTTTTATAAAAAAACACCCTATCATTGGCTGCGAAATGATTAAGCACGTGAAAGAGTTTCAAGAAAAGGGGATTTTAGACATCGTTTTATACCATCATGAAAGATTCGATGGAAAGGGCTATCCAAGGGGACTAATAGGGGAAGAGATCCCTTTAGCCGCTCGAATCGTCGCCGTTGCGGACAGCTTTGATGCCATCATCTCAAAACGTTCCTACAGTCCAGAGGTGCCGGTGGAATTGGCGCTGCTAGAGATTGAAAAAAATAAAGGGAAGCAATTTGACCCTGATATTGCGGATGCTTTTCTAAGCCTATTCGAATGGAAAAAAGAAGACATCATGAAGAAGAGAAACGATCCATTTCCGATCGGCAGCCTATTGGCCAAAAAACAAAGGGACCGTTTCACCGGCACACTTTAAAAACCGGGAGAATAGTCCATATGAAACTTTCAGTATAAAAGGCGAAGGCATTTTTTAAATGATAAGAAGGATGTTGGTCTTATGGGGATAAAAGGCAGGGTTGTAACGTTCTTGATGGTTTTAATCATTAATTCTTTGTATATGAGCTTTTATTTTTATAGGGATGGATATGTAAGCTGGTTTGAAATAATCGGATTGCCGATCATGCTTACGTTTGCTTGGTGGTTCGGGAAGCAATATGATATTGCCATCTATTTTTCAGAAAAGGATATCTTGACGACCCTTTACAATAGAAGATTTGTTGAAAAATATATTACTGCACTGAAGGACCAAAACTTTGCTCTTTTACTGCTGGATGTGAATGATTTTAAGGTGATTAATGACGTTTATGGCCATAAAGCCGGAGATCAATATTTAATGGCGATCGCTGCTCAATTAAAGAAAAGTGTAAAGGAAAAGGATATCCTCGCGCGGTGGGGTGGGGATGAATTTTTAATCATTACCCCAGGAACCAAGAAAAAGGAAAACTTAGCCGAAATGATCGACAAAATCCATCAAAATCTAAGGGATGTATCACCTGTTGAGGTTGAAATCCGCGTATCTATCGGTGCCGCCCTATATCCCAGCGAAGGAAAAACATTCGACGACCTATTGAAATTAGCTGATAAGAACATGTACAGCATGAAGGCGCTTAAGCATGGGTGAGGCATGGGGACGGTTCTCATGCCTCAATTTTGTCTACGAAGGATAGGGGACGGGTCGGCTGGCGAAAGCCGTAAAGAACCGCCCCCTAGATTTCCCCCAAGTCTTTTACAATTTTTACAATCCCAAAAGTATTTGTATCCAATAAACTCCAAATACTACCTCCATAAGGAGGCAGTGTATGAACTTTGATTATTTTATTCTCGCTATGATTTGGATAGTTTCTATTATCACATTGCTTATAGTCGTTCCGAGGCCAAGAATTCGGGAATTTATGGCAGTTTTTTTCTTCTTTCAGTCATTAACTTGGATTTTTGGCATTGTCCTTACCGCCTTTGGCATCTTATCAACAGAAGTTCGCCTGTTTGAACATGCAACCAAAATTAGTTTTACCTCGGAGTTTATGTTCTATCCGACCATGGCCGTTGTCTTTCATCGATGGTATCCTGACCAGGGCGGGAAACTTAGAGTGGTTCTCTATTACGTTCTATTCACCGGGGCCATTATTTTATATATCTATTTACTAGCGGCGTTTACAAGAATTATGAGAGTCGATGCCCAGCAACTAATTAGATTCTTTTTTAATTTTGTATTTGAGTTTTGGGCCTGCAGAAGATATGTCGTCTGGCTTATGGGAACCACAAAGCTCCAGGCTCATCATGGAGTGGGAGGAACGGAAGAATGGAAGTGACATTCCTTTATGCCATCTGGTCCGTCACCATCTTCTCATTGGTCTTAATCCCTAGAAAACGTGTAAATGAAGCCAGTGTCATTTTTCTTTTTCAGCAATTACTAACTTGGTCTTTTGGCCTTCTTGTGGCGGAGTGGAACTTAATCGAATATCCAGTCCGGGAGTTTGCATCGGTCAACAGAACGAGCTTTACCTTTGAGTTTTTGGTATATCCCGTCATAAGTATTTTTTATGTCTTATATTATCCAGTCCATAAAAGCATTTGGCAACGGATCCTTTACACAGCTATGATCACAACCGTGTTAATCATTTCAGAAGTCCTGTTTGAAAAATTCACCAACCTAATAAAATACATCCACTGGGAATGGTACGTCTCTTGGATTTCAGTCTACGCCACCCTATATATAGCTCAACGATTCCACCGCTGGTTTTTTAAATTTGGGTGAGGCATGGGGACGGTTCTCTTGCATCATTTTTTTTGGGGGGTGGTGAAGCGGGGGACGGTTTTTATGCCTCATTTTCCCCAGCTTTAGTTGGAGAAGAGGAATGATTTTTTCAAAAAAAGGGTTTCGCCGTAATAAACCAGGCTCACCCCTTTTTTTCTGTTTTAAAATAGTTGCCTGATCATGTCCTCCAGCTGTTGATAGGTATTTACTTCGTATTCAGGCTGGATATGAGGATGGGACTTGGCCCGGTTTTTTGTATTCACCCAAATCGCATTCCATTCAGCTTGCACTGCTCCTGCGATATCATTCGCAAATGAGTCGCCAATCATATATGAATGAGTGCTGCCAGTTTTGGTTTTGGCATTAACATAATCGAAATATTCCTTGTCCGGCTTAGCAAACCCAATCTCACTTGAAATAAAGATATGTTCAGACGGGATCCAGTTCCCTATATCCAAGGCGTTGATTTTTGAACGCTGATGGGCTGACGGACCATTTGTCGTAATAAACAAGGGAATGTTTTTCTTATATAAATACTGCAGAATCCTTTTCATTTCTGGAATAAGAGAAATCTTATATTGGTGTTCCTTATACACCTTTTGAAATTCATCAGCCTCATCATCCGAAATTTTCCTGCCCAAATCATGAAAGGCATGTACCATCCTATATCGATGCATTTGTGCTAAAGTCATTTCCCCCGACTCTGTTTGGGCAAAGACTCTATCACTATACTCTCTGCTTTTCGTAAATAAATCTACTATTGAAAAATCATTAACACCCGGAAATACACAATCAAACGCGATCTGAAAAGGCTCCAACTGGTCATATAAGGTATCATCTAAATCAAAAAAAACTGCTTTCATACCTGACACTCCATAAAATTTATTATCTAATTTTGATTATACATAAAAAGGCATAGGGGACCTGCTCTATTTGTCTCTTATTTAGCGACCTTTGAGTTCTTTTAAACAACTTGTCTAAAAGAACCGTTATAAATTAATGATAAATATTTTTAGTAGATAGAGTTCGGGATAACCAATCATTTCCGATTTCTTGGTTATTGGAAATTAGGTGGTATAATATTCCTATTAAAAGTCAAGTGAAAATGAGGGCTATGATGGAACACGAGAAGAGATTACAAAATATCCAAAGGGGTTTATCGGGCGATGGGAGAATTCCCATTGCAATGGATGCAGGACTGGTTACAGGCAGTCATTCGCTAGCCCAATGGATGGCCAAGCAATTTAACCATAATTTCGATGAATATGATAGAGCGATTGACTCTGTCTATAATTCTACTCATGTAGGAGGCTCTTCCTATCATCATCTACTGGATGGACAGCATTCAGCTTGGGGGGCCTTTCGTGCTGTAAAGGACGTAAAGGCGGACGATTCGTTTCTTACGGAATTTTTACAGGCAGGGGAGCACTTACTGAGAGACCTTGCT
Organism: Neobacillus sp. GCM10023253; assembly: GCF_042653105.1. Taxonomy (NCBI): domain Bacteria; kingdom Bacillati; phylum Bacillota; class Bacilli; order Caryophanales; family Bacillaceae; genus Neobacillus; species Neobacillus sp. GCM10023253. Next base: position 147,235 of record NZ_JBHSHV010000014.1, read on the forward strand.
TCTGTCTCCGGAATTAATCCCTTTTTCTCCTTAACTCCCGACCAGTGGGACAATCTTGCTGGGATTGCCCAGTCTGTTGGTATTTCCAAACCTTTTCTTGCCGATGCCCTAACCGTTAATGCTCCGGAATTGTTGGGCGGCGGAATTGGCCTATTGTCCGCGTTATTGGTCGGGAAAAAGCAGGATCCAACCGCAGTGTCAAAACTGTCGGGAGCCTATATTCTTTCGTCAATTGCTAGTGGAAATCCAGTTCTTTTTCCTGTTGCTGCTGGAGGCCTGGTCTATTCGCTTATAAAAACCGACAGTAAAAAGGAAACGTTGGTTAAAGGGGGAAAGGGAGCGATTGTTTCAGGAGGTGCGCTGCTTGCAGGCAGTATAGTTGGCGGTCCCGTCTGGATTGGTTGTTTGGCATCCGTCGCTGCAGCCATCAGTATCAACTATGCTCTTGAAAATCCCGAAAAGACGTTTACCAGGATCAAAGAAATCATTAAACCTACAGCTTCCATTCTTCGAAAGGTCTCTTTATCAATAGGGTAGGTGATTATGATGGATTTTATTTTTAAAAAAGAAATCTTAGAATTAGAGGCGTTTCGGCAAGTTTTAACAGAAATAAAAAATGTGGACCCAGCAATGGGAGAGAACATGGAACAATCCTTGAGAGCAGCGGTGAGGGAAAGTCATGAACTCATTCTTATGGCCAACACACCGGATCAGCTGCATATTGGATTAATCAAGGAGCAATTACATATACAGGCCCAGAGCAGCCAGTATTTAAATATAACTGATGAAATGACGATGAAGAAGAATAACCTGCTTGAATTTATGCCGCAAATTTATAACCAATTCATGAATGAAGTTGAGCAGGAAATGACCCGTTTTTTTCAGGAAAAGAAGCGGGAAATGTATACAGAGATTGATCAGGATGGTTCCTGGTATAGCGGCCTTCGGGACACGACAAAGAAAAGCGGCCAGCTTTATAATTTTGCGATTAATAAGATCAATTCGGTTTCAAAGGAGCTTCAAGGTAAAGAAGTGATTGCTGACCAGCATTTAGTGGATACTAAATCCATTGTGGAAAAGGTGCTCGAGAAGCATTTAAGTAATCAGAAGGTAACCAATCAGGTTAGTACTATTTTTGAATTGGCTATTAAAAGGTATAAGGACGCTTGGATGAAGCGGATTGCGGACAACGTCCCGGACATGAAACGGATATCTGCGTTTTCTCTTACCCAGACTTCAAAGGCCAATTTAAAAATCAATTTCCAGTACGGGGATGCGGAAAAAGTATTGGCAATGGGAGTCGGCTCAGCCGTATTTGGCACGGTCGGTCTTGCGATGGGCTGGCATACTTTAACATACGCCCTTTTTAACGTGTTTCCACCTATTGCAATCTTCGCTGCCCTTGCCACTGTTTTGGTGGGCGTCTTAACAAAGGATAGGGCCGTAGAGAAACGAAAGCATGACATTAACGAGGCGGTAACACGATATCATCATTTCTTTTTGCAGCAGCTGTATGTTCTAAAACTATCAGAACTTGAAAATAAAAGCATTTCCGAATATATAGAACTCAAGGGCCGCGCAATCGTTGAAGAAACGGTAAAGGAATGGGAAAGAAAATACTTTGGCAACCTGAGGATGGACCATTTCAGAAAGCTCAACCAGGCGTTTGTCAGGCATCTCATGTATGTGAATGAGGCGATGGAATGAGGCATGGGGACGGTTCTCATGCATCAAAAATAGGGTTTGGCTGCTAAAAAGCCAAACCCTATTTCTGACTTATTATCCAGCTTCACTAAAATGCCGCCGGATACAAATCTCTATTTATTCCAAATGGAACCCTTTGCTCTCAATAAACTCCCGCATATGCGCCCTCCGCTTATCCTTTAGGAAGTGAGCCATCGATTCAGTCCAGTTGGTATTTTTGTTATTGGTAGAACGCTGCTGATAGTAGTTGCTCATGGTTTGATCATATTCATCAAGTAAACTTTCGTATTTTCTCTCGTTATAGACATTTTCATGGAGAATGGCATCTAACGGAAGTCTTGGTTTTACTTCGTTCCTTTCGGCGGGAATGCCTAAGCATAGCCCGAATAGTGGAAACACTTTGTCTGGAAGACCAACTAGCTCACTAATTGGGCCGGGATTATTCCGTACGCCGCCGATATAGCAGCCGCCATAACCAAGTGACTCCGCGGCTGTGATGACATTCTGGGCAATAAGGGCGGTATCAATAGTAGCAACTATAAAATTCTCAAGATTGTCATGTTCAATCACAATTCCGTGTTTCCGGCCGGCGGCTTCCAGGCGTTTTAAATCACCGCAAAATAACAAAAATTCGGAAGCGTCTTTAATATGAGGATTTTTGGCAAGGTCAGCGATTTGATCCCTTTTGTCTTTGTCGGTTATGCGAATGATCGAATACGCTTGGACAAAATGGGAGGAAGCCGCACTAGTCCCCGACCTGAGGATTTCCAACAAATGCTCATTTGGGATTGGGTCCGCCGTATACTTACGAACAGAGACATGACTTTGCATTACTTTAATAGTTTCAGATATCGAATTCTTGTTGATCATCTAAACCTTCCTTTCTTGAGGCGGAGGGACGGTTCTCATGCTTCAATCTTATTAAATTTTGGCGTGGGAGAACCGCCCCTATGTTTTTTGCCTATGCATTGCTAGAGTTTATTATAACTTATTAGAAAAGAAAGATTCTTGTATCACGGGGACGGTTCTCATGCATCATTTCAGCCAGGAGTTCTGCAATTCAAAGCTGAGTACACCATTTTAGTGCATAAGAATTGTCCATGTTCCCTGCCAGTATCCATTTTTGAGGCAAAAGAACCGTCCCCATGCATCATTCCCATGCATCATTTATTACATAAATTTCCTAATAACGGCGAATATTAAGTCTATATTACATTTTAGATTTGAATAGGAGCCTTGGAATGATGGAAATTGCCAATATATTAGTGATTATTGAGTTTGCTTTTATCGCGCTTATCCTGCTGGGTGTGGTTGTTTTTATTGGATATTTGTTAATTTTCGACCGGAATCAGAAGCAGCATTCGATATTAAGGAATTATCCCGCCTTGGGTCGGATTCGTTATTTTTTTGAAAAAATTGGCCCGGAAATGCGGCAGTATTGGTTTAATAGCGATACGGAAGGAAAGCCTTTTTCGCGGGATGATTATGAGCACATTGTCAGGAGCGCGAAGTATAAGCGGGATGTCGTGGGCTTCGGGTCGAGACGCGATTTTGATGAAGAGGGATTTTTTGTCCGCAATTCTATGTTCCCGAAACTAAACGAAGAAATCAAAATGGACCAGGAAACAATGGTTACGACGAAAAAATATATTTTGCTAAATGACCCGCTGTTTACGGACCGGAAGGAAAAATGGGAGGATGACGATGCGCTGGCCAACTTGCTGCATGATGATGATGCGGTCGTGATTGGTCCCAAAACCAGGCACCCTTTCGTTGTCAAAAGCTTAATCGGCATGTCAGCGATGAGTTACGGCGCATTGGGGAAAAACGCCATTACGGCGCTTTCCAAAGGCCTAGCTCTGGCGAAGGGGACCTGGATGAATACCGGTGAAGGCGGCTTGTCTCCATATCATTTGGAAGGCGGCGCCGACATCATTATGCAGATTGGTCCGGCCATGTTTGGAGTTCGTGACGCAAATGGGGATATGGATTGGGATGAACTGAAGCGGAAAAGTGAGATTCCGCAGGTGAAGGCCTTTGAAATCAAACTGGCGCAAGGGGCAAAGACCCGAGGCGGGCATATTGACGCGGAAAAGGTCAATCCGGAAATCGCCGCCATCCGAAAGGTGGAGCCCTATAAATCAGTGGACAGTCCCAACCGCTTTAAACAATTTGGCGATATCGAGTCGATGTGTGATTTTATTGAAAAAATTCGCGAGCATACCGGGAAGCCGGTAGGTATGAAGATTGTCATCGGCAGCCCCGATAGCGCGGAGGAACTCGCCAAATATATGAAGGAATCCGGAAAAGGTCCTGATTTCATTACTGTCGATGGCGGCGAGGGCGGAACGGGCGCATCGTATCAGGAATTAATTGATAGCGTCGGCCTGCCGATTAAATCAGCCTTGCCAATATTACATTTAACCTTGAAAAAATACGGGGTGCGTGACCGCGTGAAAATCATCGCTGCGGGGAAACTGTTCACGCCAGACCGGATTGCTATTGCCTTGGCGATGGGGGCAGATTTAGTCAACATTGCACGTGGGTTTATGATTACCGTCGGCTGTATTCAAACCTTAAAGTGCCATTCCAACGCTTGTCCGGTGGGGGTCGCCACAACGGACCCTGACCTGCAATATGCACTCGTAGTAGATGAGAAGAAATACCGTGTGGTAAATTACCTTGTCACACTGAGACAAGGACTATTTCGTATCGCCGCAGCGGCGGGACTGGACTCACCCGTCCACTTCCGCCCAAACCACATCTGCTACAAAGACGACAAAGGAATCGTCGTAACCCTTGAAAACATCCTAAAAGAAATGGAACAGCAGATTGGGTGAAGCATGATGAGGCATGGGGACGGTTCGAGACCACTGAAAAACATTTCCAAATAAGTGGAAATGAGATGTATTTTTCTGAATAAATAAATAAAAAAGCCCTCAATTTTG
>NZ_JBHSHV010000015.1:0-279113 GCF_042653105.1 Neobacillus sp. GCM10023253
CACGGTGACGTGTGGAGCTGACTGATACTAATCGATCGAGGACTTAACCGATTCATAATTATGTAAGGCGAACTCGTTCTTATAATACTTCTTCTACATTATCTAGTTTTGAGGGAATGAAACCTCTAAAATAGTCCGGTAGCAATGGCGAGAAGGTCACACCCGTTCCCATCCCGAACACGGAAGTTAAGCTTCTCAGCGCCGATGGTAGTTGGGACGCAAGTCCCTGTGAGAGTAGGACGCTGCCGGGCAACAAAAAAAGACAACCTGAAAAATTCAGGTTGTCTTTTTTTAGCAATAATATTGTTTTTCTTAAATAATATACTAAAACGATAAATCTAAAATTTCAGAATTCTAATTGACAATTAACTTTGTAATAACTATATTTATTTTATATACGGAATTAAATTCCGGATATAAAAATTACTTTTTTAATAGATATAGTAAGAATATCATTAAATTTAGGGGGTAAAAATGGCTAAAGACATTAAATTTAAAGAAGAAGCCAGAAGGTTAATGCTGGAAGGTGTTAATAAGCTGGCTGATACGGTAAAGGTAACCTTGGGTCCAAAGGGAAGAAACGTGGTCATTGAACGAAGCTTTGGCTCACCGTTAATCACGAATGATGGAGTGACAATTGCCAATGAAGTAGAGTTAGAGGATCCTATAGAAAATATGGGAGCCCAGTTAGTAGCGGAAGTGGCTTCAAAGACCAATGAATTGGCTGGTGATGGAACAACAACGGCTACTGTTTTGGCCCAGGCAATGATTCAAGAAGGTATAAAAAACGTAACAGCCGGTGCGAATCCTGTCGGTATTCGAAAGGGAATGGAAAAAGGCGTAACGGCTGCTGTTGTAAAATTAAAAGAAATTTCTAAAGAAATAGATGATAGAAATTCGATTGCTCAAGTAGCGTCGATTTCTTCCGGTGATGACGAAATAGGAGAATTGATTGCTGAAGCCATGGACCGTGTCGGTCATGATGGTGTCATTACAATTCAAGAGTCAAGAGGATTTATGACAGAACTCCATTTTGTTGATGGTATGCAATTTGACCGGGGGTATACCTCTTCCTATATGGTTACAGATCATGAACAGATGACCGCTGTATTAGAAAATCCTTATATTCTTGTGACAGATTATAAAATCAAAATAATCCACGAGATTCTACCGATCCTTGAGGAAGTAGTTCGTCAAAATAGACAGCTTTTGATTATTTCGGATGATCTGGAGAGTGATGTGATTGGTGCGTTAGTTGTCAATCGCATGCGTGGTACATTCCATGCAGTTGCTGTTAAGGCACCAGGGTTTGGCGAACATCGAAAAGCTATGCTCGAAGATATTGCTCTTCTAACAGGAGCAACGTTGATCACGGAAGATATTGGCCTTGACTTGAAAACAACGAGTCTCACCCAGTTGGGGAATGCAGGCAGAGTAATAGTATCAAAAGACAATACAACGATCATCGATGGTGCTGGAGAAGCAGAATCCGTCAGAACCAGAGTACAGAGTTTACGGGTTCAGTTAAAGGAAACAGCTTATGAATTTGATAGAGAGAAGCTGCAAACTCGTATTGCAAAATTAGCTTCCGGTGTTGCAATCATTAAAGTTGGTGCCCATACAGAAACTGAACTGCAGGAGAAAAAGCTTCGCATTGAAGATGCCTTAAATGCTACAAGGGCAGCGGTTGAAGAAGGAGTCGTGCCGGGTGGAGGCACAGCGTTGATGAATGTTTATGCATCAGTAAACGAGGTCCTGAATACAGTTCGTGGTGACGAAGAAACAGGAGTGAAAATAATTCTGAGAGCTTTGGAGGAGCCTGTTAGGCAAATTGCAGAAAATGCAGGCGAAGAAGGCTCGGTAATTGTAGAACGATTAAAGCAGGAAGAGCTTGGAGTTGGCTTCAATGCGGCCGACGGCACATGGGGAAGTATGTTGGATTTGGGTATTATCGATCCTGTAAAGGTAACACGCTCCGCCCTTCAGCATGCGGCTTCCGTTGCCGGAGTGTTTTTGACGACCGAAGCCGTTATTTCTATTATTCCGGGAACAGAGAAACATGATGATTCCATGGGCGGAATGATGCACCATCATTAATAAGTCAGGAAAAGGGTGTAGGCATTGTTTGAACTGGTGAAAATCAATCAGATTCTCACCAGTTTTTTATTAGTATAATTTTTGATAAAATATTTCAAACATTCTAATAATTCGTTTGACAATCTATAAATTAAAGACTTATAATTGTCATATAAGGAAAACGTTTCCGTATATGACAATTGATGAGAGGGGATTTAATTGATTTTCAATCTATGAAAAGGAGCTAAAAAGAAAGGGGAGGTTAAATTGTCATTAAAGAAAACTTCACTATTTTTATTGATTGGTATCCTCATTTTGGGAGTTGCTTATTACAAAACTGCAAGTGGTTTTCACAATATAGGGGGCTCAGGAGCCGGTGATATTGGGCCAGGATATTACCCAAAAATATTGGCTCTTATTCTAATCGGACTAACGATAATAAGTATTTTCCAAACAATAATGGATAAAAAAAGCGAAATCATTAATTTAGGAAATATCAAAATGGTAGGGATTACTCTGCTGCTGACGTTAGTTTATATTTTCATCTGGGCGAAGTTAAATTTCTTTTATATTCCAACATTCCTGTATTTGTTTACATTGATTCATATTTATCAGCCAGAGAAAAGTTCAAAAAAAGTGCTGATAATGAATCTGATGTCTACTTCTGGTGTACTTTTAGGCATATACCTATTCTTCGATTTGCTGTTGCAAATAGATTTTTAAAAAGGAGGGGAAAAGATGGGAATCCTTGATTTTGATTTCAGTTCTTTGTTTACGCTTACAAATATGGTTGTCATTATAATTGGGACTATCGTTGGTCTTGTAATAGGAGCTTTGCCAGGTTTAGGCGCGACGATAGCGATCGTTTTTCTTCTTCCGTTTACCTACTCCATGTCACCTGTAGCAGCCGTATTATTATTGCTGTCAGCCTATCAGGCAGCTGAATACGGGGGATCTATTTCCTCTATCACCTTGGGGATACCGGGAACACCAGCTGCAGCTGCTACTTTAGAGGATGGTGTGCCTTTAGCAAGAAAAAAATCGCCTGGGAAGGCGCTGGGGTACTCATTGACAGCTTCTACAATAGGGGGAATCTTTGGTGCTTTATGTTTGATCTTTCTAACAGAGCCTATTGCCAATTTTGCACTTAAACTATCTGACCCTGAATTCGTATTGCTTGGGATTATGGGATTGATTGCCGTGGCTTCTATCAGTACTAGGGGGACAATGACAAAGAGCCTAATTTCGGTCGTTCTTGGTTTGATGGCAGGAACAATCGGAATGGATATGTTTGTTGGGAGCCCTCGGTTTACGATGGGGCAATTAGATTTAATGGAAGGTCTTGGCATTGTGGCTTTGCTAATAGGGTTGTTTGCGATTCCTGAAATATTAAGAGTTGTAAAAGATGAATTGCATATTAAATTTGCTTCCAACTCTAGTAATCTTTCTACAAAACTAGAATTGAAAGAGATAAAGAGCGTCGCAAAGCCAATCGGAATTGGTTCAGTAATAGGAACAATCGCTGGAATTTTACCAGGACTAGGTACGGTAGCGGCATCGTGGTTTTCGTATATCGGGGCAAAAAAAGTATCAAAAAGCCCTGAAACATTTGGTAAAGGGAACCCTGAGGGGATTGCTGCACCAGAATCCGCTAATAATGCTTCAGTTGGTGGCGCGCTCATTCCACTATTCGCTTTAGGTATTCCAGGTTCAGTAGGAATCGCCATCGTTATGGGGGCGTTCATTATTCATGGCATACAGCCAGGTCCCAGAATTTTTGCTAAAGATCCGACCTTAACATATGGAATTCTTTTTGGATTTCTCCTAACTACTGTTTCGATGTATATAATTGGAAGATTACTAACACCGTTATTTGCTAGGATGCTTGTTGTTCCTAACTCATTTCTCATGCCGATTGTGCTAGTCATCGCTCTCGTAGGCGGCTTCTCAGCCTCCACTAAATATTTTGATTTATGGTTTTCCCTAATCCTGGGTGTTCTCTCTTTTATCTTCATAATGGGACGATTTTCGATGGCTGCTTTTGTCATGGCATACGTATTAAGCCCGATAATTGAAAAGAGTTTGCGAAGAACCCTATTGCTCACAGAGGGCAGTTATTCCGCCTTTGTGACAAGACCAGCTTCACTAGTTTTATTGCTTATTATTATACTGATGCTGATATCACCGCTATTTTCAAAAATAAAGAACAGGCGAAAAGAGTCCAAGTTGGCTGAAGATAGCACAGCAGCTGCTGTTAAGGGATAAATACATGGCTGGTAAGGAGGTGTCCACCAAAACAAACGAAACATAGTTTTAGTTTGAAATGATTAAAAATTACAGAAAAGGGTGAGATGGATGAAAAAATCTATTCAATTGTTATTGTTCTCTCTGGTATTAATCCTAGCTTCGGCATGCTCAAACACAAAAGAGAGCGCTTCCCAAAACAACAGTAAAGGAGGTGATAAGGAAGCAAAAGTAGAATCAAAGTTTCCTGAAAAACCAATTAAAATGATTGTTCCTTTTGCCCCTGGTTCCATCAACGATAATAGCGCACGACTTTTAGCAAAACTTGCCGAAAAGCATCTTCCACATAAAGAATCCATCACCATCGAAAATGTTGAAGGGGGAGGCGGAATTATTGGAATGACACAATTAATGAACGCAAAACCAGATGGCTATACCATCGCATATGGAACTGTCTCCCATGTAAGCGTTCTGCCTCATTTTGGTGAAGCTTCCTTTACACATGACAGCTTCCAGCCAATCATGAAAAATACAGCTTCGATTCCAATGCTGGTAGTGAGAACAGATTCCAAATGGAATACATTCGAAGATTGGTTAAAATTTGCACAAGAGAACCCAGGGAAATTTTCTTATGCAACTACTGGACCAGGAAGTATTTCGAATTTAAATATGGTTGCAGTTGCCGAAAAAGTAGGAGTTAAGGTAAAGAACGTTCCATATGAAGGCGGTGCCCAAGGGATTACCGCATTACTAGGCGGCCATATTGATGGAGCTGTTGTTATGCCTAGTGATGCATTAGAACATATTAAAGCTGGTACATTAAAGCCTTTAATTGTATTTGGCACTGAAAAAACGGAATATGACGGGGCGGTATCACTTACAGATTTAAAGATGGAAGGTGGAATTGAAGCATTTTCAATGCTGTTTGCACCTAAAAAAATCTCAAAAACAGAATTATCCATATTAGATGAAGCTTTCCATAAAGCACAACAGGATCCAGAATATGTGGATTATGTAAAAAATAGCAATTCACAAATTTTGTATTTGGACCCAAGTAAGTCTCAGGCTGAAGCAACACGTACCTTTAAACTTGCTGGTGACCTGTTAAAAAAATTAGGGATTATTAAGTAATGATTTTTATCCATACATTTAAGCAAAATTTAGGGAGGTTACTATTTTGATTAAAATTGAAAATGAGGTAAAAATCACTATACGCGAAGATAATCTAAATCCATTTCTGAAAGATCATTTCGAACCAGTAGGAAAAGAATATACAGCTGACACTGATAGTTTAGAAGTAATTGGCGAAATTCCAAGAGATTTACATGGAGTTTATGTTCGTAATGGTCATAATCAGGTTCATGAACCAATGGGGGTATTTCATATTTTTGATGGAGACGGAATGCTTCATGCTCTTCATTTCGAGGATGGAAAGGCAACCTATCGAAACCGATTTGTCCGTACCACTGGATTTTTGGCAGAGCAGGCTGCCGGTAAATCGTTATGGCCGGGGATGCTCGAGCCTCATCTAGCTACTCGTCAAGGCTGGGGCAGTATGCGAACCATGAAAGATAATGCAGGAACAGATGTTATTGCTCATGCAGGAAAGCTATTAGCGACAATGTCACAATGTAGTGAGGCGAATCGCTTAGATCCTATTTCATTAGAAATGCTCGAATCCGACGGCTGGAATGCAACCATTGCACCTGCAGGTATATGCTCTCACTTTAAAGTAGATAACGATACTGGAGAGCTAATGTTCTTCAATTTTAGTGAAACGTATCCTTATATGTATTATGGTGTAGTCGATCAGAATAGCCAACTAAAACATTATGTTCCAATCGACTTGCCAGGTGTTCGTTGGCCGCATGATTTAGGGATCACAAAAAACTATTCCATCTTGCATGATTTGCCGTTCATTTTCGATCCAGAATTGTTGGCTAAAGGGGAGCGTAAAGTTACCTTCTTTACGGATATGCCTGCTCGTTTTGGTATTATCCCTAGATATGGTGATAACAGTAAAATCAAATGGTTTGAAGCAAGGCCTTGTTTCATCCTGCATTTGTCAAACTGCTATGAAAACGGCGATGAGGTAGTGATGGAGGGCTGTGTTACCTTTAATCCGCGAAAACCAGCGGTAGGGAAGCAGGGTGCAGATGCAATCGATAAGATGAAAAATCAATTTGACAAAAAGCAAACAGGTTATCGCATGTATCGCTGGCGTTTTAACCTTAAAACAGGAAAAACGAAAGAGGAATTCTTAGATGACGAAATAACAGAATTCCCAGTGGTGAGCAATGACTTTATCGGGAAGAAATACAGATATAGCTATAACTCTACTTTCGATAACTCCAAAGCATGGTGGCTGAGTGGTATCAAGAAATATGATCTTTTAGATGGCACATTTCAGCGCTACGAATACGGTGAGGGTAGAGTAGGCAGTGAGCCGCAATTAGCAAGAAGACTTAATGCTGTAGAAGAGGATGACGGATACTTAATTACGTTAATTACTGATATGAATGAAAATCGGTCAGAATGTCTCATTCTTGATGCGAAAGATTTTTCAATTGGACCAGTAGCACGTATTATTCTCCCACACCGAATTCCAATTGGCGCTCATTCTTGTTGGGTAGAAGGTGACCGTATTAAGGGAGAAAGAGTATAAATTTTTCAAACAAAAGAAGAACTTCAAATGGGGTTGTTTGAAGTTCTTCTTCCATCATCATCTTGTTGATAAATTTAGATATGAAAATAGGTATGGGAATTCACTTTTTTATGGTTTAGTGCTAAGAATGCTTCGTGCATGTAGGTGCTAAAGCATTTGGTAATTCCCATTTTAATTGCCAGCAGGAAGTATCATGTCTTAATAAGACATTGATATAAGGAGTGATGAAATGAAGGTAATTCTAATGAAGGATTTCGGTTCGGCCGATCATCTTTATATTGGCGAAGCAAAAACCCCTGCTGTAAACCCTGGAGAAGTATTGGTGAAAGTAAAAGCAACGGCGTTAAATCGTGCTGACCTGCAGCAACGGCGTGGAATGTATCCGCCAATACCAGGAGAGTCAAACATACTTGGTCTTGAAATGTCAGGAGAGGTTGTAGAACTCGGGGCTGGTGTTTCATCTCATTCAATTGGTGACCGAGTTTGTTCTTTATTACCTGGAGGCGGATATGCTCAATATGTAAGTGTACCAGAAGGTTTATTAATTAAGATTCCAGATACCATGACATTTGAACAAGCTGCTGCTTTTCCTGAAACGTTCCTAACCTCGTATCAAAGTCTTTTTTCATTGGGGCAATTAAGGAAAGGGCAAATAGTGTTAGTTCATGCAGGCGCTAGCGGTATAGGGAGCGCTGCACTTCAATTAATCAAATTGGCGGGGGCTACTGCGTTAATTACAGCAGGTAGTGATAGGAAAATTGAGTATTGTGTGCAGTTGGGGGCAAAGGCAGGCTGGAATTATAAAAAGGGACCATTTTTACCTTTTATTAATGAGTACACCAATGGTAACGGTGTTAATATCATTCTCGATTGCATTGGAGCTCCTTATTTTGCACAAAACATACAATCATTGGTTCCAGACGGAAAATTGGTTATCATTGGGTCTCTTGGTGAAAAGATTGTGAATCAACTGGATTTAGGAACACTTCTATTAAAAAGATTCCAGCTGTTACGAACTACCTTAAGGTCGCGGCCGCTTAATCGGAAAATCGAATTAACCAAGGAACTATTAGAGTTTTTAGGAGACCATTTTGCTAATGGAAGAGTGGTTCCGATAATAGATACTATTTTTGACTGGAAAGAAGTTAGAGAAGCCCACCAGTATATGGAAGCCAATAAAAACAAAGGGAAGATTGTGCTCCGTGTAACAGAGTAAAAGGATATTTTTAGATAAGACGTATTTATACAAATAAAAAGGGAGAGGTTTTTATGGAGAAATTGATTATTACAGTGGCGCCGACGGGGACGAATACTACAAAGATAGACACACCGTATGTACCTCTAACACCAAAGGAAATTGCCGACGAAGTTTATCTCGCCTGGAAAGCAGGCGCTGCCATCGCCCATCTGCATGTTCGTGAAGCAGATGGTTCACCGTCCATGGATGTTAATTTATATCGTGAAACTGTGGAACGTGTAAAAGAAAAATGTGGGGATGAACTGATCATTAGTTTAACTTCTGCGGGCAAGCATGGCCTGTCAGACGAAGAGCGGCTGGCGTTTTGTGAATTGGCGCCTGATTTTGCTTCATTAGATACTGGATCATTAAACCTAAGAAACATCGTTTTTATGAATTCCCCGCAATTTTTGCGGAATTTAGCTGCTAAAATGCAGAAATATCAAATTAAGCCTGAAATAGAAGTATTCCATCCAGGCATGATTACAAATGCAATAAAGCTTGTCGATGAAGGCTTGATTACGGGTGATTTGCATTTTCAAATTGTATTAGGAGCTGATGGCGGCATGCCGGCAACTCCAAAAAGCCTGCTGTATATGTTGGACTCTTTACCAGAAGGAGCAAGCTGGGGATGTGTAGCATTTCAAAATCAATTCGCAATGAATACACTGACCATTGGTCTCGGCGGCGATGTTCGAGTGGGTATGGAAGACCATGTTTACATACGGCCAGGAGTTCTTGCAAAATCGAATGCAGAATTTGTAGAACGGATTAAAAACGTTTCTTATGAATTTGGGCGTGATGTCGCTACACCAGTTGAAGCCCGAAAAATTATGAAGGTAGAACAAAAAGCGGCAAAGTTTTAAAACAAAACTATAAACAAGGAGTATTACTATGTCTGAATATGTAAAAAATCTTGTGTTAATCCCCGGGCTTAACAATACAAAACAAATTTGGGACGAAGTAATCGAACACTTGCCTTCATCGATTGAATGCTACCCGATTACTGTTCCGGCGATTGCTAACTTAGATCAATTAGCTGAGGAAGTATTAAAGGGTTTACCTGATCAGTTTCATCTTGCCGGATTTTCATTTGGCGGCTTCCTGGCACTGGCAATGTTAGAAAAGGCGCCTGAACGGATTACCGGCTTATCTCTTATTGGCACGAGTGCTGAAGGGGAGTCAGACGCTTCAAGGGAGCTTCGGAAAAAGTCCATTGCCCGTGCTAAGTCCGGTGAATATGAAGAAATGGTAGCAGCAGGTGTGAATCGGACATTTTATCCTAGCAATGTCGAAGATAAAAAGTTTCAAAAGATTAGAAAGCAAATGCTTACAGATTACGGGCAAGACCGCTATATAGCCCATGCAACTGCCACGATGGCAAGAGTCGACCGTCATCACTTATTGGAGAAACATGATATCCCATATTTATTTGTTGCAAGTGTCAATGATGTCGTTGTTCCTCTGGAGAAGACGAAGCAAATGACCAATTATGCAAAAAATGCCCAGTTTGCTACTGTCGATAGAAGCGGTCACTTAATACCGCTTGAGCAGCCTAAAGAGTTAGCGGAGTTAATGGAACCTTGGCTGGAAAAATAATCATTCCTGAAATTTAGAGAGCCACCATATAAAGCAGGTGGAGAATTCATGTAATATATTGGAGGATAAAATTCATGTATATAAATGGAAGTTGGGTTAAATCAGATCAAGTTTTAGAAGTAAAGAACCCTGCAACTGGTGAATTGGTAGATGTTGCATATCTGATTGGAGCAGAAGAAACAAACCAAGCTATCCAAGCCGCAAAGAATGCCTTCCCGGTATGGTCCTCTTTAACAGCAGAACAACGCAGCGATTATCTCTACCAAATTGTTGATAAATTGCAAGAAAAAAAGGAACATCTCGCTAAAATCATAACAAAGGAAATGGGGAAATCAATTCATAACGCACGGTATGAGGTTGGCAGTACGATTTCATTTTTCAAATGGTTTGCCGAAGAAGCAAGGCGGGTATACGGTGACGTATTGCCGATTTCAACAGCGAATAAACGAGCGCATGTTATTAAACAGCCAATTGGAGTAGTAGCTGCCGTTACACCTTGGAATTTCCCGCTTTCGATGGGTGCCAGGAAATTAGCTCCTGCACTCGCTGTTGGGTGTACTGTGATTGTCAAGCCATCATCAGAGGCGCCGTTATCATTGATTGAACTTTTTAAGATATTTGATGAGGTTGGACTTCCAAATGGAGTAGTGAATCTCGTACTAGGCCCTTCCGCTGAAATTGCGAAAACATTAATGGATAGCCAAGATGTACGCAAGATTTCATTTACAGGGTCCACGGAAGTAGGTAAAACATTAATCCGCCAATCAGCCGATACAATCAAGCGTGTTTCGATGGAGCTGGGAGGGCATGCTCCTTTTATTGTCTTTGAAGATGCCGATTTAGATTTGGCAGTGCAAGGAGTTATTTCAAGTAAATTTGCCTCATCCGGGCAGCAATGTGTCTGTACGAACCGCGTTTATATCCAGGAATCCATCTATGAGCAGTTCGCTGAGAAATTCCAGAAGGCTGTTAGGCAAATGAAGGTGGGGAACGGAATGGATGAATCCAATCAAATGGGGTCTTTAATTAACGCAAATGCCATTAATAGTATTCATGGCCAAGTAAATGATGCCCTAGAAAAAGGTGCTCGGGTACTTTGTGGAGGTGTCAGATTAACAACTGAGGAATATGCAAATGGCTATTTCTATGCACCAACCGTATTAGCTGACGTAACAGAAGAGATGGTCATTACAAGGGAGGAAACATTTGGTCCCGTGGCCCCGCTCATTCGCTTTCAAACAGAGGCAGAAGTAATAGAGAAAGCTAATAACACGAATTATGGCCTTGCATCCTATTTCTATACGAATGATTTGTCACGGATGTATCGCGTTTCTGAGAAATTGCAATATGGAATGGTTGGTGTGAACGATCCAGCACCATTCTCCATGCAAGCACCGTTTGGTGGGGTAAAGGAAAGCGGCTACGGCAGAGAAAGCGGCAAATATGGTTTGGAAGATTATCTGGAAACAAAATCAATTTCCATTATGATTAAGCAATCACCTGTTGGCTAAATGGGGAAACATGAGATCATGAAGGATGTTCACTCGCATTTTATTCCAAAAGAAGCTCTATTGTGGCTTGAGCAGCATCAGCATCTTGTTTCTGTAAGACGGGAACAGCTAACAGACGATCGGCCAGATGTCCTTATCATTAATGATACTTGGCCGTTCTCATTATCTGAAGCCTTCATTGATGAAAACCAGCATGCAGCTGCGCAAAGAAAAGCTCAAATTGACCATACATTAGTGTCACCTCTACCACAATTGTTTTTATATAATACTGACCCTGCTATTACGTCTGAATTTGCCGCAGTATACAACCAAGGGCTGATTGATATGATGAAAAGAAGCAACACTAGATACTCTGGCTTATCAACAGTTCCCCTAAATGATCCAATTAAAGCAGCATCAGAATTAAAGTCTACAATGAAAAAAGGGTTGTTAGGATCGATTATTGGCACCGGCATAGACGGTACTTTATTAACTGATGAACGGTATATTCCATTTTGGGAAGAGGCTAATCGTCAAAAAGCGATTATTTTTATTCATCCGCTTCTTAGTCAGGACAAAAGGATGAATAAAGGAAAGATGTCGACCTTAATGGGGGTTCTATGGGAGACAACAGTATGTGCTGCAGATTTATTACTACAAGGCTATTTAGACGTTTATCCAAACGTAAGGATTCTCTTGGCGCATGGCGGGGGCTTTCTCCCTTACCAGATTGGGAGAATGTCGAAGGGATACCAGCAGTGGGAATCTGTTTCAAAAAATTTAAGCGCATCTCCGGGGGACTATTTGAGAAAGTTTTGGTTTGACTCCGTACTTTGGAATGATGATGCGCTTTCCTTCTTAGTCAAATTGGCAGGTGAGGATCGAGTTGTGCCTGGATCTGACTTTCCGTTTGAGCTAAAAGATTTCCCCCCAATCAATAAGAATCTATCAGGATGGGATTCTTTAATATCATAAATACATGGAATACCCCTTCAAAATAAATGGCAGTTTTTTTTTACAGTATTTTGAGGGGGAATGTGAATTTCATATTTGAAATTGTTGTTTAATTATGGTGTAATTATGAATGGACATTCATTTAGGGAAGGTGGAAGGTTTGACAGGAATGGGTCAAAAACAGAGTTTAGTGCCTGCATTGGACTCATCTATTAAAATCTTAGAATTACTTGCAAAACAGGAATTTCATTCAGCTACACTCACTGAAATCGCGAATGCACTATCAATCAATTTTAGCACTTGTTTGAGGATCCTAAGAACGTTAGAAGAAAAAAACTATGTAGTATTGGAAAGCAGCTCGAAAACTTATTCATTAGGACCACCTCTAATTGCTTTAGGCAATCGCGCAAAGGAGATTAATAACTATATAGAAGTTGCCAGTATGTATTTAAAGGACCTTGTGAAAACGGGTTTAACTTTTGTATTAGTAAAAAGACTACGTGAAACACATCTGATGTATGTTGCAAAAGAAGAACCCCCGTTGAAAGTTCGGTTAACTGTTTCTACAGGTGATTCCTTTCCTATTACAGCAGGGGCGCTTGGAAAATGTTTTTTTGCATTTTTGCCGGAAAAGGATTCCAATGATGTCGTCACAAAGCTATTAATTGATCACCAGCTTCCTCAATATACGTCAAACTCAATTACGGCCATTGAAGATTTGAAAAAGCAAGTACCGAAAATCCGTGAAGAAGGTATTGCGGAAAGTCACGAGGAATACTCGCTTGGCATTTCAGCTTATGCTTGTCCAATATTTGATAGTCAAGGCAATATCATTTTGGGACTTGGCTCATATATGCCTAAATCGTTAATTGAGCATATCCACGAGGAAGAACTGAAAGCGATTATGAAATCGAAAGCACAGGAAATTACGCAAGCAATTAGTTCTTTAGTATAATATTTTTTCTCCTGAAAAATCCTCCCTTTATTTTAATAGGAGGATTTTTTTTATGATTATTTCATTGCTGGAATGGTAGAAGAAAAATCTTTCTTCAAGTGCTGCGTAAACCATTTAAGAGCCTCGTTACTGTATATATCAAATTTCTCGATGTAAGGTGTAAAATGGTGACCGTCAATAATCACTAATTTTTTCGGCTCACGAGCTTCCTCATAAGCAGCAAGTGTCAAATCGGTAGGTGTGACAATATCATCTGCAGCAACAAGAATGAGTAAAGGAGTAGGAGATATCATGGAAATATATTTCCCAGGCTCGTATGAACGTGAAAGATCGATGGAACGGATTGTCACTTCATTTCTCCAATTGGGTGAACGTTTACCAGCCTTTAAATACCACTTTACAGCTTCTTCATTTTGATAAATCCCTTGTTCGTCAGTAGTTTCAGCAACAATCTTTTTATAAGCAGGCTTTCCACCAAGCATTCGATTTTCTCGATCATCATAGAAAGTATTTAACAATGTTGGCACCTCATCAGGCTGCACTCTTCTAAGTGCCGCTTGTGAACCGCTAACCGTAGGAACCTGCGCAACAACACAGCTGATTCTTTTGTCCATAGCGGCAACTTGTAAAACATGACCTCCGCTGTAGCTCGTTCCCCAGATCCCGATTCGTGAACGATCAATTTCCTTCAATGTACAGATAAAGGTAATGGCATGCTGAAAATCAAGTACCTGCTCATAGGGATTGATTTCCTGCCTTGGAAACCCATCGCTATCCCCAAAATTCCTGTGATCATAAACAAGAACGGCAAAACCGTTATTGGCAAAATGCTCAGCAAAAGCATCTAGGTACATTTCCTTTAGCGATCCATATCCATGCGACATAATGATAGCAGGAAAATTCTCTTCACTAGTATTAGGGGTGTAAAGCCAGCCCCTTAACATGGCACCTTCTGCATTAAATTCAATATTAATTCTATTAAATAATGATGGACTTTTCATTAGTAAGGCCTCCCTATAATTGTAGTTAATATGTCCGATTTTTCTAAAAATTGTATATAAATAATTTATACTTCATTTTATTATATTTGTAAATTGTTTTTATATATAAAAAATTTATAGTATGACTTTTTTTTAGAACGATTAATTTCCGTGTTCAAGCAAACTATTTTATTAATCAGAAAATATAGAATATAATAATTATATGGATTGTCCTTTTTATTAAAATACTGACTGGTTAGTATTTTAATAAAGTACAGTCTAGACACCTTCAGAAAATAAACTAATTTTCAGCAATTTTATTTTGAAAAAATTATATTTTTTTAGGAGGAAGTAGAAATGAGAAGTTGGATTGTAAATGAATTAGGGGATCCGAAAGATGTGTTAAACCTGGAGGAAAAATCTGTACCTGCCCTTGAAGAAGGAAAAGTGTTAATTCAAGTGGAGGCATCCTCTCTTAACTTTTTCGATATATTGCTCTGCCAAGGGAAGTATCAGGAAAAGCCGCCTACCCCGTTCACGCCGGGTGCTGAGATTTCGGGGATTATCAGGGAAGTGGGGGAAGGAAGCCGGTTTAAGGTAGGACAGCGAGTTATAGCCACACCTCCACTGCCAAACGGGGGATTATCTGAATGGGTCAGTGTACCTGAGAATTCTGTTTATGTCATTTCCGAGAAGATGTCTCCTAGCGAGGCTGCATCAATGTTTATTACATACCAAACTTCTTATTATGCTTTATACCATCGTGCTAATCTTCAAAAAGGGGAAGTTCTTTTAGTACATGCCGGTGCCGGCGGTGTGGGATCGGCTGCCATCCAGCTCGGTAAGGCAAGAGGGGCGAAAATCATCGCCACTGCTGGTGGACCGGAAAAGGTTCAATTATGTAAAGAACTTGGCGCAGATATTGCCATCGATTATTTGACCGAAGATTTTGTTGATTTTGTGAAAAAAGAAACTAGCGGGCGCGGTGCAGACGTCATCTATGATCCGGTTGGCGGTGATGTTTTTGACCGTTCCAGAAAATGTATTGCTTTTGATGGACGTCTCTTGGTCATTGGATTTGCTGGCGGACGCATTCCGGAAGCCCCTGCGAATCATGCCTTAATTAAAAATTATTCAATCGTCGGAGTGCATTGGGGCTTATTCCGCCGATTGTATCCGGAGAAGGCGGTCGAAATTCATGAGGATTTAATGAAACTCTATGACCAAGGCTTAATCAAGCCTCTCATTTACCGTGAATTTGATTTTACGGATGTTCCTTCCGCATTGGAAGTTCTCGGTGACCGTCAAACTTATGGGAAATTGGTTGCACTGCCATAATGAAATAGTTAAGACAAGACGCTTTAGATAGATTTTACCCGATGATATAAGCAGGAAGTGTGCCTAAATAAAATGGAAAAAGGGTGAAAAATATGCGTTTAAAAGATAAGGTAGCTATTATAACAGGAGGCGGCGGAGGGATTGGCAGAGCTACAGCAATTCGCTTTGCACAAGAAGGAGCCCGGTTGGTCATTGCCGATTATAGTGAAAAAGCGGGAGCAGAAACCGTTCAGCTGGTCAATGAAATTGGCGGCGAGGCTAAGTTTATTCAAACTGATATGACCAAACCCGAAGATGTACAGATTATGGTTCAAGAAACCATAGATACTTATGGCAAATTAGATATTTTATTTAATAATGCTGGTGTAAAAAGCGGCGAGAGTAAGATTCCAGATGTTTCGTTTGAAGAATGGCAGCAGGTGTTTGATGTAAATACAAATGGAGTTTTCTTAGGCTTAAAATATGCCATTCCCCAGATGTCTTCAGGCGGTTCCATCATCAATACAGCAAGTATTGCCGGCATCAAAGGTCAAAAGCTGGTCGCGGCTTATTCTGCATCAAAAAGCAGTGTAATGGCCCTTACGAAAACAGCGGCAACTGAGTTTGGGAAAAAGAATATTCGTGTGAATGCGATCGCTCCAGGAATCATTGATACAAATATGGTTGAAGATTGGAAGAAAACAAAAAAATGGCCTGTGTTATCTACAGCAAATGCACTGAACCGAATTGGTTATCCTGAGGAGATTGCTAACTTAGTTTTATTCCTTGCTTCAGATGAAGCATCCTTTATTACCGGCGAAACGATCGTAATTGATGGAGGTACATTGAACTTGTGATTTGTGTGTAGAACTTAGATTGATATTCGATAAAATATCTTGCGTTAGTAAACTTCCATTTTGGATTTTTACTAGCGCTTTTTTAAACTCTTTTTCAAAAAATCACCTTTGCAAAGTTCATATGGAGACTATAAATATTATCAGAATAATGAAAATGGAAAATATATCAAGAAAGTTAAATGCGTGAATAATTATAAATTGAACGTTATAAAAATAAGTTTTAGAAAATTCCTATAACTATATTGACATAAAATGGACAAACATTTATATTAGTAGAATATTATTCAAGCTCAGGAACTAAAAGGGGAAATTGTAAATGAAAGTAATTGTCGGCCCGGGTCAATATGTCAGAAACCCTGGGATTCTAGCAGATGCAGGATTATACATAAGAAACTTTGGAACAACCGCTATTCTGATTGGCGGGAATATCAGTCGCCAATTAATTGAGGAACCATTACGACGAAGTATAGAAGAGCAAGGGATCAAGTTGAAACAGTCTCTCTGGTATGGTGGTGAATCCTCCCAATCGAATATTGATAGGTTAATAGAACAATTAAAACCTGAAACCTTTGATGTTCTGATTGCTACAGGCGGAGGTAAAGCATTGGATACTGTGAAAGCGGTGGCGTATCAATTGGAGAAACCGCTCGTGGCTATTCCAACAATTGCAGCCACTTGTGCTGCGGCAACACCCATCAGCATCATTTACAGTGATGAAGGGGAGTTTCTTGAAATCAGCCGCAAAGCCAAAGCACCGGAAATCGTGATTGTCGACTCGAACGTCATCCTTGAAGCACCTGTCCGTTATTTAGTGGCTGGAATCGGTGATACATTGGCCAAATGGTTTGAAACGAAATGCTCGATTAAGAAAGCTGTACCAAACGCCATCAACCAAACAGCTATTGCGATTGCGGGGCAGCTTTATCAAACCTTGCTGAAAACGGGAAAAGCAGCTGTTCAATCAATTCAAGAGCAAACACTGACCAAAGAATTAGAGGACATTATTGATGCCGTCATTTTAGTCAGCGGTAGTGTCAGTGGCTATGGCGGTGATGATTGCCGGACTGCAGCAGCCCATGCGATTTACTCAGGGTTGACCATCTTCCCGGAAATACATGATACCTATCACGGCGAAATTGTCGCTTTTGGTATTTTAGCGCAGCTTTGTATGGAAGGATTTGAAACTGGAGAGGTAAGGTCTTTAATCGAATATTACCAAGAAGTTGATCTGCCATATACGTTGCAGCAAATGGGAATAAAGGAATTAACCGCAGAACAATGGAAACAGCTAGGTGAAATAACTGTGACCATTGAAGATATGGAGAATATGCCATTCGCAGTTACACCGGAAATGGTTGTGACATCTGTTCAAAAAGCAGATGAAATTGGAACAACAATGTTAGCTGCTACAAATCAAAGATAAAGAAAATCTTAGGGGGAATTTAATTATGAAAAAATGGCTAGTTATGCTTTGTTCAATCATGTTAGTACTAGCATTAGCGGCTTGTGGGAAAGACGAAGCTGCAAGCAGTGGCTCAAAGGAAAAGAAATCATCAGAACCGTTAAAGGTAACATTGCCTACCTGGACAGGTTATGGTCCATTATTTTTGGCAAAAGAAAAAGGCTTCTTTAAGAAAAATGGCGTCGATGTGGATCTTTCCATCGTTGAAGGCTTGGGAGAGCGTAAGCAGGCATTAGCCAGTGGCAAAATCGACGGCATGGCAACAGCATTAGATGTTCAAGTAACACTTGCTGCAGCTGATATTCCGGTGCAAGTTGTTTGGTTATTGGATGATTCTTACGGCGGGGACGGAATTCTTGTTAAAAACGACATCAAAGATGTAAAAGATTTAAAAGGGAAAAAGGTTGCGTTTGAAGTGGGCTCTACCAGCCATATGCTTGCTTTAACCGCATTGAAGCAAGGCGGCTTAACTGAAAAAGACGTGGAAGTAGTTCAAATGTCTGCAGGTGATGCTGGTGCCGCTTTTGCAGCAGGCAAAGTGGATGCCGCTGTAACTTGGGAGCCATGGTTATCAAAAGGATCTGAAGCAAACGGCAAAGTTTTATTATCAACAAAGGATCTTCCAGGAATTATTGTAGATACCATCAGCTTTAAAGAAGATGTCATTAAAAACCGTCCAGACGATGTAAAAGCATTTGTTAAGGCGATGGGTGAAGCAATGGCTTACTGGAAAGAGCATAAAGATGAAGCAGACGAAATCATGGCAAAAGGATTAAAGATTGATACAAAAGAATTTGTTGCCACCGAATCAGGCTTGAAGTTTTTCACAAAAGAGGATAACACCAAATTATTTGGTTCAGAAAGCAGCAAAGGCTCCATCTATCAATCAACTGAAAATGCCATTAAGTTTTACAAAGAGCAAAACATTATCAAAAAAGAGCCAAAAGCGGAAGATGTGCTTAATCCAAGCTTCCAATAAAGTGAAACTTCCATCAGTGGGGGAATCTTCACCTCCCCACTGATGGTTAGTTGAACCATTCGGACCTTTAACGGGCAGTTGATTCCCCACCTATTGTCAGTGGGGGATCTTACTGCCCGTTAAGGCGGGATAAAGGATAGAGTAGAAAGCCTAATATATGAGGCGGGTTCGGTTCTCATATATTAGGCCTTTTTAAGAGATTAAGAGAATTGGGTGAGAAAAATGATTGCAAAATTATTAACGCCGAATAAGGACATACCAAAAAAGCTATATAGTACGGCAGGACTTGTAACGTTTCTTTTATTTTTGTTAGTTTGGTCAGTACTGACCCATGGCGGGATTGTGAACCCGCTGTTTTTGCCGACACCTACTGCCGTGTTGACTACGGGTGTTGATTTATTTGTCAATGGAGACCTGTTGTCTGATATTGGCATCAGTTTTACAAGGGTATTGGTTGGATTTTTGGTTGCAGCTCTAATTGGTATTCCTCTCGGGATTTTAATGGGTTCATTAAAAATTATGGAGGGAGCTTTTGAACCAATCATCGGATTCATTCGTTATATGCCGGCATCCGCTTTTATTCCTTTATTGATTTTATGGATTGGCCTTGGTGAACCGGAGAAAATGAGCGTTATTTTCTTGGGAACCTTTTTCCAGCTGACTCTTATGATCATGGACGTTACCAAAAACGTTCAAAATGATTTAATTGAAGTTTCCTATACATTAGGAGCAAAACGAGGGCAGTTGTTTACAAAAGTTATTCTGCCAGCAGCGTTGCCGGGGATTGTCGATACACTCCGGATTACATTTGGCTGGGCGTGGACTTATTTAGTTGTAGCCGAAATTGTCGGAGCATCAAGCGGTTTAGGCTACATGATTATGCAGGCATCCCGTTTCCTGCAGCCTGATAAAATTATCGTTGGAATCTTAATCATCGGAATTCTCGGCTTGTTAACCGATATGATTTTTAAAGCCATTTATCGGACTTCGTTTTCATGGATGAGAAAGGATGGGGTGTAATATGGTCATTCAAGCGGCGAAAAAGATAATTGAAAACAATGCCCCTCAGGCAAAAACACTAAAGCTTGAAATTAAAGAAGTCGGTAAAGTTTTTAAAACAAAGAGCGGTGAAACGACAGCATTGGAGAAGACTTCTTTTTCCGTTAGCGATGGAGAGTTTGTCACCATTTTGGGTCCTTCCGGATGCGGTAAATCAACAGTGTTGAGGATTGTTGCGGGGTTGGAGGAAGCGACCTCTGGACAGGTTCTCATCGATGGACAGGAAGTAAACGGTCCGGGACCAGACCGGGGGATGGTGTTTCAGTCATACACCTTGTACCCTTGGTTGACGGTAAAGGATAATATTTCCTTTGGATTAAAATTAAAAGGGGTTTCTCAAAAGGAACGTGACGATGTAGCACGGCATTATCTGCAATTGATTGGTTTGGAAGGGTTTGAAAAACATTATCCAATCCAATTATCAGGCGGGATGAAGCAGCGTGTTGCCATCGCTCGTGCACTAGCCAATGACCCTAAGATTCTTCTGATGGACGAACCGTTTGGTGCTTTAGATGCCCAGACTAGAAATATTATGCAGGAAGTGTTATTAAAAGCGTGGGAGGAATCTAAGAAGACGATTTTGTTCATTACCCACGATGTCGAGGAATCGATCTTCTTGGCCGATTCGGTTTACGTTATGACGGCAAGACCAGGCCGCCTAAAGAAAAAAGTGCCGATTGCTTTGGAGAGACCGAGAGAGTTCAGTGTAAAAGGGTCGGTTGAATTTGCCCAGTATAAAGAGGAATTACTGTCACTCATCAGGGAAGAGAGTTTAAAGGCAATTAACTAATAGATTGAGTTCGTAGTGAAAGGTGTTTGTTTAACGTGAAAATTGATTCTTTTTTTCCTGACAATGTGAAAGCGGCGTTAAAGAACGACCAGCCTGGGGAATGGATGCCTGCATTGCCTAAGAAGTGCATCCGTTTAAGTTCGGGGTATCCTGCGCCTAAACTTGTTCCTTCAGGTGAAATAAAGGCGGCAGCAGCCCGCTTGCTGGATGAGGAACAGGATTTGCCGCTTCATTATTTGGGCACCCCACGGATGGAGAAATTAAAACAGCAAATCCAGAACCGCTTGGCAGAGCGCAACATAAAAGTCCAAGGGGATGAACTGTTAATTACAGCAGGGGCATGTCAGGCAATTGATTTAATTGCACGTGTGCTGCTTGACGAAAATGTGGCTGTTGCTGTTGAAGCGCCAACTTATATGGAAGCTTTGGAGATTTTCCGCAACTACACGAATCAAATTATCAGCATCCCGATTGACGACCAGGGACTTCGGACGGATGAACTTGCTAAGGTCCTTGCCGAAAGAAAAAGTACAGGGCTGACTTTGCCCCGCCTGCTATACACGATTCCAACCTTTCAAAATCCTACTGGGACAACTTTGAGTGGAGAGCGTCGGAAACAGCTATTGGAGCTCGCCGCTGAATACGACTTCCTTATTTTAGAAGACGATGCTTATGGTGAACTTTCTTTCGGAGAAAGCCCAACAACATTAAAAGCATTGGATACAGAAGGCCGCGTATTGCATGTCGGTTCTTTATCCAAAGTCGTTGCCCCAGGTATGCGGGTTGGCTGGATAGTGGGGGAGAGTGAATTTATTACTGCTTTTTCATGGTTTAAAAAGGATTTGGACCACCCATTTGCTCAAGCGACAATGGCTGCCTATTTAGAAAAAGTTGATCTTGATGAAAGGCTTGCGGAGTTAAAAACCGTATACCGGAGCAAAAGTGAAAGACTGGCTCAGTATATTGAGAAGTACTTTCCCGAATCGGTTTCTTGGTATGTTCCTCAGGGTGGTTACTTTGTCTGGGTAAAGGTTCCGGGTGTCGATACAGCTGAAATGTTAGAGAAGGCTTTAGCTGCAGGTGTTTCGTATGTGCCTGGAAGGTTCTTTTTTGCAAACCAACAGGAGGGCATCGAGTACCTAAGGTTATCGTTCAGCTATGAGTCTGAAGAGCGAATGGAAGCGGGCGTTCAGATTCTTGGAGAGCTAATTGCTTATTACTTAAAGAAAACAACCTAAAAATTGTAGGTTGTTTTTTTTATCCAAAATGCGCATTGTTTTTGTTTTCGTCTCTGCCTTCTTCATCAAACCTGTGGTTTTAAATGTTGGAATTGGCAGTTGACGAGTAAACGTTAAGAATAGGCGAGTAAATTCTAAATTTCGGCTTCAGTAAATCAACAAAATAGACAATAAACCTCGAAATCAGGCGAGTAAAAGTCAAAAATAGACGAGTAAATCCTGTAATACCTAAAATTATCCAGATGGGGCGGTTCACTTTATTTAAAAAACAGCTTTATTATGGTAAATTGGGATAGAAAAAATACATAAAAGAGGTGTCGCGATGCCAGTACAATCAGAATGGAGAACATTTACAGGGACAAATGGGGATATTCGTGCCTATTTTGCAGCAATTGAACCTGTTACCGAACCAAGGCCGACGGTTATTGTAATTCAGGAAATGTGGGGTGTTGACGCCCATATTAGAGATGTGGTTGAGCGTTTTGCGGCCGCAGGCTATGTGGTCATTGCACTAGACCTATTTGCAGAAAATGGAGTAAGGCCCGAGGCACTTAGTGAGGAGAAAGTGAAGGACGCCAAACAATTTCTCCATTCTATTCCACATCAAGCGTGGTTTAACCCAGAAATTCGGGACGAGGAAATTTCGAAGCTGCCTACCGAACGGCAAGAAATATTACGTGCAACGTTAACCAAGCTTCTTGGAGTCTTAGATCCAAGCAAATCCGAAAGTTTTGTCAATCTCTTAACAGCGACCGCCGATTATGCTCGAAATAACTATTCCAATACAAAGGGAATGCCGGTCACCTCTGTCGGCTTCTGTTTGGGAGGCGCCCTATCAGCTGCACTTGCCGTTAACGACCCCGAGCATGCCGGTTCCGTTGTGTATTATGGCCGCCCTCCAAAAGAACATATAGACAAAATTCAATGTCCAATTCTTGGCTTTTATGGCGGAAATGATCCGAATATCACGAACTTGATTCCAGCGTTTGAGGAAGAAATGAAGAAGTTGGGCAAATCCTTTGAAGCGATTGTCTATCCGAATGCACCGCACGCATTTTTTAATGATACGAATCCAACTTATAATGCTCGCTATGCACGAGATTCTTTTGCTAAAACACTTACGTTTTTAAACCAGATAAAGTCCTAATAATTTCAAGAAACAGGTACTAGCCAAATCATAGTACCTGTTTTTCACTTGTTTTTTTTGAAAAAGAAAGGCTACAATAGAATTTATAAGTCTTTAGACAAACAAAACTAACATAAGTAGGGGAATTGCATGATTGTTAAAACAGAAGAAGATATCAATGGAATAAAGGAAATTGGTCGGATTGTTGGTGCCATTCGTGATGAATTGGTTGAACGGACAAAGCCTGGTATTACTACGAAAGAGCTTGATGAAATTGCCGGTCAGTTTTTTGAAAAAGAAGGAGCTATATCGGCTCCAAAAGGGGAATACGATTTTCCTGGCTATACTTGCATCAGTGTCAATGAGGAGGTAGCCCACGGAATACCGGGCAATCGGGTCATTAAGGAAGGGGACCTCGTTAATATTGATGTGTCAGCCTCAAAAAATGGTTATTTCGCTGATACGGGCATTTCCATTGTTGTTGGCCAAGGAGACGAAGTGCTTACAAAACTCTGCGAAACGGCACAAGCGGCCTTTGATGCCGGGTTGAAAAAAGCAAAGCCGGGTTCAAAAAAGAGCGGTATTGGGAAAGCTGTTTATCAAACCGCTAAGCAGCATGGCTTCACCGTCATTAAAAACCTGACCGGACATGGAATTGGACGGAGAATTCACGAACGTCCAGACCATATCTATAATTACCATGAGCCATGGGATGATGAGCTTTTAAAAGAAGGAATGGTCATTGCCTTCGAACCGTTTATTTCTACTCATGAGGAAGAAGTTTATGAAAAAGGCGACGGCTGGACCTACATTACGGAAAAAAGCTTTGTCGCTCAAATCGAGCATACGTTGATTCTGACGAAAAATGGGCCGATCATCGTAACTAAATAGTAATGAACGAAAAAAGGATAACCCTTGGAGAAGAGTTATCCTTTTTTCTTATTGATTTTTCTTGTTTTGCCTTGCTGCATTCTTACGCTCTTTTTTACTTAAAGTTGATTCGGAGCCAAATTCGGCATCGTTGCTGCCAGTATGAGGCTGGTTACGATTGTTATTTCGATTTGTCATGGGTTCTCCTTTCATATGTACCTTTGTTAATATGGCAAATTAGCCATTCATATAATGCAATTATTTTTGAAAAAATATTCATTCAATTTTATTGATATACGACTCAGGAGAAATTTTCCTTTAATTACTAGTATGATAAATGATATAATAAATGGGCTGTGTTTTCTCTATTTTAACCTTGGAAATGCACAAAACATGAAGGGGCTGCCTGCAATGGATTTTGTTTATATTAATCACAATGTTTTAGATAATGTGTTTTATATAATAGTCAGTCTGTTAATGTTTTTTGTGTTAGTTGATAACGTCAAAAAATTTAAACAGTATCGAAAAGCCCTTCTGACAGCCTGCATGAGTTTACCTATCATATTTTGTATGAAATTTCCGATTTACATTGACGAGTATTGTGTACATGATTTAAGGCAAATTCCCGTATTTATTGGAACACTTTATGGCGGATGGCCAGTCGGGGCTGTTCTATTGGTGATTATGTTAACATCCCGCTTTGCCATTTACGGAATGAATAGTATTACATTAGTTGTATATATTGTTATATTTGTGGCAACAGCCCTATTTTCAGGAAGATTTAATAGGTTTAATCGAAAAAGTAAATTGATCAGTTCCGTATTGCTGACCATTGTCCTTGAGGTTTTTACGACTTATGTCGCCTTATGGATGTCTGATATTTTCGTTGTGACAGAAGCATACATTTTTTATTTTATTTTTCTGCCTCCTATTCTAATGTTTTTTATGGTATATATCATTGAATTATTGTCTGATGCTATGTATATCCGATCGAAAATAGTTAAGTTTGAAAAAATGGAGGTTGTCAGCCAACTGGCGGCAAGTATTTCACACGAAGTTCGAAATCCTTTAACCGTTGTAAAAGGATTTATGGAATTGCTGAAATCTCCTAATCTATCTCTAGACGAAAAGAAACGCTATATTGAACATATAGAAAGAGAACTTCATAATGCCGAATCGATTATTAGTGATTACCTGGCCTTTGCAAAACCAGCAATCGAAAAAGTAGAACCACTTCTAATCGAACAAGAGATCCGCAATGTCATTGATATCATGAAGCCTTTAGCAAAAATGAGTTCCGTGATTATTACAGATAACCTTGGTCAAGGAACCATTCAAGGGAATAAGAATTATTTCCGCCAATGCTTTTTAAATTTAATAAAAAATGCGATCGAAGCAATGCCAACTGGCGGGGAGCTTCAAATAGTTTCAGCGCTTGAAAAAAATAAGGTCACCGTTAAAATTGTTGATACCGGTGTCGGCATGAGCAAAGAGCAAATAAACCGCTTCGGTGAGCCATACTACAGCAGTAAAACAAAGGGCACAGGATTAGGTTCCATGGTCGCGGTGAAAACCATTCAGACGATGAACGGGAAGCTTGATATTGAGAGTATCTTAAATGTCGGAACGACCATTACCATCACATTACCTGCCTTTATAACAGAATATAAAATGGTTCAGAAGGATAGCCAATTAAAGTTAGAAACCGAATTTTAGCAAAAAAAGAGCTTAAGACGTTTAAGCTCTTTTTTCTTTATAAGCCAATCAGTTTTAACGCGCTAAAAATGATGACCGCTGAGATGACCGTACGAAGGGGCTTTGTCGGTACTTTTGAAGATAAGGTACTCCCTACTAAAACGCCCGGGATCGACCCGATTAACAGGTTCCCTACAAGCATATAATTGACAGTTCCGGCATTCGCGTGAAGGAGTCCGGCAACAGTCACTAATAAAAAGGCATGGGCAATATCGGTGCCAACCAGCTCAGATCCTTTCAAGCGGTAGAGATATAGCATGGCAAGGGCAAATAATGATCCTGATCCAATTGAAGTGAGGCCGACAATAAAGCCGAAACCGGCACCGATTAAAATTGTTAATGTTCGTTTTTCCTCAATCGGCCTTAATTGCCAGCGGTTCGGCCTAATTTTATTATCAAAAAATGTCTTAATTAAAATGGCTGTGGCCACTAGGATAAGGACATAGCCAAGTCCATGTTTGATAATTTGTTCCTGATTGTGGAAATATTTTTCAAAAACCTGAAGGATGAGAATGGCTCCTGTTGCACTTGGGACACTTCCGATTGCAAGATACTTCATGAGTTTAAAGTTAATTGTTTTCTGTCTCCAATGCTGAATGACTCCAAACAGTTTGGTAATGGAGTTGTATACTAGGTCCGTTCCCACCGCAATGGAAGGCTGAATTCCGACCATGATGAGCACTGGGGTTAACAATGCTGCCCCTCCAACCCCTGTTAAACCTACCAATAACCCAACTAATAATCCCATTAATGCAATTCCTATGCTCATGTTGGGGGCCTCCTTCTTTTGTGACTAATTCCGAGTAAATATATGTGAATTATAGAGTTTGGAGAGGGTTTTGTAAACACTTTTCTGAATTTATTAAAGAAATATTTTTGCAGTGAGGATAGAGGGGAAAAGCAGAAATTAAAAAAAGCAGGACAAATCGAACGGGAGCCCGCTCGATTTGTCCTGCTTTCGGGTATCACTCTAAATAACTTCCAGTTCGCTATTCTGCAATAGGACATTCTGAAGTGTTCTGGTTTCCTCTTCGTTTAAAGGAATTAACGGCAAGCGCAGACCGCCGACATTGATCCCTTTCATATTTAGGGATGCTTTTACAGGTGCTGGGCTTGGTGCTGCAAATAAAGCTTTCATAATTGGCAGTAATTCACGGTGTGCATCAGCGGCGCCTGCTAAATCCCCATTTTTAAAGCGTGACACCATATCCTGCATTTCATTCCCGATAATATGAGATGCAACGGAAATCACACCAACGCCGCCAATCGAAAGCACCGGCAAGGTCATTCCATCATCACCGCTGTATAAAGAAAAGTCATCATCAGTTTGTTTAATAATTTCGGCCATGTCATCCAAGTGGCCGCTAGCTTCCTTAACCGCTACAATATTAGGAATCTGAGAAAGGCGGATGACCGTTTCAGCAGATATATTGACGACACTGCGTCCTGGAATATTATAAAGCATTACCGGAAGAGAAGTAGATTCAGCAATCGCTTTAAAATGCTGATACATGCCTTCCTGGGATGGTTTATTATAGTATGGGGCTACGAGCATAATGCCGTCTACAGCGACTTCTTCTGCTAGCTTTGTTAGACTGATTGAGGCTCTTGTGTTGTTTGAGCCAGTCCCTGCAATAACGGGAACTCTCCCGTCCGCAACTTCAACCACAAATTTAAATAAAGCCACTTTTTCCTCAGTTGATAAGGTAGGGGACTCACCGGTTGTTCCACAAACAACCAACCCGTCAGTACCATTCGCTAATAAATAATTTACTAAATCTCTCGTCGCATTAAAATCAATTTCGCCATCCTGATCAAACGGAGTCACCATTGCTGTTAAAACTTGGCCAAAGTACATAAATTTCACCCTTTTAAAATTATTTTTAAAAAGAGGTAAGGCCAAACGCAAAAAGCAGCTGCGGGAAGGGCCCACTAGCTGCATCAGAAACGTTAATTTTACAAGTTCCCCTGCGTGAGATAGCCCTCCATATAGTTTCCTATATGACAATTCTGTATTTATTCAATAACAGAACCAGCTCCCGGAACAATGAGATCCTCAGAAGCTTCGGCAAATTCCCCTTTCCGCCACCGTCAACGGGTCCCATTACCCTTGGATGGTTTACTGATGGTCTTTGCGCCTCTATCCTCACTTCATAAGGTATGAAGTAAGAAGTATGTAATTAAAATTAATATAACAGAATATTCCTATTTGTTCAAGGGGTTTTTATAAAAAACACTAAAATCGTATATTTATTGATAGTTATATAGCATGGGGAGGGCAGCAGAGATTAACAGCCCTACGATTTTTTTTGAGTTTTTTCCCAATTATCCTTAAAATGGAGTTAATGTTGAAGAGGTGAATTATTGTGAAAATCGAAAATATTTTAATTGTCAGCCCCATGTATCAGGAGCTTCGGGCATACATCCAAAATGCGGGCGTCCAAAAGAATATCCGTTATATCCCGGAGGATGAAGCCACTCAGGAGAATTTGAAATGGGCGGATGCACTTGTATCTTTTAATCTCAAATCGGATTACGATTACAGTCATTTAAAATGGGTGCACTCGCTCGGTGCGGGAGTTGACCGCTTTTTATATAAAAAGACCTGGGACGATCGTGTACTTTTAACAAGGACAGTTTGTACGTTTGGTCAAAGAATCGGAGAGTATTGTTTAAGCTACATATTAAGAGACTTACAATGTCACGAGGAGTTTCGGGAATTACAGCTACAGAAAAAATGGCAGCAACGGACTCCGAAGCTATTAAATGAACTCAAAGTGATGGTCTATGGAACCGGTGAAATTGGGCAGGCTGTCGCCAAGCTTTTGTCTGGTTTCGGAGTGGAGGTTTACGGCGTCTCCCAAAGTGGAAAAGAAAAAGAGTATTTTAAAGAGGCTATGACTGTTGAATCTCATTTTATCATCCTAGGGGAAATGGATTTGATCATCAACACGATGCCGCTGACGGAAGAAACGGCTGGATTTTTTAATAGTCAAGTCTTTCAAAAAGTAACAAATGCCGGTTTTATTAATGTAGGGCGGGGAGCATCGGTGGATGAAGATACATTGCTGCAAGCTTTGGAAGACGGGCAGGTCCGTTATGCTGTCCTGGATGTGTTTACACAGGAGCCGCTGCCGGAAAATCATCCATTATGGATACATCCTGGCGTACTGATTACCCCTCATATTTCAGCGGTAACGACACCTGAAGAAGGGGCGGCGTGTTTTTTGGATACACTCAGAAACTTGGAAGAAAACAAACCTCTTAACAATAGAGTAGATACCAATAAGGGATATTAGAATAACAGGAGGATGAAGGAAAATGACACGAGTAATCGGCTTTATCGGCCTTGGAAATATGGGAGAGCCTATGGTCATGAATTTATTGAAGGCAGGTTTTCAGGTGAAGGTTTACAATCGAACTCCCGAGAAAACAAAGGCAGTTGTTGAAGCTGGCGCCGAGCAAGTGAACAGGCCAGCAGACGCCGCAGCACCTGGCGGAATCGTGATTACGATGGTGGCAAATGATAAGGCAGTGGAAGAACTAGTATTGGGACCAAATGGGTTTGGGGAAGTGCTGGGTCAGGGCGGTATCCATTTATCAATGAGTACGATAGCTCCAGCAACTTCACGTAAATTAGCAGCTTATCATCAGGAGCACGGCAGCCAATATGTCGCCTCTCCTGTTTTTGGCCGTCCGGAAGCAGCGGCAGCTCAAAAATTGAATATTCTTAGCTCAGGGTCCAGTGTGGCGAAAGAGCGGGTAAAACCCATCCAGGAAGCGCTCGGCCAGCGTGTTTTTGATGTTGGGGAGGAGCCTGAAAG
Organism: Neobacillus sp. GCM10023253; assembly: GCF_042653105.1. Taxonomy (NCBI): domain Bacteria; kingdom Bacillati; phylum Bacillota; class Bacilli; order Caryophanales; family Bacillaceae; genus Neobacillus; species Neobacillus sp. GCM10023253. The sequence goes on from NZ_JBHSHV010000015.1 coordinate 29,478, forward strand.
TGCCAATGTCATCAAGTTAGGCGGAAATTTTATGATTATGGCAGCAATGGAAGCCATGGCCGAAGCCTTTAATTTAGCTGAGAAAAATGGTATTGACCGGCAGCTGGCTGCTGAAATTTATGCATCAACTTTATTTAATTGTACAGTGTATCAAGGCTATGGCCAGATGATTGCCAACAAGCAGTTTGAACCGGCGGGTTTTCAGCTGGCGCTTGGTCTTAAGGATTGCAACCTAGTTTTGGAGGAAGCAAACTCGACCCAGACACCGATGCCGTTAGCGGGTCTATTACATAACCGCCTGCTCGCCTCAGTGGCCAAAAATCGCGGAAATCAGGATTGGGCTGCACTTGCTAGAATTGCTCTTGAAGAAGCGGGATTGGAATAACAGGGTGCAGCGAAGGATATTGACGAAATAGTAAGAAAAGTAGGATAAATTGAAGGTATACGCGCATTAATTTTGTGTTCTGGCAGGAGAATGGCCGTAAAAGTAGAACATTATAATCAAGCACCTAGAATTGCTTCTTGGAGTAGATAAAACAGGGAGTGGTTAGATGACAAACCTTTTGAACAGAAAAATTTTATTGGCTAGCCGGCCAGTAGGAATGCCAGATGAAAGCAATTTTGAATTTATTGAGGAGAATGTTCCTGAACTTCAGGATGGTGAAGTGCTAATACGGTCACTATATTTGTCTGTTGACCCTTATATGAGAGGCCGGATGTCGGATGCCAAATCTTATGCCAAGCCATATGAAGTAGGTCAGCCATTTAAAGGCGGGGTCGTTGGAAAAGTAATCGAATCGAAAAATTCTCGGTTTGAAGCGGGGCAGTATGTAGATGGCCTTATGGAATGGGCTGAGTATAACGTTTCTGATGGAAGCGGTATTCGCAGACTTAACCCAGAATTGGCACCTGTGACTACTGCACTGCATGTGCTCGGAATGCCTGGATTAACTGCTTATTTTGGATTGTTATACATAGGGGAGCCGAAGGAAGGGGAAACGGTCGTCGTTTCAGGAGCATCTGGAGCTGTTGGAACAGTTGTCGGTCAAATCGCTAAATTAAAAGGCTGCCGAGTCGTTGGTATTGCAGGCGGAGACGATAAATGTGCCTATTTAACCGAGGAACTAGGTTTTGATGCTGCGATTAACTATAAAACAGCAGACAACCTTCGCAAAGCATTGAAGGAAGCCTGCCCTAACGGTGTCGATGTTTATTTCGACAATGTTGGGGGTACTGTAAGCGATGCGGTGATGTCCTTAATTAACTTCCAGTCAAGGACCGCCATTTGCGGACAAATCTCTCAATATAATGCGGATAAGCTGCCTATCGGTCCAAGAGTGGCTGGTCAGTTGTTGACAACCAGTTCCTTGATGAAGGGCTTCATTGTTTCTGACTATGCCCAGCACAACAAGGAAGGCTTAACACAGCTAACCCAGTGGGTAAGGGAAGGAAAAATCAAATACCGTGAAACGATTGTCGAAGGCTTTGATAACACTGTAGATGCCTTCCTAGGACTTTTCCGCGGTGACAACATTGGTAAACAGCTGGTGAAAGTGGCTGAGGAATAAAGAAGAAAAGAAGTGTCCCTTTTGGGGCACTTTTTGTGTTTTGTCCGGAGCGGGTATAAAACGGTATTAGAAGTAACAAACAAGTTGCCTATTTTACCCGAAGCTTTATGATATAAACAGAAATAGGGTAAAATAAAGGAAATTTTATCTGTGAGGTTACCAGTAATGAACTTGAAGTTTCAGCTAACACGTGCATTCATCCTAAGCGTCATCTCCCTTGCAGCCTTTGCTCTGATGGCTACGCTTATCGAGGCTCATAAGATTGTCCAATTTGATAGCACTTTAATAAGTTCGGTTCAAGGTCTTGAGTCACCTGCGTTAACAGCCATCATGAAATTTTTCACCTTCATCGGGTCGACAAAAATAGTGGTGATTCTCAGCCTCCTTATTATCTTCTTTCTCTATAAGGTGCTGCACCATCGGCTAGAACTGATATTATTCATTGCCGTGATTGCGGGAACCCCGATTATCAATTCCATATTAAAATCAATCTTTCACCGAGCACGGCCCGAATTCCATCGCTTGATAGAAATCGGTGGTTATAGTTTTCCGAGCGGGCATGCGATGAATGCATTTTCTGTATATGGAATACTTGCCTTCCTGCTTTGGAGACATATTGCTACCAGAACAGGCCGCATACTGTTGATTATTTTTAGTACCATTATGATTTTGATGATTGGCATCAGCCGTATCTATTTGGGTGTTCATTATCCAAGTGATATTATTGGCGGCTATTTTGCGAGCGGGTTTTGGATGACAACAGCAATCTGGTTTTTCCAATGGTATGTAGAAAGGAAGCCGCAATTAAAAGGCAGACAGCTGAAAAGGACGTAAAAAAACGGGTGGCGCGCCACCCGTTTTTTTTATGCTACAACCTCAGTCGTTTTGCTCTTTTCTGTCTTTTCTTCAGGAATCAAAAGGTTCAAAAGAAGTGTCGCTAACGCCCCAACTGTCATGCTAGAAGAAAGGATATAGTTAACCCAGTCAGGTGCACCCGCTAATGCCTCTTTAGGCAAGATTGTTACTGCAATGGTTAAAAGGATAGGGATCCCGATAATCATCATATTTCGATCGTTGATGATAATTGGCTGAATCACCTTCATGCCATTTGTCACAATTGCCACGCAGACAATTCCGAAAATTCCATTGATAACTGCTTCAGGGATACAAGTAATTACTGTTGAAAGCTTTGGAACTAGACCAAGGCAGATTAGGATTCCGCCGCCAGTCATGATCGCCATTCTGCTTGCTACACCAGTAATCGCCAATAAGCCTGCGTTAGAAGAATAACCTGTCATCGGTGTGCTGCCAAACAAGGCTCCGATAAAACAACCAAGACCTTCACCAAAGGAAGCACGGTTAAGGCGTCTTTCATCCAATTCCTGTCCGGTAACAGTGGATACTACAAACCAAGTTCCTGTTGTTTCAATTAGAATAATGAAATAAACAAAAGCAACAGTAATAATAGCGCTAAGATCAAAGACCGGCTTTCCAAACGGGAAAAAGGATGGGAGTGAGAACCATGCTGCTTCCTTTACAGGTGAAAAATCTACCTGCCCAAAAATAGCGGCAGCAATTGTACCAATAGCGATTGCTAGTAAAACAGAGACGAGACGGAAAAAGGTTCCAAATCCGTGCATTTTACGACCCAATAGCATGCAAATGACTAGTACCCCTGCAGAAATCGCTGCAATTAAAATGTTCGTGCCAATTTTTCCTTCGGCATGATAGATGCTGTTCATTCCCACTGGCATTAACGAAATCCCAACAATGATGATTACCGTTCCCCCTACAAGCGGCGGAATAAATTTTTTCACGGCTTTGGCAAACCATTTTAGTGGATAACCGAGAAGGGAAATAAGAATGGCACCGGGAATCAAACTTCCGGCAATGGCCCCTAAGCCAAGCTTTCCGCCAATCGCGGCAATGGCGCCGATCGGAACATAAGAAGGACCTTGGACGACAGGAAGCTTAATCCCGAAGCCTGTTTGGACGATGGTCGCTATTCCAGTTGCCAGGAAACACATTTGGATAAAGAAGGATGTGTTTTCCGTACTTAGTGAAAGTAATCCTGCGATAATGATTGGCGCTATATATAAATCCATCGCCAAGACGTGTTGCATGCCTAAAATAAGGGCTTTGCCAAAACTTATTTTCTCATCTACACCTACAATAATATTATTCTGTTTTTCCAAGGATAAATCCCCCTCGTTCGTATTCAAAGGTATATTCAACTAGATTATATAGGAGTATTCACAAAATGTACACAAAAAAGACGAACGTTATTATAAAAAAATAAAATTTTATTCGTGTTTTTATTGACCTTTGAGCTCGCTGTATATAGAATAAAGGTGAGTTGAAAGACAGGAGGAATACAATTTTGGTAACTGATAAGGTATTGCAGGAAGATTGGCTGGTCGCTTGCCGCTCAAGCGATGTAGGGGAGAAGCCGATTCAAGTTATATTAATGGGCGAACGGATTGCCGTATTTCGGACAAGTGAAGGCGTTCATGCATTTAAGGACCTTTGCATCCACAGGGGTGCAGCCCTTTCACTTGGCGAAGTGAAAAATGACTGTCTGGTGTGCCCTTACCATGCGTGGGAATATAATACGAGCGGAGAATGTGTTTCTATTCCACAATTGCCGGAAGGTCGTGCTATTCCTAAGAAAGCCAAGGCTATTAAATATGCTTGTATCGAGAAGTACGGATTCATTTGGATCAATCTTGCCGATAACACTCCGGAGCTTTTTTCCTACCCGCAAGCGGAGGCAGTAGAATACCGCAATGTTATCTGGGGACCTCAGGAGGTAGCAGCAAAGCCACCGCGGATTATTGAAAACTTTTTAGATGTTGGCCATTTGGCAGTTGTCCATGAAGGATACTTAGGAGATACTAGCCACCGGGAAATCGGTGATTACCAGGTGCATTGGGAAGAAGATCGCATCTATTCAGATGAGATTGCCATTTACCAGCCGGATCCGGATGGATCGGGGATACCTAAATATGTTTATTACACATATGAAATTCTACGGCCATTTACCGTACTTTTTACGAAAAAGGATAGGGAAACGAATCAAGAAATGACGATTCTATTAACGATTCGTCCGGTCGATGAAAACAAATCCATTGCCTATGGAATTCTTTCTTTTAACTATGATCCAGGTTTATCTGATGAAGAAATCGTCCAGTTCCAAAATTTGATTTTTGCACAGGATAAGCCGATTGTTGAAAATCAAAAGCCAGAGGAGCTGCCGCTTGATCTGCAGGTGGAGCTTTCACTTGTGTGTGACCGTATGAGCATTGCCTATCGGCAATATTTAAAAAAACTTGGCGTAGTGCTGGGGACTGCTTAAGAACAAATTGGGAGGCCGAACCTTAGGGGTGGCCGCCTTTTTTGTTTTCTAGTAATTTTAGAAGTGACAAAGCCTCACTTTAAATTGTATAATAATTCACAATAATTAAAATGAGGGTTGAGGTAGCTATTATGAGTTCGTTTTTTAAAAATCAGCTAGAACAATTTCAAGAGAAGAATCAAAATCGCGGCAGGCTATTAGTCAGTTGTCCGGATCAACCTGGTATTGTGGCCGCCATTTCGCAATTTTTATTTTCCTACAATGCAAATATTATTGAGTCAAATCAGTATTCTACTAATCCAGAGGGCGGGCGTTTTTTCATCAGAATTGAATTTGAATGCCCCTCTTTAAAAGATAAAGCTAAGGATATGAAACAGCAATTTGTAGAGATAGCTGCGCAGTTTTCAATGGAATGGAGCTTTAGACCAGTTTTTGAAGTGAAAAGAACGGCGATTTTTGTGTCAAAGGAATTGCACTGTTTGCTTGAACTCTTATGGGAATGGCAAAGCGGTGATTTGTTGACAGACATCGCTCTTGTCATCAGTAATCATGAAGAGGCTAGGGATGTGGTCGAAGGACTGAATATTCCGTTCTACTATATTCCTGCTAATAAAGACATTCGTGCGGAGGTTGAAGCCAAGCAACTGCAGCTCCTCAAAGAACATGATATTGATGTCATCGTGCTGGCCCGCTATATGCAAATTTTGACACCAAACTTTGTGGCTGCTAACCCGAATAAAATTATCAACATCCACCACTCGTTCCTGCCAGCCTTTATTGGAGCGCGGCCGTATGAACGGGCATATAGCCGAGGTGTAAAATTAATCGGGGCCACCTCCCATTATGTGACCAATGATTTGGACGAGGGGCCTATTATCGAGCAGGATATTGCCCGGGTTGACCACCGTTCGAATGTGGAGGCACTAAAGAAAATCGGCCGTTCAATCGAGCGGAGTGTTTTAGCGCGTGCAGTCAAATGGCATTTAGAAGACCGGGTTATTGTCCATCAGAATAAGACGATTGTCTTTTAATGCGTAGTTATATATTCTTAACAGCCATCCCGTGATAATGGATGGCTTTTTTTGCGTTAGTCTGGAAGAATGAAGCATTCAATTCAGTTCATAATAAGAACGAAAAGGAGTGATTTTCATGGATAAGAAATATAACACAAACGTTGATGCAACGGTGGAATTAAAGAAGGCACTCAATAAAACCAAGCCGCCGCAAAACCGGATGAGCGAAGCGGAGAGAAGAATGAAATATGGTGAAAAGGGAAATAAAGTTTAAACTTACCTGATTCCTATAAAAAATAGAGGTGAAAAAAGATGGCAGATAAGAATCCAATTGTGTATTCAGGAAAGGTTTTGGATCAAAGAAATACCCTGACTGGTCCGGACGATTCAGGAAAAACGGGTTATCCGAAACCTCCAAAGCATGTATCAATACAGCAGAAGAATAATAACGATTAAGTTTGAAGGGAAAGGGTGTCGGGATGGTGCGGCACCTTTTTCTTTTTGTATAAGCATTTAATTTTTGTTCCTAAACTGTCATTGTTACTATAGTAGTGTATCTGTTTAAAGAAAGGACTTATAAATAATGACAAATATTCATATACCAGTTTCCGTATTAAACCTTGCCCCAATTCGGGAAGGACAGGATTCGAAACAAGCGATTGATGCAATGGTGGATTTAGCACAGTCAGTTGAGAAAATGGGATATAAACGTTATTGGATTGCGGAGCACCACAACACCCCGACGCTGGTCAGTTCTGCAACTGCCATTTTAATAAAACATACCTTAGAACATACAAATGAAATTAGCGTGGGCTCGGGCGGGATTATGCTCCCGAACCACTCCCCTTTGGTAGTTGCTGAACAATTCGGAACAATGGCAACCATTTATCCGGGGCGGGTTGAACTTGGTCTCGGCCGCGCGCCTGGAACAGACATGATGACAGCAAATGCACTAAGACGTTCGAAAAATGATTCTGTCTTTACGTTTCCTGATGATGTTAAAGCGTTGCAAACGTATTTTGGACCTGAAGACCAGCAAGGTTATGTCCGTGCATATCCTGGGGCAGGAACGAATATCCCTATTTATATTCTTGGTTCCTCGACAGATTCTGCTTACTTGGCGGCAAGTCTGGGACTTCCATATGTTTTTGCCTCCCACTTTGCGCCAAGATACATGGAGGATGCGATTTCGATTTATCGCAGCCGGTTCCAGCCGTCTGAGTATTTGGATCAGCCATACATGATGGTTTGTTTAAACGTGGTTGCTGCCGAAACAGACGAGGAAGCAAGTTTCTTATCAACTACGATGCGGCAATTTTCCCTAAATGTTGTTCGCGGTTCCCGCATGCCATTGCAGCCGCCGGTTGAAAATATGGAACAAATTTGGACTCCAATGGAGAAGGAAATGGTGATGTCCATGTCCAGAATGACGATGTTGGGAAGTAAAGAGACCGTCCGGGAGCAGTTGTCAGCATTTCAGGAAAAATATAATGTGGATGAACTTATGGCTGTTACCTATATCTATGATGTTGAAAAACAAAAACGGTCGTATGAGATATTAAAGGAAATTGTGGACGGGAAATAGGAAATAAAAAGCGCAAATATCTTGCGGGTAGCCGCAGCATATTTGCGTTTTTTTTTATAATCAAATTTGTAATAGAATAATGGAAAAATGTGAAATTAGGAGGTGGTACACAAAATGTCATTAAAAAAATGAGAATGCGGAAAAGGTTATGTTTCAAATAAGAATTTTTTGCGACGTATTTCTTGCTAATATTACGATTTTTCAAATATAAGTGTAAAATAAAGATAGGAAAAATACTCCATTTTGATTCGCCATACGATTTTTCCAAATCAAAACGAAAGAAGATGGAGAAAATGGACAAAACGAAGGTTTTATCCAACATGGCCGGCATAGTGTTGACATTGGTGGGGACTGCAGCGATTGCGGTTGGACTGGGGCTGATTGTGGCGCCCGATGGAGATGGTTTCAAGCTATCAGTTGAGCTCTTGAAAAATACTCCATTCAGGGACTATTTCATTCCCGGTATCGTTTTGTTGACAGTGATTGGAGTAGGCAGTTTATTGGCGGCAATTCCAGCATTTAAGCTTCATCGGTTCGCAGGAGCAGCGACCTTGCTGCTTGGCTTGGCACTCGTCCTGTTTATTGTGGCCCCAAGTCTATTGGATTGGAACAGGAAGCGGTTTATTGCCGATTTTAATGATTGTTGGGATTGTGGAGATAGGCTTAGGAGTTTTGATCATGGCAGTGGATTCTAATCATCAAATGTTCCACCGCCATCATAATCACCATGCACATTAAAGGGAAAATTGGAGGAATTTTACATTGAAAAGTGTAAGATTCCTTTTTGTCATTTTTTGCAGGGTTTTCGGAATTTTTGTTGAAAGGTTAATAAGGATGGTTTCATAAAAAATGATAAAGGGGTATTTGCAAAATGGAAAGTTTTCACTTTAAAGTAAATGGCAGCTGGCAGGGAGATCGGAATGGGAAGGGGCATATTCAGACAAACGGTGGTCTTGATATCGCTGTTTCGGCACCGGCGGATATGGAGGGTCCAGGAATCGGTTCAAATCCAGAGGAGCTGCTTATTTCTTCTTCCAATAATTGTTATATGATTACACTAGGGGCGATGCTGGGGAATCGAAAAATTGAGGTAGAAAAACTCGAGGTTGTTTCTGAGGGTGTTGTCGACAGGGAGGATGGTAAATTGAAGTTTAAACAAATTATCCATCGCCCAGTTTTTTATATTAGTAGTGACTCTGGAATCTCTCCAGAAAAATTGCAAGAGATTGCAGTTCGAGCTGAAAAAGCTTGCTTTATTTCGCAAACATTGCGGCCGAGCATCAATTTTTCAGTTGAACCAAATGTTGTTGTTGATGGAAAATAATACTTGACCAAAAAATGGGCATGTACTAATATTGATATTAGTTTTTCTATATGTTGTTTGATTTGTAAAATCGAAAACTATATATTGTGTTAGCCTTAAGGGAAGATGCCGAACACGGCTTAATAGGGAATCCGGTGTGATGCCGGAACTGCCCCCGCAACTGTAAATGCTGACGAAATGAGCAAACCACTGTATAAGAATGCTTATGAAAATAGGTGCTTATACGGGAAGGGCTTAGAGTAGAGTGATGCATAAGTCAGGAGACCTGTCTTTCTTAAGATGTTTCAACTTCTTCGGGGATTGAGAAGAGGAAACGACGGCAACAAAAGGAAGACATGGCCTGGTTATTCCCTTTTGTTGTGTGCTCGTTTCATCCGCTCGGTTCTCGCCGGAGCGGATTTTTTATTTTTTTAGGAGGAAAGTGACATGACCACACAGGTTAAGACAGAAATAAAGGAAGTATTTGAGACGATTAGGCAGGCATCCGATAAATACGGAGTGGATACGATGGAGCTGCAAAAACAAATCATGGAGCTGGATGGGTCAGCATTGGAGGCAAATCAGCAGGGATTATTATATGCAGTCAACAAAATTGCAATGGACCAGCCGGATTGGACTTTTGTTGCGGCCCGCTTATATCTGTATGAACTCTATATTCATGCAGCAGAGAATAGAGGCTATGATTCTTCACTAAAATATGGGGATCTACACGGCTTAATTATACATTTAAGTAGTATAGGGATTTATTCTAGTGACCTATTAAATCTATATACGAAAGAGGAAATAGAGGAATTAGCGAAAGAGATTAATCCTGAGCGGGATGAGTTATTTAATTACATAGGGTTATTCCTATTGGCAGACCGTTATCTTGCCCGGGACCATAATCGAAACATTTTCGAACTACCGCAGGAACGTTTCATGATCATTGCCATGACAATCATGAAAAATGAGGACAAGGACCATCGATTAAAGCTTGTGAAGGAAGCCTACTGGGCACTTAGCAATTTATACATGACTGTAGCCACACCCACCTTGGCGAATGCCGGAAAAAGCTTTGGCCAGCTGTCTTCCTGCTTCATTGATACGGTGGACGATTCGCTTGATGGCATCTATTTAAACAATTGGGATATTGCTAGATTGAGCAAAGATGGCGGTGGGATTGGGATTTACTTTGGAAAAGTCCGGGCACTGGGTTCTGATATTAAGAAATTTAAAGGAAATTCCTCTGGTGTTGTACCATGGATCAAACTAGTTAATGACACTGCAGTAAGTGTTGATCAATTAGGGCAGCGTCAGGGCGCGATTGCCGTTTATATGGATTTATTCCATAAGGATTTGATGAACGGATTTCTGGATTTGAAAACGAACAATGGGGACGAACGCCGGAAAGCACATGATATTTTTACAGGAGTCTGCGTGCCGGATCTTTTTATGAAAAAACTGCAGGAGACCGATGGGGATGGCAGAAGCATCGGCGAGTGGCATACCTTTTGTCCTCATCAAGTGAAGCAGGTAATGGGCTGGAAAGATGCCGATGGGAATCCGCTAGGGCTAGAGGATTTTTATGATGAAATTGACCGGAAATATTTTAGGGATAAATATGAAGAGGCTGTTAACCATCCCTTATTGCCGCGAAAAACATATAGGGCTATGGAGATTATGGCGCGAATCATGATGGTGCAATTGGAAACAGGGACCCCGTACATGTTTTATCGGGACGAAGTCAACCGGCAAAATCCCAATAAACATCTATTAGGAAAGGGCCGCACATCGATTTTCTGCAGCAACCTTTGTACGGAAATCACGCAAAATATGTCGGCGACGAAAATTGTTAACGAATACCAGGATCAAGAAGGAAATGTAGTAATTGTTCGAAAACCTGGTGATTTCGTGGTATGTAATCTATCGTCTATTAATCTTGCAAAAGCAGTCCCGGCTAAGGTAATGGAGCGTTTGGTCCGTATCCAGGTCAGAATGCTGGATAATGTCATTGATTTAAATACCATTTCGGTAGGACAGGCGCAGCTGACGAATCAAAAATTCCGGGCTATCGGTCTCGGTACGTTTGGATGGCATCATCTTTTAGCGTTGAAGGGGATACACTGGGAATCGGAGCGGGCTGTTGAATTTGCGGACGAGCTTTATGAGGAGATTGCCTACTATACCATTCGATCCTCAATGGAATTGGCCCGTGAAAAAGGAGCTTACAGTCAGTTCCATGGTTCGGAGTGGCAGACCGGGGAGTATTTTGAGCGTAAAAATTACCGCTCTGAACGGTGGCTGGAGATAAAAAAGGAGGTAGCTCAGCACGGGCTCCGGAATGGCTGGTTGATGGCCATCGCTCCGAATTCATCAACAGCTAAAATTGGAGGCTCAACCGACGGTATTGACCCAATTTACTCTGTTGAATTCGCGGAGGAAAAGAAAAACTTTAAGTTTAAAGTAACAGCACCGGATTTGAACCATCGAACGTATCTCTATTACCGCCGGGCAAGGCACGAGCTGGATCAGCAGTGGAGCATTCAACAAAATGCTGCCCGCGCTCGCCATATTGACCAAGCAATCAGCTTTAACCTTTATGTCCGACATGATATCAAGGCGAAAGAACTGTTAAACCTTCATATGGAAGCATGGAGGCAGGGGTTGAAGACGACGTACTACGTTAGAAGCACTTCGCAAACGGAAATCGAAGAATGCGAAGCTTGTCATAGCTGACAGGAGGAAATAGAGATGAAACTTTTGAAAAAAATTAAACTTTTGAATCCAGAGTTTCCCAATAAGTCAACCGGCATCATCAATGGCCAGTCGTCGGGTTTGCTGAATTGGAATGATATTGCTTATCCGCAGATGTATGATTTATATCAAACTTTGTTATCAAATTTTTGGAAAGCTCAAGAGATTAATATGCAGGATGACATAAAACAATGGGACCTGCTTAGTGACATTGAAAAAGATGTATTTTTGCGGATCAATACCCAGCTAGCATCACTAGACAGTCTGCAAACACCAACGATGACACAAGTAATGGATTATGTGACCGATTCCAGCTTTAAAGCAATTTTTGCAGTGATTGCCCAGCAAGAGGCAATCCACAATGAATCCTATTCGTATATTTTGAGCTCGCTAGTTCCGTTAAGAGAGCAGAATGAGCGGTTTAATCAGGCGAAAAGTGACCCGATTGTACAAAAACGGAACCAGCTGATTTTAGATGCGTATGAACGATTTCGTGAAAAGCCCACAGCACAACATTTATTTGAATTAAGTGTAAACTCAATAAATCTCGAGGGGATCTATTTTTATGCGGGCTTTGCCTTTTTCTATCATCTTGCCCAGCAGCAGAAAATGCTGAAAACGAGCACGATGATCAGCTATATTCAGCGGGATGAAATGCAGCATGCCTACTTCATGGCCCAGTTTATTCGGATTCTATTAACTGAAAACTCGGAGCTGTTTACCCAAGAGAATATGGACTATGTCTATCGATCGATTGGACAAGCTGTTGCGCTGGAAAAAGAGTGGGCTTCATTCATTTTGAAGGATATTAACGGGATTGATTTGGGAGAATACGAAGAATACACGGAATACCTTGCCAATAAGCGCCTGCGTCAGCTTGGCCTTGAAAATTTATACAAGGATAGGACCAATCCGATGCCGTGGATCCATGTGTATAGTGATGAAATGCTGAACGGAACAAAATCTGACTTCTTTGAGCAGAAGCCGCGGACCTATTCCAAAGTCACCCAATCAAATGGGTTCGATGAGTTATGAAAATAGCCATCATATATGCTTCAAAAACAGGGAATACGGAGGAATTAGCCTATTTGCTGTGGCGTTTATTTTTACAGATAAATAGCGATACAGCCTTATTCCGTGTCGACCAATTTCCGGTTTGGGATTTAGCGAGGTTTGATACGATCGTGATTGGAACCTATACGTGGGGAAATGGGGAAATCCCATATGAAATGATGGAACTGTACCGCGCTTTTGAAAAATTGGAGGTCAGAGGTATGATCACGGGAGCAGCAGGGACTGGCGACAGCGGGTACCCAAGGTTTTGCGGGGCAGTTGATGAATTCAGGGATATGCTTTATGTTCAGACGAACTTGGCGGCCACTCTTAAAATTGAAGTGATTCCGCAGGCGAAGGACTTAGAGCGATGCAGGAAGTTTGTGGATGCTATTGTACAACGAATCAACCAAAGAATTGCTTTGGGTTCGTAAACAAAGAAATGCGAGAATTTAAAAATAGTTCTCGCATTTTTGAATTTAATTTTAGTCCTATCTTAAAAGGAAGGAAATTCCTTGGAAAATTTGCTAGAATAAAAGTGGTGTAATATTTCATACGCCAAGGTAAAAAATTTATATGTAAAGAGGCGATTGGGTGAAAGTTCAAAAAACGCTTTACCGTAAGTTTTTCTCTGTATTAACTGCCGCCGCCATGATGACAACTGCCACTGCTGCTCTTGCAGCCCCTAAAGAACTTCCCGTACTGCCAGCAAAAGCACAAGCTAATGCCTCTTATGAATCTACTCTACATAATAATGACAAAAGCAACTATGCGTTGACTATCATGCACACCAATGATACCCATGCACATTTAGACAATATTGCAAGAAGGATAACTGCTATTAAACAAGTGCGCGAAGCACATCCAGGTTCACTTTTATTGGATGCTGGGGATGTTTTTAGCGGCACACTTTATTTTAACGAATATGAGGGACTTGCGGATCTAGAGTTTATGAATCTTGCGGGCTATGACGCGATGACATTCGGCAACCATGAGTTTGACAAAGGAACTGCCACCTTGGCGAATTTTGTGAAAGAGGCAGGATTCCCGTTTGTCAGCGCCAACGTTGATTTTAAAAAGGATGGAAATATAAGCCCGTATTTTAGCGATGAAATAAAAAACAATCCCAAGCGAAATGGCGAAATTTACAATGGCATTATTAAAAAGGTAAACGGGGAGAGAATCGGGATTTTTGGATTGACGACTGCCGAAACCGTGGACATCTCCAGCCCAGGTCCTGATGTGGCTTTTCAAAATTATCTAGAAGAGGCAAAACAAGCAGTCAAATCGTTCAAAGAAAAAGGCGTCAACAAAATTATTGCTCTGACTCATATCGGGTACGATGATGGCGGCGGGGATAACGACCTGATATTAGCCAAGGAAGTCGACGGAATTGACATCATCGTCGGCGGCCATACCCATACTAAACTGGACCAACCGGTCATGGTAGAGGCCGGCAAGGAGCCAACGGTTATTGTCCAAGCCAATGAATACAGCAAATTTTTGGGTACACTGGATGTTCAATTTGATAAAAAAGGAAAAATCGTAAATTTTGGTGGCAAGCTTATTGACCTTGATCAAAAAGTGAATAACGCTTATGTCATCCCGGATGACCCCGAGGCCGCACAGATACTCGAAACTAAATACAAGCCAGCTGTAGTAGAAATGCAAAAGACCGTGATTGGTAAAACAACGGTTGACTTAATCGGCGGCAATCCGCCTGCCCGAACAGTTGAAACCAATCTGGGTAACTTAATTACGGATGGAATGCTGGCCAAAGCAAAAACAATCAATCCTGATACCGTCATAGCTTTCCAAAATGGCGGCGGGATTCGGGCCACGGTGCCTGCGGGGAATATTACCTTGGCGAATGTATTCGAAATTATGCCGTTTGGAAACTCACTGGGCATCATGAAATTAACGGGTGCGGAAATTAAAGAGGCTCTGGAAATCAGCGTGAAAGACGCACCTAAGGCATTTGGAGGGTTCCTGCAAGTATCCGGTTTGAAATTCACCTATGACAGCAGTCAACCTGTTGGCCAAAGGGTGAAATCGATCGATGTAAAAGAGGATGGCGTTAATTATGTTCCTGTTGATCCGAATAAAACTTATGTCGTTGCCACGAACACCTTCACAGCAAAAGGCGGAGACGGTTTTACTGTTTTCGCGAAAGCGTACAGTGAAGGCCGTGTCAGCGAGCCGGGATATGTGGACTGGGAAACCTTTACTGAATATGTAAGCGCCCAAGAAGATAAAACCGTCAATCCAAGTTTGGAGGGGCGCATCGTAAATCTGGCAAATTAATAGCTGGACGTATTTGAAGGCTAAAAAAGAAATCCAGAAAAACTATGTTAATACAGTTGGGAATTTTACTTATGGTAAGATTCCCCTTTTTATGTAAAAAATATAGAATTCTAGCAATAAAAATACGTTTCGTGTCACGAAACACCATGCTATAATGGATAACATGATTATAGTAAATTGGAAAGGTTCGTGTACATCCTTATGAATGTCGGCCAAAATAAAGCTTTTATCAGCTTGTTTTTAGTCTCTGTCTTTTGGGGCTGTAATTATCCCATCAGTGCTTATTTGCTTCAAGGGTTTTCCCCAGTATTCTTATCAACTGTCCGAATTTGCATTACGTCACTTTTTCTCATCATTGTCGCGCTCTTTTATAAGGGCATAAAGCGGCCAACAACCTCGGAGTGGAGATATCTTGTTGGTGTTGGGATTTTTGGTACGCTTTTAAACCAGACGTTTTATTTTACCGGCCTGAAACATACAACACCTGCCAATGCTTCGTTAATTATTTCGCTGGCACCAATTGCGACAATTATCCTCGAACGGATTATTTTTAAGGTGAAATTAACAGCTAAAAAATCTTTAGGGGCTATCATCAGTTTGATTGGTGTTTTTTCAATTATTGGGGTTGCCGGAGGATCATTAGGAATCTCTTGGGGAGATTTTAATATTTTTATAGCAATGATTTGTTTGTCGATCAGTATTTTATTTATCCGCGGTTTATCCCAAACCATGCCTTCTTTAGTGGTCACGGTTTATGCGACCGTTTTAGGGAGTGTCTTAATGATTCCTGCTGCAGGGGTGGAAGGGATGGTGAGCGGGACTGCCATCAGTCATTCTGTCTTCATGTGGTCGTTGCTAATTTTTGCAGCGATATTTGCCCAAGGAATGGCCGGTTTTTGGTGGAATAGCGGGGTGGCCAAAGTGGGGGCAGGAACGGCTTCCATGTTCATGAATGTTCAACCGTTTGTCGCCATTCTTGCTTCTCACTTCATATTAGGGAACCCGATTATGCTGTCGCAAATCTTAGGAGGAATCTTAGTACTGCTGGGGGTTTATATCGCCAACATGCCTAGTCTCAAACCAATCATGGCAGTTGATTCGAAGAAAGGCATTTAAATATAGTCGTAATTTTAATATGGCAGTAAACATTAGATACTGATCTTTTTTTGGATTAATCTTAAAAGGAAAAACCGCAGATTCACAGTGAACTGATCTGCGGTTTTTTCTCATTTTTCCAGAGATTTAATAGAAAGGATTAAAACGCCATATCATTATCCCTGGTTGTTGGGTCACTAATTCTGTTCGAGGATTCTGGAACATCGTCGTAAATTTTAGTGTCAACATTGTTTATAGAACCGTCGGCCAGCCCTTTAAAGACCTCATATAAAGGCACTTTAACGGTTTCCTTTAACATACCAGA
Organism: Neobacillus sp. GCM10023253; assembly: GCF_042653105.1. Classification (NCBI taxonomy): domain Bacteria; kingdom Bacillati; phylum Bacillota; class Bacilli; order Caryophanales; family Bacillaceae; genus Neobacillus; species Neobacillus sp. GCM10023253. Next base: position 45,833 of record NZ_JBHSHV010000015.1, read on the forward strand.
CTGTTTTTGTCCAAGAGTCTGGCTCTGTCCTTTGATTTCAATTAGCATAATCGCAGTGTCATTTAACGCGAATGCCCCAAGTGCCGTTCCAGGCAAGTTCACATCCGGGTATTTTTGAATCGCTCCATAATGGGATAAGCCGCGTTGCAAGGCCAAGTAGGAAAGGGCGTTTACTTGCTTGCCAAGCTTAAGGACATCTTCGTCCACTTCATAGTGTTCTCCTGTAAAAGGATCTGTATATGGATCAGCTACTACTGCCGCAATTTGCACAGGAACGGAACGGTTATCTTCATCGGAAACAGTATTGAAACCGCGGTGATGAACATCGACGTATACGTCTGGTTTAAACTCTTTAAAGACGGAGGAAACGGTTCGGGCCTCAGCGGTGACAAAAAAACCACCATTGTTACTGTTATTTGTTGCCTTGCTGTTTAAAAACTGGGCAACCTCAGCCGGATCTTGATTTTCAACTCTAAAATCTAAATTAGGATTGTAGTCACGGTTTTGGTCGTACCCCGGAATACCATAAACTACCGTGCCATTGTTATTCTGGGCACGTTCACTGCCTAAAGCATTGTAGTACCAAGGTGCTTTTGTATCAAATGGGAGGCCGATTTTTTCTGGAAGCCATGTTTGAAGGGTGTAACGGGTCGGGTACCATTTTCCTTCAAATTGGTTATCGGCACCTTCCGGGTTGATGCGCGGCATAATCCAGATTGATACCTTATCTAGTATTTCGTCTACTTCCTTTCCTCCGCTTGATAGTTTTTGGATGATATCAATGGCTGCTTCGGTGCCGATTTGCTCGTTGCCGTGGATTTGTGTAGTGATAAGGATTCGTTTCTTATTTTGGTCCGCGTCACCAAACTTCACAACATATAATGGATCGCCCTTTTCTTCTTCGGTTTTGTAACCATCAAGAGTCCAGTTTGAATATCCCGCAATCTCCAGCTTCATTTTTCCTTTTGAAGAGGCTTCGAGTTTTTGAAGCGTTTTCGCTAATTCTTCATTAGACATGTAGCTCGATAGTGAGATGTTTTGCTCGTTTTCTACATAAGGTCCGTTTGGATTTGATTGCGGCTCAGCAAGGGCTGTAGAAGACACCGCCATTGTAAGAGCCATTGCCGTTGGAATGACTAGCCTTGAAAATTTTCTCATCAACACTTCCCCCTAATAATTATGTAATCCCGGATTTTTCATTTATATTTAACAACTCTTTCGGGACTCTAATAAGATAATAATAGAAAATGAACTGGAAGTTTAGGAAAATGTTAGTAAATTTGGAAAATTAAATCTTTTGTTCTAAATAAAATAATAGAGGGTTTCTATCGAACTATATTTTGATAGGAGAAGGATAGGAGTTTTGCCTTATTTTAAAAAATGCATATTTTAGGGTGTTACTGATTCGATCAGGCAAGACCCAAAATGAGCCATCAGGAGGAGTTTGTCCTTCCTATCGACCGTTTAGGTCTTTTTTTATTGTTTAACATATCCACAAAAATTTTGGTAAAATTTAAGAGAGTTCTACATAAAGTGGACATTGTGATGGGGACATTTGGAAGTCCCTCCGGAGGATTAGCTGTTTTTTAAAAAGGGTGCTTTGACACCTCTTCCAACGCTTAACAAAGTAAAGGAAACCCTAGGAAGATAGTGGGGAACAATAAGAAATCTATATAGGAGGGTTTGTATGTCAAAAGAAAACCTTATATCAAAACTATTAAAAGACTATGATTTTGCACTTAATCACTCGGGTGTAAATGGGGAACGATTAGGGCAAAGATTGGCCATGCTTTCGGAAATTGGTGCCACTGCTGACGGTGGCGTCAATCGCCCCGGCTTTTCGGCAGAGGAAAAGCAAGCAAAAGAACAAGTGAAAGTATGGATGAAAGACGCCGGTTTAAAGGTTTGGGAGGACGGAGCAGGCAATGTGTTCGGAAGGTTATCGGGATTAGCCGATTCTATACCAGCAGTTGCTTCAGGTTCACATGTCGATAGTGTCCCTAATGGAGGGAATTTTGACGGCCCACTTGGCGTATTAGCTGCTCTTGAAGTGGTTGAGGCGTGGAAGGACACGGGATATCGTCCGCAGCATCCATTTGAAGTTGTCATTTTTTCGGATGAAGAGGGAGCTCGGTTTAATGGCAGTTTAACAGGAAGTATGAGCTTGATGGGAACGATTGATCTCGAAAAACAGCTTCAATTGACTGATTTTAATGGGGATTCATTTGAAGCGGTGCTTGAAAAATACGGGACAAGTCTCGACGACTTGAAAAAGGCTTCAAGCCACAAGAAGGACATTGGATTATTTGTTGAGGTACATATTGAACAGGGAAAGCGACTTGAAAAGGCTGGGCTCCCTGTTGGCATTGTCAGCGGAATAGCCGGGCCATGCTGGCTTGAGATTATTTTTTCAGGAAAAGCGGGCCACGCCGGAAACACACCGATGAATGATCGTAAGGACGCGCTTGTTGCTGCAGGTGAATTTGTGGTTGCGGTGGAGACATTACCTGAAAAAGTAAGCTCTACTGCCGTTGCAACGGTTGGTAAGCTTTCTGTTCATCCAAATGGGATCAACGTCATCCCTGGAGAGGTCTCTTTGTTTGCTGATATTCGGGATATTTATGAGAATACCCGGGATGAACTTGTCTCGCTTGTTACTGAAAAAGCAAAATCCATTGCTGAAAAGCGAGGGCTAGAGGTATCGATTAATGTGAACACTTCTGTCAAGCCTGTACCGATTGATGAAAGCATTCAAACGAAGCTCGAAAAAGCATTTCTAGAAAATCAAATTGAGCCAATGAGATTACCAAGCGGTGCTGGACATGATTCGATGATTGTAGGAGAGGAGATCCAAGTCGGCATGATTTTTGTAAGAAGCAAGGACGGAATCAGCCACAATCCAAAAGAATGGTCCTCCCTAAATGATTGCGTAATAGCAGTGCATGTGTTAAAAAGCTTTATTGAAAGCTTGTGAAACGCGGGGACGGTTCTTCTGCTTTTGAGTTAGAATAACCGTCCCAATTCATCACTATTCTACTTTTATTTTAATCTGTGACACCGCATTGTACCCATATCCCTTCCGGTTCCAGAAAGCGGTATCGGGCTGCAAATGGCCGTTTGAATCATAGGCTCGGACCTTGATGGAGTATTCGCGATTTTTTTCAAATACAAAAGAATATGACCACTTAATCCATTGATATTGTCGGGGCTGATCACGGAGAGTGGCTTGCTTCCATGTTTCACCATCATCCAAACTAACCTCAACGGAGATAACCACACCTTCGCCAGTCCAAGCGAGACCCTTTATTTCATGCTGGCCAGACTGCAAGATTTGTCGGTCATGCGGCTGCTGAATAATCGAATTCACATGGCTCACTGTTACAGGGACGGCCTCTTCATTATTGTTTTTGTGGGGATAATAGACATAATCATCTGTCTGGAATGGCCCGGAAAAAGGGTGGTCCACTACACGAATGGTTTTTAGCCACTTGACTGACGCCATTCCGTACCAGCCAGGAACGATTAAACGAAAAGGAAAACCATGCTTTGAGCTGATCGGTTTATGGTTGTGTTCCCAGGCGACTATACAATCGTGTTCCATCGCTTTTTTGAGCGGGAGGCTTCTTGCGAAAGGAACATGTTGACCTTTCTTGACCCCAGAATCATTACCCTCAAAGACCACTTCAAGGGCACTATCCTGAATCCCGGCAATCTGCAGCAGATAGAAAAGGGGCACCCCTTTCCATGTTCCTTGACTAATAGCCCCATCATTCCATTGCTCTCCAAACACTTTTGGTCTAAAGTGGGCCCGTTTGTTCCCAGAACACTCAACTACAGCGGTCACTGTTCGAGATGGCATTGTAATGATTTGATTGTATGGGATGGAAATGGGATTTTTCACTGAGCCTGTGATGGTTAGATAGTACGATTTGGTGGAAAGAGTAGGAAATGGAAAGTGATTTCTTCGATAGGTTAATCGGGTCGGGGTTTCACTGTTTTCAAGAAAATGGATCGGTGTTTCTTGATTTTCGGGCTTTAAACTATGCGTGGTTAGGTAAGGCTTTATTTTAATAAAAGGATCCTCGCGATACAAAAAAATCACTCCTTTCTTCTTATCAATATTTACGTGAAAAATAATAAATTTATCCATAAAGAAATTAGGTCTTAGTAGGCAGTTTTACTTCATGTCCGACCTTTTAGAATAAATAAATCTTGCTATCTATTAAATAATTAGTTATTTGTACAAATTTTTTTGAAGATTATATAAGAGAAAGTAAAAAAAATTTTTACTATAATACTAATAGGAATATAATCCCATTTATTCTTTGTTAGAAAAAATAATCATTTTTTAAGAAGGGGAGTAAGTGTTTATGACAATATTAGAAGAGCAAGTATTAATATATTTAAATGGGAGAACGATTAAACATTTTGAAGGGTTAGGGTATGAAATACCGAGATATTTGGACTCCCAAGGCAGGTTAAATATCAAAAAGGGAACTAATATTTTAGTAAAAGTTATTGATTTACAACCTTATAGTGAAGCAGTATTAACAAAAATTTGCGACGAATGTGGGAAGAAAATTGAAAATCAGGCTTATAAAACTATATTGAAAAACAGAAAAAATGGTTTGGATTTGTGTTATAAATGTGCAAAATTAAAGCAGGGTAATAAAATTAGAATAAATGTACCCTATAAACGGTCTTTGGAATATTATGCGAAAACTAATAATATTGAATATATATTGTCCGAATTTAGTGATAAGAATATTAAAAATCCAAAGGAAATATCCTATGGAACTAGAGACGTCTATTGGTGGAAATGTCCCCAATGCAATAGTGACTATGAAATGTCTGCAAATGCACGAACGAATAAGGAACATAAAGGTTGCCCATTTTGTGTTGGAAGAAGGGTTAATCACACAAATTGTTTATGGACCACACATCCTAACATTTCAAAATTATTAAATAATAAAGAACGGGGATATAAAATAACAGCAGGTACTAATAAGAAGGAAGATTTTAAATGTGAGATTTGTGGATATTCCAGGTCTATCTTAATTACAAGTGTTGTAGCGGGAGGATTTACATGTCCTAAGTGTTCAGATGGGATTAGCTATCCAGAAAAATTTGTGTTTTCTTTACTCTCCCAACTTAATATTTATTTTGAAAAAGGAAAGGTATTTAATTGGTCTAAAAACTACAAGTGTGAAAAAAGTGTTTTGGATGGGAAAAAGATATATGATTTTTACATTCCATCAATTACTTGTGTTATAGAAGTACATGGTAGACAACATTATGATGAACGCCAGGGTTTATTTGCTACTACAAGAGATTTAGATTTTGAAAAAAATAATGATTCGATAAAAAGGGTGCTTGCTATTGAAAACGGTATTAAAAACTATATAGTCGTAGATTGTAAATTTTCAAAAATGGAATATATTAAAAATAATATTTTAAATAGCGAAATTGGTAACTTAATTGATTTAAGCAATATTGATTGGTTACAGTGTCACAATGATGCGCTTAACACATTAGTAAAGAAAGTTTGTAACTTATGGTGTGATGGAAAAAGGAATCTTACTGAAATTGCTTATAGTTTTAAGTTGTCAAGAAATACAGTTAACCTCTATTTAAAACAAGGTGCTAAATTGGGATGGTGTGATTATAGCCCCAAAAATTTTATTGGAGATAGGACTGGTAAAAGTATTGTTCAATTGAATCTAAGTGGGGAGTTTATTAAGTGTTGGGATACCATGGCCGATGCATACAAGGGAACTGGAATTTCCGTAACAAATATAAGTTCAGTTTGTAGAGGTAAAAAGAAATCAGCAGGCGGATATAAATGGATATATAAGGATGTATATGAAGAGATACAAAATAATTAAATCAATCGTTTTTTTGATATTGGAGATTTGTTATCCTTTTGGGTTTATTTATGCATCCTAAAAGAAGGATTTAAAGAATAAACATATTAAAAATCTATTGAAATAACAGTATGGATGATTATTTTATCAGCATTGTTGGGAAGAATGGTGGATGAGAAATATATATAATTAGGGGGGGCATCCATGATTGAACCATTAGATTATCCATACATACTTTACAACGAAGTAATAATGTATATTGAAGCGAAATGGAATCGTCGCTTAGATGATACGGAACGTCAGGTGCTAATCGAAGGATACCGATACGGACGCATGGTAGAAGCGGAAAACGAAATCAAAATTTTATATGCCGATTAAACTATAAAAGCCATTCTTCAGTGAATGGTTTTTTTACAATTAGGAATTTCGAACATAACGTTAAGGAAATAAAAGGTTTTGGTAAAACTTTGTTGAAATAAATATTAAGATAAATTTTATTGGTGGGGTGGGGGATTTGAACGAAATTCAATTGGCATTTATTGATGAATTTGGAAATTATGAATTTGATTTTGACAACCACGACCATTCGACCCACTTTATCATCGTAGCCATACTCGTTAAAGATTCTGAAAAAGAAAACTTAGAACGACAGCTTCAGAACTATTTCCCGTCAGAAGCAGCGCCTATGGATGATGCCCAAAGATCCAAGCTTTTGGAGGATATTAAGGATTTGCCTTTTAACATATATGCGTACGTCATTGATAAGCGGAAGGTAAGGGAAGACAGCGGCATTCTACATCAAACACCTTTTATTAAATATGTTAATCGGATGGTTTATGAAGACTTGAACAGAACCTTTGATCAGCTTGATCTTGTAACGGATGAATCTGAAGGGAAGAAATTCTTGCAGGAATTTAAAAGGTACATCATAGCAAGGAGTATTCCGGATTTATTCAATTATTCTTCGTTTGGGTTCAATAACAGCCAGTCTGATATCCTGCTTCAATTGGCCGGCTTAATTGCGGAGACTTTGGGCAATAGCTACGACCGTACTTCTTATTCCGTCCATTCCCATTCATTGTTAAAAATGATTAAACATAAAATTGCCGCTCTTAATCTACTGCCTTTGGATTACCGACATTTTCTTTATGATTACAAAACAGACCCCGCCGACTCCCGATACAACGAGGTAATCATCAAACAAGCCGTCAATTCCTCCTATCAATATATCGAAAAACATCGCAAAAGTGAGGAAGAGGACGAAAGGCTCCGAATCGATTTTTTAAAGTTCCTTTTATTCAATTTGAAGGAAAATCCCGATGAATACGTCTATACTCAAGAAATTCTTGATAATTTGAATGCCATTCGAGATGTGAAAATGAATCAGCATTATTTCCGTTCAAACATTGTTTCGAAGCTGCGCGATAGCGGGTTGTTAATCGCCAGCAGCAATAAAGGCTATAAATTGCCGGTATCCTTAAACGATTTATACGACTTTGTGAATCTATCAAGTTTGACTATTTACCCAATGCTTCAACGAATTTCAAAGTGCCGTGACCAGATTCTCCTTGCGACAAACCAGGAAATAGACATTCTCGACCCGAAGGAATATGGATACCTGAAAAAAATAATTGAAATGGAAAAATTAAAGGCTCAATAAAAAAACCTTTTTAATGGATGGTTACCGTCACCTATCGCAAATAAAATACCTACGAAAAAATGACTATCAAAGGATATGTTTTGATAGTCATTTTTTATTAGCAAATACCAATTATGTTCAGTCTAACTTTCCTCGGCCATTTTAGATGATGATGCAGTTTCTTTTTTACCAGCAGCACTTTTCCGTGGCATAAATAATGTTAAAACGAGTGCAGCAACAGCTAATATCATCATAAAGTAATAGGCATCACTTGAACCTTGAATCGAAGATAGTATTGCTATTTGCTGTGGGGTAGCAGCTGCATTTTCCCCCATTATTTCTGCCGCGTGATTGGTTGCTTGTGCGGTATAAATGGTAATCACTACAGCAGTCCCGATTGCTCCTGCAATTTGACGGACCGTATTATTCACTGCAGAGCCATGTGTACCTAATTGCTTCGGCAATGCGTTCAAACCAGCAGTATTGAGCGGCATCGTAATAAAACTTAGACCAATTCGTAAAAAGATGGTACGAATCATTAAATACATATAAGATGTCGAACCAGTTAAGTCCGTTACAGCCCACATCGAAGGGATGATAAATAAAAGCCCCGTGATAAATAAAGGTTTTGCTCCTAATTTGTCATATAACTTGCCAGTGATTGGAGACAATATGGCATTGAGGATAGAGCCTGGCAATAATAATAGACCGGCTTCAAATGCCGTAAAACCCCGTCCGCTTTGAAGGTAAATCGGTAATAAGATCAAATCGGCATACATCATCATCGTTACTAAAACATTAATTAATGAAGTTAATGTAAATATCTTGTTCTTGAATACAGATAAATCCAATAAGGGTTCATTTGAGCGTATTTGTCGAACGCAAAATAAAATTGTAAACACTAATCCAATGATTAACGAAAAAATAACAACAGGCGACTCCCACCCTTTATTACCTGCGTTACTGAAGCCATATAAGATAAAGCCAAAACCAATTGTTGAAAGAAAAACACTTACTATATCTAGTTTTGTTTTGGCTGTTTCGGATACATTCACTAAATATTTCAATGCAAATAAAATAACAATCAGCACAAAAGGCACTAAACCAATAAATAGCCATCGCCATGATCCATATTCAATAATATAACCTGCCAAGGTAGGGGCAATGGCAGGGGCAAAGATCATGGCAAACCCAATCAAGCCCATGGCGCTGCCTCTTTTTTCAACTGGAAATATAAATAAAATAACGCTCATCATCAGAGGAATGATAATTCCTGCACCTGCTGCTTGAATCATTCTTCCGATTAATAATAGGCTAAAATTTGGTGCAATCGCACAAATAACGGTTCCTGCTAATAAAAACAGCATGGAGCTGATAAATAATTGCCTTGTCGTATAGCGTTTCATTAAAAAGGCTGTTATCGGAATTAATACACCGTTTACAAGCATAAAGCCTGTTGACAGCCATTGAACGGTTGTGGCTGAAACAGCAAATACATCCATTAAATTACTTAAGGCAACATTTAACAACGTTTGATTCAATACTGATAAAAAACAACCCGATATTAAAACAAATAATAAGATTCCTTTTTTAACATCTTCTCTTTTTTGTTCCATTTCAAACTCCTTTTCTTTTGTTTGCATCTTCAACACAGTGTCAATAAAATTAATACTAACAGACCCAAAAAGAATTGCCCATCTACAATTTTTTTCAAACTGTCAACTAATCAACATCTATTGGCAATCTGTTGAGGAAAGCGTTAAAAATCGATAAAGGAGTTAAAAATGTCTAATCTAAAAAAAGAAGATCCACGCGCCATTCGTTCGAAAAAAATGTTTAAAGATGCCGTTCTGTCCCTTTTAATTGAAGAACCATCAGTATCACAATTAACTGTTCAAAAAATTGCAGATCGCGCTGAATTAAACAGAGCGACCTTTTATTTACATTATCAGGATATTAACGACCTATTAAGACAGATCACCCTTGAAATCTTTGACGAAATGTCTATAAAGCTAAAACCTTTTATACAAACAGAAATCATAGACGACCGAGAACAATTAGTCATATTTTTAGACTATATTTATGAAAATCGAAAATTTTTTGCTATTTTATTTGAAAATAAAAGTGTCGAAACCAATTTATTCAACCTTATAAAAAATCTCATAGAAACTAGAAGAAATAACAAACAAAAAGAGTTACCGAAAAGTTATGTTTCCATTGATATCCTGACAGCTTCCTTAATGGGGATTATTATGTGGTGGATAAAGGATGGAATTCATTATAGCTCTGAATATATAGCTAACCAAATTTCTTTAATGTACAAGCGATGAACAACTTTTGCTCCGGCTTTTTGTGCCAATAAAGTAATCAGATGTCACTGTCAGAAAATAAATCCCGTATACATATTGCAGGGACAGTTTGGCGGGGAAAAGATTCAACCATCAAAGCCAAAAAATCGGAGTGGACTATATGAACAAGCATCATGAATTTCTCAAAAATGAAGGGAATGCATTTCCAGGAAAAACTTATATTGAAGAGCTGTTAAAGCCAATATTTAATGACCAAAGGGATTTTTTATTTGAGGCTATGTTTGATATTCATCGTGCCCATGTGATTATGCTTTCGGAACAGCAAATCATCAAAAGGGACGAAGCTAAAATCATGCTGGTGGGAATTGAAAAAGTTGCAAAAACGGATAGTGCGCTAATTTCATATAACCCTCAATATGAAGATTTATTTTTCATGATGGAGGCAAAAATTGCGGATGAAATTGGTGATGACCTTGCAGGGAAAATCCATATCGGCCGAAGCCGAAACGACATGGGGGTGGCCATGTACCGTTTGGTGCTGAGGGAGCATCTTTTACAGCTGATTGGGAATGGGTATCGGCTGAGTGAAGCATTATTGGAGCAATCGGAGTGTCATGTGGAAACCTATATGACGGCCTATACCCATACACAGCCGGCGCAGCCGACGACGTTAGGGCATTATTTTTTGGCGATTTATGATATTTTGCAGCGGGATATGAAACGGTTATGGTCTGCATATGAAACGGTAAACCAATCGCCGCTTGGAGCGGCAGCGTTAGCAACGACGGGTTTTCCTATCAGCCGTTCGCGGACGGCTGAGCTATTGGGCTTTGACCGGCTGGTTGAGAATTCCTATGATTCCATTGCGGGGGCAGATTATTTATTGGAAACAGCAACCGCCATCATGACATGCATGGTGAATATCGGTAGATGGATTCAGGATTTCTTATTATATGTAACGAGGGAATTTGACGCGTTTAAGGTAGCTGACCCCTATGTTCAAGTCAGCAGCATTATGCCTCAAAAAAGGAACCCAGTTTCAGTGGAACATTCCCGATCGCTTGCGAGCAGTTCTGTTGGTGAGGCGCTCTCTGCCATCCAAATGATTCACAATACGCCGTACGGGGATATCGTTGATACAGAGGATGATCTGCAGCCGCATTTATACCAGGCCTTTTCGAAAGCTAACCGCGTGATGAAGCTGATGTATGCTGTGATATTGACACTTCAAGTTAATAAGGGTCATTTAAAGGAAATGTCTGAAAAATCCTGCATCACGATTACGGAGCTGGCCGATACATTAACGAGGAAATATAATATCTCCTTCAGGAAGGCGCATTCGGTTGCAAGCGCAATTGCCAATAAAACATGTAAGGGAAAAAAAGAATTAAATGATTGGAAGATTGAAGAGGTTAACTCGATGCTGCATGAATTTGTCGATGTCTCGCTTACTGAGGATGAATGGAAAAACATTATTTCTCCAGAGTACTTTGTAAAGCTTAGAAGCATCCAGGGTGGACCCGATCCAGGTGAGGTGAAGAGGATGATTGTCGAAAGAAAGCAAAGTCTAGGAATGAGGTTACATGAGTACGAACAAATCGTTGACAAATTGTCCAGAAAACAGAAACAGTTAAGGGGATTTTTAGTATAAATATCAAGAGAGCAGGCCCCCAATGATTAATTAGGGGGCTGAAATTCGCCCTTTTAATAATTTTCCACAGTAATAAATTTCTTTTATGATGATTAAGTATTTTCACCCCATAATTCTCATTAGTTCTTTTTCCAATTCAGCCGGTTCGTTTGCATAGTTGTAAATTCCCAGAAACTTCTCAACAGCTTTAGGGTGAGTGCTAATCAGCTTATTGACAGCGTCTTGCTGCTCAGAAATCCGTTCATTTTTGGATATTTCGCAGCCCATATAAAAACGGACCATAAACTCATCTTCCAGTGCCTTTTGATACTCCTCTGACATTTTTGGCCATTGTTGATATTGATTTTTATATTTTACTAGTATTTCGGAAAGTATTTTTGCGCCATATACCGCATCATGGATCCCTTGTGCCATGCTTGGGTCTTTAAAACAAACGGCATCCCCAACCAGCGCCCAGCCATTTCCCATCCCGGTATACCAGAAGTTTTCATAGCCTAGAATCCCTTTGATCGGTTCAACAAGGGTGGCCTGCTTTAGCCGGGAACCGATAGTGGTGTTTGGAAAACCTTCCGTTAATAGGCTGCGAAGACTTTCTTCCGGGTTATTCTTCAAGTTCTGAATGAAAGCTTTGTTGTCTAATGGGAATATTCCAACAACGGTACATAGGTCATCATTTGTAGGAAAGAGAATCGCCGTGTTGTCTTTTACCCTGTGTACTTCAAATTTCGGTACAAGATCGTTGTTAAAGTTTCTGAAATACCCATAATAAATGCCTACTTTTGCGGGCACACGCAATTTCTGCTTGCTGTCAGTAAGCCTGCGGATGGTCGAGTTTCTTCCGTCGGCACCAACAATGATATCGGCAGTAAATTCTTGATCAAGGCCATTAGAATCAGTCCCTTTGATACCAACTATTGCTCCATTTTGGCGGATGATGTCCGTTACCCGAAATCCTTCTAAAACAGTCACGCTCTTATGAGATTTAGCGTGCTGTAGAAGAATTTGATCAAGATATGTTCTCCTTATACAATAACAACTTTCCTCTCCAAGAACTTCAGGTATTTTCCCTTCAATCGTGGTATCCTCGAACTTAAACTTTATATCTTTAACCGGAGGCGCATTGGTTTCCAATAACTTTTCAAGCACACCCATTTCGCGGAAAAGCGCGGTGGTATTATTGAAAAAGGTATGAGTGGATAGAGTATCACTAGGGAAAGAAGACCGGTCAATTAACAATACCTGAAAACCTGCCTTTGCTAGATAAATAGCTAAAGAGGAGCCTGCACATCTTGCTCCAGTAATAATTACGTCAAACTTTTTACTCATTAGATCACTCCGTATAGAATATTTAGTCTGTGAAATCAATCAATCGTAGCTAAAATAAGATTATGGAACTATTATTTAAAAAATTACGATTATTTTAATTCGGGCATTTATTCAAATCAAAAAAGGTATTTTTATGGAAAAATCCGAAATATAATACATTGCAGAATATATAAGGGGGAGTTTTTATGGCCAAAATGATTATTATGTATGAACAACCGATTGATAAGGAAGCATTTGATCAACATTATTTTAATGTTCATGTTCCATTAGGAAAGAAGATTCCTAACATTTTGCGGGAATCGGTTCGCTACGTCCTGCAGACTCAAAATACTGATCTAAATTTGTATTTAATTACTGAGCTTGAGTTTGAGAGTGTGGACACATTAACACAGGCATTGGCCAGTCCCGAGGCAAAAGCAGCTGAAGAGGATGGTCCTAATTTAATGAGATTCTTAAAGAACCCACCAATTATTACGATTGTAGAATAGCTTCATTGGAAAATCAGTTACATTTTGCGGATAGCAATAAAAGTCTATTAGTAGAAGTTTAATATGAATCATTTTCTAGTTTCATTAAAACTTTTTTATGATATATTTTGAATAATGCCATCATTTGAAAAAATGGTGGTTTTTAGTGTTGCTACATACGAGGGGGATGAAAATGCATAAGAAACCAATTATCGGTATAACAGGTGCCTACGTTAACCATAACGAATATATGGAAGGAGTTTATGTCCATCATGATTATCATAAAAGCATAGCGGCAAATGGAGGAATCCCGATTGTGCTTCCTTTTATAAATCCTGAATTGGCTGTTGAAACTCTAGGACTTTGTGATGGAATCATCCTTAGCGGTGGAGAGGACGTCGATCCAAAGTATTATGGACAAGACCCTCATCGCCGTTTAGGGCCGACTACTCCAGAACGGGATTTGACTGAAATAGCCACTGCAAAATATGCAATAGAGAATAATATTCCGCTGCTTGCGATTTGCCGAGGAGTCCAAATATTAAATGTAGCCTTAGGCGGAACATTAATACAGGATATCCCAAGTCAAGTCAAAGAGCCAATTCAACATGCGCAAAGAATTGATAGGAGCAGGGATAGTCATTGGGTGAATATCTCAAAAGATAGCAAGTTATTTGATATGATAGGTTCTGAGCGGGTAAGAGTTAATAGCCTTCATCATCAAGCTTTGGATACGGTCGCTGCCGATTTACGTGTGGTTGCGATGGCATCTGACGGAATTATTGAAGCAGTAGAATATATTCATCCAACCACATTTACTTTAGGAGTACAGTGGCACCCTGAATCTATGGCTAGTACTGATTCGGTGATGAACAATTTATTTGTGGAGTTCATTAAAAGCAGTATTAAGGTGCCAGTTTTCTAAGTGGTTCTTACCGTAGATATAAAGAAAGGGTGTCAGTTGGTTTTGACACCCTTTACAGAATTTTTAAAACAACCTCATTTGCTCGGATTCAGGTCCTGCCTTTGACTTCGTTTCCGGCAGTTTGTATCCCATTGATTTATAGCCCTTCATTCTTTTTTCAAACATAAAATTTAGGTTGTTTTTAATGAGTGTTACTCCTAAACTTGAAAGTTTTCATAATACCTATTAAGGTGTTTACGAGTGGTGGCGAGTAGCAAAATGTCCGATAGAGGCTTTCTAAAGGACAAAACGAAAGAGTGCAGACACCAAGGTGTCCATTAGAAGATTTTTAGAAAGAAAAACTTTTACCCCTTATTCAACAACGTCCTCGGATTCGCATTCAACACCATCAACGCACAAATTAATATCCCCGACACAAACCAAATCGCTTTCGTACCAAAATGCTGGGTGAACAGGGTACCTAGCAATGCTCCCACTAAAAATGAAACGATCACAACGCTAAAATCGAAGAATTGCTGGATGCCCTGACGGTTGCGTAACACAAACGCAGAATAGGCTGCTTCGGCTGCCGTCCGCAAATTACCAGTCACCATCGCAGAATTATAGGGCCACTTTACCAAAGTCCGAAACGACGAAATTTGAACAGAGGAAACGAAGGCAATCGTTATAACCACAAACGTATTTGGCACGGCCGCTGGCAGGGCTCCGACAAACAAAAGGACGAGACTTTCTAAGAAAAGAACCGACCGCGCGGGATGAGGGAACTTCCTCGTAATAAACGGTTGTTTCAAGCTTTGAGCAACTACAACCCCGATTACAAAGGCCAAAATAGGCGGTATATGCCTCCAGCCTTGATCCCAATTTCCTTTTGAAACCTCAACTCCCAACAACACGAGATTTCCTGTTTGGGAAGTTGCAAAAACCCCATCCCTGCTCACGTATGTATAAGCATCCAAGAATCCGCCGATTAACGCCAGCAAGACACCCAAACCGATGGATTCAGGCGTTAAATGCGGCACTCTTTCAACGCCTCTATGTATTTGCTCCCGTACAGCGTAAAGCGATATCTTTTTATTGTAAGTTTTATCCATGAAGGCTCTCCCCAATAACGCTTTCTTAATAGATTAACCATTTTTTAAGGTATTACATATTAAAATAAGCCATTCAGGCTATTTTCTTGGAACAAATGCAAAATAAATGATAAAAAAGAATTAGATAATGCTGGCTTCAAAAGTCATTCAGGGGGTTTTTTAGTGGAAATAGGTATTAGCACGTTTGTAGAAACAACGCCGGATGTCCAAACTGGCGAGGTAATAAGCCATGCCCAGCGAATTAGGGAAGTGGTTGAGGAAATCGTTTTAGCAGATCGGGTCGGTCTTGATGTATTTGGTGTAGGTGAGCATCATCGAGAGGATTATGCAGCGTCTGCACCTGCAGTTATTCTAGCGGCAGCGGCCTCTCAAACCAAACAGATCCGTCTGACAAGCGCTGTAACAGTTTTATCCTCTGATGACCCTGTCAGGGTATTTCAGGATTTTTCAACACTTGACTGTATCTCGAACGGACGGGCCGAAATTATGGCTGGACGCGGTTCCTTTATCGAATCGTTTCCGTTGTTCGGATATGATTTAAATGATTATAATGAGCTTTTTGATGAAAAACTAGAGCTTTTATTAAAGATCCGTGAATCGGAAAAAGTGACCTGGCGTGGAGGCCACCGTCCGGCAATCGACAATCGTGGCGTTTATCCTAGACCAGTTCAGGACCCGCTCCCTATATGGATTGGCAGCGGCGGTACCAGCGAATCAGTGGTCCGGGCAGGCCTGCTTGGACTTCCATTAGTCCTCGCTATCATCGGAGGAAGTCCTGTACATTTTGCACCGCTAGTCAAGCTTTATAAACGAGCTGCCGCCCGCGCAGGTCATGACCCGGAGAAGCTTCCGGTTGCCTCGCATTCGCATGGGTTTATAGCGGAGACTACAGAAACTGCTGTTGAAAAGTTTTTCCCGCCGACCCAATATGCCATGAATAAACTTGGCCGGGAGCGCGGCTGGGGCCAATACGACCGCACAAGCTTCGATGCTGCACGCAGCTTTGAAGGGGCTCTTTACGTTGGAGACCCAGAAACAGTCGCCGCAAAAATCATTCATTTGCGAAAAAATGTTGGGATTACCCGGTTTATGCTGCATGTCCCTGTTGGCACCATGCCTCATGAAGACGTGATGAAAGCGATTGAGCTTTTAGGAAAAGAAGTGGCACCAATTGTCCGTGAGGAAGTAGCTAAATGGGAAGCGTCTGGCGGAGGAAAAGAATAGGTCTAAATAAAAGAAGGCATGCTTAAGTGGCATGCCTTTTGTGGTGTTATGATACATCTGTTAATTCTGATAAATGAACCAATTCGATGTGATGCAAGCTTCCTACTTCTTTAATTTCGCAGTACCCAGAAGTGTACTTAAAAAGGATGACATACCTCTTGCCGTTATAAATTACAGGAGTGTTGTTGTCCATTCTATTCCCGCCTTCCGAAATCCTTATTATCATTGTACAAACCTTTCTTTATTTTTATATGAAGCTTATTTTAAAAATATGTTATAAATTTGCGAAAAAAATCGAAAAATCGTGTTAGATTTTGGCTGAAGGTAGGACAAGCTAAAATTTAATACATGAATGTTAAAGGAGTTTAGACCGTGAAATCATATGAGATTAACAACATGATTATCGATGATGACTTTGCAAGCGAAGAATATATAACGGTGGATTTTATTCATCAGGAGAAACAATATAGTATTACATTCAAAAAATCGGACCTAGAAGTGATGAACAGATGGGTGTATGAGGATGGCACGTCTCTTCCGGCAGAAATACCGGAAGAGCTGATTGAATCAATCAGAGAAGATGTCAAAAATAGAATTTAAGGAATCCACCCGATAATTTGCAAAATAGTCAGGACAATTTCAAACAGGATGAGAATGACGATAATCCATTCCACGAACAGGCCGCGGATGGAGTGGCTGATAGTCGAAAAACCATCCATGATATTGTATAGGATGTCCGTTTTGCTTTTTAAGATTTTATAGCGGTCATTTAGTTCGAAAAATTCGATCATCCTATCATAAAAATCACTAGCTGTGCTGCTAGTCCAGGTGATGTCGGGCTTATCAAGAATCATGATATAGGCTAGGGTGTTATACTCGTGCCGCACAATTTTCGCTGTTGTCCGGGCGAGTTCCTTGTTGCCGATTCTCAAGTTTCCTTTTTCAAGCCGGTCAATCATGTTTTCAAGCTTATCATGAATCTTTCCGAGTTGTTCTTCTGTTTTTTCGAGGGCCACTGATTTAGCGAGAACCGTGGAAATTAGCTCAGGATAGAAATCCTCAATTTCCGGGACTACCACGTATTCGTCAGCAAGTTCGAGGTTCTCGTTTTCTCCGATGTGCAGGCTGTAATCGTCTGTGTATTTGCCTGCGATGTTGAGATCGACGTCCGGCTCGAAGGAACGAATAAAGCGAAATACTATGTGGAAATCTTCTTCGTTTGTATGATTGATAAAGACGATACTGCCAAAGGAAAAAATCAATACCATTTGCATGTCGGAGACCTCTTGCATGAGGATCGAGCGTAAAACATCTCTCTTTAGAACTAAAGGCTCCTCCCAGGTGAATTTTTTCGGTATTCCGCAATGAATGGCAATTTTGTTTAAATCAATTTCATTTGTGATGGCGAATGCTTTAAAGGTAATGGCCTCCATTGTTACCACCTTTGAGTATATTTTCTAAGCTTATTAAAGTGTATTCGGTATGCCGAGACGAATTCCCTGCATTATTTTTGAAAAAGAACCCCATTGGGTTGTTAATCCAAAAAATCCGTTCCTTTGATATATTGTGTCAAGCCTGATTTAATTTCACTAAATGATTTTTCCAGTAAATGATAAAAAACATAATAGCTTTTTCGCTTGGAAGCGATTAGGCCTGCATCTTTTAGTAGTTTTATATGTTTAGAGACGGCACCCTCAGTCATTCCCATCAGTCCGGCCAGTTCTCTGGTCGACCGGGGCTTTTGGGATAAATATTTAACAATCTGAAGCCTGCTTAAGTCTCCTAGTGCGTGGAACAACCTTAATAATTCCTCTGGCGGCATGGGCCGAGCAGCTTCCTGCTGATTTTCCATGATAGAGTAGTTAATCCCTACTGGTTTATGGGCATTAACAAATAAATGCGGCTCGGCGAAGTAGGAAGGTGTTAACAGTAAGATATCGTCTTTCTCAAAATAAATCTCCCGTTTTGAAATTCTTCTGATAACGGCTTTCTTTTGATTAGGATGAATATCAATTTCCGGCGAAAGGCTTCCCAATAGATGTAGAGGCCCTTCCTTCATAAGCTTTCTGCCGCGGGAAGCAATATCCTTTAGAAAAAGTTCCTCTATTCTACTCCAGTCATCTTTCACGCATGTTTTCCAAAAATCCTCCAGCAACGTCAAAAATCTCTGTTTTACCTGTTCCGGTTTTTCCGCCAAAGCTAAGATAATTTCCTTTGAGTCAGAGTAAACGCTGCCGGCAAATTGGACAAAGTCTTGTTGAAGAGTCTTAGGCGTTGCTTTTTGGCCTAAGATGGTTTCTGCAACAGTTTGGAAAAATGCATCAGAAGAGACGCAGCTTAGTTTATTCAGATCCTCCCCAAAATCGCTGATTGTAGAATTCTCTTGTAGTCCCCAGAAAGTGACAATGGGCCTCTTATAAAAGATGCTGAAGGCATCAATTTCTTGTTTTAAAGCGGGGTTGACTTTCTTCCTGGCATTTATTACCCATGGGATATGGAGCGGGTGGTGCTTGCAATCAATGAACACGTGAAGGGCGATTAAAGTTTCGTGTGCGGCCGAATATCCAAATGAAATTTGTTCTGATGATAGATTCGTAACATCTAAGGAAAAAGACACCGTTCTCACTCCCAACTGATTTACTCTTTACTCAATAAGTAGTCCGGCCAAAGGCCGTCGTCATATAATTCCATTATAATACAATCGGTAAAAAGGAGAGGAACTAGATGAGCGAAGAATTTTACAGCAAGCATTTTGATTTGGAAAGAGTGGGGGACGGGGTGTTTGCCGCGATTGCAAAGGAGGGCGGCGGTGCGGTTGGAAATGCCGCATTTGTGGATTTAGGCGGCCAGACGATTGTGTTTGATAAATTTAATACGCCTAATGCCGCTGAAGATTTGAAAAGGGCAGCGGAAAGGGAAACCGCCCGTCAGGTTACATGGGTGGTGAATAGCCATTTCCATGGGGACCATATTCGCGGCAATCAGGTGTTTAAAGACAGTACGATTATTTCTAGTCAAATCACGTATGAGAAAATGCGGGACATTCATCCGGCACGAATCGAGCAGCAGAAACGGGACATCACGGAACTTACCCAATATATTCAAACTTTAAAAGAACAATTGGGGCAAAATCATAATAGGGAACTAGAGAACAAAATCAGCTTTTTAACGGAAGTGGAAGCGTCCCTGCCATCGCTGGAGTTGACCCTGCCGAAGCAAACGTTTGAAGACGAAAAGGTTTTTATCGGAACCAAAAGAAGCGCAAAACTATTCACGCTAGGCGGCGGACATTCTTACTGTGATGCCATGCTCTTGATTCCGGAGGAAAAGGTCCTATTTATGGGAGACTTACTATTTGTCCAAACCCCGCCAACATACTTTGAAGAATCAAACCCTCGGCAATGGATGAAAATTCTAGAAGTTGTAGAAAATCTTGATTTTACAAAAGCCGTCCCAGGCCACGGCCCGGTTGGAACAAAAAACGATGTGCAAAGCATGAAAACGATGCACGGGGACGGTTCTCGTGTTTCAAAATGAATGATTCAATTTCTTCAAATATCATGAGGTACCTACAAGCTTCTGAATGGTTATAGATCGGCAGTGTTCCCTCATAAAATAATAATGACGTTTGGGAATAAGATGTATTTTTTTAAGGGGGAGCTCAACATGAATAACACCTTTGCCAAGACTGCCAGCTTTGAGCATGCTTTCTGGCTGCAAATACTTGGAGACCATTCGCGGTTTATTTACGAGGCACTGGCACCCGTTCAAAAAGAGGAGATTGAAAAAGCCGTCAATTTCATTGGGATATTTGATCGTCTTTTGAATCAAGTAAAAACGGCTGATCCAAAGCAATTGGCAGCCCAAGCAGAACCAGAGGTAATGAGACTTCGGGAATTTAAATTAGACATGCTAAGTAAACACCTGATTGGAAAAATCAAAATCCACCTTTCCCCAACCTTCCTCAACCATATGGTCAACGAATTAGAGGAATATGTACGGATTCTAAAGCGCTTGAAAGCAGGGCAGGTCCCGCCTGTCTACCATGAAGTGCATCATCATCTTGTTTGGTTATTGGATGCGGCAGGCCATTCGGATGCGATTTCCTCTAATTTGGACGGTGTGGAGAAAAGCTTAAGAGAGAAAAGTGATAAATTTACGAAGGATTTTGAGGCATTTTATTTAAAGGCAGTCGAGATGGCAGGTTACTTACGGACCAACCTGGCGGCATTTCCGGCGTTGGCAAAATTTAATGCGGACGCTACCTTGGAAATCAAGCTTTTTCAAAACTTTTTAAAGGAAATCGAAGAACTGGAGTTAAGCAATCAGGCTTTGGGAACATTTGCCCCGTTAATGGCGGACCATATGTGGCGTGAGGAATGCTATTATCTTACCAAACTGTCGGAAGCAGCCAACATGGAAATGCCGAATTGTGACCCCACGAAGCCGAGGCTTCAGGATTAAATTAATGCGTGACAGCCTACTATAATTATGTTACTATAAGAAAAAATAAATCTCCTTTAATATGGTCCAGAGAGGCCAAAAAGGGTTGTACGGAAACACTCATATATCTTTTTGTATATGAAACCCTTTTGTCTCTTTACCGACGGAAGGGTTTTTATTTTTGCAAAAGTATCTTTTAATCAGGGTCCAGAGAGGCTCGAAAGGAGAATGACAGCAATGAATTATCAGAAAAAAACAGTAGTTGCATCAGTTGCAGGTTTAACGTTAGAAGGTATGGACATCATGTTTATTTCCTTCGCCATGTCCATGATTATTGCCCATTTCCATATTGATATGGCAACAGGCGGACTTATTTCTTCAATTACCAATTTGGGAATGCTAGTTGGGGGAACGATTTTTGGAATTTTGGCAGATAAGTTTGGCCGAGTAAAAGTTTTCACCTATACTATTATTTTGTTTGCCATCGGAACAGCGTTAACCGGTTTGGCAACAAATATTGAACAAGTATATATCTTTCGCTTTATCGCAGGCCTAGGTGCAGGCGGTGAATATGGAATTGGTATGGCGCTAGTTGCAGAAGCATGGCCAAAGAACAAGCAGGGGCGCGCTTCCTCCTATGTAAGCGTCGGTGCCCAATACGGTGTCATCCTTGCCGCGCTGCTAAGTGCTCTCATTCTTCCTAATTGGGGATGGAGAGGATTGTTCTTCGTCGGAATTATTCCAGTAATCTTTGCCTTTATGGTTCGTAAAAACTTGGACGAGTCGCCGGAATGGGTGGCTGCCCAAAAAGAGAAGAAGTTGGTTAAAAAGCAAGGGAATTTAAAGCAATTGTTTGCGACTCGCAGAACAACCTTTACGACAGTAGCTTTGGCCATCATGGCAACCGTGCAAATTGCCGGCTATAATGGCTTAATGATTTGGCTGCCATCAATGCTTCAAAAATCACAAGGATTGTCGGTATCAGGTTCCGCACTTTGGACGATCAGCACCGCGGTAGGAATGATTGTCGGGATGTTAACATTTGGACAATTTATCGATCGCTTCGGAATGAAACGGACATACGGAATCTTCTTATTAGCTTCAGCAGTAGCAGTGTTTTTATACTCGTACGCATCAGGAAGTGCCGGTGTCTTAATCGGCGGTGCCATCGTCGGATTTTTCGCAAATGGAATGTTTGCCGGCTATGGTGCTTTGATTAGCCACTACTATCCTGTAGAAGTGCGCAGTACCGCCACTAACACGATTTTCAACTTTGGCCGGGCGCTTGGCGGATTATCACCGATTTTAGTAGGATTTATCCTGCAGCATGCGAACGTAACAGTTGCCATGGGCTACCTCGCAGTGCTTTACTGTGTATCCTTTATTGCGATGCTCAGCTTGAAAAAGGGAAAGGCGGAGCAAACACAAGAACGCTTCGTTTCTACTGCAAAGGCAGTGTAACTTCTGTTAAAGCCATTACCAAGGGTGATGGCTTTTTTAGTGCGCAAATTAAGAAATTATTTAAAAAATAATGGTACAATGGAAAAATAATTCTATTTTTGAAAAAATGGAGGCAAACAAGAATGTACAGCTTTAAGAATGATTACAGCGAAGGCGCGCATCCTAGAATACTGAACGCCTTGATGGAATCTAATTTCGAGCAGGAAGACGGGTATGGCGAGGACCGCTATACCAGTGAAGCGATTAAACTTATCAAAGAAAAACTGGAGCATACTGACGTAGATATCCATCTTTTAGCTGGTGGTACGCAAACGAACTTAACCGCAATTTCTGCTTTCTTAAGACCACATGAAGCGGCGATGGCAGCAAGCTCCGGCCATATTCTTGGACATGAAACAGGAGCCATCGAAGCGACCGGGCATAAAGTCATTTCAATTGAAACGAAGGATGGCAAGTTGAATCCTTCGCATCTTCAGGCAGTTCTTGACGGACACCCGGATGAGCATATGGTGAAGCCGAAGCTTGTCTATATCTCCAATTCCACTGAAATTGGAACTATTTATAAAAAGAACGAACTGGCGGCATTAAAAGATTTTTGTGATGAAAACAATCTGATTTTATATATGGACGGCGCGAGACTAGGGTCGGCATTGTGCTCCTCGGAGAATGATCTTCAGTTAAGTGACCTTCCTGCATTGGTGGACGCTTTTTATATCGGTGGTACGAAGAACGGTGCACTGATTGGGGAGGCGTTAGTGATATGCCGTGACTCGCTGAAGGAGGATTTCCGCTATCATATAAAGCAAAAGGGCGGGCTTCTGGCAAAAGGAAGGCTGCTTGGCATCCAGTTTCTTGAACTGTTTCGGGACAACCTATTTTTTGACTTGGCAGGGCATGCGAATCGGATGGCGGATTTGCTAAAAGTTGAATTAAGTGGGGCCAATATTCAGTTTCTGACTGATTCTCCTTCCAATCAAATTTTCCCCATCCTGCCAAATACGGTGATTTCTGAATTAGAAAAGAAGTATGCATTTCATATTTGGGAAAAGGTCGATTCCGATCAATCTGGGATTCGCCTTGTAGCCTCTTGGGCGACAAAGGAAGACAAGGTGGCTGCATTTATTGATGATTTAAAAAAGGCACTCACATAAAGAGAAAGACTGTTAAAAAACTAGCACCACCAAGCGGTGCTAGTTTTTTAAGAAGGCAAAATCATCTACATAGCAAGTGTCAGCGGCCAATAATAGAAGACGAAAGTAACGATTATGATCAGAATACCGCTTGCAACCAGGTACAATGGATATCTTCGGGTTATTGATATTTCCTCTTTTTCGTTAGCTTCAATCGGACGTTTTAAAATGTTTTCTAGGAAGCTTCTTTCCTCGATTGTGATTTCTCCAAATTTAGAACCGAAATATAATGCAAGTGAGCTAAGGATGACACCAATAATGACTGGATTCAGGTAAACAGGAAGTGTGATGCCCATTTTTTTCAATGCTTCTCCCAACACAACTCCTAAAAATCCCATAATAATGCTCCATAACGCCCCAGTTTTCGTTACCTTTTTTGAATAAATACTGGCAAAAGCTACTGGTCCCCAAGAAGCAGCGAACAGTGTGGCGGCAAAATAACCAATCCACATGATGGAAGGCGGCTGCCAAAGTCCAATCAAAAGAATGATAAAGCTAACGACAATCATCGAAATGCGGCTGACTCTTAGCAAGTGTTTGTCCGAATATGTTTTGTTTCGGGATTGCTCCATGATATCCCTCGTGATGCTTGACCCAATCAGCTGCAGGAAACTGGCGCATGAGGATAAGGCAGCAGCCATAATCCCGCTTATGATAACCACGCCTAGCCACTTTGGCACCATGTTCATAGCGGCCCAAATAAATACTTTTTCCGTAGGCTTTATATCTGGGTTCACAGTGGTAATCGTTGAGATACTAATATGAAGAAACAAATAAATGGTAATGATGGAGATTGTCGCCCAAACGCCAGATCGAATTGCAACATGTTCGTTTTTCGCCATTAAGTAGCGGCTGCTTTGCCATGGGCTGATGGCGATAACTGCCGACCAAACCAATCCTAAGATAATGGCCCAAACCAAGGCCTCCCACGGTTCTCCCATATAATTTCCAGGTCCGGTGATGCCGTGCCAGCTTAATAAATCAGGGCGCTCCGGGTTAGTCGCAGCTTTGATGATTGCATCAGGAAACCCTCCTGCCTTGCCTATGATAAAAGGAAAAGATAAATAAGTTGCAATCGAAAACAAGAAAAACATGATTGTGTCATTGACCATTACACCTTTAGCTCCTGAGAGAACGGTGAAGGATGCATAAACAATCCACATAATTAGCAAGGCAACGGTGTAGGAGACTCCTGAAATTTCCGACAGTAGCACAGCCCCGCCTTGGGTGACGGCGACTAGATAAGCGGAAATTCCCAGGATTGTTGTAATCGAGGCGGCCAATCTTACTTTGTTGGACTGAAAGCGATTACCAAAATATTCGGGCACCGTTAACGATTTACTTCTTCTCAAGTATCGCCCAAAAAAGAAAACACCTACCACATAACCAGTAGCATTAAAGGTTACAAGAATTAATAAAAGAATAGGATAGCCTTCATAGGAGAATCCTGCTTCACCCATAAAGGATACGGTACTTAAAAACGAAGCAACCAGTGTCCCTGTAACCATTAAGGTTGATCCTTTTCTTCCGGAAACATAATATTCCTCAGAGCTTTTTACCTTTCTTGAAAGGACCACACCAATGAGGATATACAAAATAAAGGAAATAATGATGCCAATTGTATAGATCATGATATCTCCGCCTTTTCATCCGTATTGACCGATTGTTTAGCTACAACGTTGGAATCCATTTTCCGGATAAAAACATGTGTAATAAGACCAAGAATAATCAGTGATCCTCCATAGCCAATAGAAAATAGAAATTCGCCCATCCACAGCACTCCTTTGCATTAATTGGTTTCAATAAATATTAATGCAAATTCTGTGCCAATTTTAAAAATTCGGGTATTTCTGATAAAAAAGAATCCTATTACTTCAAATTATACTTATGAAGCTTTCTCATAATGGTGGTTTGATTCACACCAAGCGCCTTCGCTATTTTTCTGGTGGTTTTATACTTTGATAAGGCATAGGAAAGGACCTGCCTCTCTGTTTCTTCCACTGCTTGTTTCAAAGGCATTCCTTTCTGCGAAAATTCCTTTTGAATCCGCTGATCCATGGCAATGGGTAAATCTTCTAGGCTTAATAGGGACTTATGTGCTGTAACGACGAGATGTTCAATGAAATTCTCAAGCTCCCTGACATTTCCCCGCCATTCCTGAAGCTGGATGCAAATTTTCGCATTTTCATCCAATTGGACTTGCTGCGAATATTTCGTGTTGAATTTTTCAAGAAAATAATCGGTCAGTCCCAAAATATCCTGTTTTCGTTCTCGTAAAGGAGGAATTCTTAACGGAACAACATGTAAACGGTAGTATAGATCCTCACGGAATTTCTTCTCTTCAATCATTTCCATGAGGTTCTTATTTGTCGCTGAAATAATACGGATGTCCACATGTTTTTCGGATGTACCGCCTACCTTTTTGAACGATTTATCCTGAACTAGGTGAAGGATTTTTACTTGCAGCTCCATGGGCATTTCGCCAATTTCATCTAGAAACAGTGTACCGCCATCTGCCATTTCAACCAGTCCTGCCTTACCCCGTTTATTGGCCCCCGTAAACGCTCCAGCTTCATAACCAAATAATTCGGATTCCAATAATGTGTCTGGGATGGCACCGCAGTTAACCTGTACAAATGGATTAACCTTTCTCGGGCTGTAGTCGTGAATAATCCTTGCCAATACCCCTTTACCAACACCGGATTCACCATGAATTAAAATAGAAGAGTCAAGTGGTGCAACCTTTTGGGCCATTTGCAGTGTCGTAATCATGTTTTGAGACTGCGTAATAAAGGTTTGCCGGCCTGTGGTCAGGACGATTCTATTTTCCTGGTGGAGGGCAGAGAATTCTGAAAGTCTTCTTTTCATTTCCACGAGTTCAGAAATATCCCTCGAATTACATACAATTCGGTATAATTTTCCTTCCTCATCAAAAACGGGTTTAGCTGTAGCGAGGACAGTCTTGCCGTTTGGATAAGTTTGTTCATTGGATTGAACCGCTTGTGTTTTCATTGTTCTCAACGTGACGGATTCCTTAATAATCCCTTTTTCTTCGAGTTCACGGATGTTCTTATGGATAAACGCCTCAGGTGGAAGGCCGGTAAAATATTTGCACGAGTCACTTACAAATAAAACATCACCATTCGCATTCGTAACAAAAATTTCATCATAGCTTGAATTCAGAATTTGTGTTAGTTCTTTAATTTTTCTTAGGGAGATATCTAATTGCTCTTGAAGAGATTCGTTTACATTCATCAGATGGGTAATGGTTTGCTGATATTGGTTTACATCAACCATACTTTCACTTCCTTTTTATTGTTTTGAACACATTCTGCATCGGTATTTATGCAAATAAAATTGGACATAGGATTAATACCAATACTAGCAAGGAATAATGGTATTTTGATGCATATTTGCAACGGATTGTGCAAAAAAAGTTCAGTTTATCAGAAATTATATAATACTTTTTTGAATTATAGTAAATTTTCGAAAAAATAGTTTTAAAAAAAGTTGGCACGATTTTTGCTTGTAAGTTATATAGAGATATTTTGAGGAGTGATGGACATGACGAATTTTAAACATTTATTTAGCCCTACGACGATTGGGACAACCGATTTAAAAAATAGAATTTTAAGTACGGCACATCAAACAAATCACGTAATCGATGGGATTCCTACCCCTGACATGACAGCTTATCATGTTGCAAGGGCTAAGGGTGGGGCTGGTTTGATTATCCTTGAAGCCGCCGCAGTTCATCCATCCGGTATGCTGACCACCAATACCATTGCAGGATATGATGAAAATGTCATACCTGCTTATTTAGAATTAGCAAGCGGCGTTCATCAGTATGGAACAAAAGTGTTTTCGCAATTATTCCATGGGGGAAGGGAAGTTGTTTCAAGCGAATATCGAAATGCCGCCTGGGCACCTTCTGCTGTTCCGAGCCTCCGCTTCAGCACTATGCCTAAACCGATGAGCATCGAAGAAATCAAGGATGTCATTGAAGGGTTTGCGATTTCGGCAAGGTTAGCAAAAGAAGGCGGTCTAGATGGGGTAGAGATTTGTTGCTCGCATGGCTATCTTCCTGCACAATTTTGGGCGGAACATACAAATTTACGTACGGATGAATACGGAGGATCGTTCGAAAATCGCATGCGCTTTATTGTAGAAGTCATGGAACGGATTTGGCAGGTGGTTGGTGATGACTTTACGGTTGGTATCCGCATGAGTGCCGATGAAATGACCATGGATGGCACAACTGTTAAAGATGCGGTCAAGATCGTGGAATATTTGGTGGAGCGCGTAAGGGTGGATTTTATAGATGTCACGGCAGGTGACTCGAGTACATTTGCGGGGTCCACGCATATTGTTCCTCCTTCACCAATCAAGCATGGGTATCTGACACCGCAATCCTTTAAAATTCGAATGGCAGGGGCAGTACCAGTATTTGTCGGCTCCCGTATTGTTGATCCAGTTGAGGCCGAGCAAATCTTAGCATCAGGAAAAGCGGATGTTGTTGGGATGACACGTTCTTTAATTGTGGACCCCGAAATGCCGAATAAGGCCAGGTCCGGCAATCTTCATTTAATGGATGCTTGTATTGGCTGCCTACAGGCGTGTATTGGTCATTATCATAAAGGATTAACCATCGGCTGTGTGCAAAATCCTTCAGCAGGGAAGGAAAGAGAGGTTGATGAATTAAAGAACAGTCCGCGTGAGAAGAAGAGGGTCCTTGTCATCGGAGCAGGACCTGCGGGGATGCAGGCAGCCGTCACATTGGATGAACAAGGCCACGATGTCGTTTTGGCGGATAAAGAGGATCATGCAGGAGGATTATTGCATACATTAAGACGGGCGCCGATGAGACAAGAACTCGCTGAATCGATGCTCGATAATTATGTAAGAAAGTTATCTAATAGCAAGGTACAGCTTGAACTAGGTTGGAATGTCCAGTACGAAGATATTGTGAAAATGTCTCCGGATGCAATTATCTGCGCTGCCGGGTCAAGACCGTATATCCCGAATATCCCGGGAATACAAGATCCACGAGTGCTCACGGTTGAAGAGCTGTTTAATAAGCGGGACAAACAAATTGGAAAAAATGTCTTAGTATTTGATTTTGCCGGCGATTGGCCAGCAATGGAAGCGGCAATTGAATTAGGGGAAAAAGGCCATCAAGTTACTTTGATTTCGGCGCGGCTTTATATCGGAGAAGAAGTCCATCAATACTTACGAAATGAATATTTGAAAAAGCTCTATCAACTTAAAGTTAAGCTGCGGCCACATTATGATTTGGGAGAAATAAAGGGCGACGGAGCAGTAATTAGAAATCTATTTTCTTATGAAAAAGAAACTTTGGAAAATTGGGATACAATCGTCCTATCGCTTGGACGCATACCAAATACTGAACTCTACGAAAAAATAAAAAATCTAGGTCCGCATGTTTTACAAATCGGAGACTGCCTCGCACCTAGAACATTGGAAGAAGCCACCTATGAGGGATTGATGACATCCTTACAGCTAGGGGTAAAAGGGATGAATAATCGTGGGATCACTTTTAGTGAATCCATTGTTAAATAATAGTCTTAAGCCAGTCCAAGGTAGTGTGGGCTGGCTTTTATGTCGAAAGCTTTTATCTCTTAAACACATGATCTCCAATAGAGGCGGTTGTCGTCCTTGAATCAAGCCAGCGGCTGGTTGCGATGACCGGATTATAGAAGAATAAGGAATCTCCGACAAGATTTCTTTTCTCATTCAACGCCTCACGCACCGCGTTAATAGAATCATCATCTGCGGGTTTATTAATGGCCCCATTGCGGACAGGCTGGAATTGTCCCTTTTGATAGATAACCTCCTTAATCGAGTCAGGGAATCCCGAACTCGCAACACGATTTAAAACAACGCAGGCAACGGCCACTTTTCCTTCGTAAGGCTCAATCTCTGCCTCGGCCCTGACCAATCTCGCCAACAAATCTAGTTCTTGTTCTGAATATCCCTGATTCTCTTCAAGTTTTAACGCGGCCGATGCCGCTGCAGCTCTAACGGCAACTGTCCTTGCGACCGTCATTTCAGCCTCAGAATCACCAGTATGTATAGTTTGTCCAACATAAATCAAATCGAGGTTTTGAACCTGCGGGTTCCGGTTCGCTAAATCTTGTAAAGTCATACTATGTTCTCTTGCAATCTTAGTCATCGTATCCCCGGTTTTAACCGTATAAGCAAAAACAGGTGAAGCAAATAAGAGTGATACTACTATTGTTAAAGTCACTATTAATTTTATCATTGGTATTTCCCTCCTGGTTGATATAACGTAATCTCTTAGTGTCTATTTCTATGAATTGAAAAAAAAGAATAGTATTACAGTTTGATTTCATAGAAATAACAATTGTGTTATGTTGAAAAAATATAAAGGAGGCCGCTGATAATCGGAAACTAACCGAAAATATGAATTTGCTAGTTTTTAAAGAAAAATCTATATTTAAAAGCTATAATGAAAAAAGAGATTTTTTAAGGGGGTGTGCTTTCTGCAGTCGATAAAAGTTTCCCTTCAAACAAAAATATTCGGTCTTGTTCTGATTCTTAGTTTCATATTAATTTTGCTATTAACGGGATTTTATAGTTATATGGAAAGCAAGCAAATCGAGGAAAACAAAGGAAGGCTGGCGCTGGGAATATCGAGAACTGTTTCATACATTCCGACCATTATCGATGCATTTAAAACGGATGACCCATCCATAACCATTGAGCCTATTGCGGAAAAAATACGTAAAGAAACGGGTGCTGAATTTGTTGTAATCGGCAATAAAGATGGGGTCAGATACTCGCATCCCGAAAAAACAAAACTTGGCAGGAAGATGACCGGAGGAGATAATGACAGGGCCCTTACAAAAGGGGAGTACTATGTCTCCAAGGCGAAAGGGACACTTGGACCATCGATAAGGGGAAAATCTCCGATATTTAACAAACAGGGAGAGATTATTGGAATTGTGTCAGTCGGATTTCTTCTCGAAGATGTCAATCAGCAAATTACCGATAACATCAGAAGGGTATTGATTGTTTCATTATTTGCTTTATTCATTTCGCTAATCGGCAGTATTCTACTAGGCCGCAACATCCGCAAAGATACGATGGGACTTGAACCGTACCAAATTGCCACCCTTTATAAGGAGAAAAACGCAGTCCTCCATTCTGTAAAAGAAGGGATTCTAGCAATCAATCAAAAGGGATACATCACGATGATGAATCAACAGGCGAAGGAACTTCTGCAGCTGCAAGGGTCCGTAAGAAACAGGAAAGTAGATGGACTGTTTCCTTCCAGCTATCTGTATGAGGTGTTAAAAACAGGAAACGCGCAAACAGACAAGGAAATGGTCTGGAATGATAAAACCGTGATCGTGAATTGTACACCAATCATGGATGGAAAAAACGGCATTAAAGGCGTTGTGGCATCTTTCCGTGACAAAACGGAAATTGAGCAAATGATTAATACCATCTCTGAAGTAAAAAGGTATTCGGAGGACCTGCGTGCCCAGACCCACGAATTCACCAATAAACTTTACTTTTTATTGGGCTTGCTGCAGCTTGGGGAATACAAGGAAGCCATCGAGATGATTCAAGGTGAAACCCAGGCACTTCAGTTTCAGAATTCGGTTGTTTTTAAGCAAATAAAAGATACAAAAATACAGGCCATTTTATTAGGTAAATTAGGGAAAGCATCAGAAAAGAAAATAAACTTTGAGATTAATACAGACAGTTACTTAGAAGCAATGCCCGCCCATATTAAACTTTCAAACCTCATTGTCATTCTGGGAAACTTAATTGATAATGCCTTTGAAGCTGTTTACGGAAGTAAAGACCCTGTTGTTAAATTTTTTGCAACAGATATCGGAAGTGATATCATTTTTGAAATTTCTGATAACGGAAAAGGGTTTAATGAGGATGAAATATCGCTCCTTTTTGAACGGGGCTATTCCTCTAAAATAGGTACGGCGCCGCGAGGATTTGGCTTGTCGAATGCTGAACAGGCTGTATTAGAATTGAATGGGATGATAGAGGCGCAAAGCAATTCTGAAAGCGGCGCTATTTTTACCGTTTATATTCCAAAGAACGTGCAAGGGGATGAGATGGTTGGATAGGATCAAAACGGTTATTGCGGAAGATGATTTTCGAATCGCTGATATGCATGAAAAGTTTTTAAATATGTTTGAAGAAATAGAAGTTGTAGGCAAAGCATTAAACGGTGAACAGACACTTCAAGTGCTTGAGAAGGAAAACCCTGATTTTCTCCTTCTTGATGTGTATATGCCAGATATGCTGGGATCCGATCTTTTGCCTGCGATACGAGAAAAGTATCCGAAGGTTAGTATTATTATGATTACGGCGGCAACCGATAAGGAATTTCTTGAAAAAGCTTTAAATTACGGGGTCGAAAATTACCTGATCAAGCCGGTAAACAAAGAAAGGTTTGATGATGTTATCCAGGAATATATCAAAAAACGCACCTTGCTTTCTTCCACCCAGGAAATTAATCAAAACTATGTAGATCTTCTATTTAGGCATGGAAAAGCGGAAAGAGAAGGCAAAAGCCCTGGGCTTCCGAAGGGTATCGATGAAATAACACTAGGAAAAGTAAAAGCTGTTTTTCAGGCAAGGAAAGATGGCCTTTCGGCAGAGGAAGTTGGCAAAAAAATTGGCGCTTCCCGGATTACAGCACGAAGATATCTGGAATATCTCTCCTCCAAACAGGAGGTAAAAGCAGAAGTGGTCTACGGAATTGTCGGCAGGCCAGAACGAAAATATTATCCAGTTTTATGAAAGAAGGTGGGAATGCCGCCTTCTTTTTTTAGCAAATAAGAAAGTATAAATTCAACTACGCCTCTGTCTTCGTCCTCGAGGACTCGCCAATCGGCGAGTTTTTATTTATGGAAAAATTCTCCTCTTATGAACAATATGTACAAAATCTACTTAAATTACGTTAAAAACTTTATTTTGGTAACGTTTTCACTCCTGAATATTTTGATTATATTTAATTTACAAATAAAAGGGGTGACTAATATGTTAGCAATTTTAGGATTTTTAATGATTATAACTTTCATGACATTGATTATGACTAAACGCCTTCCCGCTATGATCGCGCTTATGGTAGTGCCTGTTGTTTTTGCATTAATCGGCGGTTATGGAAGCAAAATGGGACCGATGGCGCTAGAGGGGATTAAAAGTGTTGCGCCAACTGGAATTATGATTCTGTTTGCGATTCTGTTTTTCGGTATTATGATTGATGCCGGAGTGTTTGATCCCATCATTTCGACAATCTTGAAAGTGGTAAAAGGAGACCCGGTCAAAGTAGCGATTGGAACGGCTGTCCTTGCCCTATTAATTTCTCTCGACGGGGATGGGACGACCACTTATATGATAACGATTTCAGCGATGTTGCCATTATATAAACGGATTGGCATGAGACCATTAACACTTGCTGGAATTGCCGTATCAGCTTCAGGAGTAATGAACCTCCTTCCATGGGGTGGTCCAACAGCAAGAGCAATGACAGCTTTGCATATGGAAATGTCAGATATTTTTACACCGGTGATCCCAAGTATGGCGGGAGGAATCGTGTTTGTTTTATTCATGGCCTTCGTGCTTGGAAGAAAAGAACGGAAACGGGTCGGTGTCCTGCAAATCGATCCTGTCACGAGCAATATGGTAGCTGCAACTTCAGAGGCTGCCTACCTTAAACGTCCTAAGTTAATTCTTATAAACTATGCTCTGACGATTACTCTATTAGTAGCATTAATCCAAGAGTTGCTTCCAACAACAGTCTTGTTCATGCTTGGATTCGCTATTGCGATTACACTTAACTACCCACGCTTAAGCGATCAAAAGGAACGAGTTGCCAACTATGCAGACAATGCCTTGTCAGTTGTTTCAATGGTGTTTGCGGCAGGAATTTTTACAGGTATTTTGACAGGTACAAAAATGGTAGATGCCATGGCAACTGCAATGATTTCCTATATTCCGGATTTCATGGGTTCACATTTTGCTGTGATTACAGCGATTATTAGCGCACCATTAACCTTTTTCATGTCAAATGATGCTTTCTATTATGGGGTGCTGCCTTTGCTTGCTAAAGCAGCGAGTGTATATGGAATCGACCCGGCATTTCTTGGACGGGCATCATTGTTAGGACAGCCTGTTCACTTATTAAGCCCTCTTGTCCCTTCGACCTACCTCTTGGTTGGAATGGTTGGCGAAGATTTCGGCGACCTGCAGCGCACCTTCCTGAAATGGGCTTGCGGCTCGACATTGGTGATGATGGCAGTTGCAATTGTTATAGGCATTATTCCTTTTTAATAGAAAAGTAGGCTGGGGGATTCAATATGTGGATTATTACCGTCTTTTTAGGAAAAAATAATGTCTCAATGTATGAATTTTATTCTGAGCAGGAAGCAAGGGAAGCGTTTGGCAATGTATCTGGTTGCAAATTTCTTTCTGAGGTGATTTATTATAACGATAAAGAATAAATAGGATTTTTTGTTTTATAGAGAGAGAAGGTTTTTCAATGGATATATTGTTTCATATTTTGCTCGATATCATTTTCCCGATCTTTGTGTTAATCGTGGCAGGTGCCATCTTGCAGCGGACTGTTAAGCTAAATTTATCTACACTGTCAACTTTGACAGTGTATTTCTTATTACCGGCAGTTTGTTTCGTCAATATTTATCAGAGTAAGTTGCCGAAGGCGGTCGTTAGTCAGACGTTAGGCTATTTAATGCTGTTTAACTTTATTCTAATTCTTATCAGTATGGTAATTGCAAAAGCAAACAAATTTGACCGTAAGCTGTCGTCCACATTTAAAAACAGTATGGTCTTAAGCAATTCCGGAAATTACGGTCTGCCGGTCAGCGAAATGGCTTTTGCCGGGAATCCGATCGCCATGTCCATCCAAATCATCATCATGATTTTTCAAAACATACTCACATTTACTTACGGTTTATATAACTGTGTTTCTGCCCAGAGCAGCGGGATGGAAGTTTTGCGGAAAATTATGCGGCTACCGGTGATTTACGCTCTATTTTTGGCTGTATTGTTGAAATGGCTTCATGTGGAAATTCCCTTTTATATTTGGAAGCCAATTGAAAATGCATCAAACGCCTTTTTAGCGGTAGCGCTCGTTACATTAGGTGCACAGGTCGCGTATTTAAAAATTACTCACATTTCCCGGCCTATCATCTGGATTGTCATCGGCAGGCTGCTAATTTCGCCGATAGTTGGTTTTTTCGTTATCACAATTCTTGGTCTTAAAGGGATTACGGCTCAAGCATTATTCATAGCCAGTTCCTTTCCGACTTCGAGAAATAGTTCCCTGCTCGCGCTTGAGTATGATAATTATCCGGAATATGCCTCGCAAGCAGTCCTGTTAACGACTATTATCAGCAGTGTTACCGTTGCGATTGTCGTGTACCTTTCGAAAATCCTTTTTGCGGCTTAAATGCACTTATTAGACAGGCCAATTTTTCAATGGATAAGTCTAAATTCGTAAAAAATGAATATTTTCATAGTAGATAAGGAGGCGATAAGGTGAAATCAATCGGCATCTTGGGGGTAGGTCAAGCAGGTGGAAATATTGCTGAAATAGCATCGACGATGGGCTTTCAAACCGCCCTTATCAACACTAATCAACGTGATGGGGCAGTCAATACAAAGGTTGAAAAGAAATATTTTGTCCCCGGGTATAATGGAGCAGGGCAGGACCGTTCAGTCGGTTTACGGGCGGTTCACGAACATTATCGGGAACTGATTGACTTTGTTAAAAAATCCTTTAAAAACGTTAAGCTGCTATTGGTTGCATTCTCGACGGACGGTGGAACTGGGTCGGGAATGAGTCCGCTGTTAATTGATATTTTATTAGACCAGCTGCCGGGTATGAACATCGGGGCAATTGCGGTTGTGCCTGAGCGGAATGTGCTGGCAGGGAATCGAATCAATGCGGCTGAATGCATTGAGCAGATTTCAAAAATTGAAGGCATTTCTTCCGTATTTCTAGTGGATAACGATCAAATGCGTAAAGTAAATCCGCAATCAAGCAAGCAGCAAGTTTATCTTCAGTCCAACCATCAAGTTATGGAGGCCATCAGCCATGTCCTGGAAGTAACACAAAAGAGTTCATTTTACGGCAATTTTGATGAAACGGATTTGATGAATATCCTCAATACAAGAGGAGTAACGTTGATTTCTTCGGCTCCTGTTACTGATGCGAAGACGACGGCGGAAGTGGCCGAAAGCATTCAGCGTTCTTGGGCAAGTTCCATCTTTTGCCCTGTCGATACAGTTGGGGTCATTCGGGCAGGACTTATATATGAAGGGCCGGAGACAGTCACGAAACTCATAAATGTGCCGTCTATTTTTGAGGGAATCGGGGAGCCTTTAGAACTATTTGAGGGAACCTATATAACAGAAGGGGATCCAACGATTACGACGATTTTAGCAGGGCTGTCTTTCCCAAGGCGCCGCCTGCAATCCTTGGAGGAATCACTGGAGAAAAACAAAGAGCGCCTGCAATATCTCGTTAAGAAGGAACATGCAGAAAGATATGAATCCTCTGTTTCCTGGGCTTCCAATCTAAAAGCAAAACCACCTGAACGAAAGTCTTCGGGTGTAACCTCCAAGTTGTCAAAGTATCAGAAATAGGGTAGTTAAAAGGACATCCTCTTTGGTAAAGGGGGTGTCTTTTTTACGGGAAAAATTGTTGGTAGAGTTTTAACTGAAAAGAGATATAAATGAAAAAAGCGGTGAGGCTGCTCGCCGCTTCACCGCATTTATGCTCTAATTTTTTTTTGATTTTCGTTTAAATAGTTTGTAAAAACCTGAATTATCATTTGTGATATTGTCCAATTTTTGAGCCATAGATGACAGTATTTCGTTTTGTTGTTTAAGTTCTTTAACCACGTTAGATATATTTTCTAAATTATTATTTAGAGAGGATAGCATTTCATTTACTTTTTGTAATTCTGTAACCACATTAGCGGAATTCTCCTGGCTTTGAGATACGATAGACGTCTCCGCATTTGGTGCTAAGGATGCAGGGAGTTTCAGCTTACTAAGTCCAGCAACAGAAGTTAAAAACGAATCATTTTTTAGAAGAGTGGTTGCCATCTGCATCAGGGAATTCATATCAAGTTGGTTTCCTAAATTGCCCGTTAAATTCTTGAGTTTCTCCAAATCCACATTCATCCCAGCAGGATTATTATTTTCAACAACATTTTCATCCATTATATTACTCCTTTACCGTTTATTAAAATCAAAAATTTACTTTATCATATGTTTTACTGCAAAAATGAAGTGTGTGAATAACCCCTATCGATGAAGTTTTCTATTTTGTTAGTTTCTATGCTATCTATTCATTCCGCGATTAGAACAAATAAATATTCTATAGCAAAGATTCTTATGGAGGCGGATAGATGAATTTTTTTAATGGAAATGATGATTTGGAATTATTTCTTCCCTTTTACGGGTCAACAATAGTTTATAAGACTTCTAGCAGTTATCAAAATATTTATGTAACAGAGCGAGGGGAATATGAAGGAATGCGTGGGAAATTCCGGATGCTTCAGTCTTCATCCAATGCTAGTCAAGGAATCATGAATTTGGAGCAACCGAATAATCTGGTCGTTCCATATATTCGAATTACAGTTGATCTTATCAATCATTATCTACCTGATTTTAAAAAAGGGTTTATTATTGGCCATGGCATTGGTACTGTCAGCTCTTTTTATTCTGATAAATATATGGTTACGGCGGAAATTGACCCGGTGGTTGTTGAGGTATCAAAGAAGTACTTCGGTCATTCTGGTCATAATGTTGAAATTGGCGATGGACAAGTTCTTTTAAAGAAACAGGAGGCTCATTCTCAGGATATCATTTTTCTAGATGCCTTTAACAGCGATGATGTCCCAACTCATCTAACGACTGCGGAGTTTTTTACTTTGACAGATGAAAAGCTGTCGGACACAGGAATTTTAATCATGAACTATATTGGAAAACTAAAACATGATAAATTCTTGCATACATTATATTCAACGATTTCCAAAATCTATCCTTGTGTGAAAGTGTTTGCGCCAAATCCAAAGAAAATATTGAAGCAGAACATATTATTCGTTGCAAGTCGGAATATTCTGGAGGACTATACTCCACGAGAAGCAGAACCAATTCAGATTTCAGGTAATTAGCTGTTATTAAAATGATATATGGATATAATAAAATACACTTTTTAACTAGAACGAATCTACTCTTTTCCACATAGCTTGTCTAATATAAGGAGGATACTATCTTCCTTATGTAAAAAAGAGAAAAGGGGGGATTATCCATGGCAGTTACATTGCCTGCTTGTCCAACACTTGGTGATATTGTTGTAGGCCTTGTATTGGTTGTAGCATTCCTATTGGGAAGCTTGCTAGGGGCTCGCGAATCAACTTTATCTTGCGTTTCAGATTGTATTGCCCAAGCTTTTTCTTGTGCATAATGCAGTAAATTAACAGTCTAAGGAAGGACCTTTTTTTGGCCAAGCCCAAGGAGGTCCTTTTTTAGTGGTATTATTTTTATTCAAAGGCACTCTCTCATAAGCTCTGCTTATACCCCCTATTAAATACTCATATTTCTCACCAGTCTATTATCCTATTATAATCCAAATATACGGAATAATTTAAAGATACAAAATATTCATCAAAAAGATGACCTTTTATTATTAAAGCAGGGGAGTGAAATGATGCTCACAAAAGTCAAAGCAAATAAGGTAACCTACACAAATCCTATTTTCAACAAGATGACGGAGGAAGAAATAAAAGCATACCAAGAGGATTTACTTAGGAAGCAATTAAAATATGTATACAGAAATTCGGAATATTATCGAAGAAAATTCGTTGAGGCTGGTGCTTCACCAGAAGATATTCGGACATTTTCAGACTATCAGAATCTGCCAATTTTCATGGATAAGACTGCTGAAAGAATCAGCCAGCAGGAATCCATGGAGCGGTTCGGCCACCCTTTTGGGATGCATTTATGCAGTTCACCGGATGACATCGTCTTTACCGGTACGACGAGTGGAACATCTGGAGTTCCAACTTTTACTTATAGCTTCACCGAAGAAGATGTAGAGTTCATGAACCGCTATATTCGACACATGCTGGATTATGGAGGAATCCATGCTGGTGACAGGCTATTATTTAGTCATTCTTTAGGTATTTACGCTACCTCTTCCATCTTGTTTGGGGTCCGTTCCCATGGCGTATTGCCAATTGATGTCGATGTGCGCGCAGGCAGCAAGACGATCTTGCAATATGCGATGATGACAAAGCCATCTGGAGCTATGATGACCCCGTCATTGGCTGAGCATTTAATAACTCGGGCGGAAGAGCTAGGATGGAATGTACGAGACCTTGGGCTGCAAGCGATTTTTACAGTTGGTGAAATCGGCGTTGGAGTACCTGAGGTGAAGAAAAGAATTGAAGAGGCCTATGGCTGTAGAATCTATGATTATTTGGGGGAATTAGGATTTTCCTGTGATTCGGATGAGTATCATGGAATCCACTGTGTAGCACCTGACCTAAACCTGTTCCCGAATGATTTAATCGACCCAGAAACAAAACAGCCACTAGAGATTTATGATGGGGTGATTGGGGAACGGGTGACAACAGAACTAAATTTGAAAGGGCTCCCAAGAATCCGTTACGCAACTGGTGATGTCATTCAGGTGTTCACGAGTGAATGTCCGGGCTGCGGATTTAAAGGAAGAAGAATTAAGTTTGTGGGACGTGCCGATGACATGCTAATTGTAAAAGGGGCAAATGTCTACCCTTCGGCGATTAAAAAAGTCATTTCTACGTTTGTACCCGATATTACAGGAGAACTAAGAATCGTTCTGAATAATCCGCCGCCAAGGGTGGTACCGCCGCTGCAAATCAAACTCGAATATAACTCGGCATTTGAAAGAACGAAATTACCTGAATTGGAAGCAAGGATTAAGAATGCTCTTCATACCGAGGCAAGACTGACACCAGAAATCATTTGGTGTGAGCCTGGAACACTAGAGAAATCGTTAACCAAGACACCTCTTTTTGAAAAAAATTACTAGAGAACTAGGAGGAAAAAAGAATTGTTTATTGATTGTTCGAATACATTGCCTGAATTTATTTTTGAAGAGCCAAAGGAAATTGACCCTAATAATACCGAATACCGCTTGCTGTTTGGAAAGAAGTGGGCGCAGCTGGCAGGGATGTCAAAAGAAGAATTTTTCCAAAAAGCCCAGCAGCAATCTGTTGACGCCGTCATGCGGGACGTCTATGCCAAGCTTGAAGAAGAATTCTCGATGGACAAATTTCTTAACATGCTGAGTGAATCGAATATTGTTTATCACGCGATCCACAATATGGATTACGGAAGAGACGGATCCGAGCCGCCTGCCGATCATGATTATGTGGCGGAAATATTAAAGAAATATCCAGGAAGATTTATAGGATTTGCTGGTTATAACCCTCACAAGGGAACCGAAAGTCTGAAAACTGTCCGAAAAGCCTTAACTGAACAAGGGTATAAGGCGGTGGTGATACCTCCGTACGAGCATGGGGTAAAGGCTGATGATAGGAAATATTATCCATTATACGCCCTTTGTGATGAACTGAATATCCCGATTTGGATCCATAGTTCAATCAATTATTACCGCCAAACCTCTGTATTTCTTGATCATCCGTCCAATCTTGAAGCGCCGCTGATGGATTTCAAAAATTTAAAAATCATCGCTGGGCACGGCGGCTGGCCATGGGTACCAGATTTAATCGCCATGCTATTAAAATACGAAAATCTTTATGTTGATACCTCCGCATTCAGACCGAAATACATTGCTGAGCCCAATACGGGGTGGGACATGTTCATGTATTATGCAAACTCCCTTATACAGGACAAAATTGTTTTCGGCAGTGATTGGCTGACACTCGGTATGCCAATCAAAGATGTCATTAGTGAAATCGAAGCCTGGCCACTAAAGGACTCTGTCAGAGAGAAATTCTATTGGAAAAACGCCAATAAGGTATTCAATTTAGGCTTGAAAGCACCCGTTTTAAACAAAAACATGTAAAGGAGAATGGATATGGAAAACATCAAAAATCTAGAACAGTATGAGGAGCTAAAAAATGGAGAAAAAGCGGCGGTCATGCTGTTTTCAGCAGACTGGTGCCCGGATTGCCGGTTCATCGACACGTTTATCGACGAGATTATCGAAAACAATCGTGAAGAGTTTGATTTTTATAAAATAGATTCGGATGCCCGTAAAGACATTTGCGCTGAAGCTGGTGTTATGGGGATTCCGAGTTTAGTAGCTTACAAGAGCGGGCGGACTCTGGCCGAATTCATCGGCAATGATTCAAAAACGAAGGAACAAATTGAAGAATTCCTGGAGGGTGCCAAAGCGAAATTGTAAGCTGTATGCTGTTTTGCTGTAACCTACTAAATCTTTGGGGGAAGAAAATGAGAAATAGAAAATTTGGATTATTAACCATTGTATTAGTGCTTTCTCTTTTGGTATCAGCTTGCAGCAGCACAACCTCTAAGAAGAATGAAGAAACGAAAAGTAGCAAAAAACAGGAAGAACAAGTCTTGATTTTTGGCAGAGGTGCCGATAGCTATTCCATGGATCCTCAGAATGCGAATGAAATTGAAACATGGAGGGTAACGAAAAACGTCTATGAAACATTGGTTGAGTACGATCAAAAAACAACGGATGTGGTGCCGGCATTAGCGAAGGAATGGACTACTTCTGATGATGGGAAGGTTTGGACGTTTAAATTGCAGGAAGGCGTTAAGTTCCAAGATGGGACAGATTTTAATGCCGAAGCAGTTGTCTTTAACTTTGAAAGAATGATGGATAAAACGAATCCTTCGCGGTTTGATGGAACATTCTCGGTATACCGCGGCATGTTTAACGGCTTTAAAGGTGATGGAAGTGTGATTGAAGAAGTGAAAGCTATTGATCAAAACACAGTTCAATTTACGCTGGCAAAACCGCAGGCAAACTTCTTAGCGAATCTTGGGATGCATGCGTTTGGCATCATCAGCCCGGAAGCGATTAAAAAATATGGCACTAAAATCAATGAAAACCCAGTCGGCACAGGACCGTTTAAATTTGAATCTTGGACAAGAAATGATTCAGTTACCCTCGTGAAAAACGAGAACTATTGGAAAAAGGGTTTGCCGAAGCTGGATAAATTGATTTATAAGGTAATTCCTGATAACTCTGCCAGATTAACAGCTTTAAAGAATGGCGAAATCGATATCATGGTTAGTTTGAATCCATCCGATTTAAGTTCAGTAAAAGAGGATAAAAACCTCCAAGTTACCCTTCGTCCGCCGTTAAATGTTGGCTACCTGTCGATCAATAATACGAAAGAACCGCTTGATAATCCAAAGGTTCGTCAAGCGATTAACTACGCGATCGACAAGAAAGGGATTGCGGATGCCTTTTACTATGGTTTAGCTGCACCAGTGAAGAACATGCTGCCATCCTCAAGCTGGGCTTATAACAATGATGTAAAGGACTACGAATATG
Organism: Neobacillus sp. GCM10023253; assembly: GCF_042653105.1. Taxonomy (NCBI): domain Bacteria; kingdom Bacillati; phylum Bacillota; class Bacilli; order Caryophanales; family Bacillaceae; genus Neobacillus; species Neobacillus sp. GCM10023253. The sequence continues at coordinate 88,012 of NZ_JBHSHV010000015.1, forward strand.
ATGTGGATAAAGCAAAGCAGCTATTAGCGGAAGCAGGTTATCCAAACGGCTTCGAGCTGCAGTTTTCCGTCACATCCAATTCCCGTATTTACATGCAGCAGCCTGTAAAAATGGTCGAAGCGATGAAAACGAGCCTTGAAAAAGCAGGGATTAAAGTAAAGGTTGTTTCCCTTGAATGGGCGGCTTATATTGACCAGCTTCGAAAGGGTGAACATATGATTGGAATGATTGGCTGGGTGGGCGACAATGGCGATCCGGATAATTTCTTATATTCGATGCTGAGCAAAAATAATGCCGTTAAGGGCGCAGCCCAAAACCATACCTTCTATCAGAATAATGAAGTGAGCGATCTCTTGATGCAGGCAAAATCTGTGATGGACCAAAACGAACGGGCTAAGATTTACAAAAAGGTTCAGGAACTTGTCCATGAAGATGCTCCGTCCGTACCGCTTGTGGAAGTAAAGGAGCCTGTTGTTACGGCTAGTTACGTGAAGGGATACTTCCCTCATCCAACAGGAGCAGAAAATATGTATCAAGTCACGATTAAGAAATAACGAAAGTGAGCAGATGAAGAGATGACAAAACCATTAGACGGGATTAAAGTTCTGGACCTTAGCTGGGTATTTTCCGCCCCATATGCAACGCTAATGCTGCAGGATTTAGGGGCGGAAGTAGTTAAGGTAGAAAGACCTGGAGCGGGTGACCGCTCTAGGTCCATCCCTCCTTTTAAAGATAGTGTAAGCGGTTACTTCTACATGTTAAATCGAGGGAAAAAATCAATCTCACTCAATATGAAGAGTGAAGAAGGAAAAAAGATATTTCTGGAGTTAGCCAAAGAATTTGACGTCATCGTGGAAAATTTCGTAGCAGGAACCGTCGACAAACTAGGGATTGGCTATGAAGCCGTTAAAGAAGTGAATCCCAAAATTATCTATGCTTCATTAAATGGATTTGGCAGTGATGGGCCGTATTCACATCTTCCGTGCATTGATGGGATCGCCCAAGCAATGGGCGGGTTGATGAGCCAAAACGGCTTGGAAGGCGGAAAGCCATTAAAAACTGGACCGGCTGTGGCTGATTCATTGTCGGGGATATATTTAACTGTCGGGATTTTAAGTGCCATCATCGAAAGGAATAAGACGGGAAAGGGCCAGCGCATTGAAGTCAGTATGATGGACAGTGTTTTCTCTGTTCTTGAAGAGACGGTCATCAGAACTAGCATGACCGGCGAGCCGTTAATGGCCCGAGGGAATAAAGACCCGCTTGGAGCGCCATGGGAAGCTTTTCAGACAAGTGATGATAAATGGGTCATTGTCTGTGCTTCCGGCAATGATCGGTTTACAAAGGTCTATCAAGGAATTGGAAGAGATGACATAGTCAAAGAATTTGAAGGAGATGACATCCCTTCGCTTGAGAAACGGGCAGCGAACCTTGATTATTTAAATGAAATTTTTGAAGAATGGGCAAAAAATCGGACAGCCGAGCAAGTATTAAGATTTTTGGCTGATTTACACGTTCCTGCTGGAGAGGTCAAAAACGGAAAAGATTTGATTCATGACCCACACTTAATCGGCAGAAACATGGTGGTCGATGTAGAACATCCGGTCCTCGGGAAAGTGAAGCTTCCGAACCTGCCGATAAAATTCTTTGAGAAAGAAATCGGCCTAAGAAATGGCGATACACCAATTGAACCGCAGTTAGGGGAACATAACGAACAAATTTTACAATCCATACTCGGTCTTAAAGAGATAGAAATCAAACAGTTAAGGGAAAAAGGGGTTATCTTTAATTCTAAAATAATAAACTCCACGCATTAAAAAAATGAGGTGACAAGTTCCATGAATTTTAATGAGTACTCGAAATTTGATGCAACCAATTTGGCGTCCTTGGTAAAAGCAGGGGAGGTGTCCCCCAAGGAATTGGTGCAAGCAGCTTTTGAGGGGATTGAGAAACTAAACCCCGTGATTAATGCTGTCGTCAGTGTTCTCCCAAAGGAATCAAACCAAGAAATCGAAGCAGGTCTTCCAGATGGTCCGTTCACCGGTGTGCCATTTCTTATTAAAGAATCTAGTGCGCAAGCAAAAGGGATTCCAGTCCAGCTTGGCAGCCGGTTTGGTCAAGGAATGAGCACTCCACAAGACACCAATTTGATGGCAAGGTTTCGCAGGACGGGTCTTGTCACAGTAGGAACTTCAACTACTCCAGAATTTGCGTTTAATTTTTCTACAGAATCCGTATTATACGGTCCAACTCGAAATCCATGGAACCCAAATTTAAGTTCAGGAGGGTCGAGCGGAGGAGCTTGTGCAGCAGTCGCGGCAGGAATTGTTCCAATCGCTCATGCAAATGACGGGGCCGGTTCCATCCGACAGCCTGCAGCAGTGAATGGGTTAGTCGGTTTAAAGCCAACCAGGGGCCGAATCCCAAATGGACCACATCGACCAGAGATTTTAAATGGACTGGGCAATGAATTTGCCGTGACCCGTACGGTAAGGGATGCTGCAGCATTGCTGGATTCAATAGGGGGAGCAGATCCAGGTGCCCGAAACTGGGTGGAGAAGCCGGCTTTTCTCTACCTAAATGAAATGAAGAAGAGGCCTAAAAAGCTACGGATTGCATGGACTGATAAACCTTGGAACAATGCGCCGGTCGAAGAAGAATGCAAGCAGGCCTTATATAAAACGGTTCAAGTATGTGAAGACCTGGGGCACGAGCTTGTGGAAGCTTCGCCAGTGATTAATGCGGAACAGCAGCTTTTAGCTACGCTGCGAATTTGGTCAGCCAATCTTGGCCATAGCATGGAAAAAATCAAAGCAGGTTTAAATCGAATTCCTTCGACAAAAAACCTTGAAGCCTCTAACTGGGCTATTTACCAGTACGGTCAAAACCTGACTGCCTATGAATTATTGGAAGCATTTGAGATTAATAATTCTGTATCAAGGACAGCCGGTCAATTCTTTACAGAATATGATCTATTACTTACACCGGCAATAGCACAATTGCCATGGCCAATTGGCAAGCTTAATGCAAATGATCCAAGTCTTGATGCAAAGCAATGGATTGAAAGAATGATGGCCTACTCGCCATTTACCAATCTGTTTAACACAACTGGTCAGCCGGCGATAAGTCTGCCGCTAGGCTGGAGCAGTAAGGGTCTGCCGATTGGAATGCAATTTGCCGCCAGATTTGGAGATGAAGCTACATTATTCCAATTAGCCGGCCAGCTTGAAGAAGCTCAGCCATGGAAAGATAGAAAGCCCAATCTAAAGCAGTTTCAGCACAAAATGGTGGAGGGATAAGGAGAATGAAAAAAGTGAAAAAAATATTCATGGTCTTCACGATTTTGGCTGTATTGGTGATCGCCGGCTGCAGCGGAAATAAATCAACAGCAAATAAGAGCAAAGAAAAAGGAAACACTTCTGGGGGCACATTAATATACGGCCGAGCAACGGACACAGTTACTTTGGATCCTCATAATTTAATAGATGCTGAGTCTTCTAGAATATCTAAAAATATTTTTGAAACACTGATAGATTATAAAAAGGATGGAACAGAAGTTGTTCCAAAATTAGCCAAGGAATGGACCGTTAGCGATGATGGAAAGGTTTGGACCTTTAAATTACAGGAAAATGTGAAATTTCATGATGGAACTGATTTTAACGCAGAGGCGGTTGTTTATAACTTTCAACGGATGATGGACGATTCTCATCCGCAGCACAAAGGTGATTTCTCTATTTTTAACAGAACCTTCAAGGGAGTCATTCAAGAAGTCAAAGCGCCGGATGAACATACCGTCGAATTTACCTTGACTGCGCCGAATGCTACATTTTTGCCGAACCTGGGAATCACCACTTTTGGCATCATTAGTCCTGCTGCATTAAAGGAGTACGGGGATAATATTAAAGACCATCCTGTCGGAACAGGTCCCTTCAAATTTGTAGAATGGAAGCCCAATGACTCCGTCACGCTTGAAAAAAATGATAAGTACCGGGTTGCTGGTCTCCCTAAGCTTGATAAATTAATGTTTAAAGTAATTCCTGACAATTCCTCCAGATTGACGGCCTTAAAGAATGGCGAAATTGATTTAATGGACGGAATCAATCAGAGTGATTTATCTTCAATAGAAAAGAATGACAGTCTGCAAATCTTTAAACGCCCGGCAGGAAGCCTTGGCTATTTAACCTTTAATCTAGCAAAACCACCTTTTGATAATGCTAAGGTCCGCCAAGCGATTAATTATGCGATCAATAAGAAAGGGATTATCGACACTTTCTATGGGCCGGTAGCCAAGCCTGCAAAAAATATGCTTCCTCCATTTATTTGGGGATATAACGATGATGTTAAGGGATATGAATATAATACAGAAAAGGCAAAAGCACTCTTGGCGGAGGCAGGGTTTGCAGGTGGATTTGAAACAGAGTTTTCGATTATGTCAACCGACCGTTCCTATTTCCCACAACCTACAAAGGTAGCGGAAGCGATTAAGTCCGATTTGGCGAAAATAGGCATTACAGTAAAAATTGTCAACTATGAATGGGCCACTTATTTATCCAAATTGGTAAAAGGTGAATATGCCTTTGCCGGAATCGGCCGGATTAGTGAGAACGGCGACCCTGACAACTTTCTGTTTACCATGTTAAGTTCTGAATCGGTTCAAAACCGCTCAGCCTATAAGAATGAAAAAGTGGATGAATTACTGAGAAAGGCACAAACCACCATCGATAAGGAAGAGCGTACAAAGTTATATAAAGAGGTTCAGGAGATTGTATATGAAGATGCCCCAACCATTCCGCTTGCATATGTGGAAACACCTCTAGCTGGCGCTGCGTATGTGAAAGGATATGTTCCTCATGCCATTGGCTATGAAAGCTTAGCTGAGGTTTATATAGAAAAGTAATAAACTTACAATCTATTGATAACAGGAGGGAAAGAATGGAGCCGCTGCTTTCTGTTCAAAACTTGAAAACGCACTTTTTTACAGATAATGGCGTGGTTCGCTCCGTTGACGGTGTCAGTTTCACCGTTAACGAGGGCGAAACGCTTGGCATAGTGGGAGAGTCGGGTTCAGGGAAAAGTGTTACCGCCCTCTCCATCATGCAATTACTGCCACCCAGAAAAGGCAAAATTGTCGAAGGCAGCATCCGATTTGAAGGTGTTGACCTCACCAAATTGACTGATAAGAAGATGCGCAAGATTCGCGGCAATGAAATTGCGATGATCTTCCAAGAACCGATGACAAGCCTAAACCCCAGCTACACAATTGGCAATCAAATTGGAGAAGCCCTTAGACTCCATATGAAATTAAATAGAAAAGAAGCGGAAGAAAGAAGCATTGAGCTGCTAACTCAAGTTGGCATACCCCGGGCTGAGAAGATTGTGAAGGACTATCCTCATCGGTTATCCGGCGGGATGCGGCAACGCGTCATGATTGCGATGGCCCTTGCCTGCAATCCTAGACTGATTATTGCGGACGAGCCGACAACGGCACTCGATGTGACGATACAGGCGCAAATTTTGGAACTGATTCAACAAATGAAGCGTAAAAGCAATACCTCCATCATGATGATTACCCATGACCTTGGCGTCGTTTCAGAAGTATGTGACCGCGTCATTGTCATGTATGCGGGCAGGGTTGTCGAAGAAGCGGATGTAAAAACGATATTTTCTTCACCGTCCCATCCTTATACAAAAGGATTAATCGAATCCATCCCGACCCTCGAAGAAGAGGTCGAGTGGCTCGAAACCATCCCGGGAAATGTCCCCATTCCGTCGGAAATGCCGGAGGGCTGTAAATTTGCCTCTCGATGTAAATTTGCGATGGAAGAATGCTTAAATGCAGAGCCTGAACTTTATGAGATCGATCCAGGCCAAAAATCCCGCTGTTTTTTGGCAAAGGAGGTTAAACATGCCGTCACCGTTACTTGAAGTAAAGGATTTAAAAGTACATTTCCCTATCAAAAGCGGCTTTTTCGGAAGGAACACGAATGTTGTAAAGGCCATCGATGGGGTGAATTTTCATATCTTCGAGAATGAAACATTTGGGTTGGTGGGGGAATCGGGATGCGGCAAATCGACGACCGGTAAAGCGATTTTGCGGTTAATTAATTCGACGGACGGGGAGATTTTGTTTCAAGGAAAAGAGATTTCTAAGCTTCCTCATAAGGAAATGAGACCGGTTTACCGAGATATTCAGTTGATATTTCAGGACCCATACGCATCACTCAATCCTCGAAAAACCGCTGGTGATTTAATTGAAGAACCAATGATTGTCAATACGGATTTTAGTCACGAGCAGCGAAAAAGAAGGGTACATGAGCTATTGGAGGTAGTCGGGTTAAGTGCCTACCATGCTTCTAGATACCCGCATGAATTTTCAGGGGGACAACGGCAGCGGATCGGGATTGCCAAGGCGCTTTCTTTGAATCCGAAACTAATCATTGCTGATGAAGCCGTCTCGGCCCTGGACGTTTCAATCCAATCGCAGGTACTGAATTTATTAAGACAATTGCAACGCGATTTCGGCTTAACATACTTATTTATTTCCCATGATTTAAGTGTTGTGAAGCATATTAGCGACAGAATTGGCGTGATGTATTTAGGGAAAATGGTGGAACAGGGGAGCAAGAAAAGTTTATACGAAAATCCCCTGCATCCCTATACACAAGCATTATTTTCATCCGCACCAAGCATCAACCATGAAAAGAAACGGGAGCGGATTGTACTCAAAGGGGATTTGCCAAATCCAATCAATCCGCCGAAGGGTTGTCCGTTTCATCCGCGCTGCTTTGTCAAAATGGCTGAGTGCGAAACCGTTACGCCAGAATTACGATACGCAGGTGATGGACACTATGTTGCCTGCCATCTATATAAATAACGGCAAAGGAGGTGCAGGGAAGCTTGTCTAACTATATTACCCGCCGTATATTGCAATTATTTCCAGTTTTGATTGGAATGTCGATCATTGTTTTTTCTATCATCCACGCCATCCCGGGGGACCCAGCGACCGTTATACTTGGCGATCAGGCCACACCGGACGCCGTCAAGGATTTAAGAGAGGAGATGGGTTTAAACAAACCTCTTACCACCCAGTATTTCGCCTATGTTACGGATATTGTGGCCGGTGATTTTGGCACTTCATTAAAAACAAAAAAGCCAATCCAGGAAGAAATCATGCCGTATTTAACGGCAACCATTGAATTAATGATCATGAGTATGCTGATTGCCGTCATCATCGGGGTAAATGCCGGAATTATCGCGGCCTGGAGAAGAGCATCCTGGTTTGATTATACGGCGATGTTAATCGCTTTAATGGGAGTATCGATACCGGTCTTCTGGCTAGGCCTTATGGAACAGTGGATTTTTGCTGAGAAACTGAGCTGGCTGCCCTCAACCGGACGAATGAACGCAAGGGAACCGGTGGAAGCGATTACAGGCCTCCTTTTATTTGATACATTGATACAAGGAAATTGGGCAGGGTTTTGGGATGTATTCAAGCATTTAATTTTACCAAGTATTGCTTTGGGAACCATTCCAATGGCGGTAATTGCAAGGATTACCAGGTCAAGCATGCTTGAAGTGTTGGAATTGGATTATGTCCGGACCGCCCGTGCCAAAGGACTGTCGGGATTCTGGGTGCTTTATAAACATGCTTTAAAAAATGCTTTTGCACCAATTTTAACCATCATCGGCATGCTGACAGGATTATTGTTAGGTGGCGCCGTTCTGACGGAAACCATTTTCGGCTGGCCGGGTGTGGGCCGCTACATTTATGATGCGATTGGTTCTCGCGATTACCCTGTCATCCAAACCGGAATTTTAATTATTGCCACCATATTTGTGTTTGTAAATTTAATCGTCGATATCCTCTATTCACTTTTAGATCCGCGAATTAATTACCGTTAAGGAGGGAGGAATTTGAAAACAGTCTTACAACCGGTAGCTGATAAACCTACCTTCAATAAATCTACTAAAAAATCATTGTGGCTGGAAGCTTGGAAAAAGCTGAAAAAGCAGCGTCCCGCCATGATTGGATTAGGAATTGTCGTCGTCTTTATCTTGATGGGCCTATTGGCCCCTGTTCTTACGGCGCAGCCCTACGATGGATTTAATCCGCAGAAAACCTTGATATCTCCCAATGCAAACCATTGGTTTGGAACGGATGACCAGGGCAGGGACATTTATACACGAATTATTTATGGCGCAAGAATTTCATTATGGATTGGCTTCTTCTCGGTCATTGGCTCAATTATCGTCGGCTCACTTCTTGGCTTAATTGCAGGTTATTATGGAAAATGGCTTGATACCATCATTTCAAGATTCTTTGATATTATGCTGGCGTTTCCAAGTATTCTGCTTGCCATCGCGATTGTCGCGATCTTAGGTCCGAGCCTCTTTAATGCACTGGTCGCCATCGCGATTATTAACATTCCTACGTACGGCCGTTTGATTCGGTCGCGAGTGTTAAGTGTAAAGGAAGAAGAATACATCGCTGCCGCAAAAATAACTGGCATGTCCGATAGACGTCTGCTGTTTCAGCATGTACTTCCTAACTCGATTACGCCAATCATTGTGCAGGGCACATTAGGCATTGCCACTGCCATTTTAGAAGCAGCCGCATTAGGTTTTTTGGGACTAGGTGCGCAGCCAGGCGAACCAGAATGGGGAAAGATGCTGGCCGATTCCAGACAATTTATCACGAGTGCTCCTTGGACTTTATTGTTCCCAGGCTTTGCCATCATGCTGATTGTCCTTGGTTTTAATATGTTTGGTGACGGGCTTCGGGATGCCTTAGACCCAAAAATGAAATAGCCATCATTTGAAAAACTCAAAATGGAGGAGCTCTTCTTCTGTTTTGAGTTTTTTTATGTCTCAGAGTTTAGAAGGGATTATGGTCCTTCTTTTGTTGTATAAATCGGATATCTCCCGTTCAAAATATTTCATCGTTTTTTGGTTTTCTATAGAAAAAGCTTTATTCTTTAAAGTGGCCATCCCTAGGAAACTATTTTTATTTACATCCTCGACTAATGGAATCGCTAAAATTTCTCCACTTTTGACAAAGGGATTGGTCTGAACCTCTGACTCTGTTTCTATTGCGATTGCCAGCCCGTTGCGGACTGCCTCGGAAATGTTCTCGTTATTGTTAGTGGTAAATAACAATTTAAGCGGCCCGTACTGCTGATTGAAAATTTTAAAAAACCAGTTCATATACTCGCCATTAAACATCACCAAAGTTTGGTCCGTTATATCTTTAGGCTCTAAAAAGGTGGAATGAGCCAATGGAGAGGAAGGGTCTACTAACACAAAAAAATGAATGGGGGACAACTTTGTGAACGTGATACTGTTTCTATATTTTAATGTTTCATCATAGATCACAAGAATTCCTAAATCTATTTCCTTTTTGATGATAGATTCCGTGATGTGCAGAGAACTTTTTTCAACTAGAGCGATTTCCTGCTGGGGAAATTCCTGTTTGATGTCAGCAAGCAGCTTTGGCAGAATCGGCAAATGCAGCCCGGACACTATTCCGATCGTTAACCGGCTCTTGGATGCAATTTTGTATTTCTCGGCTTCCACTTGCAACCTACTTAAATTTTGTAGGACGTCCATAGCAATGGTAATTAATTGTTTTCCTGCTTCTGTTGGTTTCACCCCATTATGCTGCCTCTCAAATAGTTTAACGCCTAATTCATTCTCCAGTTTTGTGATGGACTGGCTGATTGCAGACTGGGAAATATGGAGTGCTTGGCCAGCTTTTGAAAAAGACCGTAATTCCATGACCAAAACAATGTATTCCAACTGCTCGATTTGCAAACTATGTCACCACCTTGGATATTATTAACTTAATAATTTTATCTATTACTATTATTGGCTGTACAAATGGAAAATCCTTCTTTTTAGGTATAAGCAATACTTATACATCTATTAAAAATCGATATTTTACTAGGAAGAAAATAAAATTTAAACTGTATATAGAATATTCTAAATAGTCAGAAGTAAAAAGTGTTCTAATTTGAAAATTATTCCAGTAAAACGAAAGGAGGAATGGCTACATGCAAGTTGTAGAAAAAAAGGAAATCACTACAACTGTTTCAAAGCACAATGCCCAATTAAAAAAGTCATTATCTAAATGGGATTTGTTAACAATTGGCGTAGGGGCCGCGGTTGGTTGGTCATGGGTTATGTATGCAGGGGTTTGGACATCGGTGCCGGGCAGTATGGGAGGAATCATCGCCTTCTTGATTGGCGGTATTCTTTGCTCTTTTGTAGGGCTTGCCTATGCCGAGCTTGCTTCAGCGATGCCGCGGGCAGGAGGGGACATCGTTTATACATTTAAAGGATTAGGCGACCGCTGGGCATTTTTCGCGGGAGCTTGCGTGGGATATGGTTTACTTACATTAATTGTGGTTGAAACCATCATGCTGCCGATTATTCTGGGTGCACTTGGTTTTCCATTACCCAAGATAGGAGCTTTGTACAGTATTGGCGGAGAAACAATTTATGCATCCTATGTAATTGTTTCGATTTTGTTTAACTTTTTCTTTGCCTTTCTTAATATGAAAGGCGTCGAATTTTCAAAAGTTTTTCAAACGATTACTGTTGCTGTTATGCTGCTGGCAGCCGTCTTTTATGTTATCGTCGGTGTCAGCCTAGGAGATATCGATAATGCCAAGCCATTGGTATCTTCTTTATCGGGAATTTCCCTAACCTTATTAATGGTACCGGGATTCTTAGCAGGGTTTAACGTGGTCGCGCAGGCAGCGGAAGAAACCAATGTAAAACCGAAAATGATTGGCAGACTTGTTGTCATTACAGTTTGGGCAAGTGCTGCCTTCTATATTCTAATCATTATCGGGACAGGCTTTTCAGCCAATTTGGAAATGCGTCAGACCGCCCAAATTGTCGTTCTCGATTCATTGGTCCAGCTGTTGCATGGCTCGCAAACCGCCAAAATATTTGTCGCGATTGCAGCTTTGATTGGGATGTTAACATCATGGAATGCCGCATATCTAGCCGGAAGCAGGGTATTGTTTGCGCTTGGCAGGGCCAAATATATTTCAAAGGGCTTCTCAGAGCTGCATATTATCAATAAGACACCGTCCAAAGCCGTCATGTTCTTATTCATTTTAAGCAGTTTAGGGGCGTTCCTTGGGACTAGTAAATCGATATTTATGAATATTGTAAATGTCTCCGGTTTTATGATGGTTTGTTCCTGGTTATTGGTCGTCATTACATTTATGGTGCTCAGGAAAAAAGAGCCGAATTTAAACCGCCCTTATCGAGTCGCCTATGGCGGGGCTGTTGGGTGGCTAGCCATACTTTCTCTTGTTTTCTTTTTATTCTTATACACACCATTAAACCCATTGGGAGGTTTGTCGGTTCCTGAGTTAGTTGTTTTATCCATCCTCCTTCTTACGATACTTGCACTTTATTTTATAAATGTACAACGCAGCAACATCAGCAGAGAAGAGCGTGAAAAATTCTTATTCGATAATGGAGATTAAAGATAAAAGAGGATGTCCTTAAAAGAAATATAAGGGGATCATCCTCTTTTTTGTTATTTAGGCAGGTTGTTTGTTTTTATGTAAACATTGAACGTAGAAACGCAGATTCCTTTAAATAATATTTTTCACAAAAGAAAGGAGTGTTAAAATATTAAATTTTTATTAAAGGGAAAAAAGCCAATTGACAGGAAAAAGGAAGATGTGCGATTATAGGTAACACAAATTGTTTCGTATACGAAATATTCGTATAGTAAATAATACCTAAAAAAGGAGGAGGGGACATGAAGACTGCCTATAACAGTGAGATTCTGAATTCATTTTCAGATATAAGCAAGCTTCTTTTTAAAGTTTCCAAAAAAGATGCTGATAAGAACGGATTAACCGTTGTTCAGCTGAAGGCTTTGTATAAAATTTCCCAGCGTCCAAATCTTGGATTAGTGGAACTGGCAGAAATCCTAAAATTAACGAACAGTACCGTCAGCGGGGTAGTCGACCGGCTTGTGCAAAGCGGTTTTGTTGAACGCCGCAATCCGCCCCATGATCGCCGTGCGATCACGATTCATCTGACGGAGAAAGGCGATGAAAAATTGGAACAAGCAATATTGAATGAATCAGAGCTTGTCCAAAAGCTTAACAAGATTAAGCAATTGCCGGAAGAGGATATTCAGCATTTATTGCGCATCCACAAGCAAATCCAAGATATTTTAAGTGAATAAAGGAGGACTTTATATTTATGAACGCAAAACGCATGATTTTAATCAATGTCATACTACTGATTATTTTAGTAGGTGGAGGCTTTGCGGGGTATTATTACTTTAATCAATCTGTAAACTATTTATCCACTGATAACGCCCAAATTGCCGGACAACAGGTAAGCGCTGCTGCACCTGCAACTGGAAAACTGACAAAATGGTCTGGAAAGACAGGCGATACATTCGCAAAGGATGACACCATTGGGACAGTTCAAATGGTAAGTGACAAAGGAGCAGTTGATGTGGATATTAAAGCTCCTGCTGACGGCACCATTGTCCAAACAAATGCAGTGGAAAATACAATGGTAGCAGCCGGCACACCGCTAGCTGTCAGCTACGACCTTGACCATCTATGGGTAACAGCCAATGTCAAAGAAACCGATTTGAATGATGTGAAAGTGGGCCAGGATGTCGATATTTATGTTGATGCTTTTCCAAACATCACGCTAAACGGCAAGGTTGAAGAAATTGGCTTGGCAACAGCCGGCACTTTCTCACTTTTACCAAAAAACAATGCTTCAGGAAACTACACAAAAGAAACACAGGTCGTTCCTGTCAAAATTTCGCTTGATCATTATGGAGAAAGATTAGTTCCTGGTATGAATGTGACAGTGCGAATTCATAAGTAGGTGATGACATGTCCATATACCTTACAGGTTATATTCTAATATCGGCCCTTCTATTATTATTTGTAAATGTAATGTTGAAAAAACAAAATAAATCTAAAAATAACGAACTGCAGGTGGCAAAGGAAGACCAGCCTGAACAGGAAAATAGCACTGCTTTAGTGAAGGAAGAAGAAGTGCAAGCAATTGAAGACGAACAACCTGAACAAAAGCCCCTAACTGAAGCGGTGGAAAAGACGAAAGAAAAAGAACAACCAGCAAGAAAGCCAGCCGCCAATTCCTCAACGGCAGAGCAATTTGAAGGAAAACGTGGAAAAGTAGTTGCAGCCATGATGCTTGGTGCGTTTGTGGCAATCTTGAATCAAACATTATTAAATGTGGCCATTCCACATATTATGAATGATTTAGGCATCTCAGCAAGCACAGTTCAATGGCTTTCGACAGGGTATATGTTAACGAACGGTATCATTATTCCTATCACCGCATTTTTAACGGCAAGGCTTGGGACGAGGAAATTATTTATTTTTGCTGTACTATCCTTTACCTTGGGGTCTGTGATCTGCTCGATTTCGCCAACCTTCTCGCTGTTAATGCTGGGAAGGATTGTCCAGGCGGCGGGCGCAGGGATTATCATGCCGCTATTGATGACGGTATTTCTGACCATTTACCCACCGCATCAGCGTGGAGCAGCCATGGGTCTGATGGGTGTCGCCATGCTGTTTGCCCCGGCAATCGGGCCTACCCTATCGGGATGGTTGATTGGTCATTATGACTGGCGTGTATTATTTGATATTGTCATTCCGTTCGGTATTTTATCCATAATCCTGGCGTATGTTTGGATGGTGGATGTTACCGAGGTAACGAAGCCAAAATTTGATACTCCTGGATTTATTTTATCTACGCTTGGTTTAGGTTTTTTACTATACGGCTTTAGTGAAGCGGGGAATAATGGCTGGGAAAGTATGCAGGTTGTCGTTTCATTATCGATTGGTGCAATTGGTTTAATCGCCTTTATCTGGCGGGAATTGACCACAGATCAGCCGATGCTGGAATTGCGAGTGTTTAAATACGACATCTTTGCTTTAACAACGATTATCGGAATGATCATTAATATGGCAATGTTTGCCGCAATGATTTTGCTGCCAATCTACCTACAAAATATTCGCGGCTTTACTGCTCTAGATTCAGGTCTGATGATGCTTCCAGGAGCCATTGTCATGGCGGTCATGATGCCGATTTCCGGAAAGCTCTTTGATAAAATGGGTGCCCGCTGGCTGGCTGTTTTTGGTTTAATCATTACGGTCGTCACGACATGGCAATTTACGAAACTCACGATGTCTACATCATTTGGCTATATTATGCTGCTTTATGTTATGCGAATGTTTGGGATGTCTTTCTTAGCGATGACGGTTCAAACAGAGGGGATGAATCAGCTCCCATTAAGGCTTGCGGGTCATGGAACATCCGCTTCGAACACGGCAAGGACCGTTGCCGGAAGCCTTGGTACGGCCTTTCTCGTTACCGTGATGACAACAAGAAGTGAATTCCATTCTGCGAATTTCGCGAATGTGGTCACAAGTGCCAACCCATACCTAGCCGCTAAATTATCTGGTCTAGGTCAGGGACTTGCTGCTATGGCGGGAATCCCTGTTCAACAAGGGAAAATGCTAGCAACCTATTCTATCTATGGTGAAGCTATGAAGGAAGCCACGATTAGCGGTATCAATGACGCTTTTGTTGTTGCGACGGGAATCGCGGCAGTTGCTTTGGTGCTGGCATTCTTTATCAAAAGAGCAAGACCTGGTGCTGAAAAATAGTAACATTACCAAGAAAAAATGCCTGCCGGAGTGAACGGCAGGCATTTTTTTAATAAATTTTATCTCCATTAAAGATCGAATTCTTCACGACTACATAATCAACAGTGCGGATATCCTTCAATTTGTTTCCACCTGCATAGGAGATAGAGGACTGAAGATCCTGCTCCATCTCAATTAATGTATCGATTAATTTTCCTTTATGTTCTACGTACATTTTTTTGCCTTCGACATTTTTTCGTTCGCCTTTTTGGAATTCTGAAGCAGAACCAAAATATTCCTTAAAGCACTTTCCATCCTTTTCGAATGTTTCACCAGGAGATTCTTCGTGACCCGCGAATAACGAACCAATCATCACCATGGATGCCCCGAAACGGACAGACTTCGCAATATCACCATGGGTGCGGATACCGCCGTCCGCGATAATCGGCTTGCTTGCGGCTTTTGCGCACCATCTTAGGGCTGCAAGCTGCCAGCCTCCAGTACCGAATCCGGTCTTAATTTTCGTAATACATACTTTACCTGGTCCAATACCGACCTTAGTTGCATCGGCACCAGCATGCTCTAACTCTCTTACGGCTTCAGGTGTTCCAACATTACCAGCGATGACAAAGCTGCCAGGAATTAGTTTTTTAATATGCTTAATCATATCAATAACGGCATTGGAGTGACCATGTGCAATATCGATGGTAATAAATTCAGGTGTCAAGTTTTCATCAGCAAGCTGCTGAACGAATTCATATTCTCCTTCTTTCACACCTACGCTGATGGATGCGATTAGGCCACGTGCCTGCATGTCTTTCACAAAATCAAGGCGTGTTTCCGGCTGGAAACGGTGCATGATATAGAAGTAACCGTTTTCGGCTAAGAAAATAGCAATTTTTTCATCGATGATCGTCTGCATGTTTGCAGGGACGACCGGTAATTTAAATTTATGACCGCCAAATTCGACGCTTGTGTCACACTCAGAACGGCTCTTTACGATTGATTTTGCGGGAATTAGTTGAATATCTTCGTAATCAAATACTGTATCCATGAAATTACACTCCTAAACACGAATATTATATAAAGTTTATGTTTTTATTGTTCGTACATTTGATAATTTACAGCATTTTTATCCAAATGTCAAAACATTTTCATTTTTATTTTTTCTAAATTAATGTAACACAATGGACCGAGTTTCATTCTAGAGCAGCAATCTAGACAATCTTTTTAAAAAGAAAATACAAGCAGGCTAACAAAGTGTTGGGGGCAG
Organism: Neobacillus sp. GCM10023253; assembly: GCF_042653105.1. Taxonomy (NCBI): domain Bacteria; kingdom Bacillati; phylum Bacillota; class Bacilli; order Caryophanales; family Bacillaceae; genus Neobacillus; species Neobacillus sp. GCM10023253. The sequence continues at coordinate 103,960 of NZ_JBHSHV010000015.1, forward strand.
ACTCCAGCACTTTTATAACGTGTAACTATAGACGAATTGAATACTTCTATTAAAAATCAATATTTTACGAAGGGACAATTTATATGGTTAAATAAAACAAAATATTCAATTAATTCAGAAACCAAAACAAGGCTATAAGTTTTCTTACACCAAAAGTTAGTATTTTTGAAAAACTGATTAAGGAGGAAATCAACAGTGAAGTACAATTTTGACATCGAAATTAATAGGCATGATACAGCTTCGGCAAAATGGGATGAAATAGAGAATTTATTCGGGGAAAAGAATTTACTTCCCATGTGGGTGGCGGACATGGATTTTCAATCACCGGCGCCAGTGATCGAAGCAATTATCAAAAAAGCTGAGCATGGAATCTTTGGCTACACCACACGTCCAGATTCCTATTATCGTGCAATTATCGATTGGATGCAGGAAAGGTACAACTGGAGTGTACAGAAAGAATGGATTTGCTATAGTCCAGGTGTGGTACCGGCATTAAATTATCTTGTGCAAACCTTTACGAACCCTGGAGACAAAATTCTGATCCAGCCTCCGGTTTATTATCCGTTTACTAATGCGATTGTTAATAATAACCGTCAAGTTGTTTATAACCAGTTAAAACATGAAAACGGTAATTACTCGATGGACCTTGAAGACCTGCGAAATAGAATCGATGAGAACGTCAAAATGCTGATTCTCTGCAATCCTCATAACCCATCAGGACGTGTCTGGACAAAAGAAGAGTTAACTGAGCTAGGGAAGATTTGTATTGAGAACAACATTCTCATTGTGTCCGATGAAATCCATTGTGACTTAGTTTTTAAAGGAAAAACGCATACAGTCTTTGCCTCCATTTCTGAAGAATTTGCTGAGCATACCATTGTCTGTACGGCTCCTAGCAAAACCTTTAATTTAGCAGGCTTGCAGACTTCCAATATTATCATTCCCAATCAAAAGCTGAGAGATGAATTTAATGCAACTATGAATCGATTGTCTCTAAGACATACGAATACATTTGGGATTGCCGCAACTGAAAGCGCTTATCGTTTTGGCGGTGAATGGTTAGAACAAGTTGTTTATTATATTGAAAAAAACTTGAATTACCTGAGCGAATATATGGAAAACAATATCAAGGAAATCAAAGTGATCAAACCAGAGGCTAGCTATCTTGTCTGGCTGGACTGTCGGGAACTTGGTTTAGATAAAGAAGGTCTCCAACAACTCATGTTAAAGCACGCCAATGTTGCTTTTAATCAAGGCTACACCTATGGACCGGGAGGGGAAGGATTTATTCGAATGAACATCGGGTGCCCGAGATCCATTTTAGAAGAGGGGCTGAAAAGACTAGAAAAGGCAGTAAAAAGTCATCAAGGTACTGCAGCAAAAATTTAAATATAAAAAACTAGTAAAAAGGGATGGTGAAGGGAATTTGAGTAATCAGGAAGCAAAGTTGAAGAAGGTTCTGGGTCTTGGAGATGCGATGGGAATTGCGGTAGGTCAAATCATTGGTGCGGGTATCATGTCCCTAACTGGGATCGCGATTGGTATGACCGGAACTGGTGTGGTTTTAGCTTTTGTTCTATCATCAATCTTTACCTTGTTTAAGGTAATGCCCACTGCCATTATGGGAGCAGCAATTCCAACCACCGGGGGATTTTACCGATATTCCAGTCGTCTCTTGTCACCTAAGTTAGGGTTCTTCTGGCTTCTGCTGTTCATCATTACACAATTGACCATTGCATTGTATGCGCTATCATTTGCGGATTACTTACAAAGCTTGTATCCTAGTGTCCCTATTAAACTAGTTGCTTTTATCATGTTAACAGTTTTCTATATCACCAACCTTGTCGGCGTAAAAGTGGCCGCAATTGCTGAAAAAATTATGGTCATCGTCTTGGTCATTTCCCTTGGTTTGTTCGTGGCGTGGGGGGTTCCGGAAATTAATTATTCCGTATTTAACACGAGAGAAATGTTCCCAGGAGGAATTACTGGTTTCCTTTCGGCAGTCGCCTTGCTCTCATTTGCTACAGGAGGCGCTCAATATGTTGCCGAACTGGGCGGAGAAATGAAAAATCCAGGCCGTGATATACCTCTAACGATTATCACCACAACGGTTGGAGTCGGAATTCTTTATGCGCTAATGGCGGCCGTTGCTTCAAGTGTTCTGCCAGTTGCCGACGTGGCCAATAAGCCGTTGACGGAAGTAGCCAGAACGATCCTGCCTGAGCCTGTTTTCTTCTTCTTTATTATTGGCGGTGCGATGTTTGCGCTGGCGACCACCTTAAATGCGCAAATGTCATGGGCCACGAAAGGAATCCTGATTGCCTGTGAAGATGGCTGGCTGCCAAAGAAACTAGGAGTGGTTAGCAGTAAGTTTGGTACACCAATTTTGATTCTAACTCTTTTTTATCTGATTGGATTAATTCCGATAATTTCAGGATTTTCTCTAACCGTAATTGCATCATTAGGAAGCGGCATCGGATTTTTTGCTAACCTCATTCCAATTATCGCAGCAACAAGGCTTCCAAAAAAATATCCGGAGTTATATGAGAAATCAAAATTCAAATTTAATCCAAAGACCTTATACGGGATTGTCGGGATTGCAATCGTCCTTTCCGTGGTTCAAGGCTATCTTCTGCTGAAGAACTTAACTGCCGGATTGCTGGTTGGAGTGTTAATTTACATCGTTTGTTCTGCATTTTACGTCATGATTGCATCGAAGACGCAAAAATTGAAGTCAGGAGAAGAGTTAGGTTTTAATGCTGAACTTGAGATAGAGTCTGATATCAACACAAAGGCCTTGTAATGAAAATGAGTTCGATCAATTAATATCCGTAATAGAAGCTCAATTCCCAAATAGGCTTTGAGCCTTCTATTTTTAAAGAGGAGGAATAAAGATGAGCAATGAAAGCTTGTACAAAAAATCCGATCGCAGAAGACTATCCGAATTAGCAAAACTGGCACCTGAAACCTATCGTGCTTTTGGTGCTTTTAATCAAAAGGCAATGGCGGAAGGCTTGCTGTCGATGAAATTGAAGGAACTGATTGCCGTCGCTGTTGCACATGTTACCGGCTGCCCCTATTGTATTGAAGCCCATGTTGGTCAAATTAAACGGCTTGAAGTATCGAAAGAGGAAATGCTTGAAGCCATCATGGTTGCAACAGCGCTGAAAGCCGGATCTGCTGCAGGCCATGGGGGCAATGCACTCCAGGCATACGATGGAACAGGTACAGATGACCTTTATACATTATCGAATATGAAACGATTGAAGGATTTTCGTGAAGAAAACGCCGAGTTGTTCCGTTCATATTTGGGATTTAGCCATGAGGCGATGAAGCCTGGTCTATTAAGCCAAAAAGAAAAAGAATTTATCGCGGTAGCCGTGGCTCATGTGACCGGATGTGCCTACTGCATCGATGCCCACACAAAAGCAGCAAAGAAACTGGGCGCAACAATGGAAGAATTAACGGAAGCGATTTTTGTCGCCACCGCTTTAAAAGCAGGTTCCGCGCTTGCTCATAGTATAAATGCATTGAATGCGTACGGAGGGTAAGCTAACCAAGAAGGAGATTCGTTATGAAGCTTCCAAAAACATTTGCATCACTGGGATTCCGTTATTTTCGTTATTTATGGATTAGTTCAGCGTTGGCCAATTCAGGACAATATTCCTTTACGGTAGCCGCCAGCTGGCTTATTTATTCACTATCCAATTCAACCGCACTTGTAGGGACAGCCGTTTTTGCCACGATGATTCCGGGGGTTCTTTTCGGACCGATCATCGGGGTATTGGTGGATCGTTTTGATAGACGGCGTTTATTGACCATTGCTGTATTTTCTAATGCATGCAACACAGGGGCTTTGGCATTGTTGAGTTTGATTGGGATTGTGTCACCATGGGTAGTGATTATGTGTGCATTTTTCTTGGGCATTTGTTTCAATCTGCAAATGACCTGTACGAATGCGATTATGCCTGACCTAATTCCTAAGAATACTCTATACAATGCCACGGCGCTGCAAGGCACAATATCGCATGGCGCAGGATTCATCGGTTCGGCTCTGGCCAGTCCAATCCTCGTTCTGGCTGGTCCGGGCACTGTCTTTGCACTATGTTTTCTGCTCTATACGGGGGCAGGGATCCAATCATTATGGATTCGTACTAATCAAACTGCCACAACTTTAGGAAATCTGCATCTCAAAAATATTTTTGAGCCTGTCGTGGAAGGAATGATGTACATTCGGAGGACACCGGCACTTGGCCTTTTAATTCTAATGGTTTTCCTCCATTGTTTATTAACGATGGCGTATACATCGTTACTTCCTCAGTTTATTCACGAGGATCTACGGGCAGACAGCGGAATTTACGGCAGTTTGATGATGTTTATCGGATTAGGGGCCATCCTTGGCAATCTAAGTACAGCCTCCATATCCACCCCAAGGGGGCAGGGCATCCTCTATATTATGACGGCATTGGCAAGCGGCCTGACCTTATTTCTTCTTGGGCTCACAGGTACGCCTCTGCTAGCCTTTATTGTCGGCGTAACGGTAGGTGCATCGCAAGCCGTTTTTATGGCAATTAATCTTTCATTTGTCTTGCAGAGGGCAAATGATGAATTTCGCGGGCGTGTCGCGAGTGTCAATTTTATCCTAGCTTCTGGGGCGATGGCGGTTGGGAACTTCCTATACGGCTCTTTCAGCAAATTTATTCCTCCGAAAATCAATATGATGTCCACCGGCGGCCTGTTTGTGGTGATTGTAGTGGTCTTAATCATGATCTCGCCGACTTTAAGATCGTTATACAAGAAAACCGTCAAAGTACAGGAAAATCAAGGTTCCGTCGTCATGTAAAAAAACGCCCCTCAATTTATGGGGGGCATCATTATAATCTTTGGAAATAGCTAATTTGTTCTTTTAGTATTTTTATAAACTCCTGGCTTGCAATGGAACGGTGGGTTTTTAATTGAATGTAACAATAATTGACTTCAATTTTTTCATCAGAAATGTCTAATGGGATGATTTCTCCCGTATGTACATATGGGTCAACCTTTAATGACATTTCAGTATAAAAACCAATCGCCATTCCTTGCGCAATAATATGTTTGGCTGCTTCCAAATTTTTCGACTTGATTAAATAGTTTGGCGTTCCGTGTTTTTTTAAGACATTCCTAAGAGAATCAGAGGAACAAATAACGGGATGTTTTAAGATCTCTTTTATAGATATTTCATTATGTCTTGCAAAAGTGGAATGTTTACCTACACATGCAATAGATTTAGTAGTAAAAAGGTGTCCACTCAAAAGCTTGGAATCCACATCATCGGCAATTGACAAACCGATATCTGTTTTTCCATCGATAACGAGTTGTTTGATTGTGCGCGTATCATCCTCAATCAGTTCTAGTTCTATTCCGGGATATTTCTTTTTAAAAATAACCAATGCCCGAGGCAAAACACTAGTACTGACGCCAGCAATGGATGCAATGGATAACCGTCCTTTTAAAAGCGAGTGCTCGATATTGACGGTTTCCTGCAACTCCTCGACTTTGTTGAGGATTTCCTGAGCTTTTAAAATCACTGCTTTTCCGCTTTCAGTCGGTAGAGCACCGTTTTTGGAACGTTTAAAAATTTTAACGCCCAATTCCTGTTCAAGAGAAGATATTGCATGACTAATGCTTGGCTGCGCCACATGCAGGCGTTCCGCTGCTGCAGAAAGCGATCCCGTCTTGGCAATTTCAACAACGTACATTAGCTGTTCTATACGCAAATAGTTCACCATCCATCATAGTGATATTTTTATTATATCAGTTTCCCAGATTTATAGTAGTAAAGTGTCGTGTGTATTCAGAAAATTCCTACAATAGTATTATGAAAATTGAGAAGAGATGGGGTAATCGAATGGAAAATGTAAAGAAGACATATGATTGGAAAGCAATAGTCGACAGGTTAAATCAGTACCTCAAAATTAAAACCATTCCAATAGGGATGAAAATGTTTGAGAAGAAAGAGGAAATGGAAGCCATTCCTAAGATTCGGCGGCCTAAAAGCATCCACACAACCGACCAAATTGTCGCCCAAGCATCAAGATTGGGCTGGACAGTAGGTATTACTGCCGAAGATCTTGTCGGTGCACAATGCCAGGTGGTTTTGGGATTACATCCGCGAAATGAGGAGTGGCTGTCTGGAGAGCAAATGGCGGGCGTTTGGTTTGAAAACCAGCAGGATTCAGCGAAACACCAGCGGGAAATGACGGTCGTCCCACATGGAAAATATGAAGCGATGGCAGTATCGCCACTTGTGTCGAATCGTATCGCTGACCCCGACATTTGTTTAATCTACGGGACTCCTGGGCAAATGATTCTTTTTATTAACGGCCTTCAGTGGAGGAATTTTGAAAAATTTGAATGGAGTGTCGTGGGGGAATCTTCATGTGCTGATTCATGGGGGCGAGCCCTTGCGACAAGAAAACCTAGTCTTTCCATCCCTTGTTTTGCTGAACGCAGGTTTGGCGGGGTGTTGGACGATGAATTGTTAATGGCTTTATCTCCGGAAGACTTGTTAAAGGCTTTGGATGGATTAGAAGCATTAAGCAAAAACGGAATGCGTTATCCGATTCCGCAGTATGGCATTCAAATGGATGTGCAGGCAGGACTTGAAGTGACGTATGGGAAAAGAAAATAACTATAGAAAAGAATTCAGGTATTACAAATAAGAGGAGGAATAATGATGAGTCTAAAAGTATTGAAAGTGACATTCAGAAGCGCAAAGTCTATCGATGAGCTTTACAAAATGTCTGAAGCGAGTCTACCAAAGTTTCGTGCCTTAAAGGAAAGGGGACTCATTCAAAAGTTATATGTAAGTAACCCGGAAACGGAAGAACGCGGGGGGATTTATATATTTGAAAGCCAAGAGGCTGTTGAAGAATATTTGAATGGTCCAATTTATACATCCATTGCAGAACGGTTTGAAACAGGTGACACACTGCGTTATGAGATTGTTGATTGCAACTTTACATTATACCCAGTAGATAAATGATTTTAGTATTATAGCGATAATGTTTACTTGCTGCCCCTCAGTTCTCTTACCGAGGGGTAGATACATATTTTGAGTAGATTTTATTAATAGAGGACACGCCATAAATAAAACGTAGCATAGGCTTGCCAATTTGCCCACCTTTGAGATAGCTTTAATAGTTCTTCCTTTGTAGGCTTTTTCCCCGAACCAGTTAGATGCTTGATGGCGTTATGCAAGCCGACATCATCAATCGGGTAAGCCGAGGTAAATCGCAAGCAGCGCATCATGACATAATTCGCCGTCCATGGACCTATCCCGCGAATCTTGATGAGGCTTTTTTCAACCTCTTTTAGGTTTTCCATTTGCAATAATTTTTCCTTTGATAATTCTCCGCTCGCCATTAATTGGGCAATGCCAATAATATATTCACTCTTTTTTAAGGTCATTTTAATATCGGCCAGATCTGCAGGTGTTAGCTGGGCGATTTGATCATAGGATGGAAACAACCAATAATTCTTGCCATTATACTCGATAGAATCGCCAAATTTTTCAACAAATTGTCTTTTTAAAGTATAGGCGAATGCTAGATTAATCTGCTGCCCTAAGACTCCCCAGCAGAGCGCTTCAAAAAGATCGGGAACGCCGATTACGCGTAGTCCGTAGAATTCTTGAACAGGGTTTTTAAGCAGTGGGTCTGATTTGGCCATTTCATAAAATGACTTCAAATCACGATCCAGATCAAACCATTCACGGATGTACGAGACAACTGCAGCGCATTCCGCTGGATTACCAGGTCTAGTGTCTTTTAAAAACTGAACGATCATCTGATTCCGATCATTTACATGAATTTGTACTAAAGCCAGTGTTCCGCCAACGGCAACCGCCTTAGTAATGATGCCGTTTTCGACTTCAAACATGCATTCATTCTTGTTCCGCTCCAAATAGCCTAGATTCGCCTTTAGATTAAAGTCTTCTGGCAGCTTTATGATGATGTTCCCATTGACTTCATGCCAGCAGTCATTTGCCTTTTGAATATCTATCAATTTTGATCCCTCCGCTTCCTTTTAAATGTATTATCACAAGTATATCATTTCAGTATCTTGCTTTTTATCATCATACACGTTCATTCTGCTATTTTCAGAGATATAATAGTGACAGAGGTGGTATACACCCGCTTATTTCCGTCAATTACATGAATCGGAGGAAACAAAATGACACCACAAACTAATCAAAGACCAATCTATTGGTCTTTATTTAATCATTATGCTTGGAATTTCTATATCGCCGCGACAGAGAAGGGACTTAGTTATGTCGGCTCGCAGAACAAGCCGTTTGAGGAATTGGCTTTTTGGGCAGAAAAACGGTTTCCTGACAGCCCGCTGATGGAAGATAAGGAGAAGCTAAAGCCGTATGCAGCCGAACTAATAGAATATTTTGAAGGGAAGCGAACGAATTTCACCGTCCCGAATGATTTTCAAGGGACTGATTTCCAAATCGCTGTTTGGAATGCCCTTTGTGAGATTCCGTTCGGAGAGACCAAATCCTATTCTGACATCGCAATTCAAATAAATAAACCAGCGGCTGTTCGAGCAGTGGGGGCAGCCATTGGTGCTAATCCATTGTTAATAACTGTGCCATGTCACCGTGTTGTTGGAAAAAATGGTTCATTGACTGGCTACCGCGGTGGATTAGAGATGAAGAAACAGTTGCTTGATCTCGAAATAGTTCCATCTGAATAATGACGGTCTCCAGAGAGGGGGTTGTTGGTAAGTAAAAGGGGCCAAGGAAAAAAGCACACAGGTTATTGTGTGCTTTAATGCGGGGAAAATTAGCTGTGAATTTCTTGGACTCGTCCAATTTGTCCATCCGTCAATCTGACCTTAATGCCGTGGGGATGGCTGGGTGATTTAGTGAGAATATCCTGAACGATTCCCCTGGTAAGCTTTCCTGTTTTCTGGTCCTTTTTTAAAACAATATCAACAGTAATCCCTGGCACAATGTCCTTCCGATTTTGCCCGTTCATTAAGAGCCCATTTTTCTTCGGGTATTGCTTGGCTTCTTGGTTTGCTGGCTTTTCATTTTTTGAGTTTGCAGGCTGCCATTCTCTTTTCCTTTAGCTGCAGCTTGGTTTTTTTTGTTTTGCAGCTGCTGCTTGGCTAGCTCCTGAAGGCTTACCTTCTTTTTTTCTGTTTCCGGTTGGTGGTTCTCAGACATCAGATCTATCTCCTTTATGTAAATGATAGTTAATTGAGTATACTCTATTTTTGCTTGGAAAGAAAGTACATATCACCAGTCTTGGCGGATAATTGTTTTTAATTGAAGGCGTGAATATTTTGGGAAAAACATTCTAAAAAACAACTCAGCAATTATGATAAGATACTAGTATCTAATCTAAGCAGGGGGAACAACATGAAGAAGCATAAAATTTTAACCGTTTTAGAAAAAGAGTTAGTGGTGGCCCTTGGTTGTACTGAACCAGTAGCAATTGCCTTGGCTGCTGCCACTGCAAAGAGCCATGCACAAGGACAAATTCGTGCCATTCGTGTTGAAGCGAGCGGAAATATCATTAAAAATGCGAAATCAGTTGGGATTCCAGGCATGTCAGGAAAAGGGCTAGAATTCGCTGCCGCACTTGGTGTTGCAGCAGGTGACCCAAATAAAAATTTGGAAGTATTGGACGGACTCACGAGAGAAGATGAACAGGCAGCCTTAAAATTAATAGAAGATGGCAAGGTAACAGCCGGCCAGTCAGATTCACCAAAAAGACTCTATATTGAAGTGATGATAGAAACAGATCAGCACAACTCTAAGGTCGTTATTTCTGATAATCATAGCAATATCACTTTAATAGAAGTGGACGGAAAAGCTGTTTACATGGGCGGATGTGAAAATATCGGACTGCAAACAGAGGAAGAGGACCTGGAAGCGCTAACCATTGATGAGATATATGAGTGGGTATTAACAGCAGATCTTAAGGATCTCTCGCTTATCAGAAAAAGCATTGAATTAAATCGCACGATTGGATTAGAAGGGCTTTCTGGAAATTATGGGCTGAATGTCGGTAAGACGATAAAAGAGAATGTGAAAAAAGGGCTTTTATCCGATGATTTGGCCACGGCGGCGATGTCGCTGGCCGCTGCCGGTTCGGATGCGAGAATGGCAGGTTCCACAATGCCGGTAATGGCCAACACCGGAAGCGGCAATCAAGGCATTGCCGTTACCCTTCCGGTTGTTGCCGCGGCAGATAAGCTTCAGGTTTCCGAAGAAAAAATGATTCGGGCCGTTGCCCTTAGCCATTTGATTACCATCCATATCAAATCTAAATTTGGCCGCCTTTCTGCTCTGTGCGGTGTCACTGCTGCTGGGATGGGAGCTAGTGGTGCAATTGTATATTTGCTGGATGGAGGTCTTCACCAAGTGAAAGCGGCGATTCAAAATACGATTGGCAATGTTTCCGGAATGATTTGTGACGGGGCAAAGGCGGGCTGTGCGATGAAAGTTTCAACCTGTTCCAATGTTGCGGTCCAATCAGCTCTTTTAGCCTTGAACGATCAAGAGATTCAGTCAACCGATGGCTTTATTCACGATGATGTCGAAAAAAGTATTGAAAGCTTCTGCAAGCTTGGAAATGAAGGTACAAGACAGACAGATGAGCTTATTTTAAAATTAATGCTGGAAAAATAATTACAAGAAATTGGCAGAAAAGCCGGCGGTATTGAGCCGGCTTTTATTGTTTCTGGAAAATGCCGGAATAACAAGTTCCCTGAGCAATTTCGACAAAATGCGAATCGTACAAACCATAGTATTTTTATCTAGTTTTATACACGAAATTGTAATATACTATAAATGTAAACGTTAATAAGACCTCTTTATGTTTCAACTATCTATGGAATTCATTTTGACAGGAAATACTAATTTTAGACGGAATTCGTTCAACCGGGGGTCAAAAGCATGAATACAAAACAACGAAGGTATAATATGTTTCAACGTCTTGGACGTGCATTTAAACTAAACTTCATGAAACTGCTTCGTTCTCCCGGAGGAGCCAAAAAGGTTGCCTTAGGATTTGCGATTGGTTTCGGTTTAGAAATGTTGGTCATATCAACGGCTTCATTAATATATATATTGTTTATTCCAGCTGTCCGAATAGCAAAAGGCTCGCTTCCAGCTTCGATAATTGGAAACGTCATCGGAAAATTAACATTACTTCCAGTCATTTTGCTTCCATTTGCCGGTAAGCTTGGGAAATTATTTTTTCCAATAAAGGTTAGAATCGGACACCACAATCCTTTTTCTTTTCAAAAACTAATGCATGGTGATTTTACTGTGTTGGTTGGGTTTCTCCATGGCAGTATCCATACATTAATCGGAATGTCGATTTTCGGAATTGTACTTGGTGTGATTTCCTACTTTATCATTCATTATTTTTACGAAAAGGAACTTACGAATCGTAAAAAGAGAAGACGGCAAAAACATGAAATCCGCTTAAATAGCATTAACAAAAACTATATTTAAGTAAATTTTTACTTGAATGATTCTGAAAATTCTTGTAAAATAAAAATAACTTCATCCTATCCAGCCTGTCAGCGGAAGGTAATGGAGATGTATTCAAAACATAACATTCGACTGATAAGTTTCCAGAAACAGCCTTAGCCGGCTGCTATCATGGATCGTAAGCCAGTCCATACCACTTTTAAAGTGTGTTTGGGCTGGCTTTTTTGATTTTTTTAAAGGTGGTGGGATATTTGAGTGGAGCACTAACAGGTGTAAAAGTATTAGATTTAACAAGGGTTCTGGCTGGACCAAATTGTACGATGATTTTGGCAGACCTTGGTGCCGATGTTATCAAGGTAGAAGCCCCGGGCGGCAGTGATGAAACCAGGTTCTGGGGCCCGCCGTTTCAAAACGGTGTGAGCGCTTATTATTTATGTGCCAATCGGAACAAGCGCAGCATCACTGTCAACCTGAAGTCAGACGAGGGCCGAGAAATTATCCGTAAGTTAGCTAAGGAAGCGGATGTCCTCATTCACAATTTTAAAACGGGCTCGATGGAAAAATGGGGACTCGGTTACGATTCTCTGGAAAAAATAAACCCCCGGCTCGTTTTTTGCTCCATTACCGGATTCGGGGAAACAGGACCTTACAGCCATTTGCCAGGATACGACTACATCATCCAAGGTATGAGCGGCCTAATGAGCATTACCGGCACCGAAGAAAGCGGCCCGCTTAAAATTGGCGTGGCCATGGTCGATATTTTAACCGGTTTATATTCGGCGATTTCTATTGAAGCCGCTTTGTTTGAACGGGAAAAATCGGGCCGTGGTCAAAAAATCGATATGTCCTTGATGGATACGGCGGTAAGCTCGCTTGCCAATGTCGCCAGCAATTATTTGATTTCAGGTAAGGTGCCACGGAGGCTTGGAAATGACCATCCGAATGTCGTACCTTACTCCACATTTTCCGCCGCAGACGGTGAATTAATCATTGCCGTCGGAAATAACCGGCAGTTTGCATTACTTTGCGAGGTAATTGGGCTAAGCGAACTGGAGGTGGATGAGAAGTTCCGTACCAATGAGGCAAGAGTGAAAAATCGTCAGGAACTTACGAGAATCTTAAATAGCCAACTCCAATTAAAGCAGGTCAGCGACTGGATGGAGCTATTTTCTGCCAACAATATTCCATGTGGTCCGATCAACACAATAGACCAAGTATTCGACGACCCACAGGTTTCGGCACGGAATATGGTCGTTCAAGTAGACCATCCAGAGGCAGGTCTGGTAAAGCTTGTTGGCTCGCCTATTAAACTTTCAAGAACAGAGACGAGGGTCGAGCGCCATCCGCCGATGGCCGGTGAGCATACCGACGAAATCTTGCAGGAAGTGGGATTTACATTTGAGGAGATTAGCCGTTTAAAAGCGGATAACATTATTTGAAGAATTGGCCTAGTGTCGGAGTTGAATTTTTAAAAAAAACAGGGGGAGAATGTGCGATGAATTTTGAATTCACAGAAGAGCAAGAAATGTTAAGAAAAATGGTAAGAAGCTTTGTTGATAAGGAAATCAATCCGAACATGCGAGAGTGGGACGAACGCGGTTATTTCGATCCGGTCATTTGGCAGCGTTTAAAAGAGTTGGATTTAATGGGGGTTTGCATACCGGAAGAGTATGGCGGCAGCGGCATGGATTATAACTCGCTGGCCATTGTTTGTGAAGAACTTGAAAGAGGCGACACCGCTTTCCGTACTGCCGTATCGGTTCACATCGGGTTAAATAGCATGACGTTGTTGCAGTGGGGAACAGAAGCACAAAAGCATAAGTACCTAGTTCCGCAGGCTAAAGGCGAAAAGATTGGAGCGTTTGGATTAACGGAGCCTGGCGCGGGTTCGGACGTGGCCTCGCTTGGAACAACAGCTGTGAAGGATGGCGACTACTATATTTTAAACGGTCAGAAAACATGGATTTCGTTGTGTGATGTCGCCGACCATTTTATCGTGTTTGCTTATACGGATAAAGAGAAGAAGCACCACGGAATTTCCGCATTTATTGTGGAACGAACGATGCCTGGCTTTTCTTCCAAGGCGATAAAAGGGAAACTCGGAATCCGCTCAGGCAATACCGGGGAATTGTTCTTCGATCAGGTGCGTGTTCCGAAAGAAAACTTGCTTGGCCAGGAAGGGGAAGGCTTCAAAATTGCCATGTCAGCGCTTGATAATGGACGCTTTACAGTGGCCGCCGGGGCTGTGGGTTTGATCATGGCAAGCTTGGAAGAAAGCGTGAAGTATTGTCAATTGCGAAAAACCTTTGGCAAGGAAATCGGCAAGCACCAACTAGTTCAGCAAATGATTGCTAATATGGAAGCCGGCCTGCAAATGAGCCGTCTGCTTGTGTATCGTGCTGGCGAGTTGAAAAATAAAGGTGTTCGCAATACTCGTGAAACTTCGCTGGCGAAATGGCAGGCTTGTGATTTTGCCAATAAAGCGGCAGATGATGCGGTGCAAATCCACGGGGCGTACGGTTATTCAAGCGAATATCCGGTTGAGCGCTTTTTGCGGAACTCCAAGGCGCCGGTCATTTACGAAGGAACGCGGGAAATTCATACGGTTATGCAGGCGGAATATGTGCTGGGGTATCGTGAGGATAAGGCGCTGAGCAACATGCTGCCGGCCTGGCCGTTTGAGAGTGAGAAAGTTACGGTTTAGGTTTTTTATTGGGGGAGCGGACTGGTTTTAACCATTCGCTCCTTTTATTGTTCTATTGATGGGGGATGGTTTGTTATATGACCAATATTGGTGAAATATTCAAGGGGTGAGGTCTTATGAAAGAGTTATAAGACCAGAATGCCAGGAAAAGATGAGAGGAAGCGGTCTTATGAAAGGGTTATATGACCAAAGCGAAGGAAAAATGGAGAGGAAATGGTCATATGAAAGAGTTATAAGACCAGAATGGCAGAAAAAGATGAGAGGAAGAGGTCTTATAAAAGAGTTATAAGACCAGAACGGTATGCAAAGTTGAGAGGAAGTGGTCATATGAAAGGGTTATAAGACAGATTAGAAGGAAAAGGTGAGCGGAAATGATCTTATGAAAAGTTATAAGACCTGAAAGGAAGGCAAAGATGAGAGGAAGTGTCCTATGAAAGAGTCATAAGACCAAAATAGAGGGGGAAAAATAAAAAATAGCCCTATAAAAAGGTATAAGGCCACACCCTAAATTCCAACTGGCAATGTCATCCTAAAATACTCGCTATGGGAATCAATGGACAATAGTCATTGATTCATAGTTTCATATTGCTTGTATAAATCCTTTAATGCCGCAATCAGGGCGTGATTGGCTTTTCCTAAATAGCCATTTTTTAAGTCTTCGAGCGGCTTGTCAATCCCGTGACGTAAACTATACCCTTTCAATAGCCTTGAAATATAATCCCTTCCATGCTCCGTAGCCAGCGTACATGAGGCGTCAACAATCACGCCATAATGCTTATCAATCTCAGCCGTAATAGTCAGCGTCTCATAAATGCTTCTAGCTGCCATCCCGGTTGGCAGCTTGGCGTGACCGGCAATAAAATAGGTATTCATACAAATCTCTCCTAGATGTTTTAACTTAAGAATAATACAAAACACTTCAATTGATAAGCGTAATATTTATTTCAAAAGCAGATTCAAATGAAAAGATAATTTGCTAACTAAGTCTGCGAATTTTTTTCCTTACCATTTCATATGATATTCTTTTTATATAAAGAATTAGGAGGATGAAGCTATGGCTATCATTGATATAACGGTTATCCCTGTAGGGACAGGCACAACAAGTGTCAGCGAGTATGTGGCGGAAATACATAAAGTTCTTCAGCGATATGAGGACAGAGTAAAGTATCAACTAACCCCGATGAGCACATTGATTGAAGGGGATTTAAAATTACTCTTAGAAATTGTTCAAGAAATTCACGAGGTCCCATTCCAGAAAGGCTTGCAAAGAGTCTGCACCAATCTACGAATTGATGATCGCCGTGACAAGGAACATTCAATGGAGCGGAAGTTGCAGTCAGTACAAACAAAATTGTAAGGTCAGAGTGAATTTTTTTTGAAAAGGGTACAAAACCGAAAAAATCTCGAAAGATAGATTGAAAATTGATAGAAATGGTTTATAATCGAATAGTCATATAAAAAACCCGCACCCTGCGGTAGAGGTTCTAGCTACCCTCTTTAAAAAACTAAGGAAAACAGGACTGCTTTCTTTAGTAGTCCTGTTTTTCTATTTAAAGGAGAATTTATGATGAAGAAAGATAAAGCAGTTGTAGTTTTTAGCGGCGGACAGGATAGCACCACCTGTTTGTTTTGGGCATTGGAACGATTTGAAGAAGTAGTGGCGGTTACGTTTAACTATAATCAAAGGCACAAACTTGAAATTGAGTGTGCCCAAAATATCGCGAATGAACTTGGAATAGAGCATCATATTTTAGATATGTCATTGTTAAATCAACTGGCACCAAACGCCTTAACACGTAAGGACATTGAGGTGAAGGATGGAGAAAATGGTGAATTGCCTTCCACTTTTGTACCGGGACGGAACCTGTTATTCATCTCTTTTGCAGGGGTGCTGGCAAGCCAGGTTGGGGCAAAGCACATTGTTACCGGTGTTTGTGAAACGGATTTTAGCGGTTATCCTGATTGCCGTGATGTTTTTATAAAATCCTTAAATGTTACATTGAACCTGTCGATGGACAAAGAATTTGTTATTCATACCCCATTAATGTGGCTGGACAAAGCTGAAACCTGGCAAATGGCAGATAATCTGAATGCCTTGGATTTTGTTAGGGAAAAAACATTAACCTGCTATAACGGGATCATTGCCGATGGCTGCGGTGAATGCCCGGCTTGTAAACTAAGAAAACGCGGCCTTGATCAATATTTAAGCACACGAGAGGAGTTGTAACGCAATGTATGGCTTTCGAATTGTCGATAAACTCCAAAAAATAGATGAAGATATCAACCGCAGTCAATTGAAATACCATCACAAACGTGTTCTTGTGAGCAAAGAATTCACATTTGATGCTGCCCATCATTTGCATTGCTATGAAGGCAAATGCAAAAACCTTCATGGCCATACGTATAAAGTCATTTTTGGAATCAGCGGCTACGTTGATGACCGTGGCTTGATGATGGATTTCGGGGACATTAAAGACATTTGGAAAAATGAAATTGAAATTCATCTGGATCATCGCTATTTAAATGAAACCTTACCGCCAATGAATACCACAGCCGAAAACATGGTGGTCTGGATTTATGAAAAGATGGCTGAGGCGCTTACGAAAGAAGAGCGGAAGAATCAGTATAGTGGCGCAAGAGTGGAATTTGTCCGGTTGTTTGAGACACCAACAAGCTATGCGGAAGCTAGACGGGAGTGGATGGAAGTTGAGTAAAATACCCGTAATGGAAATTTTCGGACCTACCATCCAAGGGGAAGGGATGGTCATCGGCCAGAAAACGATGTTTGTAAGAACTGCTGGCTGTGATTATTCCTGCAGCTGGTGCGACTCCGCCTTTACCTGGGATAGCACCGGTAAAAATGAAATTAGAATGTTGGAAGCGGAAGAAATCTGGGAAGAGCTGAAAAGAGTCGGCGGCAAAAGTTTCTCCTTTGTCACGATCTCAGGCGGGAATCCTGCGTTATTGAAAAATCTCGATGAATTCATTAAGATCCTAAAAGATAATCAAATAAAAATTGGTCTCGAAACCCAAGGGAGCAGGTGGCAGGAGTGGTTTTATGAGATTGATGAATTAACCATTTCACCCAAGCCGCCAAGCTCGAAAATGGAGACGGATTTTGATATTTTAGATGAAATTATTGGGAAACTTAAACAAAATGATGTAGCACAACAATATAGCTTGAAGATTGTGGTATTTGATGATCTTGATTATGAATATGCTAGAGCCGTTCATTTTCGTTATCCGAAGGTTCCCTTCTTTGTACAGGTTGGTAATGATCATCTGTCAACAATGGATAATCAGGAGCTGCTTCTGCATCTTATTAATAAATATGAAAGACTGATAGACAAGGTCATGCAGGACTCCGAAATGAATAATGTGAAGGTTCTTCCGCAATTGCATACTTTTTTGTGGGGAAATAAAAGAGGAGTTTAGGTGAAAAAACAGGCGATGTCCATGGCGGCATCGCTTTTTATTTGTTTTTTACCATCACAATCAAACTGTTTATAAAACTATACAACTGTGTTTTTTTTATAACATTTGTTCAAGGAGAAACTGTATATATATGTGGTCAGAAAGTATGTGCCACATTTGTAATAACTGGTACAATTCTTGCATTTCTTAAAGTAGGTATTGAAACCATAGTTAAGGAGGATTCTGAACATGTAAGATTGGAAGGCAATCGGATAAAAAAATAAACCTTTTTTAATCGGAATGAAGACTTTTTAACGTAAGTAAAAATGGAAGCGATTTCATGTATTAAGGAGTAATTTGAAAAAATGGGGGGAAGCTCATGAGTGAAATCACCATCTTAAATCGAGTGGCCATCGGCGATATTGTGCGCAGGACGGCAGCCAAAAATCCAGCCAAAACGGCCATCATTTCAGGGGATAAAAGGATTTCCTATCAAGAGTTTAATGAAGATTGCAACCGCTTTGCTCACTACCTGTTGGACCTTGGGTTAGAAAAAGGAGATTCGGTTGCCACTATCTGCGGAAACAGTTGGCAGTTTCTGGTTGCCATTTTTGGAATCGCAAAGGCCGGTTTGGTTTGGGTTCCGATTAATCCAGGGGTATCCTTTAACGAAAAGTCGTATATTCTTGCGGAGGTACGTGCAAAAGTCCTCATCTGTGACGAGGTATTTTTACAAGACAAAAAAGAAGAATTTTCAAGCATGTGTCCGGAATTACTCATTATTGGAAAGGGTGCCACAGAGGCTGAAAAATTTGAGCATGCCTTAAATTCCAACCAAACGGAAGAACCGGAAGTTGAGATTTCTGACCGTGACCTAGCCCAAATCATGTTTACAAGCGGAACGACTGGATCTCCGAAAGGAGTCCTCATTAACCATCAAGCTGTGTTTATTGCCAGTCTTGCTAATATTATCGAAGCGGGGATGGCGAAAGACGATATTGCGACGATGATGATGCCGGTGTTCCATTGTGCTCAGCACACGCTTGTCTCGTCCTTTTTCCACTTAGGCGCAACAGTTGTGGTAATCCAAGGTTTCGAACCGGAGTCTTTTATGAAAACAGTCGAGAAGGAAAAGATCACCTGGATGTTTGGCCTGCCGATGATGTACCGGGCATTTCTCTACCATCCTTCTTTTAAAAAATATAACCTATCAAGCCTGCGCTATTGCCTCTACGCCATGGCCCCTATGGACCGCAATACGCTGGAAAAAGGAATCAGTGAACTAGGCTGTGAGTTTGCATTAGGGTCGGGACAGACCGAAATGTATCCGGCTACCTGTGTGTTTAAACCTGAGGACCAGCTGCGAAAATCGGGTCCATATTGGGGGACAGCATCCTTAATAACGGACATCGCTATAATGGATGACGATGGAAACCTCCTAGGAAAAAATGAAGTGGGTGAAATCGTTCACCGCGGTCCGAATGTTATGGCCGGCTATCTCAATAATCCGGAAGAAACGAAGCGGTCACGGCAGTTCGGCTGGCATCATACCGGGGACTTAGGGTACTTTGACAAGGATGGGCTGCTGGTTTTTGTGGACAGGAAGAAGGACATGATTAAGACTGGCGGGGAAAATGTAGCATCTATTCAGGTAGAACAAGCGCTATTGTCTTATCCAAAAGTATTAAATGCGGTAGCAGTCGGTTTGCCGCATGAACGCTGGATTGAGGCTGTCACGGCGTTTGTTGTGTTAAAACCTGGGGAGGTAGCGACGAAAGAGGAAATCCTTAAACATTGCAAAGAACATCTAGGGACCTTCCAAGTCCCAAAAGAGGTGTTAATAGTAACCGAGCTTCCGCAGACAACGACCGGAAAAATCCAAAAGAATGTGTTGCGGGAGCAATTTAAAAATCTATATTCTAATAATCCAGTAGTTTAAAAGGGGGGATGTATTTGCAGGACTGGATTGTTCATAAAGTATTGGCGAATGCCGTTGATAAGTTCCCGAATAAGCCATTTTTAATTTATGAAGACCAACGGATTACTTATAAGGAACTGGATGACGTCACCGATGTATTGGCGTCGGCCCTAATCCAGGAGGGATTTGAGAGAGGCGACAAAATTGCCATTTTGGCGTTAAACCAACTGGAGTGGCTGTATACGTATTTCGCGGCAGCCAAAATTGGTGTCGGTGTGGTGGCCCTGAATGTCCGCTACCGAGATTCAGAGCTGGGGTATATGCTGAACAATTCAAAAGCAAAGGGGATTGTTTCCATTTCCGGCCATCAAGGCTTTAATTTTGCCCAATTTTTCGAGAAGTTTCAAGATAAGGTTCCGACAGTGGAAAAATATCTTTTCATAGGCTATGGGTTCGAAGGAAGTCTATCTTTTGACGAGTTGTTGGCTAGGCCGCTTGACCGGGGCAGGCTTGAGGCCGCAAAGCAAGCGGTGTTGGAAGAGGATACGGCTGTTGTCATCTATACATCCGGAACCACTGGAAAGCCAAAGGGGACAATGATCACCAACCGAAGTATTTTAGCCTCGGCTAAGGCCCAGGCAGACCATTTGTCGCTTGGGGCGGGGGATTGCACAGTAGGAAGTTTGCCGTTAAACCATGTCGGAGGCATTACCTGTGCGGTTCATGCCTTATTAGTAAGTTATGGCAGTATTGTCCTAGTCCCTGAGTTTATTCCGGAAAAGATCTTGCAGGTTATTCATAAGGAGAGGCCCACCATTTTTGGCGGGGTGCCGACGATGTACCACATGCTATTAAACCATAAAAATATCAATAAATATGACCTTAGCTCCGTTAAGATTTGCATAGCTGGCGGATCCAACGTCGACCCTACCCAATGTGAAATGATCGAAACAAAATTTCCTAACGCCAAAATCATCAATTTATATGGTCTTAGTGAAACATCCGGTGCCTGCATCATGACCCGGCTAACTGACTCTCTTGAAAAAGTGCAGCAAAGTATCGGCGTTCCTATCGGCGATTTTAGCTTGATGATTGTCGATGCGGAACAAAAGGAGCTTGCAAGCGGCGAAGTCGGAGAAGTAGCGGTAAAGGGAGACTGCCGGGCGAAGGGGTATTTTGAACTGGAAGAAGAAACAAGGCTGGCATTTTCTGAGGATGGCTGGCTTTATACCGGTGACATGGGGTATCTGGATCATGAAGGGTATGTGATTTTAAAAGGGCGGAAAAAGGAAATGTATATTCAAGGCGGTTATAATGTCTACCCAGTCGAAGTGGAAAATATCCTGATGTCGCATCCGAAAATAGGTTTTGCCGCCGGAATTGGCGTGCCCGATTCATTCCTTGGCGAAGTGGGTCGTTATTACATTATCCCAAAAGAGGGGGCGACCATGACCGAAGAAGAGGTCAAATCATTTTGTCAGCAGCATTTAGCAGATTACAAGGTGCCGAGGCAGGTTGTATTTGTCAGCCAGCTCCCGCAGACACCAGCGGGCAAAATCCAAAAATCTGCGCTGAAGGTGCAATATTTGAAACAGCTGCAGTGAGGAAAAACAACCACATGGGTCTGTGCCAGTGTGGTTGTTTTTGTATTTTGTGGGGATGGGCAGCGATTCGCTGATAGAACCTGCACATTCGCCGACAGAAGTCGAAGATTCGCCGATAAACAAATAGAATTCGCCGATAGAACCTCAAAATTCGCCGATAGAGTGTAAAGATACACTCCAAAAAGGATTGGTTGAAGACGAAAACAGCCCCTAGGTAAAGCGAAACTCCAATTCTTCAATAATCTGATACCTTTTCATTTTCTGATATAGTGTCGTTCGGCTGATTCCTAGCAATCCGGCGGCTTTTGTGCGGTTTCCTCGGCATTTTTTTAAGGCTTGCAGGATTACTTCCTTTTCCGTTCGGCTAATGGATTGCTTCCGGTCAATAGGAAACTGGGACTCGGTTGTTTTAGATTTTGGAGAAAGTACCGGCTCTTGAGGCAGTAATTTCAATTCTTGTGGAAGATGTTCGATTTCAATCCATTCTGAACTACTGTAATGGAAGGCTCTTTCCAAGACATTTTCCAATTGCCTGATATTCCCTGGCCAGTGGTAGTGCTGCAAGCTGCTTGCTACTTCCGGCGAGACGCCGATGATGTTCCTTTTCGTTTTGAAATTAATTTTATTGATAAAATAGCGGCACAATAACGGGATGTCATCGAGTCGCTCTCTTAATGGCGGGATGTGTAAATGAATAACATGAATCCGGTAATAGAGATCTTCTCTGAATTTTCCCTGCTCTACAAGCTCCGCCAAGTCCTTGTTAGTGGCAGAAATAATCCGGACATTTACCTTTGTGGTTTTAGTGGCGCCGATTCTTTCAAATTCTTGTTCCTGCAGGACCCTCAACAGTTTTACTTGCAGGGAGACAGGCATTTCGCCGATTTCATCGAGAAACAGTGTTCCATTATTAGCCAGTTCAAACTTGCCGGGCTTTCCTCCTTTTTTCGCTCCGGTAAACGCGCCATCCGCATAGCCAAAGAATTCCGATTCCAGCAATTCCTCAGGGATGGCCCCGCAATTCACCTTAATAAAGGCGCCTTTGCAGCCTGA
Source organism: Neobacillus sp. GCM10023253 (assembly GCF_042653105.1). Taxonomy (NCBI): domain Bacteria; kingdom Bacillati; phylum Bacillota; class Bacilli; order Caryophanales; family Bacillaceae; genus Neobacillus; species Neobacillus sp. GCM10023253. Next base: position 126,150 of record NZ_JBHSHV010000015.1, read on the forward strand.
TACCCGGTGAATCCCTTCGGCGATCAGCTCTTTGCCGGTCCCGCTTTCTCCGGTAATTAACACATTCGATAAAGATTTTGCCGCAATCACCGCATCCTGCTTGAATTTTTCCATTTGTGAATTCTGTGAGATGACGTGAGCAAATGGGTCCGTATCTTTGGAAATACGGGATAATTCTCCGCGGTAAAAAGAAATCTCACTTTCTAATTTTTCCATGTGAAAAAGAAGGTCTCGCCAAGCTTCGAGCTGCCGAAAAATGATTTTAAAAATGGCGCCCAGCTTTTGGCCATCCTGGTAGATGGGCATTTGCGCGACAATGCATTTCCGTTTGTTGATTTCAATAAGTTTTCCCTCAATTTTTTTATCCATTTTCAAGCTGAGTTCAGAAGGAAGCTGGGGTGCAATTTTTGAAATAGGGGTACCAAGAAGCTGGTCTTGCTGGTCAAAGGAAAACAAATCCAGAAACCCTTGATTGGCCATCGTGATCAGCCCGTGCTTGTCTGTGACAGCCACCCCATCGTAGGCAAGCTCAAGGGCGCTGTCGAGAATCTTCTTAAGCTGATTGGTCGTTTCCAATTCAGCAGCAATGATTTCATAGGAGGTGACGTCTCGCAAAACCACCATGGCGCCGGTAATACGGTTAAGTTCTCTGATAGGAATAAAGGAAGCGATTACTGTGAGGTCTTTAAAACTGAAACGTTTTGCCTGTTGAATTTGACCCGTTTTCATGGTCTCAATTAACCCTTTGCGGAAATCGGGAAGAAACAGGTCAATGGGAGCATTCAGCAGCGTTTTGCCGTTCAATTGCAGCAGGTCTATAACGGTGTGGTTAAAGGTTGTGATTTTTAGGTTGGAGTCTACGGAAATCACCGCATCCTGCAGGTTTTCAACCAGTGATTTCATGCGGTTCAGTGTATCTTCCAAGGCGGTCATGTTTGAGTACACCAAATCCAGCTTTGACATGATTCCAAATACATTTTGATGCTGGTCGAGGACGACGGCCTGACTGACATTGCCTTTGATCATAATTTCTCTTGCGTCAAGCAAAGTCTGGTCTTTTTGAATCGTGACAACGTTTTGTTTTATGAGTGGCCGAATGGAAGAATCTAGAGGTGTGTTTTCAAGCAACGCCCGATAAATCGCATTTTTATGTAGAATTCCAAGCAATTTCCTGTCTTCGGTGGTTACACAGCCGATGTCCACCCGATGGGATAAAAACGCAGAAATCGCGTCGCGTATCGTGCTTTCAAGGGATAACTGCACAAAATTGACGGTTGTAAAGCTGCTAACTTTCAATCGAAAGAGACACCTCCGCGTTAATCTGAAAATTAATACTTTTCATACATTTATAATTATAGCGCTTACATTTAAATAAAACAATCGCTACAGTGTACACATCTTTGAACAACTGTTCACTTTTGTGCACAAGGTGTTTATTTTTGCTAGGAAAATAGGGGATGTTTGGCTAAAAAAGGTTGGCACGTTTTTTGCAACATGTATATTGATACTCCTATTTAAGAGGTGAAGGACATGGCCTATGAAACGATCCTTTATGAAGAAATTGAAAACGTTACCAAAGTAACGTTGAATTTACCGGAAATGAGAAACCCGCTGACACAGGACTCGACAAGAGAGCTTACTTTGGCGATAAGGGAGGCGGACCAGAATCCGGAGATCCGCGCGATTATCCTTACTGGTGCCGGTACGGCGTTTTCGGCTGGCGGTAACCTGAATGATTTTAAAAAGAATTTCGAGAAAACGGCCCCGGAGCTTTATTTTGAAGGGCGCGAAAGTACGGAATTATTCAAGCTGGGTGCTGAAGTCACCACACCGTTGATTGCCAGCGTAAATGGGCCCGCCTTTGGGGGCGGCACTGGGTTAGTCGCAATGTGTCACCTTGCCATCGCTTCAACCGAAGCCAAACTTGGTTTAACCGAACTGCGATTGGGGCTTGTGCCGTTTGTGATTATGCCCTGGGTTCGGCGGGCAGTCGGCGACCGGAAAATGATGGAACTGATGCTGACTGCGGAGATTTTTACCGCGGAGCAGGCGAAGGAATTAAACCTTGTTCATCGGGTTGTAAATCCGGATGAGCTTGAGGTTGAAACGATGAAACTGGCAAGGCAGGTCGCAAGCTTTAGTCCGCTTGCTGTCAAATTGAGTTTGGATGCTTTTTTTACAACTGAGCAGATGGATTTGCTGAAATCATTTGATTATTTGACGACGCTTAGGCTTGTGTCGTTTATGAGTGAGGATTTAAAGGAAGGGGCATCCGCTTTTCTGGAAAAAAGACGACCGAATTGGGCGGGGAAATAGGGGGGATTTTGAATCGCTGATAGAAAAGGGGGATTCGCCAATAGAATGGTGGGAATCGCCAATAGAATCGTAAAATTCGCCAATTGAACGGAGAAATTCGCCAATAGAATGGTAGAATTCGCCGATAGCAAGCTGAGATTCGCTGATTGATAGGTGAAATTCGCCGATAGCACGGCAAAATCCGCCGATAGAACCCCGAAATTTGCTGATGTAATGTAATTTATATCAAAAAAAGCTGAGCACCGACTACTGAAAGGAGGAATTTGTCATGAAAAGGGTACGAATTGGGGCTGCCCAGGGTTTTTATGGGGACAGCATCGAAGCGGCTGTTGCAACCGCGGCAAAAGGGAATGTGCAATATCTTTGTTTCGACGCCCTGGCTGAGCTGACGATGGCCATCCTCGTTAAGGATAAACGAAAAAATGAGCAGGCCGGCTTCACCAAGGATTTGCCGCTGCAAATGAAGGCGCTGCTTCCATTTGTAAAGGAAAAGGGTATTAAGCTGTTAACGAATGGCGGCGGCATCAACCCGCTTGGCGCTCAACAGGAAATTTTAAGAGTAGCTAGAGAAATGGGGATGAGCGGTTTAAAAGTCGCGGTCGTGACTGGAGACAATGTATTGGACCGAATCCCTGAGTTTCTTGAAAAGGGGTATTCTCTCAATCATCTCGAAACTGGTGAGGCAATCGAAAAGGTTAAAGACAGATTGGAGTTTGCCAACGCCTATATCGGTGCCAAGCCGATTGTCGAAGCATTACGGGCCGGCGCAGATATCGTTGTTACTGGACGGACGACGGATACCGCTCAGTTTTTAGCGCCGTTAATCTATGAATATGATTGGAAAGAAGACGAGTGGGATAAGCTTGCAAGCGGGATTTTTATGGGGCATTTGCTCGAGTGTTCGGCGCAATCAACAGGCGGGAATTTCAGCGGCAATTGGCAGGATATCGAAGGCTTTGATCGAATGGGCTACCCGATTGCCGAGGTATCGGAAAATGGTGACTTTACCATAAGTAAGGTTGAGGAACAAGGAGGCCTAGTCACGGTTGATACGGTAAAAGAACAGATGCTTTACGAAATTCACGATCCGTCTGCCTATATTACCCCAGACGTCATCGTCGATCTAACCGGCGTTCATTTGGAAAATAGCGGGCTGAATCAGGTGACGGTGACAGGGGTGAGAGGTAAACCGCGGACAGATACATTAAAGGTCGTCATGGGTTATGAAAACGGCTTTGCCGCGCAAGTAGTTGTCGGGTTTGCTTGGCCAGATGCCTTACGAAAAGCAAAAAAGGTGGATGAAATCATTCGCACGCAGCTGGAGAGGTACCGGTGGAACTATGAGGAAGTTCGCACAGATTTCCTTGGATACAACTCCTTAAGTGGTCCTCTCGCTTTTGAACCTGAGCAGGAATTAAATGAGGTGTATTTACGGATGGCGGTCAAAGCAAAGACGAAACAGGAAGCGGCACGTTTTAGCAGACTCTTCCCGCCGCTGGCATTGAATGGTCCTCCATCGATGAGCGGTTTTACGGGCAACTCTTCTCCACGGGCGTTACTCGGGATGTGGTCGACACTGATTCCACGGAGTGAGGTTGAAAATCTTGTGAAAGTTGAACTGCAGGAGGTGTGAATAATGGCCATCGTCAAGCTGAGAGACATCGCACAAACTCGTTCCGGGGATAAAGGAAACATGGTGAATATCGGTGTGTTTGCCCCGAACCCGGCCATCTATCAAATTTTTTTAGAAAAACTAACTACTGAGCGGGTGAAAGAGCATTTTATAGGACTTGTGGAGGGAGAAGTGGCCCGCTACGAACTGCCAAACATTCTTGCGCTTAATTTTGTTTGCAAGGAGGCATTAGAGGGAGGCGGTTCAGCCTCATTAAGGCTGGATAATCTCGGCAAGTGCTTTGGTGCGAATATGATGCGGCTCGAATTAGAAGTGGATGATTCTTTATTAGCAGAACTAAGAAAATGAGGTGAACAAGTGATGCCATATGAACCATATTTTACGGAAGAACATGACCAGCTTCGAAAAATGATTCGTAAATTTGTAGAAAATGAAATTGCGCCGTATGTGGATGAATGGGAGGAACAGGGGGAATTTCCACGCTCCGTCTTTACGAGAATGGGGGAACTGGGGCTTCTTGGTTTGCATTATCCTGAAGAGGTTGGCGGCCAAGGCGGTGATTATTTTTCCGGAATTGTCCTGGCGGAGGAATTGAATAAATGTGGCTGCGGCGGTGTTCCGATGGCAATAGCTGTCCAAACTGATATGGCCACGCCGCCGATTTATAAGTTTGGAACTAAGGACCAGCATGAACGCTTCCTCAAACCGGCTCTGAGAGGGGAAAAGATTGCGGCCATCGGGATTACCGAACCGAACAACGGCTCGGATGTCATGGGGATTCAAACGCGGGCCAGAAGAGAAGGCGACGAATGGGTCATTAATGGGGCGAAAACCTTCATTACCAATGGGACGCGGGCAGATTTCATCACTCTCGTTACGAGAACATCTGATGATCCGGGTCCGAAGGGAATAACGTTGTTCTTAGTGGAGACGAATCGTCCTGGTTTCTCTGTCGGGAAAAAGCTCGACAAGGTCGGAATGCGTTCTTCTGATACAGCAGAGCTGATTTTCGATAATGTCCGTGTTCCTCATGAAAACCTGCTGGGGGAAGAGGGTAAGGGCTTTTATCAAATCATGTGGCAGTTGCAGGGTGAGCGCATGGTTGGCGCGGCTGGCGCTATCGGTGGTGCTGAACATTCCTATGAAATGGCGCTTAACTATGCCAAAACAAGAATTGCCTTCAACCAGCCAATCGGCAATTTCCAGGTCATAGCCCACCTGCTTGCCGAAATGAAAACGCAAATTGAGGCATGTAAGGAATTGACCTATGCGACTGCCTACCGGTTCTCAAAAGGTGAGGTGCCGTCCAAAGAAATCTCGATGACAAAATTGGCAGCCGCACAGATGTCGCATTGGGTCGCGGACCGCGCACTGCAAATCTTTGGCGGAAATGGCTATATGTCGGAATATCCGATCGAACGTGCTTGGAGGGACAGCAGGCTGCCGAGAATTGGCGGCGGCACGGATGAAATTATGAAGGAGATTATTGCGAAGCAGATGGGGTTATAAAAAAGGTAACTTTAGAGGGTTTGGGTGGGCTGATTAAAGAAATATTACCTGATTTTTAGAAGGAAAATCGGTCATGAAATAGGGTTTGGCGGATAACTATTAATATTTAGCGGAAATTCGTAGAGTTTCGGCGGATAAGTCTCTGGAATTGGCTTCAATACATTTACAATTTTGGCGGATTAGTCTCCCAATTCGGCGGATACCAATGAAAGAACCAGCCTAAAAGAAGGAAAAGGAGGGGTACGATGGGTTACTGGATTTTTACGGACGAACATGACATGTTTCGGAAAACGGTTCGCTCCTTTGTGGAAAAAGAAATAACTCCCAATATTGAGCAATGGGAAAAAGACGGGCAGACTCCGAGAAGCTTATATAAACGAATGGGGGAGATGGGCTTTCTTGGGATTAAGTTTCCGGAGGAGTATGGCGGCAGTGGTCTTGATGTTGTCATGGAAGCTGTTTTTACAGAAGAACTCGCAAGAGGCGGGGCAGGCGGGGTCGGTGCGGCGATTGGTTCACATACAACCATTGCCATGACCAATATTTGGCGTTACGGGAATCACGAACAAAAGCAGAAGTACCTCGTACCAGGGATTAAAGGGGAGGCCATCTCAGCACTGGCGGTAACCGAGCCAGGTGGCGGGTCCGATGTGGCCGCCATTAAAACGACTGCTAAAAAAGATGGCGACTATTATGTCCTGAATGGTTCGAAGACCTTCATTACGAATGGCGTAAACGCAGATTATGTGATTGTTGCCGCGAAGACAAAGGAAGGGCCGCAGCATCGCAATATAAGTTTATTTATTGTTGAGACTAATTCAGATGGTTATTCGGTTGGAAAAAGCCTGAAAAAATTAGGATGGCGCTCTTCAGATACCGGGGAACTTTTTTTCGACAATGTCATCGTGCCGAAAGAAAACCTGATTGGTGAGGAGAATGAAGGCTTCGTTTATATAATGAAAAATTTTCAGTATGAGCGGCTGATTCTTGCGTTGGGCTGCATCGGCGCAGCCGAGAAGGCGCTCGAGCTAACGGTCCATTACAGTAAGGAAAGAATCCAATTCAACAAGCCACTCTCAGAGTTTCAGGTGCTGCGCCACAAGATGGTCGACATGGCTGTCGATATTGAAAAAGCTAGGAACCTTACTTACCGGGCTCTTTACTTGTACAGTCAAGGGAAAAACTGTGTCACGGAAGCGACAATGGCAAAGGCAGTTGCCAGCGAAATGGTGAATCGTGTTTGCGACCAAGCGGTGCAAATTCATGGTGGCAATGGGTATATGATGGAATACCCGATTCAGCGGTTGTGGCGTGATGCCAGAATTCAAACTATAGGCGGCGGCACGACACAAATCATGAATGAAATACTTACCAAACAGCTGGGGATCCTCACACCTGTGGAAGTCCCTGCGAATAAGGGCCCGAAGTCTTAAAAACCAATCCAAATCTAAGCTTGCAATCTCAAAAACTACCAAAGGAGTGCTGACCTTGGAACGTGAACGAAAAATCCTCGCGGAACGTGAACGCATTTATCAGGGAGGACCTGACCACGACAAAATAAAGAAGATAGGAAAACTGTTTGTCCGGGATCGGCTTAGGCTCTATTTTGACGATGAACAGCCCTATTATGAAACCGGTCTGTTTGCCAACGCCACAAAGGAAAAGTTACCTGCGGACGGGGTAGTAACGGGCACAGGCAAAATCAATGACCGGCTTGTATTTTTCATGGCCAGCGACTATACCGTTAAGGCTGGCTCCATCGGCAAATTCCATGGCGAGAAAATCCTGCGGATTCAAGAGGCAGCGATTCGCGGCAGACGGCCGATTGTCTATATGATTGATTCCTCAGGAGGAAGAATTGACGAAGCCGGCGGCTACCATGTAGAGAAGTATTCAGGCGGGAAGATTTGGTATAACCACAGCATGCTGTCCGGACGTGTCCCGCAGATTGCTGTGCTTTACGGTCCATGCTTTGCAGGGACCGCCTATATGCCGGTTTTTTCCGACTTTGTCATCATGGTCGACAAAATTTCTGGAATGGCGATTGCTTCGCCAAGAATGGTACAAATGGCGACAGGACAGCAGGTGGATGTCGAGGAACTGGGCGGAGCCACAATGCACACAACCAAAAGCGGGTCGGCTGACTTTATCGCGAAATCTGAAGAAAAAGCAGCCGAGCTTGTTAAGAAACTACTAAGCTACCTGCCTGATCATTTTGACGGAAAGCTGCAGGAATTTCCGGCTAAGGAACCAACACGAAATCCAGCCGAAATAGACAATATTATTCCTGTCGAACCAAACCGCGCCTACGATGTCCGGAAATTAATCGAATCGATTGTTGACGGTGACAGCTTCCTTGAAGTCAAAGCCAATTATGCAAAGGAGCTGGTGACCGGTTTTGCCCGCTTGAACGGGAAAACGGTTGGAATTGTTGCTAATCAGCCACTTCATAAGGGGGGAGCCATTTTTCCAGAGTCATCGGATAAAGGTGCTAAATTTGTCTGGACTTGTGATGCCTACAACATTCCGCTTCTGTATTTATGTGATACCCCTGGGTTCATGGTCGGCACAAAGGTAGAGCAGGAAGGAATTCTTCGCAAAGGCCGGAACTTTATTTTCGCAAGCTCTGCGGCCAATGTTCCGAAAATGTGCGTGATTGTCCGGAAGGCTTATGGCGCGGGGATTTATGCGATGGCAGGTCCGGCCTATGAACCGGATACGACGATTGCCCTGCCGTCCGCGGAAATTGCCATCATGGGTCCTGAAGCAGCGGTCAACGCCGTTTACTATAACAAAATAAAAGCCGTGGCCGACCCGGAAGAGAGGGCAGCCCTAGTGCAAAAGCTGCGAGAGGAATACCGGGCAAGCTACGACATTATCAAGCTATCAGGCGAGCTGGTCGTAGACGATTTGGTTGTCCCAAGTGAATTGCGCCAGGAGCTGATCCACCGCTATGAAACATTCGAAAACAAAGATTTCCCGCTTCCGGCGAAAAAGCATTCAACCATTTTAAGTTAGGAAAAAGATTAGGGGTGTTGGGTATGGTTCAGGGAATCGGAAATTGGCTTGTGAAACATTGTAAGGTCCGTCCGGATAGACTGGCGCTTGTCTATAACGAAAAACGGTTTACGTACTTAGAATTTAATGAACGGGTCAATCGGCTGGCTAATGCCCTTCTTTCCTTAGGGGTAAGGAAGGGCGATCGGGTCGATGCCCTGCTTCTTAACACGAATGAAATGCTCGAAGCGGTGTTTGCCTGCGCGAAAATTGGCGCTATCTTTGTGCCCATCAACTTCCGTTTAAGTGCCGAAGAAGTCCATTATATTGTCAATGATTCAAGGGCCTATCATTTTATTTATGACAGCCGGATGAGGCCGCTGGTAGATCAGCTGCGAATGATGAAATCCAGTTTGCTTGAATACATCCACGTCGGGAACCAACCGCATTATGATGATTTGCTTTATGAAAAGTTGCTGGAGGAAGCGTCACCGGTTGAGCCTGGCTTTGAGATTGGGATCGATGACATCCATTTAATGATGTACACGTCTGGCACAACCGGCAGGCCGAAAGGGGCAATGTTAAGCCACGGTAATACCCAATGGAATGCTATTAACTTCATCCACAATACCCCTGTTGATTATTCTGATACGACGCTTGCCGCGGCGCCGCTGTTCCATATTGGCGGTATGAGCGTGTTTACGTTGCCGCTAATCTATAAGGGTGGCGCAAATATTTTAATTGATGGTTTTGACCCGGTGAGAATTTTACAAAAAATCAATGATGAACAGGTAACCACCTTATTCCTAGTCCCGGCGATGTGGCAGGCGTTAATGAGTGTTCCTAATTTTGATGCCTACGATATTTCGTCGCTTCAATTCGCCGTTTCCGGCGGGGCGCCTTGTCCGATTACCGTGATTGAATTTTTCCAAAAACGGGGAATTCCGTTTTATGAGGGATTTGGGCTGACGGAAACGGCTCCGTTTGTCAGTATTCTAGATAAAGAGAATACCATCCGCAAGAATGGCTCGGTCGGGAAAGAACCAATGCACACCACAGTTCGCATAGTCGACCCGCTTGACCGGGATGTGCGGCCAGGCGAGGTGGGAGAGCTGATTGTGAATGGTCCGAATGTGATGGTTGGCTATTGGAATAAACCGGACGAAACGAAAGAGGCGATTCGAAACGGCTGGTTCTACACAGGCGACTTAGCCAAATTTGATGAGGATGGGTTTATTTATATTGTCGACCGCAAGAAGGACATGATCATTACCGGCGGGGAGAACGTATATCCAATTGAAATTGAGCAGGTTCTGTACCGGCATCCGAATATCTGCGAGGCCGCAATTATTGGATATCCGGACGAAAAATGGGGCGAATCGATAAAAGCGGTGGTCGCCTTAAAGGATCACAGCCAAACGTTAACAGTCACAGACTTGATACAATTCCTTGATGGAAAAATTGCTCGCTTTAAAATTCCGAAGCAGCTGGAAATTGTCGAGGCACTGCCTCGTAATGCGACCGGAAAAATATTAAAAACCGTCTTAAGGCAAAACAATTCGAAAGGGTGATATAGGTGTACGATAAATACTTTGATCATTTTGAACTAGGTGAAAAGTGGGAGTCACGTGGTAGGACGATTACGGAAACAGATCTTGTCATGTTTTCCGCCCTGACAGGAGACTATTATCCGCTTCATACGGATATTGAATATGCAAAAAATACAATTTTTAAGCAAAGAATTGCCCATGGAATGCTGGTGCTGTCGTTTGCGGTGGGTTTAACAAAGATGGATCCGAAAATCGTGGTGGCAAATTACGGCATTGATAAACTGCGCTTTATCCAGCCTGTCTTTATTCACGATACCATCCATGTCGAACTAGAAGTCATCGATCTCCAGGATAAAGGGAATGGCACCGGTGTCGTCACAGTCAAACAGTCGGTCGTCAAACAAACCGGCGAACAATGCATTGTCGGAATTTCGAAAGCCTTGATTAATAAAAGGCAGCCTGTATAGAAATACCAAGAGAATAGGAACAACGTGCTGGGAATAGAAATTCCCAGTTTTTTTATGTTTTTTTAAAAAATTTCAAAATTTTGTAAACGAAACTGCATCTATTTACGTCTAATTACTTTGGAGCATATTTATGCAGAAAAAGCGGGCAGTGTATAGCCCAAGCTAGAGGTGATGGATTGAAAAGGTTAATAGAGTGGCCGGTTCGGCTGGTTTTGATGGTTTTCGGGTTTCTTTTTGTCTTTAATCTGCCATCGTTAATTGGAATTGGTAACACCTTAACGTTACACCCGGATACTTTTTGGAAGTATGTGCAAGAGAATATTCAACAATTAATTCAGTTTGGAGACACAAGTTACATAGACCTGTTTAATGAGCAAAGTCTGCCGGAAGGTTATGCTTATACCATTTCAATATTCGCTTCATCGCTGGTAGCTGTTATTGTATTTGGACTGTTGGCTGCCATGTTTGTCCATATAATGCCGAAAAAAATCGGTGGATTTATAAAGCGCGGAATTAACTTTTTTGAAGGCGTTCCTGATTTAATGGTTATTTTTATCATTCAGTTCTTTGTTATTACGCTATATAGAGAAACGGGTTTGAAGTTTTTGCAGCTTTACGGAGTATTTGGTGCAAGACCTTATGTGGTCCCTGTTGTCACGGTTTCCTTTCTTCCAGCGATGCTGTTTGCTCAGTTTATCATAAAGGTACTGGAGGAAGAGAAGGTAAAGGATTATGTTCAATATAGCAGGGCAAAAGGGCTTAGTTCATTAAGAATTCTGATTGTACATATGCTTCGCAACACTTTTCCGTTATTTATTTTGCAATTAAGAACGAGTATTTGGGTCATTCTCTCTAATATATTTTTAATTGAATTCCTGTTTACCCTTCCAGGGTTAACAGGAATCCTTCAATTGATCGTCATGAGAGGCGGCAGTTTCCTTGGACTAGTCATCTGTCTGCTGTTATTTATTTTGCCGCTTTTAGTGATTGAGGTGCTTAGTCTATTTGCTATCAAAGCTGTAAACAGAAAGGAGAGTGCAAGCATATGAGAGGTTTCCGAAAAACCACCATCGGCTCAGCAATTCTGCTTCTTCTGCTCATCGCAAGTTTCCTATACCCGTTGTATGGACCGGCCGATTTTGATAAAAATGGCCTGATTGTCAACGAAGCGGGAAAGGTCATAGGTCGTGCCCCGTTTCCGCCTTCTGCAGAGCATATTTTCGGAACAGACCGGAATGGCCAAGATCTGTTATTGCTTTTGCTATATGCGGCAAAATTCACTTTAATCACAGCCATTGGTGTGGCTTTCCTTAGAGTAATCATCGGTGGACTTTTAGGCGTTTTTATCTCACTTTGGGCACCATGGTTAAAAAAATATGTCATTGATATTTTTACTGTCTTTCGATTTGTTCCGGCTACTTTTCTAGGGATAGTATTGATGATGCCAGTCATGGCCCATATTGAAAGGCCGCTATCCACTGTCGTTACCTATCAAATTCTGATGCTGATATTGCTAGGCATTCCATCAGTTTTAGTATTTACGACTGACTTGATTGAGGAGTTAAAAACCAAATCGTTCATTACAACTTCTTTGTTGATGGGAGCGGGCAGGTATCATATTTTAAAAAGACATTTCTTCCCTTATTTTCGCTCCTATGGCATTCTATTTACGGTTCAACAATTATTAACTACTTTACAGGTAACCATGCATCTAGGTATCTTCGGCCTTTATCTAGGGGGCCAAACGGTTGGTGGAATTGTAGGGTATGATGATCCGCCGCCGAAACCTGCATCCGTGTCAAATGAGTGGGCAGGTTTAATTGGACAAAGTTTATATGATTTCATCCAGTATCCCTGGACCATTTCGTTCACTATTTTAGGATTCTTCGTGATTATCCAGATTGTCAATATGATCAAAAAAGAACTGGAAGAAAATATAGCAGGTATATCGTATATGAAACAAAAGAAGACACTAGTTCAAACATCGGTTCGTAAGACAGGTAACCAGGCTCCGGAGCAGTTTGTTTTTGTCAAAGAAAAAAAGAGTTTAGGTTCGTAGATAAATGTATAATGAAGTTGAATCTTTAGTTCATCACAAAGGGAGCAGGAAATATGAATAGATTGCAGGATGCATATAAAGAAACTCCATTTCAAGTGAACGGCCATGGTCCTAGAAAAATCCAAGTTTTCAAGGAAGCCTTTGAAAACCTTGATGGACAGCTTGAAAGTGAAATGTATGGGAAGGGGAAGTTGATAGAGGACTTCCAGGAAAAAATGGCGTCTGTTTTGGGAAAAGAGGCTGCGGTATTTTTTCCAAGCGGGACAATGGCGCAGCAAATCACGATGCGAATTTGGTGTGATGAAAAAGGCTTAAAAAAGGTCGCCTACCATCCGTTGTGCCATATAGAGGTGCATGAAGATGACGGATTAAAGGAGCTCCATCAGATTGAATCCGTTTTGTTAGCAGATAAAACTAGAGTCATCGAATTTGAAGATGTAACAGGCATGAAGGAAGAGGTTGCTTGTGTACTTTTGGAATTGCCACAAAGGGAAATAGGCGGGCTGCTGCCTGACTATCAAACACTCGAGGCGATTTCTGCTTATTGCAAAGAAAAAGGAATCATGCTGCATTTGGACGGGGCACGACTGTTTGAAATTCTTCCTTATTATGAAAAAAACGCTGCGGAAATTTGCAGCTTTTTCGACAGTGTGTATATTTCTTTTTACAAAGGAATTGGCGGGATTGCTGGTGCGGTTCTGGCAGGTGATAATGACTTTATTGAGAAATCCAAGGTGTGGAAAAGACGCCATGGCGGGGATCTAATCAGTCTTTATCCGTATTATCTGAGTGCCGATTATTATTTTGAAAAACGGATTGGGAAAATGAAGCAGTATTATGAGGAAGCAAAAGAGCTCGCTGGATTTTATAATCAGTGTTATGGCGTCTCCACTAAGCCGGAAGTGCCGGTTTCAAATATGTTTCACGTCCATTTCGATGCCCCAAAAGAAGTGATGGAGCTGATATTAACGGAAATCTGTAAGGATGCCGATGTGGGGTTATCAAGCTATGTAAGAGAAGTGACGGAGACGATCAGTTATTTTGAAGTTAGTATTGGGGATTTGTACGAGAAACTTCCTCATGAAAAATTAACGGATGCTTTTAAATTATTGGATGCAAGAATGAGGGCAAATTCTGATAAGACTTGAACTTTTAAAGACTGAATAATAAAACCTTTCTAACATATCCTAAGTTTGTTTAGGAGGTGATTAGATTGGCAAATCAAAGAAATAATCAACATAATGATAATAGCATTTCCCAAAGTATTAAAAATACGGCAGGGTCCGCATTTGAAACAGTGCACAATGCTTTAGAAGCAACCGAGAATGCAGCTATGAAAACAGTAGACGCCGCAAGTAACGCCGTCAGTAATTTAACCGAAAACAGGTCCGCTCAAAAAGATGGATTCCGTTATGATTACAATGATGCTTCGGATTTTAACGATTAAATGAATGATGGAATCATCCATTACATTTCCGGAATATTAGAAAAAACTAAGGTCCGAAACCAAAATGGCTTCGGACCTTAATTTTTCATGGATCTATTTTTTAGGAATTTCGCACCCGTTCTCGTCACAGCTTAGACCGCCGTCCTGGTCACCCAAATCCGTAATGGCTGATTCTTCTGCTTTAATCTGATTCAAAGCTTGGATAAATGTTTCGGTCGGCTGGGCCCCAGTAAGCGAGTATTTTTTGTTTAATATGAAAAATGGGATGCTGCGGATGCCGTATTGCGCAGCGAGACCTTCGTCTTCGCGGACTTCCCCGCTCATGTCAGTGCTGGATAGCATTTCTTTAACAGATTCGCCGTTAAAACCAACTTCCTCCGCCAGCTGCACGAGTGTAGTATGATCCCCGATATGTTTTCCCTCTGTAAAATAAGCACGCAGGATGCGGTCGGTCATTTCATGCATGAGGCCTTGTTTGTTGGCGAACATCACTAATCTGTGAGCATCAAAAGTGTTGGTTAGAATTTGTGTGTCAAAGTTAAACTCTAATCCAACCTCAGCAGCCATTTTTTCTAAGTTACGGCTATTGGCTTTGGCTTGCTCCACGCTCATGCCATATTTTTTTGATAAAGCTTCATAAATATTATAGTCTACATCCCGCTTCGATGTTGGATCGAGTTCAAAGCAGCGGTATACAACCTCGACAGGGAAATTTACCTTCTGAATAGCGTCCTCCAGACGCTTTTTGCCAATATAGCAAAATGGTCAAGCGAAGTCAGTCCACATTTCTATTAACATGCGATATACCTCCAAATTTAACATAATGTAATAAAACTATATCAGTTCCCAAATTGGGATGCAAAAATGCCGCTTGTAGGGAAGTGCTGAGGCATTACCTAATTAGCATAGCCTTCATGAAAGAACGCAAAATAAGAAGGAAGTGCCGGACAGGCATTCTTTTTAGTATGACTATATGAATCGAAAAGGATGATGAAAAAATGTCTAAAAAGAAGAACAAACAAAAACAGTTTAATCCTGCAATGCCGAAAACGGATGTGGAATTTGCCCAAACTGGACTTGAAAAGGTAGCATTACAAGCTTTAGAAAAAACAAAAAAATAACTTGAAAAGGGGCGCTGCAAAAAGTGCCCTTTTTTAGTTGAAAATGATGCGTGATGAAAATCACCTCTTGCCGGCGTGGTTCATTTTAAAATAGAAGGAAGAGGTGAATGTAATGGAAAAGAACTGGTCAATCTCATTAGAGCATGAGGAATATGAAAACGATAAGGAATTGGTTATTGCAGATGCGATTGATGCTGTAAAACAGACAGTGAAAGGATTTTATGTTAATGTCGTCACGCCTGCCGGCTTTGGGAATCCTGAAGAGTATTTAACAGAGGAATTGTTTTCTAGGTTCGGTGCGGAAATTGATGTGAAGTTTATCGACCAGTGCGGCTGCGGCGGTTACGTGTTACGGGTTTGGAAAAGAGCTTAGATAAATAATCTTCATTATAAAAAAATAATTTTGTATGCAGTTAACGGGCATAGTAAAAACAAGTTAAACATCCAATTTCAGTCATTTTATCAAGAGGGGGATGCTAATTGAATTGCCCGGACTGCGTATATTCGAATCCGGAGGGGGTCAGGTACTGCCTCAACTGCGGAAAAAACTTTAAACTGGGTGGAAATACAGACCCGGATCCAGACAGTTTATTTTACGAGTTTGCCTCTTACGTGGATGCGATGCCGAAGCAGCTGCGTTCGGTAGAACCTAAATTTCAAAACATTTTTTCAAGGGTGTTTCGAAAGCATAGCACGCTGGAGGCGGATAGGCTATTCATTGTCGGTACAGCAATCACAACACCGAAGATTGAAGAAGTAAAGGAAACATGGCCAAAGCCTTGGCTTTTTGCAAGAGTATTTTTGATTGCCCTGCTTGCATTTTTAGGCATGCACATAGGTGTCACCGTGTTCCATAATTTTAACTTTTTACCGGGTCTCATCATTATTGGTGCTTTTGCGGTCCCTATTACAACGCTGATGTTCTTCTGGGAAATGAATGCACCGCAAAATATTGCTTTTTATAGGGTCATTTATGTGGTCTTGATTGGCGGCATCCTCTCGATGCTGGTTGCACTAGTGTTTTTTAATCTTGTAAAAAACAACATCAACCCCATCACAATTGGTATTGTGGAGGAAGTGGCCAAAGTGATGACTGTTATCTGGTTTGTTCGAAACCACAAATACAGGTACATGCTAAATGGGCTTTTGGTGGGGGCAGCAGTGGGAGCAGGCTTTGCCGCGTTTGAAACAGCAGGCTATGCGTTAAGAAGCCTGTTAACAGGAGGGAGTTTCGAACACCTTTATACGACGATTCTCTGGCGCAGTGTTTTAGCTCCCGGCGGGCATGTGGCCTGGGCGGCATTGACAGGTGGGGCTTTCTGCAAAGCACAAGGCGATCAAAAATTCGATTTTTCACTATTGGTTAAGCCGTACTTTTTATTTGTTTTCCTTCTGGTCGTAGCGATGCACGCTTTATGGGATACACCGATTAAAGGCATGTCCCCATTCGGACATATCTTTCTTATGGTTTCTTCATGGGTTGTCGTTTTCTTAATGATTCGCAGAGGCCTTAAAGAAATCGCCAATAAAAAATGGCGGATTGCGTATGAACCAACTCAGCCGACACAGCCATAAAGATGTTTGAGGAATACTGACGAGTGCCAATCGGTAATTACCTATTCCGTTCAAAGAATGATAGTTCGATTGCAGCCAAAAATAAGAAATGCGATTGCAGATGATGTCAATCGCATTTTTTTATTCCCAGCATTAAATATTCCCCATTTCTTGCTGATAAAGTTCATGCAACTTAAGGTTATTTCTGCTGTTTATAATCAAGCCGGTATTGGGCGGGTGGAACTTTGGCGGCAGGTGAAACAAGGGTTCCACGTTTGCCTCTATAGCTTCATGGTGAACCGAGATTTTTGGCCATTTTTTCACAAAATTCCCGCGTTGCGCCATGTGGAATCCCCACATTCCGAATGATGGCACCACTGAATAAAAGGCCTCCGTTTTGAAGCCTGCAGCCTGCAATGTTTTAGCGATACTCCAATAAACTCGTGGATTGTCTCCCGGGGAAGTGGCCTGACAAGCGATGACTCCTTCGGGGTTTAAGTGCCATCCAACATGCTCATATAACTCTTTCGTGTATAATAAGCTGGTTTCAGGGTCGACGGGATCTGGAAAATCAATAATGATGACGTCATATCCCTTCATTTTTCCCAGTAAGTACTGCTTCGCATCCATAATATGCATCTGCAGGCGGTTATCCTTTAACGAACCCTCATTCACATCAACAAATGCCGGTTCATTTGCCGCCAGCTTAATAATCATCGGGTCAATTTCAACAAGGTCGATATGAACTACATCATGATATTTGATGACCTCCCTAACAGCAAGGCCATCCCCACCCCCTAAAATCAGCACCCGTTTCCTTGATTTTGCGAGTTCCATTGCTGGCAGGACCAATGCCTCGTGGTAATGTCTTTCATCCAGCGAAGAAAACTGGAATTCTTCATTTAGGTACAATCGCAGGTCCTTTGCCTCGACAAGCAAAATGTCATTGCGCTCACTCGAACCCTGGTAAAGGATATGGTGCCCGCCATTCTTGATTTCCTTAAGAATTTTCATGTCCCATGCATTTCCCGGGCGCCTGCTGGCTGTCAGCCTCGGATGTGGCTCTTTTGAATATATAGGAGAAACCTGCCTTTCCAATCCTCTTTCAATTTCAATAGCGGTGGCCCGCCCGGCACCGATTTTTCTAAGGAATTTTCTTAAGACTGGCCAGGTATCCTGAGGGGAGCAGGTATATAAATCAAAGGCTGCATACCCGTATTCGGGCCAGGTATGAATGGAAAAATGGGAAGTCGAAATCGCGATGATTCCCGTTACTCCTTGAGGTGAAAAGGAATGGAAGCAAGCAAGCAGAATTTCCAATTCCAGCTCCCTGAGGGTATCAAGCATCAGGGTTTTTAATTCATCAGCGTTATTTAAGAGCTCCGCCCGACAATCGTAGGCATCCACGATGAGGTGCTGACCTTTCATCTCCATACCTCCATCCCTTTCTCCATTCTGATTTATTTTTGAGTTCATATTGTTGTTTTAAAAAATTTATCATAAATAAAGTATGTGAGTGTAACTCGGGTAGTGATAAATACGTATATTCACTTGCAGTATATTAAGGCCTTTAGGACAGTTAATAAATTGTCAAAATCAATTTAGTATGTGTGAAAATTGATACAGGCTTCTGAATATGAAAATGGTAAAATAGGAAAATCTATTGAGGATAGGGGAGTAATGTGGCTATGAACAAAACTGAAATAATTGCGCGCAGAATACTAGGCTGGAAGTTAAATAGATGGGATCGCTGGTATGATTTTGAAAAGGGAATTTTCATACCTGTAGACGAGTTTCAACCCGAGCAAAACCTTGAGCACGCGATGCTAATCGTTGAAAAATTGAAAGAGTTGGGGTTTACATATAAAACAGACGGTGCCTGCCAAGCTTGTTTTAATGATGCATGCGAAACGGGCAATACGTTAGCGGCGGCCATAACAGAAGCAGCCTTTGCAATCGCTGATAATAGTTCGGTTCCGGATGAATGGCTATAACATATTTAACTATATTATGTAAACTAAACCCCGTATTTTGAGCGACCGAATTTTTCAAGCATTCGGTCGTTTTGCTTTTGGTACCTATTTAGAACTTGATAGCGCTTCAAAAATGTTAATGAAATGTTCACATGAGCTGAGGATAAAAAGGAGTAGAATAAACATATCAAGTAAATATGTGAAATTATTCACAAATAAATGTAATATGGACAGGTGATTACAATGGGCGGACTTTCCATTAGTGCATTACTTATCAGATTTATTTTAGGAGGCTTAGCAGTCGTTGCTTCGACGATTGTGGCAAGAAGATTGGGCGAAAAGGCAGGAGGAATATTTGCCGCTTTTCCTGCCGTATTTTTAGCGGCATTACTTACAGCGGGTTTGGATTTGAAAGGCGAAGCTCTTGTTTCCCAATCTATAATTCTCTCACAAGGAGCCATGGTTGGGATGGGAATTAATATACTCGTGGCCATTATGGCTGTACTCCTTTTAAAAAAACATGGATGGAAAAAAGGACTCATCGAGGCGTTAGGTTGCTGGCTTGCAGTTTCAATCGTAGTGGTGGCCATCACGGTCAATTAGGAAAGGGTGTTAACAATGACAAAAGATTTACTTTTGCGTTTTTTACTTGGCGGGGCCGCCGTAATGGCCAGTTATTTAATAATTGTAGTTTCACCGTGGGAAATCCTAGGGGGAATATTCGCCGCGTTTCCTGCTGTGATGATTACGGCCGTCTTAATGGCAGGGGTTACTTCCGGAACGAAGAACGCAGCGAAAATTGCGGGTGGTTCAGTCTATGGCATGATTGGCGGCATCATATGCGCAGCGACCGTCTGGCTGTTCTTAAAACTGACTCATAATTGGCCGCTAAGCATGCTGCTCGGTCTCCTTTTTTGGCTGATCAGCTCCGTGATGGTGTCAACACTAAGGGAGAAATTAAATATAAAACCATTTAGTAGAAAGATGGTTTTGGCAGAGGCACGGTTCAGACATCATAAATAATAGAAAAAATGCCAGTCGGCATCCGAAAAAGGAAAGCTGCCTGGCATTTTACGTTTTTAAATAATATCAAGAGGAACTTTTCTGGCGGGAGCAGGGAAAACCTCGTCAAGTCTAGCTAATTCCTCTGTTGTTAGTTCAATACAAGCAGCCGCCGCATTTTGCATGACGTGTTCCGGTTGGACAGCTTTTGGAATGGCAATCACCTGATTGGAACGGATACACCAGGCTAGCACAATCTGCAAGGGCTGCACATTGTGACTGCGGGCAATATCCAGAATGGTAGAATCACGCAGCAGCTGTCTTCTTAAGGAACCTCCCTGGGCGATTGGGCTATAGGCCATTATGGGCATTTGATGCTGCTTTTGCCACGGCAGCAAATCAAATTCACTCCCTCGTGAGCCTAGGTGGTATAGTACCTGATTGGTGATACAATTTGTCCCGTTTGAGGAGGCAACTAATTCATCCATATCTTCTGTGTCAAAGTTGGAAACACCCCAGCGCAGAATTTTTCCTTCTATTTTAAGTTTCTCCATCCCCTCGATGGTTTCCTCAAGTGGAATCTGGCCCCGCCAATGTAAAAGGTACAAATCCAAATGATCTGATTGCAGCCGTCTTAAACTGTGTTCACAGGCTTCGGCGATTTTATTTTTTCCGGCGTTATGAGGATAGACCTTGGAGACCAGAAACACTCTATCCCTGAGTCCTTTTATCGCTTCACCGACAACTCGCTCCGCACCGCCATTTCCATACATTTCCGCTGTATCAATTAACGTCATTCCGAGTTCAATGCCAAGCTGAAGGGCTTTTACTTCCTGCTCTTTTGTACGGCTATTTTCGCCCATATTCCAGGTTCCCTGCCCTAAAATCGGTACAGACGAACCATCAGGGAGGGATATTACACGCTTAGTTAGGGTTTCCCTAATTTCAGCTATTTTCCAAGATTCAACCATTCAAGCTACCTCCTTTATGACCCTCTATTCTTTAGAAAATAATACCATAATTTCAAGTGAAAACTCCTGTTCGGAATAGACAAATTTTACAAAAAAGTATGCACATTTTTTAACAATCGTCATATATTAACTTCTGTGTGAGAAATTACGTAGGAAGGAAGTATGGACGATGAATAACAACCAAGTATTAACACCAATTAAGAACGAGGGCAAAGATCTAGGAAATGGCGGATTTAAGATTGTTGAAATCAATGTGACTGACCCGTCTGAAAATTTATTTGCTGTGTGTACACCTGTTAAAAAATAATAAAAAAGACTATCCAGAAAAACTATCTTTTTTGTAAACATACATAGAAAGATAGTTTTTTTTAGCTAATAGGAAGTTATAAATTTTTACAAATTTATAACTTCCTAACGCATAAATTCAACTACGCCTCTGTCTTCGTCCTATCGGACTCGCCAATCGGCGAGTTTTCATTTAATTCTGCTATTTTAGTGTTTTTCATATATGTAAGCGCATACATTGTTATTGAGCAATGGAGGTGATACCTTTGATGTATATTTATGGTAATGACTATATCAAGTATTTAAACGACGACAGTGCAGGACATTTAACCTACGATCAATGGAAAATGAAAAAGAGTCAACAGGGCACCGATAAATGCGCTTCATGCGGAACTGTGAAGGAACACTTGCAGCCTTGTCCGAAATGCAGACATTAATTGTAATGTTTAAAAAACCTGCCCGAGTGGTGGGTTTTTTTATTGGTTTTATTCTTGAAAAAAATTCCATTCTCCTATTGCAAACGAAACTAAATTCGAATAATATCTAATTAGATAATCATTAAAGTAGGTGGATTTAAACATGCAATTAAACAAAATCGTGGAATTTCATAAAGCCCTTGGTGACCTTACCAGGATCAAGATTGTCGCCTTGCTTCAACAGGGGCCGTTGCACGGGCAGGCGATTGCCGGTAAGCTGGGGCTTAAACCGCCAACGATAACCCACCATATGGCAAAACTTAGAGAGGTGGGGCTGATAAAAGAGCGGCGTGATAAAAACACCATTTATTTTTCTCTTAACACAAAAATATTAGAGATGAGTGCTAAGGCTATTTTGAATGTTAGAACGGGAGGCGGAGCAGAATTGGAAATGTCGGTGACAGCGGAGGATAGGGAGGCAATCATTAAAAACTTCTTCACCAAAGAAGGAAAACTGAAAACCTACCCTGCGCAGCGAAAGAAAAAGCTTGTTGTGCTTGAGCATATGATCAAAGGGCTGGAACTGGGTAAAGTTTATCAAGAAAAGGAAATTAACGAATATTTAAAGCAGTATCATGAGGATTACGCTACGTTACGTCGCGAACTTATTATGTGCCAATTTATGTACCGTGAAAATAATCAATATGAGTTAAATCCGGTTGAGGTTTGGTGGTTGAAATAAATTTTTTTTGCAAAACTAATTAGATAGGTGTGAAATTAGATAAGGGTGAAAGGAGATGAGGAAGATGGCTCTTTCCTTTATAAAAAAGGAAAAACAATACCGGAGATTATTTCTCGCCGGTGTCGTAAATGGAATCGGCGACCGCTTCAGTTCCGTTGCTGTATTAGCGCTTGCAATCCAGTTAACAGGGTCAGGCTTTGCAGTCGCCATGACGCTAGCGATTCGGCTATTGCCCTTTGTTATTTTCGCCCCAATCGGGGGAAGGCTGGCAGACCGTTTTTCAAGAAAAACTATTTTAGTGGCAACTGACCTCATCCGCATTGTGTTTGCCTTGTCGTTTCTATTGGTTCATGGGAAAGAGGATCTTTGGATTGTTTATGTCAGTACCTTCATGTTAGCGGTGGGCGAGGCTGTTTATGCGCCAGCGAGAAAATCTGCGATACCGCTTCTTGTCAACAAAGAGCATCTGTTAAAAATAAATAGTCTTGAACAAGTATTGGTTGGGATTGTACTAATTGTTGGTGCTTTTTCAGGGGGGATTGTTTCCTACTTATTTGGAGCGGGGTTAACATTTTTGATTAATGTTGCCTCCTTTTTAGGTGCAGCAATTATTTTATCTTCGATCACATTTCCTGAAAAAAACTCCCTTCAGGATGAAAAGCTGCAGCAAAAGGAAAAGCTGATTCCAACCTTAAAAAAGGTAATCATATTGTCCGTCCCGGTCCAAATTCTTCTTTTCTGTGAAGTGGTCATTGCGTCCATGAACGGCATTGATAATGTCCTGATTACCGTGTATGCCATACAGGAGTACCATTTGGGTGATGTAGGTGTAGGGCTGTTTTATGGGGCGTTGGGGATTGGTTTAACGTTAAGCTTTTCTGTCGCCAACCGTCTGCGAAAAAATATCCTTGGGATTGGGTTGGCCAGTCTCATGCTCGAGGGGGCTTTCCTAGTAGTATTAAGCCAAACCCATTACATAGCTGCAGCGTTTCTCGTGTTTTGCGGGGCCGCGTTTATGTCGGGGATTGGGAATGCCTGTTTTGATACGGTTCTGATGAAGGAAATTCCTGAGGAACACCAGGGAACTATGTTTGGGTTATTGGCATCCATTGGCAATCCATTATTGGGTGTTTCGATGCTTTTATCAGGGGCCGCTTTAGAATACCTGACACCACGAACCTTGGGGTTTATTGGCGGCAGTGCCTATATGTTAATCGCGATTTTCCTGATGGTCTTCCTTTCCGTGAAAAGTGTGCGGGAAAGGGAAACTATGACCAGTCCGCCATTTTTGAAAAAATAAGCAATCGTAAACCGAGCAGGACAAACATCCATTTTTAAAAGGCTATTATATTCGCATTTACGTTTATCGTCACGGCTGCATAAGAATAATTAAACCAATTAGAGAGGTGACTTAATTATGTGCGGCTGGTGCGGTTGCGGTGGTTATGGCTACGGTTTCGGGTATGGCGGCTTTAGCCCATTTGTATTAATTGTAGTATTGTTTATTCTTTTAATTATCGTCGGGGCTAGCTTTTATTAATAACAAGTAAAAAATGAGGTGTTCTTTGAGGGCACCTCATTTTTTATTGGTAATCTTTTTTCAAGACGGTGAATACATAATGGGGAATAAACAAAAAAGGGGAGGATTATCTTGACCACAACTGTGTTCCTCGTTGTTTTAATCTCATCTCTAGCCTATATTCTTGGCGGATTTCTCGTTTTAATTCGAAAAAATTGGCCAGAAAGAACCTTATTGTCATTGGTTGCTCTTAGCGCGGGCCTGTTATTATCGATCGCTCTTTTACATTTAATTCCTCATGCCTTAGAAGACTATCATGATAGCAGTTTGTTCATTTTGCTTGGTTTCCTGATTATGTATTTTATTTTTCTGCCAGGAACTTTTAATGGGAAAAATGGGGTAGAAAACAGTGGTAAATCTGGGGCAACGGGATTAACAATCGGAATGCTGCTCCATAATTTTTTTGAAGGATTATCGATTGGAATTAGCTATGCCTCTTCTTTTGAATTAGGTGTTTTTGTTACGATTGCACTGGTGATCCATAAAATACCGGAAGGGCTTTCCTATACTTCGGTTATGCTTGCCTTTTTAAATGGCCGCAAAAAAACAGCCATCTATCTTGTCATTCAGGGGCTTTTTACTTGGCTCGGAGCAGGAGTTGCGGTTTTGCTATCGGAAATGAAGGACTTTCAAGAAACGATTGTCGCGATGGGCTTATCCGTAACAGCAGGGATTTTTCTGTATCTCAGCGGGGCTATGTTACTACCTTTAATTAATCGAGGGACATTTAAAAGCACCCCCCTGTTTTTTATAGCCGGCATCTTGCTGTTTTTCATATTACATAGTGTTGTCTAGCAGCGGCCGCATGGTCCCAAATTGAATAGTTGATAAAGTTATATAGAGCTGCTGAGGCAGCTCTTTTCTGTTTAGGTAAGGAGTCTCAACTAGTCGTAATAGAAAAAATATGTAAGATTTTCTGACAAAGGAATATGTAACAACCTTTATATTTGATACATTTGATCCATATTTTATAAATAGGGATTGGGGGATTTTTTATGGAAAATGGTTTAGAAGTTAGAAAGAACATAAAAATAGAGAGATGCATCTCTATTGAGGAACATTTGAACGAACTCTCCGCACTTCTTATTCAAGTTGTTGAGGATGGTGCTTCGATTGGGTTTTTACCGCCATTAGAGGAAAACGTGGCAAGGAAGTATTGGGAATCTGTCTTAAATCCTGAGGTGATCTTATTTGTTGCTAAGATTAATAATGTCATTGCCGGAAGTGTGCAATTACATCTGTGTTCAAAGCAGAACGGCAAACATCGGGCTGAAATCGCCAAGCTCATGACGCACCCACATTATCGCAGGAATGGAATTGGCCGGTTATTAATGGAGAAGGCTCACGAAACAGCTAAACAAATGGGGAGAACATTAATCGTTTTAGATACGAGAGAAGGAGACCCTTCTAATAGACTATATACTTCTTTTGGGTATATTCAAGCAGGACGGATTCCTAAATATGCATTGTCTGAAAATGGGAATCTGGATGCGACGATAATATATTACAAAATGATTTAAACGATATGAGATGGGTTTGTCTAAAATGTTAGACGGCCGAGAAAATGAGGCAAAAGAACCGTCCCCATGCCTCATTTTTTTCGAATTATGGGAAAAGCTATTGAATGTGCTTTAGGAAAGGTGGCACGAGAATGAATTATTTTTCTTATAATTTGAGGAGGTTTGCAATGGGTATTTTGAGTGGAAATCCTAAGGAAGAGCCAATGCATTATGGAGAGGCATTTGACCTTTGGGCATCTGTTCTAGCTGGTAATGGTATGATTGCAGGTTATCAAACGATGATAAACCATGCGGGTGACGACGATTTAAAAAAATTATTAAAAGAAGCCATTGAACTTTGTCAGCAGGAAAAGAAACAAGTGGAAGAACTTTTAAAGGAAAACGGAATTGGTTTACCTCCAGCGTCACCCGAACAACCTGAAGCTTGCTTAGAGGATATTCCGGTTGGAGCGCGCGTTCCGGATCCCGCTATTGCAGCCGTACTTTCGGCCGATATAGCTGCAGGATTAGTGACTTGCAGCCAAATTATCGGTAAATCCATTAGGGAAGATATAGCCATGATGTATGTGCAAATCCATAACCAAAAGGCAGCGCTTGGCGGAAAAGTTCTTCGGTTAAACAAAGAAAAAGGCTGGCTGATCCCGCCGCCATTACATCCAAATAAACATGGTGATTGTTAAAGTTGCAGGATGAGGACAAATGGTCTTCATCCTTTTTTTTAGCTTTTATGCCCGAAAAATAGAATATTTTAAATTTTATAACATATTAGATGAATTTCAGAATTAGAAAAAGTATAATTAGGCCATATATGGACGAATCGTTTTCCAAGGAGTGGATATACATGAAAACAAACCTGCTATATGGCCAAACCGGAATGGACATAGAAGTACCGGATCATTCATTTATCGTAGAACCTAAAGACCTTCCTGCAATGGAAAATGAAGTGGAAGCGATTAAACAGGCATTAAGGAATCCGATTGGAACACCTCCTTTAAAAAAAATGGTCAAAGCGACAGATACTGTTGCCATTATCATAAGCGATATTACGAGACCGACCCCAAACCATATCCTTGTCCCAATGTTAATAGAAGAATTGAACCATGTGCCATTGGAGAATTTCGTGGTGATCAATGGAACAGGGACTCACCGCGATCAAACCAGGGAAGAGTTTGTGCAGATGCTCGGTGACTGGGTTGTCGACAATATCAGGATTATCAATAATAACTGTCATGACAAAAGCACACAGGTCAACCTTGGCAAAAGCAAATTTGGTTGTGATGTGTATCTCAATAAAGACTACGTAGAAGCCGATTTCCGGATTGTCACAGGATTTATTGAACCGCACTTTTTCGCCGGTTTCTCCGGTGGACCAAAAGGAATCATGCCGGGTATTGCCGGGATTGATACGATCATGACGTTCCACAACGCCAGAATGATTGGCGACCCTCTTGCTACATGGGGAAATATGGTCAATAACCCAGTCCAGGACATGACAAGGGAAATTAATGGCCTTTGCAAACCGCATTTTATGTTAAATGTTACACTGAATAAACAAAAAGAAATCACAAACGTATTTGCCGGAGAGCTTTACGAGGCTCACGATCAGGGCTGTGCCTTCGTCAAAGAACACGCCATGGTCCGGTGTGATGAGCGGTTTGATGTCGTCATCACCTCAAATTCCGGCTACCCGCTTGACCAGAATCTGTACCAGGCCGTTAAAGGAATGAGTGCCGCACAGAAGATTGTCAAAAAAGGCGGGGCCATTATCGTCGCTTCGGAATGCTCAGATGGACTGCCAAGCCATGGGAATTATGCGAAAATTTTCGAACTCGCCGACACACCGCAAGGGTTGCTTGATCTCATCAATAGTCCAGAATTTAAAATGTTTGACCAATGGCAGGTGCAAAAGCAGGCGGTCATCCAGGTTTGGTCAGATGTCTACGTTTATTCTAAGCTAACAGACGAACAGGTGAAGGGCGCCATGCTTAAGCCGACACTCAATATTGAGAAAACCATCGAAGAACTTAAACAGGTTTTTGGCGAGAATATGACCGTTGCTGTTTTACCGCTTGGGCCACTGACAATTCCATATGTGGAAGAGTAGTATTTTAAGATAAAAAAGTCACAAAATGTTCACAAAAAATAAGAAATATGTTATCTTATAAAATGTTATGAAGAAATAGAATGTTCATTGATGAAATGTAACATGGTGTTGCACTTTCATTCTGTTATTCTGTTTTATATTGGCGGGAAGGATTTCTAGTATTTTTTAATGCTTAGAATATTAGCCCATCATAAACGGTTTATGTGAATTTATTTGCATGAAACCGCTTTATGGTGGGCTATTTTTATTTTTAAAAGAGTACATAATGGAGGAAAACATATGGCATTTCATAGTCCTGATCAAATTGCCCGAAAAGTAGTTGCAGCGGGCGCGAAGAAAGCAGTAATGCCGATTCGTCATGCCCTGCTGTTAGGTTTCTTAGGTGGAGCGTTTATCGCATTGGGCTTTCTATTAGACATACGTGTGATTGGCAATTTGCCAAAAGAATGGGGGTCATTCGGGTCATTTCTCGGCGCTTCGGTGTTCCCGGTCGGCCTCATGCTGATCATTATTGCCGGCGGTGAACTGCTGACGGGAAATATGATGGCATTGCCGATGGCGGTATTGGCTAAGCGGGCAACGACCTTACAGCTGATGAGAAATTGGCTGCTGATTGTTGTCAGTAACTTTGTCGGTGCTATCTTTGTGGCTTATTTCTTTGGCCATGTAGTCGGCTTGACAGAAACAGGACCATTTTTGGAAAAAACAGTGGCAATCGCCCAAGCAAAAACAGCGGAAACCTTTGTTCAAGCATTAATTTCTGCAGTCGGCTGTAACTGGCTAGTCTGTTTAGCAGTGTGGATGGCATTTGGTGCTGAAGACATTGGTGGAAAAATGTTTGCGATTTGGTTCCCTATCATGGGATTCGTTGCAATCGGTTTCCAGCACGTCGTGGCCAATATGTTCGTGATTCCAGCGGCCATTTTTGCTGGCAGCCTTAGCTGGACCGATTATTTTGCTAACTTAGTTCCGGTATTTATTGGCAATGCCATTGGCGGAGGAATTTTCGTGGCTTTGATCTACTGGATGGTATATAAAGAGGCATTACGGACTAGTGCTTCGCAAGCATTAAACAACATAAAGAAAGCCGTCTAGCAATCTAACTTGCTTTAGTTCGCAAAAAATACAAATTTATGATATATTCATAGTGTTAATGTTTAAAATTAGTGAAGAATGCATTGAAATCAGGTAACAGTTGTTGCTTTGATTTCCTGCGTGCTCACAAATAATATGGCGGGAATGATCGCTAGTATATAAAATATGCTCAGAAATTCTCCCCCCATGAAACGGTTTATACCAATTAGGTATAGCAACTGTTTTATGGGGGTTTTTTGGCTAATAAGAAAGTATAAATTTTTTTCAAAATTTATACTTTCTTAACGCATAAGTGCAACTGCGCCTCTGTCTTCGCCCTTAGGGGCTCACCAGTCGGCGAGTTTTCTTTATGTTTAGGAGGGACGTATTTTGTCGGAAAAAGTGAATGTGTTTATTAATGGAACCGCCCGTGAGATTGAGGCGGGAACGCGAATCTTGGATTACCTTATTTCACAAGATATCCAGCATCCACATGTTTGTTATTCAGAAATTCTTGGGCCAGTCCAAAGCTGTGATACCTGTATGTGTGAGGTGAACGGCAGCATTATGAGGGCCTGTTCGACTATCGTGGAGGAAGGAATGAATATCCTGACCGCGTCTGAAGTGGCGAAAAAGGCCCAGGAAGAAGCGATGGATCGGATTCTGGAAAACCACTTATTATACTGTACGGTCTGCGACAACAACAATGGCAATTGCCGTGTCCATAATACAGCGGAAATGATGGGAGTCGAGCATCAAACACGTCCGCACCGCTCTAAGGGGTATGAAGTGGATATGTCTCATCCATTTTATCGCTACGACCCGGACCAATGTATTTTGTGCGGACGCTGTGTGGAAACCTGCCAAGACCTGCAGGTCAATGAAACATTGACGATTGACTGGGAGACCCAGCAGCCACGTGTATTATGGGATGGCGGTAAAAGCATCAATGAATCCTCCTGCGTTTCCTGCGGTCAGTGTGTCACGGTTTGTCCATGTAATGCCTTAATGGAAAAATCCATGTTAGGTAATGCTGGATTCATGACAGGAATTGAAGATGATTTACTGACACCAATGATTGACCTTGTCAAAGCGGTAGAGCCGGATTACCAAACCATCTTTGCTGTTTCCGAAGTCGAAGCTGCCATGCGAGAAACACGCATTGAGAAAACAAAAACGGTTTGTACCTTCTGCGGCGTAGGCTGCTCATTTGAAGTGTGGACAAAAGATCATGAGATTTTAAAAATTGAACCATCCGAAAATGCACCAGTCAACAGTGTATCTACATGTGTAAAAGGGAAATTCGGCTGGGATTTTGTTAATTCAAAAGAACGGATTACCACTCCTTTAATCCGCAAGGGCGATGTGTTTGTTGAAGCCTCTTGGGATGAAGCCTTAGATCTTGTGGCAGAAAAATTGGGCGGCATTAAAGATACGTACGGCAGCGATGCACTTGGATTTATTGCTTCTTCAAAAATCACGAATGAAGAGAATTACTTGATTCAAAAATTAAGCCGGCAGGTATTCGGCACTAACAACGTGGACAACTGCTCCCGTTACTGCCAATCTCCTGCTTCTTGGGGCTTGCAGCAAACCGGCGGCATTGGTGGTGATTCCGCAACGATTCAAGACATCGCGGGCGCGGGACTAGTCATTTTAGTAGGCTGTGCTCCGGCAGAGGGACACCCTGTTCTTGCCACACGGATTAAGCGTGCGCATAAGCTTCACGGACAAAAGCTAATCACCATCGATGTCCGCAAACATGAAATGGCCGATCGCGCTGATTTGTTTGTGCGTCCAAGACAAGGGACGGATTATGTATGGCTGTCTGCTGTAACAAAATACATCATTGACCAAGGCTGGCATGATGAAGCGTTCATTCAAAAGCATGTCAACCATTATGATGAATTCTTAAATATGATTACTCCTTATACGCTCGAAGAAGCAGAAAGAATGACTGACATCTCGCAAGAGGCATTAATCCAAATCGCTGAAATGATTCATGAAGCCGACGGGACCGCCATTTGCTGGGGAATGGGCGTCACGCAAAACATCGCTGGTTCGCATACATCTGTTGCCATTGCCAACCTTCTTCTTGCAACAGGAAACATGATGCGCCGTAATGCAGGGGCATTCCCACTCCGTGGTCATAACAACGTCCAAGGTGCAAGTGACATGGGAACCATGCCAAATATTTACCCAGGGTATCAGCAAGTAGCTAATGACGAGGTTCGTACCAAATTTGAAAAGGCTTATGGAGTAACACTGCCAGCACAGCCGGGGCTCGATAATATCGAAATGCTTGAAGCAATTGATAAAGGCGAATTAAAAGGCATGTATATTGTCGGTGAGGATATGGCCTGGGTGGATGCTGATTCCAACCATACACAAGCGATGCTTGCGAAGCTTGATTTCCTTGTGGTTCAAGAAATCTTCTTAACGACAACGGCTCAATTTGCTGATGTGATTTTACCAGGGGTGCCTTCCCTTGAAAAAGACGGGACGTTCACCAATACAGAGCGCCGAGTCCAGCGTTTGTATAAGGCGCTAGAAACAACAGGCGACAGCAAGCCTGACTGGTGGATCCTCATGCAGGTTGCGAACCGCATGGGCTTTAACTGGAACTACACGCATCCAAGTGAGATTTTTTCTGAAATGGCTGGCTTAAATCCATTTTTTACACATTGTAATTACGACGTTCTTGAAGGCTGGAACAGCTTTACATGGGGATCGCCGGACGGGACTGACACACCTGTTCTTTATCTGAACGGCTTTAACTTCCCTGACAAGAAGGCTCGGTTTGGTTTGTTTGACTATGTACCTCCGGTGGAATTCCCGGCTGAGTTCGACTTGTCGCTTGATAACGGGCGTTTGCTGGAACATTTCCATGAAGGGAACCTAACGCATAAATCTGAGGGGCTTCAGTACAAGTTCCCGAAAGTCTTTGTCGAGGTTTCACCTGAGCTTGCCAAAGAGCGCGGGGTGAAGGATGGCACGCTTGTCCGCCTTGTTTCACCGTATGGTGCGATTCGTCTGCCAGTTCTCGTCACAGACCGTGTGGAAGGAAAAACTGTATATGTTCCAATGCACTCCTCCAGTCATGAGAGTGCGGTTAATTTACTGACGGGCGGGGCAGTCGATGTCGTGACCCATACACCTGCATATAAACAAACGAAAGTGCGAATGGAAGTGCTGGAAATCAAGGGAGAAAATCCGCTTCCAAGATTCAACCCGCGCAACGCCACACGGACGCCGCAGCTGGGTCTCGAGATTTACCGGAAATGGGAACGCGGCGATTATGTGCCAATTTCAAGTGTCAATGAATATGTACAGCCTGGCCTGTATGACAGGAGGAACGCATAATGGCTCAGCCAATTAAAATCATTAAAAAGGTAGAATTGACAGAAGAGCAACAAAAAGCGCAATCCTTGGAGAGTCTTATCTCCGAGGTTGCGCAAAATAAAGATTCCCTGCTGGATACGCTTCAACTGTTGCAGGAGCTTCACAACAGCGGCATTTTAGAGGCCATGAACAGTCTCGTCAAAGCCAAAGAGACAGTGGCAAAAATTGCGGTTGGCCAAATGACACGAGAGCCTGTCACGAATCTCATCAATAATGCGATGGCAGCAGGTGGCGCTTTGACGACGCTTGATCCCAAAATGACACAAAAACTGATGAATGGCGTTGCAAAAGGGTTGGAAAAAGCAGATCAAGGGCTTCAGTCTAATTCAAAAGTAGGTATACTAGATTTATTGAAGGTATTGAACGATCCGGATATCAATCGAGCAATTGGTTTTGGTTTGAATCTCTTGAAGGGTGTCGGGGAAGGCTTAAAGGATTAAAAGGAGGGGGAAACCCATTTGATGATTTAAAAAGAAGGGGTTTCCCTGTTTTAATCGAAAACTATTCTGAAACGACAAATGAAGGGGAAGTCGATAATGGGTAAAAATTTAGAACACCAATTTAGTATGCTGGTTCGGGAAATCAGAAAAGAGTACGTTGGAAACGGCCCAAAAGAAATTAGCACCCGATTCGTGGAAAACTGGGCGATTAGTGAAATGAAAGGCAACCTTACGAATGTAGAGAAGTTTATGATTAACTCTGAACAAGGAAAACAAACCGTTCATGAGGCTCGGACCAAGTTGGTAAAGGAAATCTATAAGAGACAAGAGGTTGTGGATAAGTTTGAAACCTTAATGGGAGCAAAAGTGCTGCGGCTATTTTCCGATATTAATATTGACGAAGATATCGCCATGACTGTTTTTGTTTTTGATAAATCAATTGATCAAAAAGGTAAATGAGGGAACAAGGGAGACAGGGAGAATGGACCAGCAAATGCAGGTAACAAACCAAGTGCTGCGATATGAAAATGGTGTTGTGCAGCTTGTCGAGGATGTGGTTGTGACGGAATATCCGATCACGATTATGTTAAATGACCAAGAATTTGCCACCCTCGTATGCAGTCCGGAGGATATTGAGGAACTTGTCATCGGATTTTTGGCGTCAGAGGGGATAATCGGCCGCTATGAGGATATAAAGGAACTGCAAGTGATTGAAAAACTAGGGAAAGCAATCGTAACAACACATCGAGTGAATAAGTTGAATGAAATGTTCCACTCCAAGCGCATTGTAACATCGTGCTGCGGGAAAAGCCGGCAGAGTTTTTATTTTTATAATGATGCCAGAACAGTTAAGCCGATTGAAGTGAAAAGCAAAGTGCTGACCGTCGACAACTGCTTCCGTCTGATGGAGATGCTGCAGGAATCCTCTACCATTTTTCAAGATACGGGCGGTGTCCATAACGCCGCATTATGTGATGGAAATGGCATTATTGTAGCGCGGACGGACATTGGCAGACATAATGCTTTGGATAAAATTTACGGCTACTGTCTGAAGCATCATATTTCCATCGAAGACAAAGTGATTGCCTTTAGTGGGCGCATTTCCTCGGAGGTATTATTAAAAGTAGCAAAAATTAGATGCGGCATGGTTCTATCAAAATCGGCCCCAACAGAACTTGCATTAAGATTGGCTAAAGAACTGGGGATTACAACGGTTGGATTTATCCGGAATAATGCCTTAAATATTTATACAAACTCTGAACGGATCATTACACCTGAATTAGCGAAATAAGGGGATACCGCTAGTCGTTGCTAAGCGGTATTTTTGTTATTCAATCGTATTGGTAATACTGCAGATATGTTAAAATCCTTCTAAAGAATCCTTAAGATGGGGTGTTTTGATGGAGTTACGCCAATTAAATCTTTTTATGGAGGCAGCTAAGCACAAAAGTATTACTAAGGCAGCGGAGAGTGTGCATATTTCACAGCCTGCCTTGAGTAAATCGATTATGGCTTTAGAAGAAGAGCTTGGCATGACCTTGATTATCCGCAGCAATAAGACAACGAATCTCACAGACGCTGGGAATGTGGTGCTAGAATATGCCCAGAAAATTTCTGGCCTGCTTGATGAAATGACCACGACATTAAATGATATGACAGATTTGAAGAGAGGCGAAATTAACATTGGCTTGCCGCCGTTTATCGGAAGTTTATTTTTTCCAAAAGTGATGGCTAAGTTTCATCAGGAATTTCCAAATATCAAATTAAATATTACCGAGTACGGTGGAGCGAGGGTTGTCAAGAGCGTTGATGAAGGGGAATTTGAGCTTGGTGTTACCGTTCTGCCGATTGATGAGCAGGATTTTCAAGTTTACCCGATTGTAGAGGAAGAAATGATGCTGGTGGTTCACAAAGACCATCACCTTGCTGCCCGTAAACAAGTAGAGATCAAGGAATTAGCAGATGAGGAATTTATCTTTTACCATGAAGAATTTTCATTAAATCAGATCTTAAGGAATCAATTCTTTATAGCTGGTGGTTTTGAGCCGAAGATCTTATTTAAAAGTACGCAATGGGACCTGATGTCGGAAATGGTGGCAGCCAACCTGGGGATCACCGTTCTTCCACAATCCATTTGCAATCGGTTAATGAATAGGGATTTAAAAATCATTACCCTCAGGCCAGTCATCCTATGGAAGCTTGCCGTCATTACCAAAAAAGACCGCTATATTTCCAGTGCAGGAAGAACCTTTATTGACTTTATTTTGAATGAATCATTATAACTTTGAGTTATGAAAACCATTCTAAATATGTATTTTACGAATGGTAAAATTCGTCGTAACATTACTCTATAGTTTAAATCGAGAAGTTAAAGGAGCATGAAGGAATTTCCTTTTTCTTCTTTTGGAGAGGATTTTTACGATGAAAATTGGGGTT
The DNA here is from genome assembly GCF_042653105.1 of Neobacillus sp. GCM10023253. NCBI lineage: Bacteria > Bacillati > Bacillota > Bacilli > Caryophanales > Bacillaceae > Neobacillus > Neobacillus sp. GCM10023253. The sequence goes on from NZ_JBHSHV010000015.1 coordinate 160,747, forward strand.
ATTATTTTACAGATATTATTCATACATGTCTTTTTATTTCTCGGAGCCGCACTAAAAGAAATCGTTCCACTGCCGATACCTGCTTCGATGTTTGGCTTGTTCCTTTTGTTTTTGGCACTTTGCCTTCACATCATCAAGCTGGAATGGATTGAAAAAGGAGCAAATTGGCTGCTGGCAGAGCTGCTATTATTCTTCGTACCGTCTGCAGTAGGGATTGTGAATTATGATGAAATTATCAGCTTTCAAGGGGCCGAAATCGTCGTATTGATTGGGGTCAGCACCATCATTGTGATGGGAATGACAGCCTTAATTGCAGAAAAAGTAACAAAAAGGAAAGGAAGTGAGCAGCTATGATGATGGTAATTTGTATTGTAGGAACTTACCTTATTTATCGGTTATCCAAGAAAATCTATGCTAAATGGGCGTTTCCTTTATTCCATCATTTACTGCTTGCACCAATTCTGTTAATCGTGTTAATTTCAATCATGCATGTGTCCGCAAATCAATATTTGGATGCAACGAAGTGGCTGACACATATGCTCGGGCCAGCTACAGTTGCGTTCGCGGTACCGATTTATAAGCATCTTCCGATAGTCAAAAAATATTTGGGAACCATCATTATCAGTACCATTACGGGTTCGCTGGTGGCGATTTTTTCAACATTTGCTTTATCAAAAATCATTCATTTGAAATATGATTTTATGACGTCAATTCTTCCAAGGTCCATTACAACGCCCTTTGCCATTGAAGTTTCCAAAGAGATTGGCGGACTGCCAACGTTAACAACCGTGTTCGTCATCTTGACCGGCGTGATTGGCGGTGTTGTCGGCCCTTCTGTTATCAAATGGTTATCAATTCAGACGCCGATTGCCAAAGGTCTAGCGCTTGGAATGAGTGCACATGGTGCCGGAACGAGTAAGGCGCTGGAATATGGGGAGCAGGAAGCTACCTTTTCATCCCTGGCGATGATTTTCGCCGCCTTTATTACCCTGCTGTTGGGGGCACTGCTGATACCTGCGATGATTTAGTGGAAATCCCCCATAAAGAGAGCATTCCTTACGAATATGTTTATATGTAAAAAAAAAACATGGGGACGGTTCTTCTGCTGCTGAAGCAGAAGAACCGTCCCCATGCATCATCGGAGAGAAGAATTATGACAGAAGAAAACTATCAATCTCGTGAGGAACGAAGGAAAGCGGAGAACACAAGGGAAAGCCGCCAAATAAGCAAAAAATTGCCCGTAAAAGGGTCGTTGTTAAGAAAAGTGCTTATTGTCTGTTTGGTAATAGGGCTTGTTTCAACCGGGGCAGGGGCAATCACGTTCGCATCGATGGTGAAGGGTACACCTGAACTGGATGCCTCCAAATTAATCGACCCTCTATCAACGAAATTTTATGATAAAGATGGAAACTTCATTTATGAATACGGGAAAGAAAAGCGGACAAAAATCTCGTATGAGCAAATTCCGGAGGTGCTGGAAAATGCGTTCATTGCCACGGAGGATTCCCGCTTTTATGACCATCATGGCATTGACATCAAAAGGACGGCCAAAGCCATTTTTGTCAATGTAACCGGTGATTTCGGATCTCAGGGCGGGAGTACGATTACGCAGCAGGTCATTAAAAACTCATTTTTGACACCCGAAAAAACATTGAAACGGAAGGTGCAGGAATGGGATTTGGCGTATCAGCTGGAGAATAAGTATTCCAAGCACGAAATCTTAATGATGTATTTGAACAAAATCTACCTGGGCAACCGCTCATACGGAGTGGCTGCCGCAGCAAAGAACTACTACGGGTTAGAGCCAAACGAATTGAAAAAGTTAACTCTCGCCCAGGCGGCCATGCTAGCCGGACTGCCGCAGAGTCCCAATAATTACGACCCAACCAAGCAGGAAAACAAAGAAGCTGCTACCGACCGCCGAAATCTAGTCTTAAGCTTGATGCTTCGGCATGGCTATATTACGGAAAAACAGATGGATGAAGCTTCAAAAGTTCCAGTTACAGAAGGGCTTATACCAAAAAGTGAGCAGCAAGGAATGCCGTATGAAGCATTTTTGGATGCAGTGGTAAAAGAGATCAAAGGAAAGCTTAAGGATGTAGACGTCAGTGCCGATGGGTTAACGATTTATACGACACTAGACCCGAAAGCACAGGATTATGCCGACAAAATGATGAACACGAATGAAATCATTGCTTACCCGGATGAGAAGTATCAGGGGGCGTTCGTTTTTATGAATACAAAAACGGGGGAAGTCATGGCGATTGGCAGCGGCCGAAACGACTACCAAGCCGACTTTCTTGGCCACAATTTGGCTGTTGACATTAATCGACAGCCGGGTTCCACCTTTAAGCCGATTATGGATTACGGTCCTGCAATTGAAAATTTAAAGTGGTCTACGGCCCATTTAATCAATGACCAGCCGACAACCTATTCAACCGGCCAGCAGATTTCTAACTGGGACCATCAATATCATGGAATGCTGACTATCCGCTCCGCGCTGCAAAACTCTTATAATATCCCAGCCCTTCTCACACTTCGAGAGGTTGGACTTGATAAAGCAAAGAACTTTGCGGAACAACTTGGCATTACATTTAAAAATAATCAAGTCTATGAGTCTTATGCAATCGGAAGCAATACCGTCAGCCCTCTAGCAATGGCAGGTGCCTACAGCGCCTTTGGAAACGGCGGAATCTACAATAAACCGCATTTTGTCCAAAAGGTTGTCTTGGCAGATGGCACAACGGTAAATTTCGCCGAGAAACCAAAGCGAGTGATGCAGGATTACACGGCCTATATGGTGACGGATATGTTACGGACTGTCGTCGATGCCGGAACAGGTACAGCAGCCAATATCTCTGGTTTGGATGTTGCGGGAAAAACAGGAACAACCAATTTTGATGCCCAGACGCGTGCGAAATACGGATATCCAAACAATGCGACAAATGACAGCTGGTTCGCGGGATATACACCACAATACACCATGGCAGTCTGGACCGGATATGCCCAAAACGGTCCTGGCAACTATCAGGCTGGAAATACGACGAAAATTGCCCAATATATGTTTAAAGCGATGATCCAATCATTTGGAACGGATTCATCGAATTTCCAGCAGCCTAACAGCGTATATGAGGTCAATAACGAACTGTATATTAAAGGTATCGCTTCCGCCGAAGTACCTCCGAAACCGATTGAAAAAGAAAAGCCAGAACTCGAAAACGGCTGGAAAAATGGAAAAGAGAAGCATAAAAAGGACGAATGGAAAAAGGAAAAAGGAAATGGGAACGGAAAAGGGCATGGCAAAGGGAAAAATAAAGAAGATTAAGATTGTACTATAAGGATTTTCGGGGCTGTCGACTAAGTCGGCAGTCTTTTTTGTTTAATACGTAAATTCAAAAGCCAATAAAAAAGGACCGTTCCCAATTAACGATCCTTTCATTATTCATGTTCCTCATCAAGAGGCAATTCGATGATAATTTGAATGACTTGATTTTTATATTCAACACGAATGGTTCCTTGATGCAATTCAATGATACTTTTTGTGATCGCTAAGCCTAATCCAGCCCCAGACTTGTTGGAGGAACGTGAGGGATCCACCCGGTAGAAACGATCAAATAATCTAGCAACCTCCTCCTCAGAAAGGGAATCACATGGATTTGAAACAGAAATCTGAACAGAACGTTCATTTTTGACCAAATGAACATGAATTTTTCCAGGAGGGGTGCTATATTTGATGGCATTCGTTAACACATTTTCCAACGCGCGTACCATTTGATTCGGATCGACCTCCATCAGGATCGGTTCTTTTGGGAGAGTGCTGCTAAACATGACATCGTGATCTTTAGTGATCGGGTCAAGTTCATCCATTAGCTGTCTGAGCATCTGGTTTAGGCTAACCTTTTCTCTTTTGAGCTGGATACCTTCATACGTTAGACGGGTAAAATCGAATAAATTCTCGATTAAATTCTTTAATTGCTCTGATTTTCCATATGCGATATCAACGTATTCATCCAATTGTGCCTGGTTTATATAATGATGATCTTTTACTAGTCTCATATAGCCCATGATCGAAGTTAGGGGTGTACGTAAATCATGGGAAACATTGGTGATCAGCTCATCCTTTAATTTTTCAGTATGTCTTTGCCTTTCCATCATTTCGGTTAATTCAAAAGCCATGTAATTAATGTTGGTTGCAAGCGAACCTACTTCATCTTGACTTTTCTCCCGTATCCGATAATGTAAATTTCCCTTGGCGATTTCCGTTAAACCTAGCGCAATCTCCTCTATTTCCCTCATCTTTCGTTTGGTTATGAAATAATAACAGAGAATAAACGCGATAAGTCCAAGCAAATATGGAGTAACTCCCGTTTCTTTTTCATAAACAGATGTGGCTTTAGGGACGCCGCTTACAATTAAATAGCCTTTCCCGCCAGCATTGGTAATTGGATACATTCTTGTAATAATGGGCTGCTCATCATGCATCTTTTCACCAAGAGTCTTTTTGGCACTTTTCATTTCTTCGGACAGATTTACTTGAGTATCATGTGCTCCTGCTGATTTATACACAACCTTACCATCCGAATCCGTAATCAATACTTTGAGATTGTTTTGTTGCTTTAGTGTGTTAATTAAATATTGGATTAATTCATTCTTGGTTATTTGATAGAAAGCTTTCCCATTGTAAGGGACGATTAACCAGTCGTTTTCTTCTTTCACAGAAGGCGGTGCAGGCTGAAGAAATTGACTTTTAAAATCAGGATCTTGATCCCCTAATTCCCTTACGAGTTCGTTGATATCCTGGTTCATTTGGTTGAATTGTTTCACCAAATCACGTGCACTTTCCTCAATAGTGACAACCCCTTCGGTAAAATCGAGCCTGCGGTCCTCGCTAACAAAGAAGGGGCTTGTGGCAAAACCGACAAATAAGGAAACAAGCGAACAAAAGGCAAATGCCATGATCAACTGAATGCGAATGCTTGTCTTTACTAAATGGACAAGTTTTCCAGAATGACTGCCTTTTCGATACGAGGAAGGGGACTGGTTCTTATTGTTCAATTTTATAGCCCACCCCCCAAACCGTTTTAATATACCGTGGTTTCCGCGGGTTATTTTCCAGTTTCTCGCGCAAATTTCGAATATGAACCATGACGGTGTTTTCCGATTCATAAAACGGCTCATTCCATACCTGTTCATAGATTTTTTCGGTACTAAACACGACTCCAGGATTGCGGGCCAACAGCTCTAGAATGGCAAATTCCCTTGGTGTTAGCTTTATGTCTTTCCCATCCACTTTAACCTCGTGTGTTGGAATATTAATGACTAGCTCATCAATCGAAATGACATCCTGCTGTTGGACTGTAGTTGCTTGTGGGCTTCCGTCCGTTTGATTTAACCGAAGATAACGACGAAGCTGCGACTTGATTCTTGCGACTAATTCCAAAGGCTGAAACGGTTTTGTGACATAGTCATCCGCTCCGGTAGTTAACCCCATGATCTTATCCATATCCTGCGATTTCGCAGATAACATTATGATCGGAACATTTCTGCTTTCTCTTATTTTCATGCAGGCATGAATTCCATCCAGCCGCGGCATCATGATATCCAATACAACCAAATGAACATTGTTCTCCTCGAGGTACTGTAATCCCTCGATCCCATCCGCTGCTTTTAAAACGGTATAACCTTCATTCGTAAGATAAATCCCGATTAAATCACGAATTTCCTTTTCATCATCAATAACGAGAATGGTTTCTTGGGCCATGTAAACCTCTCCTTTCTAACTTCCTAAAGTTTACTCCATTCCCCTTAAGAAAAAACAATGGAAATTCTGAAGAATTTCTGAAGTTGTACTTTATATCTTAAGAAAATCTTCAGAAGGAATCGCATTTTTCCTTAAGAAGTTTTTTGTAACATTATTGGTGTGATGGCCAGCTGATTTATTTGGGCACCTGGACCTATAGAACAAAAACACTTCAACAATATAAAGGAGTGGAGATGAATGAAAGATAAAATTTTAATATTAACTGGTAATTATGGTGATGGACATATTAAAGTAGCTCAAGCGCTTCATGAAGCGATAGCGATTCGATATCCGGATTTAGAACCGGTGATTGTTGACTTTATGGAATGGGTTCATCCTTATTCTAATCAAGTGAGCAGGTTTCTCTACCTCCAAGGTGTGAAAAAATTCCCGCAGCTGTATGGTTTTATTTATCAAAAAACACGCAAGGCAAACACTTTTTCTAAAATGATGAAGTCGATTTTCTCTACCGGACTTGGGCGGATGTTAGCATTGATGGAGGAAGTGAAACCGACTGTTGTAGTCAGTACGTTTCCTTTGGCAGCGGCAGTGATGTCCAAGTTGAAATCCTTCGGTTTAATTGATATTCCAAACGTCACAGCTATTACAGACCATACCAATCATAGCTGCTGGATTTATCCTTATACGGATCAATATATTGTTGGCTCTAAGCTGGTCCGTGATTCTCTGGTTGGTTTAGGAGTTGAAGAAAATCGCATCGCCGATACGGGAATTCCGATTCGGCAGCAATTTTCTCAGTTCATCGAACAGGAGGGAATTTTTCGAAAATATGATTTAGATCAGCACCTTCCTACAGTATTAGTCATGGGCGGCGGCTGCGGGATGATTGGTGATGGAAATTCCACCATACAGGAGATTGATGCATTACCGAATCCGGTACAATTAATCATTGTTTGTGGGCATAACGACAAGCTTCGTTTGCAATTAAAGGAAAAACTGAAGAATTCCAAGCATCGTATCCATCTCACTGGTTATATTAACTACGTTCATGAGTTAATGGCTATTTCCGATTTAATGATTACAAAGCCGGGTGGAGTCACAACGTTTGAAGCCATTGCAATGGAATTACCGATGCTTCTGTATAAACCAATCCCCGGTCAAGAACAGGATAACGCCAGATTTTTAGTTCAAGCAGGGGTGGCAGTTCAAGCTAAAACGGACCGTGATTTAAGCAAGCATTTGTCAAAATTACTAAGCAATCACGACCTGCTTCAACAGATGAGCGAGAATTCAAAACGATTTCATCCGAAAGAATCTGCGTTTGCATCAGCCGAAGTGATTAAGAAAACAAAAGAAAACAATAGCAGCCTGCAGAATCTAATCTATCTATTGGGTTGATTAGCTGCTAAGAAGGTGAAACATGGAGAATGTAATGAAAGAATCATCCAACATAAAAAATCCAATGGCTCGTTTACTATCATTTGGAAGCTTGTTGATCTTTTTACTACTAACCGGACTTTATTTATATTTCCTTCATACAGGAACGGCAAAAGAATGGCTGGAATCTATCCGCCATCTAGGGTTTTTCGGAATCATCCTGGGGATTATGATTCAAACAGTTGTCAATGTCATACCGGCACCCGGTGAATTCGTTTCGCTTTTTCTGATTGAAATATACGGACCCGTTGCGGGAGGTTTGTATTCCTGGATTGGCGGAATCGCTGGGGCAGTCCTTGCCTATTATTTATCTAATTGGATTGCCCGGCCAATCATTGAACCTTTGGCCAAGCCTTACCTGGAGAAAATAGATCACTGGCTGCAAAGACGAGGGGATGCTGGACTTTTGTTCATCCGTTTTGTCCCATTGGTGCCGTATCATTTTATTAACTATGCGGCAGGTATATTAGGAGTAGACAAACGGGCTTTTATCTGGACAACAGCCTTGGGGATATTGCCCTATACCATTTCGGTAAGCAGCCTATTTGCAGGGCTGCGATTTGGAAAATTGATGCCGTTTATCCTTGGTGGCACACTGTTTATTTTATCATCTGTGTTAAGTTTGGTTTTTAAAAGAAAGTTGGATTAGAAGGGGCGATTGAAGGATGTTTAACATCGTTCTTCTCATTTGTAGTTTTCTTTTTATATATTGGTTAATTCCTTATGTTCTAACGGCGGGATTTGGGATTGGTGTGTTAAAACGGAAATATGCCTCAGAAAAAATTGCCTTTACCTTTGACGACGGTCCGAATCCGATTTATACCCCACAGCTCTTGGACTTGTTAAAAATAAATAATATAAAAGCAACTTTTTTTGTCGTGGCATCGAAAGCGGAACAATACCCGGAGTTAATCGAAAGAATGCAAGCAGAGGGACATTTAATTGGCATTCATAATTACGTTCATAAGTCTAACTGGATCATGGATCCATGGATGGTTCGGCGTCAGTTAAACAAGAGTGCTTCCGTCATTGAAAGAATTACGGGAGAACGGCCGATCTATTATCGTCCGCCGTGGGGATTGTTAAATGTATTTGATTTTTTTCTTTTGAAACGATATAAAATCATTCTATGGTCGTTGATGGCAGAGGATTGGCGCAGTAAGGGCGGCAGTGAGAAAGTGGAAAAAAGGCTTTTACATGGAATGAAAAATGGTGACGTCATCCTTTTGCATGATTGTGGAAAAACCATTGGTGCGGATGAAGAGGCTCCCGTGAATACCATTCATGCATTAAAAGCTGTTTTTAAAGAGGTCTCAAGCCGAGGTATTTCTTGTGTAAGAATTGATCAAATATAGCCGGAAATATCGACCAACTCCATCGGTAAGGGTTGGTTTTTTCGTTACCCAAATCATTTGCATACAAATCACTTGTATACAAATGAATTTGGATATGTTATATTCTTACTAATCAGAAAATTTGAATAATAGTGGTGGTGAATTATGGAAAAAGCTGATATCTGTGTTCATTTTCTACTTGGAAAAGCATTGCAAAAGGTGAATCAAGTAAGTAAATCCAAATTATCCCCGTACGGTGTGACACCAGTTCAATATGCACTGCTTCGTCAGCTGTGGAGAAAGGATGGACAATTTAGTTTTGAATTAGCTGAACGACTTCTGCTAGACAGTGCGACCATAACAGGGATTATCGACCGCTTGGAACAAAACGGGTTTATTGACCGACGTGTTGATCCGAATGATCGGCGAAACAAGCTAGTTTTTCTGACAGAGAAAGGGAGGTCGATGGAGGTTCCATTATGTCAGAAGATGGAAGAGATGAATGAGGAAGTGATGTCTGATCTAAATGATATGGAGATTCAACAATTTAAAAAAATACTTTATGACATAGGCATCAAGAATAAGTAATGTAGAAAAAAGACTATGAGCAAAGGATGGTGACAACTTGAACGATAGAATTATTATACCAATATGGGCAATTGGCTCGTTTTTGGTGCTTATGAACACAACCATGTTTAACGTTGCCCTCCCAACCATCATACACCAGCTACACATAACAGCTGGTGAGGGTTCCTGGATTGTTTCGGGGTATTCCATTGTGTTTGCGTTGTCAACTGTCATCTTCAGTCGATTATCCGATTATGTGTCTATCCGGAAGCTGTTGTTTGTTGGTTTGACCCTGCTTGGGGCAGCATCCCTAATGGGGTTTTTCACACATAGCTTCGCGATTCTATTGGCTGCCCGGTTGGTTCAGGCAAGTGGTGCCGGTGCCGTGCCGGGATTAGGTATTGTTCTTGCAAGCCGTTACGTGCCATTCGAGCGCCGTGGACGGGCCATTACCATTATCGCCTCAGGGTCGTCCTTGGCGTTTGCGTTAGGACCCGTAATTGGTGGCGTGATTACACAGTTTATGGGCTGGAATGGACTGTTTCTAATCACCAGTCTGGTCATACCATTGGTTCCGGTCCTGTGGAGGCTGCTGCCACAAGAAATCCATACAGAATTCAGCTTTGATATCCCTGGTGCCGCCCTTACCGCCATTGCCGTGGTATCAATATTGATAAGCGTCATGCAATTATCCATATGGTTCCTGCTCCTTAGCTTCGGTGCACTTGTAGCGAACATTTGGCACTTACGCAAAGCAAAAAATCCATTTGTACTCCCCAACTTGTTTCATCATCATGGTTACCGCAAACTTTTGGTTGTTAGTTTTTGTGCTTTTATTCTGAATATGTCGATGCTCTTTATGCTGCCTTTATTGTTAGCGGATGGGTTTCATATGCCTGCAGGAGCTGTAGGGTTGATGATGTGTCCAGGATCGTTATTATCCGCCCTTATGATAAGGCGGGTCGGAAGATGGATTGACCAGTATGGTAACTACCGCTTCCTCATAATCGGGCATTTTCTTATGGCTGCAAGTATCATTATGATGACATTGCTGGTACAAGTATCGCCATACATCATAATGTTTGGTTATATCATATTCGCTCCGGCTCTTTCGACGATAATATCTGCTTTATCCAATGAGGTATCTCGCATTTTAGCCAAGGATCAGATTGGTTCTGGTATGGGGTTAAGTCAACTCAGCCAATTCTTTGGAGGGTCATTAGCAGTCGCAATTTGTGGCGTATTAATCAGCTGGCAAGCGAAAATACCTTTCATTTCCTCATTTCAGCACATTTATTTGCTGTTAATAGTCGTTCTTCTGGGATCGATCTCAATCCTATTTTGGTATGGAAAGCGAGCCCATAAAGGAGAAATCAATATTCAAGTTTAATAGAATTAAATTTTTAAAATTATATTTGGAAGGTGAATAGTATGAGTCGCTTAGAAGGTATGAAGAAAATGATGACAGGTGAAGTACCTATTGCACCAGTAGCGGAAGTACTTGGGTTTCAAGTGGTAGAGGTGGAGGAAGGCAGAGTTGTGATTGAAATGGAAGTTTCTGATCGGTTACATAACCCAATGGGGACGCTGCACGGCGGGATTCTGTGTGACATTGCGGATGCTGCGATGGGATATGCTTTTGTCACAACGCTCTCAGACGACGAACTGTTTACGACAGTTGAAATTAAATTTAATTTCCTTAAACCGATTTTTAAAGCGAAGCTTAGAGCAGAGGGGAAACTCATTAAGAAAGGCTCTACAGTGGGATTGCTGGAATGTCATGTATATGACGAAAAAGGAAGTCTAGTAGGGCATTCTACTAGTACATGTATGATATTAAAAGGAAATCCGGAACGAAAGCGAGTTCAGCTAAAATAAACCATGGGGACGGTTCTCATGCTTCCAAACCATGAGAACCGTCCCCGTGCGTCACCACTTGTGAATTTTGGTGGGGATTAATCGTAGCGGACTTGGTCTTCTCCTTCCACAATTAACTCCAATTCTGTTAAAAAGTTGAGTTGAAGCGGTGCCGGTAAACGCTCGATTATATCACTGATTTCAGGAAGATTTTCTGCATCATTGATAGTGGCTGGCGGTTGGTCCAATTGCTGAAACCAAATCTTTAATTCGTCAATAAACTCATAAAAATGCCTTTCAAACCGTTCGGCACATTCTTCACTTTCATCCTCTAGAGCGTTCTTCATCATTTCCCAATCCAGAAGGGTGGCTTCCAATTTCTCGTAAACAAGATTTATCACATTATCACTCCTTGGCTCTTAGTATCTAAGCGAAAGCTTAACAACAAGGCGTTCCTTGAACAAATACTGCTATGGTTTTGAGTATACAGAAGCAAACCTTTTAAGACAAAGGATTCGTCACTTGTTATGACTTTTGGTCTAATCTAAACTGCACAAGTCATATGCATGAATATAACGGAATTGAGGTGTGGGAATGAAAGCAGTTGTGTCCACAAAGTACGGTACTCCCGATGTTCTTATTTTAGGAGAGGTAGAAAAACCTATGCCTAAAGATGATCAGGTACTAGTAAAGGTCCACGCAGCATCTTTGAATTTTGGCAATCTAGTTCTTTTAAAAGGTGAACCGTTCTTAGCACGCTTTGCTTTTGGTCTGCTAAAACCAAAATACTCCATACCCGGAGGCGACATAGCAGGCCAGGTTGAGGCAGTAGGCAAAGATGTTACCCAGTTTCAACCAGGACAAGAGGTGTTTGGAGACCTATCCGCCTGTGGTTGGGGCGGTTTTGCTGAATATGTATCTGTTCCAGAAAAAGCATTAGCGTTAAAGCCGGAAAAACTGTCATTTGAGGAAGCCGCGGCGGTACCAATGGCAGCGGTCACAGCCTTACAAAGCATGCGCGATAAGGGTAAGATTCAAGCAGGACAAAAGGTTTTAGTCAATGGGGCGTCTGGCGGTGTAGGGACTTTCGCCGTTCAGATTGCCAAGTCCTTTGGTGCAGAGGTAACGGGGGTTTGCAGCACAAGAAATATAGATATTTTGCAGTCACTCGGTGCTGATCATGTGATTGATTATACAAAAGAGGATTTTACTAAAAAAATGACAAAATATGATCTGATTCTTGGGGTGAACGGACATCATCCGATTACTGATTATAAACAGGCCTTAACGAATAATGGAATTTTCGTTCATGTAGGAGGTTCAGGGGCTCAAATGTTTCAAGCAATGACGCTGGGGCCTTGGTTCTCCCTCTTTGGAAATAAAAAAATGGGCAGCTTTTTACAGAGGCAGAACCAAAGTGATTTAAATTTCATAAAAGAGCTTATCGAAGCTGGAAAAATTACACCAGTCATTGATAAAAGGTTTAAATTAAGTGAAATTCAGGAAGCATTCAAGTATTTTGAACAAGGGCATGCTCAAGGTAAGGTAGTTATTACAATTTGAAAACTATTAATTAAAAAATGCACCGTTTTTGCGGTACTTTTTAATTCTAATTCTGTTTAATAGGAAATGTAAGTTGAAAGGTAGTTAAGTGATTATCTGATATACATTCTATTTCACCGTGATGTTTCTCAACAATATTCTTACAAACGAATAAGCCGATACCTGTGCCTAGTTTCTTAGTAGTGAAGAAGGGTTCGAAAATTAATTGTACTGCTTCAAGATCGATAGTGGGGCCATTATTAGAAATACGAATTTTGATTTGGTGATCTTCTATATTTGTTTGAATATCAATTTTTCGCAGATTTTCTTCTTCACACACAGCGTCAACTGCATTTATTAATAGGTTTAGAAAAACTTGTTTTAACTCATTCCGATCGCCAGTAATACAAATATCAGCATCGATATTTGTATGAATTTGGACATTGCCATCGACGATGCTTGGATATAGGAAATCAAGCACTTCTTCTATTAATAAATGGATGGTAATGTCTTCATTCTGGCTTTCTGCCAGCGTGTTCAGTTTTGATGTATGAAGGAACTGAGTAATTCTGAACTTAAGTTGATCTAATTCTTGGCTGACGACATCTAAATATGGTAGATTAGGATGCTCGTGCTTTAATAGTTTTATAAAGCCCATAACGGAAGTGAGCGGGTTGCGAAATTCATGAACAAAGCTAGAAGACATTTGTCCAAGAATCGCCAACCGGTCCTTATGTGTTTGGGAAATAAATAAATTTTGTTCTTGTAGTTTCTTATCTTTGATTTCGGTGTACTTAGAAACAGCATAGAAACAGAATAAATCGAACTGTTTATTGACCAAGTCAATAATTGTCTGGAAATCTTCAGGCATGAGTCCGGAAAGGTTTAGGTATTTAATAATAATACTCCTACCCAGATTAACATTATAAACAAACTCCCCAATATTGATATTGGCCTCGACCCGTTCCAGGGCTACTTTGTGCGCCAATAATTTAACATCTTCTTCCGAGAATCCATTTAACATAGAATTTGTTATGAGATGGTACATTAAATGACCGTTCTTTAATATTAGCTCTGGTTTATCCCGGTAATGATGGATAATAATTTGCTCTTCCCAAAAATGTATAAACTTTTGTTCATTCTCAATTAGAAATTGGCCAACTTTTTTATCCATACACAGCCTGCTTTCCACTATTATAATGAGATTATAGCATAAAGTTTGAGGCATAGGGACGGTTCTCGTGCCTCAAAATAGGTGTAAATAAGAAATATTTCAAAGCAATTTGATGAAATGTACGAGCAAATATTAAGTTTGAAATGTTTGACTTTTTAGAATAAAATGTTACCATATATCCATATAAGGTAATCTTTTTAAATGAATATGAATCAAATCCGCTAGAGGTGCCTTTTTGAAAAGGCTGAGATTGAAGTGTGACTTCGGGACTCTATGAACCTGATCTGGTTAATGCCAGCGTAGGGAAGTGGACAACGGGATTTTTGGAGAGCAAAATTTTTATTTCTAAATTTCGGCCACTTTCTTACAAAAGGAAGTGGCTTTTTGTATTGCTTGTTTTGCGCTTCCTTAGACCAGCGAAATCCATTCAAAGGGGGGGAGTTGTATTTTTACTAGTCTAAAAGAAAAAGAGTTGCATCTTATATCCAATGGTAAAATGTCGATCCACCGATTGGCTGAAATAGCGAAGGATATTCATCCATTTGTAACTGCGCTACACTTGCGGGAAAAACAAAAATCAGCAAAGGAACTTTTTCAAGCAGTCGAACTTTTAACAAATGAAAACGTCCCTCCATCAAAAATCGTGATTAACGATCGGGTAGATGTTGCAATCGCGGCAAAGGCCCTTGGTGTTCAATTAGCCTATCATAGTTTAGATACAGCCTGTGTAAAGGAGCATTTTCCTCAACTTAGGGTCGGGACTTCCATTCACTCCTATGAAGAAGGACAAAATGCAAAAGAGAATGGAGCTGATTTCGTTCTATACGGTCATGTCTTCCCTTCGCAATCAAAACCAGGAAAGACCCCAAAAGGGCTAGAGGAATTAACACGGCTGTCACAGCTGAACATTCCGGTGATTGCCATTGGCGGGATAACGCAGGAGAATACGGAAGAGGTCCTACAGGCAGGGGCAACGGGTATCGCTGTCATGTCAGGTGTTTTAGATGCCCGGGACCCCTTATTAGCCGTAAAGTCTTACATACATGCATTTAGAGATGGAGGTGGGAAATATGGATCATACATTTGATGTTGCCATAATTGGAGGTGGTGTTAATGGAGCCTCGATTGCCAATCAGTTATCAAAGCTAGGAAGAAAAGTCATCATTATTGAGAAAGAACAAATCGGCTGCCAAGCATCAAGTGCTGCCGCCGGAATGCTGGCTGCGCAAGCTGAACTTGAATATGACGGTCCATTATTTCAGTTGGCGATAAAAAGTCAAGCAATGTTTTCGGCTCTCGCTAATGAATTATTGGAAACTACTGGTGTGGACATCGAGTTTGTCAATAAAGGGATGTTAAAAATTGCAGAAACCGAAGACATAGCAGAAGAAGTAAAAAAACAGGTCACCTTTCAAAAGAAATGGGATCCAACCATAAAATGGCTGGATGCGAAGGAATTACGAGAAATGGAACCGTCACTTTCACCAAGCGTACCTGGAGCGATGTATCTCCCGAACGATGGGCATGTACAGCCTGCAAAGTTAACGCAGGCGTTCGCAAAAGCGGCGGTCCATTTTGGTGCTAAAATACTTGAAAACACCGAAGTGCTATCTTTTCTTTATCAAAACGGTCAGGTGATAGGGGTGCAAACCACGAACGGAACCATCCTTAGTGATAACTTTGTTGTTGCGGCCGGTGCTTGGGCGGCCCAATTAATGCGTGAATCTGGTTTAGAGATGAACCTGTATCCTGTTAAAGGTGAGTGCTTTTCCGTTAAAACAGAAAGGCCAATTATCAATAGAACCATTTTTTCAGATAAACGCTGCTATCTTGTACCAAAAAAGAATGGAGAAATTTATATTGGTGCGACGATGATTGAACATACATTCGATAAAAAGGTAACAGCAAAAGGGATTGCCACTTTACTGGAAAGAGCAACCCAAATCATACCGCAAATTAAAGAGGCAGCGTGGGAGCGGGTGTGGGCTGGAATTCGGCCACAGACAGGTGATGGACTGCCTTACATTGGCGCGCATCCGAGGTGGAAGAATTTGTTTGTGGCAGCAGGGCATTTCCGCAATGGGATTCTACTTAGCCCGATTACAGGGAAACTAGTGGCTGAATTAATCGAAGGCAGACTGAAAGATGAGAATCTGCTATCAGCTTTCCGGCTCGACAGAAATATGTTGGTAGGAGGTAAACCATGAAGGTATTCTTAAATGGCGAATGGACCCAATTATCAGACAGTATGGTATTTGTTTCAGATGTTCTTCAGCATTTTGAAATCCATGATAAAGTCGTTGTGGTCGAAGTAAACGGTGAAATTTTAACCAAGCTGGAACACCAAAGTACTAGACTAGCAGATAAAGACCGAATTGAAATAGTCCATTTTGTAGGAGGCGGTTGATATGTTAAAAATTGGTCCATTATCCTTCCAATCTCGTTTATTGCTTGGGACAGGGAAGTATCCAAGCTTTGACATCCAAAAGCAGGCGGTCGAAGTGTCCGAAGCAGAAATCCTTACATTTGCAGTAAGACGGATGAATATTTTTGAAGCTAGCCAGCCGAATTTTTTAGAGCAGCTAGATACCAATAAATATAAGCTGTTGCCAAACACTGCAGGAGCGAAAACAGCTGCAGAGGCTGTCCGAATCGCTAAGTTAGCGAAAGCATCAGGCTTATGCGACATGATTAAAGTGGAAGTGATCGGCTGTGATAAAACGTTACTTCCTGACCCGATTGAAACGCTAAAGGCCACCGAAGAATTGGTGAAGGAGGGCTTTATTGTACTCCCTTATACCTCTGACGATGTGGTGCTAGCCCGGAAACTTCAAGAAGCAGGCTGCCATGCTGTCATGCCAGGGGCGTCCCCAATAGGATCTGGGCAGGGTATTATCAATCCGGTAAACCTCCAGTTTATTATCGAACAAGCCGTTGTACCAGTGATTGTCGATGCGGGAATCGGCTCACCAGGCGATGCCGCTTATGCGATGGAGCTAGGAGCAGACGGTGTGTTATTAAATACCGCAGTTTCAGCAGCAAAGGATCCGGTTAAAATGGCAAAAGCGATGAAATTGGTGATTGAAGCGGGAAGGCTTGGTTATGAAGCGGGCAGAATCGAGAAAAAGCGATATGCGACAGCCAGCAGCCCTAAGGAAGGAATGAGTATCGGGTGAATAATCGATACTCTAGGCAAGAGTTGTTTCCGCCGATAGGAAAAGACGGCCAGCAGCAAATTTCCAATAAACACGTACTCATCATTGGAGTTGGAGCACTTGGATCTGCAAGTGCCGAAGCACTCGTCCGGGCTGGCATCGGCAAAATCACCATCGTGGATCGTGATTATGTCGAGTGGTCCAATTTACAGCGGCAGCAGTTATTTACAGAGGAAGATGCGAAAAATCGAATTCCAAAAGTGATCGCGGCCAAAAATCGGTTAACAGCGATAAACTCATCTGTGAACATTGTGGCCATCATTGCAGATGCTTCAGCCCTAGAGCTTGAAGACTGGGCAAAAGAAGCAGATCTGATGATGGATGCAACGGATAATTTTGAAACAAGAATGATGATAAATGATGTCTCGCAAAAAGCCGGAGTTCCCTGGATTTACGGTGCTTGTGTGGGCAGCTACGGCATTTCCTACACGATCATTCCTGGAAAAACGCCTTGCCTTTCTTGTTTGCTTGAAACAGTTCCTTTGGGAGGGTTAACCTGTGACACGGCCGGAATAATTAGTCCAGCCGTAAACATGGTTGTCTCGTTCCAAATAAGTGAAGCATTGAAAATCTTGGTCGGAGATGTGGACTCATTAAGAAACAAGCTCGTTTCCTTTGATTTATGGAAAAATCAATATAGCGCCATTCAAGTAGACAAGTTGAAAAAGATGGATTGTCCTTCTTGCGGGCCGCAGCGCTCGTACCCTTATTTATCCTTTGAAAATCAAACAAAAACGGCGGTCCTTTGTGGAAGGGATTCGGTTCAAATACGTCCCTCCGTTCCAATGGTGCGCGACCTTGAAACGTTAGAAAAAATATTGGAGAAACAAACTGGAGCTGTACAGAGAAACCCGTACCTTCTCTCCTATACCGTGAATGCTAACCGCTTAGTCATTTTTAAAGACGGAAGAGTTTTGGTACACGGCACGAAGGATGTTTCGGAAGCGAGAGCGATGTACCATAAATATTTGGGGTAAAGGGTAGTGAAACGATCGGGAAATTAATTGTCACTAAGTGAACCTATTTAAAGAAAAACTTTATCAAGAAGGCGATGTTCACAAGGAGCATCGCCCTTTCCCTATTTTATAACTCACTGCTTTTCAGTTCTTCCTTAACCATTTCGTCTAACCGCTCTATCATTTTTATGGCTCTATCTCGATCCATTTTTCGATAGTGGTGCATTCCGCCTTGCTCCTCGTCCATCTCATCGGCTAATTTGACGATTTCTTGCAACGGGGTCCGGTTGATAAAACCTTCCGGCATGTAAGAATCCGTATGGAATAAGACGGCCAGTGCGATTTCTTTGGCTATAATCGGATTTTCTCCCAACCGGATCAATAATTTATGGGCCCTTTCCGCACCCTTAATTGCATGTATATCATTTTGTTTATATAAATCATAATCCCATTTGCCGTTGCGATACCAAGTGTAATGACCCATATCGTGCAGCAATGCTGCTTTTGTTGCCAGATCAACGGAAACGCCGCGTTCTTTTGCCAACTTAAAGGCATGGTAGGCACAAGCAATAGCATGTACAATTCCAGACCGGCTCAAATATTTTTTTGCAATATGATGATTGAAAATTTGAATTAATGTTACCTCTCTCATTTTAATCACCTTCTTAAAAATTGTTATTTTGTATTATAAAACAATTAATGTTGTTTTGTTAGAAAAAGTTTGTGATTATAAGGAAAAATGTTTTGGTAGCTGATATATTTGAGACAGCGGGGAAACCAAGAGGGGATTTAACCTATTTTCTCTTTTACTTTTCATAAAATTCTGTTAGAATCACTCAGATAGGAGGTGTCTTACATGAGTAACAACTTAACCGAACTACTAGGTCCTCCATACGATCAACTTATGGATGCCAAGGTAGATAAAAGTCCTAGTGAAGTCGTGATTACGAATAACGATGGCGAAACTTATTACATAATTTCGGCTGAAGAATACGAAAATGGTCCGAAACAACAAGGGTATAAAATCGTTGTGGCAGATGGGGAGTAATTTTTTACTCCTCTTTTTTATTTTTTGATTTCAATTTCAAAAATATCCTTCAATCAAATTTCTTCCATGTTCATTTTTTGGACGAATAAACGGAATAATAAGTGTGGAGGTGATTGTATTGGAAAAAGAAAACAAATTTCCTGAAGTGATGAATGATATGGGGACACCCGCTGAAATGAGCCCTGTCAAAGACATAACGGATGCAGATTCAAAGGCACCAATGGTCGAAGTTAATCAACCGATTGATGCACAAGATCCACTTGAAATAAGAAGCCGCGGGTCAGTGACTGTTTTATAAACCAAAAATAAAAACAGGTAAAACAAAAAGTTTTACCTGTTAAGAGAACTTTTATTAAAATTTGCACATGAAATGGCTGTAAGCCAGGTTTTGTTCTTCCGTACTGCAAACAGCGTCAAGCCTCGTACAGGAAGCAGTAGTCATCTATCTATCAACCATTGGTTGATCCATCCGTTAGGTTCATTTCCCGCAGGATGATGCCCCGACCAAAATTTGGGTTGCTCGCTCGTGGGGTTTACCCGTTCCACCTTTTCCGTTTCCAGAAAAGCATCGTCACTGTGGCACTTTCAGGTTATTCTCAGCATATCTCTAGAGACTTAGCATGATTTCACCGCCGTCAGCCAATATCAAGATTGACTGCCCACCTTTGCAGATGGCACGAACACTACAGGCATCTCAGCACTGTGCGAGCCTGGACTTTCCTCAGCTCCTATAAAGGAACCGCGACTACTCACCATTCCATGTGTCCTTCGCTTAGAAGCGACAATAATTAATATAACAGGAATACTAATTAAAATCCATGGTAGTTTAATTCCATTATTACCAATTTCAGATTCGATTAAAAGTGAATCATTGAAACAATTGTGGACCAATGTCGGTTCCATCGTATTAGCGCCATTACTTACACAGTATTATTCTTTGATGGACTAAAAGCATAAAATCCGCAAATTGAAAATATTTATGTAAGAGGTACAAGCAATGTCTCCGTCAAAAGCTTCTGAAAAGGGCTGATATCTTGAACAAAAATAATAATGTGCTGATTGTCATGTTTTTATTATTAATCTTATTGATTGTTCTTATAATCAATGTGATACTTCACGTTAAAATTTATGTCGTATACAGTTCCGGTGTTGGACCCATTTTCTTAATAGGCTTAATCATTTTTTTAATTGCTTTATTTTATTTCAAAGGTTAAAACCTTACAAAGCCAGGCTTCTGTGTATGCCTGGCTTTGTATTTTTTATAAAAAAATCCACTGGAAGGTTAGAAAAATCTAGAAATTATAGTAAGATGGTATATATCATCTTAAATATGGTAATAGAGAGTTTTGATTTTTAAAAATGAATAAATAGAGGTTATGTAGCATGTGCAACGATTTGCTTGCTAGACTCGAGGAAGAGAAGGGTCAATGGTTACATAAAGCGATGGATCGCTTTAAGGAAGAGTTTACGAGCTTTGATGAACAGACAGTACTCACACCGGAAAATCAAATAATGCAGATGAAAAGCATTCATAGACAGAACAATCTTGATCTGGACCGGATGGAAAAGGAAATAAAGCTGACAAAGGATAGCATCAAAGAAGAAGAGCAGGTTTATCAGCATTTGACCAAAGCCGTCCAGTATTTACAAGAGGATATAATCCATTATGAAGGGCTTCTATCGGAGTTGGTTACTATTCAATTGGAAAAATTCAACTGCCTCTTACATACGAAATTTGAATTTGATTCGAAAAAAGATCAAGTCGTGTTCAAGGATAGGAAAACGACCAGACTGATAGAGGGCTTTAATGAGGTAGAATCGGAGATGGCGGAGTTCTATCGAAAGCAGCTGGATGATAATGAAAGAAAATTAGCGCGAATTTTTCGCGATGCCGCTCCTGAAACAAGCTATGTATTCCAATCCAATCCGCAGGCGTCCAGCCTTTCCTTGAAGCATGGCCGGGGACTTGACCAGTATATAGTCCTGAAAAACTTTGAAGAGGATTATCGGATTGTTGCAGATACATTAGATGAAAACAACATGTTAGTTTACGAGTATTATATAAACCAATTGAATCATGTTAAGCAAATTGGAAAAAGAGATCTTTTGCAGCAGTCTGCGGCCAAAAAGGAGCAGCATCAAATGGCCTCAGAAAAAGCAGCCGAACTACAAGAGCAAAAACGGCAAAAGGAATTGAGCTTGGCAGCGTTAGAAGAACAACTTACGAGGGCAATCTGGGAACAAAACCAAGAATTAGAACGGTTGCAAAACCTGGATGAATTTTTAAAAGAAGAATTTGTAGAAGCCGTTTCTAAATGGCAGGTTAAATTGTTTGGGGAGCAGACGCCGGAGGTGGAACGCTGGTTGTACCATCAATACAGCCAGTTGATTTTAAAGCAAGCGGAAAGGATTATTGGAAATGAGCACTTCTAACAGAACCGTGGATGAAAAATATAATGAAGCGATTCAATCGTTAAAAAAAATCAATAACCTTCTTTTTTATGATGAATTAAAGACACTATTAAAAGACCGGGAACAAACAATTGCCGAATTGAATGGGGAAGTATTTGAGTCTGTTGAAAATATGCGACAGTCACTGAGTCAGTTCCCTCTGAATATCAGTGAGCAGCTTAAGGAAGACATCATTGCACCCCAGTCGGAATTGTTTGACAGCAAGATTCACCATTTTAATGAAACGTTAACCCTATTGGAAAAAAAGATTGCCATGTGGCATCAGCAATATCAAGAATATTTATCGAAGACGGAACAGCTGCTAGAGGATTTAAAAGAACGGCAGCGCAATGATTATAAGTTCATGGAGATGCAAACCGAAAAGGTCCTAGAGGCCATTCGGTCATCTGAGGAGCAAATTGGTGTTCTATTCACCCAGGGAATTACTGACCAGGCCTCCATCACGAATATAAAATATGAAGCAATGAGTGAAAGATTATCGGATCTTTCTAAGAATCTTCACCATGTTGAGGCCAGCCTGATGGCTGAGGTGGAGCAATTGAACCTAAAGCAGCTACAGGACCAAAGGGATTTCCAGGAGCAATGGGAAGAAAAATGGAAACTGAATGCAGATGCCACTGCGAAGAAGGAACAGCTATTTAAAAAATGGCTGATTGGGCTGGCTGTAGGGCAGGGAGTTTCGATTCTATTAGTGTTGGTGGTACTGTTTTTTAAGTAATAGACCGGTTTGGCCTGTTGTTGGAAGGTTGGGTTCGCTGCTATGCAATGCAAGGTCATAACGCCCGGGCGAGTGGGATAAACGATATTCCGGTCGTTATAAAGGGTCTATAACGCCCGAGGGAGCGGAGGAAATCGAGACTCGGTCGTTATGAAAAGGTCATAACGCCCGGGTGATCGGAATAAACAGTGTCCTGGTCGTTATAAAGGGTTTATAACGACCGGGTAATCGGAAGAAACGGTGTCCCGGTCGTTATGAAAGTTTTATAACGCCCAGGTGATTGGAAGAAACGGTGTCTCGGTCGTTATGAAAAGGATCATAACTCCCGAACAAGAGGAAGAAACCGTGTATCGGTTGTTATAAAGGGCTCATAACGCCCAAGCGAGAAGAAAAGTCCGAGTCCCGGTCATTATGAAAACCCAATCTGCTTAACGTTGTCGTGCAATTATATATCCGTTATTTATTTTTTTAAACCCAATATGCGGATAATATTCCATCGCAATCGGAGAGGCGAGCAATATAAGCGTCACTTGATCTCCAATTTGCTCTTGCAGCAATCTCACCAGCTCCTTGCCGATCCCCATTTTTTGATAGGTCTTGTCTACAGCTAAATCCGATAAATAGCAGCAATAGCTATAATCAGTAATAGCTCTGGCTACTCCAGCAAGTTTTTCACCAACCCAAGCCGTAATTGTAATATCAGCATGATCAAGCATCCGCTGCAGCCGAGGTAAATCGTCAACAGGCCGCTTAATGCCGGATGCTTTAAAAACTGTAGAAAGCTCTTCTGCACTGATTGAAACATTGATTTTGTACGTTAATTGTAAAGAATCATTCATTTTTCCATCCTCCAATTTGTTAAGATGAACTAATTGTAATGGATGGATGGCTCCCCAAAAAGTACCAGAACGCAAGGTTTTAATGGTGCCAGTTATCGAAATTATGAAACATCTTCATACTGCCAACCCAAATCATACACCCTAAAGTTTGACCCATAATAATTATTTCCGTCAAATAGTCTAATCTCGTCAATCATAGGGTTGTTAAACTTAATAACCAATCTATGTGTGCTCTCAAAAACAATATGATTTAATTGTTCTTCTAGCAATCTATCTAAATAAGCCTTCTCGTCCCAATACAATCTCATTCCAATCACGGATTTTAGCCAGTTCTCTTCCACGATATTTGGATTACACGTATGATGATGCGTATTTCCCTGACATACCCACTTCCCTGGATTTCCGGGCTTTCTTCTAAATGGTTTCATACAAAAATTACAGTAGATTTTTCCTGCAAAAAATGACATAAGAACCACTTCTTTCCCTTTTTTAAACTATTATATGAACAAGATTCTAGCGATATTCATTTAATAGTAGAGTTATTTAGTAGTTAAAGTAGTTTTTAGATAAAAAAGGTATTTAGCTTGATCCGCGCAAAGCCAGGTGATGCATGGGGACGGTTCTCTTGCCTCACTTTTTATGTTAGAACGTGAACCAGTTGATTAATAAGAATCGAAAAAAGGTTATTGACAAAAAGAAATTTAGGATTTATTATTATCTCATATTCAAGGTAATTTAATTCAAGATTTCAAAAGGAGGTGAAGGAAATGAACAGGAAATGCTCGAATTTGCCCTTTCTAATATTGATGCAAACATCGAAAGCTATTCATGATCGCATTAAAGATGAAATCGCAAAAAACAATCTTGGTATTACGGAGTTTTCTGTTCTGGAGGTACTTTATCAAAAAGGGAAACAAACCATTCAACAAATTGGCAATTGCATATTAATCTCGAGTGGTTCGATGACCTATGTAATAGATAAGCTTGAAAAAAGAGGTCTGTTATGCAGAAATGCCTGTCCGGATGACCGTCGGGTGATTCATGTGACCCTAACGGATGCTGGAAATGGCTTGATGGACGAAATCATGCCAAAATATCATGAGTTCGTGAATTCCATGTTTGATTCGTTAAGTTCGGATGAGGAAGAGACATTGGTCCGGCTTTTAAAAAAAGTAAGAGATAAAGTGTAGATTTTTAAAATTTTTTATAAAATATCTCGAATCCGAGATAAAAAACAATTAGGAGGCTTTTGAAATGTTAAATATTGGTTTATTAATTATTCGTTTGGTAATTGGTTTATTATTTGTAGGGCATGGTGCGCAAAAATTGTTTGGTTGGTTCGGCGGTTACGGCCCGAAAGGCACAGGTGGATGGTTTGAATCTATTGGCATTAAGCCTGGCGTAACCATGGCAATACTTGCAGGCTTGGCAGAGCTTATTGGTGGATTATTGTTTGCTTCAGGATTTTTAACCCCGCTTGCAGGAATTTTGATTGCAGGAACAATGGCAATGGCGATTATCAAGGTTCATGCGCCGAATGGATTATGGGCAACAGCAAATGGATATGAATTTAACCTGACTTTGCTGGCTGTTGCAATTGGTGTAGCTTTAATCGGTCCTGGTCAATATGCATTAGATGCATTTTTGTTCTAAAATATCTTGAATTAAAGAATCTTGATTTATAATTAAAGTGATAAGATTTTAAATAATGGATTAGGAAAAACTAAAGTATCGAATTCATTTAATTATCTCGCAAAAAAAGGGAGTGTTAAAAAATGAGTAAGAAAACAATGGGTATACACCATATTACAGCCATTGTCGGGCATCCACAGGAAAATGTAGATTTCTATGCCGGCGTTTTAGGGCTGCGCCTGGTAAAGCAAACCGTGAACTTTGATGATCCGGGAACTTATCATCTCTATTTTGGAAATGAAGGAGGAAAACCAGGGACCATCATTACCTTCTTTCCTTGGCAAGGTGCTCGTCAAGGAATCATTGGAGACGGCCAGGTTGGGGTAACATCATATGTTGTTCCTAAAGGAGCGATGGGATTTTGGGAGCTGCGATTAGAAAAGTTCGAGGTTCCTTTCACAAAAATAGAGCGCTTTGGAGAGCAATATTTGGAATTCGATGATCCACATGGACTTCATTTGGAAATTGTCGAAAGAGAAGAAGGGGAAGCCAATTCCTGGAGCTTTGGGGGAGTAACACCTGAAGTGGCGATAAAAGGATTTGGCGGAGCAACCCTTTTGTCAGAACAGCCTGATAAAACAGCGGAATTGTTAGAAACGGTAATGGGGCTCGAATTTGTCGGTAAAGATGGCGATTTAGCCCGTTATCGTTCAACAGCCGAAATCGGTAATATTATTGACCTAAAATTAACTCCAATTGGACTCGGACAAATGGGTGTCGGTACCGTACACCACATTGCATGGCGGGCTAAGGATGATGAGGATCAATTAGATTGGAAGCAGTATGTAAAGCGTCATGGGTACGGCGTAACACCAGTACAAGATAGAAACTACTTTAATGCAATTTACTTTAGAGAGCATGGAAAAATTCTGTTTGAAATCGCAACAGATCCTCCAGGATTTGCGCATGATGAATCACAAGCGACGATGGGAGAAAAATTGATGCTGCCTTCCCAGTATGAACCACATAGAGCACAACTAGAGCGAGTGCTCCTTCCAATTGAAGTAAGGCCGTTAGACTAATTTATCGAGGGGACTGATTCTTTGCGTTCGATTGACCCTGCAACAATTAGCGAAAGAGAAAATTATAAATTCTTGATAGGAAGCATTATCCCAAGGCCTATTGCGTTTGTCACATCGATTTCGAAGGATGGGGTGTTGAACGGTGCACCATTTAGCTACTTTAATATTGTGTCAGCCAACCCCCCAATGATTTCTTTATCCATTCAACGTTCAGCAGGGAGGCAAAAGGACACAGCGCGAAATATCCTGGAGTCCAAGGAATTTGTGGTCCATATCGTTGACGAACAAAATGTTGGAGAAGTTAACAAAACAGCGGCAACTCTTCCGCCTGACCAAAGTGAAATAGACTTAACGAATTTAACTCCTGTGGAAAGCGAGAAAATTTCAGTTCCGGGAGTGAAGGAAGCGAAAGTCAGGATGGAATGTTTAGTAGAGCATTCAATAGAATTGGGAGGAAAAGATTCTCCTGGGTGTGATTTGATTATCGGAAAAGTTGTTCAATATCATATTGAAAGCAGCATTTATGAAAATGGAAGAATAGACCCGAGGGGACTATCTGCTGTAAGTCGATTGGCGGGAAATAATTATGCGAAAATCGGTGATATCTTTGAAATCGAAAGACCTAAATAGTTCCACGTTCTGGAGGGGAAATAGTGATGAAACATATATTCAATAAAGGACAAGACCAAACAAAACCCACCTTTTTATTGCTTCATGGAACGGGTGGCAATGAATTAGACCTTCTGCCACTTGCCGGCATGATTGACGAAGAGGCCAATGTTCTAAGTGTTCGCGGGAATGTATTGGAAAATGGAATGCCGCGCTTCTTCAGAAGACTAGCAGAAGGAGTCTTTGACGAAGAGGATCTTATTTTTCGAACAAAAGAGCTAAATGAGTTTCTGGATGAAGCAGCTGAAAAGTATAGTTTCGATCGAAACAATATCGTTGCGATTGGTTACTCAAATGGAGCAAATATCGCAGCAAGTTTATTATTTCATTACCAAAATGCCTTAAAAGCTGCCATTCTTCATCATCCAATGGTACCGCGAAAAGGAATTGAGCTTCCTGATTTGACCGGAACGTCCGTGTTTATAGCTGCTGGGACGAATGATCCAATCTGTTCACCTATGGAATCTACTGAACTTCAATCGTTATTACAGAACGCTAAAGCAAAAGTAGAGCTTCACTGGGAAAATCGTGGACATCAATTAACGGTGGATGAAGTGAAAGCCGCTGCAAATTGGTATCGGAAGGTAATAAGCAAATAATTAGGGTGACAACATCCGAAAGAAGGAGGCGGAAACCTTGAATGAAAAGAAAATAGTGGGAGAACTAGCAGCCGATTTCATTGAGGACGGGATGGTTGTAGGGCTTGGAACTGGTTCAACCGTTTATTTTACGATTATGAAACTTGGAGCGCTAGTGGAAGCGGGGCTTTCCATTCAAGGAATCCCAACCTCGGTTCAAACAGCAGAATTAGCAAAAAAATTACACATCCCATTAGCCAATATGGACGAGGTTAAGAAAATTGATATTGCAATAGATGGGGCCGATGAAGTCGATGCTCACCTGAACCTCATTAAGGGTGGCGGCGGAGCGCTAGTTCGGGAAAAAATCGTAGCTAAGGCAGCGGAAAAATTTATTGTAGTGGCTGACCCTTCGAAAATGGTGAAAACATTGGTAGCTTTTCCGCTTCCTGTGGAGGTCGTTCCTTTTGGGGCAATGCAGACTGAGAATTATATAAGGGAATTACAAGGGGAAACTAAATTGCGTCTAACGAACGGAAAGCCATTTCAAACGGATAATGGCAACTTTATCATTGACTGTTCATTTCCCAGCATCTCAAAGCCCCAAGAGTTGGAATGTATCCTAAATAACATTCCTGGTGTGGTCGATAATGGCCTGTTTGTTGGGATGGCAGATATGGTGATTACAATAGGTCCGGGCTATAAGCCGGTTTTGCTAGAAAGAGAAAAACATTAATAAATGGGAGGAAATAATCATGAACAAATTAAAGGGTGTACATCACGTTACAGCCATTACAAGCAGCGCTGAAAAAATTTATGAATTCTTCACATATGTTTTAGGGGTGCGTTTAGTAAAGAAAACTGTGAACCAAGACGATATTCAAACGTATCATTTATTTTTTGCGGATGATGTAGGCGGTCCAGGGACGGATATGACATTCTTTGACTTCCCAGGAATTCCAAAAGGGGTTCATGGGACAGACGAGATTTCAAAAACATCCTTTCGGGTACCGAATGATGCAGCATTAGATTATTGGCTAAAGCGGTTTAACCGGTTAAATATTGAACATACAGGAATCAAAGAGCAATTTGGTAAGAAAACACTGTCATTTGTCGATTTTGATGATCAGCAGTACCAATTGATTTCCGACGAGAACAATCAAGGTGTTGCCTCAGGAATACCATGGCAAAATGGACCAATCCCATTGGAACATGCCATTACAGGATTAGGACCGGTCTTTGTCCGTGTCTCCAACTTCGATTATTTTAAAGCAATTATGGAAGAGGTATTACTTTTTAAAGAAATTGATAAAGATGGCTCTTACCATTTGTTTGAAACAGGAGACGGCGGGAATGGCGCACAGGTGATTGTTGAGTATAATGCCATTCTTCCTCGGGCACGCCAAGGGTTTGGAACTGTACACCATGCTGCGTTCCGAGTTGAAGACCGTGCTGAAATAGATGAATGGACGAAACGAATGCAATCCTTCCGCTTGCCGAATTCCGGTTATGTGGAACGCTATTATTTTGGTTCCTTATATACAAATGTTGCCCCGCAAATTCTGTTTGAAATTGCAACAGATGGACCGGGCTTCATGGGTGATGAACCGTATGAAACACTTGGTGAAAAACTATCATTACCGCCATTTTTCGAATCAAAACGCGAGCAAATTGAAAAACTGGTCCGGCCGATTGATACAGTAAGAAGTACAAAAGTGTTTGAAAAAGAATAGAATTCGCCGATATTACTTATAAATAATTTTTAAAAAAGTCAAACTGCTTTTTTTGACAATAAAAATTATTTCGATTACAATTATCTCGAATTAAAAATAAAGTAGCAGCAAAGGATGGTTTCAAATGACCAAAATTGGAATTTTACTTGGTTCTCTACGGAAAGAATCTTTTTCTAAAAAAATTGCCGCAAATGTTGCAGCTTTATTCCCAGAAGGAATGGAAGCGGAATTTGTCGAGATTGGCAACCTGCCTTTATATAATCAGGACTTTGATGATGAAAATAATGTTCCGGCAGAGTACACAACTTTCCGTAACAAAATGAAGGAAATTGAGGCTGTTTTATTTGTAACGCCTGAATACAACCGATCTGTACCTGCTGTATTAAAGAATGCATTAGATGTAGGATCACGTCCATATGGGGCAAGTGTATGGAGTGGCAAACCAGCTGCCATTATCAGCCAATCACCTGGTAATTTGAGCGGCTTTGGTGCTAACCATCATTTACGTCAGTCTCTTGTATTCTTAAACATGCCAACCGTTCAACAACCAGAAGCTTATATCGGCAATGTTGCTGCTTTGTTGGATGAAAACGGCAAATTGAAAGACGAGAATACGGTCCAATTCTTACAAACTTTCGCAGATGCATTTGTTGATTTAATTAAGAGACATCAAGCGTAGGTTTTTATCCACTAATATAAAATGGTCCCTGATATATGGATAAGGAAGGGGTTGGAGAATATAGCGGAAGAAAACCTGCTATATTTTCCAACTTTTTTATATTTCATGATTTTACTATATGAAGAAGATAATTGAAGGAGTGACAGAAATTGATTCAGCTTTATCCTGCAAGTACGCGCTATACAGTAAAAAATGACTGGCTGGAGAGTAATTTAAGTTTTTCTTTTGGAGAATATTATGACCCATCGAATATCCGATTCGGTCCACTTCGTGTCTTTAACGACGATACCGTTCAGCCGGGACGGGGTTTTGGCATTCATCCGCATCGTGAAGCGGAAATTGTCTCCATTGTATTAAAGGGACAGCTTAAGCATGAGGACAACTTAGGGAACGCCGGAATCATCGGCACAGGAAGTATTCAGCGCATTAGTGCCGGAACCGGAGTGCTTCATTCTGAATTTAACGCGTCAAACCAGGAAGAAGTCCAATTCCTGCAGCTATGGTTTTCCCCGGATGAAAAGAAGTTAACCCCTTCCTATGAGGATATTACATATGACTTAGAGCAAATGCACAATCAGCTCTTACCAGTTATCTCTCATACCGGTTCGGAGCGGGTTGCTAAAATTCATCAGGATCTAACCCTTTATTTATCCAGGCTGGATGGGAAGGAGACACTGACCTTTCGGCAGGAAGAAGGCAGGAGAATATACGTCTTTACGATTGATGGAGAATTATCAATTAATAACGATAACATTTTAAAGACTAGGGATGCTGCCCGAATCACAGATCTTCCGGAAATTACGATTCAAGCAAGTAAAGATAGTTTCTTTTTATTAATTGATTTACCTGGAGGTGAATTCTAATGTTAATGATTCGCCATTCCATCGGCAGCCGATTGCTATGTCAATCGGAAACCTACACGATTGAAGAAAAAGGGGATCATTGGCAGATATCGCTGCCTGTCGATGAAGAAACTGCTGCCAAGGTTTTGGATTTTCAGGATGAGATAAATATATTCGTAACAAAGGAAAAGGAAAAAACTTGGTTTTACTCCTCAGATGCCCAAATAAAGTTCCTTCGTAAGGAAAATCAATTGGTGATACTTGCTGATCATAAAACGGTTTATCCAGTTTAGTGATGAATGTTGAGGACTACCAATTAATCATGAAAATAAATTTTTTACCCGCCATTTAGGAGAATGGCGGGTTTTTTCATCTTGAAAATCTTTAAAGCCAATTGAAAAAACGGAATCCTTTTTTCAAATAATACATCTATTTTTCTTTTATTAAAGAAAGATAAAGATTCCTTTAAGTCTTAATCAATGCGAGCCCAATCGACAAATTCTTAAAAAACGCCTCTTTATAATGGCATTTATGGGAAAGGGGGAGATTGTTCCTTAATACAACACCCTGCCTTCCATCAATTGCAGTAAATGTATTAGACAACTAATTACTATTATTTTTGAAAAACGGGAGGTTTCTGTTTTGAAAAATTTACTTAGAACTGTGGTTAAGCAAAGAAGACAATTTCTGATGGATCAGCTTGTTCAATCAGGTGTTTATAAAAAGAATAATAAGCATCTATATGAATGGACTTTGAGTGATTTAGAGGAAGAGTACAATTATATCTATAATTTGGAATCCAGTAAAAAAGAAAAATATCTTCACCCTTAAAAAGGAGGAATGGAATGTTAAACAAACAAACAGTCGTTTTTTTAGGAGCCGGTTCTATGGCTGAGGCGATGATTTCAGGTATTGTTAATACCGGCAAAATACCTTCCAAACAAATATTGGTTTCTAACCGAAGGAATCAAAAACGTTTGCGGGAACTCCAGAATACTTACGATATTAAGGGAATAAGTCGAGAAGAGTTAACCGTTGAACATATTGACATCTTCATATTAGCCATGAAGCCCAAAGACATAGAATCCTCATTACAATACCTTTCAAATAAGCTTAAGCCTAATCAGATCATTCTATCAGTTGCCGCAGGGGTCCCCACGAACTCGATCGAGAGATATCTTCCACAAGGGCAGCCTGTTGTTCGGGTTATGCCCAATACATCCAGTATGATTGGTGAATCGGCCACGGCGATCTGTCCCGGTAAACATGCCACAAAAAAAGTGATGACAATCGTGAGGGAATTATTATCATGTTTGGGTACTGTTTATCAAATTGACGAAGATAAAATGGATATCTTTACAGGGATCGCTGGGAGTGGCCCTGCATATTTTTATTACTTAATTGAACATATGGAAAAGGCAGGAAAAGAGTGTGGCCTTGATACCGATACAGTTAGGCAAATAAGTGCACAAACCATTTTGGGTGCCGCTAAAATGATGATGCAGGAAACGGATACGCCGGCAGAGCTAAGAGAAAAAGTGACATCTCCGAATGGTACCACGGCTGCCGGATTGAAGGCATTGGAGAAGCATGGCGGAGGAATGGCTATTATGCAAGCCGTTAAAGAAGCAGCAAAACGTTCCCAGGAAATGAACAGCCACTATCAAAGACGCCAAATAGGAGTGATTGGATGACCTCAGGCTTTAAAAAGAGAGTTGTTGTCAAAATTGGCAGCAGCTCACTCACAAGCCTTCGTGGTGAAATTAGCCGCAGGAAATTGGAAAAATTGGTAGAAGAAGTTGTGCAATTAAAGGATGAAGGCCACGAGGTGCTGCTAGTTTCATCTGGTGCTGTAGCAGCGGGCTATCGAAAACTTGGTTTTACAGAACCACCGAGCGCGCTGCCGGAAAAGCAAGCATCCGCGTCGATTGGCCAGAGCCTATTGATGGAAATCTATTCTGAGCTTTTTCTATCCCACGGCTATGTTGCTTCACAAATTCTCATCACTAGAGAGGATTTATCGGACGAAAACCGTCATAATAATGCCAAAAATACAATCAATGTCTTACTTAATCGTGGAATTGTTCCAATTATAAATGAAAACGATACGGTGACCGTCAATCGCTTAAAGTTTGGAAATAATGATGTTCTTTCCGCCAAAATAGCAGGACTCATTGATGCCGATATGTTAATTATTCTTTCGGATATTGATGGGATGTATAATGGCGATCCTCGCCAGATGAGCCACGCTGTTCGGCTGGAACACGTTCATGAAATTACCATGAAAATCGAAGAAGCAGCCGGCGGCACTGGAAGCTCGGTTGGAACAGGCGGAATGAAATCGAAAATCGATGCCTTTAAAATTGCCATGGCATCCGGAATCCTTTCCTTTTTAGGGAAAGCAGGGACTCCCAATATTTTAAAAGATGCCGTCCATCAAAAAGCTACGGGGACCTATTTTATCAAACGTGAAATGGTTTCGAAAACAGGCGGATAAGTTTCATTTAATTCAATAGGAGGGATTCGATGGTTCTTTTAAGAGAGGATTCAACAAAAATTGAAATTCAGGCAATCAAGGCAAAAAAAGCGGCCAAAAGACTAAGTATCTTATCGACAGAAGAAAAAAATCAAGCCCTCACTCTGTTAGCAGATCAGCTTGAAGCGAAAGTGGAGGACATATTGAAGGCTAATGAAATCGATATAAAATACGGGAGAATCGAAGGGTATAGCGAGGCCTATTTGGATCGTCTTACCTTAACAAGAGAACGAGTTTTTGATTTTACTAGCGGACTACGTGAAGTCGCCAAGCTGCCAGATCCTGTCGGCGATACCCTTTCCAAGTGGACACTTGATAATGGACTTCTTGTTAAAAAAGTAAGTGTTCCTTTAGGTGTGATTGGTATGATTTACGAGGCACGTCCGAATGTGACTGTTGATGCAACGGGACTTGCTTTGAAATCAGGAAATGCCATTCTCCTGAAGGGAGGTTCCTCAGCGATTTTTTCAAATAAAGCTATTTTTAAAGTGATTCAGGAAACGCTGGTAAAGACGGCGATCCCAAAAGAGGTGGTTCAACTGATTGAGAGTACAGACCGCACCGCCACTCAGCAGCTGTTTACGATGAAAGAGCATATAGATGTGCTAATTCCAAGAGGCGGGGCTTCGCTCATTTATTCAGTTGTCAATGAAGCGACAGTACCTATCTTAGAAACAGGAGTGGGTAATTGCCACCTTTATATTGACAGGGAAGCGGATGTGGAAAAAACATTGAACATATTGGTGAATGCCAAAACGGATCGACCTGCTGTATGTAACGCTGTGGAAACGGCAATTATCCATCTTGACTGGCTGGAGCACAATAAACAGGCGTTGATTAAAACGTTGAAAGACCACAATATTTCCGTACATGCTGATAAAAAAGCAGCGGCGGTTATTCCTGGTGCTGGGCTGGCAAACGAAGAGGATTGGGCGACAGAATACTTGAGTTTAGATCTCGCCATTAAGACGGTCACTAGTGTGGAAGAAGCGATTGAACATATCGATAAGTATGGAACTAAACACTCGGAAGCTATTATTACTGAAAACCGTAAAACTTCTAAGAAGTTTATGGACTTAGTGGATGCCGCTGCGATATATCATAATGCTTCTACCAGATTTACGGACGGCGGGGCACTTGGGCTTGGGGCGGAAATTGGTATCTCTACCCAAAAGCTCCATGCACGAGGCCCGATGGGGCTGGCTGAATTGACTACGACGAAATATATTATGATCGGAAATGGCCACGTAAGATAGTGGAAAGAAGCTGATTTAAAAGCATATTGCGTGCTTTTAGATCAGCTTCTTTGATTTTGACGTAGCAAAGAGTAATATTAGACTTTTTTGGGGGGCAGGTTTGATTTGTAAATACAGTACTTTTATTTGCGAATTCAAACCTATTATTTGCGAATCCTTATATGTGGCAGTCGACTTTGCCATGGATAGAACGATAAATTTAAAAATATCCATTGGAATATAGTCAGAATTACCCCAATTTGGTCAAATATCTTGTTATTATCAAAAAATCTTAGAAGTACTAATTGAAATGGAAAAAAACAAAAAAATACAATTAATAGATTACGATTTAATCTTTTCCAAGAAGGTGATTGGAAGGGAGAAGTTGACCTCTTATCACGAATGATCCATAAGCAAGTAAGAACCAAAAATAATATATCGAAAGGAAAAATTATTTTTTCCAAAGAAAAATCGAGTCCTAGGGTATCCCCCTTAAAATGGACCTTTTCTGAAGAAAAGAACCAAGAACCTGACTCAATGACTAAGAGAATAAACCATGTTAGCAATAACCAATGAAATGGTTTTTGAGCTCCTCTCCACCCCAAAATAACTACCGAAGTCATTAAGGAAACAAGAATCAATAACAGCCAATACTGTCCTCCTATTCCAGATCCGCCTAATCCCATCCATCCTGACCACGAGTATGATGGTCCATCGAATAAGCCTCTTATTATTGGCAGCCAGAACATGAATCCGCTTAGAATCACATAAAGAAGAATTAAGACTAATAACCTATCAGGTTTCCATTCCATAACAAAATCACATCCATTTCATGATCTTAATCATTATTATACTTTGGATATTTCAGTGAAATGCTTTAGGGCTAGGTATTTCTCTTATTTGGGCTTTACGATTCACTTGACCAATTCTGCAGTCCAGTTTTGTGAAATTATTCCTATAAAGAGGCATTTATTTTCAAGCGCTATATACTGTATGGAAGGGAGCGCTGTGAAAATGAAAAAAGTTTCTGTTGGATTAGGTATAATTGGAGTGTTCATTGTTGTTTTCGGCTTTATGTTAATGTCCAGTTATAATAATTTTGTTAATTTAGAAGAAAACGTCAATCAATCTTATGCTCAAATTGAAAATCAACTACAGAGAAGACTGGACCTAGTACCCAACTTAGTAAATACCGTAAAAGGATATGCAGCCCACGAAGAAGAAGTCATCGCTTCTATTTCAGATGCACGTGCAAGACTTGCCGGTGCTAAAACGCCGGAGGAAGAGGCGACAGCTAACGCCGAATTATCTGGCGCATTGAGCCGTTTGCTTGTTGTGGTTGAAAACTATCCCAATCTAAAAGCAGATCGTCAATTTACACAATTAATGGATGAATTGGCTGGAACAGAAAATCGAATTGCCATTGCTCGCAAGGATTATAATGACCAGGTTGCGGTTTATAACAAAAAAGTAAAAAGCTTCCCGGGAGTAATGATTGCAGCAATGACAGGTTTTGATGAAAAGGAATATTTTGAAGCAGATCCTAAGGCCTCTGAAGCTCCAAAGGTTGATTTTGGAGGAGGCAATGGATAATGAAGGCAAAGAAGGCCATCAGCTTTCTTTTGGTATTTTTGACTATTTTCCTTTATACAGGAAAGGCATTTTCGGAGGATGTTCAAATCCCTGAACCAGTTGGCGACATTTACGTCCAGGATTTTGCCCATATATTAAATGATAAGGAAAAAGAAGAATTACAAAACTTAGGAAGAAAGGTTGAAGACCAAACAACTGCGCAGGTTGTCGTTTTAACCGTCCAAACAATTGGCGACCGAACCATTGATGAATATGCCAATGAAGCATTTCGGCAATATGGAATTGGAAACGGCAAGGACAACAATGGTTTGCTCCTCGTTTTATCCATGAATGAGCGAAAAGCGAGGATTGAAGTAGGCTATGGTTTAGAGGGGAGGATTCCCGATGGAAAAGCAGGGAGAATTCTTGATGAATACGCCATTCCTAACTTAAAAAGTGAACAGCCAAATATAGCTGTTGTCGAAACATATAAGGCACTGGCAAAAGAGGTTCTTGCCGAATATGGTAAAGCTGGAGACCAGCCAAAAGAGGATGAAGGAATCGGCATTCCAGGTTGGTTAATTTTTCTTTTGGTTATTATCCTTGTGTTTCTTGATTTTAAGTTTTTTGGAGGGACACTAACCTATCTTGTTCTTTCCATTCTGTCTAGAGACGATGGCAAAGGGGGTGGAGGTGGGGGCCGAGGCGGAGGAGGAGGCTCTTCGGGTGGCGGCGGTGCTGGCCGCGGCTGGTAAACCTAATGATAGTTTATTACTTATAATATAACTTATTAGAAGAGTCTTTCTTATCCTTAAGCCTTAGACTTGATATATTTGTCTAAGGCTTTTTATATTTTTAACAATGTTCTGGACACATATTGGTTTAATAGCTTTTACATTAAAAGCTGAAACATTGAAAAGGCATCATTAAATTTTGACAAAAGAAAAACCTATGTTGACAAATTGTCAACGTAAATGTATATTTACGACGAATTGTAAAAAAGGAAGGGAAGCGAAAATGGATAATCAGCTTGGTTTGTTATTGAAGAAATTGCTAAAAGAACGTTCTTTATCCATGAGGAAGCTGAGTGAACTTACTGATATTGACACTGCCACAATCTCCCGGATAATAAATGGTAAACGAAAAGCGCAGCCGGAGCATTTACAAAAATTTGCTGACTATTTAGGGGTTCCCATCTCTGAATTATTTATCGCTGCAGGCTTTGCAGTTGAAGAGAAAAAAGAAATTCAGCAATCTGATATCACTATGTCTGTTGAAAGTATTCAAAAGTTACTTGAAGCCTCTAATTTAATAGATTCTGAATTTAGCATAGCAGGTGTTGAACGGCAGTTAGCAAATTATGAACAATATGCACAAACGGAAGAGGGAAAAGAAAGTATTCTTAAAAGCTTTGGTGAAAAGCTTAAAAAGATTGGCAGTTTAGGGCCTTTTATAAGCCAGTTAAAAGATATGTTTGAGAGGTTTCGTTTAAATAAGGGAACGCCAAGAGAGCTTGCAATTGCTGGAAGTGCACTAATCTATTTTATAGTATCTGTGGATGTTATTCCGGATTACATTTTTCCAGTCGGTTATATTGATGATGCTATGGCCATTCAACTTGTTGCAAATTTACTAACAATTAAGCAATGATCATTAATGTAAAATAATTTTTCAAAATTAAAATAATCGAGAAGGTGTACTATGGAAAGAATGCAACGAAGGAAAAAACGTGTTAAGTGGACAAGGATCATTGTTTTATTTTTCCTCTTAATGATTGGCAGTGTGGGTGCTTATGCAACTTATCAATATAAACAAGGGGTTTCACTTGCTGAGGGAGGCAAATTTAAAGATGAAACAAAAAAAGCGAAAGCTTTTCAGGGAGAAAATGTGAAATTAGGAAGAATTAATGTGCTCCTATTGGGAAGCGATTCTCGTGGGGAAGAGCATGCCAGAACGGATTCCATTATGATTGCCCATTATGACCAGGATACTCATCAATCTAAGTTGATTTCTATTATGAGAGATACATATGTTAATATTCCTGGTCATGGAAAGCAAAAAATAAACGCAGCATATGCATATGGCGGACCAGAGCTCCTTCGACAAACCATTAAAGAAAACTTTGATATTGATTTAAATTACTACGCTATAGTTGATTTTGAAGGGTTCTCAAAAATTGCCGATATCATTGCACCAGATGGAATCGAAGTGGATGTTCCTTCTAAAATGTCGTATGGAATTGGAACGACAATAGAACCGGGAATACAAACCTTACATGGGGACAAGTTATTAGGATATGTACGTTTTAGACATGATAAATTAAGTGACTTTGGCCGGGTTCAAAGACAACAGGAAGTCATTGGCAAGTTGAAGGATCAAGCTATGAGCGTAGGAAGTATTTTAAAACTTCCTAAAATGTTAGGGGTTATAAACCCATATGTTGATACTAATTTGGATACACCTACTTTATTGTCTTTGGGAAAAGATTTGCTTACTAATCAATCTAATGACATAAAAACTATGCGTATTCCCGTGGATGGGTCTTATACAAATGAGCAATTCAAAAACGTTGGTGCAGTGTTAAGTATCAACCTGGAACAAAATAGGTCTGCTCTAAATGATTTTTTATCATTATAATCTTTTTGGGTTATTAAGAAAATGAAGACGTAAATTTGATAAAATTGCTCATGAAAAATGCATGATGGAAAGTGGGCCTCTTGCATTTTTTATGGAATGTCTCAATTTATTAGGCAGGAGTAACACTATGGATGATAAAGAACTTAATTTAACGGAGCATCTTGATGAGTTGCGAAAAAGATTAATTATTTCGGCACTTGCTTTCATATTATTTTTTATTTTAGGAATGGTTTATGTCAATGAAATATATGTTTTTTTTATGGGCAATCTTGATTATAAATTAATGGTTCTCGGGCCCAGCGATATTATCTGGATCTATTTTCATATCGCAACTGTTATTGCTGTAACTGGAACAATCCCAATAGCTGCATGGCAAATCTGGTTATTTGTAAAACCTGCTTTAAAGCCAGGGGAAAGGAAGGTTACATTAGCGTATATTCCTGCCTTGTTCTTTCTTTTTATTGGAGGACTGGCATTTGGTTATTTTTTTATTTTCCCAAATGTCATGAGCTTTCTTATCAAATTAGGAAATGATATGTTTACAACTTCTTTTACGGCAGATAAATATTTTAGTTTTTTAATAAATATGACTTTACCTTTTGGTGTAGCGTTTGAATTGCCTCTTGTCTCGATGTTTTTAACAACATTAGGCATTGTGAATCCATATAAATTAGTGAAACTCAGAAAATATGCGTATTTCATTCTGGTTATCGTAGCCTCCATGATCTCTCCGCCAGAATTTATTTCTCATATTTCCGTAGCAATTCCACTGATTCTAATATATGAGATAAGCGTTTTATTATCCAAAATGGTTTTTAAACGAATGAAAAACAAAAATAGTGTTCAAGATTTTAATGAAGAAATAGAGCTATTGAACAACTAAAAAAATGAATAGATTTTTTTGAGGGAGATCAGAAATGGGTCTCCTTTTATATTTTCGAAGAGTTGATATCTGATTAACATAATTTAAACGATTCGAATATATAAATACACAAAAGAATTTTTCTAAAGGGCAACAGGATGAGCAGCACATCTACAGGAGGAAAATATGCATTATTTATCTATTTTTCTAATAGGTATTGCAACAAATTTAGACAATTTAGGCATAAGCGTTTCTTATGGATTAAGGTCAACTCGAATTCCCTTTGTTTCAAATTTGATTATTGCTATTGTCTCCATGTTTTGTGCGTATCTTTCCATTATTGCGGGTAAAATCGTCACACAGTTTATTTCTATTGAATTGGCCAATTTTGCTGGTGGTCTAATTATTATTTGTATAGGGATAAAATGTATCGTAGACTCCTTCTCTGTAAAAGAAGCTCCAAGCAAAGTGAAAGTTGATTCTAATTTTTCAAATGTTATCAGTCATCCAGATTCAGCAGATATAAATGATGATAAAGTGATTTCAGTTAAAGAATCAATCTTACTAGGGTTTGCGTTAGCAATCAATTGTTTAGCAATGGGATTGGGAGCAGGTATTACAGGTCTTTCTCCAGTTTTAACGACATTGTCTATTGGATTATTATCGGTACTTTCCATTTGGGGTGGAGTAAAACTTGGAGGTAAGATTTGTGGTATGAACATTGGCCAATATTCTAATTTTGCTTCGGGTATTCTGTTAATAATGATTGGTGTTTATGAAATGATTGTATAAAAAACAAAAAGAGAGTTGGGATTTGCCAACTCTCTTCACTTTTTCTTCTCACCAAAATCCTTCTAATCAAAAAAGGGGGAGCCGCCGAAGCTGCTCCGTTCAAAGGTTAATTTTTAGAAAGGTTGCTCTTTCGTTTACCGTACAAAAGATAAACAACAAACCCCACCAACATCCAAATCACGAAGCGAATCCAAGTAATGGAAGGCAGACTGATAATCAAATAAACCGAAAAACCAATTCCGATAATAGGGACAAATGGAACAAACGGCGTTTTAAATCGTCTTTCCAGATTAGGCTGTTTTACGCGCAGCACCATGATGGAAGCGCAAATTAGGATAAAGGCGGACAGGGTTCCAATGTTGACGAGTTCTGCGACTTCATTGATTGGAGTTAAGCCGGAAACAACTGCTGTTACCGAACCAATAATCAGTGTAGGGCGATAGGGGGTCTTATATTTGGAATGTACTTTTGCAAACCAGTTCGGGAGCAATCCATCCCGGCTCATCGCGAACCATATACGTGAACCGGCAAGCATAAAGGAAAACAGTACCGATAAAATCCCAGTAATGGCGGCCGCAGAAATAATCAAGGTAACCCAATTCAACCCCACTTGACTAAAGGCCTTCGCAATCGGGGCTGCATTCCCTAACGTTTCATATGGAGCCATTCCGGTAATTACGAGGGACATTCCGATATAAAGGCAGAGAGCAATCGTTAAGGACAGGACCACCGCCCGTGGCAAATCGCGCTGCGGATTTTTCGCTTCTTCTGCAGCAGTCGTTAACGTGTCATATCCGAATACGGCGAAGAATACCAGAGCGGCACCACCCATCACACCGTGAAAACCAAATGGCATAAACGGATGCCAGTTGGCAGTATCAACGTAAAGACTGCCGACGGCAATGACCACAACCACGATGCTTAATTTGATGATGACCATCAAGTTGTTAAATCGTGCTCCCCATTTCATCCCAATCGTAAGCAGCCCGGCGATGGCTATGCTAATAATCATGGCGATCAGGTCAATTTTATGGCCGGCACCTGTTCCTGGAGCCCCCTGTGCCCATACAGGTACATGAATGCCGATTTGCTGTAATATTTCTTGCATATACCCTGACCATCCAATCGCCACTACTGCAATGACCAGGGTATATTCAAGCAATAAATCCCACCCAATCAGCCAAGCGGCACCTTCCCCCAAGACAGCGTAGCTATAGGTATAAGCACTGCCTGCGACCGGAATTAAGCCGGCGAATTCCGCATAGCATAATGCCGCAGCCGCACTGGCAAGCCCCGCGATAATAAATGATAAGATTACGGCAGGTCCTGCATGTTCTGCAGCTGCCACTCCAGTCAGAACGAAAATTCCTACACCAATGATTCCTCCTAACCCGATGGCTGTCAACTGCCATAATCCCAAGATACGTTGAAGTCCGGTACTATTTGTGCCTTCTTGCTGTAGTTCGTTAATGGACTTCTTTCTCATAAAAGATTTCATTGATTACCTCCATTTCTACCTTAAAAAGTAACAACCTATTATTTTGATTGAAGTTTTTAAGGTTAATAAAACAACTATGTTTTAAAAAATGGAGATATACAAAAGTTGCCTAATACTAATCTGTTTGAAAAAAATGAAGTGAACTTACAAAAATGTTTTCACGAATACGTAATACTTGTAAAACTTAAATTTGAACCGCTTGTTTTTTTGCTGAAAAAGCCTAAAATATGCCAGTAAATGAAAATTTAGATTTGAAATATCTGAATTTTTCAATTATAATAAAAATATAACACTCGACTGTCGACACAAAAATCAAAACGAATTCACAAGTGGAAAAGAGGTGTGCAAATGTTGGAATGCAATCCATTGCAAAAGCCGTTACCTTACTATCAACAAATTCAACAATCGATAAAAGAAAGCATCTTCAATGGTACGTATAAACCTGGCGATCGCTTGTATGAAGCACAAATTGCGACGTTTTATAATACTAGCCGGAGTCCGGTTAGGGAAGCGATTCGGGCCCTGGTAATTGAGGGGCTGCTGGTAATGGATCAAAAGTCACAAATATCCGTCTACAAACCAAATTTACAGGATGTACGGGATATTTACGAATGCAGGATTTCCCTTGAATCCACTGCTGTTGAACTGACAGCGGAACGAGCAACAGAGGAGCAGCTGCAGGAGTTGGAAAAAACGTTAGAAGAAACAGAGCAAGCAATAAATGAAGATAAGCCTGAAACTATAGTAGCGTATAATGCCCATTTCCACGAACAAATTATCCAGTATAGCGGGAATACAAGATTAAAGATGCTTGTAGAGGGTTTAAATGGCTTAATCCATTATTACCGTGTTTTAAACATCCAAGGGGAAGACCGCGCTTATGAGATTTTAAAAGGACATAGGGATATTTACCTGGCGATTAAAGAGAGAAATCCAAAAAGAGCAGTTGATAGATTGAGAGAGCATACGCAAGAGGATCTAAAAAACATCGTTCATGTAATTGAACAATTTGAGGAGAGATAATTTTTGCGAATCGTTCATGTTGATCAAGTCATTGAAACCGTTGCCAAGCTTTGCTGGGAGGCATGCTATTACCTTCCTGAAGATATATTAGCAGGATTTAGAAGGGCTGAGAAGACGGAAGCATCGCCGATTGGGAAAACAATTTTGCAGCAGCTTCTGGAAAATGCTGAAGAAGCTAAGGTGAATCACATGCCTTATTGTCATGATACTGGGATGGCCGTTGTGTTTGTAGAGGTAGGCCAAGATGTCCATATAACAGGCGGGAACTATTTGGATGCGATTCAAGAAGGTGTGCGCACCGGATATCGGGAGGGGTATCTAAGAAAATCAGTTGTCGGGGACCCGCTCATTCGCGTGAACACAGGGGATAATACACCAGCAGTGGTACATACTGAAATCGTTCCAGGTGACCAGATTAAATTCACCGTCCTACCAAAAGGCGGGGGCAGTGAAAATATGAGTGCGATGAAATTCTTGCTTCCTGGTGAAGGGATGCAAGGGGTTAAAAATTTTGTTTTACAAACGATTAAGGAAGCAGGCGGGAAGGCCTGTCCGCCTGTCGTCGTCGGAGTGGGCATCGGCGGAAGCTTTGATAAAGTAACCTCACTGGCGAAACATGCCGTTTTGAGGGAAATCGGTGTCCATCATCATGAACCGCATATTGCGCAGCTGGAAAAAGAACTTCTCGAGGAAATTAACAACACAGGTATAGGGCCGCAAGGGTTAGGCGGAACTAGTACGGCGCTATGGGTGCCAATTGAAACATATGCCTGTCATATAACTGCCCTGCCGGTTGCGGTAAATATTCAATGTCATGCTGCCCGTAAAAAGACCGCTGTACTCTAGGAGGGGAAGAGTGAAATGGCAGAATATCGGTTAAAAACACCTTTAACAGATGATGATATTCAAAAACTGCAAATAGGTGATCAAGTCTTCTTAACAGGGACCATCTATATGGCCCGTGACGCCGCCCATAAAAGAATGGTAGACCTGCTTGAAGCAGGCCAGTCTTTGCCAGTTGATTTAAGGGGCGAAGTCATTTTCTATGCCGGTCCGTGTCCGCCAAAACCGGGGCAAATCATAGGGCCGGTTGCTCCGACAACAGCCTATCGTATGGACCCTTATGCTCCTGCCATGTATGAATATGGGGTAAAAGGAACGATTGGTAAAGGGCCAAGGAGAGAAATGGTCAAAGAAGCGTGTAAGCAATATGGAGCCATTTCCTTTGCTGCCGTCGGCGGGCTCTCTACGATTTTAAGCAGACGGGTAACAGCAGTTGAGGTAGTGGCCTATGAG
The DNA here is from genome assembly GCF_042653105.1 of Neobacillus sp. GCM10023253. NCBI lineage: Bacteria > Bacillati > Bacillota > Bacilli > Caryophanales > Bacillaceae > Neobacillus > Neobacillus sp. GCM10023253. The sequence continues at coordinate 204,333 of NZ_JBHSHV010000015.1, forward strand.
GATTTAGGGCCAGAAGCAATCAGACGGCTTGAGGTAGAAGATTTCCCGTTACTTGTTGCCTATGATGCGCACGGTCAAGATTTGTATGAACAGGAAATAGCCAAATATGAAAATTACAATAAAAATACGAATAAGGAAGTAGGTATATAATATGAAGAAACTAGAAATTGCTGTCATTCCAGGGGATGGTATTGGAAAAGAAGTAGTGCCAGTTGCCACAAAAGTTTTGGATACAGTAGCCGAAATACATGGCGGTTTAAAGTTTGAGTACAAAGAGTTTCCATGGAGCTGTGATTACTACCTAGAGCATGGAAAAATGATGCCAGATAACGGACTAGATATCTTGAAAAACTTTGATGCTATTTTCCTGGGGGCAATTGGAAACCCTCAGGTTGTTGCAGATCATGTTTCTTTATGGGGGTTATTAATTAAGATTCGCAGAGAATTTGAGCAATCGATTAATATTCGCCCAGCTAAATTTTTTAAAGGATTGAAATCACCTTTAGTTAATCCAAATGACTTTGATTTAATCGTTGTCAGGGAAAATAGTGAGGGTGAATATAGTGAAGTGGGCGGAAGGATCCATCGAGGGGAAGATGAAGTCGCCATCCAAAATGCGGTTTTTACAAAAAAAGGTACGGAACGCGCCATGCGTTATGCATTTGAACTCGCGAAACAGAGAAGAGGCCATGTCACGTCAGCGACAAAGTCAAACGGGATTGTCCATTCGATGCCGTTTTGGGATGAGGTTTTTAATGAGGTAAAAGGAGATTATGCGGATATTCAAACTGCTTCCTATCATATCGATGCGCTCGCTGCCTTTTTCGTGACAAGACCGCAAATTTTTGACGTAATTGTCGCTAGTAACTTATTCGGGGATATTTTAACGGATATTGGCGGGGCCATCATGGGCAGTATCGGGATTGCGCCTGCAGCCAATATAAATTTAAATGGAAAGTACCCATCCATGTTCGAGCCTGTTCATGGCTCAGCGCCAGATATTTATGGTAAAGGAATTGCCAATCCAATCGGTCAGGTGTGGACTGCAAAGATGATGCTCGATCACTTTGGCGAGCAAGAACTGGGTCAAAAGCTTTTGGATGCTATCGAAGATGTTACCAACGAGGGAATTAAAACTCCGGATATTGGCGGCACATCCACTACCAATGAGGTTGGGGAAGCTATTTGCAGCCGGTTGAAAGAGGTTTGTTCGGTATCTTAATATCATATTTTGAAAAGTGAGGCTGTCTCAATGGGCGTTATTCGTTAACGACATTGGGCAGCCTCATATTATTTTTGGTCTAATGTCATGAGCACACCGGATAGGGAGCGCCAACTGTCGTAAAGCATGCGCCAACTGTCGCAAAGCATCCCATTACAAACAAAAACCCCTAATCTATAAAAACCACATAGATTGGGGGCTTGCACTAACTATTATTTATTCTTGCTTTCTGCATCCTTAATGATATCTTCGCCGATTTTCTTAGCCCATTCATCATAGACTGGCTGAAGTTCTTTCTTAAATGCTTCAATTTCTGCTGGTGAAAGCTCATTAATCTTGGTTTGGCCGCGGTCCTTTAGTTTTTTCAATGCATCTTCATTTAATTTTGCTGCAGAATCACGGGCAACCTTTGTTCCTGCTTCAACACCTTTTTGAACAATTTCCTTCGTTTTTTCATTCAGGCTATCCCAGAATTTCGTATTGGTTAATAAAGCGTAGTCCACTCGAGTATGACCCATTACAGTTGTATACTTCTGCACTTCGTCGAATTTCTTTGATTCGATATTACTAAAAGTGTTTTCTTCGCCATCAACTGTACCTTGCTGTAGGGCAGTGTAAAGCTCGTTGAATGGAATGGATACGGAACCAGCATTAAGCTTGCCGTAAATTTCTTCGAGCAACTGTCCGCCTTGAGTCCGAATCTTTAAGCCTTTTAAGTCTTCCGGTTTCGAAATAGCTTTCTTGTTATTTGTCATGTGTTTAGCACCGTTTGGCCACATGGCAAGACCATGCACGCCGTCCTTTTCTAAACGTTTAAAGATCTCTTGTCCTTTTTCGCCATCCCAGAAAGCTTCTGCAGCTGCATCATCTTTAAACAAGAAAGGCATCGCAGGGACGTTAAAGCCAGGGTCGTTACCAACCATCTTGGACATGTCTGGAATAATGAACTGGACGTTGTTGGCTACTAAGTTCTGATATTCATCTTTATCACCAAATAGCTGGCTGTTTGGATAAACTTGAACCTTGATTTTACCGCCGGATTCTTTTTCAATATATTCCTTCATTGCAATGGCACCGGCTTGTTTAGGTGTATTTTCTGCCACAACGTGGGAGATTTTGATTGTCAATTCTTGAATGTCATTACCAGATTTGCCTTTTTCACCGCCGGATGAGCTGCTGCTTGTTTCTTTTGAGGAAGACCCGCAGGCTGCAAGGCTAAATACCAACAGAAGTGTTACTGCTACTACTAATAGTTTCTGAATCTTTTTCATTTGATTTCCCCCTTAATAAATAACTTGATACAAATTGATAGATTTCTGTATGGTCCGCATCCTGATCTAGTGCAACACTTGCTTCATGGAGTCTGTCAAACACGAGCTGCGGCAGATTTGTCGCCGCCTCCGCATTTAAAAATAGCCCATTCGCCATTTCTAGATCTTTTCTTAACAGCTCCAGACTAAACCCGGAATCAAAACTTTCCGTTAAGATAAAGGATGGGAATTTATACTCTGTTGAACCGCTCCGGCCTGTACTATGATTAAATACATGAATCGCTTTCTCCGGTTCCACATCAAATCTCTGGAGCAATTGAACGGCCTCACAGCTCGCTAATAGATGAGTAGCAGAAAGATAGTTATTAATGGCCTTGATTAAGTGACCGCTTCCAATTGGACCAACATGAAAGAGGTTAGTGCCCATTGAGCCTAGCAAACGCTTACATCTAGTAAATGATTCCACCGGTCCACCAATCATGATAGTTAACTGAGCAGTGACTGCTTTCTTGACCCCGCCGCTGACTGGTGCGTCGATAAATTCAATATTTTTTTCTGTTAATTTTTTAAAATTCTTTCTCGTTTCATCAGGGTAGGAGCTGCTCATATCAATAATGACTAATGGTTCTTGGTGAGTGTGTTGATCTGAAGAGTAATGGTCAATAATTTGGTCTATGACTTGATTTACGATCTTAGATGAAGGAAGCATAAGAATGATACATTGTACGTTGTGAATCCAATCAGTAACATAATCCGGTTTCCCGCCATAGCTCTGGAATTCATGGATAGCGGCTTCGTTAACATCACTGCCGTAAACAGTAAATCCCCTATTTAATAGGTTTTTTGCCATAGGCAAGCCCATTTTACCAAGCCCGATAAAACCTATTTTCTGAATCATGAAGGAAAAACTCCTTCAAGCCCTTTATGTAAAGAGCCAATCCGCGGTTGAGCACGTCCGCTCGTGGTAACGACAGCAGCAATGACAATTTTATCGTTCCGAGGTCATCAGGGATCCTAGTTTCAAACGTCATGTGATGGCTGCGAATCTTTGCATCCATTTTGTGTTTAATCGCTAGGTCTAGACTGCTGCCAGCGGCACCTCTTTTCTCGGCAGAAGGAAGGAGGGTTTCGGCATTCCCACAAAGTGAACGAAATGGATTTCCAAACGTTAGGGTATGGATGATGGCAGAACCGTGTTCAATTTCACCATCAAGTCCAACCAGTGCACCTTTTCCATAACCTTCAACTTCATCTCCTGTGACACCTAAAGCTTCCATTGCCTTCTTTGGCAATAGTTCACCGAGCTGTTCAGAACAGGCTTTGATGAGCGGAAGAAGATCTTCTACATATTTGCCGGCATAAGGATTTTTAATGACGGCTAAAGCAGCAGCTACCCGAACGGGCTTTTCTGCTTTTTTGAAACCTTATATAAAGGTCTCCTCCGAGATGGTCACAATTTTTCTTATTTCTAATTTCATCTTCAACCTCCTCATTATATTGGATTTTGGATACAATCTACGCCCGAGTTGTCTCAACAAATGCTGATATTTCCACTATAACAAAAACAATAAATGTTGTGAATACACAAAAAATAGAAAATAAATAAAATTTTCTGTTTATTTTTTGAAAACAATCTTGTATATTTTAAATTAAGGTCCAATTGTATATTGGATACAATCTACGATATAAGGAGTTGATTTTTATGAAGAAACTCTTTAAATGGCTTGATCACATCGAAGAAGGTTTGGCAGGAGTGCTATTTATTGGAGGAGTAGTCGTAAGTTTGTACGGAGTTTTTACAAGGTATGTTCTCAATGCGCCAGAATCATGGATTACGGAAATATTTGAATTTCTACTTACGTGGTCCATATTTATCGGTTTTGGGCTGGCGTTGAAGGATAACAGGCACATCCAAGTAGAATTATTATTTGACGTGCTTCCGAAGGGTCTAAAAAGAATAGTTGCAACGATTAGTAATCTAATCGGCGGTGGATTTTCCTTCTACCTTGCCTATTCTTCCATTGAATTAATAACTCTATCAAAAGAACAAGGAATTAAAACAATTGATGTCGGTATTCCAATATGGATTTCATATCTGGTTCTCCCAATCGGAATGGGTCTTCTCGGGTTCTACTTTTTTGTAAAGGCTTACAGAGCGGCGAAAGGCGATCATAGAGAGCTGATCGGCGAGATTGAACAGTTATATGAATCAATGCAAAATGGTGATGGAAAATCAGGTGAGAAAGGGGTAGGAGCATGAATCCAGTTTTAATGCTGTTTTTACTTTTTGCAGTACTGTGCTTATTACGCGTACCAATTGCTGTTAGTTTAGGCTTATCAAGTGTCATCGCTTTATCAATGGCCGATTTCACCCTTTACACCGTTATTCAGAAAATGTTTAACTCCTTAAACTCAGCCACCTTAATGGCCATTCCTGGTTTTGTATTCGCCGGAATTATTATGTCTAAAGGCGGCATCTCACACTATTTAATTGAGGCTTTAAAATCATGGGTTGGGCATATCCGGGGCGGACTTGCTGTCATCACCATCCTTGCTTGTATGATCTTTGCCGCCATTTCTGGTTCAAGCCCGGCCACAGCAGCAGCTGTCGGAAGTATTATGATTCCTGCAATGGTAGAAGCAGGTTATGGTAAAAGATATGCAATGGGGCTTGTAGCCGCATCAGGGACACTTGGAATTTTGATTCCACCTTCGATTCCATTAATCATTTATGGAACGGTTGCTGAAGAATCAATTGGAAAACTGTTCTCCGCTGGAATCGTCCCTGGATTAATGTTAGGCGGAATTCTATTAATCTCTGCAATTATTCATGCAAGAGTCCATAACTTTGGTAAATTGCCAAAACAGTCGATGGAGGAAAGATGGAGAAAGACTGCAAAAGCTTCTTGGGGCTTTTTCCTGCCAGTCCTTATTCTTGGTGGAATCTATTCAGGTGCTGTTACACCAACTGAGGCTGCCTTTGTATCATGTTTCTATGGATTATTCGTTTCTGTCTTTATCTACAGAGAACTGTCATTCCCTAAGTTTAGAGAAGTTCTGAAGGAATCTATTAACATTACGTCAATGATTTTTCTAGTCATTGCATCGGCAATGATCTTCGGTATGTTCCTAACAACGGAACAGGTACCACAGGCATTTGCGACATGGATTGAAACAAGTACATCAAATAAATGGATCTTTATGATTGGTGTCAACATTATGTTCTTTATTATGGGTATGTTCCTTGAATCCGTTGCTATCATTTTAATTACACTGCCAATTTTATTACCGGTACTGGCTTTATTTGATATTAATGTCATCCATTTTGCGATCATTATGACCATAAATATGGAGTTGGCGATGATTTCACCGCCAGTTGGGCTAAATCTATTCGTCGTCAGTGGGATCACGAGGGAAAAGGTCGGAGAGGTCGTCAGAGGGGTGTTGCCATTCTTTGCTCTGATGGTTCTAGCACTCGCCATTGTTATTATTTTCCCACAGGTAGCATTGGTTTTGGCGAAATAGCCTGATTTCCAAGATAAAAGGATCTGCTTACTCATATAACAGGGTAAGCTGTTCTTTTTCTGTGTATCCAATATCCTAAAGGAAGGAGTTCATGGAATTGATACGATCCTATTTATTTGTTCCTGCAACCTCCACCAAAATGTTTGAAAAAGCGCTGGTAAGTGCAGCTGATTGTGTCATTTTTGATTTGGAGGATGCCGTAGCGATCTCTGAAAAACAAGAGGCAAGAGAACGTGCGAAAAATTTTCTCTTAAACAACCAGCCGGAGAAAGATGTGTTGATTAGAATCAACGATATCACCACGCATTTTTGGCGGGAAGATTTAGAAGCAGCTATTGAAGCAGGGGCCAGTGGGGTCATGGTACCGAAGGCTGAAAGCGCCATTAGTATGAAGACGTTATGCGAAACAGCTCTAATTAGTCTCGAAAGACAGAAAAGAGATCTTCATTCCTTTGCGGTTATCCCGTTAATTGAAACCGCAAGAGGGATTCAATTTGCCTATGATATTGCATCCGCCAATTATTTGGTTAAAAGATTAGCATTTGGTTCCATTGATTATTCCTTGGATGTCGATTGCGAACTAACGGATGAGGGGACCGAATTGCTCTTTGCCAGGTCGCAGGTGGTAACTGCTTCAAAAGCGGCGGGGATTGGCAGTCCGATCGATTCGGTATACCCTGATCTAGCAAATGAGGCGGGGTTAATTAATGAGTCGCAGAGAGCGAGGCGGCTTGGGTTCAAGGCAAAGCTTGCCATTCACCCTAAGCAATTGCCGCCGATTCATGAAATTTTCTCCCCAAGCAAAAAGGAAATGGAAGCGGCTTTAGAAATTGTCAATGCCTTTGAAGCCGCAGAGCAGCAAGGGATTGCCTCGATTGCGGTCGGGAATAAGCTGGTGGATTATCCGGTTTATAAAAAAGCGAAAGCGTTATTAGAGTCAGTAATTTTATAAGAGAAAAATGATGGAGGAACCACAAATGGTAACCGAAAAACTAGCCTTACATATTACCAATACTTCTTACGAGGATTTTAATGAAAATGCGATCAGAGAAGCGAAAAGAAGTCTATTAAACTGGCTTGGAGTGGCGATTGGCGCGGCCAACCATGAATCGATGGATATGGTGCTTAACGTATCAAAACTAACAGACAGTCAGCCGCAAGCAACTGTGCTGGGAAGAAATGAAAAAGTCGATATCCTGTTTGCGAGCCTATTAAATGGGATGTCTTCGCATATCTTTGATTTTGACGATACCTTACTAGAAACTGTTTTACATCCGTCAGCACCTGTTTTTCCAGCGATCCTCGCATATGCCGAGCAGCAAAAGAAAACCGGGAAGGATGTTCTTGAAGCGTTTATCATTGGCTGCGAGGTCGAAGCAAGACTTGCCTTAAGTGTCTATCCATCTCATTACTGGCGCGGCTGGCATATTACCGGCAGTGTGGGCGGAATTGGGGCCGCTGCAGCGATTTGTAAGCTGATGGGCTTAGATATTGAAAAAACGATTTATGCTCTGGGAATTGCAGCAACCGATCCAACTGGGTTACGCGAAATGTTTGGCACTATGACAAAGCCTTATCACCCGGGAAAAGCGGCAATGAATGGGTTATTAGCAGCACTTGTGGGCGCTCAAGGCTTTACCGCCTCCAAAAAACCTCTTGAAGCCGAGCGTGGATTCCTGAATGTCTTATCTGAAGAGAATAAAGCAGAGCTAATTACGGAACAATGGGGCGAAAAATGGGAAGTAGAGAAAAACAGCTACAAGCCTTTTGCCAGCGGAATCGTTACCCATCCAGCCATTGATGCCATTATAACGATCCAAAAGGAGCATAAACTACAAGTAGAAGAAGTGGAGTCAATCGTTATCACGGCCCATCCACTTGTGAAAGAACTGACTGGCAAAACGGCCATCACGATAGGGCTGGAAGGAAAGTTCAGTGTCTATCATTGTGTCGCAGCCGGGTTCTTTAACCTGAAGGCAGGCGTCTATGAATTCACAGATGAATATGTCAACGACCCTTCTGTAAAAAATCTTCGTGACAAAATAACGCTTGTTATCGATGAGAAGATAAAAGAAGATCAGGTCCATTTAACTGTTAAGTTAACAAATGGCCGGGAAATCTCCCTTTTTGTTGAACATGCGATTGGAAGCGCAGATACTCCAATGACAGATGAACAAATCAAAGAGAAATTCCTGGATGTTACAGGAGAAGTCATCTGTTCGGTGGCAAAAAATGAACTCATTGACCTTATCGACCGCTTTGAAGAGGTTGAGGATTTGACTTCGTTCTTCCATCTCTGCCAGCCAAAAGAGACCGCCAATCAATACTAAACAAATCACCGAGGGAACAGCGTTCAGGTTCCTAAGGTGATTATGTATTTCTAAATAAAAAGGAGAGAATTATGGCTTTCCCAAATACAAGGGTGAAAGTAAATGTTGTAGCGAAGCCGAAGCAAAGGTCTTCTCTAGAAGTAAAAAAAATCATCCTATTGCTGCTTGGAATCGCGTTGATGGCGGGAGTCTATTTCATCCTTCCCGCCAACTATACAGGATCAGCCCGAATGATGCTATCATGTTTGGTACTAAGTGTGTTTTACTGGACGTTTGAGCCGATCCCGATTGGCTTAACGGCGGTTATTTTATTAATCATAATGCTCGTTTTCGGAGTAGTCACAACAGATGTCGTCTATAGTGGATTTGCTTCGCCTGCTGTATTTCTGATCATTGGCGGGATGATGCTGGCAAAAGGGGTCAATGATACGACACTGACCAAAAGAATTGCCTATATTTTCTTATCAAAATGGGGAGGTACAGCTAAGGGGCTCTTGGCAAGCATCCTAATGATTCCACAAATCCAATCCTTTTTTATCCCAGCCGCTGCAGTTCGGGCTCAGTTGATGCTTCCGATTGCAACAATGTCACTTGATACCATCGGGGAAAAGGCAAAAGGGAATCTTAGAAAAATGATTCTTCTTGGCGTGGCGTTTGGCGGGACAGTCAGCGGGACTGCGGTGATGACGGCTGCGATTGGGAATATTTTAACGGTTGAATTATTAAAAGAGTTTGTTGGGATTAAAATCACCTATATTCAGTGGTTTACCTATACCTTCCCAATTTGGCTCATTATGATCCCAATACTATGGATTACTTTATTGAAAAGCTTCCCCTTAACAGAAGAAGAGAAACACTTTCCGCATGTACAACAGGAATTGGAAAATAAGCTGGAGGAATTAGGAAGGTTAAATGTTGAGGAGAAAAAGTGTTTAGCCATCCTATTCATTATCGTGGCATTATGGTTTACCGAGCCCCTGCATGGGCTGCACCCCAGTGTTCCAGCACTGATTGGGGTGGTGTTAATGGCCTTACCGGGAATTGGCTTCACCAGTTGGGGTAATTTAGTAAAAATCAATTTTGATACGGTCCTGTTGATGGGGGTAACACTGTCTCTAGGCTACGCTTTCAATAAGTCGGGAGCCGCCAAGCTGATTGGAGACAGCTTAAGTTCAGAATGGATTCTCTACTTTCTCCATTCACCGGTGGTCGCCGTAATCACGATTCTCGTGATTACCCATATTCTTCATTTAGCAGTGGCAAATGTTTCAACGGCAGTTGTCACCCTTGTTCCGATTTTTATCGGATTATCAACGAAAGCAGGGGCAGACCCTGTGCTAATTTGTTTGACAGCCTCCATAGCTTGTTTACATGGCTATATTCTGGTGGTGGAAGCTACACCAAATATCATTGTCTATAGTTCTGGCCGGATTCAGCAAAAGGAGTTCCTCATGCCGGGATTGTGGTTAACGGGTCTAATGAGTGTCGTTGTGATTGTGATTGCGGTTACTTGGTGGAACTGGCTTGGACTACTTTAAGAAACATTTATAATAAATTTGCAAATCTATGGACAATTGAAAACGGATTCTGTATCCTATTCAAAAACAGGATAATAAGAGGTATTTAAATATGCTTGAAAAAAATCGACTTATGATAGAAAACAGAGATACCTTGCATTTAAAAGTATGTAATATTATTCGCGAAGCCATTTTAAAAGGAGAGTTAAAACCTGGCCAACGCCTTAAACAATCGGATCTTGCCGATGCGATGGGTGTCAGCCGGATGCCAATCCGGGAAGCGCTGCAAAAACTCGAAGCCGAAGGACTGATCAAGCTTGAGCCGCATAAAGGGGCAGTGGTAAAGTCGATTGAAGTAGGCGATATCGAAGAGATATATGCACTCCGAACGGAATTGGAAAAAATGGCTGTCTACCAAAGTGTGGAGCATTTAACGGATGAAGACCATCAGCAATTAACGACCTTGGTAGAGCAAATGGAAGCGAGCGAAGATGTGGATGAATTTATCCGTTACAATATTGAATTTCATCGTCTATTAATGAAGCGGAGCAGCTGGGAGCGGCTCAATTCCTTTATTAGCACCTTATGGAATGGTCTGCCGCAGCAAACTCCTCATATTTTAAAAGGCCAAAAAGAAACATCGAATGTGGAGCACAGAAGTATCTTAAATGCCGTGTTAAACAGAGATAAGGAAACGGCAGCGAATCTCGTTTCCAACCATATTTCGCGAACCGGCAATATGTTAGTAAAGAGATTAAAAGAAGAGGGAAAAAAATAGTTCTCTCTTTTTTGATAAAATTGTATCCAATATCCAAAATAAGAATGTGAGGGAAGTAAAATGACATTATCAAAAAGATTAGCTGAATATGTGTGCCAAACGAGTTTTGAAGATTTACCTGAACATGTCGTGGAGTTTACGAAAATCTGTATCCTTGATTGGTATGGCTCTGCCATCGCTGGAAAAGACATGCCGCCAATCCAAGCGGTGAAGGAACTTGTCGAAGAATGGGGCGGTCATGAACAAGCAAGTCTCGTCACGGGAGGAAAATCCTCACTAGGCAATGCAGTGTTGGTCAATGCTGCCTCCAGCCATATTGTGGAGCTCGACGATATTCATAAATCTTCGATTATTCATGCCGGTACCGTGGTCATTCCGGCCGCCGTTGCCGCAGCAGAAGCCTATGACCTTAGCGGCAAAGAATTGATTACGGCAGTGGCCGTTGGCTATGAAGTGTGTTACCGAATTGGCGAGGCTGTATCGCCATCGCACTATTATTTTTGGCATAATACCGCCACATGCGGCACATTTGGCTCTGCCGCTGCGGTAGCGAAGCTAGTAAACTTAAATGTGGAGCAAACGATGCATGCCCTCGGAAATGCCGGCAGCCAAGCGGCAGGACTGTGGGAATTTATCGAAGACGGGGCCAACACAAAACAATTGCACACCGCTAAAGCAGCCTACAACGGGACACTCGCCGCCCTGCTTGCCAAAAAGAACTTCACGGGAGCAACAAAAATTTTAGAGGGAAAAAGAGGGTTCTTTGAAGCGATGGCTGAATCGGCAGACCCATCGAAAATCACGAAGAATCTCGGACATGAATGGAAGATCATCGAGAACAGCTTTAAGATCCATGCATCATGTCGCCATACCCATCCAGCCATCGATTGTATCCTCGACATCATGAATGATCATTCCATTGCGTATCAACAGATTGATAGAATCACAATTAAGACTTATCAAACCGTCCTGAATATTACCGACAAACCAAACCCTGACAGTATCTACGCCTGTAAATTCAGCAGTCAGTTTTGCGCTGCCCTGGCTGCAGTAAAGGGCTCCGCTTCGTTACGGGATTTCACGACTGAAAGCTTACAAGATTCCGAGATTTTAAATCTTATGGAAAAAGTAGACGTAGTCGTCGATTCCTATTATGAGGAAGCCTATCCAGAAAAATGGGGAGCGAAAGTCGAAATTGCTCTTTCAAATGGGAAAATTTTTGAACAAGCAACCGATTATCCAAAGGGTGACCCTGAAAAAATGGCCACAAAAGAGGAACTAATCCAGAAGTTTATCATGATGACTGCTGAAAAGTTAGAACATCCTGAAGCAGAGGTCGAAGCGATTTTCAAATTAGATTCAATCAGTACGAGAGAATGGCTGAGGAAACAAGAAATCAGCCGTTTACAACAGTAATGGAGGATATCGCTATTTCATATCGAACTAAATTATTGGGAGTGGTTTGAAAAATGCCCATGAATGTTGATGTCATCGTGATTGGCGGGGGCCAGGCCGCGCTTGCAGCAGCGATAGCGGTTAGGGAAGAAGGGGCACGTGTTGCCATAATCACCAAAGGGAAAGCGGGATTTGGCGGTTCATCCGTTATTTCTGATGGCGTCCAATCAGCCATTTTTTCAACAGGGGATTCGCCTGAAACCTTTTTCGAAGATATTATCCGTGGCGGCCGAAATCTATCAAATCCAATGCTAGCTAGAATTCTAGCTGAGGAGTGTACCTTCAGGGTCAACGAGCTGGAGAGTAAATTCGGCATCCCCTTGGAACGAGAGCTGAAAATCAGTACGCCCGGACACTCGTTCCCCCGCAGGGTTTATGCCGCAAACGGACTCGGGAAAAACACAACAAAAGTATTGAGACAATACGCGCTGGAAATCGGCGTAGAATTATTCGAGCACTCCACCTTGATTGATTTAATCAAGGTGGACCAGGCTGTGGTCGGTGTGGTCGTCGAAAAGGCAGCGGAATTACATGCTTTTTACGCGCCATCTACGATACTGGCAACAGGTGGATTCGGAGGGCTTTATGCGTCTACTGATAATCCAAAGGATGTATCAGGAGAGGGGATTGGTATGGCGTGGAGGCATGGTGCCGAGCTGGTCGGGATGGAATTTGTTCAGTTTTATCCGTATCGGCTGAAGCATCCTGCGAACGTAGATGTCATGACTAGGATTTTTGGAAAAGGGGCCGTCCTTTTAAATAACGCTTCGAAACGCTTTATGGCGGATTTTCCAAGAAAAGAGCTGGAAACACGAGATATTCTAAGCTACGAAATGTTCAAGCAAAACGATGTGTACCTTGACCTTTCTAATGTTTCTGATGAGGATTTAGCGAAGGACAGTCCATATGTATACCGGCTTGTTAAAAAAGGACATCAAGGGGAGTGGAAAATGTACCCTGTTCAGCATTATTGCATGGGCGGGATTAAAGTGGATGAATGGGGCAGAACGAGTTTACAAGGATTATATGCCTGTGGGGAAACAACCGGCGGACTCCACGGGGCGAATCGGCTTGGAGGAGGTTCTCTGACAGAAGCACTTGTGTTTGGGCATCGGACAGGGAAGATGGCGGCTCAAGAAGGTGTGACTGTTCCAAAAGCGGTCGAAATTCCTACTTTTGGGGAAAACACTTTACCTAATGGAAAAGAGTTGGAGGTAACACAGCAACTGAAAGAGATCATGTGGAACCTTGTTGGAATCGAAAGAACCACTAATTCCTTACAGCAGGCGGAAAAAGAACTAGACCGGCTGGCGGAGGAATTAAATGAGGAAAAAGGTGTCACGGCACTTCAGCTCCAAGATAAAGTCCGGGCAGCATGGGCAGCCGCGTTTGCCGGTGCGATGAGGAAAGAAAGCAGAGGGGCCCATATCCTTCAGGATGTAAAAGAGGAACAGAAACAATGGGAAGGAAACCTTGTTATTAAAGGGAAAACCATTGAATTCAGGAGAGAAACCGTGAGTGAAAGGACATAACTTTTTTAACAAAAAGGGGAAGATGGCTGTGCGAACGATTTTTTATGAAGAGATTGTCAATCAGGTGGCCAACATGTGCCAAGAGGCCAATTTTGAGCTGGGCCAGGATGTGATTCAAGCCTTTCAAGCTGCTTTGAAAAAAGAAACCTCCGAAACGGGGAAAGACATTTTAGAGCAATTGCTGCTGAATGCTGATATCGCTAGGTCCGAGCGTGTGCCAATGTGTCAGGATACAGGCGTTTCCGTTTTCATTGTCGAAGTCGGTCAAGATTGCCACATTAGCGGAGGCACTCTCTACGATGCAATTAATGAAGGGGTTAAGAAAGGCTACGAAGAGGGCTATTTAAGACACTCAATTGTTGACCATCCGATCACTAGGGAGAAGAGTAAAGGCTATAATACCCCGTCGATCATTCATATTGAATTGGTACCGGGTGAGGACCTCGTCATTCATATGTCAGCAAAAGGCGGCGGCAGTGAAAATATGAGTGCCTTAAAAATGTTGAAGCCTGCAGATGGCTTAGACGGGATTAAGGACTATATTTTAAGTATCGTTGCCCAAGCAGGGCCGAATGCCTGTCCGCCGTTAGTTGTCGGAGTGGGAATCGGCGGGAATTTCGAGCGCTGTGCTTATTTAGCGAAGAAGTCGTTATTTAGGCCAATTGGTCATCGCAGTGAACGGCCGGAAATCGCGGAGCTGGAGAAGGAATTGATGGGAAAAATCAATGAGCTAGGTATTGGGCCGCAAGGAATGGGCGGGAATGCAACGGCCCTTGATGTGAAAATTGAAATTGAACCTTGTCATATTGCCGCGCTGCCCGTCGCTGTGAATTTGAACTGCCATGCCAGCAGGCATAAAGAGGTCAGAATTTAGGGGGGAGTATCAGTGTCAGCTATTCACATCACCAATCCAATATCCGAACAAGAATTACTGAAATTAAAAGCGGGCGATCGAGTATTTTTAAGCGGAACCATTTATACAGCCAGGGATGCTGCCCATAAACGAATGTTCGAAGCGCTGCAAAAGGGGGAAGAATTACCTTTTGATGTTGCCGGACAAACGATTTATTATGTCGGTCCGACTCCTGCCAAGCCAGGAGCTGTGATAGGTTCAGCCGGTCCGACCACCAGCGGCCGGATGGACAAATATACTCCCGTCTTATTGGATCTCGGTTTAAAAGGAATGATTGGAAAAGGCTACCGCAGTGAAGAAGTGATTGAATCGATGAAGAAAAATAAAGCCGTTTATTTTGCTGCCATCGGCGGTTCGGGAGCACTGATTGCCAAAACCATTCAATCTGTTGAAGTGGTCGCTTACGAAGACCTGGGCCCAGAAGCGATTTATAAATTAACCATCAAAAACTTTCCTGTCGTGGTCATCATTGATAGTGAGGGAAATGACTGGTATAAAATAGGGAAACAGCAATTTTTTGAGCAAATCCAAGTAAAGGGTGCTGACATTTAATGTCGGCAACCTTTTTTTGAGAAAAGAGAAATAAATTTATGAATATTCGAAAAACTGTTGAAATTGTATTTTGGATACAGTATCCTATTTATATAGAAAAACATCATTTTCCTATAATGGAGGAACCGAATACGATGAAAGTAGCTGATCAAGTCACGATTTACGAAGTTGGCTTACGGGATGGGCTTCAGTTAGAGTCAAAAGTATTAACGGTGGATGAGAAGGTTGAGATTTTTTCTTTATTGCAGAAGGCGAATGTATCCCAAATTGAATTTGGTTCATTCGTCCATCCAAAACTCGTCCCGCAAATGGCCAATACGGCAGCATTTTATGAGCATCTAAAGTCATACCCTGAGCTCAGTCTGGTCGCTCTTGTACCTAATTTGAAGGGGCTCGAGCTGGCTAAACAAACAGGCGTAAAGTCTGTTAATTATGTTTTTTCAGCAAGTAATACCCATAACGAACAGAATGTTCGGCAGACCACCGAACAGTCATTGGAAAACTTCAAGTATTTATCGCAATTTGCATCAGATAACGAGATCAACCTTAACGTTACAGTTGCTACCTCATTTGGCTGTCCCTTTGAAGGTCCAGTTCCGCGACAACGCATCATGAATCTGATTGAACAACTTCTCTTACATAACATCAAAAGAATTACACTAGCAGATACAACAGGAATGGCCAATCCGAAGCAGGTCTATCAATTGACGAAGGAAGTCGTGAATGAATGGAACAATGTTGAATTTGGCTGCCACTTCCATAATACAAGGGGTATGGGTCTTTCTAATATCCTTGCCGGTTTAGAGGCAGGAATCACCGTTTTCGACGCATCCTTAGGCGGGATTGGCGGCTGTCCATTTGCTCCTGGTGCAACAGGGAATGTTTGCACCGAGGATGTGGTCCACATGTTGGAAGAAATGGGCGTCCGCACTTCTATCAATCTTGATGGTTTAATCGAAGCTTCCCATCGGCTGGGGGAATTACTGGAACATGACTTGCCAGGACAAGTCGCAAAAGCAGGGAAAAGCTCCCGCTTGTATCCTGTACCAAATAAATCTACAAGTTCTTTATGTTAAGGGGATGAGCATATATGCTAGTTAAAACCTATGAAACTATCAAATTAGAGCGGGCCGAGAGCCATCAAGGAATCGCCGTTTTAACCCTGAACCGTCCGGAATCCATGAACGCGATGAATACAAAAATGGCGTTGGAATTAATCGAAGCTTTTGAGGAACTTAAATACGATGAATCGGTCCGCGTTTTGGTGCTTACTGGTTCAGGTACTAAGAGCTTTTGTGTGGGGGCCGACCTAAAAGAGCGGAATGGCATGTCCCAGAAGGACTGGAAGAAACAGCATGACTATTTTGAAAAAGTAACCGAGTGTATTCGCGAATTCCCGTATCCGGTGATTGTTGCCATTAATGGTTATGCACTAGGAGGCGGCCTTGAAATGTCGCTAAGCTGTGACCTTCGAACCGCTGCTGAGGGTGTTGGACTCGGACTGCCGGAGGCGAAACTGGGATTAATTCCTGGCATCGGCGGCTCTCAATTGCTTCCTCGCATTCTACCAATTGGGTTAGCGAAGGAAATGTTGTATACCGGAAAACGGATTACAGCAGAAGAAGGTAAGCAGTGGGGACTAATTAATCATGTCTTTGAGAGTGAATCCCTATTGGCGGAAACTATTAAATTAGCTGAAACCATTGCAATAAACGCACCGCTTTCCCTAAAAGCATTGAAGAAGGCGGTTAATAAAGGGACTGAAACAGATTTGGCCACGGGTATTGTCTTAGAATTAGAAGCTTACTATAGATGTGCGAACTCAGAAGACCGGTTGGAAGGCATTTATGCCTTTAATGAAAAGCGGGCTCCGGAGTGGAAAGGGCGTTAACGGGTGGATTGATAAGGGTTATTTGCGGATAAGTGGGTGAAACTTGCGGAAAACCGAGTTTAATTTGCGGATAAGAGGCCCTTACTTGCGGATAATCGAGTCCAACTTGCGGATAAGGTTTTTACTTGCGGAAAACCGAGTCTAACTTGCGGGTAACAGGTCTTTACTTGCGGATAACCCAGTCCAACTTGCGGGTATACAAAACAGTACTATGCAAACCATTAAAAAATGATCGCGGAGGTATATAAAAATGTCAAATACAAAAATAGTAGAAAATACAGAACATGAAATGATTCGGAAAAGCGTTCGAGCTTTATGTGAGCGCTTTCCAGAAGATTACTGGCGGGAAACTGATGAAAAAGATGCCTATCCTACCGCCTTTGTCCAAGCGCTAACTGAAGAGGGATGGTTATCTGTATTAATTCCTGAAGAATACGGCGGTGCTGGACTAGGAATGACGGAAGCTTGCATCATTTTAGAAGAGATCAATCGCTCAGGAGGCAACTCCGGTGCCTGCCACGCCCAAATGTATACCATGGGCGCTCTTCTTCGCCATGGGAATGAGGACCAGAAACGAAGATATCTTCCTAAAATCGCAAGCGGCGAACTTCGACTGCAAGCATTCGGCATCACCGAACCTACCGCTGGAAGCGATACAACCAGCATCCAAACCTTTGCTGAAAGAGTCGGAGACAAATACGTGGTTCATGGTCAAAAAATCTGGACATCAAGAGCGGCACATTCCGACTTAATGTTGTTATTGGCTAGAACGACACCAAAAGACCAAGTAGCGAAAAAGACAGACGGGTTGAGCCTGTTTATTTTAGACATGAAGGAACAAGCGGATAAAATCGATATCCGCCCGATTGATACGATGATCAATCACGCAACGACAGAAGTATTTTTTGAAGGAGCGGAAATCCCGGTTGAGAATCGAATTGGGGAAGAAGGAAAAGGCTTCCGCTATGTGTTAGGCGGAATGAATGCAGAGAGAATTCTCATTGCATCTGAATCAATTGGTGATGGCATGTACTTTGTTGATAAAGCCGTCCAATATGCCAATGAGCGCGAAGTATTTGGCCGTCCAATTGGGAAAAACCAAGGGGTTCAATTCCCAATTTCTAAAGGCTATATGGATATCCAAGCTGCTAAATTGATGAGAGATAAGGCTGCAGAAATGTTTGATGCTGGAATGGATTGCGGGGCTGAGGCGAACATGTCAAAATATCTTGCATCCGAAGCTACATGGCGCGCAGCGAATGCCGCAATGGACACATTTGGCGGCTATGGTTTTGCAAAAGAATATCATATCGAACGAAAATTTAGGGAAGCCCGTCTGTTTATTGTAGCACCGATAACCAACAACCTGGTTGTAAGTTATGTTGGACAGCATGTCCTTGGATTACCACGTTCATTTTAAGACAACATCAGGAGGACCTTTTTTAAAAAAAGGGTCCTCTCTTTGAAAAGGGGGAGCCAAGATGCCAGGACCATTAAGCGGCATTCGAGTAGTGGATGTAACAACAAATGTTTCAGGGCCAAGTTTAACGATGATTCTTGCGGATTTAGGGGCAGAAATTATTAAAATTGAACGGCCTGATATTGGTGACGATTCGAGAGGAATGGGACCATTTTGGGAAGGAGAAGGCGTTTATTTCCTTCACATCAACCGTAATAAACAATCGGTCGTCATTGATTTAAAAAAGGAAAGCGGCCGAGAAATCGTCTATGACCTTGTCAAGACGGCAGACGTTTTTGTTGAAAACTTCCGCTTTCAAAAAGCGGAAAAAATGGGCCTTGGTTATGAGAGACTAAAAGAATTGAATCCTTCGTTGGTATATTGTTCTTTATCAGCCTACGGTCAAGATGGTCCACTTTGTGACCGGCCGGGTTATGATGCGATTGCCCAAGCAGATTCCGGGATTATTGGCATTAACGGCGCAGAAGGAGCGGAAATTGCACGTGTTCCAGTTTCGGTCCTCGATCAAGGGAGTGCGATGTGGGGAGCCATCGGGGTCATTTCGGCACTTTTTCATAAACAAAAGACAGGGGAAGGCCAATTAGTCACTACTTCCCTTTATGAAACTGGGGTATTCTGGGTCGGCTATCATATGCTGTCATGGCTTGCGACGGGAAATGAGCCTAAGAAAAACGGTGCCGGACACACAGCCTTTGCACCGTATGGAGCCTTCCACGCAAGTGACGCACCTGTGATGATCGGAATCTCCAATAATTCCTTATTCAAACGTTTATGCAAGGTGCTCGGAAAGGAAGAATGGGTTGAGGACCCGCGTTACAAAAATAACCCTGAGCGAGTAGAGCATCGAGAAAATTTAAGAGTGGCGATTGAAAACATTCTCCAAGCTAAAACGGCGGATGAGTGGGTACAGCTATTAGTAGATGCAGGAGTCCCAAGCTCAAAGGTGAAGAAAATATCAGAAGTAGTCCAGGATCAGCAGACAGAAGCGATCCAGATGTGGACTGATGTTGAACACTCAACTATTAAAGACTTCAAACTGCCAAGACTTCCTTTTGAGCTTAGCAGTTCACCTGTGTCCATTCAAAAGGCTCCACCTAAACTGGGCGGGAATACAGAGGAGATATTAAACAAGCTTGGTTACAACAAAGAACAAATAGAACAGCTTTTAAATGACGGGACCATCCAAATAGAGGCTAAAAAGCTAGAATCGCATAAATAGTTTACAAGGAACCCACTGCCAAATTGTAGGCAGTGGGCGTTCGTTTTCTTGTTGACAACACTAATTGGCAGGAAATACAGTAAATGTAAAAGGGAACAGAGAGGGGAAACCGTAATGAAAGCAATTGTCGTCACCGGCTTTGGCGGTACAGAAAACCTAAAATACAAAGATGTTGAAATGCCAGTTATCGCTGAAAACGAAGTACTAATTAGAGTTGTGAAAACGAGTGTGAATTTTGCCGATATTAAATCAAGATACGGGCAAAAAGGAGCAACACTACCGTTTATCCCTGGTTTAGATGCCACAGGATTTATTGAAAAAATAGGAAGCAAGGTATCGGGGCTCGTAGAAGGACAAAGAGTCATCGCCTTCCCGAAAAATGGTTCGTATGCGGAATATGTGGCGGCATCGGATCAATTAGTGTTTCCTATTCCAGATGAATTCGATTTCAGGACAGCAGCCGCTTGTCCGATTGTGTCTTTTTTGTCGTACCGTTTATTGAAAAATATTGCCGCCATGGAAAAGGGAGAAACAGTATTAGTTCATTCTGCGGCTGGCGGGGTAGGGACCACCGCCATTCAAGTTGCCAAGATTTTGGGAGCAAAGACGGTCATCGGGACGGTTGGCAGCAGGGATAAAATGAAGGTGGCTGAAGAAAGTGGAGCGGACTTCGTTATTTGCTATGAGGAGGAAGATTTCGCGCCCATCGTAAATGAGATTACCAATGGGCAGGGTGTGGACATTGTCCTCGACTCCCTTTCCGGCGCCGTCACGGAAAATAGCTTCATTTGTTTAGCACCATATGGCAGGCTGGTCCACTACGGTAATTCCAGCGGACATGTAGGAACCATTAAAACGGTTGATTTACATGCTAGCTGCAGAAATGTATTAGGGTTTAGTCTAGGGACCACAAGAAAATTAAGGCCGCATTTATTAAAAGAAACGGCTGAAGAGGTGTTTCCGCTTATCGTGAATAACCAGCTAAAAATAAAGGTGGGACATGAATACAGTCTGGAAGAGGCTGCAGATGCTCATAACTTAATGGAAAATAGGCTGAATAACGGGAAAATATTATTGAATGTGGATCCAAATTTTTAAATTAAAAATTTGGTTAAAAAATGGAACAAATAGCCATATTAAATATAGATAAAATATGTTAGGGAGAATCCCCAATGATCTATATTTATAACGACTATGGCGGTACACATACAACTTCGTTGGCTGCCGCCTATCATTTAAAACAATTACCTCAATCGGAAAGAAAACTAACTACCGAAGAAATATTAAATGTGAAGTATTTTAACAAACTTACAAAAAAGGATTTTGGAAAACTCATTTTTCATGGTACGGATGAGGATGGGAACAAAGTTTATTCGATTGGCCGGAAAAGAAACAAACTCGTTGTACCAGCGATGAAGGAGATAATTTTACTACTTCAAGAGAAATTTCAGTTTGAAGAAAAAATCGTTTTTTCCAATACCTCACCTACCGTTCCACTTTCGATGTCATTTGGAGGATTTTTTTCGAGAGGCTTGAAGATAGACTTTATTGGCGTACCGTTACTAGTGAGAGGTGCCAAGCAATGCTGTGATAATATTTATCGGTTGGTTGAAAACACCAAACAAGTTGGAAAAACCCCATTCAACGAAAATGTGATTATTTTAGACAATGAAATGTATAAGTAGTTACTTAAGTCAACATGAGAAATCCGGTAGCTTAGATGGGTCGTACGTAACACCGGATCTATCTAATTATGAAGTGAGAATGAATTTCAAGATTTAGGTAGACTATTTTTGGTAGTGGGCTTCAAGAAATCCCTTAACAATAAACGAAGGATTACTAAACAAAACGAAGGCTTGTATTGCAAGCCTTCGTTTTCATTAAAAAATACATAGATATTACTTCAGGTGATCATTAAGTACACTTTCCTCCAAAACAGCGAATTTGTCCCCATAAACCTTTGTAATATGCTTTTCTCCCCAAGAACATAAAGAATCAAGTATCCCTTTCAAACTCAATCCATATTCACTAAGTTCATATTCTACTTTTGGTGGAATTTGATTATGCACAATGCGGTTTATGACACCGTCATCCTCCAGTTCACGTAATTGCTGGGTCAACATTTTTTGTGTAATGTTTGGCATCAGCCGTTTCAATTCGCTTGTGCGTTTTTTGCCGTGTGTAAGATGGCAAAGGATGACACACTTCCATTTTCCTCCTATAACTTCCAATGTGGCTTCAACGGCAATATTATATTTCTTATTATTCATGATACCTCCAGATCCATAGGTACTAAAAAGTACCTATCGCACTATTTGGTGCCTATAGCACTTTAAAGTACGTACTTTTCTATTAGATTGATATGTTTCATAATAACATGTGCCGGTCAAACTTCAACATATTCAATATTTATCTGCTAGCAGATTGAATCATACTACAATACTTTGCTCAGGAGGGGAACCATTTTATGTCCTTTGATAAGAAAAAGAGTACATTGGCGCTCTTGGCATTGGCAGTGAGCGCATTTGCAATTGGAACAACAGAATTTATCAGTGTAGGTTTATTGCCACTTATAGCGAAAGATTTACAAATTTCAGTCACGACAGCTGGATTAACGGTTTCACTGTATGCATTAGGGGTAACCTTTGGGGCGCCTATCCTAACGTCTCTTACATCTAGTATGTCACGTAAGTCTTTATTACTTTGGATTATGATTGTTTTTATAATTGGCAACAGCATTGCAGCCAGTGCTGATAGTATCGGTGTTTTACTAGGTGCCCGTGTTATTTCTGCATTTTCACATGGGGTGTTCATGTCGATTGGATCTACTATTGCTGCTGATTTGGTACCGGAAAACCGCCGGGCAAGTGCGATTGCCATCATGTTTACAGGGCTTACGGTAGCCACTATTACAGGCGTTCCGTTTGGTACGTTCATCGGCCAAGAATTTGGGTGGAGAACATCCTTTATCGCAATAGTCGTAGTTGGAATCATTGCGTTCATTGCTACTAGCATCCTTGTTCCATCTCAATTGCGTAAAGGTGTTCGTACAGCATTACGCGACCAGTTCAAACTACTGTCGAATGGCCGATTATTACTTTTATTTGCGATTACAGCCTTGGGATATGGTGGGACGTTCGTTGTCTTTACGTATTTATCACCACTGCTTCAGGAAATAACAGGCTTTAAAGAAGGAACAGTTGCTGTCATTTTGCTGGTATACGGCGTTGCAATTGCAATCGGAAATGTGATTGGCGGGAAGGCCGCAAACCGAAAGCCGATTGCCGCATTATTCTATATGTTTATACTACAAACCATCGTACTTTTCGTCTTAACGTTTACTGCTCCATTTAAGGCCGCAGCCCTCATAACCATCATTTTTATGGGGCTATTAGCTTTTATGAATGTGCCTGGATTGCAGGTTTATGTCGTAATGTTGGCTGAACGTTTTGTACCGAGTGCAGTAGATGTTGCTTCTGCCATCAACATTGCAGCATTTAACGCTGGAATCGCCATCGGTTCCTACTTAGGGGGAGTTATAACGGATTCAATCGGGCTCATTCATACGCCTTGGATAGGGGCATTGATGGTGGCAGGAGCGGTGTTTTTAACAGGCTGGAGCCGAGCGCTGGAGCGAAAAGATGAAAAATCGGCTGACAGGAATCACGAACATATTTTTCAATACAATTAGGGGGTTATTTTTATGACAGTAAAAAATTTAAAAGATACAACAACATTAAATAACGGAGTACAAATGCCTTGGTTTGGCATCGGAGTGTTTAAAGTGGAAGAAGGTCCGGAACTGGTTGAGGCAGTAAAAACAGCGATTAAACATGGGTATCGCAGCATTGATACAGCAGCCATTTACGGAAATGAAGAAGGAGTCGGACAAGGTATAAGAGAAGGAATGAAGGAGGCAGGCATTTCCAGAGAAGAATTATTTGTAACCTCGAAGGTTTGGAATGCTGATTTAGGGTACGACTCGTCTATCGCAGCCTACGAAAAAAGC
This sequence comes from Neobacillus sp. GCM10023253, assembly GCF_042653105.1. Classification (NCBI taxonomy): domain Bacteria; kingdom Bacillati; phylum Bacillota; class Bacilli; order Caryophanales; family Bacillaceae; genus Neobacillus; species Neobacillus sp. GCM10023253. The sequence goes on from NZ_JBHSHV010000015.1 coordinate 228,027, forward strand.
TTAAACAAACTCGAGTTGGAATACCTGGATTTATTCCTCATTCACTGGCCTGTAGAAGGTAAATACAAAGAGTCTTGGAGAGCTTTAGAGACTCTTTATAAAGAAGGTAGAGTCAAAGCAATTGGAGTAAGTAATTTTCAGATTCATCATCTTGAGGATTTAATGAAAGATGCGGAAATTGTTCCAATGGTGAACCAAGTAGAGTACCATCCGCGTTTGACTCAAAAAGGGCTTCAAACGTTTTGCATGGAACACGGCATTCAAATGGAGGCTTGGTCACCGCTCATGCAAGGCCAGTTACTAGATAATCAAGTGCTGCAAGAAATCGCGGATAAGTATAACAAATCGGTTGCTCAAGTGATTTTACGCTGGGACTTACAAAACGGCGTTGTAACAATTCCAAAATCCACAAAAGAACATCGCATTGTTGAAAACGCGGAAGTATTTGATTTTATGTTAACAGAAGAAGACATGAAACGAATTGATGGCTTGAACCAGAATCACCGTGTCGGTCCAGACCCAGACAATTTTGATTTTTAAATAAAACGATTTTGGACTCATCATTAAGATGGGTCCTTTTAGTATACAAATAATAAAATATCTTATTTTCCTTATTTTTAATATGGTAATATTAATAGTGATTTAATGATTATGGAAATATGAGGTAATGGAGATAATGGATGAACAGTACTGGGTAATCTTAAAGGCGCTTTACGAGAAGAAGAATATCACGAAAACGGCTGAAAGTTTATATATATCCCAACCATCATTAACAAAGAAAATCCAACAAATAGAAAAAGAGTACCAAGTAGAAATTGTCAAACGGGGAACGAAAGGTGTTCACTTTACACCCCAAGGAGAATATTTAGCTCAATGTGCGGATGAAATGTTGGGTCGTTTTCAACAGATTAAAGATAGAGTTTTAAATATGGATGAAGAGGTTAGCGGAACCTTACGATTAGGGGTTTCTAATTACATAACTAGGCACAAGCTGCCACAACTTTTAAAGCTTTTTCGTGAGCAGTTCCCAAAGGTAAATTATAAAGTGACAACAGGATGGAGCAGGGATGTATTTAATCTTGTTTACAGTGGGGATGTCCACATCGGGATGGTCCGCGGGGACTATCAGTGGCCAGATTCAAAACTACTACTCTTTGAAGAAAATCTTTGTGTGACTTCATTAGAAAAAATTGAACTTCATGACTTGCCTTCATTACCGAGAATTGAATATGAAACAGATGCTTTATTAAAGACGATGATTGATAATTGGTGGAGCGGTGAATTTTCACAGCCGCCTTTTATAGGCATGGAAGTGGATAAAGCCGATACATGCAAAGAAATGGTTTTGAACGGATTGGGATATGGGATCCTTCCTAGTGTTCTTATTCAGGAGCATCAACACCTTAACCGAATCATTTTAAAAGATAAAAAAGGGAATCCTATTGTAAGAAGGACATGGATGTTCTATCATCAAAAATCTCTTGAGACCAAAGTAATTAAAGAGTTTGTAGAATTTGTGAAAAAATTGGATTTTAAATCTTCTATTTAAAAAGCGTGGGCATATGCTCAGGCTTTTTTACTTGGTATCAATTGGTGAATGTTGTCATTCCTTTTTTGAATGATGGTCGATAATTTATTTGTATTTCACCTATTTGGATATTGTTTTTAAAATGAAATGGATGAGAGGTGAGAGGAATTGGAGGGCAATTCAAAAAATCTTATTACATTTATAACGGAGCAAGAAGGGAAAGATATCGAGGCAATCTTGATGGATGAGGTCACGGGGACAGTTGGATTTAGTTTTATGAGCTACATTAAAAGCTCAAAAGTTCATATTCAATCCGGGAGAATAACAGTGAGCGAACCTAAAACCGGAAAATATTTTTGCTTACCAATGAGCGATATCAAGCAGATTTGCGATGAAAGCTGTGGACCGTATGATCTAGCATTAACAATTGAATATAACAATGGTTATTCCATTTTTATACAAATATTTGAATCTTAATAGTTAACATACAGATACCATTCTTTAAATGGAGAGGATTATTTTATGAGCATTTTATTTCACATCACTTTGTATGTTATTTTACCCATATTTGCCCTTATTGGAGCTGGAGCATTTCTTCATAGAAAATTTAAATTCGATATGCATACCTTATCGAAATTAAATTCTTATTTCCTTATGCCTGCTGTGAGTTTTACCAATGTCTATCAGAGTAAAATTAGAGGGGATACACTTCTGCAAATTCTTAGTTTCCTAGTCTTACAAAGTCTTTGTTTAATGATTTTCAGTACAGGTATATCTAAAATGGCGAAATTTGAGAGTAGTCTTTCATCGACCTTTAAAAACAGTGTTGTACTAGTTAATTCGGGTAATTATGGATTACCTGTCAGCCAGGTTGTTTTTCAGCAGAATCCTCTTGGTCTATCAATCCAAGTTGTGGTCATGATTTTTCAAAATCTCTTAACTTATACATATGGATTATTTAATTCTGTTTCTGTTGATAAGGCAAAATTCCAAGCGGTAAAAGCATTTTTGAAAAATCCTGTCTTCTATGCATTTTTGATTGGAGTCTTTCTCAATGCAGTATCTATAAGAATTCCAGAATTCATCTGGACTCCTATTAAAAATACTTCAAACGCATTTATCGCGATAGCACTTGTTACACTTGGTGCACAAAGCGCTTTCCTGAAAATAAGCAGCTTCTCGCTGCCTTTAGTTCTAAGCCTAATCGGACGTCTCATTTTTTCACCGTGTATGGCGTTGATCATCATTTTAACATTGAAGCTGGACGGTATTACAGCACAGTCATTGTTTATTGCGAGCTCTTTTCCAACTTCAAGAAATAGTTCGTTGTTTGCACTGGAATATGGAAACCATCCTGAATATGCAGCACAAACCGTTTTGTTGTCTACCATATTCAGCATGATAACAGTAACGACAGTTATTTTTTCTGCTAATTTGTTATTTTCATAATTAGTCTATTTTATTTATTATTAGTAGGCAAAATAAAAACCCGTCCATAAAGAATAACTTGAAGAGGGTCTAAATATAATGGATTCGATGGCATGAAAATGGGCCTTTTCAGCACATATTTAAACACAGTAAAGCGATTTTAAAATCCCTTAAATGAACGGGAGGGGTGTTCTTGTTTAAAGAGAGTATAGACCCTTATTTGCACGTTCGCTATGCCAAGAATCCTGTCTATACCCCTGATGGTCAAAAGCTTAGCTTTATTGCTGATTATACGGGCACTCCACAGGTTTGGGAGCTCAATCGTGGGGAAGAATGGCCTGCTCAAATTTCTTTTACAAAAGAAAGAATTACCTTTGTTGGACTTGTTAAGAGTACTTCTGACCGGATTATTGGGATGGATGTGGGCGGAAATGAAAATCAGCAGTTGTTCTTACTCAAGGAGGATGGGAAACTGATTGAACTGACAAAGTCACCCAATCATGTTCATCGATATGGTGGCAGCTCCCCGGATGGAAAATGGATTGTCTGGTCAAGCAATCGCCGGAATCTAGCATTTTTTGATATTTATATTCAAAGTTTAGTAACACTGGAATATCATCCTTTGTTAACCGGAGATGGCCTTTTTACAGCAGTGGAATGGTCTCCTGATGGGAAATCATTATTAGTCCAAAAGACAAATTCTCCCCTGGATAATGATTTAGGCATACTCGACCTGGCAACAGGGTCTGTTGATTGGATAACAGAGCATAAAGGAGAAGCGAGTTTTCGAGAAGTCCATTTTAACAAGGATGGAGATCATATCTATGTATTAACGAACAAAGATAGTGAATTTTTTGGGCTTGCACTTATCCATATAAAAACCAAGCATTTCGTGTGGCTGGAGCAAGGAAATTGGGATTTTGAAGAACTCGAAATGAATTCTGATAAAAATTTGTTAGCCTTTTCCGTGAATGAGGGAGGAGTATCTAAGGGGGTAATTTTAGACATAAATCGAAGTTACCTTTATTCCTGGAAAACACCAACTGGAATCATAAAAGATTTAAAATTTTCCCCTGATAACAAAAAACTGGCTTATGTTTTCAATGGCCCGGCATATCCATCTGATATTTGGGAGCTCGATTTAGAAAGCATACAGTCAGAAAGACTTACCTATGTTTCCCGTTCCCCACTACTTCAAGATAAATTAGTTGAGCCAGAGCTTATAAGTTATCGCTCATTTGATCATCTTGAAATTCCAGCATTTTTTTATAAACCAAAGATTACAACTGAAAAATTTCCGTTAGTCATTGTCATTCACGGAGGTCCTGAGAGCCAGTCTCGTGCTGTATACAACCCAGTTGTACAGTATTTAATCGGTAAAGGGTATGCGGTGTGCACACCAAATATTCGTGGGAGTACAGGTTATGGAAAAACGTTCACGAAATTGGATGATGTCCGAAAAAGAATGGATGCCCTGAAGGATATTGTTTTTTTAGTTGAATGGCTAAAGGTGAATGGGAACATCGATTCTAATAGGATAGGAATCATGGGAGGCAGCTATGGAGGATTTATGGTCCTCGCAGCCATCAGCCACTATCCACAGCTTTGGTCTGCCGCGATTGATATTGTGGGGATGTCGAGCCTTAGAACGTTTTTGGAAACTACCCATCCTTGGCGCAAGAAGCTTAGGGAAGCGGAATACGGGACGATTGAAAGAGATGGAGACTTTTTTGATAAAATCGATCCATTGAATCATACAAGTCGCATAACCACTCCGTTATTGGTGATCCATGGGGAAGGTGACCCTCGTGTCCATATTAAAGAATCCGAGCAAATCGTCAATAAACTGAAGGGAAAACAACACCCTGTTGACTTTATTCGCTTCGAAGATGAAGGCCATACGATTTCTAAGCTAAAAAACAAAGAAATTGCCTACAAGGCAATCGTAGAATTTCTTGAACGATGTTTTGGAATCGAAGACAAAAGAAGCAGGGGATTTAAATGGAGTCGGGAATATCCTTTCTTCTTTGGTTAAATCTCAGACAAAAAGGACTGACCAAAACTTGGTTAGTCCTTTTTGCTAAACAATGTATGGCCCATGGAGCGTCTATTACAGTAATAGTAAAGAATAGGACAAACAGCCTGCCGATATTCCGAGGATTGCTCCGACAATCACGTCAGATGGATAGTGGAGGCCTAAATAAATTCTTGATACTCCTACACATACACCCACGAGAATCAGAACCAAAGAAAATGTCGGGATCGTTAAGATATAGGGAGTCAAAACGGCAAATATGGCGGTTGTATGACCCGAAGGGAAGGAATGGTCCTGTAAGGGATTCTCCAGTATATTCGTTTTTTCAATCGTCAAATAAGGTCTTTTTCTCGGAAAAAATTCTTTTGCGAGATGGACCGGGATGTGGCTCGCTGCCAAAGCAAGAGCACTAGAAATAGCAAGGAGCCGCGTTTCCCTGGACCATGCAGTTAGAAAAAGAAGAATCGAGCTGATAATCGTAAATCTCGCTCCTCCGAAATGTGTGATCGTTCGAAAAAAGAGGTTTAACAAATAAAGATGAAAATACCGGTTAATTCTCTGGAAGATTCGACAATCGAATCCGTAAAGGACATGAATGATTTTGCTCATGCTCGTCTCCCCTTATAAGTAAAATACACACTTTCAATCTAAAACCCAAACATTGGGTTTCCTCCATTATAAAGGGAAAACGGCTAGTTTTTATGAAACTGGTGTTAAGAATAAATTAAGAATTGTAAATTGTCTTCTTCGGTTGATTCTTCAGGTTTAAATGATGCATAAGAACCGTCCCCATGCCTCAATATCATTGTCAGGATGTCTTCGGCGGCGGTTGCATGGATAAATGTTCTTTGGGAGTTTATTATTTTGTTGAGTTTTTCACCATTATTTTCGAGTAGGTTCGTTACAGTCAGTCTAATTTCCTTTGGGTTTTTGCAGACCACTCCCAAATTGAAAATTTCGGCGAAGGCTGGATTATCCTCTTCTTGACCTGGCAAAGCCCCTGTAATGATAAGCGGTGTATTGGCAGCGATAGCTTCAAACATGACATTGGGGCTTCCCCTGGTAAAAGCGATATCAGATTGCAGCATCAAATCTTGAATATTTTTCGTGAACCCATAAATCTCAACTCGATTACCATATTGGGGCTTAAGTGCTCTCTCCAGCTTTGCTTTAAGTTTTTCATTTCTTCCCGCTACAATTTTTACCGTACAATTGAAGTGATTAAGGAGGCTTTTTGCTATTTTCTCCATGTTTCCTACACCTTCACCCCCGCTCATGATTAAACATTTTAAGGGCTTTTCTTTTCCATAGAGTTCAGGTTGTGGATGGCTCTTACGGAAAAAGCGCGATCGGACTGGAAATCCTAACACCTGTATCTTCTTAAGCGGAATCCCAAACTCAATACACTTAAATTGGGCTTCAAACGTGGGACAAATAATGGTTTCTGCTCGCTTATCCAGCCATAGGGGGGAAATGTTTACAAGGTCAGCGATTAAGGTAATGAAAGGGATTTTTACCTTTTGCTTCTCTAGGATGTTCAAGATGGAGCCATTAAAATTGGGATGAACCGATAAAATCATATCGGGCTTTAAATCGTCAAGAAGTTGAAGAAAATGATCTTTAATAAGTCCTTCAAAAAAATGGTTTACGATGGAAGGTTTTTCAGCTGATAGTTTCCAGATCATTTTCCAAAGTGTTTCGGATTTTCTTGTGAGGGGACCATAAGCTTCACCGATTTTTGACAGTAATGGCTTACCAAGCGAAAACCCATCCACAACATGAATTTTTACCCCATTGAAAGATTTGACTTTTTCACACAGCGCTTCTGTTATGCTTTTATGACCATGGCCTGTATGGTCGGATGAAATAATCAATAATGTCTTATCCATAGTATCAGCCCTTTTTAAGTTTTTTTATTGTTCGTACTATGAGTTCTGACACCTACGTAAAGAAATATGAAAAGAAAGAAGATATGAAAATAGCAAACAAGACGGTAATACCCGTCTTGTTCCAACTTTTTCTTCCTGCTTATTGACCAGAATTGCCATCTTCGTTTTGCGATCCATCATCTTGGGAACCATCGTCGGTTTGTTCAGTGTTCGTATCATCTGTTTTTGAACTGGTATCTGAGCATGCAGTTGCAACTCCGAGTAACATCAATGCTGACATCAAAGCAAATAACCATTTTTTGAATTTCATCTTTCTTCCTCCTTGAATGTTGCATTTTTTATTACAGTCTTATCATACAAGCTTTTGAGGAAAAAAAGAGGCGATTTTCCAATTCTTAACATGAATTAACCGTATCTATAAACGGCTTTAATAGTTTCTATTTAAAATTTACTTATAATTTACGAAACTGGATTTTTGGTTAATTTTCTTTTTTATAATTTCTTACTATAAAAGTTTTTCCTCGACATAAGTTTGTAGTAAAACTCCTATTCCGATATAATGAAAACTATTGATAGCAAGGGCTTCATCGAGTGAGAGTGGGTAAAATATGATTGATATCAGTAAAATTGTTCAAGGGAAAAATTTAACTGAAATAGATGTCCAGATTGTTCAATTTATCATTGAAAATATCGACACTGTTTTGCAAATGGGCGTACGGAAAATAGCAAAAGAAAATTTCACTTCTCCGGCAACTGTCATCCGCTTGTCCAAAAAATTAGGCTATACCGGATTTGTTGATATGTATTATCAGCTTCTGCCGCTTGTTAAAAAAGCAGATTTACCGCAAAGCGGCGTGATGGAGGATTTTTTGGAAATTAGTGAGAAGGATTTTCTAGACCATAATTCACTGGGAGATTTCCAATCCTTTATACACAATGTACTAAACCTTAAGCAAAGCTATATTTTTATTTATGCCACTGGTTTTTCCGCGATTGCTGCAGAATACTTGTATAAAAAATTATTGGTATTGGGCAGAAAAACAATTTTTGCAAGCGGAACTGATTCGGTTGGCGTATTCGAAAATAATTTGGAAGATATCGGGGCTTTGGTTGTCATTTCCAAATCAGGCGAAACACAGCTAATCATCGATAAAATACAAGCAGCCAAAGAGCATCAGATTTTTACAGTGTCATTCACAAAAGAAACAGACAATCGGATCGCTCAGCTTTCCGATTTGAATTTTAAAATCATTGACCACAGCAAACTGGACGACCGAAATATGCTGCCGAACAGCTTTTTTCCGAGTCTTATGCTTATGTTTGAATTTATTATCAAGCAGTATCTTGAAACGATATTGACTAAAAAAGACAGCAACGAGTGAAACGTGTTTCAATGTGTGAAACACGTTTTTTATCTTGTTGAATCTATCGACTCTAAAACGGTTACATTGTATTCTAAACCTGTCGACGAAAACGAATACAAAAACACATACAGGAGGGGAAGGCAAAATGAAAGCGAAAGTCATGGATGGCATGCAGCGCTTTTCAAAAGCGATGTTCATTCCGGTACTTATTTTGCCGATTGCGGGTATTTTAATTGCCCTGGGAAACTTATTAACGAATGTAAGATTATTGGAAGTTATCCCGTTTTTAAATAATCCGATCACAACAGGATTCGGGACCATCTTAACAGGATCATTGGTTTCGATACTTGGTAACTTGGGACTCATCTTTTGTGTCGGGATCACGGTCGGTTTAGCGAATAAAGAAAAAGCTGTAGCTGGATTTACCGCATTGTTAGGCTACCTGGTGTTTGTCAATGCGATGAATAAATTTATGCAGCTGAGCGGGGTTCTTTATGAAGGAGAAACCTTGCAAGGAACTGGACAAACTCTTGTATTAGGTGTGCAAATCCTGGACATGGGTGTGTTCCTTGGACTAATCCTCGGTATCATCACTGCTATGGTCCATAACAAATTTATTGATACAGAATTCAATGGCGCTTTTCAAATTTACGGCGGTTCACGATTTGTCTTTATCGTTCTAATTCCAGTCGTTGTGCTATTATCCATCGCTCTTACATTTATTTGGCCATATTTCCAAACTGGCATTAACAAGCTTGGAACACTGATTAATCACAGCGGAAGCTTCGGAATTTTCCTATACGGAGCATTAGAACGTTTGTTAATTCCAACCGGTCTGCACCACCTTATCTATACACCATTCTTATACACAGAATTGGGCGGTACTGCTGAAGTTGGCGGCAAAGTATTCGAAGGGGCAAGAAATATTTATTATGCGGAAATTGCCGATCCAAGCGTAAAAGAGCTTTCCCCAAGCGTCGTTTGGGATGCCCGCGGTATTTCCAAAATGTTTGGTTTAATCGGTGCTTGTTTAGCAATGTACCATACTGCGAAGCCTGAAAACAAAGCCAAGGTTAAAGCTATTTTAATTCCTGCTGCAGTTACATCTTTTATCGCAGGTGTCACAGAACCAATTGAATTTTCATTTATGTTTGTTGCACCATTACTATTTGTGGTTCACGCATGCTTAAGCGGTTTAGCAATGGTAACATTCCATCTATTTGATGTACGTGCGATTGGACCAAATGGAATGATTGACTTCTTACTATTCAATCTACCGCTTGGAATTCAAAAGACACACTGGCCAATGTACATTTTAATCGGATTAATCTTCTTTGTGATTTATTATGTTGTCTTCCGCTTCTTGATCGTGAAATTTAACTTCAAAACGATCGGAAGAGAAGATGAAGGTAATGAAACGAAATTGTATTCGAAGAACGATTACAAAGCAAAGAAAAGTGCAGGAACTGCTGGTACTCCTGTGCCGCAGGGAAATGACGGAATTGCCCCTGTAATCGTCGATGCTTTGGGTGGAGCAAGCAATATTAATACAGTCACTAATTGTTATACACGACTTCGCTTAACACTGGAGCATCCTGAAAGAGTAAATGAAGATGTGTTAAAAAAAGAAACAGGTGCTAGCGGAGTTATCATCAAAGACAAGAATGTTCAGGTTGTCTATGGCTTACAGGTAAACAACATTCGAAAAGCGGTAGACAGCTACTTGGGATTAAGCACAAACGAATAGAAACTTTTAAAGATAAAAACATGTAACAACTAGAGAAAACAGATTAGTAAAGTAGAAGGGAATGGAGAACATGAAGAAATTTTCAGTAGTAATTGCAGGCGGAGGTAGCACCTATACACCGGGGATTGTGATGATGCTATTGGATAATCTGGACCGTTTCCCGCTTCGAAAATTAAAATTATATGATAACGACGAACAAAGACAAGCAGTCTTAGGGGAAGCACTTGAGATTGTCATGAAGGAAAATGCACCAGATATCGAGTACTCTTTCACAACCGATCCGGAAGAAGCATTCACCGATATCGACTTCTGTTTTGCCCATATTCGTACGGGAAAATATGAAATGCGCGAAAAAGACGAAAAGATTCCATTAAAGCATGGGGTCGTCGGCCAAGAAACCTGCGGACCTGGCGGAATTGCATACGGGATGAGAAGCATCGGTGACATGATCGAGTTGATTGACATTATGGAAAAATATTCACCGGATGCTTGGATGTTAAACTATTCCAATCCTGCAGCAATCGTAGCGGAAGCTTGCCGCGTGCTTCGCCCAAATTCCAAGGTATTGAACATTTGTGATATGCCTGTTGGAACGCTGCGCCGAATATCGCATATCATTGGCAAAGAGCCAAAGGACTTGGAAGTACGTTATTTCGGATTAAATCACTTTGGCTGGTGGACAAGTGTTAAGGATAAAGAAGGACATGAATATCTGCCACAAATTCGTGATTATGTTGCAGAGAATGGCTACCTGACACAAAAAGAAGTGGATACTCAGCATACCGATGCAAGCTGGCAGGAGACACATAAAAAAGCGAAGGATTTGTTAGCAGTAGATCCAAGATTCTTGCCTAACACCTATTTAAAATATTATTTCTACCCTGATTATGTGGTGGAACATTCCAATCCTGAATTCACAAGGGCCAATGAAGTCATTGCCGGCAGAGAAAAGACGGTCTTTTCAACAGCAAGAAATATCATTGAAAGAGGAACAGCAGAAGGCTGTGAATTTGAAATGGGCGCTCATGCAGTGTTTATCGTTGACCTGGCACGTGCCATTGCCTTTAATACACACGAAAGAATGTTGTTGATTGTTGAGAATAACGGTGCGATTGCTAACTTTGATGACGATGCCATGGTGGAGGTTCCTTGTATTATCGGCAGCGACGGTCCAGAACCATTAAGCCAAGGTAAGATTCCTGAATTCCAAAGAGCATTAATGTACCAGCAGGTAACAGTCGAAAAATTAGTCGTCCAAGCCTATATCGAAGGCAGCTACCAAAAACTATGGCAGGCGCTGACACTATCAAAAACAGTACCAAGCGCCAAAGTAGCAAAAGAAATCTTAGACGATCTAATTGAAGCCAATAAAGCATACTGGCCAGAATTGCACTAAAATGATGCATGGGGACGGTTCTTATGCATCATCTGTAAGAATCGTTTCGATGGGTTTTCATAGTAATTTAATATAAGATGAATGAAAGGCGAAAGAAGCGGAGAGCTTTTTCGCCTTTTCATACGGGCATCTTGCGATAGGAGGATAATAGAATGTTTAAAAAGCTATTTGGAAAAAAAGAGACAACAATGACACTTGTTTCTCCGATTACAGGAAAAGTGGTCAAAATTGAAGATGTTCCTGATCAGGTGTTCAGCCAAAAAATGATTGGTGACGGGATTGCAGTTGAGCCAACTGAAGGAGTAGTCGTAGCGCCGATGGACGGTGAGATTGCGCAAATTTTTCCAACCAATCATGCTGTTGGAATTCGCAGCAAAGATGGCTTGGAAATCCTCATTCATATCGGAATGGAAACGGTCGCGATGGGTGGAGAAGGCTTTGAAGGTCATGTAAAACAAGGTGATCAAGTTAAAGCGGGTGACAAGCTTGTTACCTTTGACGTGGAGTTGGTCAAGGAAAAAGCAGAAAGCATTATTTCGCCAGTTGTGATTACAAACTTTGATGCAGTCGACACTTTAACTAAAACGGAGGAAACCTCAGTTACACGTGGGGGATCTGTTCTGTTGCAGGTGAAAATGAAGTAGAAATAAGACTCGTTGTTGGGTTAGAAAGTTGTGTTACAAGAGAACTCTACAAAATATTGCAAAAAGACCAAACGTATATACGTTGGTCTTTTTTTATTACTTTTTCATATCACATCGTATAATTCATAGGATTTCCCTTATGGTGTTTACCAGGGAAAAATCCCATTTATATTAAGGATTTTTCATTAATATTTGTTTCGCTTAAGGCGAATTAAAATGGGCAAGAAAATTATGCTTCTACTTTTGATGGCTGAAGAACGAAATCAACATATGCTTTAGCATTTTCGGCAAGTTCTCGATCTGAGACATGCATAACACCATTTAACACAAACAATGGTAGAAACTTCGTGCCAATGAGATTGCTAGTTTGCTGTAAAGGAGTTGTTAAGGTCTCCATGCTAAAATGATTATAGCCTTTAGGCTGATAAGATTCTTCCGGTCCAAAGGTTGAAATCGCAAGACCTAGTTCTTTACCGTGAAGCTTGTCGCCGCCTGGGCCATATGCCCAGCCGTAAGAGAGCACTTCATCCTGCCATTTTTTTAACAAAGAGGGCGTGCTGTACCAGTAGAATGGAAACTGAAGAATAATACGATCATGTGATTCTAATAGGCTTTGTTCGTGTGCTACATTAATTTTCCCGTCTGGATAAGTCTGATAAAGAGTATGAATCGTAATGTCTTCGTGTTTTTTCAACTCCTGCATCCAAGTGCGGTTAATTCGAGATTGTTCCAAATTTGGGTGGGTGATAATTACAAGAGTTTTCATTTGTAAGTCTCCTTTTTTGATTTCAATTATTGTTTCATCGGGATTTTTTTTATTTGTATATGCAAATGAAAGCTTAAAAAATTTTACTTTTCTTCAAATATAATTTCTGTTTCCGTTTGATTTTCGTACATGCTATAAAATGTATTCGCAATATTTTCAGGTGAGAAATAGGTTCCTTCTTGAACAAACCCTTTAATCGTTAACGTTCCAACATAAATTCCTTTTAGACTCAATTCTTGGTGCAAGCTGTATGCTAAATTTCTAATACCTGCTTTTCCAATTGCTAATGAAGCATAATCAGGATAGGGGTGAAGAGCTAATCCGCCGCCCGTTAACAAAATAGTTCCATTTACCATATGGGGAATTACTTCTTTAACGCTGGTAAGAGCTCCTGCTACACTGATTTTAAAATCTTCCACTAATTGATCCACGCTTAATGTTGTTGGTTTGCCTGGTCTTCCTGCGGCAGCATTGTATAAGAGTACATCAATTTTTCCGTAAGTCTTAATGACTGTCTCAATGGCGGTTTTTAAAGATTCTTCTGAGGAGACATCCCCTGGGAATCCTGTTGCTTCAATCCCATCATTTTTAAGTTCATTTTCATATTTTTGTAATGACTCCATGCTGCGGGAAATAAGAGCAACTTTAAAGCCTTCTTTTCCGAATCTTCTTGCTGTATTTAAGCTAATCCCAGGTCCAACACCGACAATTAGCAATATCTTATCTGACATAACAACAGCCTCCTAGTTTATTTGTATATGCAAATGAGAGGATAAAAAAATTATTGTTCTTTTTCTAGCTTATTGCTTGATTCATGAAGCATTTTACTTAAATCCTTACTGAACTCGCGTCCTAAGACTTCGGAATAGCTGTTAAACAATTCTTTTAAAGACACCCGAAATTGATGGTACACTTTTTCTCCTTCTTCAGTTAAAGAGATAAATGTTTGTTTTCCATCCATTTTTTTGGTGACCAGTTTTAATTTTTCAAGTTTCTCAATAAACCTCGTACTGGTCGAAGGTGCAATGGATAACTTGTGGCATAGTTCCTTCTGCGTGATTTCCGGATGGAAATTCACAATCATAATCATGTAAAGATATGAAGGTGCTAGGTCACCAAAATCAAATGTTTTTTCGGCTAATTTTGTAATGTTACGAGCAAACCGGCTGGCTGTAAAGTAAAGACAATGAATTAATACCTGTTCTTCTTCATTCATTTGATCAAATCCTTATATTCATTTGCATATACAAATTAACACGAAATTACGTTAAGGTCAACTAAATTATGATACATGGGGACGGTTCTTATGCATCATTTTCAAGACTCGCTCGATGAGTCTTCACAGAAATTTAATTTCATTATTATTGAATGAAAGGTGAACAAAGCGGAAAGCATTATTTCGCCAATTGAGATTACAAATATTGGTGCAGCCATCCATCTATCCATTTCAAACTTGAAATTGTCAAAAACAATGAATTTCGATGGATTTATAAAGATAATAGTTTTATCAAGGAAAACTTTTTGCATTAAGGAAACTTTTTAGAGGAATTAAATAATATAAGAATAAAGGGAGTGATAATGGTGTTTCCATCTAAACGAATTAAGAAAAAAATCCTATTACATTCCTACTTATGTAAAGTGTTAGGGATTATTAGTGACCAAGAATATAATACAATTGTAAACAATATCAGTTCTCACGAACATTAACTATAGATGAAAAAGATGTTAAGAACGAAAGGGCAGCTTTTTAATCAGCTTACAATGCAGGGGAGTTAAAGAAGAGAGATGAAAACCAATCCATCTCTCTAACAATGAAACTACTGTATCCAAAGTTTAAATAATCCTTCAGTTACCCCTAGGTTGTACATGTAAAATATCCCAAACACGATACTAATCAAGCCCGTAATTTGAGTAAGTGATTTATTTAGCCCAACTTTTTTGGAGCTAAAAACGAAAGGAATTCCTATAATTGTGGTAAAGAAAAGCATTCCAATTATGGTTCCTACACCGAATATAAGGATATAAATGGCCGCTTCCCAAACACTATGAACGGTACTCATAGTTAAAAGAACCATAGCACCGGATCCTGCAAGACCATGAATTAAGCCAATCACCATGGACTTTAAGTATGAGACATTTTGATGTTTATGTTTATGCCTGTGTTTGCCCATATGAGTATGAGAGTGAACATGTTTATGATCTTCTCCATGGTGTTCATGCTGATGTATGTGGATACTCTTAAATGAAAGGACAGTTGAAACTCCGAGATAAACAAGCATGATACCAACTAAAAATTCTAATGACATCGCCCATTTTTCAGGTATTTCGCCTTTCATAAGAATAATGATAATCCCGATAATAAATAATGTAGCAGTATGACCAATTCCCCAGAATACTCCTGCTAAAGACGAACGTAATAATTTTTTACTTTGACTAGCAATGGTAGATACAGCAATCACATGGTCTGGTTCTATTGCGTGCTTGATACCCAGCACAAATCCTAAAGCAAGAATGGATAGAAAACCTACCTCCATTAAATAACCTCCTTAAAAATAGTAAAAAGCAAACACCATATATTTGTTTGTTGGATGGAATTTCAAAAGAATTTAGAATGGTTATAAGCATTAATCAATAATATCATAGAATGGATTATCTTTATTGATAAAATTGTTAAATGATAATCAACAATTTTTATAGATTTGTTGAGTAAACAACGAAATGAGTTTTTTTAACCATTGAAAGCATCTTGGTTCTATTTATAATGATAAACAGACGTTGATTAATCTTGCTAAGAGAGAGCCTAGTATTAATGAATAGAACACACTAATTAATTTTACTATATCGGTGTGCCTCTTTTATTAATGATATGTTAACTTCAGGCATTCCCTATATTAGCGAGAATCTTAAATAATAAATTTAAACAAACGGGGACAATAAATTAGGCAGACGTCGGCGCCCTTGTAGAAAGGATTAACTAAATAGAAAGATTTGTCTATAGGAGGAAACCAATAGATATTCATGATTTCTTAGCACACTTAAACCAAGGTAAAGCAGTTGAGGGCGGTTCGGAAATGCACCAGATGATGCACAATCTTTCGCAGGAAGCATTGAAGTTAACCGCCGAGCTGAACGGACATTATCATACTCCGGAAGAAATTCGAGAATTGTTTTCTCAGTTGACAGGTAAACCGGTAGATAAAGCATTTGCAATGTTTCCTCCTTTTTATACAGATTGCGGGAAGAACATCACTGTCGGCAAAAATGTCTTTATAAACTCGGGCTGCCGGTTTCAGGATCAGGGCGGCATTACGATTGGTGATGGTGTTCTCATCGGACATAATGTCGTGTTGGCTACTCTTAATCACGACATTGATCCGAAAAAACGCAGCACTATGCATCCTGCACCAATTGTGATTGGTAACAATGTCTGGGTTGGAGCAAATGCCACTGTAGTCCCCGGTGTGACCATTGGTGATGGTGCCATCATCGCAGCAGGTGCAGTTGTGACCAAAGATGTACCTGAAAATGTCATTGTAGGCGGTGTGCCTGCTAAAAAGATCAAAAGCATCGAAACCTAATAGAAGCAATTCTGTTTTTTTAATAAATTTAAAAATACGTATGAGACTGAGATAAAAGAGGGCGTCTAAAAGCTTTGACCTGCTTTTTGGACACCCTCATTTTTTTTATTGACCCCTATTCCAGGTTTCTGTCCAACAATGCCCCCGTCTGCTCTGCCATCACACGAGCTGACAAAGGCATTCCATTCTTGAACCACCATTCCACTGCCCCAACGACCGCTGAACCAAAAAATTGAAGAATAACATCTTCACTTAATCCTTGATTTTTCCCTTCGGTTGTCTCCACTTCAGCTCTAAACTCTTGAATAACTAAATCGAGAAAACGACTTCGGAAATAGGGTGCACCTTTACTCGCTAACATCGTTGAAAAAAATAAATAATGACGCTCAAAGTATTCGTACCAGACATAATTTCCTTCTTGAAACGTCATCTCAGCCGCCAATTGGCATAGTTCTCGGAGATTGTCCATATGTTCTTCAATCATCTTATCCAAGAGGTCGTATTTATCGGTGTAATGAAGATAGATGGTTCCTCTATTAACATCTGCTCTGTCAGCAATATCCTGAATGGTAATGTCGTCAAAGCTTTTTTCAGACATCAGTTCGGTTACAGCATTTTTGATTGCTACTTGGCTTTTGGCTATTCTTCTATCTACTTTAGGCATTTCATTCACCAGTCTTTCTAAGATAATCAACAATTTTAATTGATTTGTTGAGTAATCAACGAATTGCGTTATTTTAACCATTGAAAGTATGAAGGACTTTTTTATAATTATAAACAGTTGTTGATTAATCAATCAATATTAATTTTTTAAGCAGCATGTTTTACTAGATCTTGGAATATTAAAAGTAAACTTTCTTCAAACTGGAGGCTTAGTTATGGACCGCATTGAAAAGAGCAAAGAAAAATATAAACAGCTATTCGGAAATGGAGTACCAGTCGCATACGCTACTGATCCTGATTTTCAGGACATCCTTAGCCGCTTCATTTTTGGGGAAGTGTTCTATCAAGGAAATCTGGATGACAAGCAACGTGAACTTATCACTTTAGTAGTTCTTACTACTAACCAAACGCTGCCTCAGCTCAAGGCACATGTAGCTGCCACACTGAATGTCGGTCTCACACCTGTAGAAATCAAAGAGGCCGTTTACCAGTGTGCTCCATACATTGGATTTCCAAAAACATTAAACGCCATCAATGAAGTCAATGAGGTTTTCCGAGCAAAGAATATTGCATTACCAATCGAAAGCCAAAAGCAGGTGGATGAAGAAAATCGCTTTGACAAGGGACTATCCGTACAAGTAGAGATTTTTGGTGAGATAATCGCAAAAATGCGAGAGGCTGCCCCCGTAAATCAAAAACATATGCAGGATTATCTTTCGGCTTTCTGCTTTGGAGACTTTTATACCCGTGGTGGACTCGATTTGAAAACGCGGGAATTGCTGACACTGTGCATCGTAAGTAGCCTGGGCGGTGCTGAAGGCCAAGTAAAGTCACATGTGCTTGGTAACAAAAATGTAGGCAATGACAAGGAAACGTTGATCACTGCCATCATTCAATGCCTCCCATATATGGGCTTTCCGAGAACACTGAACGCATTAGCTTGCATCAATGAAATGATTCCAGAAAGTTAAGAAAGTAGAATAGGGGATTCCGCATATTATTTGCAAAACTTTTATCCGGCAGGACTGAAGAGTTTTATTTGATGACAAGGTACAAAAAAATATAACAACTCAAAGGAGACAAAAGCATGTTTAATGAAACTTATAAATTATCAAATGGTGTAGAAATTCCAAAATTAGGTCTTGGTACCTGGCTGCTTGACGATGCACAAACAGCACAGGCAGTGCGTGATGCGGTATCTATCGGATATCGTCATATTGATACTGCTCAGGCTTATATGAATGAGGCTGGTGTAGGTGAAGGAATTCGTTCCTGTGGTGTTGCAAGAGAAGAACTTTTCATCACGACAAAGGTTGCAGCAGAAGTAAAGACCTATGATGCAGTAACAAATTCCCTGGATGAGTCTTTAGCAAAGATGGGACTGGATTACGTTGACCTTCTGATTATCCACAGCCCACAGCCTTGGAAGGAGTTCCGTGAGGAGAACCGTTACTTCGAGGAAAACAAAGAAGTATGGAAATCTTTGGAGGATGCTTATAAGAAAGGCAAGGTAAAGGCAATCGGTCTTTCTAACTTCCTTCAGGATGATGTAGAGAATCTTCTTGCAAGCTGTGAGATCAAGCCTATGGTAAATCAGGTATTGGCACATGTGAGCAATACTCCTTTTGAACTAATTGATTTCTGCCAGAAGAATGACATCCTGGTAGAGGCATATTCACCTATTGCACACGGTGCCGTTCTGGATAATGCAGAAATTAAAGTAATTGCAGATAAGTATGGAGTATCTGTTGCTCAGCTTTGCCTGCGTTATTGCTTACAGCTTGGTCTTGTAGTCATTCCTAAGACGGCAAATCCGGATCACATGAGAAACAATTTAGTGCTTGATTTTGCTATCAGCGATGAAGATATGGAGACTTTGAAGAATGTAGAGCACATCCAGAATTATGGTGAGCATAGCTTCTTCCCGGTATTTGGCGGGAAATTAAATTAAAAAGGAGATTTATAATGGAAAATCGCACAGTAGGAAAAACAGGAATTAAAGTTTCAAATTTATGTTTTGGTGCCATGTCTTTTGGCGGGGACGCTGATGAAGAAAAATCTAAAGCAATGTATAAACGTTGTCGGGAAGCTGGTATCAACTTTTTCGATACTGCCGATGTTTATGGGCGTTCCGAGGAAATTTTAGGAGAATGTATTGCACATGAAAGAGACGAAATTGTTTTAACGTCAAAAGTGTTCTGGAACACGAGTGCTGATGTGAATGCTAGAGGATTGTCCCGAAAACATGTGGTGCAAGGTATTGAAAATAGCCTGCGTCGGTTAAAGACGGATTATCTTGATTTTTATTTCGTTCATGATTTTGACGAACAAACTCCAATGGAGGAAACGCTTCGGTCACTCGATGACTTACAGCGACAAGGAAAGATTCTCTATCCCGCAGTAAGCAATTGGGCAGCATGGCAAATCACAAAAGCATTAGGAATTTCTGCAAAAGAACAACTTGCTCGTTTTGAATTAATCCAACCGATGTATAACCTGGTTAAACGCCAAGCAGAGGTGGAAATTTTACCAATGGCTACTTCCGAACAAATGGGTGTTATTACTTACAGCCCGCTTGGTGCTGGACTACTATCAGGAAAATATGGAGTGAATAAACGTCCTGAGCAGGGCCGCCTGGTACAAAATGCCCGCTATGGTGACCGTTACGGTGCTAATGAAGATTATATTACGGCTGAACAGTTCACCAAATATGCACAAGAACATAATGTGAAACCTGCAACTCTAGCCGTTGCTTGGGTAAAAGCAAATCCTGCTGTAACTGCTCCAATCATTGGTGCACGCAATTTGGATCAATTGGAAGATTCTTTAGCAGCTGCCGATTTTAAAATGACAGAAGACATGTACGCTGAAATCTCCAATTTATCAAGAACACCTTCACCTGCAACGGATCGAACAGAGGTATTAACAGGTAAATGGAGGTAAGAGTTATAAACTCTTGATGAAATGGAATAAGAAGGGTGTATAATGAATACACCCTTTTTTTACGTTAAAGGGCTAGGGGAGGGAATTAGAAAAAGGTTATGGTTTATTTATTACTTATTTTATTTGTTTTACTAATTTTCATCTTATTGTTTATCAACATAAGTCCAGCTTTCGGTAGCAACCCAAGTAAAAAACAAAAAGAGCAATTTAGTCAGTTGACCAATTATGTGGATGGTAAATTTATCAATCCAGAACGAACAAAGTTAAATATGGGCGCAGCGGATTATTTCTCCATGCTTGAGGAAAATATTTCCGGTGCTAAAGACCGTAATCCTCAAGGTCAAATTCCTGTTTCTGAGATCGATTGGAACCAAATTAAACGTGAGGAAGATAGTTTAACTTGGTTTGGTCATTCTGCTTTTTTACTTAGTATTGATAATAAAAAGATACTCGTAGATCCCATGTTAGGTCCAGTTGCTTCACCTGTTTCGTTGGTAGGAAGCAAACGTTACAGCGAAGATATGCTGCATCTTATTGATGAAATGCCGCCAATTGATGCTGTTTTTATTACTCATGATCATTACGACCACTTAGATTATCCATCTATTAAAAAATTAAAGAACAAGGTCAATCATTTCTACGTTCCTCTTGGTGTAGGTGCACACTTGATCGATTGGGGAGTTAAAAAAGAAAAAATAACAGAATTAAATTGGTGGGATGAATCAAAGTTTCAAGGCTTAACGGTAGCATTCACTCCTTCCAAACACTTTTCTGGCAGAGGACCGTTAAATAGAAATTCCACCCTTTGGGGCGGTTGGGTCATTCTTGGACAAAAGACGCGTTTCTATACAAGCGGAGATGGTGGTTATGACACGCATTTTAAAGAAATTGGCAAGAAATACGGTCCATTTGATCTTACTTTAATAGAAGGTGGACAATATGACCGTCGTTGGTCTTGGGTTCATATGACACCTGAACAATCTGTTCAGGCCCATTTAGATGTAAATGGTAAGAATATGATGTTAATTCACTGGGGAGCCTTTACCCTTGCTTATCATGGTTGGACAGAACCGATAGAACGAGCAATAAAAGAAGCCAAAAAATCAGGAGTTAATTTAATTGCTCCTAAAATTGGCGAAACAGTTCCATTAGATGGGAAGTTCTCCATTCCTAGCTCCTCTTGGTGGACAAAATTAAATAAGTAGGTAAAAAAGTTGAAAAGAACAACTAAAAATGGCACAATCCTTTATCATTAAGGAAAAAAAAGTGACTATTTTTAAGGATGAAAGACGTTACTGGACTCGCATTTTATAGACGAGTCCTATTTTTATTGTGATAAGGATTGTAGACCTATCTTTTTTCGTTATTTATATACTTCTCGACATAAATAGATTTATTCTCAGCCGCTATCTAGTAAAAAGGTTTGTCATAATGGATGAATCTGTAGATTTTTGTAAAACTATTGAAGTTTACTAAACTATTAAATTAAATGATAATTTACTGGAAATCGCTTACAAATATTAAGGGGGAGTACGATGAAACGGAAAAAAACGATGGCTGCTTTGTTAACGGCGGGATTAATTTTGAGTGTCAATGGTGCCTATGCCAAAGGACCGGAGGCAGGTGTACCAAACACCAATGCGGCATCCGCATTTGATAACAAGATTATCAAAAAAATAAGTGCTGACAACATGTATAACCACATTGCCTATTTATCAGAAGTTCCTCGCCAGGCAGGGACTCCTGGAGAACTTAGAGGTGTTCAGTACATAGAGAGCCATTTTAAACAATATGGCTATGAGACAGAGGTGCAGCCTTTCCCCATCTATACTGTTGTTAGAAATAACGTCAGTGGCTTATTGGAAATTGGCGGGGAGAATTTGAAGCCCTATGTGTTTTCTGGTTCGTACAGTGGAGAGGTAACAGCAGAATTGGTGGATGTGGGTAAGGCGCTAGCGGGTACGGTGCCTGACAGCGTAAAAGGGAAAATCGCCCTGATTGAACGAGGCGACATCACCTTCGTCCAAAAGGTACAAAATGTTTTTGATAAAGGTGCAGTTGGGGTTGTGATGTACAACAATACCGGTACATCGAACGAGTTTGGCCAAGCTACTTATGGTCAAAATATTCCTGCCGTTGCGATTACTAGAGCCCAAGGTTTGGCACTGGTAGAGAAATTGAAAAACGGCACACTAACAGCCCATATTAAAGTCACAGGATCTGGTGTGGAAGAAAAAACCTCCTATAATGTAATCGCCAAAATGAAGCCAAATAAAAACAAAGACACCGGACAAGTTGTTATGATTGGCGCACACCATGATTCTGTTCAAAACGGACCGGGAGCGAACGATGATGCCTCCGGTGTATCAGCTGTCCTGGAGCTTGCAAGAGTCATGGCCGATGCACCGACTGATACAGAGCTTCGCTTTGTGACATTCGGCTCTGAGGAACTGGGGCTGTTAGGTTCCTACCATTATGCAGGGACATTAAGTGCTGATGAAGCTGACCGCATCGTGGCCCACTTCCAAATGGATATGATCGGAAGCAAAGATGCCGGCGGCGACAATAAGGCGAACGGTTTAATCATGTATACCATTGATGGCAAGAAAAACTTGGTTACTGATCTTGCTTCCGCTGCAGGTGACAGAACGGCATTGGGCGAAGTCGTTCCGTATGGCCAATTGGGACGAAGTGACCATCAGCCATTCCATGAACTAGGCATACCGGCTGCTTTATTCATTCACTCCCCGCTCGAGCCATGGTATCACACACCTGCTGATACGTTAGACAAAATTGACAAAAACAAACTGCAAGAAACAGCTGAAATTGTCGGTGCTTCCGTCTATCAAATTGCTCGTCCGGACACCCCGGCCCTACAACATTCAAGAGTAGCACCGCAACCGGTCGACTACGACTTTGAAAACCGCCCACCGGGAGCATAAATCGAATAGAAGAAGTGGTTCTTTCAATGGTGCCTGACATCGCCCGCAGACAAACCTGGTGCTCATCTCCATTGGAAGTATCACAGCGAGAACCCCGATTAATGTCGGGGTTTTTTGTGGATTTATTATGACAATAACAAAGCCTTCTCAGAATTATCGATAACGTCTATTAAATATATAAAATTTTGCGCCATCACAATCAGTGCATGGTATGTGGCAGGTATTGTCACTCTCATCTCACAAAATGCGGGAAATCCAGGAATTTTACTTATCGGCTTGGTCATTATTTTTGCTTCCATTGTAATCGCAGTTTTTGCAACGGTTCTTCAAAAGCTTTGTAAAAACGCAGTTGATATTAAATCTGAAAATGATTTAATGATCTGAGCTGGAAAACTTTGTTGATTATTATTAAGATAGATGTATCGAGACCCCATTTTATTGAATCTCATGTGATTAACAATAATTACAAAGAGTAAGCCTAAAAGTTACACTTTAAGGAAAGGAAGATTTTCAATGAAGAACTCTTTAAAAGAAAATGCAGTGTCGTTTTTGCAACTGGTTGCGTCGGGGGAAGTGCGCGAAGCATACAGTAGGTACATTAG
Source organism: Neobacillus sp. GCM10023253 (assembly GCF_042653105.1). Taxonomy (NCBI): domain Bacteria; kingdom Bacillati; phylum Bacillota; class Bacilli; order Caryophanales; family Bacillaceae; genus Neobacillus; species Neobacillus sp. GCM10023253. Next base: position 251,552 of record NZ_JBHSHV010000015.1, read on the forward strand.
TCCAGATTTTCGCCATCATAATCCTTTTTTTCGTGGAGATGCTGACTCTCTAATGCTCGCAATGGAAGAGAATGCTGTCCACAATCCTAACAAAAGCCTAGAAGTAAAACGTGTCATTGAAGATGAGGAAATGGTTGTAGTTTACTCCCATATAAAACAAAAACCTGATGACCTTGGGGTGGCAGTGGTCCATATATTCCGCTTCCATAACGACTCTATCGTTGAATTGTGGGATGTGGGTCAGCCCATACCGGAGAATTCTCCCAATGAAAATGGCGTGTTTTAAGCAAGTATATTGTAGCAATGCAAACGAAGACCATCCAAATGGATGGTCTTTTGACCGTAGGAAATCTTTTCGCGGTTGTTGACAAAGTCAAAACCTATTCTTATTAAGATTACTTCATGCAACCTAACCTTAATCCATATTAACAAAAACACTTTTCACTTCAGTATAGGCATCAAGCGCATAAGATCCCATTTCACGCCCAATTCCGGACTGCTTGAAACCACCAAATGGCGCGGCTGCATCTACAGCATTATAACTATTGACCCAGACCGTCCCGGCTTGTAGTTTACTAGCTACATAGTGGGCATTGCGAACATTCTCAGTCCAAACCGCTGCAGCAAGTCCATAAGTTGTGTTATTAGCACGTTTTATCACTTCATCTAAATCATCAAACGGCATAGCAACAAGGACGGGGCCAAAAATTTCTTCCCTTGCAATTGTCATAATGTCTTCAACAGCTGAGAATATCGTCGGCTCAACAAAGTAGCCCCTATCGAATGGATTTCTTCCTCCCGTTAACATTTCAGCCCCTTCTTGTTGTCCTTTTTCAATATAGCTCATCACGCGATTTTGCTGTTTTTCCGTTACAAGTGGTCCCATTTGCGTATTCGTATCTAGGCCCGGGCCTTGTTTTATACTTTTTGAATATGAGACAAGGTCAGCTACGACATTATCATACGCTTTCTTTTGTACAAACAGACGTGAACCAGCAGTGCAAACTTGTCCTTGATTAAACATGATTCCCATCAGTGAACCAGGGATGGCTTTTGTCAAATCGGCATCTGGAAGAATAATATTCGGTGACTTTCCTCCAAGCTCTAATGTCACTCTTTTGAGAGAATCAGAGGCAAGGCGCATAATCTGTTTTCCCACTATTGTTGAACCAGTAAAGGCGACTTTGTTAACCATTTCATGCCTTACTAGCGGTTCGCCTGCTGTCGGTCCAAATCCCGGAACAATATTGACCACTCCATCAGGGAAACCGGCTTCCTGTATTAACTTAGCTAAATACAAGGCTGACAGCGGCGTTTGCTCAGCTGGCTTTAATACAACTGTACAACCAGTCGCTAGTGCAGCCCCTAATTTCCAAGCTGCCATTAAAAGTGGAAAGTTCCATGGAATAATTTGTCCGACTACACCTACCGGTTCATGTCTAGTATAGGTGAAGAAATTACCGTTTACTGGGATGGTCTGGCCTACGATTTTAGTTGACCAGCCGGCATAATATCGGAAGTGTTCAATAGCTGTTGGGACATCAAAAAATTTAGATTCATTAATAGGTTTTCCATTATCCAATGTTTCAAGTTGTGCTAGCTCTTCTAAATTCTCTTCCATTACGTCGGCAAATTTATAAATCAGCCGGCTCCGATCTGCAGCAGTTAGCTTAGACCATGGACCATTGTCAAATGCCTCCCGTGCAGCTTTTACTGCCCGATCAATATCTGCTTCTTGGGCTTCATATACGGTGGTAATGACTTCGCCGGTAGCCGGATTTCTGGTTTCAAATGTCTTTCCGCTTACTGATTCAACCCATTGCCCATTGATAAATAGTTTTTTAGTACCTTTTATAAATTCTACTACCTTTTCACTCAATTCCAATGTTTGTACCATTTACATTCCTCCAAGTTTCTAAATATTGGTCTCCCATCAAAATAACCTTTACATTAAACAAATAATTAGCTGCTATTTCATATCTGATAAATTCGGTCAATTCTAATAATCTTTACTGAATTCACCTCCTTAACTTTTAAAGATGCAATAAGCATGCCAAACCTATCTATTAGGTATTTTTGCTATACCCATTACTTAAGCGGTATCTTTCTATGGGCGAGTTACAAAAGGCATGCAATACTGTCAGTAGTTAAATAACGGTTTTAAGGGGAACATCAAAAGTATCTGAAGGAACCGACACCAAGTATCGTGCTATTAATAGCGCTTTCCATGTAGCAATAAAGAAACGAAATGTTTCAATATTAAGACATTCAATAATAAAAATTAAACGTTTCCATGGTTAAAAAGGCATTCTTCCATACTTAAAAAGAGAAAAAAAGGGGAAATAGCTAGGTTTTACGAATTTAGGAATATAATTCCTTCCTGTAAAAAGAAATTTGGCACAATAGTTGCATATTTAAAAGTTACAAAGGAATGACCTTGAAAAAACAAAGGAGGATTAAAATTTTGGTAAATCAAGAAACAACAAAAACCAGCGAGTTAGTGAATGATCTTGAGGCAGCTTACAAAAAAGACTTGGGATATTGGAACTCTACTTTAAGTTATTTAGCGGAAAAAGACCCGGAATTCTTTGAGATTTATAAAAAATTAGTAGCTACTCCCTACAAAAACAACATTCTCGATGCAAAGTCCAGAGAGTTAATTAATGTGGCATTAAGCTCGGCACCTACTAATTTAAGTAAGGACACATTAAGAATTCACATTGAAAACGCTATTAACCAAGGGGCTACGGAACAAGAAATTTTAGAAGTTTTTAAACTTGTCAGTGTACTAGGTATGCATACTTGTGCTGTCGGGGTTCCTATTCTAGTTGAAGAAACAGGCGCATTTGCAGACGTGAAATTGGATGCACATCAGGAGGAGTTAAAAGAAAAGTTTATTCAAAAGATGGGCTACTGGCATTCATTCCGAGACACGCTCTTATTAAATGATGAGCAGTTTTTTGAAGGTTATTATCAATTTCTGACAAACCCTTGGGAAAATGACATTCTAAGTCCGAAATTAAAGGAATTTATTTATATTGCCGTTGATATTGCCACTACACATTTATTCGCTGTTGGAACTAGGGTCCATATTCAAAGTGCCTTAAGACAAGGGGCGACATTTGAAGAAATTATGGAAGTTTTAAAAATAACAAGTGCTCAAGGTGTTGATACTTTTTATGCGGGAATTCCGATTTTAAGATCGGTGCTAGCTGAAAAGGGGAATAAATAAAACTATTTTATAGGGGGAAAGCATATGAAAAAAAGAAATTTGATAATCTCCATTATGTTAATGACAATGCTTGTTTTAGCTGCATGCGGCCAGGCAAAAGAATCGTCAACATCATCCAAGGACTCCACAAAAGCAAGTAAAGATGTAATAGAAATAAACTACAATGACCTTGCTCCACCTACTCACCCTTATACGAAACAAGTTGCAGAACCTTGGGCAAAATTTGTTGAAGAAGAAACAAATGGAAGGGTTAAAGTTCATGTTTTTCCAAGTTCAGCATTAGGAAAACCTGATACTGGTTATGATGATATAAGCGGTGACGTGTTTGATGTGGGGCTATTATATGCAAGTTCTGATAAGAACGATATCTTGTTCCCTTTATCAATTGGAGACTTACCTTTTGCCATTCCTAACTCTGAAGTCGCGGTAAAAGTTATGAATAAATTTTACGCGAAATTTATGAAAGATACATTTAAAGATGCTGTATGGCTCGGTGCTTCATCTACTGATACAGCCCAGCTATATACCTCGGATCCTATCGAAACCGTTAAAGATATAAAGAATCGGAAAATAGTCAATAGCCTTTATTCTAGAAATGAATTAATCAAATTGTGGGGAGCTGCCCCTGTATCAATTGATAATTCACAGTTATATGAATCTGTTGAAAAAGGTATGGCGGATGATATTATCTACAATACAACCGGCGCTATTGGGTTTAATTTAAATGAAGTGGCTCCATACATGACAAGGATCGATTTAGGGGTTTCTTCCAATGGATTATTCCTAAATGCAAACGTATTCAATAAGATGCCAAAAGATCTTCAAAAACTATTCGTAGAAAAATTAGGGCCAAAACACCAAGAATTGATGTCAGAACTTTATATGAGCTCAATGCAAAATTCTATTAAAGAATTTGAAAAACGAGTACAAGATAAGGGAGGAAAAGTGATTACTCCAAGTTCTGACGAATTAAATAAATTTAAAGCCCCAGCTAAAAAGTTGTGGGATAACTGGGTAGCTGAAGCAAATAAAAAGGGATATCCTGGTGATGAAATGATGAAGTATTTTAAACAGCTGCTTAAGGATGAGGGAGTAGAAATCCCATTTTAATAAAATAGAATCTATTATGTAAAAAAGTATTTTCTTTCAAGACTAGGAATGTTTTCTTCCTAGTCTCCTCTTTTATTTATTAATCTAACCAATTTTTATAGATTGAAAGGATGATTGAAGCATGTCATTAAAAAGATTAGAAAATAAAATTGCTATGATTACTGGAGCCGGTAATGGAATTGGGAGAGGAACAGCCGTTTTATTCGCTCAACACGGGGCAAAGGTTGTGATAACGGATATTGACGAGGCAGGGCTTCACGAAACATTGCAGATCATCCATGAGAATGGAAGAGAGGCAATCTCCTTGAAACTTGATGTTTCCAAAGAAGATGAGTGGAAAGATGTTATTTCGATTGTAGAGGAACAACTGGGCGGATTAGATATTCTGATGAATAATGCCGGTATCGGAGGGAGGGTTGGCTTAGCGGAAACCTCTTTGGAAAGTTTTGAAAAGGTCCAATCTATAAACTCTACTGGTGTTTTCTTGGGAATGAAATATGGATCTAATTTGATAAAAAAGACTGGCGGCGGTTCCATTATTAATACATCATCTATGTACGGAATTGTTGGCAGTCCCAGTAGTACGGCCTATCATGCTTCGAAAGGGGCTGTAAGACTCATGACCAAATCCGCAGCGCTTGAGCTCGCAAAAGACTTGATCCGAGTAAATTCGATTCATCCTGGCGTAATTGAAACAAACATGTCCGGAGCAAAAAACGGTGAACATTTCTTAAAAGATAAAACACCTTGGCCTCATTTAGGAGAACCAATCGATATCGCCTATGGTGCCCTTTATTTAGCATCCGATGAATCCCGCTTTGTAACAGGTACAGAGCTAGTGATAGACGGTGGTTTTACAGCCCAATAATGTATCGAATGGCTGTTTTAGAAAATGGCACTGTTCATATTCATTGTTGATTTTCATATAGGTACGAGAATTCATAGGCGGAGAATTTCCGGCTAATGTATAAAGAGGAAGCTTAACAAGCAAATATAAGCGAAGAAATTCCGATTAACTGCTCTAAATAAGACAAAATCCAAAGATTTGGATCAAATAAACGGAAAAACTTCCTTTATTTTTAAGGAAATAAGGGTATTTCCCAATTTAAACGGAATTTTTCCGTTTATTTTTCAAACACAGTAAAATCAACATTCAGTTATAACAGAGCCTAGAAAATAGTCCATTACTAGTTAAGGGGATAGATACGATGACTGCAAAAAGATTAAAAAATAAAGTCGCAATAATTACCGGAGCTGCGAATGGTATTGGCAGAGAGGAAGCCATATTATTTGCTAAAAACGGTGCAAAGGTAGTTGTAACCGATATTAACGAAGAAGCACTTCAAGAGACTGTCCAAGCCATCAGAACGCAGGGTGGAGAAGCAATTGGCATCAGGCATGATGTCTCAGTTGAAGAGGATTGGCAAGAAGTCATCTTGAAAACTGAAGCAGAATTTGGCCAATTGGATATTCTTATAAACAATGCTGCGATTTTGAGCAGAAATGGATTGGCAGAAACAACAGTGGATGAATTTTTAAAGATACAATCTATTAATTCGATTGGCACTTTTTTAGGCATGAAATATGGGTCAGCGTTAATCAAGAAAACGGCAGGTAAGGGATCGATCATCAATACATCATCTGGATCAGGTTTGGTTGGAACACCAGGGAGTACGGCCTACCATGCCTCAAAGGGTGCCGTTAGGTTAATGACCAAATCTGCTGCGTTGGAGCTGGCTAAGGACTTTATTCGCGTTAATTCCATCCATCCAGGAGTCATTGAAACAGCCATGTCTGGCGGAAAAAACGGGCAACACCATTTAAGTGATAAAATCCCGATGAAGTGTTTAGGGAAACCGATTGATATCGCCTACGGTGCACTTTATTTAGCTTCTGATGAGTCCCGATTTGTAACTGGTTCTGAGTTAATCATCGATGGCGGATATACTGCGCAATAAAGATAGTTGATAAGGCACTTGTGCTTGTACCCTAGTTTCTACTTAATTAACATGAGGATGTGGCGATTTCTGCTACCTTAATTCAATAAGGTAAGAGGCAACGGACAATATTAAATGATAATACAAAAGTAAGTAAAGGGATACAACTACAATATGAATGGTAGCTGTATCCCTTTGCGTGTTTAAAACTGTACCTAATAGAGGGATAAATTGTAGTTTGATTTATCCCCCTATTTATATTTATTGAAGGTCATGCTGCAATGCCAGCTTAAGCTGAAACGATTATTGCTGAAGGATTAAAAAAAGTAAAAGAAGTTGCAAAGAAATTATCACCAGTTGCAAATTTCTTAAAATCTCAGCAAATAGGAGTTATTATAGTAAGAGGGTGGCCTTAATGGCAAGCCAATTTGATTAAAAAGTTTAAACACAAAGTAAAATTTGAAAAAAAGGTGTGATAGATGATGATTAAAGGGATTAATCACAAAGCATTTCATGTAGTAAATATGGAACGTTCATTGGATTTTTATTGCAATAAGCTCGGTTTTAAGAGAGCGTTTGAATTGAATCAACCAAATGGTGAACCGTGGATTGTATATGTAAAGGTGGCAGAGGGGTGTTTCATTGAATTGTTTTATGGGGGTGTCGAGGGTGTTAGAGACAGAGCGGAACATATATGTTTTGAGGTGGATGACATTAACGAAACGGCAGACCAATTGAAGAAAAAGGGAGTACATTTAGCAGAAGAAATTTCACAAGGAAGAGCTTTGAACTACCAATTCTGGGTAATAGATCCCGATGGAAACTGGCTGGAGTTTATGGAAATGCATCCAGAATCACTACATATGAGATCCTAACAAAGAAAAGAACTTACCTATTCTTATTTAGCCCCAGGCGTCATCCTTTTAAGTGAATGCCGCCTGATTTTTAATTACATACAACCGTTATAAATGAAGAATTTTCAGCATAAGTAAAGAGATGGAAGAGGACACTTGTTCCCCAGTAATTCCACGCCCCGTTTTAATACGAAATGTTCGTTTTCCCCTTCTAGCAGCGATGTTCATTTTCATTGTTTTATATTAAAGTGTTGGTTGATTGTTTGACATGTATTGAGGAGGGTGGCCGCCAGTTTCTCTTCATTGCCATAAAAACGAATAGATGGGAGAGGGATCGAGATAGAGCATAAATTTCCCATGCGGTCAAAAATAGCTGCGCCCACTGCACAAATGCCACGAATGTGCTCTTCTCTGGCAAAAGCAACACCCTCTTTACGAATAATTTTTAACTCCTTTAACAGTTCATCCCTGCTCGTAATTGTATGATCATTGAACTTTTGCAGGTGCTCCGGTAACATTTTTTCAACCTCAGCAATAGGCAAGGAGGCCAGTATTGCCTTTCCGTTCGCCGTACAATGTAATGGAAAAGATACACCGGGTTGTGAAGTTGCTTGCAATGGATGCTGAGCGACAATTTGATCCACAAAAAACACCTTACCATTATTTAATACTGATAGATCTACCGTTTCATTGATTTGAGATGATAGTTGTATTAAAAATGGCCTGATTTCTTCTTTTAAATCACTATGGACCGCGGCAGCAAGCATCGCGATCTCAGGTCCAAGACAGAAACCGCCGTGAAGAGAGGCGGCTGCAACATATCTTTCCTCCTCCAGGGCAGTTACGATTCTTTGAACCGTTGACCGAGCAAGGCCCACTTCTTTGGCAATTTGGGAAAGGCTTAACCCTTTTGGATGATCTTTAAGAGCCCTCAGTATTTTTGCCGCGCGCGAGATGACTTGAACACTAGATGGTTTCGTTTGCTCCTGTTTATCGTTGTTCAAAAGTATAAACTCCTTTCAGAATCAATCCATTCTATTATAACGAAAATTCGTAATCCATCAGTAAAAAAAGGTAAAAAAATTGTCTCAGATCAAGTCATTCCTTGGATTCGAGACTTTTTATTGACATGTGCTTTAAAAATTCCCTATACTAGACATATCCACCTAACGGTACAAGTGTACCACAATGCGGTTATTTTTAAAAATGTATTAAAAAAATGTAATTAAGGACCGTTCCGTATGACTCGGCATTAACGGCGGTTTGCAGCAGTAATGATAGCCGAATTGAATGGGTGAAATCCATACAAAGGGAGATGTATCGAAGGGCAAATCCTATTTATCAAGAAAAATAATGTAACGAACACTACATTAGATGTCAGCGAGAAGCATTAAGTAATGCACCAAGTCTTTTGCAACAGTGACACCTGCAAAAAATTAAAGTTTATAACAAATAAAGGAGAATACTGCCATGAAATTTGAAAAAGTTCGTTGGGGAATTATTGGTTGCGGTGATGTGACGGAAGTGAAGAGTGGGCCGGCATTTCAGAAAATAAAAAATTCAGAGTTGGTGGCCGTTATGCGGAGAACGGGCGAACTAGCGAAAGATTATGCGGAAAGACACAATGTGCCAAAATGGTACGATGATGCCGAAGCACTTATTAATGATCCAGATGTCGATGCCGTTTATATTGCTACACCACCGAGTTCACATAAAGAATATACCATTAAAGTGGCAAAGGCAGGTAAACCTGTTTATGTAGAAAAGCCAATGGCGCTTAATTTTTCTGAATGCAATGAAATGATTGCTGCTTGCAAGGAGGCTGGCATTCCTTTATATGTATCATACTACCGCAGGGCGCTGCCTCGATTTGTTAAAATAAAAGAGTTATTGGAAAATAAAGCGATTGGTGACGTTCGTTTCGTATCAACAACACAGTATCAAAAAGCTTCAGAAGACGTGTTGGATTCACAAAATTCCCCATGGAGAGTTCAACCTGAAATTTCCGGAGGGGGGCTATTTTTTGATTTAGCCAGTCATACCCTTGATCTATTAGATTTTTTACTTGGGCCAATAAAGGATGTGCAAGGTTTTGCTTCAAATCAAGCAGGTAATTATCGTGCAGAAGATATTTATACAGGTACTTATCGATTTGAATCTGGAATTCACGGAATAGGAATTTGGTGTTTTTCTGCTTTTGAAGATGTGGATGTGAATGAACTCGTCGGCAGTAAAGGAAAAATTACTTTTTCCACTTTTGGGAATGAGCCGATTGTTTTGACAACGGCTAGTGGAACAGAGCAATGGAGTTTTGAAATGCCGCAGCATGTTCATCAACCTCTTATAGAAACGATTGTGGCTGACTTAACAGAAGATAGCGGCCAGTGTCTAAGTACTGGAGTGACCGGTGCTAGAACAAACTGGGTCATGGGTGAAATAAGATAGCTGAGAACAGTACATCCTATTCTTTACTATGCGACCCATCCTTAGGATTAGCGTTTTTAATTTCTACACACGATTAAACAATGCTAAAAAGGACTAAATTGTAACTTTATAATACCACAATTAACCATAATTGATTCATGTATACCGCATTGTGGTTGATTATTACGATTAAATCTTTGTTCATATAAATGTTAATAAATATGATTACAGAAAGCAATTGGGAAGTTAGTCTGAAGGAGAGCGGTTGAAATGAAACAGGAATTCGGGTTTGCTATTGTCGGATCAGGGCTAATCAGTACCACGTATTATGAGCAAATTTCAGCAATAGAAGGAGCAAAAGTGGTTGCAGTATACTCCCGTAAGGAGGATAAGGCAAAATCACTTGCTGATAAGGCCGGTGCAGATTGGTATACAGATTATCAAGAAATGCTTAAGAGAAAAGATATTGATATTGTATCGATTATTACACCAAGCGGCACTCATGCTGACATGGCAATAGAGGCTGCACGTGCCGGAAAGCATGTAATCGTTGAAAAACCAATGGATATTTCCCTTGAGAAGGCACAGCAAATGATCAATGTATGCCGTGAGCATCATGTTAAATTAAGTGTTATTTCTCAACATCGCTTTGATTCATCAACTGTGAAGATTAAAACGGATATTGATTCAGGACGATTCGGAAAAATGGTGCTAGGGCAGGCGGCTGTGAATTGGTATCGTCCTCAAAGCTACTATGATAATAGTAAGTGGCGGGGTACATGGGAAATGAATGGGGGCGGAGTATTAATTAATCAGGCCATTCATACGATTGATTTATTTCAGTACTTCATGGGAGAGGTGGAAAGTGTCTATGCACATACAGCTATATTAGCTCATGAAGGAATTGAAGTGGAGGATGTGGCCGTTGCCACGGTAAAATTTAAACATGGCGGGTTAGGAACCATTGTTGGAACTACAGCTGCATATCCTGGTCTGTCAGCCCGCTTGGAGATAATCGGAACAAATGGTACAGCCGTGATTGAGAATGATCAATTACTTAAGCATTATCTGCGTAATCCAAATAATGAAGCGGAAGTCCTCAACTTAGCTGCCGTCGAAAATAATAATGGAAGAGATCGAAATTATGCTTCTGTTGACCCTGCAGCCCTTGATGGTGCTTCCCATCGTTTACAGTTTATCGATATGATAAATGCCATTCTAGAAGATAGAGAACCGCTTGTGAATGGTGAAGAAGGAATAAAACCACTAAAAATTATTTTAGCTATTTATCAATCCGCACGGACAGGTCAACCTGTAGATGTTAAATATTAATAACTAATATATGTAAAAAGAAAGGAGCTTGGAGTAGCTTCTTTCTCTATATCTTTTAGTTCTTTATACTATTTTTTTATGAAGTACCAGTGCCTGATTTCTCCTTTTAACACGGAGGAATTAGGCTTTTTTTATTGTTTTCCATAACTTTATAAATCTAAATTCTCCTGCCGCTACCCTTCCTTACAAGATAGTGAATTAGTGAAGTCTTATCTTGGTTGGAAGTTGAAAAAGTGCAGTAATTTTTTTGTCTAAAAACAACTGCTGAAAAGGGGAGAAATGGTAATTTCCATTGGCTATAATCAGTGTTAATTTTGGAACCTTTATGTTTCAAGAATGAAACATCGAATGAATTGTCTTGAAATTATCATTCTATTTTGTGGAGAATAATCAGAATTTACTGGGTTTTATAAGGGGAATTTAGATTGGCACGATTATTGCAAGTATATAAGCAAAGACCTTAATTTTAAATAGAGAGGAGTAATGGAATGGCTTCACTAAACAGTTTAGAGGCTCTTTTTAAACCCAAGAGTATCGCGATTATCGGGGCAAGTCCTGACAGCAGGAAATTGGGTGGGAGACCTTTAAATTATTTACAAAGAAATGGCTATAGAGGCCAAATTTTTCCTAAAAATCCAAATTACAACGAAATATCTGGTTTGAAGTGCTATTCCAGCCTTCTAGATATAGGAGAAGAAATCGATTTAGCGATCATTTCACTTCCTAGCAAATTGGTAGTCAACGTATTAAAACAATGTGCAGAAAAAGGGGTTAAGGCAGCAGTCATCTTTAGCTCCGGCTTTTCCGAAATAGGTGAAGCAGGAAGAAAACTGCAGGAAGAAATGACGGCGATTTCTAAGAAGAGCGGTATGAGGATACTAGGGCCCAATACACTTGGAATGTTTAACCTTAAATCTGGGGTATTCGCTACCTTTTCAACCATCTTGGAAAAGCAAACGCCCCTTAAAGGCAATATTGGTTTTGTCAGCCAAAGCGGGGCATTTGGTTCCCACGTTTTTACGCTGGCACGGCAAAATTTTATCGGTTTTAGCCATTTTGTTGCAACTGGAAATGAAAGCGATATCGATGTGGCGGATTGTATTGAATTCCTTGCGGAAGATCCAGATACTGATGTAATAGCTTGTTATATGGAAGGCATTAAAGATGGCAATAAGCTAATAAATGCATTCAAGCTTGCTGCTAAAAAGAGAAAGCCAGTTATTGCTTTCAAAGTTGGAAAAACAAATGCAGGACAAAGAGCAGCCCTTTCGCATACAGGGTCCTTAGCCGGATCGGACCAAGTGTTTAATGCCATTGCCAAACAATATGGAGTATACCGTGCCGAAACGATTGAAGAATTTATCGATGCAGCCTACGCTTGCTCCATGCTTCCGCTCCCAAAAGGAGATAAAACGGCTGTTTTTACAGTCTCGGGGGGAGTTGGCATTCTGTTAGCTGACCAATTGACGGAAGCATCGTTAACTGTACCGGAGCCTTCCATTGAAGTGCAGCAGCAGCTTAGTGATCTTCTTCCGATTGCCGGTGTGAAAAATCCGATTGATACAACCGCACAATTAAATACTAGGCAAGACTTATTGCAAGATTTTATGGAAATTGTTCTTTCAAGTGGAGAGTACGACTCTGCGATCGTTTTCCTAGCCTTTAGCGGACTGTATCCGGAACACGCACAAAACCACATCCGATCCGTTTCTAACATTGCCAAAAAGTATAAAGAAACTCCGATTATCACTGTTTCGCTTAATTCGGAGGATTCGAAAAAGTCGTTTATGGAAAACCGGTTAGCCGTCATCGAGGATCCTTCCCGGGCGGTAAATGCCATGAAGGCTCTTAAATATTTCAGCCAATTCTATAAGGAAGAATCCGAGACTGCTAGAATGGACGGAATGAATGGACTGTCATTTGACAATCTTCCTACCGTGCTGACAGAGCATAAAAGTAAAGAAATACTTAAACAAATCGGAATTCCAATCACGAGAGAACAACTTGCTGCAACTCTCGCGGAAGCAAAAATAATGGCAAGAGAAATAGGGTATCCTGTTGCCCTTAAAGGGATGTCCCCGCAAATCTTGCATAAGAGTGACAAAGGGCTCGTCCAATTAAACATAACGAACGAAGAAGAACTCGAAGAGAAATTTACATTTATAAAGCAGCAGATAAGTCAAGTTGAATATGCAGTTTTCGAAGGTATTTTAGTCCAGGAAATGCTGTCAAAGGATTCTGTGGAGATGTTCATCGGAGCAAATCAGGACCCTGTTTTCGGGCAAATGATTCTCGTCGGTTTAGGCGGAATTCATATCGAAGTGTACAAAGATGCAGTCATGCGAAAGGCCCCTATTTCCGAGGAAACCGCGGAAGAAATGCTGGATGAACTTCGCAGCAAAGCCTTATTAAAAGGGTTTCGCGGGTCCGCACCTCGAGATCTGAAAGCATTGAGCCGAGTAGTAGCAAAGTTCAGCCAATTCATCTCCACCCATGATGTGATTGAGGAAATCGATCTAAATCCAATCATGGTACATGCTGAAGGGGAGGGCGTAACCGTTGCGGATGCCCTGATCACTTTGAAGAAGAAGGCACTTTCAAATATTCAATAACAATAGATTAAAAATTTAGGAGTGAAAGAACATGGATTTTACAATTCCAGAAGAAACACAAGAAATTATTAAAGGGTTAAAACAATTTATTGAAAAGGTCGTATTACCGCTAGAAAAGGAAAATCATGAGCTGTTATACAATGAACGGAACTACTACACGGAAGATGGACGCCACCACACGAAAGTGGAGGAATTACGGAAGATTGTTCGAATGGAGTCGGCAAAGGCAGGCTACTATACCATGTTTGGTGCAGAAGAGCTTGGCGGAGAACAACTCGGGCCAATGACAGCATTGCTCGTCCAAGAGGCTATTAATATATCGTATCCATTCAATAAGCTGGTTGATCCAATCGTCATCCCGTCACCATTTACCAACGGTTTATCACCAATTTTAACCGGCTTAAAAGAGGAATTGAAAGAGAGATATTTAGACGGAATCCGTTCTGGGGAAAAAACTCTTTGCTTTGGTTTAACGGAACCGGATGCAGGATCAGATGTATGGAGCATTAAAACGAATGCCGTAAAAGAAGGAAATGAATGGGTCATAAACGGCAGCAAACAATGGATTACAAATGCTGCCCACGCTGATTATTGCATGCTGTTTGCCGTGACAAATCCGGACTTGAAAGCGCAAAGAAAAGGCGGCATTACCTGCTTCTTCGTTGAAACAGGATCAGAAGGGTTCTCAGTAGATTCAGTAATTCCGGTCATGGGCGAGCTGGGAGGAGAGGCATGTATTATTAGCATCGATAATCTCCGAGTGCCAGATGAAAACGTCATTGGGGAAGTGGACTTTGGCTTCTCCATCGCCATAAATGGAATTAACACTGGAAGACTTGGGATGAGTGGAAAATGTATCGGTTCAGCACAATGGGCTTTAAAGAAGGCAGTTGAGTATGCAGAAATTCGCAAAACCTTTGGAAAGCCAATTAAAGAACATCAAATGATTCAAGCCATGCTTGCAGAATCTGCTATGGATATTTATGCAGCCAGAAATATGGCCCTTAACTGTGCCTGGAAGATTGAAAATAGTAAAAAACAACCTCGTAAGGAAATTTCAATGGTAAAGGCTTTTTGTACGGAAATGATGGGACGCGTTTATGATCGGGCCATGCAAATCCATGGTGGGGTAGGGATTTCCAATGAACTTGGATTAGAGCAGGGATACCGCCTGGCAAGGATTGTAAGAATTCCGGATGGCACCTCAGAAATCCACCGCCGAACTATTGCAAAAAGTTTACTAAGCGGAGATTTAACATTCTAATCGTTTTTTGGACCGATTGGGACATTCACCGATAAAAAAATCATTTTAGGGAGCTTGCTATGAAAAATGAATTAGTTCTTCGTGAAGAAGAATGGATGAAAAATAATCGGTTTCGGGATTTAATTGGACTTCAAATTGAGGATATTGGTGATGGAACCGCAACTTTATCCTTGGCAGTACAGGACCAATTGCTGCAAGGGGCAGGAATGGTTCACGGCGGTGTGATTACTACATTAATAGATTCGGTCATTGGTTCGGCAGTAAGGAGCGTAATGGCTGATCATATGATTAGTTTAACCGCGGAGCTAAACATAAACTTTTTTCGGCCGGCCACACAAGGAAGAATTTTTGCGGAAGGCAGAGTCATTAACAGAGGCAAACAGCTGGCAGTAGGGGTCGGAGATGTCAAGGGCGAAAATGGAAAATTGCTGGCTACTGGCAGGGCGACGTATGTTTTAAAAGAAATCACTAAGAAATGAATGGTCAACTATTAAAAAGAAAGATTGGTGAATCTATATGGAAGAACAATTAGTCCTCATTGAGAAAAAAGGAAGAATTGCCTACGTAATTTTAAATCGACCGGAAAAATTAAATGCATTAAGCAGGGAGCTGTTTCAAGCCTTCGACAAGGCCCTTGACGAGCTTGAAAAAGACCAGGATATCAGTGTGTTAATCATAAAAGGAAATGGCAGGGCTTTCAGCGTAGGCTACGACGTTGGCAAATACAGGGAGCCAAGCGTCACGGAGGACAGAGATTACTTGGAAGAATGCACAAGGCGCTGGATTAGACTTTGGGAATATCCGAAGCCGGTCATTGCGCAGGTTCAAGGATTTGCTTTAGCGGGTGGAACTCAAATGCTGGCTTGCTGCGATATTGTCATCACTGATAAGAAGGCCCAATTTGGTTTCCCATCCCTGCCTCTTGGTGGTGGATTTGTCGGCATTTATTGGGGCTGGCATGTCGGGCCGCAGCGCGCAAAAATGTTAGACCTTACTGCAGGAAGCCGCATAAGTGGAGAAAAAGCTGTGCAATACGGGTTTGCAGCAGAGTGCTTTGATGCGGATTGTCTTGAGGAAGAAACATTAAAGATCGCAAGAGGCATTGCTAAAACTCCAGCGGATGTATTGAAGCTGAAAAAAATGGCCCATAATCGGATTATGGATTTACAAGGGTTCCGTACCGGTTTGATGTATGGACCCGAACAAGATGCGATTATCCATACTGCTGAAGGTATCAAGCTAATGTACCGTAAAATCAATGAACTAGGCTTAAAAGGCACAATTGAATGGTTTAACAGCCAGGAAGTGTAACAAGAAATATATCCAAGTATACAGTCTATCAAACAATGGGGGATTAAGTGCTTCGAGCATTTTTCTCCCCAAAAAGCCAATAAAACAGGGAGGGATGTTTATGATGGAGACGCGGCTGACAATTGACAAACTTCTATACCGGGCAGAAAAGTACTTTCCGAAGAAAGAAGTTATTTCTAGAACTGAAAAAGGTATTGTCCGCTTAACCTATGAGGAATTTGCTAAAAGAACCCGTTCTTTAGCAAGTGTCTTGCAAATGCTAGGAGTAAAAAAAGGTGATCGGGTGGGAACATTTGCCTGGAATGATCACCGGCACTTGGAGGCGTATTTTGCCATTCCAAGTATGGGAGCAGTACTGCACACAATCAATATTAGGCTTTCTTCCGATCATCTGGCATATATCATAAACAATGCAGAAGATAAGATCCTGCTTGTCGATAAAGGGCTTTTTCCGTTAATTGAGAGCATAATAGATAAAATTCCTACAGTAAAAGCAATTATCATCATGTCGGAAGACGGTGAGCTTTCTCAATCTTCGGAAAAACCTCTCTATAACTATGAATCACTTATTGCAACCGGGGATAATAGTTTCTCTTTTCCAGATGATATAGACGAAAATGAAGCTGCTGGACTGTGTTACACCTCGGCAACGACCGGAAATCCAAAGGGTGTATTATCTACTCATCGAAGTATCGTATTGCATAGCTTAATGCTCGGTCTTACAGATACGATGGGACTGTCTGAGGAAGATCGGGCGATGCATGTAGTACCAATGTTTCACGTAAACGCGTGGGGATTTCCTTTTGCGTCCGTTTGGTTTGGCACAACCCAAATATTGCCGGGCCCAAACTTTACTTCGCAAACACTCTTGGAATTGATAGAGTCTGAACGTGTAACGATAACGGCAGGTGTACCGACTGTCTGGATCGGGGTTCTAAATGAATTGAATAGAAAAAGTTATGATTTATCCAGCCTGCGTTATATCCTATGCGGCGGGTCGGCGGCATCGAAAGGGTTGATATCCTCATTTATGGAAAAATACAACGTGCCGATCATGCATGCTTACGGGATGACAGAAACGGGACCGGTGGCTACAGTCAGCAAACTAAAAAGCTACCATCAAAATCTATCAACAGAAGAAAAAATAAACCAGCTTACTAAACAAGGAATACCGGTGCCTTTGATAGATATTAATGTCATAAATGAGTCTGGAGAAGTAAAAATGGACGGGGAAGAAATGGGAGAGGTCCTCTTTAGGGGGCCATGGATTACTGACCATTACTATAGAAAGCCGGAGCAAACGGCAGAGGCTATCAAGGATGGCTGGCTTTATTCCGGGGATATAGCCACGATTGATGAGGCAGGGTATATCAAAATAGTAGACCGAACGAAAGATTTGATCAAAAGCGGCGGCGAATGGATTTCTTCTGTACAGCTTGAGAATGCGCTAATGACCCACGAAGCTGTATTTGAAGCAGCCGTCATTGCGATTCCCCATCCGAAATGGCAGGAACGGCCTGTAGCCTTTGTCGTTTTACACGATCATTTTAAAGAAAAGGTGACAAGGGATGATTTGCTTGCATATCTAGCACCACAGTTTGCAAAATGGTGGCTGCCGGACGAGGTTCTATTTATCCAGGAGGTACCGAAAACAGGTGTTGGCAAGTTCCTAAAAAGGAAACTTCGCGAAGAATATGAGAACTTTTTTGTTAAAGAATAGGCCAAAAATAAATTCCAACTTTTGTGTTTCAAATGTTTCGAGCTGTTCCAAGTGTTTCAATATGTTTCAATTTTGAAACGTTTTATTTTACAACGTGGCACATAGCAATTATTTGGATGGATAGATGGTTTGTTTTAACAGGAGGCTTTTTCCTGAAATGTATAGGAACTGCAGCGGTTCATGAAGGGTTTAACAGATGAAAAGCCATTATCATTAAATTTGGCACAATATTTGCATTATTAAAGATGAAAAGAATTTTCCCGCTTTAGTAAAGAATTCCCATGCGATTTAACGTTGCTTTTAAAGGGATTTTGTCTGAATATGTCAAATTGATATGTTTAGGAATTTTCCTGTTGTAAGGGTTTTCAGCTGAGCATCCATTCAGGTGAAAAATGATTAGTTCGAAAGTGGAGGTTTAAATTCTTTATTAATACTAAACAACTAATAAATTTTGAAAGGAATGTTAATATGACAAATCACAAAAATGAAATGAGCTTTGGTCTATTTTTCCTGAATTCAAAATCACCCTTTAAATCGGAAGACGAAGAATTAAGAAACGGTTTGGAGCAAATCAAAGTGGCAGATGAACTTGGCTTCCACAGTGCCTGGATGGCTGAACACAATGCCAGAGACTACGGGGTTGTCACTTCATCAACCGTTTACTTAGCAGCCGCGGCTGCCCAGACAAAAAGAATTAAACTAGGATCTGCCGTTGCCAGATTACCTTTGCACCATCCAATGCAGCTGGCTGAAGAAATGACTTTAGTTGACGTCATCAGTAACGGCCGGCTTTATGTGGGAGTTGGGAAAGGGTATGACAAATTAGAATTTGATGCTTACAATGTGGATTTCGATGAGAGACATGCTAGGTTCGAAGAATCTCTAGATATTTTAAAAGCAGCATTATACAATCCGAGAATTTCTTATTCAGGCAAATTTTATAATTTCAATGATATTCCAATTAATCCAAGGCCAATTCAACAGCCTGGCCCGCCCCTCTTCGTCATGGTTTCTTCAAATGATGCGTCCATTATCAATGCTGCAAAAGATGGCTACTCGTTTGTTTTAGGCGGCATCAAAAACGATGATACTCTCCATAAAATCAATTTGTACCAAGAAACGGCCCTTGCTGCTGGATACTCGGAGGAATACGTAAATGAAGCTATGGCCCGATCAGGCAAGCTCCTTTTCGTTTATGTTGCCGAAACGGATGAACAGGCGTATGAAGAATTTGAAGAAGGATTAATGTGGTATATGTCTGAACGGGATAATCGTCCAGTGTTCGGTGTGGTTCAGCGGGATAAAGTACTTGATTATAATGAATTCCTCAAATCCGAAAACGCGATTGTCGGTTCTCCTGAAAAGGTTCGGAAAGATATTGAGAAATTCCGCGAAGAAACAGGGCTGAATAACATTATTTGTTGGATGAATATCGGTGGTCAGCCTAATGATCGGGTGATTAAATCGATGAATTTGTTCTCCAAAGAGGTAATGCCTTATTTCTGCAATGTAGAAGCCTACCAAAAAATTTAAAGTCGTTGCTGGAATAAATCGCAAAATAGAAGGATGCAGCATGATAGGGGGCTGCCCGAAGATTCTTTGTGAATAAATGGAACCGGCTGGCCCCTTTTTTGAAGCATACAATCTTTCCCTTATTAATGAAGAATAAATAGAAAGGGGATTTGGTACTTTGTTGAATAAAATCATTAAATATATAACGGACATTAATAAATGGATTGCTTATGTCGGCCTCTTGCTGATGGTGGCCCTTGTCTTTTGTTTTTCTGTATCGAGGACGATAGGCGTTCCAATAATCGGTGATATCGAAATTGTTCAATTTCTTATGGCAGTCATCATCTTTGCATCACTGGCTTTTACGGAACAGGAAAATTCTCACATATCGATAGGGATTTTTACAGAGAAATTGCCTTTATTCATTCAAAATATATTAGGGATAATCGGGAAATTGATTACATTAGTTTTCTGCCTCCTTGTAATCTGGGTTTTCATTGAAAAAATGGAGTATTCAACAACTTCCTTGCTCTTAAAAATTCCTTTATATCCTTTTAAATATTTATTAATTATCGGATTTGCAGCTTGGTGTTTAGAAATCATCAAGAAATTTGCAAATAAAAAATTCATCGATTAGGAAAATTTTCGATCAAGGATTAGATAAAGGAGTGATATATGTTGTCCATTACTGCTGTAAGTATTATCGTCATAATCGCGGTTTTTGTCCTGATGTTTCTCCGGGTACCTATCGCTGTCTCGATGGCTGTACCAGCCTGTTTGGGGATTGTTTATTTAAAAGGATGGGAAACCCTTTTTTCTGTTGTTAATACCAATGTTTGGGAACAAAGCTTTTCTTATACATTAAGTACAATTCCCCTATTTGTTCTGATGGGACAGTTACTATATTATTCGGACCTGACAACGGAATTGTTCACGGCCTTCCGGAACTGGCTCAACCAATTAAAAGGCGGATTAGGGATTGCGACAGTCGGGGCTTCCGCCATGTTCGCTGCCGCTTCCGGTTCCAGTTTGGCCACTACCGGGACGATGGGAGTCATGGCAGCTAAAGAAATGTTAAATGCAGGATATAGCAAAAGCTTAACAGGGGGTTCAATAGCAGCCGGAGGCACACTCGGAATTTTAATTCCACCAAGTACAATGTTTATCGTCTATGGAATGATGACTGAACAATCGATTGGGAAACTGTTAATTGCAGGAATTATCCCCGGGATTCTCCTAACTCTTTTATTTATGCTTGCGATTTCTATCGCTATATTCATAAATCCAAACCATCATGTAAAGACGAAAGAAGAGGAAAAGATAAGCTGGAAAGAGAAGTTTAGCTCTCTAAAACCTACTATTTGGATCGTCGTTTTATTTATAATTGTTATTGGCGGTATGTACGTCGGATTTTTCAGTGCGACAGAATCTGCCGGAGTTGGTGCTCTTGGTGCATTTGCGATTGGCTTTGCCCGCAAGAAATTAACGAAAGAGAAGATTACGGCTACTGTCTATGAAACGATTAAAACGACAGGATTTATTTTTGCCATCGTCATGGGGGCATTTATATTAAACTATTTTTTGATGATAACTAGAGTTCCGCAGATGATTTCAGACTTCCTTTTCTCGAGAGATTTATCCGCAGCGGTGATTTTTATCCTTATTATTCTCATGTACATGGTGCTTGGCTGTGTCATGGACTCCCTCTCAATGGTTGTTGTTACGATTCCAATTATCCTCCCATTAGTTGAAGCACTTGGGTTTGACTTGATTTGGTTTGGCGTCATTATTGTTTTAGTAGTAGAAATGGCCCTAATCACTCCTCCGGTGGGAATGAACTGTTATGTGTTGAATGGAGTCGTAAAAGAACTGGATTTAGTCAGTATATTTAAAGGTGCCATCATCTTTGTCATTCCGATTCTAGTGTTAATAGCATTACTGTATATTTTCCCTGAAATAGCCTTATTCTTGCCGACCTCAGTTAAATAGTTTCTTTTTATTCAGAATGTTTCGATTACAAGTTGTATAATAAATGTTGTAGTCAAAAATTAGATGAAGTTTGGCAAAGTTAAGGGGAATCTTGGGAGGATAGATAATGGCAAGACTTATTATATCAGGCTCAGCGCCATTGGATGACCTAATCAAAAGGGCAATAGAAAAGAAAAATAAGTCAATAAAAGGGCTCGTCATAGAATCAATGGAAGGTCAGTGTATACTTGATAACAAGAATATCATCACTAATGAAGATGTTGTTATTTGTGGTTCAGCAATTTACAAAGTTTTTAAAGACCAAAATGATCGAGGGCAATTCGTTCCAATCAGGCTGCAAGTCAACGATTTCCTAGATGCTATCCAAAAAGGATGCCAATACAGCAATGAAGTCAATCTAATCAATTTTAATGATTATATAATTGATAGAAAAATAGACCAATTTGAATCGCTATTTCAAGTCAAGATTCATCAATATACGTACGAAACATGGGAAGAAGCCGAGGCAATCATCGCACAGCTTAAGGAAAATCGCCAGTCTGTCGTAATTGGTGCGGGGTTGATTACCGGACTTGCTAAAGAAAATGGAATGCATGGAATTGTCTGGTTCGGTGAAGAAAGCATTAATCTGGCGGTTGATATTGCTTTAGGTATTTTAAATGCCCGTTTTGAAGAAAAAAGAAATTCTCAAAGAGAAAATTATATCATGGAGAATTTTAATGAAGGTGTAATTATCTCCAGCGATACGGGACATATCGTCAATGTCAACCGCAAAGCTACTACTCTCCTTGGAATTGAGGAAAAGGACCTGAGTGGATTACATGTAAAAGAAATTCTTGTTGACACAAAAGGTATTGGTAATACTGAATGGAAAAAAGGGATAAAGGAACAAATTGTCTCCTATAAAGACAAGAATTTCTTGCTGAGTACATTTCCGATTGTAGTAGACCAACATTATGATGGGATGGTCGGCATCTTTTCCGATATTAATGCCGTTCAGGAAAGCGGAAACAGAATAAGAAGAAAAATGTATAGCAAACCCAATATGGCCGAATACCAGTTTGAAGACATTGTTGGTGCAAGTCAGGGAATAGTAACCACAATCAAGAAGGCAATCAAATTTTCACGGACCGATTCCAATGTTTTAATTCTTGGAGAAAGTGGGACAGGGAAGGAATTGTTTGCTCAAAGCATCCATAATAAAAGCTACAGGAAGGACCAACCTTTTATTGCCATCAACTGTGCTGCAGTACCTGATAACCTGCTTGAATCTGAATTCTTCGGATATATCGAAGGGGCGTTTACGGGAGCAAAAAAAGGAGGAAAACCCGGACTCTTTGAAAAAGCCCATAATGGGACTGTGTTCTTAGATGAGATTGGAGAAATCCCTTTAAGCATGCAGGCGAAGCTTCTTAGGGTTCTCCAAGAGAAAGTGGTCATGCGTGTTGGCAGCACGACCCCCATTCCTGTTAATGTCAGGGTTATTTCGGCAACAAATGTAAATTTGATCGACAAGGTAAAACATAATGAATTTCGTACGGATTTATATTATCGAATTGCTGTCCTAAATTTGTATCTTCCGCCATTAAGGAACAGGTTATCTGACCTTGAACCTTTGGTGAAGTTCTTTACTACGAAACACTATCCGCAGTTTGCTCAATTAATCAATGAAAATAGTAAAGAGATCGCTTATATATTGTCTCAGCATAAGTGGCAGGGGAATATAAGAGAATTGGAAAATACTTTGGAAAGAATGTTTGCTTACTTAGAACATCCTTTTATGGTAACAAGGAAAGAATTGCTGCGAAATCTCCGTGAAGCAATAGAGGAAAATAGTATTGTTCTTCAAGAAGAAATGGGGGAACAAGATACATTTCAAGATGTAATCAAACAAGTGGAAAAAAAGCAAATCTATGAAGCTCTAAATGCAGCTAATGGAAGCAAGATCGAGGCAGCAAAATTATTAGGCATCAGCCGCAGTACTTTATGGAGGAAACTGAATCAGCCAGATTAATATGTGTTGAAATTTCTAAAAATTGTGTCTACTTACAATAATCTAGTGAAATGAGGTTTAAAGTGTGAACGAAACGACGGACTTTGTAACCGGATTAACCTTTAGTGAGGGCCCTAGATTCTATAATGGTTACTTCTGGTTTTCTGATTTTTTTAGCAAACGGGTGTTGAAGGCTGATATAGACTCCGGAGAAGTAGAAACGGTTTGCCAATTAGATGATCAACCATCGGGCTTGGGATGGCTCCCTGATGGAAGGATGCTTGTCGTATCCATGCTGAATCGAAAAGTTTACTGCCTGGAAAATAACGGGGAGCTAACAGAACACGCAGATTTGAATCCAATTGCCACTTACCATTGCAATGACATGCTTGTTGACAAAGCAGGAAGGGCCTATGTTGGAAATTTCGGCGGAAATCTTTCTGCTATGGCTAAAAAATACGGCCGGGAAGCATTGAAAAATATGGAACTGCCAACCGCTGCTATCGCTTGTATTGAGCCGAATGGAGATATAAAAGTTGTCGCTGAAAACATGCTTTTTCCAAACGGGACTGTTTTGACTGATAACGGAAAAACAATGATTATCGCAGAAACGTATGGAAATTGTTTGACTGCATTTGATGTGGAGGACGACGGAACCCTCGTTAATCGGCGGGTATGGGCCCAATTTGAAAATATTTATCCAGACGGCATTTGCATTGACTCAGAAGGGGCGATTTGGGTATCTAATCCAATCGAATCTATGGTCTATCGGGTGATAGAAGGGGGAGAGATAACAGATAAAGTTCAAACAAGCCAAAACTGTTATGCTGTTGCCCTAGGTGGAAAAGAAGGAAGGACCCTTTACTGTTGTACCGCACCAACCTCCGACCCTGTTGATTCGTTTCAGTTGAAATCCGGAAAAATAGAAATAGTAGAAGTGGAGGTTCCTGCTAAACTTGTTTGAAGGATTAATATTTTATAGGATGGGAGGTCCTGGTTGTGTTAACACCTAATGTAAATGTTCCAGACTATACCTTTCAAAAAAGTATTGAAATGAACTACGGAATCAATCGCGGTATTTATAACAGGATTGATGAATGGTTTTTCGAACAGGGGATACAAGATGTCATGACAAGAAGGCTGGTCATTGTCGAATTTTCTAACTTTGTAGTAGAGCCAAAGATGAATATGGGGACAACGGCAAAAACGAGATTCGGAAGCGGCGGCCTTGTGAAAAGACTGAATGATTTTTGGAATGTCAGACCATTGGAAAAGCAGGAAGCTATTAGATAACGATTATTAATAAATAAAAAATTTTGGCTTCGAGAGGAGAACAATACAAATGACAAAAACAATCGAAAAAGCAAATATTTTTAAGAAAATAATGGGGCAATATCCAACTGGAGTAACCATTGTGACAACGATGGATGAAAACAAGAACCCGGTTGGTTTAACCGTCAATTCCTTTGCTTCTGTATCCATCGACCCATTAATGGTACTTTGGTGCATTGATAAAAGATCATCTGCGTTAAACGCCTTTTTACAAGGTGGAAAATATGCCGTTCACACCCTCGCTGTAGACCAGGCAGAGGCCTGCTGGGCGTTTGCAGGGAAAGAAAAAGACCGTTTTTCAAAAGTACAATGGGAAACTTCTTCAAATGGTCTGCCAATCATAAAAGATTCCTTAGGAATTTTTGAATGCAAAACAGTCAATAAAATCGATGCCGGTGACCATTTTATCCTTTTAGGCGAAGTAATCGACCTTTCCGTTAACGAAAAAGAACCCCTATTGTATTACAACCGGAATGTTGCTGGAATCCCTGCAGATTGGCCAAATCAATAGAATCTCTTTGCGCTAGATTATTGACTCTTAGGGGGAAATGGAATGAAAATTTTAGGGGTATCAGGAACTGTTGTCGGGAGTAAAACAGCGATTGTGATCGGAAAAATCTTAGATACAATGAATATCCATAATCCTGAGTTGGAAATAGAATTTTTGGATCTTAGGGATTATCAAATTGAGTTTTGTGACGGCCGCCCAATCTCCAATTACACTGGTGATACCAAAAAGGTAATTGACCAAATGATGGGGGCGGACGGATTTGTATTCGGAACCCCTATTTTCCAAGGTTCATTTAGCGGTGCATTTAAAAATTTAATTGATTTAATTCCACCGACAGCGTTCAAACATAAGGTCATGGGTTTTGTCACGACTGGAGGAAACCAACAGCATTTTCTCGTTGCTGAAAATCAGCTAAAACCACTGGCAGGGTATTTAAATGGATACGTCGTACCAAAAACAATTTTTGCCCATAACAGCCAGTTTAATGATAAAAATGAAGTTGTGGATTTACAGTTATTAGAAACTATAAATGACTTCGCTAAGCAGTATTGTTATATGAGTGAGAGATTAATGGGAGTACAAATAAAAAATTAATTGAGCAAATTTATACTTGAAGGTTCTGTTAAGGGACCAGTATAACATGTTGGGCAGCCAATTAAACTAATTTGGCTGCCTTTTGCATTTCTACAAAACCGCTAGAAAAATGTTTTCACCATCTCAGTGGTTTCATCACATTTCATGCACCGGTATTCCAATTCAAGTGCATCTTCATAAACATGGTGAACTGTTTCTTTCCTGCAGTTTTCACAAAACCTCATCTGTTCTGTCTCAACAGCCACAACGATTCCTCCGTTTCCGTGAAAATTTGGTTCATAAATATTTCTAACCTTCCCGTTTTTCTAAAAAATATTAAGTATGGCGTCTCGGAATAAAATTTTTGATTTTTTTAAGAAGGTTGGGGACTTACAAAAAAGACATATTTCACTTATTAGATACTTAATTGAAGTGGAGGTAGAAAACGTGACCGTTCCTCCATTTTCCGATAAGCTCATGATGCATTGCGTTTACATACTGAATGGATTTGGGCTTGTAGGAACGGGAGCGGGGGCCATCTTCTGTTTACGAAATGATTTATCGATGAAATCATTCTTAATTGCGAAAGATGTATATTTATATGCACAAGAAGGGATAGAAATTAAGATTAAAAACGGCTGGTTCGAGGAACCCCCACAAATGGAGGACCGTGCCCGGATTATCAATAATGGAAATTGAATAAAGAGATGGACTAAAAGCGCAAAATAAAGCTAGTGTCGGTTCGCCGATACTAATTTCGGTGTGGGGGGAGTTAGTTTGAATATACTTCGTTTGTTTAATTTGGTTATTACATTCGTGATCAAGGTTAGATTCTTTATAAAAATGGTAAAAAACATGAGGCTAAACCATTTAATAAGAATGCCTATCCTAACATAACTTAGTATGTAAAAAACTATCGATTTCCACATTGTCCAAAAGGTAAGCACATTCCTGTGTTTGCCTTTTTTGTCTTATCATTCTATATGGCAGGGCAGCTAAATATCTTGATGACAATTTGAAAAAAATAGAAGTGCCAAGGACCTTTTAAGAGAATATATCACGCATGGCACTTCATGCTTGAATGATGCATTAGAACCGGCCCCATACATCATAACCTAACCGGACGATTTTATAGGTGCTTTTATGTAGAAAATGTAAATAATCAATGTAATCATTTATAGGGTTAAAACGTTTGGGTTGTGATAGGAATCTGTTATATTCATTTAAAAGGTCATCCAGCTCTTGACTGCAATAAATGGTTTCTTCACTATCGAGTCCCTTTGACATCCCTATTTGAATCATCTCGGCTCTTTTATTACGTATAGCTTCTGCTAATTGTGCTTGTCTCATTGCAAAAACACACCCCGAAAATGTTTGTTTAATAATTGAATTAACACAAAAAGTATTATAACATTTTCAGACTTCCATAGAACGTTTTCGCTAAAACAAGGTATAAAAAGATAAAAAGCGACTAAATTCTTCGGTTTTCGACGCTCTGATGCATGGGGACGGTTCTTGTGCATCAACCTACTAGCTAAGAGGTGTGTTCATGTGTGATTCACCAAAACGAAACACAAGAACCGTCCGAGGCCACTGAAAAACACGATCTTACTTCCATTTATAAAAAAGTGGATGAGTCAAAGTTGAAATATCTTTAATCCAGATTCTTAAAGACAAAAACGGCTTGGTAGATAGTGAAAATGTCCTTTATCCGCTTTCTAAAAGACAAAAATGCTTGATCATAGGGGGAAAATGTCCAATAGAAGCCGTCTATGAGGTTAGTCTAAAAAGTGGACACGTAAAAATGAGATTTAGATTATAATACAATCATCATTTAAAAGGACGTGTTCACATGG
>NZ_JBHSHV010000016.1:0-81869 GCF_042653105.1 Neobacillus sp. GCM10023253
GGCTATTCTTCACTTCTACTATAAAAAAATAGTAGCACAAACCATGGCCTTGGTTTGTGCTACTAATCTTAGTATGTTTGTGCTTCAATTTGAAGCACAAGAACCGTCCCTTTGCTTTGAAACTTTTATTTTAGGTGGGCAGTCTAATCTAGTAAAGGAGTGGTGGTGTGGATGAAAAAATTCATTTTTCCGCTTATACTAGTGGTTTTCTTTATTCTAATGGTGTGGGGGATGGGAATGAAACAAACCGGAAATTTGGCTCCATCCATTAACGCTATTTTTGGAAAGGAAGATTATACGGACATTGTTTCCGCCAATAATCAATTGGGGATGAAACTGTTAACAGAGATAGGAGCAGGAAACGGCGGCAATACGGTTATTTCTCCGACAAGTTTATTCATGGCGCTGTCAATGGTCTACAACGGGGCCGATGGGAAAACAAAGGAAGAGATGGAGAAGGTTTTGCAAACGACTGGAATGGATGCCAATGAATTAAGTCAAGCGAACGCTTCAATGATGTCGATGTTACATAAGCATTTTAAGCAAATTCAGCTCCATATCGCAAACTCCATTTGGCTAAACAAAGACTTCCACTTTCAGGATAAATTTGCGACTAACAACAGAGATTATTTTAATGCAGAAATAAAAGAGATTGATATCAATGATAGGAAATCTGTTCCGTTGATTAATGATTGGGTGAAGAAATCGACAAATGGTAAAATTAAGGAAATTATTGAAGATCCTTTAGATCTAGATTTAGTCACGGTTCTGATCAACGCGATTTATTTTAACGGGAAATGGCAATATGAATTTGATAAAGAGCAAACAAAGGAACAAACTTTTCATCTGACAGAAGGGACCACCAAAAAGGTGCAGCTCATGACGCTGAATGAAAAATTGGCTTATTTGGAAACCGAAGATTTCCAGGCGGTTTCGCTTCCATATGGTGATGGCCAAATGAGCATGAAGATATTTCTTCCAAGGGAAAGTTCCAATTTAGCAGAATTCCAAAAAATGCTGACAACTGAAAATTGGGAGAAGTGGAACTCTGAATTTACCGAAAAAAAGGGGACCGTTCTGCTGCCAAAGTTTCAATTAGAGTATGAAGTGATATTGAATGACCCATTAAAGAATCTGGGGATGGAGAACGCTTTTGACAGCCGAGCTAATTTTTCAAAAATGGTTAAAGAGACGGATCCAATAATGATCAGTGAAGTAAAACAAAAAACATTTATCGATGTGAATGAAGCAGGGACAGAAGCGGCTGCGGCAACCTCTGTCCAAATGGTAAAAGAGTCGGCAAGCATAGATAATCCCTTCTTTATAGAAGTAAATCGGCCATTTTTCATAACGATTACCGAAGAAGAAAGCGGAACAATTTTATTTATGGGGTTGATATCTGACCCTCAGGGTGGAACTCAAAAATAGTTCATTTTTTGGGCTAAAGGAAAGTGTAAAATTTCCCTGACTTTACACTTTCTTAACGCATAAATTCAACTACGTCTCTGTCTTCGTCCTAACGGACTCGCCAATCGACGAGTTTTCATTTAAAATTGCTTTTGCAAAATTTGGTTGATAAACTTATTTTGTATATTTAGAAAAGGAGTTTTTAGCAGGATGATTAATAAAGTTGCAAAAGTTACTGTTTATGTAAATGACCAAGAAGAAGCCAAAGATTTTTGGATTAATAGAGTCGGTTTTGTTCTAAAAGAAGAGCAGCCAATGGGGCCAGACTTTTCCTGGATTGAAGTTGGACCAAGCGGAGATGACTCCACCAATTTAGTCCTTTATGCTAAAGCTGCGATGGAACAGCATGACCCATCAAAGGTTCAGCACCCATCAATCCTCTTCAGCACGACCGATATCGAATCCGCATATGAAAAAATGAAACAAAATGGAGTAAAAGTAGGGGAAATGCTAAGAATGCCATTCGGAACGATGTTTTCCTTCCATGACCAGGATGGCAATGATTATTTGTTGAGGGAAGATAAATAAGGATAAAAAAGCTGCGATTTTTGATGTGGAATCGCAGCTTTTTATGATTATATGGACCAAAGGTCAAATAGTCAAGCGGAAAGTGGTTCTATGAAAAGGTTATAAGCCCAAAAGGAGCAAACAGCCAGGCCGAAGGTGGTCTTATGAAAGGCTTATAAGACCAAAAGGACAATCAGCCAGGCCGAAATTGGCCTTATGAAAGGTTTATAAGACCAAAAGGAGCAAACGGCCAGGCCGAAAGTGGTCTTATGAAAGTCTGATAAGCCCAAAAGGAGCAAACAGCCAGGCCGAAGGTGGTCTTATGAAAGGCTTATAAGACCAAAAGGACAATCAGCCAGGCCGAAAGTGGTCTTATGAAAGGCTGATAAGACCAAAAGGAGCAAACAGCCAGGCCGAAAGTGGTCTTATGAAAGGCTTATAAGACCAAAACAGGCAAACAGCCAGGCCGAAAGTGGCCTTATGAAAGGTTTATAAGACCAAAAGGAGCAATCAAGCGGACCGGAAGAGGTCTTATGAAAAAGCTGAAAAAGCTTCTACCTTTTTTTCTTCTTAGAATTATCGACTACTGCCACTTTGCCTTTTTTGATTTCTTCTAAAACCACTTTCACATGTATCGTTTTTTCGTCAATATGCTCGACGTTTGAAATTTTGGCTTTGCGGCCTTTAATGGTTACATCCTCTCCAACGACTGGAATACGTTTTAGCAGCTGAGTTAATAAAACATTTTTGTTTTCAAGAAAATGAACTGCAAACATGGGCGGGCCACACCTTTCATTTGTAATGGGTTGTCTCTCTACAAAAATATTTAATGAAAGGCGGTTTTAGACCAAAAACGCTTACATAAAAACTTGAAATTAATTTTCACTTAACTTTAAATAGAGTTATAGATTGAGTAAAAAATAAAAAAACGAGATGATTATATGTTTATTTTAACTGAAGCAGCAAAAAACGAATTGCAAAAGCGATTGCAAGATTCAAACCAATTGATCCGCTTGCAAATGCGGAAAAGTTGTTTTATGAAAGCAAAACTGACCTTCGAAGATGCCTTTCAGGCAAATGACGAAATAATAACATTGGATGAACTGCAGTTTATCATTGATAAAGCCGAGTGCCATTATTTCAGGGGCAAAACATTGGATTTTATCCCAGACACCACTGGTTTTAAACAATTTGAGATCATCTAATTTTTCAAAGAGCCTATTCCGCAAGGATAAGGCTCTTTTTTTTCATAAACCAACGATTTTCATTAAAATTTATGAATTCTAAAAATATTGACACAATAAAAAATGCGAGATATTATAAATTTACATGTTGATATTGTCGAATGCTGTTCGACAATATCGAACGATATGGAGGATTAGTAATGTCTGAACGTTTAATTCAATCGATTGAAAGAGCAGCGGATGTCCTTGAAATTTTTTTAACTACAAATTCAGAGTTAAGCGTCAAGGAAATTAGCGAGAAGGTAAATCTATCAAAAAGTACTGTCCATGGGATTATCAAGACTTTGGAACACAGAGGATATCTTCAGCAAAACCCGGATGACCTCAAATACCGTTTAGGTATAAAGCTTTTTGAACTAGGTAATTTTGTAGGCAAACATTTGGACATAAGAAGCATTGCTCGGCCAATTATCAAGGATTTAGTCAATGAACTAAATGAAACCGTTCACTTAGTTTTATTGAACCGCAACGAAATTATTTATATCGAAAAGGAAGATGGACCGAGAACCCTGACGATGTACTCGCATATTGGAAAAAGAGCCCCGGTACATTGCACAGGTGTCGGCAAAGCAATTCTGGCCTACTTAAGTGACCAAGAGGTAGACCGGCTGCTGTCAATCCAAAATTTGCAGCCGTTTACGGAGTTCACGATGACGGATAAACAGGCAATTAAAAATCATTTACAATCCGTCCGTGAGTGCGGCTATGCGGTTGACGATGAAGAGATTGAGTTAGGGCTGAAATGTATCGCTGCTCCGATCTTTAACCATCAGGGGAATGTAATCGCTTCAATAAGCTGTGCCGCCCCTAAAATCAGGCTTGATGAAGAACGTCTTCCAAAGGTCATCGCCGGAATCCAGAAAGCTGCATCAGAGATTTCAAAGGCATTGGGTTACAAAGGTGTAATGCAACGATAAGCGCTGATCTGGCAGCTATTTTGGAATAGGAATTGAATAAAATGGGACACGAGAACCGTCCCCGTGAACTAATTTTAGGAGGAGAAATGAAGTGGAAAAAGTAAAAGTTGCCATTCTTGGCTCAGGAAATATTGGGACAGATTTAATGATTAAGCTTGGCCGCTCTGAAATTTTGGAATTAACCACTGTGATTGGGATTGACCCAAATTCGGATGGACTGCGCCGTGCCAAGGAATTAGGATATACAGCTATAAGTGACGGTATTGATGGTTTTTTGAAAACACCAGAATTGGCTGACATCATTTTTGATGCGACCTCTGCCAAAGCCCATCTCTACAATGCAAAAGTGTTAAATGAGGCAGGTAAAAAAGTAATTGATATGACTCCTGCTGCGGTTGGACCATATGTGTGTGCTGCCGTGAACATTCAAGAGCATTTAGAGAAAGATAATATCAATTTGATTACTTGCGGAGGTCAAGCGACCATCCCGATGGTGCATGCGGTCAATCGTGTTTGCCCGGTAAAATATGCAGAAATTGTCGCAACCATTTCAAGCCGCAGTGCCGGACCAGGGACTCGCGCAAATATCGATGAGTTTACTGAAACGACATCCCGTGCGATTGAAGTAGTTGGGGGCGCGAAAAAAGGAAAGGCCATCATTATCCTGAATCCTGCGGAACCGCCGATTCTTATGCGTGACACCGTTTATACGCTTGTCGAAGAAGGAAAGATGAACGAGGAAGCCATCAGACAATCAATTGCAGAAATGACTAAGGTCGTTCAATCCTATGTTCCGGGGTATCGTCTACGTACCGAACCGATTTTTGATGGAAATAAGGTAACCATTTTCTTAGAGGTAGAAGGAGCAGGGGATTATCTGCCAAAATACTCTGGAAACCTAGATATCATGACTGCAGCAGGCGTTAAAATTGCTGAAGAATTTGCAAAAAACTTATTAAAGAAACAAACCGTTTAAGAAAGGGGCCGAAAAAACAATGGAAAACAACAGAGATATTCTCATTACCGAAGTAGCATTACGGGACGGCAGCCATGCGGTTGCCCATCAATATACAGTCGAGCAAGTATTGAAAGTTGCAAAAGCATTGAATGATGCCAATGTACCATTTATTGAAGTATCACACGGCGACGGACTTGCAGGGTCTTCTTTACAATATGGCCTGTCAAAAACAAATGAAATGGAATTAATTGAAGCAGCTGTTTCTGTAGCAGATAATTCAAAAATTGCTGTTTTATTATTACCGGGTATCGGTACACTGCATGAACTGAAGGAAGCTGCCAATTTAGGGGCAAAAATGGCTCGTATCGCTACACACGTAACCGAAGCAGATGTGGCGCCGCAGCATATTGCTTATGCAAAAGAACTTGGCATGGAAACAGTTGGATTCTTAATGATGAACCACATGGCACCAGTAGACAAACTTGTTGAACAGGCTAAATTAATGGAAAGCTACGGTGCTGATACGGTTTATGTGGTTGATTCAGCAGGTTATCTTCTTCCTGAACAAGTACGTGAACGGATTCGTGCCCTTAAACAATCAGTAGGCATTAATATTGGCTTCCATGGTCATAACAATCTCTCTCTTGCCATGGCCAATACACTTGTGGCGATTGAAGAAGGTGCGACCCGTATTGACGGCAGTGTTCGCTGCTTAGGCGCTGGTGCCGGTAATACGCAGACAGAAGTATTAGTTGCCGTTTGTGAACGGATGGGAATTAAGACAGGCGTCGATTTATATAAAATGATGGATTTAGCTGAAGATATCGTCGCACCGATTCTGCAAGTACCTCAGGAAATTACAAGAGACAGCCTGACACTAGGATATGCAGGGGTTTATTCAAGCTTTGCCCTTCATGCGAAACGTGCTGCAACTAAATTTGGCATCGATTCACGTGACATTTTAATAGAGTTAGGTAAACGTAAAGTTGTCGGCGGTCAAGAGGATATGATCGTGGATGTAGCAGCGGAAATTGCTAAAAACAAAAACTAATCCTTTTTGGACATCTTAGAATACGCACAATTAACATTTTTTCAGCAAAGGGTTAAATCATCTAGGGGTAGAGGAGAAATTTTATGGAACTAGTTATTATTCTCTTAGCGCTGGGTTTGTTAATGTTTATCGCCTATCGCGGATTTTCAGTCATCATTTTTGCTCCGGTATGTGCATTATTTGCAGTATTATTAACAAATCCAGATTATGTTCTCCCGTTTTATTCGAATGTCTTTATGGGAAAAATGGTGGAATATATAAAATTATATTTTCCTATTTTCTTGCTGGGAGCTATTTTTGGTAAAGTAGTAGAAATGTCTGGTTTAGCACGTTCCATCGCCACCACCTTGATTCAATTAGTGGGACGCAAGCGTGCCATGTTAGTCATTGTTTTATTGTGCGCAATTCTTACCTACAGCGGCGTAAGCTTAGTCGTTGTGGCATTTGCTGTATATCCGTTTGCAGCCAATTTGTTCAGACAATCCAATATTCCGAAACGGTTAATTCCGGGAACGATTGCCCTTGGGTCTTTTACCTTTACAATGGATGCGCTGCCAGGTTCCCCACAGGTGCAAAACGTTATTCCGACAACATTCTTTAAAACAAACCTTTATGCCGCACCGACACTTGGAATTATCGGGGCCATTTTCATCTTTACAGTCGGTATGCTGTATTTAGATTCTCGCCGGAAAAAAGCGGAAAAAGCCGGTGAAGGCTATGATAGCTTTGGAACGATTACCGAAGAGGAAATTAAAATCGACTTAGATGTAAAAGAAAGCGTCGGCCGCAAAATATTTGCCTTTGTTCCGGTTGTCCTAGTTGGTGTGTTAAATAAGGTGTTAACCACAGTGATTCCAAAATGGTATCCAAATGGTTTTGATTTTTCGAAGATCGGTTTAACAACTTTCCCAAACATTGAAACGGCACAAGTCGTTGGTATTTGGTCAGTTGAAATTGCTCTTCTTGCAGGGATTTTTGCCACTATTTTGTATAATCGAAAACCTGTTCTGACGAATTTCAAGGTTGGCATGAATGTCGGGATTGGCGGAGCACTGCTGGCAATCATGAACTCGGCTACTGAATATGGTTTTGGTGCTGTTATTTCAAATTTGCCTGGATTTGCGATTGCTAGAGACGGCATTTCCAAAGCGTTTGAAAATCCTTTATTAAACGGAGCGGTAACGACAAACGTTCTGTCTGCTATTTCAGGCTCCGCATCGGCAGGTATTGCCATTTCATTAGGTATTATGAGTAAAACCTATATTGAACTGGCTAATCAATT
This sequence comes from Neobacillus sp. GCM10023253, assembly GCF_042653105.1. Taxonomy (NCBI): domain Bacteria; kingdom Bacillati; phylum Bacillota; class Bacilli; order Caryophanales; family Bacillaceae; genus Neobacillus; species Neobacillus sp. GCM10023253. Next base: position 7,427 of record NZ_JBHSHV010000016.1, read on the forward strand.
TGATATTCCGCTAGAAGTTATGCACCGTGTTATTTCCATGGCATCGGGAGGGATGGATACACTTCCACATAACGGAGCTGTTATTACATTACTCGCGATCACTGGTCTGACACATAAGCAATCCTATCGCGATATATTTGCCATTACCATTATCAAAACAATCGCTGCATTCTTTGTAATTGGTGTTTATATGTTAACTGGAATTGTTTAAAAAATTTATAAAGAACTAGTTGCGAAAAAACAGGCAAGTAGACGATGTCTATGTGGACAAGTCTACTTGCTTTTTTGCACTTATTAAGCTTTCCGGTTATAAAGTTATTTTTCCCGCACTATATTTAAATATAATTTGCTAGTTTTTAAGAAAAAATGAAGGGGATTGTGGTAATCTCAATTTAATGAGTATTACAAAAATAAAAAACCTTAAGCAGAGGTTGTGCTTCAAATGATTGAAAAGCTATTAATAAATGCCGATGAGTGTTATCAGCTGGGTGAGGAAAAGGCTGCTGAATATTTTCGGAGGCTATACAAACTGGTCACAGAAAAAAGCTATGTCACTGCTTTGACAAGGGATTTCAAAGAGTGGAAACACAACCATATTCGTCATCCTCTATTAACCTTCCTATTTCGAAGAAGGCAAAGGCCGGATGTTCGGGGATACCACCAATACATACAATGGCTCGACTATACCAGTAAACTGGACCATTATCTGGACCGAAGCATTTCCTATCTTTACATGCGGGACCTCGGCAAATCTCTGGAGTCACCGGAGACACAGGCCAGGATACGGAGTGTTGTGTCCAATTTAAAAAATAACCTGACAAGCCGCGATGACAAAACTGATTTTTTCAGCATGGCCGGATTGTACCGCTGGGCGCAGAAGGAAGGGATTGAATCCGCCTTTATTTGGCTGATGAACAAACTGAAAATCGTATCCGACAACATTCCGGAGAGAATGGATCCCGAGCATGCCAAACGAAAATTGATTAAAATCATTGCGGGGGTCATCCTGCATGTAAATGAAGAGATGGCTGATGAAACAGCCCAAGAAGAACGAAGCCGGAGGCTTGATGAAGCCATCAAACTGGGCTATGCCTACGGTCTGACCTATCCCTTTATTGACGATCTACTTGATGCCCGTGTTTTGTCCGATAAAGAAAAAGAGGAATACTCCAGTTTAATCCGGACCACCCTTGTTACAGGATCTGTTCCTGATTTAGGCAACTGGACAGGACCTAATGCCAGTCTCATTCGTTATATTCATACCGAACTCCGCGATGCCTTTGACTATATTAAGTCCCATCAGCATACGGAAACGAAAAAGCAATTTTTCGAGCAGGCCTATATCTTTTTTAATTCTCAAGAAGTGGACCGCGTTAAAAGTTTATCCAACCCCAATTACACCAATGAAGAACTGTACATACCGATTATTTTAAAATCGTCTTCGTCCCGATTGATTGCCCGTTCTGTCATCAGTGCTCCTGAGGATGAGGGGTTTGACAGCCGAACCTTCTATTACGGCATTTATAATCAACTGGCCGATGATTTTGCCGATATGTTCGATGACATAAAGGACGGTGCCGTCACGCCGTATACCTACTATATGAAATACCACAACCAGCGCGATGACCTTATCAACCCATTTGAGTTGTACTGGGCGGTTATTGCTAATTTGATTCACAATGTCTTTGACTCCGATCCAAAGACATGCGAGGTCATACTGGACCGCGCCATAAACGGATTGAAGCGATTTAAAGTGCGGATGGGAACGCAAAAATACAATGAAATAATGGGGCTTTTTACCTCAGGAATGCCGCAATTCAATCGTGTGATACAAAAAATGGTCCAAAAAGCAGACGATGTGGATTTCTTTGATAAGCTGCTGCGCGACCATATTATTACAAATTTAAAAAATGACCGGATGGAGCAGGACGACTTTTTAGATACAATCGAAACGGTTCGCGACCAAATTAACAGGACCTTGAAAATTGAAGGTTTACCATTAAGGAATGACCCCATTATCGATGCCGCCAATTACAGTCTTGAGGGTGACGGGAAGCGGCTCCGTCCCATTATGACGTGGGTTATGGGTGTTGATGGATATGGATTGGATGGTTCCTCCATTACCCCGCTTTTACGGTCATTAGAATACATGCATACGGCATCACTTATTTTTGATGACCTTCCATCCCAGGACAATGCTGGAATCCGCAGGGGGCGGCCAACTCTTCATAAGACCTATAACATCGCTATTGCTGAACTAACTGCGCTTTTTTTAACCCAAAAGGCGATCGAGGAACAGACTTCGCTTACCCGGTTCAATGCAGAAACAGTGCTTCGCTTGATTCAATATTCAGCCCAGGTAACAGAGGATATGTGTAAGGGGCAGGCGATGGATCTGGAATCTAAAGGCAAGCCACTAACACTGGACCAACTGAATGTAATGTGCTTTTATAAAACCGGAATCGCTTTCGAAGCGTCTCTAATCATGCCGGCGATTCTTGCACATGCTCACGCGTCCGAACTGTCCGCCTTGAAAAAATTCGCCAGGCATGCCGGCATTGCCTTTCAGATTAAGGATGATCTTCTAGATTTGGAAGGGGATCAGAACGTATTAGGGAAACCCGCAGGCAAGGATGCTGCTAACAACAGCTCAACGTTTGTATCCATCCTGGGCGCAGAAGGTGCGAAAAAAGCGATGTGGGACCATTATTGTCTGGCGATGGACACACTAGAGGAAGTGCCGCGCAACACGACTTTTTTGAAGCATTTGCTGAACTATATTGTTAATAGGGATCATTAAAAAGAGGGGACGGTTCTTTTGCTTCAAAAAATGAAGCAAAAGAACCGTCCCCATGTTTCAGTATATAACGACCGGTTCGTATGTGCTGAGATTTTCGTAGACGATTTTCATATCGTCTGGTTGTGTGTTGACGCAGCCGTGCGAGCCATCGTTAAGATAGGCATTGCTTGCCCAGTTTTTCCGCCAGCTGGCATCGTGGAACCCTTGTCCATCGTTCGTAAAAGGAGCCCAATAATTTACCTGTACTTGATAACTTGGTTTTCCACCGAGTTCCCTGCCTGTTAGAATGGAAGGTGATCGTTTATAGAGAACATACCAAACTCCCGTTGATGTATCATGACCGGTGCTGTGTTTCCCGGTAACGACATTTGTTGTGATGACCAATTTACCATCTTTGTAAATCCAAATTCGCTGTTCGGCAAGGGATACTTCAGCATACGTGCCGCCAATTCCGTTGTTCGCGGTTGTATCGTAACCGTAGCCTTCACCCTTCCATCCGTGTCCAATAACATTGGATGCAGAAATGGAATTCTCTCCCTTTTCAAAAGCAGCTTGAATTTGAGCTGTTTCTTTGTCAACATCTAATGCCCAGCCGTAGCCTTTTCCTTTTACAGATATGACCGAACCTGAGTGGGTCTTAAAGGAGAAGTCTTTATTTAATGTAGATTTTGTATCATTTATTTCCGCAACTTTGTTTTTAATGTCATTCGGGTCAATTGTTATTTTCATATCCTTAGTCACAGAGGCATTTGTAATTACTTCACTAGCTTTTAAAGAAAAGACTTGATCCTGAACCTTATACTCAACAGTCTGCCCAAGAAGTTCTTGCAGCTTTTTCTGTTCATTTTTTACAATTGCGCTATTTTCTTTGATTGGCTGTATGTATAAAGGACTAAGATGAATGTCACTCTTATAATGCTGCTTGTCGTATTCCTTCAATAGGCTTGAGACGTCATATTGTTCTCCATCCTTGCTTTTGGTGATAATAATGCTGCCCTGCGTAAGCTTCGCCGCTGCATCTTGGGGTGCTTTTAAACTTTTATTCATTGATAAGAGCTTTTCTTCCACAAGCTTTTTCATTGTTTCGGTTCGGAATTGGTCTGCCTTTTCAGGTATCAGATGATAACCTTTTGCCTTTGTCGATGGAAAAAATGTCCACTGGCTTTTTAGTATTTTCTTAACCTCAGGCAAATCCTGATCCGCAAAACCCATCTTTGTATCGTTTTCATCTAAAATTTGCTGCTGTCCGACAAAGACCCTATTTTGTAAGACAGTGGTTTGTAATTTTTTCAATGCCTGATCAGCCGTCATCCCACCGACATTTATGTCATTAATCGTAGTCTGTGAATTGAATCGGGTTGCCTGGTAATAACTAATTCCCGCAATTAAGAGTACGATAATAGAGGCGCTGCTTGCTGCAACAAACTTCCAATTTCGATTGCCTTTGACTGATTTGCCTCGTCTGGTAGGTATTTCTCCAACCAGATTCATTTCTGCGTTATTCATAAATCTTCCCCCATAAATGCCTAATAACCTCGGTATCAAGTCCACCGACTATAATCCCATAACTCATTCTAAGTCTACAACAATATTCTTAATTTATCATTAATAATTTACTAGATTTTCATAGTATAAAATAAGTGCTAATTTAAACCCACTTAGGATAAACTGAATATATATTAGAGCATGGGGACGGTTCTTTTGCTTCAGAAGCAAAAGAACCGTCCCCATGCTTCAAAGAAGGGATAAAAGAAAACATGAGTAATTCAGGCTGGAATTTTGATAATAGTTATGCCCGACTTCCGCAGGCTTTTTTTACTGATACGAATCCTGCGCCAGTTGCTTCACCGAATTTGGTTATTCTTAATGGTCATTTGGCATCTGCTTTGGGGTTGAATCCAAAGGCTCTTCAGGGTGAAGAAGCTGTTGCGGTGTTTGCTGGGAACAAAATACCCGAAGGTGCTGCGCCGCTTGCGCAAGCCTATGCCGGGCATCAATTTGGCTATTTTACAATGCTGGGGGACGGACGGGCAGTGCTTTTGGGGGAGCAAATCACTCCGGAAGGAAAACGGTATGATATTCAACTGAAGGGCTCAGGCAGAACACCATTTTCCCGCGGAGGGGATGGGCGGGCGGCGCTTGGACCGATGCTTCGAGAATATATCATTAGTGAAGCCATGCATGCGCTGGGTATTCCGACTACCCGCAGTCTGGCCGTAGTGACTACAGGGGACGCCATTTATCGTGAAACCGAGCTTCCTGGTGCGATTTTGACACGCGTTGCGTCCAGTCATATTAGGGTTGGAACCTTTCAATATGCTGCCGGGAAAGGCAATGTGGATGAATTAAGGATTCTGGCTGACTATACAATAAAACGCCATTATCCAGAAGTCACAGCTGATACTGATAATAACAAGTACCTCTCATTTCTTAAGGAAGTTATAAAACGTCAGGCCTCACTAATTGCCAAATGGCAGCTCGTCGGTTTTATTCACGGGGTCATGAATACGGACAATATGACAATTAGCGGAGAGACCATCGATTATGGCCCCTGTGCCTTTATGGACACCTACGATCCGGCAACCGTATTCAGTTCTATCGACAGGGAGGGACGTTATGCCTATGGCAATCAGCCGTTTATTGGCGGTTGGAATCTGGCCCGATTTGCGGAAAGCTTATTGCCGCTGCTTCATGAAAACGAGGAGGAAGCAGTTAAATTGGCCCAAGAGGCTATTTCAGAATATGACGGGTTATACCGCCAAAATTGGCTTGCCGGAATGCGGGCAAAGCTGGGTCTTATTAATGAAGAGGCAGAAGATGAATCCCTTGCGGAAGACCTGCTTAGTCTAATGCAAAAACATCGTGCTGACTACACCAACACCTTCCGAGCTTTAACATTGGGTCAGTTGGAGGGAGCGGAGCTGTTTAAAGCACCGGGATTTTCAGAATGGCAGAAGCGTTGGCAGGAAAGACTCGGCAGGCAGCAGGAAGCAACAGCGGAATCCCAACAGTTAATGCGGAATTCCAATCCCGCAGTCATCCCGCGCAACCACCGAGTGGAGGAAGCGCTTGATGCAGCAGTCAGTCAAAGCGACTTCAGCGTCATGATGAAGCTGCTAAGTGCTCTGTCGAACCCTTATGCCTATACACCAGAACAGGAAGAATACTGTACAATTCCTGCAGCTGCGAACAGACCATACAGAACCTATTGCGGTACATGATTAGGAAAGGAAAACTTCGTTGGTTTCCGTTTTATTCCAAAGTTTGTCGTGAGACTCCTGAATTTTGTAGTTAGGGAGCAAAATTATGTCGTAAGACTCCTGAATTTTGTAGTGAAGAATCAAAATCATGTTGTGAGTTCCTATTTTTATGTAATGAGCGCAGTGAAATTTAAATTGAAAAAGAAGCTCCAACCCATGCTGGAGCTTCTTTTTATTTTATAAAAAATTTAATATACGCCAACCGCATCAAACGATTTATTGACTGCGGTAACCTCCGCGGAGCCAGCCCCATAAAGGTCCGCAGCAGCTTGTACCAGAGCAGCGCGGGCCTGGCTGAAGGTAGAGGAGGCTGTTAAGTAGACGGTATTTGCTCGATAATAGATTGCCCCCAGTTTATCATTGCCGATTCCTTGAACCGTGACACCATAATGAGTTCCGCCGGCAGCCAGCAGGTAGGCAGCTTTATTGATAATGCCGCTGTTCGTATGAACGCCGCCGTTGTCACTTGTTCCAGTATAACGTTTTGAATAATGATCCGGATCGCCGTATTTCGTCGGATCACTCATCGAACGAAGGGCATCGTTTGCCTTTGCTGGAGTATAAACGTCCTCGCCAATCTCATAATCCGGATTTTTCCCATTATAAAATTCAACAAGTGTACCAAAAATATCAGAAATGGCTTCATTTAATGCTCCGGACTCATTTTGGTAGACCAAATCGGAACTAGTGTCTGTAACCGCATGGGTCAGCTCGTGGGCAACAACATCAATACCACCTGATAACGGGATAAAGGTAGTTCCGTCTCCGTCCCCATACACCATTTGGGTGCCATTCCAGAAGGCGTTATTGTAGTTTCGGCCATAGTGGACCGTAGACTTTAAGGCTCCGCCGTTATTATCATAGGAATTCCGGCCAAAGACATTTTTATAATAATCATAGGTTTTACCTGCATAATAGTGTGCATCAACTGCAGGGCTCTCATACGAGCTATTTAGGAGGTTGTCAACACTTGTCCAAAGTGACCCCGGCGTACGGGAACGGTTGGATGCATCGTATGTGATAACACCGTTTCCTCTTGTATTATCCTGCAGATAATAAGTTGAACTGGATAAAAGCATGTTTAAGGCCTTCGTATCTCCTAAAACACCAACTCCGCTGCCCGTTGTATTTGTACCTGTTACGCCTGGGCCGGTTTTTGCTTCATGAAGATCATTGTATTTATTTAAAATTTCCCCAGTGGATGCATCAATAAAATAATTATAGTTTCCTGGCTTTGGTTCGAGGAAATTTAAGTTTACTAGATATGCATAGTCAGCATCATCACCGTGTGTGAAAACAACCAGGTCGGCAGATGGCTTTTTATCGTAATCAGGAGAAATCCCAAGATCGGCTTCCGCAATTTTTATTGCTTGATTGGCATTGACCTTTTTCTCCTTTTTCAGACCCTTTTTCGTTTCAAGGTCCGGGGTGACTGTTCCGGAGAACACATTCAGAGTTCCGTCCTCCGCGACAAATGCTGCCTGTGCAGCGCCCCAAACAGGAACACCGTTGTACACTTGTTGGAGTCTCAGCGCCGTTCCGCCAAGCTTGTCTTTATTGCTGGAGGTGATTTTGAACGATTCCAGTGCGGATTTGGAACCAAGTTTAAATTTGTCTTTGTTAGCGCTTACATATTCAAGAACAATGGCTTCTGCACTTTTACCTGATGGGTTTGTAAGCTTGCCTGAAATAAACTCTGGGGATCCAACTAGCTCATTGTATTTGTAGTTGGACAGGACATTTTTTGGTGCGGCAAATGATGATGCTGGGGCAATGGCACTGGCGGCAAGACCTATTGACAATCCGAAAGCTAAAATCTTTTTCTTCACTAAAACTCCTCCTTGGAAAACCTATTAATTTTTAAAACTATCATATTACCTCGAAAGGTCGTGAATTCATTTTACTATCAAAAAAAGTACTGGAAAAGAAAAGGTTTTCATTTTGATGTTGGGAAAAAAATCAAAAAAGTACAGAAAATTTTTAAAAAAAGACAGTGGCAATTTTTAAAATACTGTTATATAATTCTTTATAAATAATAAAGTTGTTATATAACAATGTGGATGAAAGGGGAAAAATGATGAACAAGGTAGATTCAATTGCACGGAGAATTCTAGGTTGGAAATTAAATAGGTGGGATCGTTGGTACGATTATGAAAAGGGAATGTTCATCCATGATGCAGACTTTCAACCGGAGCACAACCTGGATCATGCGATGATGATTGTTGACAGATTAGAGAATTTAGGATTTACCTATACAAACAAAGGGCCATCAGAGGTTTGCTTCAATGATGTAACGGGAACTGGGGAAACATTGGCCCAGGCAATCACCAATGCAGCCTACTCCATCATCGAAAGAAGCACAGAAGCTGTCAGCAGCAGACTATGGTCAAAGCTTTGCTAAATTAACTCAAAAAAAATGGACCGTCTTCGATAGACGATCCATTTTTAATTACTTCGCACCTGCCGGCTTTAAGTTTTTCCTTTCAAGCCATGTCACACCAATATATAATACGGCCATTGTTACCCCAGTCCCAACCGCAAATCCACCGCCATGAACAAGAACGGCGGCAATCCACAGAATACTAAGAACAAAGTGAGCCGAGCGAATCGGCTTTTTCTTCTTCCGGTCCAGTACATATCCGTATATAGCCAAACAAAGCAGCAATAAAAAGGCAGAAGCGCCCGTTAAATTGTCTGTTTTGGTGAATTCCTTAATTAAATAGTATCCGCCATGGATGACAACAAGGGCCAAGGCCGCCCAGCCGGTATATGTATGAAGGCTGTGAGCTTTTCGTGCACCGACCTTAACAATTGGAAACGGAGATTTCAGTTTCTTTTTCAAAAGAAACCATGAAAAACTCAACGCTCCGGCCAAAATCGCACCGTTCCCCATGAGTTTAAAAATTCCGCCTTCATCCTCGCGTTCCCGGGCCTTACCTGCTAAATTTTCCGGACCATCATGAGGATTTGTAATTTGGTAATATAGAAATAATCCGATTAGGATGAGGCAAATTAAAACTGTAATGATAATAGGAATATAAATCTTAAAATTCTTTTTCATTTGGCCCTCCCTCTTAAAATTATTATTTCCTCCATTCTAAAGGACCAATCTTAAATTTTTCTTAAAAACATCTTAATATTCAAAAAAAACAAGCGGGGAATCACATGAATTATCGACTTTAAGGTAGGAAAAGGTTTAAGATATTAAATAGAGTGAATTGAAATAAGAACGGGGTGTATGTTTTGAAAATTGCTTTTATAGCACATGACCAAAAGAAAAATGACATAGTGAATTTTGCAGTCGCATATGAGCCGATTTTTTGCAAGCATGAATTATATTCCACAGGTACGACAGGCAGCAGAATTATGGATAAAACAGATTTAAAAATTACACGTTTTAAATCGGGGCCGCTGGGTGGAGATCAGGAGATTGGTTCTTTAATTGCTAAAAACCAAATGGATATTGTTTTCTTTTTCCGTGATCCATTAACTGCACAGCCGCATGAGCCGGATATTTCAGCGCTTATCCGCCTTTGTGATGTGTATTCCATTCCGTTGGCCACCAATATGGGAACTGCGGAAATACTGATCCGTGGCTTGGAGCGCGGTGACTTGGAGTGGCGGAATCTTGTGCATGAGCAGCAAGGTGAATAAAGCACTGCAACAGGGAAAGCATCATTCATAATCACCGGTTATGTCTGATGCTTCTGTTTTTTATCTTGGTCTTGATGAAAGCGATGATAAATAAAAGCGGGATATAGCCAAATAGAAATATAAAACCGCTATAACTGAAAAGCTTAGTCAATACTTGTGTGAAGTACATATCAACTAAAATGCTATCATACAAAAAATAACAGAGAAGAAAAAAGAATAGGGCCCATGTGGGTTTAATATTTATAAAGGTTAATTTAATCGCCCGAATGGAAGCCCATAAATAAAGGCAAATGGGAGGAATAATGACTAGCAGCCAGGTGAAAAGAAAAATAAACTCAAATCGTTCTAAAAAAGGAAAAGAGATAATTTTTATCATGGTAAGGGTGGGCCAGGTTAATAGTTTTAGTTTTCCTTGGGTGAAGAATGAAAAGGTTGTGATTGTGATCACAAGGTAAAGAATCGTTGTGTATAATAATGCGAAATGGCCCCATTTCCTGGATTTTTCGCTATTTTTAATAAACGGAAAATAAACAAGCATGGTCTCGAATCCAAAAAATAAAGGCCCGGATTCCTTTGCTGAGAGGATGTAATCCTTTATTCCATGATTAAAGAATGGCATAAGGTATGAATATTCGCTGTAACTAAGTAAGTAAAATGCTGAAAGCAGCAAGCCGCTTGGAATAATGACTCCCCAAAAAGCAATTCCCGATATGACCCGAAACCCTCCGGCGATTAAATAATAAGTGATGATACAAAGGAGAAGAGAAAATTCCCAAGCATTAATCCCTTCAAACACCCAAATTTGCAAAATATCTATATAAGAATGCATCACTAGTAATCCTGCCAATAAAAAGTAACAAACCATCATCATATTTAGCATTCCACCCATAAATTTTCCAAACGTATCCGTATGGAATGAAATAATGTCCTTTTCGCTTGCGTGTTTGAGGATATAGATCATCATTAGGAAAACCAGGTGCATGCTTAGTCCAATCAAAAGGACGGAGATCCATGCATCCTGTCCGGCACCCTTAATAATTTTTGATTGGTATTTTAATACAGTGATTCCTGTCTGGGAGGAATGAATCAGGAAGAACAGGAAATAAGGTGATACCATTTTATTTTCTTTAGCCCTAGTCTGCATTTTCATTCCTCCTCACTTATTATTTTTCAAGGCCGGTATGGATGATTTCCAAATTCACCTTCACATGGATAGGCAGGTTGGGATATTTTTTGTAAAAGGCAGTTTCATCCCAATTCTTGTCTCGTGCACGAACGATGTTTCCTATTCCTAGCGGGTCGACTTTATTTTCTTTTAAGGTAGTTAATAATTGTTTCACTTTTTTTTTGACTTCCTCTTCAATCATAGTCTTTAGCCGTTTGAGGTCCCTTTCATTTGAAAGGTCCAACCAGTCTGGATATTTAAAAACTGTCCACTCAAGGTTCATGGTAAGGTTCAACTTGGGCTTGCTTTGGTTCTTTATTAAATCCCAATTTTTCTTGCTCCTGAACCCACGGACAATAATAATTCCCTGTTGGCCATTGTCCTCCACTTTAAATCGATGCCACCCTTGAGTTTTTACCGTTTCTAAGATGGAAAAGAAAAAGCTCTGCTCTTCGTTTAACTGCAACTTAAACTTGTCACCCTTAAAGATTCCGACTCCGCCAACGTCAATACCGTTATTTCTGTTTAAGGAAACAATCGGTACATAGGCATCCATTCCGTCACCAAAGAAATGGTTTAAAAAAACATGAAGGTTCATATCCGGAAGATTTTGTGTCAGCATATTTTGTTTTAATCTGTCTGCTAAGGTAAGGTCTCCTTCCTCTTTTATAGCCTTCAATGTTTCTTGTGCTGATTTTTCGGAAACCACAATTTGAATATTTGTACCAAGCTCCGGGGTAGTGATGAAGCGTTTTACGATACCACTCACACTTGTCTTGGCAAATTTTTTACTAAAGACTATTACCCTGATTTTGGACAGCTTTATAGGCGTACTGGTGTACTTGTCCATTTTTTCATAGATCACCGAGTTGGGGGGCGCATGTTCAGTTAAATATTGAATATTTGGGTTGCCCCTGCTTTTTGTATAGTTAGGATACAATACTGTCCCGACCATTTGCCCATCTTTAGAGACATCAAATCCATACACATGAACAATGCTTAGTTGGTCGATGATGTTCATTCTTGCACAACCGATAAGAAGGACGAAACAAAGGATGACTAAGAACAATGTTTTCCACTTTTTCATTTGAATCGTATCCTTCCCTTTGATTTATCATGTAAAACCCCACATAGGCTGTTTTAACTTTTATTCGGAATTAAGCCCATCTTCAGTATCTTTATTATCCGCGGGATTGAAACTAGTTCGGCTAAGCGGCCTTAAATAGGGCGAAAGCTTTTTTTGGTGGATAAAGTTAAGCCTTGTAAAAGAAGTGGAAAACCCACCTTCCCTATAGGGGAAAAGTGGCAGCATATAAGGAACGCCGAAAGATTTAAGGCGCAGTAAATGCCCAATTAAAAAAACAATCCCTACATAAATCCCTAAACCACCCCAGATCGCCGCCAGCAGGATAAAAGGATACCGCAATAGCCTGACCGCATTGGACATTTTATAAATCGGGGTGGTAAAGGAGGACAAGGCTGCCAATGCAACAAGAATCAATAAAATATTACTGGTTAATGCCGCCTCAACAGTTGCCTGGCCAATCACGATTCCTCCAACAATTCCGAGCGTCTGTCCGATTTTCGTCGGCAGTCTCGCCCCTGCCTCTCTAAGTAATTCAATGACGATCTCCAGGAATAACACCTCGACCACAGGAGGGAAAGGCACATTGGCTCTTGAAAAGATAATCGGTCCTAATAAGTCCTTTGGGACTACCTCAAAATGAAAAGTTAAAATGGCTACATAAAATGGCGTAACAAAAATGGAAAATAAGATGCCAATAATCCGGATTAATCTAAAAAATGTCGCCACTACCCAAGGTAAGTAGTAATCCTCAGGCGTTGCAAAAAAATTCATTAACGTCGTTGGTCCTGTGATGGCATAGCAGGATTTATCACTTAAAATGGCAATACTTCCGGAAATCAAGGTACCAACGGTCCTATCTACTCTTTCCGTAGTGAGATACAACGGAAATATGGTTGAGGAGTGATCAGAAATTAACTGTTCCAATTGTGTGTTATCATAAATGACTTCTATATCCAGGTTTTGTATCCGCTGTTTTACAGTTTGAACGTATTGCGGATTTGTCACTCCCGCCAAATGGGCGACAACCACTTTTGTTTTCGACCTTGTCCCTACTTCAAATTCTTCGAAGATAAGGTCGGATGTCACTAAATGGCTTCGCAATAAATGAAGGTTTGTAGTTAAATCTTCAATGAATCCAACTTTCGGGCCAATCACGCTAAACTCATTTTCGCCTTCATTTGTTTCCCGCATGCCAAGCCGGGAGTTTTCTAGACTAATGAGGGCATATTCCCGGTTGTCATTACGTAAATAGACCAAGGCGGCTCCTTTAAAGAGCCCTTTTTCAATTTCTTTTGCATCTCGGGTGATCAGAAAGTTTTCTAATGGAATAATCCTTTTTAAATCAGATAGTGTGGTGATGACGGTAGAATTTTCCTTAATCTTTTGAAGCAGTGAGCGATGAAGTAAATTGTAATCAATTAACGTGCTATAGTAACTTACTATTATGAAGTCATCTTTCGATGGAGAAGATATCGTCGAAAAATCACTGGATTGATTGGCTTTATCCAATACTTCACTGATGGTTTTTTCTTGCGTTTCATAATGTGTAACCGTTTTTTGTTTAGGCCTCTTTTTAAAAAACATTTGTCCACCACCAGACTTCTAATGACCATGTTAAGTTAGTATTTAACAGCAAAAATGGAATTATGTACTAATAGAGGGACACGACATAAAATAGCTAACTCAACGATATTGCAGCAAAATAATTTTATAAAAATCTTGACAAGTAGTAATATTAGATAGAGAACAACAAAGGAGTAATGTTGAATGGTAGATAATATTTTAGCCACTTATGTCTCGATGCTTGACTGGCATATGTGGGCAGAGGTATTAACTTCGCCTAAGGCTTGGGGATTAATTCTCTCATTGGCTGTACTGGAATGTATCTTATCGGCGGATAATGCGCTGGTGTTGTCGGCGTTCGTAAAACCTTTACCGAAAAAGCAGCAAAAGAAAGCATTGGTATACGGTCTTTGGGGAGCGTACGTATTTCGCTTTATTTTCATCGGACTGGGAACGTTTTTGATCAAGCTTTGGTTTATTAAATTAATTGGTGCGTTGTATTTACTTTGGCTTGCTGTTAAGTTCTTTATTGACAGATTTAAGAGCAGTGAGGATGGAGAAGAGGAAAAAGCACGGGAGCCAAAAGGCTGGTTAACGAAAACATTTGGAGTCTTCTGGGCGACTGTTATCAGCGTTGAGCTCATGGATTTGGCTTTTTCAGTGGATAGTATCCTTACCGCGCTGGCGGTTTCCGATGAGGTCTGGGTCATTCTGCTGGGCGGAATGATTGGAATTCTTATGATGCGGGGCGTTGCCACGTTTTTCATCGGCTTAATGAACCGAGTGCCGGAGCTTGAAACAACGGCTTATGTGCTGATTACCTTTATTGCTGTAAAAATGGGATTGACACTTATCGATATTCATATTGCAAATGAGATCTTTATCGTTGTCCTTGTCTTGGCGTTCCTAGTTACCTTTATCATTCATGGGATTCGTTCTAGAAGAGGAGAAAAAGTATCGCATTAAATATTAGGTAAACCCAGTCTTTTGGACTGGGTGTTTTTTTTGTTTCAGTGAATTACTCTAGGACCCCTATTAATGGCTTCAGTCTAAAATAGTCCAGCGCCTGATTGACATCGTGGACATCATATATTTTTTTCTCCAGACAGAATTGGATGACCAAGTCAAAGGTTTCACTGTCGGACAATGAATAACCGGCCGAACTTAACAGTTTGTCGGTTTCTTTTTTGTTTAATTCAAGGGCAAGCGCCAAGGCCACTACTGTATTTTTTCGTGGGCGGTATTCTGGATTCGAGCGGATCTTAGAAAAATGCCTGCGATCCAATCCGGCTTTTTTGTAGGTTTCTGTGTCGCCAGCTCCTTTTTTATCTATCAATTTGAATAGAGTTTGGTTGAAGGTCGGCTGGCGTTTGTTTTTGATAAAATCTTCTATCTCGATACTATGTATTTCATTAGACTCCATCATTGAGTAAGTAAGGATGTTTAGGTTTCTTTCAATATATACCTGCAATTCTACTAGCAAGTGTTTATCCAGCATAATTCTACCCCCAAAAATGTCGCTTGAGAGGCGACCATTTCCTAGATTTAATACCCTATTATTATTTTATAAACAATATTGAAAGGATGATAGAGATGAACACGAATATGACTGAAATTATTTTCTTGCTTGACCGAAGCGGGTCAATGGCTGGACTTGAAAGTGATACGATTGGCGGGTTTAACGGATTTATTGAGAAACAGAGGAAGTTGGAAGGGGAGATACTGGTTACAACTGTTTTATTTGACGATCAATACGAAATCCTATGGAATGGGGTTGATGCAAGACAGGCTAACCTCACTGATCAGGAGTATTATGTAAGAGGTATGACGGCAATGTTGGATGCAGTGGGGAAAACAATTCTAGATGTAGGGTATCGATTATCCAAAACAGATGAGAATAAGCGGCCTGGCAAGGTGATATTTGTTATCACGACTGACGGAATGGAGAATGCAAGCTCTGAATTCACCTATGAAAAAGTGAAAGAGCTAATAAGGCATCAGCAGGAGAAATACAATTGGGAGTTTATCTTTTTAGGAGCAAACATAGATGCTGCGAAGGAAGCGGAGAGCTTAGGAATAGACGTTGAAAATGCCTTTAACTTCGAAGCATCTGAAAAAGGTGTTGAGGTTATGTATAATATGGTGTGTGAGCAAGTAATGGAGAGAAGGCAGCACACAAGGAAACTTTAAAACGATGGTACGATTGGTGTAAAATATTCAGTATCTACTTAGCTCAGTCTATAGGACTGAGTTTTTGTTTTGAGGTGAATCATGCAAAAGGTAATTGTAATAGGAGCAGGTATATTGGGGGCATCTACGGCTTATCACCTTGCCAAATGGGGTGCAGAGGTCATCATCGTTGATCGGCAAGACCTAGGGCAAGCCACTGACGCAGCTGCAGGGATTGTTTGCCCATGGTTGTCCCAACGACGTAATAAAGCTTGGTATCAGTTGGTTAAAGGCGGGGCGCGATATTACCCAGAATTAATAGCACAGCTTGAAGCCGATGGGGAGAGGGAAACAGGCTACAAACGAGTTGGGGCATTAAGTATTCATACTGATCCAGCAAAGTTGGAAAAGATGGCAGAACGGGCACGGACCCGTTGGGAGGATGCTCCCGAAATCGGCGAAATAACAATTTTATCTCCAACTGAAACGAATCGACTTTTTCCGCCGTTGTCTAATGAATTTGGCGGGGTTTATGTTAGTGGCGGGGCACGTGTAAATGGCCGGGCTTTACGTAATGCCCTGATAAACTCTGCAGTAAAGTATGGTGCCCAAATCGTTAAAGGGAATGCCTCATTAATCAGTCACAATAATAAAGTCCAAGGGGTAAAAGTGAGTGAAAAAGCATTTTTGGCTGACCACGTAATCGTCACGGCAGGAGCATGGGCGAAGGATATATTGCTGCCTCTAGGGGTTGAATTTTTAGTAAGGCCCCAAAAGGCGCAAATAATCCACTTACAAATGTCAGACATGAATACTAACTTATGGCCGGTTATTATACCGCCATCTGATCAATATATACTATCATTTGCAGATGGTCGGGTAGTAATAGGAGCTACCCACGAAAATGATGCAGGATTTGATAATCGGGTAACAGCTGGAGGAATCCAAGAAATCTTAAATAAAGCTTTAGCGATTGCACCAGGTCTTGCCAGTGGAACAATTTTGGAAACTAGGGTAGGTTTTAGACCTTTTACACCAGGTTTTCTTCCCGTAATAGGGGAATTGCCTAATTTTGAAGGAATCTTAGTGGCAAATGGCCTAGGTTCATCCGGGTTAACTAGCGGACCTTATCTAGGAGCTGAACTAGCTAAATTAGCACTTGATGAACAGACTGAGATTGATTTAATTAACTATAGTGTTGCTGGTGCTTTAACCTAATGTTAAATGATACAAAGAGCTTTTCATGCGAAAAGCTCTTTTCTAATCTAATAAAAAAATTTTAAAATTAATAATAAAGTTGATATAGCAATATTGAAAACGCTGTCGAATAAATTGTATTATAATTTAGACGATTGACAAAATAAGAATAGATTTGTAGTATCTTAATATAACTTAATTATTTGTTAATTTAATTTTCTTATCCAGAGAGACCGAGGGACATGGCCCAATGACGTCCGGCAACCCCCGATTGGGAAGGTGCCAATTCCTGCAGAATGATTTCATTCTGAAAGATAAGCCACCGAGATGTTTATTTCGATGCTCCTTTCAGATGAAAGGGGCTTTTTATTTGGGTATAAAGTCTAGTTTAGATATCGGAAAAATGAGGTAATCAGTATGATTGAAATAAAAAACCTTACTAAAGTTTACAAAACAAAAAAAGGTGAAGTAAAAGGTGTGGATAATGTTTCACTCACAGTTAAAGAAGGAGAAATCTTTGGCATTGTTGGCTATTCCGGTGCTGGAAAAAGCTCACTGCTTCGTTGTATCAATCTTTTAGAGCGGCCAACCTCTGGCAGTATAACGGTCGATGGCACTGACCTGACATCCCTAAAAGGCGAGCAATTACGATCTTCACGTTTAAAAATAGGCATGATTTTTCAACATTTTTACCTAATCAGCCAAAAAACAGTCTATGAAAATATTTCTTTCTCTTTAAAGGCTGCTAACTACCCTAAGGGCCAGGTAAAGCAGAGAGTAGAGGAACTCCTCAAAATGGTTGGTCTTTCCGATAAGCGTGATGTCTATCCGTCACAGCTAAGCGGCGGTCAAAAACAGCGGGTCGGTATTGCAAGGGCTCTCGCAAATAATCCGAAGGTGCTTTTATGTGACGAAGCAACATCAGCACTCGACCCAACGACAACGAAGTCAATTCTTACATTGTTAAAAAAAATCAATAAAGAACTAAATATCACGATCGTATTGATCACTCACGAGATGGATGTTGTTAAAGAAATCTGCAGCCGCATGGCGATTATGCAGGATGGACGAGTTGTGGAAGAAGGTTCGGTATATGACATTTTTGCCAACCCGCATACAGCACTTACAAAAGAATTCATAGAAAGTGTTGTAACTCTTGAAATCCCGGAAGTTATTCTAAAAAGCTGCCAGGGTCCAATAGTCAAAGTGACCTTCAAAGGAAAAGTCGCTAGAGAGGGAGTCATTTCTGATACTCTTCAACAATTTAACCTAAAAGGTAATTTTCTGCATGGTTCAATAGAATATATTCAAGAGCAACCGCTTGGTATTTTCATAATGGAGCTAAAAGGACAAAAAGAGGAAATAGAAAAAGCCCTAAATTATATTGAAAACCGGGCAGCGCAGGTGGAGGTGTTACACAATGGGCTTTGATTTTGCACATCTGATGGAGCTTATTCCGGATATCAATAAAGCATTTTTTCAAACCATCTATATGATTGCGATTTCGTTGGTGGTTTCAACGGTAATCGGATTGCCGGTTGGGATATTGCTTTACATAACCGATAAAGGTTTATTTCTAGAAAATCGTCTAGTCCAAAATATCTTAGGTTTTGTCGTTAATATGGTTCGGTCTGTCCCATTTATCATTTTATTGGTAGCCTTGCTTCCATTAACGAACTTCTTAGTGAAAACAACCATCGGACCAACTGCAGCTAGTGTTTCATTATCAGTAGCGGCGATTCCTTTTTTCGCAAGAATCGTGGAAAATGCTCTAAGAGAAATCGATAAAGGGGTCATCGAAGCAGCTATTGCTGCCGGGGCAACCCCGTGGATGATAATAAAAGATGTCCTATTACTTGAAGCAAGATCCGGCATTATCTCAGGTGTCACTTTAACACTCATCAGTTTAGTAGGATTTTCCGCTATGGCCGGAACAGTCGGCGGCGGCGGTATTGGAGACTTGGCGATTCGCTTCGGTTATTACCGGTACGACAATACCATCATGATTTCAACAGTTTTAATCTTAATTATTTTAGTTCAGGTCATTCAGCTTCTTGGCGATTACATCGCCAAAGTTGTAGATAAAAGATAAATAAGAAAAGGGGAAAATGACAATGAAAAAATGGTTAACAAGCATTTTATTACTATGTGTAGTCTTTGCACTAGCTGCTTGCGGTAGCAACACTGAAAAGGCAGCCAGTGGAAAAGAGAAAGCAACAGAATCAAAAGATATTAAAATAGGCGCGACTGCAGGCCCATATAGCGACATGGTAACAAAAGCGATTAAACCAGGCTTAGAAAAAAAGGGTTACAAGGTTGAGCTTGTTGAATTTAGTGACTATATCCAGCCAAACAAAGCATTAAACAATGGCGATATCGATGCCAACCTGTTCCAGCACACGATTTACCTTCAAAATTTTGCAAAAGAGAACAACATGGATTTAACAGCACTTATTTCTGTGCCAACAGCACCAATGGGAATTTATTCGAACACAATAAAATCGATTAAAGATGTAAAAGAAGGGGCAACTGTTACACTTCCAAACGACCCGACAAATGCAGCACGTGCTTTGAACACACTTCGTGATGCAGGACTTATCACTATCAAAGCAGATGCAGATCCACTAAAAGTATCTGAAAAAGACATCGCTGAAAACAAGAAAAACCTGAAGTTCCAACCAATTGAAGCAGGCCAGCTTCCTCGTTCTGTTGAGAGCGCAGATTTAGCTGCTGTACCTGGAAACTTTGCTCTTGCTGCAAAAATGAATCTGTTAGATGCATTAACTCTAGAAGAGATGGCAGACAATTACCGTAATATTGTCGCAGTAAAAACCTCCAACAAAGATTCACAGTTATCAAAAGATATTAAAGCTGTTGTTGAATCAGCAGATTTTGAAAAAGTGATTGATGACCAATTCAAGGGTTTTGGAAAACCATCTTGGATGAAAAAATAATTGTCAGCAAATTAGGATATGGATTTTAATTCCATATCCTTTTTATGTTGGATATACAATAGCCTAATGGTGAATCCTATGATAAAAAGGAGGATGCCAGATGGGTTTTTTTAAAGAAAATGAAGAAAAGGATAATCTTAAAGATATTCTAAAAAATTCTGTAGAAATTGAAGAAGATTTGATGCGTACATATTTAATTACCGCCGAACGGGTTCATGACGATGATGAGCTAAAAGAACGTCTAGAAAACTTTGCGGAAGGGAATGCGAAGAGGACAAAACAGCTAATTGATGAGTTAAATGAAACAAAAGAGACTTAAGATTTACAAATTTATTAAATGAATGAGTCCTATCATAACAAGTCTTTATCAAGTAGATAAATTAACATGGAAAAGCAGTGCAGTTTTCAGTTGTAAAATGCACTGCTTTTATTGTTGTATTGTTAATTCTTAAAAAAGAACGGTAATATCAAGTAAGGCAAAACCTTTTTAAAGTATTTCTACCTGCTATTCTTATTATAACCATTTCTTGAACGGTACTGTTGCGGAGCCCGTGAAGGATACCTTAATGGAAAACTGAACATATGGACTAGAGCTGTAAATGGGATGGCAGCAAATAAAATAAATGCCACAATGATATGAATTTTAAAGAGCAAAGGCACCCCAAGCATTAAATCCGACCTTGGATGGAATGTGAACAAACTTCTGAACCAAGGCCCAATTGATAAACGGTATTCATATGCCCCTACGGTTGTATTATAGACGATCGTCATATATGCCCCAAGCCCTGCAACCAGTATAAGCCATAGGATGGTGAAATAACTTGTCCCGGTAGTATGGGCACGAACCCTTGGTGAATTGAATTTTCGAATAAGCATCAAAACTAGCCCAATTACCACCATGAGACCTGCAACACCACCTCCTGCAATGGCGAAGAAATGATAGATATGGTCTGTAACTCCGATTGCATTGTATACACTTAGTGGAATTAATACGCCCATTACGTGTCCAACAAAAGCAAAGATAATCCCATAGTGAAATAGGACAGATGCGATTCCCAATCCTTTTTTTTCAAAAATTTCTGTTGAAGGCGCAGTCCAACTTTTGCGACGAAAAACAAAACGATAAAATGTTGCAATAATTAGGATTGTTCCGCAAATATAAGGAAAAATTGTCCACCAAAATACAACTTCCATCATAGCCCCTCCTTTTTAGCGATACATCAATGGATATGGTAACTCATCCAGGTCAGCAACTTCCCGAAGTCTCTCTAAAGCAGAGATCTCCTCTGCATCCGGAGTTTCAAAAACATACATCATCCCTAATTCAAGTGCTTTCTTGTAAGGATTATCCTCAGGAAGATTTGTTAAGATCCGGTCAACGGCATAAGCAATTCTTCTTGAAAGTTTGTTGATTTTTTCCTCTTCGGGTACAACCGCCAAAAGTTCTAACAACATAGGAATATAATCTGCCATATCATGTCCGATGTATTCAAGTCCGGCTTCAGATATGAGTTTTTGTAATTGGATAAGAGCAAAACCGCGGTTTCTGCTGTCTCCTAGTTCATGTGCAGTTAAATATAGATTGGTCCCTTCCTTATAATCAAAGGTCTCTACATATAGCTGCTCCAATTGCACCGATGGCATTTGATAGAAGGGATAAATTCTATTCAATACTTCCTTTTGAATATCCTCTGATGTGATAGATTCGTAAATAAAGCTTATGATTGTTTCTTGATCTTCAAAAAAAGAAGTATCCGGATAATCCAAGAGGCGCGATAAAAGCATTAAAATCGCTTTTTCTTCATTCATTATGCATTTTCACTTCTTTCAAATGGATAGGTCATCATACCTTCAGGAGGAGCTAAATCTTCAATGCTGCAAGCTCCCTGTTTGTAATGTAAGTCATCATTCATTTCACGACGGCCAGTCGGAATGACAAATCGTTCATTGTATTTTGCGACTGCAAGTAACCGAGCCATCTCTTCTAATTCTTCATTATGGGTACCTGCTTCATCCATTAATTTAGTCAACTTTTGTTTGTCCACTCCACCAACGGTTTTTGACCTCATATAAACCCTCATCGCTGCCATTTTTAATAAGACCTTACGAATAACAGAAGTATCATCAGCAGTTAAAATTGAAGCCAAATACTCCATTGGAATTCTCATTTGATCTACTGCTGGAATATAGCCTTCCGCACTTAAATCTTGTTCGTTAGTAATGTGGTTCATAATCGGGCTAAGCGGCGGTACATACCATACCATTGGAAACGTCCGGTATTCTGGGTGAAGCGGAAGTGCAATCTTCCACTTTATTGCCATCTTATAGATTGGAGATTCTTGTGCACTTAAAATCCAACTATGATTGATTCCTTGTTTTTCTGCTTCCGCAATGACTTCAGGGTCAAATGGGTCTAAAAATACGGAGAGTTGGGATTCATATAAATCTTTAGGATCTTTAACGGATGCAGCCTCTTTCACCCGATCTGCATCATACAAGACCACACCAATATATCGAATTCGACCTACACAAGTTTCTGAACAAATGGTCGGTAAACCGGCTTCAGTTCTCGGATAACAGAAATTACATTTTTCGGCTTTGTGTGTATTCCAGTTATAGTACACCTTATGATATGGACATCCATTCATACAAAACCGCCATCCCCGACAAGCATCCTGGTCTACTAATACAATTCCATCTTCGTCCCTTTTATATAAAGCACCAGAAGGGCAAGAGGCAACACAGGAAGGATTTAAGCAATGCTCGCATATCCTTGGCAGGTACATCATAAAGGTCTTTTCATATTCCGTTTTAACGTGTTCCTGAAGTTTTCGTACATTAGGGTCATTTGGAACAGATTCGCTCCCTCCCGCCAAATCATCATCCCAGTTTGGACCCCATACCGGTTTATCGATATAGTTTCCTGTAATCATGGAACGAGGACGGGCTACAGGTAAACTATCTCCTTTATCCCGTTTGTGAAGATGCTGAAAATCATACGTCCATGGCTCATAAAAATCATTTAGATCTGCCATATTGGGATTGTAAAAAATATTCGCCAATTTTGTAAGAGGTCCACCGGCTCTTAAATGCAATTTACCGTTTCGCAAAACCCAACCGCCTTTATAGCGGTTGGTGTTTTCCCATTCCTTTGGATATCCTACCCCAGGTCGTGTTTCAACGTTATTGAACCACACATACTCCATTCCAGGTCGGTTGGTCCATACATTTTTACAAGTAACAGAACAAGTATGGCAACCAATACACTTATCAAGGTGCATGACCATTGCAACTTGTGCCTTAATCCTCAAGCCAATCGACCTCCTTCAGCGGTCTAATAATCGCCATTGTGTCCCTCTGACTACCAGTCGGTCCATAATAATTAAATCCATAACTTAATTGAGAATAACCGCCAATCATATGTGTGGCTTTTGGATAAATTCTGGTCACACTGTTATGGGTTCCACCACGTACTTTGTTAATGTTATTCCCTGGAACCCCCATATGCCTGTCTTGAGCGTGGTACATATAAACTGCACCTCTTGGCATACGGTACGTTAAAACAGCTCTAGCAACAACAGCGCCATTGCGGTTATATACTTCAATCCAATCGTTATCTTTAATGCCAATAGAGGCTGCATCTTCTTCATTCATCCAAACGACTTGCCAGCCACGGAACAATTGAGCCATGTTATTCGTATCTGTAAACATGGTATGAATGCCCCATTTTTGGTGTGGAGTCATGTAACGCAATGAAATGGATTTTCCTTGATTTTCGACTTCTTTTTCTCCTTTCACAAAAGCGCCTCTTGTAATCGGAGGAATATATAAAGGAAGCCCTTCGCCAAAATCAAGCATCACTTCATGGTCAAGATAAAAGCTTTGTCTTCCAGTAAGTGTATGCCACGGTATATTAAATTCTTTGTTAATCGTAAACGGAGAGTACCGTCGATTATCCTTTTCGAGCCCACTCCATACTGGGGAAGAAAGGGTTGGTCTTGGTTGAATGGTTAAGGCGTCTAACGTATAATCTTCTTCCGCACGTTCCTCGGAAATATGAGTCAGTTTTTTACCTGTCTTTTCCTCCACGGATTTCCAACCTTCAACCGCTCGTTTGCCATTTGTAGCACCGGACATTAACAAAATGGCATTAATGGCTTTTTTATCGGTATAAAGGTCAGGATAACCTTTTCCAATACCTATATGTTTGGATGGTCCTAAGCGGTCAAGTAAATCCTTGTAAACTTGGTCACCAGGAATTTTAACCCCTTTTGTTCCATATCCATTTTTTATATTTGGCCCAACGGTAATCCACATATCGTATACATTTGGATAATCACGTTTGACAAAATTAAAGTTTGGTAAGGTTTTTCCCGGTATTGCTTCCACTTCACCTTTTCGCCAGTCTTTGACTTTTCCGAAAGGCTGAGCAATTTCATTGATGGTATCATGTGCAAGTGGCGACAAAACAAGGTCCTCTTGAGCAGGAAGATGGTTTTTAGCAAGTTCAGAAAAACTTTTGGCAATTTCCCTAAATGCATCCCAATCGCTTCTTGTCTCCCAAGGAGGAGAAATGGCTGCATTAAACGGATGGACAAATGGATGCATATCCGTGGTGCTAATATCGTATTTTTCATACCACGTAGCAGCTGGAAAAATAATATCGGAGAAAAGTCCTGAACTAGTCATTCGAAAATCCATGCTGACGAAAAGATCTGTTTTCCCTTCAGGTGGCTTATCAGACAAGTTCACATCCTCGGGTTGCCAAGAATTTTCATAATCACCTAATACAGAATCTTGTCCTCCAATTAAATGCTTCACGAAATATTCATGTCCCTTTCCGCTATCTCCTAATAAATTTGAACGCCAGTTGAAAAAGACTCGCGGAAAATTACGTGGATCGTTTGGATTCTCAATGGCAAAGTCAAGCTTTCCTTCCACTAGTTGTTTTGTGATATCTTCGATAACCGCTTGATCATTTTTGTTTCTTGAGCGTGCTTCTCTTACTACATCTAAAGAATTTTTTGAAAGTTGTGGAAAGCTTGGTAACCATCCTAACCTTGCCGAAAGGGCATTAAAATCAGCTGGATGCATGCTGGAATATTTGCTTCCCCACTCTGATTCTTCTTCTTTTTTTTCATATTCATAGCGGAATTGCTCTGTTGCAAAATAAAAGAAGGAAGTACCGTTCATAAACCTTGGAGCCTTCACCCAATCATTAGCAAATGCAATTTGGGAGAATCCTTCAAGCGGACGTACTTTCTCTTGACCTACGTAATGCGCCCAACCCCCGCCATTTACACCTTGTGAACCGGTTAAAAGAATGAGATTTAAAATACAGCGATAAATTTGGTCACTATGATACCAGTGGTTTGTTCCACCACCCATTGCAATCATTGATTTACCCTTTGTCAATGCTGCATTTTCCGCAAATTCTCTTGCCACTTGAATTACATGAGCTTTGTTAACACCTGTGATACTTTCTTGCCAAGCAGGAGTATAGGGACTTTTATCGTCATTATAGTCCTTTGGATAGTCACCCTTTAGACCTCTGTTAATTCCGGTATGTGCCAACATTAAATCATAGATAGTAGTAATGAGTAATTCATTTCCGGATTTATCTTTTATTTTTTTTACTGGAACTTCACGCTTAATCAAACCGCCATCCTTTTGGCCAAAGTAAGGGAATTCGACCATAGCAGTATCATCTGAATCATCTAAAAAGCTCATTTTGGGATTAATATTATATAAATCTAAGTTCCACTGATTTCCGTTATCCCAGCGAAAACCTTGGCTGCCGTTAGGAATGGCAAAGTTATCAGTTGTTTCATCCCAAACCACAGTTTTCCATTCACCTAATTCTTCTTGGTCAGAAAGATCTGATGCACGTAAGAAACAATCAGAACGGTAATTATCATTTTTCTTTTTTAATGTGATTAAAAATGGCAAATCCGTATATTGTTTTGCATATTCCATAAAATATGGCGTTTCTTTATCTACATAGAATTCCTTTAAAATCACATGTGTCATCGCCATGGCAAGCGCTCCATCTGTCCCAGCTTTGGCAGGCAGCCACATGTCAGCAAATTTTTCGTACTCTGCGTAATCTGGGCTGACCCCGACTACTTTTGTCCCGTTGTATCTTGATTCCACCATAAAGTGGGCATCTGGCGTTCTCGTTTGTGGAATATTGGTTCCCCAAATAATAAAATATTTAGTGTTATACCAATCTGCACTTTCCGGAACATCTGTCTGATCACCCCAAACTTGCGGTGAAGCCGGTGGCAGGTCTGCATACCAATCATAGAAACTTAATATTGTTCCTCCGATTAAGGACAAAAATCTTGTGCCGCCACAATAGCTGACCATTGACATTGCAGGAATAGGGCTAAATCCAACGATACGATCTGGTCCATATTTTTTTATCGTATATATACTGGCGGCAGCAATCATTTCACAAAGGTCATTCCAATTCCCCCGAACAAAACCGCCTTTTCCTCTTGCTTTAACATAACGTTCACGCTTTTTAGGGTCAGTAACGATATTTTCCCATGCCTGAACTGGGTTATTGGCTTTTTCCAATTCCTCTTTCCATAATGAATAGAGTTCTCCACGAACATATGGATATTTTACACGGGTTGGACTGTATGTGTACCATGAAAAGCTGGCACCACGAGGGCACCCTCTGGGTTCATATTCCGGAAAATCATCCCCAGTAGAGGGATAATCTGTTTGCTGTGTTTCCCAAGTGATAATCCCATCTTTTACGTGGATTTTCCAACTGCAAGAACCCGTACAGTTTACTCCATGAGTAGATCGCACGACTTTATCATGTCCCCAACGATTACGGTAAGCTGACTCCCAATCCCGTGGACGCGGACTTTCTTCTGTCCAACCATCATTAATTCGGTCTCCTCGAACGAGATGTTTAAGAGAATGGAACAAATTATTCTTATGCTCCTCCATCGCACACCTCTCCTTCCTTTATTAAATCTCTTAGTGGGTTAAAGTTATCTCCCAATAATCGATAGGAATCTTTACTGACATTAAAATCTTCTACGAAAACATCCCAATTTGCCGAATTAGCAGCAGATATGATGAGACGCTGCAATGTATTCATATCATTAATTTCATAAATTTTTTGGATCATTTCCCCCGGTAAAGTGCCGAATCTCATTTGTAAAACGGCAATCAAATCTTCTCGGTCATCAACCAAAAGTGCATCTGCTTGAAATGAAAACAAAAGCGTTTCAACTCCTTTCACACTTTCATCATTTTGTAGTAATCAGCAATTAATATAGACTTGCATTTTTCTGCAGATTCTTGAAAAAAGCTTGTCACTTCTTCATCAGGATGCTCCATTTGTTCAATAGTGAATTGACGGGTTACAGATTGAGAAAAATCAGCAGAAAATTTCAATGAAACTTCAAATTTGTCCTCGACTTTTAATACTGTGGATTGAACATCATATGGATGAATATGAAAATTCGAGAAAGTCTCAACCATCTTGTCATATAAGGCGGGTGCTCCATAGCGTAATAGTCTTTCCTCAAGCAATCTCATCACTCTCTTCCGCAATTTCCAATTTATAGAATTCTTTATGTCCTAGAAGTTTATTCATTTCATCGTCATTATGTAGAGAGTCAACAATAATTAAGGAATCCATTAAAGATACTAATTTTTCATCAATCTCATTATTTATTAACAGAGCCTTCATTTGTTCTACCATTTTACGCATAAGGTCATGGTCACGAGTCAACTGTATGACAAGAGTTTTTAAATGGGGTTTTTCAGTTACCATTTCCTTATATAAACCTTCTTCCTCTGAACTTGCATGCTGCAATGTCCTAGATTCCCAATGTTCAATTGATACCTCTGCTACTTTAATGGCTTTTTCCTTTTGACCATCTTCCACGCATTTTTGTAATAACATCCTTAATTCTTTCGCCTCGTTTAATGCCGATTCATGGATTAAGTCATGTGCATCTTGTTTTTTTAAACTAGGTCCTGACAATTTAAAACATCCTTTCAAATTAGTACTTAATTTCCTGGTGGATAATTTTCCAAGTATTCCCTTACTATTTCCAACAAAATGTAAATTATTATAAAATAAAAAAAGAGTTGAATTTCTCAACTCTTTTGTACATTTAGATCACTAACGCAGTTCGTTAAACATTCCCACATAATTCAGCGGGTTATCATTTTCATCCTTAATGGTGCTGATGGTTAACAACTCCAAATAAATTTGCCCATCCTTCTTTTTGTTCCAAATTTCACCCTGCCATGAGCCATTTTTACGGATATCCTCCCACATTTTTGTATAAAATGCTTCATCATGTTTTCCTGAGCGAAGGATAACGGGTGTATTGCCAATGGCCTCATCTTTCGAATACCCAGTAACAGCAGTGAACGCAGGATTAATCCGTTGAATAACCCCCTTTAAATCTGTCACCATGATTCCTTCCGCGGTGCTTTCAATAACCTGGTTAGAAATCTGTAATTTATCAAGGAAGTATAGGGCTGTCACAATAATCGCAGCAGCAAGTGCGAATTCGGAAAGAGCCATAAAGCCAATCGCATAATGGCCGGTCATATTAAATAGAATCGTTAACACGATTGGCGGGAAAAATCCGCCCAGTCCCCCCATGGCCGCTACAATACCGTTTACAATGCCGGCCTGTTTTGAAAAATATAAAGGCACAAGCTTGAAAATGGTACCATTTCCGATCCCTGCACAAAAAGCAACTAAAATGCAGCCCACGGTATAAATAGGCAATGACGGAGTAAACGATAACAGAAATCCGGCAAAAGTAATCGCATTAAAGATCACAATCAAGATGAGATAAGGGTTAAATTTATCAGCAAGAAAGCCCCCGATCGGACGCATGATGGTGGCAATGACAATAAACCCGGCTGTTCGGAAACCAGCATCCACCTTCGTTAAATGAAAATGGTTAACAAGGAAGGCAGGTAAATAAACAGTAAAGGCAACAAATGAACCGAAAGTTATAAAATAGAACAAGCATAAAAACCAGAGCCGATAGTTTTTATAAACACTTTTAATTTGACCGGTTAAGGAGACCCTTACCGTTTGTTCTTTTTTGTCACCAAAGATAAATGTCAGAACCGCGAAAATCACGATTAAAATTAAAAATAATTGAACAGTGCTTCTCCAGCCGATGGCATTGGCCAAAAGCGGGGCAGAAAAGGAAGTAAAGGCTGTACCAATGTTACCAGCCCCGTAGATGCCGTTTACAAACCCATGCCGTTCTTTTGGATAATATTTCGGCAGGGAGGTAACCCCAATCGAAAACAACGCCCCTCCGACACCAAGTGCTAAACCGCCGATGATTAAATCGGTGAAGGAATCTGCCAGGCTGATATAGTAAACAGGCAGAATTAGAAATAGCAGTCCAATCGTAAACAACCATCTTGCGCCATAGCGATTTGTCCAAAAGCCGATCGGAACCCTTAAGATCGAACCTAGAATGACAGGAATCGCTGTTACGGTCGATAGCTGACCAGGTGTCAGCTTAATATCAGTTTGAATAAAAGATATTAAAGAAGAAATGATGACCCAAATCATGAATCCTAAAACTAAGTTAACTGTTTGTAAAACCAGTTGAAAATTGGCTTTCCCCATTCATTAAACACCTCTTAAAAATTTCTAATAATCATAGGATGAGCAAAAACAAATAAAAACATTTTCCCTAAATTTACCCTATATATCCAATAATGTGAAATATTATTTAAATTAGGATGTGCAAATTCTGAGTTATACTATATTGTTAAATTAAGGAAACATAGAAAGGGATGAGTTTCTATGGGGAATGTAAATCTCATCGCTGTTTTGCTGGGGATTTTGGGATGGGGGACGACCGGTTATTTCGCCTATCTGATTTATAAAAAACAGACCATAAAAATAAGCCTGTGGAAAGTGATAGTCATTCTATTCATAGGTGTTTTTTCTTTTTCCTTCGATTGGAGGATGTCAGAAACGACCATTAAGCTTGCCATTTTGCCATTAGGTGTTTGGATCCTGTTTTGGTTAAGAGGCAGGACAGAACAGTGGCAGGTTTATCGGCACTTTGCCTGGCTTGGATTTTTTGCCAATTATATTTTTCTAGCGACAACTTTAGTTTATATACCGCTGTATCATTTTGTTTATCCAGAAAACCAGGCAGACGTCTATATTTCAAACATCGAGAGAGCTTCTATTATTAATACCTACCTCACTGCACAAAATCTTTCCCTGGATACAATATCATTACAAAAGCAGCTCCCAAAAATGATGGAAAAACCCATCCACAGCACGGAATGGTTCCATGAGTCTGAGGAAGAGACTGATAAAAAAAGTGAACGATTCCCTTATCAGCTTGTTGGTTCCGCTCCCAAGTTTGGAAGTGGCCTTAATGTGATTGTTTATGTTGAAAACGATGGAAAAGGATTATTGATTTCGACACCGGAAAAACAGCATTATTTTCGCTCGGACGAATCGATATTAAAGGGCGGACAATGACATGGGAAAAAAGATGATGATTTTCGGAATAGTAATTCTGCTCTTGTCCGCGGTAACAGTATATTGGTTTTATTATTCCAAGCCGGATCGATTTTTAACGAATCAGCAATTGGTTGAGGAAATAAATCATGTTTTTCCCGAAGTGGCAGCTGACACCATTCAAGATATAATCCACGTGGATGAACGTCATAAAGTTATCCCGTTCGTAACAAAGGATAACCGTTATGGATTAAGCTATTGGGCATGGAAAAATCATCAATGGAAGGCTGTATATATTGATAATGCCGGGGAGCCTAAGGTTTGGAGGGTTAACCAAAAGAATCCATCAACTTACACGATTGTCTGGAACATCCACCCAGATGATGCGGTTAGCTATATGAAGTTTTATTTAAAGAAAGACAGGAATTATCTAATAAGGGACGGGATAGAGACTTATTATCCGGGCATTCTGCTAGAAAAAACGGTGCCTCTTGACGGTAAATCCTATGGTGTTTTAAGGATGCCCGCCGAATGGAGCTCCGTTATCGATTCTTTTGATGAATTAAACAAGGCAAAGCAGCTGAATTTTTTTCAAGATGTATTTCCTGCAAGGGACTTGTTTTTTGGCTGGACGCCCTATAAAAGTTCTGGGGAGGAAGCGGCCATCAAGGCCACTGCGAACGGAAATTCCTTTCATAGTGGAGAAGAATTGATTGATTTTATTATGTATGTAAATGAATCAGATCTAAAATCTGAATAATTTCCAAAAGAGTCCAACAACCTTGGGCTCTTTTTTGGAGGAAAAGATGTAAAATGAAACTAGATATATTCGATGAGGAGGTTGGTTTGACATGTTTGCGGCGGGGCAAAGGGACATGCAGCGGATGGATCAGTATACGATGGAAAGGATTGGTTTACCTGGTGTGGTCCTAATGGAAAATGCCGGGGCAAGAGTAGTAGAGGAAATTATAGCGGACTTCCCTTGCCCAAATCCACGGGTCCTCGTTCTTGCTGGCGGCGGGAATAACGGCGGCGACGGTTTTGTTATTGCCCGCAAGCTGATTGATGCGGGAGTCAGGACTCTTGTTTGTCTGCTCGTCGATCCTGACCGTTTAAAGGGAGATGCAAAAGTCCACTTTGATGTGTATATGAATCGCGGGCTGCCTGTCTATTACCTTCAAGAACATTCACTTAAGGGTTTAAAAAATGAATTGAACACGGCGGATGTGGTTGTCGATGCCATTTTGGGGACTGGGGTAAATGGCCCTGTCAGGGAACCCTTCAGCAATGTGATTTCCATGGTCAACGAACATACTGGAAAGAAATTGATCTTGTCTGTTGATATCCCTTCAGGTGTCAGCAGCGATACCGGGAAGGTTGTAGGTGAAGCAATTAAGGCTGATAAGACGATAACATTTGTTTTTCCGAAAAAAGGCTTCTTTTTACAGGACGGACCAAAATATATCGGTGACTGGAAGGCGGTTGATATTTCTGTACCGCCCTCGGCCGCGGCAGATTTAGGACTGGACATGCCACGGGTGATAACAGGGCCTCTTGTGCGGGAGGTGCTGCCAAAACGGCCAAGGCATGGTCATAAAGGGACATTCGGTCATGCCCTGATAGTCGGCGGCTCACGCCCATATGTAGGCGCCCCGATATTCTCAGCGAAGGCAGCCTTACATTCCGGTGCAGGTCTGGTAACGCTGGCCGTTCCGGAAGGGATTTATCCGATGGCGGCGGCGCAAAATCCGGAATCATTATTTTTGCCTTTATCTGATGAGCATGGTCATTTTGCTGCCAGGGCAGTTCATGAAATTATTCCGCAGCTTCAGCAGTTTGACTGTGTAGCCATTGGTCCCGGGATGGGCCGGTTTACTGGCGGAGAGGAGTGGCTCAAATTACTAATTGGGTCAATGAACGGTCAGGTTTTGATCATTGATGCGGGTGGCCTTTATTTCATACGAAGCTTGATGGACTTGGTCCGCCAGTATAAGGGACCTGTCGTTTTCACTCCACATCCAGGTGAAATGGCAAGGCTAGTCAATAAGTCTGTCAAAGAGGTGGAGGAAAACCGCATCGATATTGCCCGGGAATATGCGAAGGAAAGCCATGTTTTTTTGCTTTTGAAGGGCCACCGGTCCATTATTGTCTCACCGGATGGACAGGTCTATATAAACCCGCTTGGTCATGACGCCCTCGGAAAAGGAGGCAGCGGGGACGTTCTTACTGGTCTGATTGCCTCATTTCTTGCCCAAGGTGCCGAACCCTTACACGCCATGATAGCCGCAAGTTACCTTCATGCAAGGGCCGGACAAGAAAAAGCAAAAGTTCTCTCTCATTATGGGGTCATGCCCCTTGACATCATAGAAGGAATAAAAGAACAACTAAAATAATGAGTCTTTCTTCCTAAAATTGCTTTTAGTTTTTAGGTGGTAGTACAACTTATTTACTATATAAAATGGAAAAGAATGCATATTTCTGAGTATTTACCTTGTTTGTTTTTTTAGTAAACTAATATTTAGATAGTAGAAATATCCAATTATGAAAATAAGTCCTTTTGTTCCTTGTTGTAGGAAAGGAGATATATGAAAATGTACATCGAAGAAAAGGATAACAAAGAGAGCGGAATGACAAATCATTTAAGCCAGCTGGCATCGATTGGCCAAATTGCTGCAGGAATTGCCCATGAAGTGCGAAATCCATTAACAGCGGTCAAAGGGTTTTTACAGCTTTTGCAGCAGGATCAAAAAAATGAATACCTAGAAATTGCTCATTCCGAATTGGATAACGCCCTGAAAACTTTAAATAATCTCCTTCAGGTTTCTAAGCCCGATCTGGAGGACGAAGAATTCCAAACTATTTATTTGTCAGTCGAATTGGAATCCATCATTAACCTATTCCAGGACAAGATGTATGAGATTACCATCCAAACTGATTTTCAAGATACTGGTGCTGCTATTTACGGCAGGAAAAATCAATTTAAAAAGGCTTTCTTTAATTTAATTAAAAATGCAATTGAAGCGATTGATGGGGAAGGCGCCATTACTCTAAAACATTACACAAAGAATAATGAAGTCATTGTGACGATTCAAGATACAGGAGTTGGCATTCCCGAGGAGAAGCTTTCACTATTAGGCACGCCCTTTTTTACGACCAAAGATCAGGGGACAGGGATGGGACTTGCTCAGGTGTTCTCAGTCATTTATCAGCATGGCGGCATGATTTTGGTTGACAGCAAGAAAAATCAAGGAACTAATTTTACGATTAGGCTACCTCAGCAGCAGCAAAAAACACAACGGGGTGTGAGAAAATTGAATGTTATGTTTGACGATAAATATTCAATAAAAGAATACTTTTTGGAAAATCAAAAATTATTTGAGGACCGTTTGCTGGCTGAGGCGACGAATGTAAGTGACAAAATTGATGATATACATAATGTCGGAATTAATTTACTTAACAATGCCCATAAGTTAGTTCTATATGTCGTTGAAGGTCGGGAACATGAACTAATCTCATTTGCCAAGCAGGAGGGGATGGCTTGGGCAAAGCATTCCTTGACCCTTGCGTTTAAGTTGGAATGGATTCAGGCGATTCGCCGAACACTTTGGGATTTTCTCTATAACTTTGATGCTTTCAATAAATTGGAGACTGATAGAATTACATTCTTTTCATTGGAAAAAAGTATAAATGAATTAATTGATCAGTTCCTGACACACTTTTTTATCACGTATACGAAATATAAGGATGAATTGCTGGAGAACCAAAGAAAGCTTGTCGAAAACCTATCTGTTCCAATTATTCCAATTAATAAAGAGATTTGCATTTTGCCCTTAATTGGAACACTTGATGATCTGCGTATTTCAACGATTCAGGATAAAGTGCTGACTGAAATTGAGTATCGGCAAATTCAAACGTTAATTATCGACCTTTCAGGTGTGGCCTCGATGGAAAAAGAAGCCGCACGGAACTTTGTCCAAATCATCCAAGGCTTTTCGATGATGGGCTGTAAAACGATTCTCACCGGTATGCGGGCGGAAATTGTCAAAAGCCTTATTAGCTCGGGAGTCGATATCAGTCATAAGGTAGAGTTTAAAGGAACGCTGCAATTAGCCTTGAACGATATTGTTTTTCACAAGGATTTGCAAGAGGTATAAAGTTATCTAAAAAAGTACTCGGAGGAGTACTTTTTTATGTGCGCTTGGTAGGGCACAAATAAAGAGGATGCTTCCATGGGTAAATGCAATTATATATTTTATGAATATTATAAAAATTGACTATTGACCGAATTATCTGCTAAATGGCATAATGATTACATACTAAATTGTCGACAATGTTGTATGCTTGATTTGATCGGGAGGAAATATGGAAACGAATGCAAAGAAGACAATCGCTATTAAGATTGCTGAAGAAATTACTGCCAGAATAGGAAAGCGAATTCTACACCCGGGTGAACATCTGGTCGAGGCTGCTATAGCAGAGGAATTTAAGACAAGCCGTTCACCGGTTCGCGAGGCCCTCCTTATGCTAGAACGGGATCGGCTGGTGCAGAGAGTTCCCCATCAAGGGGTAGTAGTAAGAAGATTTACGAGAACAGATATTTATG
This sequence comes from Neobacillus sp. GCM10023253, assembly GCF_042653105.1. Classification (NCBI taxonomy): domain Bacteria; kingdom Bacillati; phylum Bacillota; class Bacilli; order Caryophanales; family Bacillaceae; genus Neobacillus; species Neobacillus sp. GCM10023253. The sequence goes on from NZ_JBHSHV010000016.1 coordinate 42,377, forward strand.
AATTGTATGATGTTATTTACCGACTTGAAGAAATTGCGATGGAAAAAGCAATCGTCAAAATTGATCAAGATGGCATTGATAAACTTGAAAACGTTATCAAAATGCAGGAGCGAGCAGTTAAGGACTATGATCTTGAGCTTTACTATGAATTAAATGAAGAATTCCACCATTTAATTTTTTCCATCGCTAACAATAAGGTTTTAAGTGAAATGTATTTATCCTTAAGGCGATCTGCTCGTCCTTTTAGAATGCTATCAATGGCTCAAGGTTCCAACTTAACCTCTTCTTTAAATGAACATAGGGAACAGGTAAAGGCTTTAATAGAAAAAGACGTTAGTGCAGGAAAACGAGCGATATATGAACAGGAGATTCGTTCGCTTCGGTCACTGGAAATATTATTTCCAGAGTAGAGTGAAGCACAATAAAATGAAGGGATGAGAGCTTATGAAGATAGGTTTTATCGGAATAGGGAAAATGGGAAGGTGGATGTCCGAAAATCTGTTGGATGCCGGCTACTGCCTTACTGTTTATGATACAAACGTTGAGGCAATGAAACCTCTGCAAGAAAAGGGGGCCATCGTTGCAACTTCTATTCTTGAATTAGGAAAACAAAATGACATTGTGATCACGATGCTGCCAAATTCCAGCGTCGTAGAAGCTATTTTAGCTGGAACAGACGGGTTATTTCACTCCATGAAGAGTGGCGGGATTATCATTGATATGAGCAGTTCCTATGTATTCAGCACAAGAAAGCTGGCAGAGGAAGCGAAAAACTTCGGTTTAACCTTAATTGATGCACCGGTATCTGGAGGCGTCAAAGGAGCCAAGGCTGGAACTCTTACTATTATGGTCGGAGCCGAGGAGAAGGATTATTCGAAGGTGCAGCCAATTTTAGAATGTCTAGGCAAAGCAATAAATCTAGTCGGACAGACCGGAGCAGGGCATGCACTCAAGGCGGTTAACAACTACCTGTCTGCCGCATCCCTTTATGCTTCCTGTGAAGCAATGATCCTGCTTAGTAAGCTTGGCATCGATTTGAATGTGGCGCTGGATACAATCAATACAAGTTCAGGACAAAGCTTCTCTACCCATTATAAGTTACCGACCTTTATCCTGTCGGAAACCTATAACTCAGGGTTCTCTTTAGATTTATTACTAAAAGACGTAGGCATGGTCAATAACATCGCCAAGGACACAAAAGTACCAGTTCTTCTCGCTTCTTTAATCGAGCAAGTCTATGAAGGCGCTGCAAGAATGGGAGAACCTGATCAGGACCATACGGAAATTATTAAGTTTTTAGAAAAGATTTCGAATGAACGCTTGCACAAAAAGGAGGTAGTTTCATAAGCACGTCACCCGAAAAAGTGAGAGGTTGTACGCATCAGGGTCAGTCAGCTTCACAATCTGTCGATAAAATGCTGATGGGAAGGAGGTTCTAATGACAATGAATGAAGCGCCTAAGTATGAGGTTTATGCGATCAAATACGCGACCCGTGACGCTACGTGCAGCAGCTATTTCCACGGCCCTGCCGATCCGCATGAAGATTTCTCCATGACCATGGATTATTTCATCTGGCTTATAAAATCGGATCAGCATGCCATTGTCGTGGATACAGGATTCAATGAAGAGGAAGCAAAAAAAAGAAATCGTACGTTTCTGCGCTGCCCGATCAGCCTCCTGCCGGAGTTTGGCGTCGAAGTTGACTCAGTTTCGCAGGTGGTGATTACCCACGTGCATTACGATCATTTGGGTAATGCGGATAAAATCCGGAATGGCCAATTTATCGTTCAGGAAGCAGAGATGGCCTTTTGGACAGGCAAATATGCGTCCAGAAAAGAATTTCTGCACCATGTAAGACCGGATGATGTGGTTCATTTGGTACAGGAAAATTTTAAAGGCCGGGTCAAGTTTGTCAATGGAAGCAAGGAAATCCTGCCGGGAATCTCTGTACATAAAACGGGTGGGCATTCCGAGGGGCTGCAGGTGGTTGAGGTACCGACGGAAAAAGGAAAAGTCATTCTTGCTTCGGATGTGAGCCATTTTTATAAAAACATCCAAGAAGACCGGCCGAGTTCAATCGTCGCCAACCTTGCCCAGATGTATGATGCATTTGACTTTGTCAACGACCTGGCCGAGTCTCCGGACCTGATCATCCCAGGCCATGATCCTGCTGTAATGGAAAAGTTCCCGGCAGTGGAAGGGCTAGAAGGTATAGCAGTAAGAATCGCTTAACGCTTTAATTCCATGCATTGCATGAAAAACATTAATAAAAATAGATAGGAGAAATGATCATGAATAAAGAGTTATTTGAAAAAGGACTAGAAATTAGAAGAAGTGTATTAGGTGCTGAATATGTAGATGGATCCATTCAGAATGCGGATGATTTTAATATGCCAATGCAAGAATTGGTGACACAATACTGCTGGGGAGAAGTGTGGGGCAGACCGGGACTTGATAGAAAAACGAGAAGCATTATTAACCTTGCGATGATTACGGCGCTCAATCGCCCGCATGAACTGAAGCTGCATGTTAGGGGAGCAATCAATAATGGCCTAACTAAGGATGAGATTAAAGAGGTATTCTTGCAGACGGCTATCTACTGTGGTGTTCCTGCAGCAATTGACAGCTTCAGAACAGCAAAAGAAGTATTTGCGGCGGTGGAAAAGGAATAGGGTTCATACTCAAAAGATCGGAATTGTCCGGTCTTTTTTTCATGAATTCTAGTGACAAAAAGTACTCCAAATGAGTGATTTTTTGTCATTTTAGGTAAGGTGGCCAAAATGGATTGGCCACTTTTCTATTGCTTCTAAATGTGCGGAAATTGTAAATAGTATTCCATCTATTTAATAGATTCCATGATATGTTAAAGGTAAGAGATAAGGATTTATAATCTAAAAGTAGGAGGTTTTTAACATGGGAGCGCGTTTAATAGAACCAAACACTGGTCCAGTTATCCAAAAGGAAAAAGAAATCGTCAAGCAAATGATTGAGATTTATTGCCGCCGCAAGCATAAACATCCCAATGGTTTGTGCAATGAATGTCAGGAGTTGAAAAACTACTGTATGTTAAGGCTCTCCTTCTGCCGTTTTGGTGAGGAGAAATCATCCTGCTCCCATTGTAAAGTTCACTGTTATAAACCATCCTACCGACAAAAAATCAAAGCCGTCATGCGCTACTCCGGCCCGTGGATGCTGTTGTATCACCCTATTTATGGAGTAAAACATTTGATTAATAAAAAATAAAAAAGGACGAAGGCTTTATCTGATAGCCTTCGTTCTTTTTTAATCAGTAGCGCAGCGTTAAAAGCTTATGCAGCTTGCTTCGCTTCTTTTGTTTCATCTTCACCTAGCATTTTCACAAGCTTTTTGGAAAGTGTGAGGAGAATCAGACCAAGGACAATTACAGCGATACCAATGACAGAGAATACTTCAAAGTAACCCATTGTTTCAGTAAAGGCACCTAATTGGCCGGCAAGAAGGTTTGCCACAAAAGAGCTGGCCATCCAAACTGCCATTAATAAAGAGGCGAATTTCACAGGTGCATACTTACTTACAAAGGATAGCCCAACTGGCGATAAGAACAGCTCACCAATTGTATGGAGTAGATACGTGAAAACGATAAAGAGAATGTTGGCTTTAGTTGTAATATGGTTATCATCACTGCCTGTTTGCATGATGGCAAATAATAAGACAATAAAGCCTGCACCTAAAAGAATCATGCCAAATGCCATTTTCGTAGGCACTGGTAAATCTCCCCGTTTGCTGTTTGAAAGTTTTACCCATAACATTGAAACAACAGGTGCTAAAAGAATGATAAATAACGGGTTAACAGATTGGAACCATGAGGTTGGAATCTCCCAGCCAAAAAGGGTGCGGTCTACGAACTTATCTGTATAGATACTTAATGCGCCGCCAGCCTGTTCGAATCCAGCCCAGAAAAAGACAACAAAAGCAGCTAAAATGAAAATCACGATTGTTCTGTTTTTTTCTACCTTCGTCATTTTTTGATTTTGTGTAGTGCCAGAATTTGAAGCCTGTGGTTTTCCAACTGGCTTTTTGCCAATTTCGCCTAAGAAACGGTTGCCTAAAGCGTTAAATAGAATTTGGCCTATAATCATTCCGATTGCAGATGCAAGGAATCCATATTTATATCCATATTCAATTACGCCATGTACATGTACCGCAAACCACTTATCAGTAATAAAACCAATGATTAATGGAGCGAAGAATGCACCTGTGTTAATGCCCATATAGAAGATCGTAAACGCAGCATCGCGGCGTTTGTCTTTAGCGTCATAAAGCTCTCCAACAATAGTAGAGATATTCGGTTTGAAGAAGCCGTTACCAATTATTAATAATCCTAGACCAATATAAACGGCAGTGAAACTTTGATTAGAGAACAATACGATGTTACCAAGGGCCATTGTAATACCGCCAATCGTAACAGCAAGCCTCTGGCCTAAAAACCTGTCAGATAAATAGCCGCCAATTAACGGTGTGAAATAAACTGCACCGGTAAAAAATCCGTATAACATTAGGGCGGTGCTTTCTTTCATTCCTAATCCGCCGCTGACTAATGATTTAGTCAGATAAAGAACAAGAATAGCTCTCATGCCGTAATAACTAAAACGTTCCCACATTTCTGTCATAAATAAGAGGTATAGTCCAGGGGGGTGCTTCTTTGATTGCTTGGAATTCAGTTGACGATCCATTGTAGCATCCATATAATTTCCTCCGTTGATATATTATTATTTTAATATAATTATCTTAATTTAATAATAATTAAAACGTCAATAAAATATATGAAAAAAGCAAAATTAGAAAGATTGCCAATTAAGTATATATTGCAATAAAAGTTGTGGAACTAAGTGCTTATCGGTTTTCTATTTTGAAGATTGGAATTCTTATTACATGTTAACCAACAATTACTATTTTAATAAAACATAGAAAATTAAAAAAGGTGTCTGCACCATTAGGGCAGACTCCTTTTTATCGTTAACGAATTCCTTTCATAAATCCCTGAATTTTCGGAGCAAGCATTAGAAGGATGAAACCTAATACTAATGAAGCTCCTCCAACCGTACCAAAGTAGACCATTTCTGTTTCCGGAGTGTAGAATTTTACGATTTGCGCATTGATGGCCTGGGCTGCAGCACTAGATAGGAACCACAAGCTCATTGTTTGTGCAGAAAACGCAGCAGGAGCTAACTTCGTTGTTGCCGATAATCCAACTGGTGATAAGCACAATTCACCAAGTACGCAAATTAAATAGCTAAGCACCAACCATAATGGGTTTACCAAAGAATCAGTTCCGCCAAAGTAAGCAGGAAGCAAGATTACGATGAATGATAAACCAGAGAACAATAATGCTAATGAAAACTTCTGTGGAATATTCGGTTCTCTTTTTCCGAGCTTCACCCAAAGCCATGCAAAAACAGGAGCTAATATAATAACGAATAATGGATTTAAGGATTGGAACCATGCAGGAGAAATATGAAGTCCTGCAAAATCAAGCTGGGTACGTTTGTCCGCATAGTTTGCTAAAATCGTTGAACCCTGTTCTTGAATCGCCCAGAACATAACAGACGCGATAAATAACGGAATATAAGCGATTAATCGAGAGCGTTCCACCGATGTTGTTTTTTTGCTTCGGTACATGACAATAAAGTACATAGTAGGAATTAAGATACCCAAAATACCAATTAGGTTAACAAATGTTTCAAATGTTAAATAGCCATTAGGAATCGCAATGGCGCAAATTACGGCAATCACGACAATGCCTAATCCAATATAAGTAAAGACTTTTTTCCTTTCAGCAGGTGACAGCGGGTTTGCTACTGTAGTACCTGCCAGTCCAAGATTTTTCTTCTTTGTCAGTACAAACATTACTAATCCTACGAACATACCAACTGCGGCGATACCAAATCCTAAATGGAAGCTTACACCCATTAGGGATCCAACGATTAATGGTGCAATAAAGCCCCCAAGGTTAATCCCCATATAGAAAATACTGAAACCTGCATCACGACGATTGTCGTTCTCTGCATACAGGTCACCGACCACGGTGGAAACATTCGGTTTTAGTAATCCAGTTCCAAGTACGATTAATACCATGGAGACGAAGAATAACGCTATGCTTCCGGGAATGGCAAGTGCAATATGACCAAACATGATCAAAATACCGCCATAAAACACTGCTTTTGATGTACCGAAAATCCGGTCCGCCAGCCAGCCGCCAATGATACCAGACATATAAACAAGCGATCCATAAATGGACATGATAGACAATGCTAGTGTCTGGTCCATGCCAAGACCGCCCTTGGAAACTTCATAGTACATATAGTATACAAGAATTGCTCTCATTCCATAATAAGAAAAGCGTTCCCAAAACTCTGTGAAGAACAGTGTGAATAAGCCTTTAGGGTGACCGAAAAAACCCTTCTGAGGTACACTGTCCACAATTTTCTGTTTATTTATGTTTGACATAAATCTACCTCCTTTTATTATTTTATAATACTTTTATAGTTTAGAATCGTCAAAAATATTTTTCTGGATTGTATTTACAAACTGTTTAAAAACATTGATTTTATCGTGTTTTTAGGAATTGCTTAATCAAAAAGAAAGTGTTTTTAAAATAGTTATTATTTTCAAATAAATAATATCCTTACCCTTGTCAGGTAATTTATCCATAATAAAAAAGCCCTCGAGATTTCTAGGGCTTTGATAGCAATTTTAGAATGGCATCATCCATGAGAGTGTGATCCTGCGTGGTAAGCCAAGCATCAGGAATTAGGACGTACCTGCCATGATTACCGGTTAAATAGTTATAAATAATTTGCGCTTCATCAAGGTCTTCTTTGTGGACAATAAGGGGAGTTTCATCCCTGGCACCTTTGAAAAAGGTCAAGATATTCGACTTTACCGTTGCATCGACATCCGTTCCCTCCAGCAAATACTTCTCAGAAAACAACACCCTGTTACCTTTGATTAAAAAGAGTTTAAAAGTGCCGTCATCCAAAAATTCAATCGTGACGATATTTTGATTGGCCTCCGCAAAATCAATGACATCCTCTTTATAATGAAGAAAACTGATTGCCTCCAAATACCCTTTATACTTTGCGGCCAGTTCAAAATCCAATTGCTCCGCAGCAGCAGCCATTTTTTCCTCCATTTCCGCAAATGGGCTTAAGTCATTTCCTTTGGTCAAAGCAATAATGCGGTTTAAAATCTTATCATATTTTTCTCTCGAGACTTTCCCAATGCACAAACCGATGCAGAGACCAAGAGAATGATTCAAACAGGGAGAACTTCCTGAGGAACGGCTGCTGCAGCTAATTTTAAAAAATTCCTTGATCCCCTGGACCGCTTTTTCCACTGCAAATTTACTGATAAACGGTCCGAAATAAAGATTTCCGTCATTTTCAATGTAAACATTCGTTACTTCAAGTGAGGGATAACGCTCGTCCATTTTCACAACGATATAGGAATAGTTCTGCGGGTTTTTCATCTTCCAGTTGAAAAAAGGTTTGATTTCTTTGATTAACTGGCATTCCAGCAGAAAAGCTTCAAACTCTGTGTCGGTCAGGATGTAGTCAAAATCCTTTAAGGTAGAAACAAGTTTTTGCGTTTTTTTGGAATGAGTCTTGGAATGCTGGAAATAGGACCGAACGCGATTCTTCAGATTTTTGGCTTTTCCTACATAGATGATTTGGCCGGCAGAATCCTTCATCAGATAAACCCCGGGTGTGAGGGGGAGATTTTTTACCTTTTCTTTTAAATCCATGTTTTTTCCCTTCCCAAATTTTCATTTCTATTATTTTATCATAGGTTGTTATTGGCGAATTATGACTAATATTTCCTGTATATTACGAATGTTTCTTTATATTAAAATGAAATCAAGACTTTACTATTTTAATAGAGAGGAAGGAAATCAGGGGGATGAAATGGAATAAACAGGCGTCTATTTTTGCAGTTATTCTTTTATTATTAGCTAGCTTTTTTACAAATTTAGGGATTGCGGAGGCCGCCAAACCAGACCGCACAGCGCCAACAGCGCCAACCAACCTGCGTGCCGCCAATGTTACAGATTCAACAGTGTCGCTTGCTTGGAATAGTTCCACAGATAACGTTGGGGTTGCCGGTTATGATGTTTACCAGGATAGTAGATACATAGGAAATACCGCGGCAGTGCAATTCGTTGTGAAGAGTCTTAATCCGAGTACTTCGTACAGCTTTTATGTCAAAGCGCGTGACGTTAAAGGCAATGTTTCTGCTGCAAGTAATACCTTAAAGGTGACGACGGCAGCAACTACTGTTGTCGATCAGCCGCCGGTGGTAAGTGACATCCAGGTTTCTCCGATTGCAGCAGATGGCAAAACCATCAGCGGAATTGTCACCTTGTCAGTCAATGCAAGCGATGACAAGGGAGTCAGCAAGGTAGAGTTCTACAGCAGCAATGGCGGGTACCTAATCAAAACGGCCACTGCCGCGCCTTATACGGCTAATTGGGCGACTGACCCATGGGTGCCGGATGGCGAGCAAATTCTGAAAGTGATCGTTTACGATACAGCAAACCAAGTTGCCCAGGTTTCGAGGACTGTTCTTGTCCAAAATACGGTGACACCAGCGCCAATGCCGGGTTCATTTAAAAAGGTCGGCTATTACGCGGGCTGGTCTACCTATTCTAATTTTCAGGTTTCTAACATTGATGCTTCAAAGCTAACCCATCTAAATTACGCATTTGCTAAAATTTCTACTGATGGAAAAATTGCCCTTGGAGATTCTTTTGCTGATGTGGAAAAGGCATTTCCGGGAGATACGGCTTACCAGCCTTACAAAGGGAATTTCTATCAATTAACGAAGTTAAAAGCTCAGTACCCACAGCTTAAAACCTTGATCTCAGTGGGCGGCTGGACATGGTCGGAAAAGTTTTCGGATGTCGCGCTGACCGAGGAATCGCGGACTATTTTTGCTAATAGCTGTTTAGAGTTTATTTTAAAATACGGCTTTGATGGAGTAGACTTAGACTGGGAATATCCGGTCGCTGGAGGAGAAAGCGATAATATCAATCGCCCAGAGGATAAGCAGAACTTTACGCTTTTATTGAAAAAAATTCGTGAAACGTTTGCTGCCCAAAGCGCTAAAGATGGAAAGCAATACCTGTTGACAATTGCCGGCGGCGCCGGTGAAGGTTTTGCCAACAATACGGAGTTAAACCTGCTGCAGGAATATGTCGATTATATTCAGTTAATGACCTATGACATACATGGTGAATGGGATACATTGACAGGGCTGAATGCTCCATTATACCGCGATCCTGTGTCGAAATTTTATTCCGAATGGAGCGTTCAGGATGCGGTGCAAACCTATTTAAATAAGGGTGTGCCAGCTAATAAGATTGTTATGGGTGTTCCTTTTTACGGAAGAATCTATAATCAAGTTACAAATGCAAATTACGGATTGTATCAGACTTTTACTGGCGGAGGAAAAGCGCTTAGTTACGCAGATATCGTCACAAACTACCTGAACAAGAGTGGGTTTATCCGCTATTGGGAACCAGATTCCAAAGTGCCGTGGCTGTTTAATGGCTCGCAATTTATCAGCTATGATGATGAAGAATCAATGGGTTACAAGACTACTTTTATTAAATCAATGGGTTACAAGACTACTTTTATTAAATCAATGGGCTTAGGCGGAGCGATGATGTGGGAGTTAAGCCAAGACCCAAATCGTGTATTGTTGACGAAGGTTTATAATGATTTGCAATAGATAGGAAAAAACACAGGTCCGCTGTCGGGCCTGTGTTTTTGATCTTTACGGATTTCGTTTGTATAAAGCGATTAATAGAACTAACATGACGATGTCTAAGCGGGCGTTAAAAGCGAATTGCAAAAGCCCTGTGTTAATTGTAGGCAGCTTCGTTAATAAAATAGCGGCTATCATAATTGCGATTAAGGGGATGACGGCATTTTTTACAGCTTTACCCGCTAGGATTAAAGCCCCGCAGCCTATTTCTAGAAGGATGACAAGCTTCAACATGAGCTGAGGATATGGCAGGCCCAGGCTCAAAAAATAGTTTGCTAAATCAGTGTTAAGCAGTTTCATTAAACCCGAGATGATAAACACGTATGCGACTGAATAGCGCAGTAGATTCATAGTTGAAAATGAAGTATGCATTTTTGTCCGCCCCCTTTGTAATACATATGCAATAATGGGGACAAACCATGACAGATAGTTTCTCTGGAATGAAAAAACAGCAGGCACTGGTGCCTGCTGCTTGCTAATATCCCTATTAATTAATCCACGATTAAAACAACTGGGGGCTTATTCAGAAATTGCATCATATTGGCCACGTCTGCCTGGACTTCACGGCCCTCAGGGGATGCTAATGACTGAGCTAGAATGGCTGGGTTTTCAAAATGAAGTTCTGCAAGAAGGTATTGGTTATCGCTCGTATTTTGCTTTTGCAAAACGCGGTGAACCTCCGCACCTGTGATATTAGGCAGTTTTTCTGCTAAAGGAATATGAACATTGAAATAATAGTTTTCGAAACCTTCTTGATCCTTCGGTTGATCATAAATAACAACTAATTTAGCCATCTTTGCTTTCCCCTTTCAACCTCTAAAAATAGTACAATCACCCTCTCATTATAAAGGGAGAAAGAACCAATTATTATTAAAACTGCTCGACAATTTGTGCAAAGAAATTTTTAAAAAATATAGGCATACTAGTGATTGACATTGACGTTGCGTTAAGGTGTATCGTTGTTGGTGAGGAGGTGAGAGGAATGGAATATACGGTGCAAAAGCTTGCGAGTTTGGCAGGGATTAGCACCCGGACGCTAAGGTATTATGATGAAATAGGGATTCTTAAGCCGGCACGAATCAATTCATCAGGCTACCGAATATACGGGCAGGCAGAAGTGGATCGGCTTCAGCAAATTCTGTTTTACCGGGAGTTAGGTGTTAGTCTCGACCAAATCATGGAGATTGTAACGGACCCTTCCTTCGATGGTGCCGCAGCACTCATGGAACATCGCCAAAAGCTCCTCGAAAAGCGGGAACAATTAGACTTGTTAATCGCGAATGTTGAAAAGACAATCGCGATGACAGAAGGGAGATTCAAGATGTCTAATAAAGAAAAATTCGAAGGCTTCAAGAAGAAAATGATAGATGAAAATGAGAAAAAATATGGAAAGGAAGTTCGCGCCCAGTATGGCGATGATGTGGTCAATCAATCGAATGCCAAGGTCATGAAGATGACCGAGGAGCAGTATCAAGAGGTCACCGCGTTAGGCGAGGAAATTAAAACCACCTTAGCGGAGGCTATGAAAACTGGCAATCCGGCAGGAGAGTTGGCACAGAAAGCAGCAGACCTCCATAAGCGCTGGCTCACCTATTACTGGAAGGAATACAGTAAAGAAGCCCATGCGGGATTGGCGCAAATGTACGTCGACGATGAAAGATTCAAAGCCTACTATGATAAAGACCAGCCGGGAACGGCCGAGTTTCTAAGAGATGCTATTCAAATATATACTGGTATAAAAAATAACTAACCATTGAGGTCAGGCCAACACTGCGTAATATAAGAGAACGCAAGGGCCTGGCCTCTTTACGTTAACGGATTAAATTGCCATTTTCTGCGTTTTTTGCCACTTTAACGCTTTAAAGTATTATCCCTATTTTTTCCTCATTTAAAAAATTTTCCCCCAAATGACATTTTTAGATAGCGCTTACAGGGTGATTTATGTCATAATAATTTTAAAATTTATTATATTATAATATTTCAGAATGCTATTCATTTGAAAATAATAGTCTAGTCAGGCAGGTGTTTAGTATGGATCAAAATTCCATTCTTCGAATAAACGATTTAAAAGTATCCTTCCAATCCGGAAAAAAGCTCTTACCTGCAGTGGATGGGATTAGTTTTGAACTTAAGGAAGGCGAAATCCTAGGAATTGTAGGGGAATCCGGCAGCGGTAAAAGTGTCACCTCCTTAGCAACGATGGGCTTAATTCCATCACCGCCAGGAAAAATTGAAAAGGGCGAAATTATTTTTAATGGAACTGATTTAACGAATTTAACAGAAAAAGAGTGGCGGAAAATCCGCGGCAACCAAATCTCGATGATTTTTCAGGAGCCGATGACGTCCTTAAACCCACTGTTTACCATCGGGAATCAGTTGATGGAAGCCATTCGTTTACATACGGACCTCTCTAAGGCAGAGGCAAGAGTCCGAAGCATTGAATTACTTAAGCTAGTTGGAATACCAAGAGCGGAAGGGATTTTAAAAGAACATCCGCATCAATTATCAGGCGGCATGCGGCAGCGGGTGATGATCGCCATGGCGATGGCCTGCAACCCAAGAGTCCTGATTGCGGACGAGCCGACAACGGCACTTGACGTCACCATTCAGGCACAAATCCTTGCCTTAATGAAGAATTTAAATGAAAAAACGAAAACATCCATCATCCTTATTACTCATGATTTGGGCGTAGTCGCAGAAATATGTGAACGTGTCGTCGTCATGTATGCCGGACAAATCGTTGAGCAGGGCGATGTCAGAAGAATTCTAAAAGACCCGCAGCATCCCTACACAAAAGGATTATTGAAATCGGTCCCGGACTTGAGAGGCAAGAAAGAACGACTCTACAGCATTCCAGGAACGGTTCCGGTCCCAGACACTGTTACCAATGGCTGCCGCTTCGCCGCCAGATGTGCGGAAGCGTTTGATCAATGCCATACCGATTCTCCACAATTATTTAAATCGGAAAAAGACGGACATGAAGTGCGCTGTTTCCTACATACATTGAAAGAGGAGAGTGACAATCATGTCGGAGTTACTTCTTGAGGTTAATGGTTTAAAAAAGTACTTTCCAATCACCGGCGGACTTTTTGGAAAAAAACAAGGGGAAGTAAAGGCCGTTGATGATGTTTCTTTTTATGTGAAAAAAGGTGAAACTTTAGGCATCGTAGGCGAATCCGGCTGTGGCAAATCAACGACCGGCCGCTTGCTTATGCGCTTAATTGAAGCTAGTGATGGAAAAATTGTTTTTGAAGATAAAGAGATTACAAGTATGTCGAAATCTGAATTAAGAAAGGTTCGCCGCGATATCCAGATGGTTTTCCAGGATCCCTATGCTTCATTGAACCCTCGGCATTCGGTAGAGCAAATTCTTGAAGAGCCATTAATTGTGCACGGAATTGGAACAAAAACGGAACGCCAAAAACGTGTTAAGGAAATGCTTGAGGTTGTAGGCTTGAGCAGCTATCATGCGAAACGCTATCCGCATCAATTCAGCGGCGGGCAGCGCCAGCGGATTGGCATCGCTAGAGCATTGATGACAAAGCCAAAGCTGATTATTGCCGACGAACCGGTATCCGCACTCGATGTTTCGATTCAAGCACAGGTCCTGAACCTGATGAAGGACATCCAAAAGGAGTTCCAGTTAACCTACATATTTATCGCTCATGACCTAGGTGTGGTTCGCCATATCAGCGACCGCGTTGGCGTGATGTATTTAGGAAGATTGATAGAGTTAGCTGATAGTGAGGAACTCTATGAAAATCCAAAGCATCCCTATACGAAAGCATTGCTGTCCGCAGTCCCGATTCCGGACCCGGATGTCAAAAAGAAGACTATTTTAATAGAAGGTGAACTGCCAAGCCCGGCAAATCCGCCATCAGGCTGTGCTTTCCACACAAGATGCGGGGAGTGCATGGATATTTGTAAAACTACTAGACCAATAGAACACAATCTTAATGGTCATTTTGTTGCCTGTCATTTGTATAACAAGTAATAGGCGGCATTGATGATAAATAAAAAAGCTTTAGGGGGTAAAAAAACGCTTATGAGCAAAAAGTCAATTAAATTGCTGTTGATTTCCTTATTGGCCCTCAGCATGTTCTTAGCAGGCTGCGGCGGCGAAACGACCAAAGAAACAGGCGGCAAGAAAGAGCCTGCTACTAGCGGCGGTTCAGCAAAAGATACGCTAGTCTATGGCCGTGGCGGTGACTCCACATCCTTAGACCCAATCACTACAACTGAAGGGGAAGCCTTCAAAGTGACTGAGAATATTTTTGAAACGCTTTTGCAGTATGGTGACCAAGATACGACTGTAAATCCTGGCCTTGCTGAAAAGTGGACAGTATCCGATGATGGATTAACTTATACCTTCAATTTACGCCAAGGTGTAAAATTCCACGACGGAACTGACTTCAATGCAGACGCTGTTGTCTTTAACTTTGACCGCTGGATGAACGGGAACGAAGATAAATTCCCGTACTACACAATGTTTGGCGGCTATAAAGCTGACGAAGGGCACGTCATTAAAGAAGTGAAAGCAGTTGACGAGCACACAGTACAATTTGTTTTAAAAAGACCACAGGCTCCATTCTTAAAGAACCTGGCCATGTCTCCATTCGGTATCGCAAGCCCAACGGCTGTGAAAAAATACGGCGACGACTTTAGAAAAAATCCGGTTGGAACAGGTCCATTCAAATTCGTAGAGTGGAAGCAAAACGACACGATTACACTTGAAAAGAACCCTGACTACTGGCAAAAGGGTCTTCCTAAGTTAAACAAAGTAGTCTTCCGTGTTATTCCGGAAAACACTGCACGTCTAAACGCTCTTGCTAATGGCGAAATCGATGTTATGGATGGCTTGAACAATTCTGACGAAGCAACAGTTAAAGGAAATGACAAGCTTCAAGTAATTGAGCGTCCATCTATGAACGTTGGTTACCTAGGCTTAACAACTACTCGTAAGCCATTTGATAACAAGCTTGTCCGTCAAGCAATTAACCATGCAGTTAATAAGAAAGATATTATCAAAGCATTCTACGGCGGAAAGGCTCTTGCAGCGAAGAACCCTATGCCTCCTTCCATTGAAGGCTATAACGATAGCATCAAGGATTATGATTACGATTTAGAAAAAGCAAAAGCATTATTGAAAGAAGCAGGCTATGAGAAAGGCTTTGAAATCGACCTATGGGCAATGCCTGTAGCACGTCCTTATATGCCTGAAGCACAAAAAGTTGCAGAGGTTATCCAAGCAGACTTAGCGAAAATCAATGTTAAAGCGAAGATTCAATCTGTTGACTGGGCTACTTACCTAGATAAGGCCGCTAAGGGCGAGTTTGACATGTTCATGCTTGGCTGGACTGGTGACAATGGTGACCCTGATAACTTCTTATACACATTGCTTGATAAAGACAGCATCGGCAGCAACAACTACTCTCAATACAGCAATGACGAGCTTCATGATGTATTGATTGCAGCGCAGACCGAAACAGAACAAGCTAAGCGTAACGAGCTTTACAAGAAAGCACAGGAAATCATTCATGAAGACGCTCCATGGGTACCGCTTGTTCACTCAACACCGCTGTTAGCAGCAGCTAAGGATGTAGCAGACTATCTGCCGCACCCAACTGGTTCTGAAGCTCTGACAAAAGTGTACTTTAAATAATCCATCTTGAATGGGGGAGGGAGTTTTTTTCCTCCCCTTTTATCAACAAAAGGTACAGTTTGCCGTATTTAAGGGATCGAAAAAGGTGTAAAACTACACTCTATTAGCGAATTTTTGAGTTCTATTAGCGAATTAATGCATTTTATTAGCGAATTTCGAGGTTCTATTAGCGAATTAACGAAACAGCAATCTTTTAGAAAAGAACTTTTGAAAAAAAGAGGTGAAACAAATGTTTACTTACACAGTTCGCCGAATTCTTTCCTTAATCCCTGTTTTATTCGGGATGACGCTCGTGGTGTTTGCGATTATCCATGCGATTCCAGGGAATCCTGCCCAGGTGATCCTTGGACAAAGGGCTACTGCTGAAGCGATTGCAACGTTAACAAGGGAATTAGGGTTGGACAGGCCTTGGTACATACAATATTTCGATTATATTGGCCAGCTTTTTCAAGGGGATTTAGGTACCTCTTTGAGAACTAGAGGCCCAATCAACGTGGAGATTTGGCCATATCTAGCGGCAACATTTGAATTGACTCTGGTTGCGATGATTATCGCTGTCATTGTCGGCGTAAACGCAGGAATCATCAGCGCCTGGTTCTCTAAATCATGGTTTGATTATGTGGCAATGGTTCTTGCCCTAGTAGGTGTTTCAATGCCGATTTTCTGGCTCGGTCTAATGGAGCAGTGGGCTTTTTCGATTGAATTAGGCTGGCTGCCTACTACTGGCAGGGAGAATGTTAGGGATCCCATCACAGCGATTACGAATCTTTATTTAATTGATACCTTGCTGCAGGGGAGATTCGATCAATTTTGGACTGTTGTTCAGCATTTAATTCTTCCAAGCCTTGCACTGGCGACAATTCCAATGGCAATCATTGCGCGGATGACGCGCGCCACCATGCTTGAGGTCATGCGCTCGGATTACGTTCGTACAGCACGTGCGAAAGGCTTAAGGATGTTCTGGGTAGTTTACAAACATTCTTTAAAAAATGCCATTATTCCTGTTTTAACGGTTATCGGTTTGCAAACTGGTCTCCTCTTGGGAGGGGCAATTTTAACAGAAACAATCTTTGGCTGGCCGGGAATCGGACGATACCTATATGACGCGATTGCGTATCGAGATTATCCAGTTATCCAGTCAGGAATTTTGCTTATCGCCGCCATTTTCGTATTGATTAACTTAATTGTGGATTTAATGTATGTCTTTGTTGATCCACGGATTAAATACAATAAGTAGGGGGGAGTTAATGTGGCTGAACTTGCTAAAAATACAGCAGATATCCCGGTGGTACCTGCTGAAGAAAAGCTGACACCTCCATGGAAGGAAGCACTGCAATCTTTCTATAAAAATAAACTGGCCGTGGTTGGCTTGGGTATCGTGCTATTTTTTATTGTTATTGCGTTTATTGCTCCTTGGGTGGCGCCATACGGATTCAAAGAACAAGTTTTGGCCGACCGGATGCAGGCCCCGTCAAGTAAGCATTGGTTTGGCACGGATGACTTTGGCCGGGACATTTTTTCAAGGATTTTATATGGTGCGCGAATTTCTTTATGGGTTGGATTCTTTTCCGTATTAGGATCTGTAGTAGTTGGAACTCTACTTGGTATTGTTGCCGGTTATTACGGCCGCTGGGTGGATGCCATCATTTCAAGGGTTTTTGATGTTATGCTGGCGTTTCCTAGTATTCTATTAGCGATTGCAGTAGTGTCTATTTTGGGACCGTCTTTACGAAATGCTCTTATCGCGATTGCGGTAATCAATATCCCAAACTTTGGCCGACTAGTTCGTTCGAAGGTGTTGAGCGTCAAGCAGGAGGAGTATATCATGGCAGCCAGGGCTATCGGGATGAAGGATTCCCGGATTCTGTTGAGGCATATTTTGCCGAACAGTATTTCCCCGGTCATTGTCCAAGCAACCTTGGCGATTGCAACTGCGATTATTGAAGCGGCTGCTCTTGGTTTCCTAGGGTTAGGCGCCCAACCGCCAGAGCCTGAATGGGGGAAAATGCTCGCTGATTCTAAGAACTATATTACCCAAGCACCGTGGACATTGTTCTTCCCAGGTATCGCGATTATGCTGACTGTATTAGGTTTTAACCTGATGGGGGACGGGTTGCGCGATGTGCTTGATCCGAAGATGAAACAATAACGTGGGAGGCTCCTAGAGGGGTCTCTTTTCTGTTGGGGTGCTAGTTTATGAGTTTGCAGAATATTTAAGTTTCTTGTGGTGTTTTGGTAAAATATCTTTCATAATAGGATGAAGGGCTAAGACGAAGTTATTCGATTGAAAATATCCTTCATAGAGACGATGGAGGACAAAATCAAGATGGAACAGGTTGAAAATGTCCTACGCATCTAAGATAGGAGTTGAAAATTTTGACGGTACGCCAAAACACAGAAAATAAAAACATCATTTTTATCGGATTTATGGGAGCAGGAAAAACAACTGTAGGAAAACTTGTTGCAGAGAAACTAAATCGGCAATTTATTGATACAGATGAATTAATTGAAGAGGAATTCAAAATGCCCCCTTCGCAAATATTTAAAGTATATGGCGAAAAGGTTTTTAGAGAAAAGGAAAAAAGCCTAATCACTAGCTTAAATGAAGAAAAGAACCTAGTTCTCTCGTTAGGCGGCGGTGCCTTTCTTCAAGAAGATATACGCACGGTCTGTTTATCCAAGGCTACAGTCATTTTACTTGATATTTCTTTTGAATGCTGGAAAGAACGGTTAGACCTTATCATTGACAGCCGCCCAGTCCTGCATGGAAAAACAATCGAAGAAATGGAACAACTTTATAATAATAGAAGAGAAATTTATTCTAACCATCAATTAAAAATTAGTACTGATAACAAATCTCCTGAGCAAATTGCCGATGAAATTTTAGAGAAGGTGTAAGTAATGAAGAGAACAATTAAAGTTAAGGGGTTAACGTTAGGTGAAGGTGCACCTAAAATATGTGTACCAATGGTAGGGAGAACAACACCCCAATTAATGGAAGAAGCCAGACTGCTAAAGACATTAGACCTTGACCTTGTAGAATGGCGGGTTGACTATTTCGAGCAGGTAGAGGACATCTTGCAAGTAAAAGAGGCACTTAACAATATTCGTAGTGTATTAACTGACACCCCCTTAATCTTTACTTTCCGAAGTGCGAAGGAAGGTGGAGAAAGGGAAATCAGCCACGCAGATTACATCAATTTAAATATGGAAATCTCGCAGACTGGCAAGGTTGATTTGGTTGATGTGGAGTTATTTAATGAAGAAAAGGATGTTAAAACACTAATTAACGTTGCTCATTCACACAATGTTTTAGTGATTGTTTCCAACCATGATTTTGAAAAAACCCCCCCAAAGGAAGAAATTGTATCACGCTTACGCAGGGCACAGGAACTTGGAGGGGACCTCCCGAAAATTGCCGTAATGCCTAAAACAAATGAAGATGTACTTACAATGTTAGATGCAACAAATACAATGTATGAAAAATATGCAGACAGACCGTTTATTACCATTTCGATGGGCCAAAAAGGGGCCATCACTCGTGTAGCCGGATTTGGTTCGGCACTGACTTTCGGTGCGGCAAAGGTTGGTTCTGCCCCCGGACAAATTGCGGTTAATGAATTAAGAACTATGTTAAACTTGTTAAATCAATAAATAGAATACATAGTATCAGGCCCTTTATGGGCTTTTTTTTATGGATTATTGCATAAATAGTTGTATATTTATTTAAGAAAAATTGAAAGCGTTTACACAGATTTATACCTGAAAATAGAATTAAATCTGAAAAATATGTGATTTTTGCATTGAATAATTATATATATGGATGTATAATAATTCATTATTAACGGTACTTAGGAGTTGAAAGAATTGAAAGCAGCGATTATTGGTGGAACAGGATATGGAGCAATCGAGCTAATTAGATTAATCCAAAAGCATCCATATTTGGAGGTTGGTTCAGTTATTTCTAACTCTCAAGCAGGAAGTAACTTTAGTGAAAGCTATCCGCATTTGTCGGAGATTATAGAACAACCCTTGGAAAAGTTTGATGTTCAAAATATTGCTAAAGAAAATGAGATTGTATTTTTAGCTACGCCATCCGGTGTCAGCAGTAACCTTGTCCCTCAATTGAAGGAGACTGGTATAAAATGTATCGACCTATCTGGAGATTTCAGGTTGAGGTCACCGGAAGTATATGAAACTTGGTATAAGCATTCACCGGCACCTGAAAATTATTTGAATGAAGCGGTATATGGCTTAAGTGAAATTTATGGAGAAAATATTAAAAATGCGAACCTAATTTCGAATCCAGGCTGCTATCCAACAGCATCTACGCTGGGATTAATTCCTATCTTGAAATCAAACCTTGCAGACAGCGATTCTATCATAATTGACGCAAAGTCGGGTGTAAGCGGAGCAGGACGGGGACTTTCTCTCACCAGCCATTACGCCGAAATCAATGAAAACCTAAAGGCATATAAACTAGGCGCACATCAGCACATTCCGGAGATCGAACAGGTCCTTACAGACGAAAGCGGCCAACCAATAACGATTTCTTTTGCAACACATTTGGTGCCAATGACTCGAGGAATTATGTGTTCCATTTATTTGAAACTAAAAGAAAAGGTTACTACCGAAGATGTTCATCAAATATATGATGAATTTTATAAAAATAAACCATTTGTAAGGGTAAGGCCAGTCGGAAAAGTGCCAGCAACTAAAGAAGTTTGGGGAAGCAACTATTGCGATATCGGCCTGCATGTTGACCCACGGACCAACCGCCTGACCATCATATCCGTTATTGACAACTTAGTAAAAGGGGCGGCAGGGCAAGCAATCCAAAATGCAAATATAATGAACGGCTGGGATGAGCGGGCAGGTCTTCAAGATATCCCGATGTATCCATAATAAATTGATAGTTAACTAGTTTGATTGAATACGAACAAGGGAACCATAAAGGGGGAAATGACATTGACACAAGCAACATCAACCAATGAAATCATTATTTTAGAAAATGCAGGAATAACATTACCACAGGGATACAAAGCAGGCGGAATGCACTGCGGAGTGAAAAGAAAAAAACTTGATTTGGCCTATATTGTGTCAGAGGTTCCCGCTGATGTGGCTGGAGTATATACAACCAACTTATTCCAAGCGGCTCCATTATTAGTAACACAAGAAAGCATCTCAAAAGAAAGAAAGACTCAAGCAATCATTGTCAATTCTGGTAACGCCAACGCCTGCACAGGGGAGCAAGGGATTCAAGACGCTTACCAGATGCAAAAGGAGTTTGCAGGTCAATTAAATATTCAAGAGCACCTAGTCTCCGTCACTTCAACAGGAGTGATTGGCGAATTACTGCCAATGGATAAGATAACGACAGGAATTAGTCAAATCCTTCAACCCGAGTTTGAAGCAGAGGAGAACTTCCTGCAGGCAATCCTAACTACCGACACTTGCGCAAAGCACGTAGCCGTTCAGTTTACAATTGACGGCAAAACTGTCAGCATCGGCGGGGCAGCAAAAGGCTCCGGCATGATCCATCCAAACATGGCAACCATGCTTGGCTTTGTCACAACGGATGCAAACATTGCCCATGAAGATCTTTTATCAGCACTTAGAGAAGTTACCAACCAAACTTTCAATATGATTACAGTTGATGGTGATACAAGTACGAATGACATGGTTCTGGTCATGGCAAATGGATTAGCTGGAAATGACCAGCTTACCAAAGACCATCCAGATTGGGATATATTCGTAAACGGATTAAAAGTTGTCAGTGAAACCCTTGCTAAAAAAATTGCCCGTGACGGTGAAGGGGCAACAAAGCTTGTTGAGGTTCAAGTAAATGGTGCTTTGAAGGCAGAAGATGCGAGAGCAGTTGGGAAATCGATTATTTCTTCTAACCTTGTAAAAACAGCGATCTACGGAACAGATGCCAACTGGGGAAGAATTGTGACGGCAATTGGGTACAGCGGTGTCCCTGTTGAACCAAACTTGGTAAAGGTTTCATTAGGCTCCATTCCTGTATTTGAAAACGGGCTGCCTTGTCCGTTTGATGAAGCAGAAGCAAAGAGTTACCTAGAACAAGAAACAGTACAAATTTTTGTAGAGTTAAACCAAGGAAATAGCAGTGCAACCGCCTGGGGATGCGACTTAACTTATGATTACGTAAAAATCAACGCATCCTACCGCACTTAAGGAGGCTTTTTGAAAATGAAATACTTAGTCATTAAGTGTGGCGGAAGTGTGTTAGAAAATCTGCCAAGGTCATTTTATGAAGATATTATAAAAATGAAGGAAGCAGGCGAATGGACTCCGGTTATTGTCCATGGCGGCGGCCCATTAATCAATCAACTATTAAAAAGTTTAAATATAGAAACTAAATTTGTGAACGGACTTCGAGTAACCAACCATGATGTCCTTGACATCGTGGAAATGGTATTAAGCGGCATGGTCAATAAGCAGGTTGTTAGAAATATCGCCGAAGTCGGCGGCACCGCATTTGGTGTCAGCGGCGTAGATGGCAGCTTGTTAAAAGCTGAACCAACAGCAGACGCCCAAACCCTTGGATTCGTCGGGGAAGTTGTTGAAGTAAATAAAAATGTGATTGAGGGAATCGTCAGTCAAGGCTATATCCCAGTCATTTCTCCAATCGGAATTGACGCAAACGGCCAGCGCTACAACATCAATGGCGATATCGCGGCGTCTGCCATCGCCAAGGCGCTCCAGGCTAACCTTTGCTTTATCAGCGACATCCCAGGAATCCTGGTCGAAGAAGATGGAGCCAAGAAGAAGCTTGATAAAGTTTCTAAAGCAATTATCGAAGAATTAATCGAAAACAAAACCATTTACGGCGGAATGATTCCAAAGGTAAAAGCAGCCATCGATGGACTTGTCCATAACATTAGTGAAGTGGCCATCATCAACGGTTTTGAAAAAAGCAGCTTACTAGATTACGTGAACGGAAAAAATACAGGAACAAAAATTGTTTTAGAAGAGGAGAAAGCGTAATGACAGCCAATAATACCGTCTCTCAACTTTCACCGGTAATGCCAACCTACGGACGTTTCCCTGTCACTCTCGAAAAAGGCAAAGGAAGCTACGTCTGGGACGATAAAGGCACAAAATATTTAGATTTTACCTCCGGGATCGCAACCTGCAACCTGGGCCATGTACCGGATGCTATAAAAGAAACACTCGAAGAACAGCTGCAAAATCTTTGGCACTGTTCAAATTTATACAATATTCCAAACCAAGAAAAACTGGCAGCACTCCTTGCAGCCAACAGCTGCGGCGATCAAGTGTTTTTCTGCAACAGCGGAGCGGAAGCAAACGAGGCAGCGATTAAGTTGGCAAGAAGATACGCAAACAAAGTAAAAGGGAGCGGCTCATCGACAGTCGTGACCTTCAAGCAATCCTTCCACGGCCGAACATTAGCGACCTTAACGGCAACCGGTCAGGAAAAAATTCAAAACGGCTTTGCGCCATTGATGCCAGGTTTCAGCTACCTGCCTTACAACGACATGGAAGCACTTGAAGAGCTTGGCGAATTAAAGCCAGCCGCTGTTCTTCTCGAACTTGTCCAAGGTGAGGGCGGCGTTATTCCAGCCTACCCGGAATGGGTACAAAAGCTCGACCAGATTTGTAAGGAAAACGGGATTCTTCTGATGGTTGACGAAATCCAAACCGGCATCGGCCGTACAGGAACCCTTTTTGCCTACCAACAATACAACATTGAACCGGATGTTATCAGCGTTGCTAAAGGTCTTGGCTCTGGATTCCCAATCGGCGCCATTATTGCCAAGGAAGAAGCGGCAAAAGGATTTGAACCAGGCAGCCACGGCAGCACATTTGGCGGCAACCCGCTGGCAACAGCAGCAGGGCTGGCAACCGTTACACATATACTTGAAAACGACATACTTACCAGCGCGAACAAAATGGCAGAGTATCTCGATCAACAGCTTGAGAACCTGTCAACAAAATACGCGTTTATTAAAGAAACCCGCGGCAAAGGGCTTTTAAAAGGCTTGGTCGTTGACACTGATGCTTCAGCGATAGTCAAAAAAGCCATCGAGAACCAGCTGTTAATTTTAACAGCAGGCCCGAATGTGGTTAGAATTCTGCCGCCGTTAACTGTTACAAAAGACGAAATCAACGAATTTATTATAAAACTGGAAAAGGCGTTCCAAAGTTTAGAGAAAGGCGAGTGAGGTAAGTTGGAACAGGGATATCTTACTTTGGAAACGGGAGAAGTATTTGAAGGTGTGCTAATCGGCGCAAATAAGGAATCTCTCGGGGAAGTAGTTTTTAATACAAGCATGACCGGCTATCAGGAAATTATCACTGACCCGTCCTACGCTGGACAAATCATTACATTTTGCTATCCAATTATCGGAAACTATGGAATCAACGCCTTGGATGATGAAAGTATTTCACCGGCACTTGCGGGGGTTGTCATTGGTGACTTATGTGAAACACCGAGTCATTATCAATCCTTTCAAAAGTTTTCCGACAAACTAAAACAGGCCGGTGTTCCCGGAATCGTGAATGTCGATACAAGACTTCTAGTCAAAACAATCCGCAGCCGCGGTACCGTTAAGGGCTTCATCAGCAAAAAGGCTGAAGCAAGCTTCACGAAAGAAGAAAAAGCACCATTATGGGTAGACCAAGTATCCACGAAAAAGGTGCAATTTTTCAAAAACAATGGCCCGCATGTGGTCTTAATGGATTTCGGTTATAAAAAATCAATTCTTACCGCTCTTTTAGCAGAAAATTGCGCGGTAACGGTTGTTCCTTACAACACACCTTTTGAAAAAATTAAATCTTTAGATCCGGATGGTGTCCTCATCAGCAACGGCCCTGGGGACCCGATGTCATTGCAAAAATGGTTCCCGGAAATCAAGAAAATCAGCCAGAACTATCCAACACTAGGCATTTGCCTGGGACACCAGCTTATTGCCCTTGCTTACGGAGCTAAAACAGAAAAGCTTGCCTATGGTCATCGCGGCGGCAATCACCCGGTAAAAGAATTAATGACCGGAAAGGTAAAAATCACCGCCCAGAACCATGGCTACGTAGTCGTCGACAACAGCATCGACGAAAAGGTATTCAATGTCACCTACCGAAATGTGAATGACAAGTCCATTGAAGGACTAACACATAAAAACTATCAAATTCAAACCGTGCAATTTCATCCGGAAGCACACCCGGGACCAAGCGACACCGCTTATATTTTAACAGAATTCGTAAGCAAGATTGCTTCAGTGGGAGAGACACGTTATGCCATTAAATAAAAACCTGAAAAAAGTACTAGTCATCGGATCAGGCCCGATTGTCATCGGGCAGGCTGCAGAATTTGATTATGCAGGAACGCAGGCGTGTATCGCCCTGAAGGAAGAGGGACTTGAGGTTGTCCTCATCAATAACAACCCGGCGACCATCATGACAGACGAGGCAGTTGCCGATAAGGTATATATTGAACCCCTTAATGTAGAAACGATTGAAAAAATCATTCAAAAGGAAAAACCTGACGGGGTCATTGGTACCCTAGGCGGGCAAACAGGCTTGAACTTAACCGTTGAATTATTTGAGCAAAAAATTCTTGAAAAATATAATGTGGAGCTTCTTGGAACTTCGGTTGCCTCCATCAAAAACGGCGAGGATCGCGAGAAGTTCCGGAACTTGATGCTGCAAATCGGCGAACCGATTCCGGAATCAGCGATCATTCACACGTACGACGAAGGCCTTGCATTCGTTAACGAAATCGGCTATCCAGTTATTATCCGCCCTGCCTATACGCTCGGTGGAGATGGCGGCGGTTTTGCCTATAACGAAGAAGACCTTGAGATCGTTTTGAAGAAAGGTTTGGCAGCCAGCCCGATTCATCAAGTATTAGTGGAAAAAAGCATCAAGGGCTGGAAGGAAATTGAATATGAGGTCATGCGGGATGCCAATGATACATGTATCATCGTTTGTAATATGGAAAACATGGACCCAGTCGGCGTTCATACAGGCGACTCGATTGTCGTTGCTCCTTCACAAACATTAACAGATGTTCAGTATCAAATGCTCCGTGACGTTTCTATAAAGGTTATCAGAGAATTAGAGATTATCGGGGGCTGCAACATTCAGTTCGCACTCCATCCGGAATCCAACGAATATTACATCATCGAAGTAAATCCAAGGGTCAGCCGTTCATCGGCACTCGCCTCCAAAGCAACCGGTTATCCGATTGCAAGGATGGCGGCCAAATGTGCAATTGGCTATCACTTGGATGAGATTGTGAATCCGATAACAGGCAATACCTTTGCCTCGTTTGAACCGGCAATTGATTATATTGTGGTAAAACTGCCGCGCTTCCCGTTTGATAAGTTCCCGGAAGCAGACCGGACACTAGG
Organism: Neobacillus sp. GCM10023253; assembly: GCF_042653105.1. NCBI lineage: Bacteria > Bacillati > Bacillota > Bacilli > Caryophanales > Bacillaceae > Neobacillus > Neobacillus sp. GCM10023253. The sequence goes on from NZ_JBHSHV010000016.1 coordinate 68,241, forward strand.
GACGCAAATGAAAGCTACCGGCGAAGTCATGGCGATTGACCGTACTTTTGAAGGTGCCCTAAACAAGGCAATCCGCTCGATGGAAATGAATGTATACGGTCTTTGCAAAGAAGCAAATCAAGCTTTAGAAGAAACTGCCCTGGTACAGCTTTTGGAAACGGCCAATGATCAGCGCCTGTTTATCATTGCCGAAGCATTCCGAAGAGGCATGACGCTTGAACAGGTACAGCAGCTAACTCAGATTGACCCGTGGTTTTTACACAAAATTAGCTCTATCGTGGCCCTGGAAAAGGAATTGGCTAGTTTCCAATGGAACGAAGTGCCTGACACACTCCTGAAGAAAGCCAAGCGCACCAATGTTGGTGATAAGCTATTGTCGCAAATCTATGGTGTTCCTGAAAAAGAAATTAGAAGCAAGCGTAAAGAACTAAACCTGAAACCAGGCTATAAGATGGTTGATACCTGCTCCGCAGAATTTGACGCCGTAACGCCATATTATTACTCTACTTGGCACGGCTTTGATGAGGTGGAAGCTGAAGATTTGCCGAAAATCCTTGTCATCGGTTCAGGTCCAATCCGAATCGGTCAGGGAATCGAATTCGATTATTGTTCTGTACACGCCGCTAAGGCTATCAAGAAAAAAGGCTATCAGGCGGTTGTTATCAATAATAACCCGGAAACAGTCAGTACGGATTACTCCGTTGCCGACAGCCTTTACTTTGAACCTCTTGCTGCCGAGGATGTTCTGCATGTGATTGAAAAAGAACAGATTGAAGGCGTCCTGATTCAGTTCGGCGGGCAGACAGCTATTAATCTTGCCCATGAGTTAGAAGCAGAGGGAGTCAAAATTTTAGGAACTTCTGTAAAACATGTCGATCAACTCGAAGATCGAAAAGAATTTTATCAGCTCTTAGAGGAACTAGAAATTCCGCATATCGAAGGGAAAACAGCTGAAAATGCTAAGGAATTGCTCAATGCGGCAACAAACCTTGGTTACCCGGTACTTGTAAGACCGTCTTACGTAATCGGCGGACAGTCCATGTTTACCATTTTTTCAGAGGAAGAATTAATTGGTTACATTCAGCAGCTTGAAAAAAATTCAAACGAAAAAATGTGGCCATTATTAGTAGATAAATATATGCCAGGATTAGAGTGTGAAATTGATGTTATCAGTGACGGTAACGATATTGTCGTTCCTGGAATATTTGAACATATTGAAAAAGCAGGGGTCCACTCCGGTGACAGTATCTCCGTATTCCCGCCGATTTCGTTAACAGCAGATACGAAAGAGACGCTAATCGAGTACGGTGCCAAAATTGCCAAGGCGACCTCCATCATCGGCATGATGAATATCCAATTCGTCGTCTATGAAAATATCGTCTATTGTTTGGAAGTGAATCCGCGTTCGTCAAGAACGGTGCCGATTATCAGCAAGGTTACGGGCGTTCCAATGATTGAATGGGCCGTACGAGTTCAATTAGGAGAGACTCTTAAGGATGTTAGTCAAACAACAGGTTTGCTTCCTGAACCGGCATACTATTCCGTAAAAGCACCAATTTTTTCATCAAGCAAGTTAAAGGGTGTTGACCATGTGCTTGGTCCGGAAATGAAGTCAACCGGTGAGGTGCTTGGTATGGGTGGAACTTTCCAGGAGGCTCTCAATAAGGCACTTCCTTCCATAGGTGGAACGGCCGGAGAAGATTACCTGTTATGCTCCATTTCTGACCGTGAGAAAGCAGGAAGCCTGCCAATTCTAAAAGAGCTTGCAGGAAAATGGAAGCTTGCCGCAACAGAAGGCACTGCAGCCTTTTTAGCAGCCAATGGCATCGTTGTCGAGACTGTTGTGAAAAACGACCAGGATGTGAATGACCTGTTCAAAAAGCAAAACATGAAAGCTGTAATCAATATGCCAAATCAAGGACGGAACAAACAGAAATTTGGCTTTTATATCCGCGAGCAGGCGATCCGCTATAAGGTGCCGGTGTACACCCATCTTGATACGGTGAAAGCAATCCTCGACTTGCAAAAAACGGTGGCAGCAGATTTTACAGTTCATACTGTAAGTGAGTTTTATCAATTGGAAAAGGAAGGTGCGGTTCATGTTAGAAGCCGTTAAATTAAATTCAAATAAATTACAGCTGAAGGGGAAGGATTTCCTTCAGCTGGCTGATTATACAACAGAAGAAATTCTTTATATGCTGGAAGTGGCCCAGGAATTAAAGGCCCAGCAAAAGCAAGGGAAGCCGCACCCGCATTTGGGCGGCAAGGTCCTGGGAATGATTTTTGAAAAATCATCTACACGTACAAGAGTATCCTTTGAGGTAGGAATGCTGCAGCTAGGCGGGCATGCGATTTTCTTAAGTTCAAGAGATATCCAGATTGGCCGCGGGGAAAGCATTTCTGACACAGCAAAGGTCTTATCGCGCTATGTCGACGGCATTATGATTCGTACGTTTGCACACGAGACGGTTGAAGAATTAGCAGAGCATGCGACCGTTCCGGTTATTAACGGCTTAACTGACCTGCAGCACCCGACACAGGTCCTGGCCGATTTATTAACCATTTTAGAGAATAAAGGGAAATTAGCGGGCTTAAAGCTTGCCTATGTGGGCGACGGAAATAACAATATGGCTCATTCATTAATGGAAGGTGCTGCAAAAGTAGGCATGGATATCAGCATCGCCAGCCCGTCCGGATATATGCCAAATGAGAAAATTACCGAAAGAGCCCTCAAGTTTGGGCAACAAACAGGAAGTACCGTTACAATTACAAACAATCCACAGGAAGCGGTTAAAGATGCAGATGTGATCGTAACAGATGTTTGGACCAGCATGGGGCAGGAAGAAGAAACGGCAAAACGCCTTGAGGCATTCCAAAGCTATCAAGTGAATACAGAACTATGCAAGCTGGCAAAAGACGACTATCTTTTCTTACATTGTCTGCCTGCACACCGCGGCGAAGAGGTAACTGCAGAAATTATCGATGGCCCTCATTCCGTTGTTTTTGATGAAGCAGAGAACCGTCTTCATGCACAAAAAGCAATTTTAAAACTTTTACTAGAGAAATAGACTTTCTTTTTTTGAAATTTGTTGTATAATAATACCGTTGAATGAATTTAAATACACAGTAATGTAAGGAGCGTTTAAAATGGCAAAGGAAAAAATCGTATTAGCCTATTCAGGCGGTTTAGATACATCAGTTTCGGTTAAATGGATCCAAGAAAAATATGGCTATGATGTCATCGCGCTAGGACTTGATGTCGGCGAAGGAAAAGACTTGGAAGCTATTAAAAATAAGGCATTAAATGTTGGCGCTATTAAAGCTATCATGGTAGATGCTAAAGAAATGCTAGCAAAGGATTATATTATCCCTGCATTAAAAGCTAACTGCTTATATGAAGGCAAGTACCCACTATCCTCTGCGCTATCAAGACCATTAATTTCAAAATTATTGGTTGATGTAGCGGAGCAGGAAGGAGCAGCAGCGGTGGCCCATGGTTGTACTGGTAAAGGAAACGACCAAGTCCGCTTTGAAGTTTCCGTGCAAGCCTTAAACCCAAGTCTAAAGGTGGTTGCACCAGTTCGTGAATGGGGTATGACCCGTGATGAAGAAATCGCCTATGCACAGGAGCATGGGATTCCGATTCCAGTTGATTTAGACAATCCATTCTCAATTGACGCCAACATTTGGGGCCGTGCCTGCGAAGCAGGAGTTCTCGAGGATCCTTGGGCAGAAGCTCCTGAGGCAGCATACGATTGGACCAACCCAATTGAATTAGCTCCAGATCAGGCTGAATATATTGAAATCGAATTTGAACAAGGTGTTCCTGTAGCCCTTAATGGTGAAACTTTACCGCTTGTTCAATTGATCGAAACATTAAATGCCCTTGGCGGCAAACATGGTGTCGGCCGTATCGACCACATCGAAAATAGATTAGTAGGGATTAAATCCCGTGAAGTATACGAAAACCCAGCAGCACTTATTTTAATCAATGCTCACAAAGAATTGGAGTTCTTGACATTACCACGTGAAGTAACTCAATTCAAAACACAGGTAGACCAGCAAATGGCGAAAATCATTTATGAAGGTCTTTGGTATTCACCATTAAAACCAGCGCTTGATGCGTTTATCGACGAAACTCAAAAGGTTGTTTCCGGAACCATCCGCGTGAAGCTTCATAAGGGTAACCATACGGTTGTCGGCCGTAAATCCGTTCATAGCCTTTACAATGAAGAGCTTGCTACTTATACAAAAGGCGATGCTTTTGATCATAATGCAGCAGTTGGTTTCATTAAGCTTTGGGGTCTGCCAACAAAGGTATATACTGAGGTTAATAAAAAAGAAGAATCAGTTGTAAAGCAATAATTTGGGATTGAAAATAAATTCGGAGTGCCCTCGAAGTTGTTTCGGGGGCAATCTTCTTACATTTAGGAGGAGCAAGTGATGTCTAAGCTATGGGGCGGACGTTTTACGAAGGAAACTAACAAACTAGTAGAAGAGTTTACAGCTTCGATTTCCTTTGACCAAAAACTGGCCAAGGAAGATATTGCAGGCAGCCTTGCCCATGTGCAGATGCTTGGTGAATGTGGCATCATTCCAGTGGAGGATGCAGAAAAAATTAAAAATGGCCTTCTATTGATTAAGGAAAAAGTAGACCGCGGCGAGGTCGAATTTTTAGTTGAAGATGAAGACATTCATATGAATATTGAAAGACAGCTAATCGAAGAGATTGGACCGGTTGGCGGAAAACTCCACACAGGCCGCAGCCGGAACGACCAAGTGGCGACGGATATGCATCTTTATTTAAGAACAAAGACAACTGAACTGATCACGTTGGTGGAAGAGGTTCAGCAGGCGATTATCGGACAAGCGAAGGAGCATGTGGAAACGCTGATTCCGGGCTATACCCATTTGCAGCGCGCGCAGCCTGTTTCATTCGCCCACCACTTAATGGCGTATTTTTGGATGTTTGAACGCGATAAGGAGAGACTGTTGGATTCGCTGAAACGCGTGAACTGGCTTCCGCTTGGTTCCGGTGCGTTGGCAGGAACAACTTTCCCGATTAACCGTGGGATTGTTGCCGAGCAATTGGGCTTTGAAACCATTTATCCGAATAGCATGGATGCCGTCAGCGACCGCGACTTTATCCTTGAATTCCTGTCGATTGGCTCGATTATCATGACACATATTTCTCGTCTTTCAGAGGAATTGGTTATTTGGTCAAGCCAGGAATTTCAGTTTGTTGAGCTCGATGATTCGTTCTGTACAGGATCAAGCATCATGCCGCAGAAAAAGAATCCTGACGTACCGGAGCTGCTGCGCGGAAAAACAGGCCGCACGTATGGCAATTTGATTGGCTTGCTGACTGTGTTGAAAGGACTGCCGCTCGCTTATAACAAGGACCTCCAGGAAGACAAGGAGGGAATGTTTGATACGGTGGCAACCCTAGAAGGCTCATTGAAGCTTTTGGCACCGATGATTGAAACAATGACTGTTCGCAAGGATGTCATGCGAAAAGCCATCAATAATGACTTCTCTAATGCTACTGACATTGCCGATTACCTCGTTCGCAAAGGATTGCCATTCCGCGAGGCTCATGAAGTGATTGGAAAAATTGTTCTTTACTCGATTCAATCCGGCAAATTCCTATTGGATTTAACACTGGACGAATATCAGCAGTTCAGTACGCTGTTTGAAGAGGATATTTACGTTGTTTTGGCGCCAGAGCATGTGGTGGCGGTCCGAAATAGCTTTGGCGGTACCTCACCAGAGCAGGTAAGAGAGCAAATTAAACTTGCTGAGGGAAAACTAGAGCAGTAAGCTGTTTAATAGGTAACTAAATTACCTTTTGGGAAAGAAATTAGTAGGATATCTACATTAAAGCCAGCGCCCCTGCTGGCTTTTTATCTACTTTCATATTTGGAATGCATTTCATTTGTATAAAGTGCTAGATTATAAGATAATTCAATATGGAATCTATCTTCCAATAACTTACCTGGAGGCGAAAAATGAAACTTAGAGTATCTGTTGTTCAGTACCATCTTCACACAATCAACTCATTTGCGGAATTTGCCGCTCAATGTGAGCATTATATAAAAACCGCCGAAGAATTCGGGGCTGAATTTGTCCTTTTTCCTGAATTCTTTACTACGCAACTACTTTCCATTGGAAATGGCCAGGGACAAAGCCTGACCATCAATGACCTGCCTAGCTTTACTAACCAATACCGTGAACTATTTATCAAATTTGCAAAAGAAACCAACATGCACATCATCGCGGGGACCCATGTCCTTGAAAAGGATGGCAAGCTTTACAATACTGCTCATTTATTTTACCCAGACGGCCGCGTCGGCGAGCAGGCTAAACTGCATATCACACCAACCGAGGTTAACGAATGGAATATGGCAGCAGGGGACTCGTTTCAAATTTTTGAAACAGAAAAAGGAAAAATTGCTCTGTTAACCTGCTATGATATTGAATTCCCGGAAATCGTCCGGATGGCGAAGGCGAAGGGCGCCGATGTTATTTTCTGTCCATCCTGCACGGACGATCGTCACGGCTTCCACCGCGTCCGTTACACGAGCCATGCCCGAGCGATTGAAAATCAGGTATATGTAGTATTAACCGGAACGGTTGGCGCGCTGCCGACGGTTGATTTCATGCGGGCAAACTTTGGCCAGGCCGTCATTATCACTCCAAACGACATTCCGTTCCCGCCAAAAGGGCTTTTAGTAGAAGGGGAAATCAACAACGACATGGTCGTAACAGCCGATCTTGACCTGGAACTGCTATACGAAGTTCGCGAGCGTGGTTCTGTGACCACCTGGCGCGACCGCCGCACTGATTTATATACAGATTGGAATTAAAACGAGGGAGGCCTTTTCATGTATCGCAGTGAATTTTACGTTTATGATCAGGACCGGCCGCTGCCGGTTTGTATACGTAATTACACAATGGAGGACTTTGATCAGCTTATCGAAATCCAGTCCGAATGCTTCCCGCCTCCTTTTCCATCCGAGCTTTGGTGGAATGAAGAACAATTAACGAATCATGTGACACTGTTTCCGGAAGGGGCATTATGCGTTGAAATCAATGGAGAATTGGCGGGCTCCCTGACCGGAGTTTGTGTCGAGTTGGACCCGTCTAGTCACAGCCATACATGGGAAGAAGTGACCGACCACGGCTATATCCGCAACCATAATCCGAACGGCAACACCCTCTACATTGTCGATATCAGCGTCCGTCCGAAGTACCGTAAGCTGGGACTCGGAAAATTAATGATGCATGCCATGTATCATGTGGTCATTGAAAAAGGGTATGACCGTCTTCTTGGCGGCGGGCGGATGCCGGGCTATCATAAAGTGGCTGAAAAAATGACGCCGGAAGAGTATCTCGACGCTGTCATAAAGGGCGAGCTGAAGGATCCTGTCATCAGCTTTCTCCTTCGCTGCGGACGTGTGCCAATCGGTGTCGCCAGAAACTATTTAGAGGATGAAGAATCCCTTAACAATGCGGCATTAATGGAATGGAAGAACCCGTTTAAATAATTTATAAGGGGAATCAGAACCAATGGAATTTAAACGCATTACCAATATCGAAGACCCCAATTTTAAAAAGCTTCACGATTTAATGGGACAGATTTTTCCACCGGAAGAGGTCCTAGATTATGAATTGTGGAAAGAACCGTTAGAAGACCCAAGTATCCGCGTGTTCGTTGCCGTCGATCAGGACCAGGTCGTCGGTGCGACTGAGTACCGCTATTATCCTGACTGGAATATTGCGATGACCGACTTCACGATCATCAGCAAACCAGGTCTCTCGCTTGGCCGATTTTTAGCTGAAAATCGTCTAAAAGACTTAAAACAGCTTGCTGCCCAAAACGGTACGGAGCTGTTCGGAATGTTTGCCGAAATCTATGACCCATACCGTGTAGAGCACCACGAATTTGGCGGTGTGAAGGTCATGTACCCGTACGTGCGCCGTGAGGTTCTGTCACATTTAGGCTATAAGCGTCTTGACCTTGCCTATGTTCACCCGTCTTGGGAAAACAATGGGGAAGCTGTGTCCGGGCTGGATCTATGCTTCATGCCGATTAAGGAAGAAATCGCCGAAATACCGGCATCACTTGTCAAAGACTTTCTAACTACCTATTATTCTGTGCTTTCCAATAAACCACAGGAATGGCTGGACATGGTTGAGAAATTAGCAGCAAAAGAAACGGTCGCCCTTTTGCCACTTTAATATTGACAACTCTTGAAAATTCAGATAATATACTTTTTATATATCTTTGGAAATTTAATGAAAAATCAAATAAATACTCTTATCCAGAGCGGCGGAGGGACTAGGCCCGATGAAGCCCGGCAACCTTCAAGGTATTCCTTGAAAAGGTGCTAATTCCTGCAGGTTATTTGTAGCCTGATAGATAAGAGGAGGAATAGAGCCCTCTTCTTATGAAGAGGGTTTTTATTTTTCAAAAAAATAAAGGGGTGGCAGACATGTCTGTAATTAATGTGGCAATTCTCGGGTTCGGTACGGTGGGTGAAGGGGTTTATCGGACCATTCAATCACATAGCAATGAGCTGGCGGCAGAATTAGGGAAGGAAGTAGAGGTTGCTGCCGTCCTTGTTAGAAATAAGCAAAAGCCGCGGGATATTAGCGGGAATGTTCTGCTGACAACGGATTTCGAAGAAATTCTGCAATTGCCGAAGCTTGATGTCGTGATTGAATGCATCGTGGATAAAGACCCGACTTTTACCTACTTGAAAAAAGCAATCCAACGGGGCTGCCACATCATTACAGCGAATAAGGAGATGTTTGCCCACCACGGGAATGAGCTTGTCGAGTTGGCAGAACAGCATCAGGTGTCGGTTGGTTTTGAGGCGACAGTGGCTGGAGGGATTCCGGTCATTCAAACGCTCGGTCAGCTTTTAAAAATTAATCGTGTCCAGCGGATCCTGGGAATCCTCAATGGAACGTCCAATTTCATCTTGACCGAAATGAGGGAAAAACGGCAGTCATTTGCCGAAAGCTTGCTGCGGGCGCAGGAAAATGGCTATGCCGAGGCGGATCCGACCAATGACGTGGAAGGCTATGATGCTTTTTATAAAACAATGATCTTAAGCAGGCTGGCATTTGGAGAAGAGCCTGACTGGCGTGATGTTGAACGGGTTGGGATTACGTCTATTACGAGTGAATTGATTGAAGCAGCGCAAAACTTAGGGTTACGGTTTAAACATATTGCGAGCATCTGGAAGTCGGGCACCCGCATCCAGGCATCGGTGAAGCCGGTTCTGGTCGGCTCTGAGCACCCTTTTTACCATGTTGAGGGAGTGGAGAATGCGGTAAATGTAAAATCTGATATCGTTGGTGAAATCACCCTTCAAGGACCGGGCGCAGGCATGTACCCAACGGCTAGTGCCATAATCGAGGATTTGGTCCACGTATGTCAAAGCCACGTGCCGAAGTCTAATTATTTGAAAACCTCAGGGGAGGACATTGAGTTGAAAAATGAACACCAGAGGGAGTACTGGCTGGTCCAGGGTCTGGTCCAAAAATATGGCAGTCCCGCGATTACCCTGGTGGATGAAATCTCTGAGGGAATCTTTGTCCTAAAGGGTTCCAAAAAGGATATCGAGCAGCTTGCGCAAAGGCAACCATCGGTTCAATATTTTTCGATTCTGGGTAATGAAGAATTCCTCGTGAGGGGTATTGAGGAAGCGAAGGCATTATAGGGTTGGATTGAGGGGCATCTTTTATGTGATGCTCCTTTTGTTTTGAATGGACATTCATTTATCCAGTGTTTTTTCCACATCTAAAGTCCTGTATTTATAGGTAGTCCACAATGTTATGCACATTATCCACAATTTTGAAAGCGGTTATCCACCGTTAGTTATTAACAGAAAAGCTGATTGTAAAAATCAGGTTTTATAAGGGGGGAGCTGATGTTGTCTACATTATAAACATTGTTCACAAAAGAGGAGGGGGAACTTGCTGTATTGCGTTCACAATCTCTTCATATATCTAACATTAATATGTTAAGAAACTGTGAAAGCCGTTGTTTTTTCAATAGCAGGAGAGTATATTAAAAGTGTAAAGAAGATAGTGAAGCAATTCACAAAGACTTCCTTACAAGACACAGCTAGCTGATCAATCCCTTTCATAAGGGAATAACTTAAAGTTAAATTTGTGAAACATTTCACAAAAAACTATGGAGATGATTATGATGAGATGGTACAAAACTCCTTACGCAGCGGTTGTTTGGACAGTATTACGTGTTTGGCTTGGATTACAATGGATAGAAGCAGGTTATAATAAGTTAACTGGTGGTTTCGATGCTACAGGGTTCCTAAAAGGAGCAATGGCGGCAGCAACTGGCGAACACCCTGCGGTTCAAGCATGGTATGCAGATTTCTTACAGCAATTCGCTATGCCTAACGTGGGAATTTTTAATACATTAATACCTTGGGGAGAAATGTTAGTCGGTCTTGGTTTAATCGTTGGTTTAGCCACAATCCCAGCCTTGATTGCCGGTGCATTTATGAACTTGAACTTTATGCTGGCAGGCACGACAAGCACGAACCCAATTCTTTATACAGCCGCGATGATTCTGTTATTCGCAGGTGCAGGAGCTTACTACTTCGGTCTTGACCGATATGCAGTTCCTTTTATCAAAGGCTATTTCAAAAAAGCTCATGTAAATGAGGTAAAAACGCAATAAGGCAGCACCAATTAATAATCGTTAACTCCCCCTTTAAATACATTAAAGAAGCAGGAATCCTGCTTCTTCTTTTTTTAGCTAAAAGTATAAATTCAACTACGCCTCATGAACCGTCCTCTCGGACTCGCCAATCGGCTAGTTTTCATTTATTATTTGCGATTTCTGACGCGCTGATTTGCCGCATTTGCGCGCGCCATTGCTTCTAAGTCAGCTCCATCAGCCATTTCCTTGGAGAATTCTACATCTTGTCCATCTGATTTCATATTTTTCGGTACTTGAGGAAGTGAGGCTTTGTTTTTGTCACGACTCTTATGTCCATGTGAACGGCCCATTAAAAAAACCCCTTTCATTTTATCGCTAGTGGAGCAAAAGGCCTGCTCCCTTTACTAGCATTTGCAAATGGCAAGGGGTCCATTAATGGAAAAATTATATAAAGTTTTTAGTTGTTATCTTTTACGTTTCGTGTAGCCGCCGGCCCGGTCCGCCATTTTAAACTCATGGCCGTACGCGACCTCCTGCATACTTGTTAAATTAGTTCTTTCCCGATCTTTATTGCGCTTCTTATTTTCTGACATCATGCTCATTCCTTTCAACTATTTGAATTAGGTAAAAATGGTACATAATGTACACTTCACCATTTTTGCCTTATCGATGAGGAAAGATACTGTCTTTAGGAAAATATATTTTTCAGCGCAGGTTTTAAATCTGGATATTGGAAGGTGTAGCCGGATTCCAAGAGTTTGGCTGGCAGCACTTTTTGACCATCGATCACCAGTGTGCTCATTTCCCCTAATAGAGTTTTTAAGGCAAAGCTAGGCACTGGAAGCCAGTTCGGCCGCTTGAGAACTTCGCTTAGCACTTTGCCGAATTCATTCATGGTGACAGGATTTGGGGCTGTAAAGTTAACCGGACCTTGAATTTTTTCATTTTCGATGATAAAGAGTATAGCCTTAACAACATCGTCAATATGAATCCAGGACATCCACTGCTTTCCTATGCCGATAGGCCCGCCAATAAACGATTTATAAGGGAGTGCGATTTTTGGCAGGGCACCTTCTGCTTTATCAAGGACGATGCCAAATCTGCAAAAAACAGTCCGAATCCCGATTTCTGTGGCCTTTGCGGCTTCGTTTTCCCATTCCATGACTGTACATGACAGGAAGTCATTGCTGCTGCCTTTGTTTTCTTCTGAAAAAGTCTTCTTGAATGAGGTCCCGTAATATCCGACCGCACTGGCGTTGATAAATGCTTTTGGCCTTGGGTTTAATTCGTTCATGATTTTTAGAAGCTCATGGACGGCTTCGAGCCGGCTGTTCAAGATTGTTTGCTTTCTTTGTTCGGTCCAGCGGCCGCTGTTTATGGATTCACCGGCGAGGTTGATGATGATATCTGTTCCTGCCAGGGACGGGGCAGGGTTTGAGTTTGCTTGCAGCCATTGGACATATTGAACGCTGGGGCCATCCTGATTTGAGTTTCGCGTTAAAACAATGACCTGATGGCCGTTTTTGGTTAATTCATGTACAAGTGCTTTACCAACAAAGCCTGTTCCGCCTGCAATCGCTATTTTCATTTTTTCCGCCCTCCTTATTACCTTTATTTTATTATATTTTTTGACCAATATGGTAAATTAGAGTGGGGGTGACCGTGATGGCTATAATTACAAAAATCACCACGCAGCAAAAAAATACAGACCGTTTTAATATTTTTATGGATTACGGCAAAGGTGAACAGTTTGCCTTTAGTGTTGACAGTGATGTTCTGATCAAATTTGGCTTAAAAAAAGGGATGGAAGTAGATGAATTTTCTCTTTTGGAAATTCAATATCAAGACGACATTCGAAAAGCCTACAATTTAGCAGTTCATTACCTGGCAAGGCGAATAAGGTCGGAGAAAGAAATCCGGGACTATCTTGTTGAAAAAGAAATGGAAGAGCCAGTTGTAAATGAGGTGATTCATAAGCTGACAGCTCAGAAATACATAAATGACAGGGAATTTGCCTTCGCCTATGTGCGGACACAGGCAAATACTACGGATAAAGGCCCTGATGTGGTCAAGCAGGAACTGAAACAAAAGGGGATTAGCGAGGTAATTTTGGTTGAGGCGCTAAAGGAATTTCCGCGAGAACAGCAAATCGAAAAGGCCGTGAAGCTCTGCGAGAAGTTTTTCAAAAAGGGATCTAAGGATTCGCTGCGAATTCAAAAACAAAAGTTGGAACAAATGCTGCTTCGCAAAGGGTATTCGTTTGAGGTTATTCAGATTGCGCTTGAGGATGCGGGTACGATGAGAGCTGATGCTGCTGTTGACGATGATGGCAATGGTGGTAGCGAGCTTGAAGCAATCCGTTATCAAGGGGAAAAGGCCGTTCGGAAATACTCGCAATATAGCGGTTTTGAATTCGAGCAAAAAATGAAACAGGCACTTTATCGGAAAGGCTTTTCCATGGAGTTGATTGAAAAGTACTTGTCTGAGCTGTAAAAGACAATATGCTATCTCTTTGGAAGCAAAATATCTATTAAGAGGCTTTTAAAAGACAAAACCGGTGCGGCTATGAGTGGAAATGTCCATAGAGGGGCATGTAAAGGACAAAACGGGTACGGCTATGAGTGGAAATGTCCAATAGAGGGCTTCTAAAGGACAAAACCGGTGCGGCTATGAGTGGAAATGTCCAATAGAGGGCTTCTAAAGGACAAAACCGGTGTGGCTATGAGTGGAAATGTCCAATAGGAGGCACGTAAAGGACAAATCGGGTACGACTATGAGTGGAAATGTCCAATAGAGGGGCATGTAAAGGACAAATCGGGTACGGGTATGAGTGGAAATGTCCAATAGTGAGGTTAGTCTAAAAAGTGGACACGTAAAAATGAGATTTAGATTATAATACAATCATCATTTAAAAGGACGTGTTCACATGG
>NZ_JBHSHV010000017.1:0-57614 GCF_042653105.1 Neobacillus sp. GCM10023253
ATGCTTATTTTTAGAATACCACACAATAAAAAGATATTTAAATGAAAAATGTTGACAAACTATTAGCTGGTTTATATCTGCTTCAAAAGCCTCCACTACATGCATTAGACGGAAAACCTCCGCCTATGAATTCTCATACCTACACGAAAATCAACAATGAATAATAACAGAGCTATTTTTAAAAAACGGCAAATAAAGAATGATTATTAGGTTAGTCATATAGTAAGCATACAAATTAAATATTGGTAAGGGTGTACAAAAATTGCTAATATTCAAATAAATACATTTCCACTATCTTTAACTTGTAAAATATATTTACCAGAATGATATCCTTTATGAAGAATCCTCGCCGGTCCATTGCATCTACCATTTACTGAAATAAAGGAAAATTTCATTAGATGACTACGTTTATAATTATGGTTTGCTTCAATGAATCCTTCTAAAGCTATTTCATAAATACCTTCTCAATAACTACTACAATGCTTTCGCAAACTTTTGTTAAACTTTATCGTTAGCCTGTTTGTTGCCTCGTCCATTTAAGAGGGGGCTATTTTAGACGGCATCTTTTGCATTTTGTAAAAGCAGAACTTAATTTTTTGAAAGGGGGGGATGCCGCAAATAGAAAAAATTTTAAGAGTAAAAACCTATGTATGGAAATGGTTACAATGATCAAAGAATTTTTTACCAAGGGAGGAAAATTAGTGGAAAAGTTAACTCCATGGAAACTAGGAACTTTAGGTCTTCAGCATGTATTGGCCATGTATGCTGGGGCCGTTATCGTTCCCCTTATTGTAGGACCTGCGGTAGGCATGACCGCCGAGCAATTGGCTTACCTTATCTCCATCGACTTGTTCACCTGCGGAATTGCATCATTGCTTCAAGTGGTTGGAGGAAAGAATTTTGGAATCAAGCTTCCAGTTATATTGGGGTGTACTTTTACTGCCGTCGGGCCGATGATTGCCATTGGAAAACTTCAAGGCATTAGCGCCATTTATGGTGCCATCATCGTCTCCGGGATCATAGTTATGATACTTGCTCAATTTATGAGTAAGGTAATGAGGTTTTTTCCGCCTGTCGTAACAGGAGCTGTTGTAACGATCATTGGGATATCACTTATTCCTGTGGCGATGAACAACGTTGCAGGTGGAGCAGGGTCACCTGATTTTGGGAATCCGCGAAATTTATTACTGGCAGCATTGACACTTGTCCTGATTATCGTAATTAACCGATACAGTTCAGGCTACATAAAGGCTGTTTCTGTTCTGCTATCCATGATTATAGGTACTCTGGCAGCTGCGGGTATGGGAATGGTGAATTTGTCACCAGTTGGAGAGGCTTCCTGGTTTCACATGGTGCAGCCCTTTTACTTCGGGATTCCCACTTTCCATGTAACCGCGATTCTTTCCATGACTCTTGTCGCCATTGTAAGCATGATCGAATCCACAGGTGTATTCCTGGCATTGGGGGAAGTCTGCGATAGGAAACTGGAATCGGAAGACATCAAAAAAGGATTGAGGGCGGAAGGTTTGGCTGGTGTTCTTGGAGGAATCTTTAACTCCTTTCCATACACATCATTTTCCCAAAATGTTGGATTGGTTGCCCTTACGAGAATTAAAACACTCAATGTAGTCATTGCCGCTGGTGCGATCCTGATGATATTAGGATTGGTGCCAAAAGTGGCAGCGCTTACAACAATCATTCCAAATCCTGTTCTTGGAGGAGCAATGATTGCGATGTTTGGCATGGTTATTTCTTCTGGGGTTAAAATGCTTTCCCGGGTAGATTTTCATAAAAATGAAAATCTACTGATTATAGCGGTTTCGGTAGGAATTGGTCTGGGTGCCTCAGTTGTCCCTGACGCATTTGCTAAATTGCCAGAGGGATTGCGTTTAATTTTCCAAAACGGAATCGTAATAGGTAGTTTTACCGCTATTGGGCTCAATCTATTTTTAAACAAAAGGGAAGAACAAAAGAGTATTGATCTATTAGAAGATCTCAAGTCGGATCATTCGGCAGAAGCAAGTATTTGATAAAATATCAATTCGAAATGTTATCTTGGGAAGTGCTTGAAACAATTTCAACTCGTATGGTAAACGAAGTCCCTCACTCCATTTATATTTAGGCAACCATAGTCAAACACACTGGTAGCTGCCGGGGAGTTTTTTTAGTAGAAAAAAATTTTCAGGGGGAAATAGGATGAAGAATTATTATGAGTTTGAAAAATTGGGGACTAGTTATCGTCAAGAATTCATTGGCGGCTTAACCACTTTTCTAGCGATGGCGTATATTTTAGTAGTCAATCCGCTGACACTTTCCTTAGCAAGTATTAAGGATTTTCCAGATGCGTTAAGAATGGATTATGGTGCTGTCTTCGTGGCTACGGCAATTGCATCTGCTGTTGGCTCGATTGTGATGGGGCTGCTCGGTAAGTATCCATTAGCGCTGGCACCGGGGATGGGGTTAAATGCTTTCTTTGCCTATACCGTTGTTTTGGGAAGCGGTATTCCTTGGCAGCACGCCCTTGGTGCGGTATTGATTTCTGGTGTGTTCTTCTTTCTCTTAACACTTACCGGCATTCGTGAAAAAATCATCAACGCGATTCCGGTTGAATTAAAGCATGCTGTTGGAGCGGGGATTGGTTTATTTATTACCTTTATCGGCTTGCAGGGATCGGGCATTATTGTTAAAAATGACGCTACGCTGGTCGGTTTAGGGAAGATAACTAGCCCGACTGCACTTTTAACGATTTTTGGAATTCTCGTTACGGTTATTATGATGACTAGAGGAGTTAAAGCAGCAGTATTCTTCGGAATGATTATTACAGCTGCTGTTGGAATGATTTTCGGGCAAATCTCCATTCCGCATCAAGTGGTTGGCGGTGTGCCAGATATTAAACCAACTTTTGGCGCCGTATTTTCGTCCTTTGGCGACCCTTCATTCTGGTCAACCGCCATGCTGGGGATTGTTCTTACTTTCTTATTCGTTGACTTCTTTGATAATGCAGGAACCCTTGTCGCAGTTGCCAACCAAGCGGGCTTAATGAAGGATAACAAACTTCCGAATGCCGGAAGAGCGTTGTTGGCAGACTCCATAGCTACAATGGCAGGTGCGGTGCTGGGTACTTCAACAACTACTTCTTATATTGAATCATCTGCAGGGGTAGCATCCGGAGCGAAGACAGGATTTGCTTCATTGGTCACAGCTGGATGCTTTATTCTTTCACTCTTTTTCTTCCCGCTTTTATCCGTTATTACAACACCTGTAACGGCACCGGCATTGATTATCGTCGGAATATTAATGGCATCCTCGCTTGGAGAAATAGACTGGAAAAGGTTTGAAATTGCTGTTCCTGCATTCTTAACCATGATTACCATGCCTCTTACTTACAGCATTGCAACTGGTATTGCCGTTGGCTTTATTTTCTACCCGATCACCATGATTGTGAAGGGAAGAACCAAGGAAATTAATCCAATCATGTACCTATTCTTTGCAATCTTCCTTATTTATTTTATGTTCAAATAAATGGAATAAAGGCCGCCCGATTTATCCAGGCGGCTCAGATTCTCGAAATGAAGAAATCTATTTTCTTGTATACAATTAGAAATTTGGTCTAATTGTCTCTACCGGGTTGCCGTAAACTACCTGACTACAAGAATAATCTGAAGCTATGTTGTATTAGCTTTAGTTTATTCTTGTAGTCTTTTTATGTTCGGCCACCCGTTTTTAAGTTTAAATGGGGAATGTAGAAAGGGGAATGTTTAATGGAAGAAATTTTTGCCGTTAAAGGCAATATTATTTTTACGAAGGAATTCGGCAAATATGAAATAATTGAAGATGGATTTATTGTTGTTCATGGAAAAAGTATTAAAGGTGTTTATAAAGAACTTACAGAAGAATATAGGAATATAAGGGTAGAAGACTATGGTGATTCTTTAATCATACCTGGTTTTGTTGATCTTCATTTACATGCACCCCAGTTTGCTAACCTAGGATTAGGTCTTGATAAAGAATTAATGCCTTGGCTTGAAGCCTATACATTCCCGGAGGAATCGAAATATTCAGATGTTCATTATGCTAGAAAGGTATATTCTTCCTTAATAAGGGAACTGTGGAGGTTCGGTACGACCAGGTCCTGTGTTTTCGCAACAATTCATAAAAATACAACAAAATTATTGATGGAGCTATTCGCAGATTCAGGTCTTGGAGCCTATGTTGGGAAGGTGAATATGAACAGAAATTCACCAGATTATCTGACGGAAACGACAGAAGCTTCGCTTAATGACACGGAAGAAATTTTAGAAGAATATTGCGGCAAATATGAATTGGTAAAGCCAATTGTTACACCTAGATTTGTTCCTAGCTGTAGCTTTGAACTTCTGAAAGGGCTTGGAGAGTTAGCTAAAAAATATAATGTTCCTGTACAGTCTCATTTATGTGAGAATTATGGTGAAATTAGTTTTGTAAAATCATTACATCCTGAGTATAAAAATTACGCTGAAATATATAATGGCGCTGGTTTATTCGGAGATGTACCTACTATAATGGCACACTGCATTTTAGTAGATGAGGATGAAATTGAACTAATGGTAAAGAAAAATGTATATGTTGCACATAGTCCTAATTCAAACTTTAATTTATCAAGTGGTATTGCATCAATAAGAAGACTGGTTTCAAGAGGGGTGTCTGTAGGACTTGCCAGCGATATAGCAGGTGGACATAGTTTATCAATGATGAACGTCATTACCAGTAGTGCACAGGCAGCAAATATCAAATGGATTGAAAGCAATAGAGTTGATCAGCCTTTAAGTACCGCGGATTTATTTTATCTGGCAACAAAAGGCGGGGGTAAATTCTTTGGAAAAGTAGGAAGTTTTGAAGAAGATTATGAGTTTGACGCTCTTGTCATTGACGATCGTAATATCCCTGCTTTTAGAACGTTTACGGTAGAAGAAAGATTACAGAAATTTATCTATACTGGTGATGATAGAAATATTAAAGAAAGATATGTTTCAGGTAAAAAAATATCCGAGCCCAAAGTTTATTAAGCTTAAAATCTATTAAAAGTGCTCAAGTCGGAACATTTTGCAGAAGCAAGTATTTGATAATAGATCAATTCTGAGGATCACTGATTATTTTAGTGATCCTGTTTTTTAGTAAGAATATGAGTATGGAGGCAGCCCTAAGTTCGTTTTTTGGGATGCCTATAGGTATTCATTTACTAACTTTATAAAATTTTTAGCAGAGGCGGAGACAAAATGATTTTCAAGCCAAATGACACCTAAAGAAGAGATTAAATTGGCATCCCTAATGGGTGTAGAGTAGAGACCGCTGTTCCCATAGACATCTAAAACAGATTTTGGCACGATGGTTACCCCCATTCCCCCCTTAACCATCTCCATTAATACATGCATATCAGAGCATTCACCAATAATTATTGGTTGAAGCTTTTGTCTAGAAAAGGCTTCAAAGATTGTATTATAGATGCCTAGACCCTCAGAACTCGGAATAATAAGGGGCATATCGGAAATCTCTTTCAAAGAGATCATGTTTGCCTGTATCTTCTTACTGCTTACGAAAACAAAGTTCTCATTAATAAGATGATGATAAGTCAAGCCGCGATGGTCAATGGCAAGACGTACAAATGCGATCTCAATGGCTCTCGATTTTACCATTCCCGCCAAACGAGGGGAATCATTTTGAACAATTTTTAATGGTACAAGCGGATATTTTTTGTGGAAGGATTGCAACATTTCTGAAAATCCTGTAACCGATAGGGTATTGATACCTACAGATAGTACGCCCCTTTTCCCATCTTCTGTTTCCTGTAATTCATTTTTTATTTCTTGGATACTGTTCACTAGAAGCAAAGCATGTTTATAGAGCACGTTTCCTTTATCAGTTAACTCCATACCCTTGCCATTTCGCTCAATTAATTTAACACCAAGCTCTTCTTCTAATTGTTTCAGCTGCATACTAAGAGGCGGTTGAGACATATGTAGCCGAGCAGCGGCAGCAGTTATATTCTTTTCCTCAGCTATCGCTATAAAATACCGTAATTGTTTGATATCCATTCATTTCTCCATCTATTTAAATAATATATGATTTCTATATAAATTATATATTTTTCGTATAGTATACGTCTATGATATCATAATAATATGAAAATTCAAAAAGTTATTTTGTGCCAGCATCTTAGTTTGTATTTATCATGGAGGTGACCAAAAATAGAAGCAATCATCTTGGCTGCTGGATATTCCAGCCGGGCGAATACCTATAAAATGACTTTGCCGCTGGGGCATATGACGATATTGGAGCAAACCATTTCTAAATTTGAAGGGTTAATCAGCAGGGCCATGATCGTAGCTGGGTTTCAAGCGGAAATCATCGAAGAGGAAATAGCGAAAATCAGCAATAAAAATGCCTATTCGTTCCAGATGAAGTTTGTTTATAATGAAAACTTTGACCAAGGAATGTTCAGTTCTATACAAAAGGGCTGTCGTGAAGTAAGTGACCAAGCCTTCTTTCTAACACCGGGGGATTGTCCACTTGTTAAGAAAGAGACCATCGAGCTAATCGCCATGCAAAGAGGGGACGTTGTGATTCCCAGCTTTAACTATAAAGGCGGTCACCCGATCAAATTATCAAGTGAAGTGAAACAGAGAATTCTAGATACCGACTCAAAAGGAATTTTGCGTACGGTCCTTGCCAGCTACGAAAGGAATTATGTGAATATAGATGATCCTGGAGTACTCATGGATGTAGATACACCGGAGGATTACCAAAAAGCCATGGATTATTATAAAACGAAAATGTCTCATTTACCTTTATGGGGATAAAAATGAATTATAAAATTCATTTTTATATATTAATTTTTGAAAGGGGTTTCTACTAATCTATGTTTCAGGTGAAAAAATTTAATCGAAGGGAGTGGCTGCAATGAGACTAAAGGATATAAGCACTCCAGTGCCCAAAAAGGACCATAAAGATAAAGTATCAGGCCAGCTGCCTTATATTAGTGACGTGAAAGTGGACAATATGGTTTATGGTGTTTTGTATCGGTCGCCGATTGCATATGGAAAAATCAAATCCATTTACGTGCCAGATCTTCCTGAAGGATATGATGTAGTTGGGGCAGAGGATATCCCGGGTCCGAATTACGTGAAAATTATTAAACAGGACCAGCCTATTTTCGCCAATGAGTGGGTCAACTATATTGGGGAGCCGATTCTCATGCTCGTTGGCAAAGATCTGAACACCCTCTACGGGTTGAGAGATGAAGTGAAGGTTGAATTTGAAGAACATCAGGCTATCTATACATTGGATGAAGCAATCGATCAGATATCTTCCGCAAGTTTCGTTAGCTATGAATTTGGGGAAAGCTTAGATATCATTTCAGCTATCGAGCAAGATGCCCATCAAATTGTTGAAGAAGAATATACGACGGGTTATCAGGAGCATGTCTACCTTGAGCCACAAGGAATGCTTGCCGTTTATAAGGATGATGAAATTGTCGTCCACGGATCGATGCAAGCTCTTTATTATATAAAAAATGCCTTGCTAAGCGCTTTAGCCTGTGGCGACGATGAGGTCAGAGTGGTGCAAAGCCCTACAGGCGGCGGTTTTGGCGGGAAAGAAGAATTTCCTTCGATGATGGCCTGTCACGTAGCCATTGCCGCTAATGCTGTTAAGAAATCAGTCATGCTCGTGTTCGACCGCCATGAGGATATGGTGGTGACGACAAAAAGGCATCCGGCCAAATTCAAATATCGAACTGCCCTTGATCAGGAAGGAAATATTTTGAGCATGTGTGTTGACGTCTCTCTTGACGGCGGGGCGAATGAAGGATTGAGTTCTGTTGTGCTGCAGAGGTCATTATTAAACAGTGCCGGTGTCTATAACATTCCTCATTTTCATGCCAAGGGCTTTTGTTTAAAAACCAATACAGTTCCGAACGGTGCCTTCAGAGGCTTTGGTGCCCCGCAAAGCTTTGCCGGAATCGAAAGTCATATGGGACATCTTAGTAAACACACTCAACTAGACCCTCTTGAATATAAGCGAAAATACCTCGTAAAACAAGGAGACCCTACCATCACAAAAGGTAACTTCCGCGACCCAATCTTAATGGAAGAAATGATTGAGGACCTGTTGGATGCCTCAGATTACACCAAGAAAAAAGAGGAGTTCCAGCGATTCAATCAACAAAACCTGCGCTATAAGAAAGGCATTGGGACTTCGGTGTTCCTCCACGGCTGTGGATTTACAGGCAGCGGCGAAAGAGATCATATTAAAGCAACGGTGAAACTAGTTAAATCAAAGGACGGCAAGGTTCTTTTAAAAATCTCAAATTCTGATATGGGACAGGGAATTTATACGACATTGAGTAAAATTGTCGCCAAAGAACTCGACCTCCCGTTGGAGGAAGTTTCCTACCCTGATCCCGATACAAAAGAGGTTCCCGACTCCGGTCCAACCGTAGCTTCCAGAACGACGATGATTGTTGGAAAATTACTTGAACGGGCCGCAAAAAAACTAAAGGCCGAGTGGAAGTCAGGGGAGGAACAAGAAGTATTCGAGCATTATGTTCACCGTGAAATGATTCCTTGGGACGAAAAAACCTTCACTGGAGATGCCTACCCTGCTTATTCATGGGGCGTTAATTTCGTGGAAGTAGAAGTAGATACGTTAACAGGAATTGTAAAGTTAGAAAAAGTATACGGAAATTACGATGTGGGGAAGGCGATCGATGATCGGATTATGAAAGGCCAAATTGATGGTGGTCTTGCACAAGGGTTAGCATACGGGTATCTGGAAAAGATGACAACAAAGCAAGGCAAAATCCAACAAAAAAGCATATCGGATTATGGACCTCCGACTTCATTGGACGTTGTTTCAATCGAAAGCAAGTTATTTGATAACCCATATGCGGATGGCCCGTACGGGGCGAAGGGCGCAGGTGAATTGACTTTAATCGGCGGAGCCCCGGCAGTCCAGTCGGCGATTGAAGATGCACTGCAAACTTCTTTTCAGCAAATTCCGGTTACAGCGGAAGTTATTATGGAAAGTCTTGAACGAAAGTTGGTGAATAGGGTTGATTAAATTTACCCTTAATGGAAAAACTGTGGAAACGGATGCTCCTCCCACTGCAAGATTACTAGATTTAATAAGGGAAGAGTTTGGATTAATCGGAACAAAGGAAGGCTGTGGTGAAGGGGAATGCGGAGCCTGCAGTATTTTCGTAAATAATTCCTTGCAAAACAGCTGCCTTATTCCTATTGGCGCGATTGCCGGTGCCGAAATTCAAACGATCGAAGGATTAATGGAAACAGAACAATTTAAGATTTTAGATGAGAGCTATTCCGAGTGTGGAGGGGTGCAGTGCGGCTATTGTATCCCGGGGATGGTCATGGCAAGTGCCGCTTTGTTATCTGAGAATCCCAATCCAACAGAAGCGGAAATTCGTGAAGGCATTTCTGGAAATCTATGCCGATGCACTGGCTACAATATGATTGTGGATGCAGTTAAATTGGCAGCGAAAAAAGGTGAAGTCGAATGCCAGAAAAAATAACCGCGTATCGTTTTGACTATTTAGACGAAACCTTGAGCCAGTTGAATAAAGAAGACTGTGCCATCGTAGCCGGCGGCACCGATGTCATGGTCCTTCACAAAAGTGGAAGGGGAGTGCCTCCTAAAATTCCTAAACCAGTTGTTTTTATTGATCATCTTTCCGAGCTAAAGCGGGTGTATCAAAAAGATAAAGATCTCCATATCGGAAGCTGCAGTACCTATGGTGAATTACTAGAAAACCCGTTAATTCCCATAGCCTTAAAAAACGCAATCAAAACGATTGCAGCACCGGCCATTCGAAACAGAGGGACATTGGGAGGAAATATTTGCAATGCATCTCCGGCGGGTGACACACTGCCATTATTATATGTTTACAACGCAAAACTTTTGCTGCGCTCCGTTAATGGGGATCGTGTGGTGGCAATCAGTGATTTTATTCAAGCACCGCGAAGAATCGGGCGTAATCAAAATGAAATTTTGGCTGAAATCATATTGCCGTCAGTTTTAGAAGAAGGATCCCATGTCGTTTTTGAAAAAATCGGCAACCGAAATGCAGATGCCATTGCCAAAGTATCGTTTGCAGGTTACATCCGGATCAGCAATGAACGAATCGATGACATTCGCTTTGCCTTTGGAGCGGTCGGACCGACGATGGTTCGTTCGATTGATATTGAGAAGAAGCTGCTTGGAAAACCGTTCCCATTATCGGATGCGGACATCGATTCGATTGTGGCAGACTTTGATCAAATCATTCGGCCAATCGACGACCAGCGCTCCACAGCAGTATACAGGAAAACGGTCGCCTTAAATCTTTTGCGTTATTTTCTTAACACACCACAATATCAACCGAATTAATTTTAAAAAAAAGGGGGGTGAGTCATACATGTTACTGATGGAAAAAGTCGCCATGTTAAATCGTCAAAACGAAACCTTTGCTCTAGCCATGATCATTGAATCAAGAGGCTCGACTCCCAGCCATGTTGGAAAAATGATTGTATCCCCTGATGGCACGATTGAAGGGACTGTCGGAGGGGGATTAGTTGAATATTTTGTCATTGATGAGTGTGTGCAGGCAATTCAAAAGGGTAAGTCGAAAATCGTTGAATATAAATTAAATAAACATGCTAAAGACGGAATTCAAATGAATTGTGGAGGAATAGTGCGGGTGTTTATTGAAGTTTATAAAAGCAGGCCTGAACTCGTTCTGGCTGGTGCGGGTCATGTAGCCATTGCGCTTTCAAAACTCGCCGATTTTCTTGAAATTCCCTATCGCGTTGTGGATGACCGGGAGGGTTATTGTACGAGGGAACGCTTTCCAAATGCGACCAGGCTTATTGTGGATGAGGATATTGGGAAGGCAACGCTTGCGGCCAACCTAAATGAAAAGTCTTACTTAGTGATTGTGACAAAAGATCAAGATGAAATCGTATTAAAAACAGCCCTGCAATTTCCTTGTTCCTATATTGGCATGCTTGCCAGCAAGCGCAAGGCGATACAAATATTACAAAAATTAAAAGAGGAAGGATTCTCAGAAGAACTGCTGGAGCGCGTTTCTTCTCCCATCGGGGTGGATATTAACTCAGAAACAACACAAGAAATTGCCATCAGTATTATCGGTGAAATCATCAAATTAAGCAAAGAAACAAACCCAATCAAGGTGAAACAATTAAATAGATAAATAGAATAGATTCCGGGGGACGGTTCTGGCGCTCAAAAAAGCCGCTTTACCGCCCCTGTTGTCTTTTTGGAATGCTGTGCAATTATCCACTTGGAGTTGAAAAATGTGACCAAACAACAAGTTAAAGATCAATTAGGCAGGCCGCTTCGTGATATTCGAATTTCTGTGATTGACCGATGTAATTTCCGCTGCCAATACTGTATGCCTGCGGAACTGTTCGGTCCAGATTATGCATTTTTACCTAAATCAGAATTACTAACTTATGAAGAAATTACACGTCTTGCCAGCATTTTTATTAAATTAGGTGTTGAGAAGATTAGATTAACTGGAGGTGAACCTCTTCTTCGAAAGGATTTACCAATTCTTGTTGAAATGCTTTCAAAAATTAGTGGTCTAAAGGACATTGCTTTAACGACCAATGGCGTATTGCTCCCGAAATATGCTTCACAGCTGAAGGAAGCCGGCCTTGATAGGATAAATATAAGTTTAGATAGTCTAAATGACGAACTTTTTGGTGAAATAAATGGCAGGAATGTGGGAGTTGGCCCGGTACTCCGAGGAATTGAGGCCGCAAAAGGCGCAGGCCTTCGCATTAAAATCAATATGGTTGTAAAAAAGGGACTTAACGACTCTGAAATTATTCAGATGGCAACCTACTGTAAAGAACAGAACCTAGAACTACGGTTCATTGAATATATGGATGTCGGCAGTACAAATGGTTGGATGATGGAGGACGTTGTTACAAAGCAACAAATATATGAAATATTAAAAGAACACTTTGAATTTGAACCGGTGGAGGCTGCTTATTACGGAGAGGTGGCCAAGCGTTACCGTTATAAAGGGACGGATATTGATTTCGGCTTTATTACCTCAGTATCTGAATCGTTTTGCTCAACCTGTACCCGTGCAAGATTGTCAGCAAATGGGCAAATTTTCACCTGTTTATTTAATGGAAACGGCCATAATATTAGGGATTTTATTAGAAGTGGAGCTACCGATCAAGCTGTAGAAGAAAGAATTAAAGGCATTTGGAATCATCGATCCGACCGTTATTCTGATGAACGCACCGAGGAAACGAGAAAAGCTAGGAAAAAGATTGAAATGTCATATATAGGTGGATGATTACCTAATCACAACTACAGACTCCAAAGGTAATGGGGTTCACGAGTTTCTTCTATTATATATTCCTTTTTGTTTTATTTTAGGTTATACATGATTTTTACTGACCAAAACAAATTTGGAGGGAGTATTTTTGTTTGGTGCAATAGAAGCGGGCTACAAAGTTCATTTGGGCTGTCGGTGACATATAAATAGACGGAAAAAATTCGCTTAATTAGTAATTAGCATGTAAAAAAGCTTAAATAGACGAAGATATTCCGCCTATTGACTCGAAAAGCGTGAAAATGAGGGATTTTGCTTTGCATAATCGGAAAACCTTCCCTTATTTACCCCGAAAGTAGCTCCATTCTGAATCTAACCGAAAAATTTCCGCTTATTTTCCTTTTGCTGGTACCTTACTTAAGGACAAGAATTCTTATTGAAAAGGTAGTGAGATAAAAACCATCGTAAGACAGGATTCCATTGTTTTTTTTCAGTTTTTCTACTGGAAAATTCACAAAAATGTTTATACGGAGGAATTCGGAAAATATAAAGGAATTATAAGCAAGTGCCAGTCATTATCCGGAATTTGTTGATATTTAATCGACATTATTCGGGTGGTGCCAGTCACTCTTTTTTGCAGTACCGGTCCTGGTACCAATCGAACTTTGTCGAAGAATGATAGGTTTCTAGCAGTTTGGAAAATGATAGAATAAAGTTGTAGCTGAATATTGTCGGGGTAGTTGGTTGCGCGCTTCTTTCTGGTTTTCCCAGAAGGGAGGTGATAATCATGGAAACATTTCTTGAAATTCTACGTGAAGTTCTGAAGGGGATAGTGCGCGAAAGTAGTGCCTTTATCTTTCGGAAAAACGTCCTAGTACACAAGAAAACCACCCGACGCCGTTCAAAGCAGGTGGTTCTCACAAATAAATTGCCCAAACAACCATCACCCTGACGGTAAAGGCTGCAGGGAGAAGTGTTACCAGCACTTCTCTTTTTTATTATATATCCATTATATACAAAAAAATTCCTTTTTAAAAGAGGTAAAAGTGATGGTGTTGGAGCTTTATGCGGTTCCGTTTTGCGCAGCAATTCTTCTCATCGTTACCATGACATTTCATACCTCTTTCCTAATAAACTCAAGCTGCAATAAAAAGTGCCAGGCACCGCCCAATTTTCTGGATGGTGCCTGGCACTTTTTCCTATTTATTTAAATAGTGAAGAATATACTTTTTATTGTTCTTTTTATACAGCGCCTAAAGGTCCTCGTGTAGAATTTCTTTGTATTTTAGCAAAAGAGAAGTAAATGCAATTCAAAATACATTAACTGAAAAATTGAGGAAATTTAAGGAATAATTAGAAAATATGTTAAAATGTAACTAGTTCACACACATTAACAGGAAGTAAAAAATGGGAGTGGGTAGCTTGAAAAAAATAAGTGAGTTTACTAGCACAAACATTATGTCTGTAAGTCCACACAGGGAAACAGAATTTTCAAGCATTATTCATCAATCATGGGAACGTTCGAGGGAATACAATATTGATCCTAATCGAAAATATGGTAAGGTTTCAAAAGAATTATGGAAGAAAAGTATCGTAAACAATGCTGAATTAATACATACCGCCTTACCCTTAATGAACGATATATACCAGTTAGTAGAAGGCACAGGGTTTATGGTGATTATTTGTGATAGGAATGGACGATTACTGAAAACGATAGGAGATGAAGAAATTTTAAAAAAAGCGGAAAGCGTCTCTTTTGTTGAGGGGGCTGATTGGAGTGAAGAGGCGGTTGGCACAAACGCCATTGGCACTTGTATTAAAGTAAATAGGCCGCTGCAAGTTTTTCATTATGAGCATTATTTGAAAATTTTACAAGAATGGACATGCTCCGCATCACCGATTAGGGGATCAGATGGAAATATACTCGGTGTGCTCAACGTATCAGGTCCTTATGAAAAAGTGCATCCGCATACGCTTGGAATGGTGGTCTCCGCGGCCAAAGCGATAGAAAATCTCCTGAAACTGCAAGAAAAGAACAGAAGAAATGAGGTAATGAAAAGCTACTTAGAGGTAACCATGAATTCACTCACTTCTGGGATTATTCTTGTAAATCAGCAAGGTGACATCATTCAGGCAAACAAAACATTACAAGACATGATTCAACTTAACGAGGAAGATCTTGTTGGTAAAAAAATTGCTCAAGTGTTTACGAACCAATTATTCCAAACGGATCTGTTTATGTTCGATAACATTAAAGATAGAGACATCACTCTTAAAACGAAGATTAACCAGAATACCAAGCATGTGCTACTAAATTGCAAACCAGTCTATCAAGGAGAAATGCGAATTGGCTCGTTGCTCACGTTTCAGGAGATTCAAAAAGTACGCCAGTTAGTCAATCGTTTTACTGGCAATAGGGCGACAATTACGTTTAAGGATATTATCGGGAAAAGTCCGCTGTTCCTCAAAAGCATAAATGAAGCGAAAGCAGCTTCACATTCTCCTTCAAATGTGTTGCTTTTAGGTGAAAGCGGTACGGGGAAAGACTTGTTTGCTCAGGCAATTCACAACAATAGTAAACGCAGTGCCATGCCGTTCATTGCCATTAATTGTGGGGCGATTCCAAGAGACTTATTAAGTAGTGAATTGTTTGGATATGTGGAAGGAGCTTTTACAGGGGCAAGAAAAGGCGGGAATTCTGGGAAGTTTGAGCTTGCCGATGGGGGGACGATTTTTCTTGATGAAATCGGTGAAATGTCGTTGGATATGCAAGTTCTTCTTTTAAGAGTCCTGCAAAATAGAGAGATTAATAGAATTGGCGACCATAAAGTCATTCCCGTCGACGTAAGAATTATTGCCGCAACCAATAAAAATTTGAAAGAAGAAGTTAGAAAAGGAAATTTTCGAGAGGACCTATATTTTCGTCTTAATGTTCTTCCCATTCAGATTCCATGCTTGCGCGAAAGGGATGAGGATATCATGTTGTTAGCCTCTCATTTTGTAAAACAGTATAATCAAAAAATCCCTAGATTAATAGAATCAATTTCACCCTCCTACTTGAATGCAATAAGGAAATATGACTGGCCAGGAAATGTCCGTGAGCTTCAAAATGTCATTGAAAGATCCTTAAATCGATCTACCTCAGGGGTTCTTTCGATCGAGTCTCTTCCAGATGAAATCACGGGCCATCAGGTCGAAACAACGGTTGACCCAAATGTACCAGGTAAAAAAGCAGAGATCCAAAAACAATTATTACTCAATACGTTAATAGATTGTCAATATAACTACAGTAAAGCAGCTAAGAAGTTACAAATATCTAGGAGTACGCTTTACAGATGGCTGGATCGCTTCAACCTGAAATAATATTGTCCCATTTTGTGTCAGTGTATCATTCGTTGTGATACATTTTGATACAAAATGGGACATTTTTTATCGAAATAACTAGAAGGTATGACTTTTCCTTCTTGAAGGGTGAGGAAGTGATAAAGAGAATAAATGCTAGTGTTCCAGGGGATTGTTCTGCTGCATAGGAAGCCTTTTTTTTAAAAAGTGAAAGCGGTTACCAAATTGGCACGAATCTTGCAAATTAAATGAGAGTGAACATCCATTTAATAAAAGGAGGATTCAAGATGTCAATTCCTAAAGATAAACTGCTTTGGATGTACGAAACGATGGTGAAAAGCCGTTATTATGAAGAATTGCTTGTCGAGGCTTATGCTGAAGGGAAAAAACCAGTGTTTAATATTGGTGCGGGACCTGTTCCGGGTGAAATGCACCTTTCAAATGGGCAGGAACCTGCTGCGGTTGGGATCTGCGCCCACTTAACAAAAGACGATACCGTTGCTTCGCCACATCGTCCACATCATCACGCAATCGCAAAAGGTGTGGATTTAAAACGGATGACAGCGGAGATTTTCGGCAAGGTAACAGGCCTGGGAAAAGGGAAAGGCGGCCATATGCATTTGTTTGATCCTGCGGTGAAATTTTCTTGTGGGGGTATTGTCGCTGCAGGGATTCCTCAAGCGGCTGGCGCAGCTCTTGCTGCCAAGCAAAAAGGAAAGGACTGGGTGGCAGTAGCGTTCATCGGTGAAGGAGCGGCCAATGCCGGTGCTTTTCATGAAACATTAAATATGGCAGCACTATGGAAACTGCCACTCATTGTTGTGGTGGAAAATAACTCTTGGGGTATTTCTGTTCCTAAGTCGGGCTCAACAGCCATTTCATCAAATGATCGGCGGGCGGCAGCTTACGACAATACAGTGGGTTATTCGGTAAAAGATAATGACCCGCTTGAAATGTACAGGGTTTCTCAGTTAGCAGTTGAAAGAGCCCGTCGTGGAGAAGGGCCATCGATTATTGAGATTGAAACGTACCGCTTTTTAGGACACTTCCAAGGGGATCCAGAATTGTACCGTGACAAAGAAGAAGTTCCTTCTTTACGTGAAAAAGACCCCATTGATCGATTAAGAAATCATCTGCTATCTGAAGGGATCGCTTCAGAAAATGAATTAGACCAAGTAGAGAACCTTGTGAAAAATGAGGTTGATGCAGCTTTCCAATTTGCACGGGAAAGTGAATATCCGCTTCCAGAAGCCGCACTTGAAGATGTATTTTGTTAATTTACTAGATAGGAGATGAACGGAATGCAAACAACGAAACGTATGCTGACAGGAAATAAAGCGATGGCAGAAGCCATTGCTCAAGAAATGGAACGCAACCCAAATGTATTTGTGATGGGTGAGGATGTCGGTAAATATGGAGGCATATTTGGAGCGACTCAAGGACTGATCGACAAGTTCGGTGATCAAAGAGTACTGGATACACCGATTTCTGAAACTGCATTCATTGGAGCTGCGATTGGTGCGGCTGCAGAAGGTATGAGACCGATTGTGGAATTAATGTTTGTTGATTTCTTTGGTGTTTGTATGGATCAAATCTACAACCATATGGCGAAAATTCCTTATATGTCCGGCGGGTCGGTCAAGTTGCCAATGGTGTTAATGACAGGGGTTGGCGGCGGATACAGTGATGCTGCACAGCACTCACAGACACTTTATGCAACCTTTGCTCATCTTCCGGGAATGAGAGTAGTCGCACCTTCCACCCCGTATGATTTGAAAGGAATGATGACGGCTGCCATCAGAGATGATAATCCGGTTGTATTTATGTTCCATAAGACATTGCAAGGCTTGGGCTGGATGGACCAGGTGGAGGAGTCGGTAGGCGAAGTACCTGAAGAACCTTATACGGTTCCACTTGGAAAAGCAAAGGTTGTTCGTGAAGGTACAGACGTGACCATTGTGGGAATCCAAATGATGACCCACCAAGCAACTGCTGCGGCAAAAATCCTTGAAAATCAGGGGATCAGCGCAGAAGTCATTGATATTCGTTCACTTGTCCCGCTTGATAAAGAAACGATCCTAAATTCTGTACGCAAAACACATCGTTTGGTAGTGGTTGACGAAGATTACCTATCCTATGGTTTCACGTCTGAAATTGCCGCAATCGTTGCGGAAGAGGCACTTTATGAACTGGAAGCGCCAATTAAACGGCTCGCCATTCCGGATGTGCCGATTCCATATAGCCGAGACCTGGAAAAATATGTGATTCCAAATGCACAAAAAATTGCCGATGCAGTCGTTAAATTAATGGATTAATAGTAAATGGAAATTTTGCAGGCGGCTGTTCCATTCCAGGAAAGCCGCTTTTATGCTGAATGTTGGGAGGAATCGGAATGCAAGACATAAAAACATTACATGAGATTACATTACCTCGTCTCTCAGAGGCGGATGAAGAAAGTCTGATCACATTTTGGCATAAGTTAGAAAAGGATCGTGTGAAAAAAGGGGACGTCCTTGTCGAAGTTCAGACAGAAAAAGCGGTTACCGAAATAGAATCCGATATTGATGGTGTGATTGTGAAAATCCATAAAAAAAGGGGGGAAGTCATTGGAATGGGTGAAGTCCTTGTCAGCATAGCTGTAGATGATAAGGGAGAATCCGCACCAGTGGCAAACCACGCCCAACCGATAGACACTTCAGTTCCGGGTCAGCAAGAAATGGAAACAAGAAAGCCGTCATTTGTAAAAACTTCGCCACGAGTACGGAAAATGGCAAAAGATTTAGGTGTTGATTTAGCAACAATCTCAGGAACTGGTAAAAACGGAGAACTAACGATTGAAGATATACAGAGAGCAGCAAATAATGTTCGGAGCGTCGAAACACCAGTCCAAAACCAACCTCACGAACAACAAAGAGTGATTGCATCACCTTCGGTAAGAAAGCTTGCCAGGGAAAAAGGAGTAGATCTCGAAGCATTACAAGCGAGTAATGGAAATGGGAGAATTAATCGTGAAGATGTGCTGAAATTTGCAGAAGAAAAAGAACATCCATTGCAAATGGAACAGGCAATCAAAGAGGTGGAACCAGCTACGGAAGCAAATAACGGTCAAATCGAACGTGTCAAGCTGGGAGGCATACGAAAAGCGATTGCCAAAGCTATGGCCCATTCAAAACAAACCATTCCGCATGTAACCCATTTTGCTGAAGCGGATGTGACAAGTTTGGTCACCCACAGAAACAGGCTAAAGGAAGTGGCAAAAGCAAAGAATATTAAATTAACCTTTATTCCATATGTGGCAAAGGCACTAATTAGTGCCTTAAAAGAATATAAAGAATTAAATGCTTCCATAGATGAAACAGAAGAAAACATTCTCTATAAAAAGTTTTATAATATTGGAATTGCCGTCCAGACCGAGAATGGCCTTGTTGTACCAGTGGTGAAGGATGCAGACCATAAAAACATTGCTGCACTTGCAAAGGAAATAGACCTGCTGACAAAAATAGCAAGAGATAACAAGTTAACTATGGACCAAATGAAGGAAGGAACCTGTACAATCTCGAATATAGGCTCAGCAGGAGGACAATGGTTTACTCCCGTCATTAATTTTCCCGAAACTTCAATCTTGGGGATAGGAGAAATTATTGAAAAGCCGATCGTACGGAATGGAGAAATTACCATTGGCAAAATGCTGCCACTTTCCTTAAGCTATGATCACCGAGTAATTGACGGTGTAATTGCCCAAAATGCATTAAACCATATAAGAAGATTGTTGGAAGACCCTGAACTCCTGTTGTTGGATATAGAATGAATTTATGGTGTGCCATTTTTAATGGACATATTGATGTGTAAACCCGTTACCGGTATAACCTTTGTTAAAGAGCTCCCGAAAACCGCCTCAGGAAAAATCCAAAAGGTACGTCTGTGAAATGGCTACTGGGAAACTCAAGGCAAAGCTGGAAGATTTGTAAACTAATAAGGAAAACCGTGCAAAAACTTTAAATGAGCAACGCGGACTCTTATCTGTAGCATATAGTAAGATGAGAAAAAACTCTATCAGTATTCAATACTGTTAGAGTTTTTTTTTACAATTATTCTACTGACAATGTGCCATTTCATTTTGGTTTTTTTTAGTTAATCTAAACCTACTACCTAAGTACTGACCCAAAAACGCCCCAATCACTTCGTGTTAGCTATCCTAAATGACCGAAAGTTGCCAGTGTTGCCTGTCTAGGTCGGCAATGCCTGTCACTTTTTCCATTTAAAGCTCCAGTCATTCTCTGAACTTCCTATTATAAAAACTAGAATCCAAGAGAAAGCATTATTATCACAAAATATCCACCTTTTTATAAAACCTACCCTATCCGTTTCCTTCACCAAACCATAAATAAAGAATGAATAGAGTTTTTCAATAAACAAGGATGGTGGTTAAGAATGGCAAAGTATCGAATGGTGCGAACTGAATTTTGGGAAAATCCCGTTGTGGAAGAGATGACCCCGGAGGAGAAGTATTTTTACCTCTATCTGCTGACAAATTCGAAAACAACTCAAATTGGCATCTATCGAATCACGAAGAAGCAAATGGCTTTTCATTTGGGCTATTCAATGGAGACTGTTCATTCGTTAATGGAACGATTTGCAGAGCATCATCAGTTGATTCGCTACAATCCGGAAACAAAAGAACTGGCGCTTAAATACTGGGGGGAATATAACCTGCATAAAGGCGGTAAACCAATCATGGACTGTATAACCGCCGAGCTAAAAGAGGTCCAGGATCACTCGCTTATTTCGTATGTTTCGGAAGGCATTACTAATTTCGGAATTAGCAGCCTTTACGAATCTTTTAGTAGACAGGAAGAATTGTATTTTGGCAACGAGGGTAGTGAGCGTGAGGAACAGGATACATATACCGATACGGAAGAAGAAGAGTTTAACGATACGTCCGCGCGTCGTTTGACGATACGTGGGCAAAAAGAAAAAGAAAATAAAAAAGAAAAACAAAAACAAAAAATAGTTTCTCAGCCATATATGGAGGACACTCCAGATTTAGAGAATCTTACAAAGCCGGAAGACGTGAATGAAATTATTGAGTTTTGGGATGCGAATGGTTTTGGGTTTACAAACGTGATGGCGAAGCAGCAACTGTTAGCATGGTTAGATGAATCTAGCTTTTTACAGCCAAAAGAGATGATTTTAAAAGCCATGGAGATAGCCTGTGCTAATAACAAGCGAAGGCTCAACTATATAGTTGCGATTCTTAGAAACTGGGAAAATGAATCGTTACTGACCGTAGCAGATGTTGATGCCCATCAGGCACCCCAACAGGCAGTACCAATGTCAAGAAAATCAACTGAAGCCTTTCGTACTGGAAGAGATATTCCAAGTGGATTCCAACTCGATCTAACGGCAGGTGAAGAGGAATGAGTATAGCTGAAAAAGCGTTCTTAGGCAGTTTGATGAAGGCGGAGTACTTACTAACGGATACCGTGATCCAGCCTGAACAGCTAGAAAGCGTACGGCATAAAGAAATCATGCGAAAAATGGTAGAGTTCAAACGCGCAGGTAAGAATCTTGATTTGATTACTTTTTCAACCTTGCCCGACCTCGAATCAGTGGGGGGAATGTCCTATCTTTCTGAGCTGCTGTCCTATGCAGACATCGGGAAATTTGATGGAATGGAAAAGCTCATTCTTGAGTCGTGGAAGGAGCGGGAAAAGAGAAATATTTTAACGATAGCCGCCATGAATGACTGGGAGATTGCAAAAGTCATTAGCGAGTTGGATAAAATTAGCCAATTAAAGCTCGAGGATCACACCTCGTTACAACAAGCGTTGGCCAACATCTATGAGGCACCCTGGGAAGATCAATTACGCCTGAAAAGTGTCACAACGGGTATCAAACAGCTCGATGACATGACGGGAGGTTTTCAGGGTGGGGAAGTTACGATACTGGCAGCTAGACCATCAATGGGAAAAACCGACGTGATGCTTCATTTTGCCAAAATGTCGGGCTGGGCGGGGTATCTGCCACTCGTATTTTCTTTAGAAATGCCTGAGAAACTGATTACCAAACGATTAATAGCTTCGACAGGGGGCTTTAACCGTGCGAAAATGCGGGACCCGAAACGAATGCTGAGTCAACGTCAAAAGGATAAATGATCGGATGTGATTGGCGATCTCACGGAAACCAATATGCAAATTTTTGATGGGGCGGGTCAAACGATTGCCGAAATGAGAGCGAAAACGAGAAAGATGATGAATCAATTTCCTGGCAAGAGACCGATACTGTTTATCGATTACTTAACACTGATCCAATCCAGTCAATCGTACGGAGGGAATTCCCATCAACAAGTAACTGAGATATCCAAATCCCTCAAAAACATGGCGAAGGATTTTGATTGCCCCGTCATCTGTTTGGCGCAGCTAAATCGATCGGTGGAATCAAGGGCCAATAAACGGCCGATGATGTCTGATATTCGGGAATCGGGAAGTGTGGAGCAGGATGCCGATGTCATTTTGTTCCTATACCGCGAAGCCTACTATGACAAGGCTTCTCAAGATCATTCCCTTGAAATCATCGTCTCAAAAAACCGAAATGGCCAAGTTGGAACCATCGCCGTCAATTACAACGAGTATACGGGAGCGATTGATGAGCGAAAGGAACAGAATCAACCCCTTGTATAGCTGTCCAGCAGCCATTAGAGAAGAAGCACGCGGAACATTTTATGAACGATTAATGAGGTGAAATCACATGTTGGTGAAAGAAGCTTACGAAGATAGTTTTCGTTTTGAAGAATCTACTTTGGCTCATTACATCTACCATTTACTTACGGAACAGAAAATTTCCTTAGAGGACGACATGTCTATATTAAACGCAGTTCAAGCAGATAACCGGAAAGTAGCGGAATTGATCCGAAAGAATGTATTAGGGATTAATAAGGTTCGCGTCTACTCACTGAAGATGAACAAGAAGGACTTTTTTTTCATATTTGCCAGCAGCCCGCAAGAGGCGATCCAATTCTTTACCGAAACATTTCAGCAAAGCCCATTAAACTATCACGAATATCCACTAGAATTCGAGTTTGAGAGAGGAAAAGAGGTGGTTACCTTTCGGGACATGAGGAAGGATTTTGAGAGTTTTCCAGCCGTAGCGGGGCGGTTTGAGTAGGTGGGGGGAAGTGTGGGAAGGAAATAAATCTACATTTGAAATATTCATCATTCCTGGTTATATGTTAATTTCAAATAAGCATTCGTCCGACGTAGACCATCGGTATCAAAGTTCCTATTTGTAATGCGGTGAACCTTATCATAAGTAAATGAGGTTCTTCTTAGTTAATATTCTTGAACGAAATATACTTGAAAGAATAAGATAGTAGAGTATTTTTCTCTACTATCTTTATTAATCAAGAGCACCTGTTCGTATTATTTCAACCTTAATAGTTGATTTTAACTTTAATGTTGAATACTTTTCCCTCAAATCTTTATCACTTAAATTGGAATATTTTCTGATGCTTTTTATTTTTCTTCCAATGCCAATTGGATCAGTATTTAATTTTCTTAATTCTTCAAGAAAATCCCCCAATTCTTTGCTTAGTTCTTCCCCAAGCAGTTGCTCCAATTTTTTTATAGATTTCTTATTGTTAAGAGTAATTGCAGGCTGTAATTCTATAGTTGAAACCTTAATCGTTGCGTTTAGATAAAAGTCATCTTCGTTAGATAATTCAACTTTTCCACGGTGCTTTATTGGGCGGATTGTAATATTAAATTTATCTCCTTTTGGCTTTTCGACTAGTGGTATTTCCTTTTTTTCTAAAACCTCTAGAGGAATGTTTAATGTTATATCTCCCAAAGAAGCTCTGCGATTGGTGAATAATTTTATGAACAAGGTTTTTGTCAAAGAAATAGAACCGACCATTTTATCATCCTTTAATAATGCCACCTTTTCAATATAGGGTGCTGCACCATTCTTATTCGATATAATAGGTAAGGTAGGATCGATGCCAATTTCATATAGAGTGGAGAAAAAATCATGCAGGTTGGAGTTTATTAACATTTCATTCCTTGCTTGCTTATCCAATAATTGATAAATATATGACCCCATCTCAGGGTATTCTTCATAGTTATTATTTTTAATGACTTCTTCAGTATTGTTTGTAATGGCCAAAAATATTAATGATCCAATGCTGCTGTCTCGCTGCATTGAATCTAAAAAAGATGAAATTCCTATCTTTTCACTTATATCTTTATCAAAAAGTATTGTCCTCAATTGTCCAGATGTAATGTCGTGGCTTGTTTGCTGTTCTAACCTTTGTCTTATTTGTTTGCTTGTAGTACCGACGGCAGAAATGGTTTCACTTGTTTTTTCTTCTTTACGGTCGAATTGCAACAAGCTAATAGAGCCTTTATATGTATCTTTATCAAGTAAATCATAACCAATAATAGTTGAAATCCCTTGCCTTTCTAATATTTTTTCAGGGGGCACGCATGCAGTACAGAGAAGACAACAAAATAGAATAAGCCATTTTTTCATCTTTTCAACTCCGTTAAGAATGTGAAAAAAGTTTAGATTTAATGATTGAAATGGAAAATAACAAGATTGGATAGATAAACCATAGGTAAAAGCCGACTTGACCAACTTGATCAAAAAAAAGGTTATTGTCGACTCTTTTGGTGACAAAAAAACTCGTGATAAAAATGATTATTGAGATTACCCATATACCATGTTTTTGTTTTAAATGAAATATTTGCTTTACTCCTTTTGAAGAAATGAACAGGTATAAACATAAATTTGGAAAAATAACTAATATCCATAATGGAACGGCAATAAATTCAAACCGTTCAAGAAATGGAAAATGGACCGTGCTTATCATACTGACCACAGGCCAAATATGTTTTTCCAATTCCTTTGGACTAAAAAATAAGATTGAAATAACAGTGGTTATAAATACTAAAAGTGTAGTAAACCAGATTGCTAATTGACTGAAAAAAAGCAGCTTTTTTTTCTCCTTTATAAATGGAAAAATAAAAAATAAGGTTTCAAAACCTAACATTGTAAAACTGGTTTTAAATACTCCTTTCATTAGTTGTGCTGGGGTTGCCGACATGACGGGTAAAATTCTAGTGAAGTTTATCGATCCAATTGGTTGATAAAAAACAAATACCAGCCATATAGTCATTAAGAAGGATAAGAAACATGTTCCTGCAATTACTCTGAATCCGCCAGATACGGCATAAATGGTTACTAATAATAGCACTAAAACACCTACCCATTCATCAACTCCTTCATATCCCCATGTCAGGGACAATTCAACATAAGCGATGATGATAGAGTAAAGTGCTGCAATAAAGTAAATAACCATAAAAGTATTGATGATACTGCCTATAAAGCGACCAAATACATTCTCGTGTATTTCATAAAGATTACAGTTTTCATACTTAGCAAGGATGCTAATTATCATCCAAATGATAACACTAATGAATAGTCCAGAGAGTAGAACACTGATCCAGGCATCTTGCTTAGCTTCATGAAAAAGAATCCGAGGGACGCCAAGTATGCCCATACCGATTTGTGAAGTGTGAATGATAAAGAAAGCCATATAGGCGTTAACAAAATTAATATTTGATTTCATTATCCACCTCAAATTTCATCTAGATCGTTTTCTGTTTTTTGAGATTTCCATCCTATCCGGAATACGTTTAATGGGCGATTAACAACAGGACGTTTCCTATAAAAATGGTGTGGAAGACGTATAAGGGCGTATTTTAAATCCTTTATCCTAAGCGGGTAAAGAGGTGCAAGGTAAGGTCTATTTAAGGATGTCAACTTTAACAAGTGGACAACCAGTACACAGACACCGATCATAATCCCATTAAAACCCCCCACACCCGCTAGAATAATGAAAGGAAATCTGGCAATTCTTATAGCAGTCCCCATCTCATAAATTGGGGCCGAAAAAGCTCCTAATGCACTAAATGCCACGATTATAATTAAAATATTGCTAGTTAAGCCAGCCTCAACAGTTGCTTGACCAATAACAATCCCTCCAACAATCCCCATTGTTTGACCTACTTTTGATGGAAGACGTGCCCCTGCCTCTCTAAGTAATTCAATTAATAATTCCATTAATATTGCTTCTAGTAGAGGGGGAAAAGGGACTTGTGAACGTGATTGCCCAATGACAATTAACAATTTAGATGGTATAAGTTCATAGTGATAGGTAAGGATTGCAACATAGAATGCTGTAAAGAGCAGTGATCCAGCCATAGCAACAAAACGTATAAATCTTATGAAAGTACTCAAAGACCAGCGTAAATAAATATCTTCTGTAGATTCGAAAAAAGAAAAAAAATTAGCAGGCCCAATAATTGCCACTGGGCTTCGATCTAAAAGGATACCAACCCGTCCATTTAAAATAGAATAGAGAAATCGATCGGGCAGTTCTGTCATGATAAACTGAGGAAAAAAAGAATAATGATTATCTTCAAGACACTGTGCCAAAACTGAACTGTCACTTATATCATCAATTGTAATAGTTTCAAGCTTCTGCTTAAGTGTTTTTAGTATGTCTTCATCCGTTAAATCTTTCATGTAAATAATTCTTAATTTCTTCTTAACACGTTCTCCTATTTCTAATTCATCCGTACACAAATTAGAATTATTTAAATTTTGTCTGATAATTTTTATATTAGAAGTCAATGATTCTGTAAACGAAATTTTAGGGCCGTATACCAAAGATTCAGTTTCTGCTTTCTCGATAGATCTTTCAATTGGATCAGCACAATTTACTAAAAGGGCTTTATTTTCTTTTAATACGTAAATATAAACGAATCCATTTAAAAGTGAAGAAATAATCTCCTGTTCCTTAAAGTCAATCTTTACCTCGTCAATGGGGATATTCTTTATTAAATAAGAATAGGTTATATCTTTTTTTGGCAGCTGTTGAATGAATTTAATAACATATTCATTAACTGTTTCACCCTTAATTAAATTTTTCATAAAGACAACTTCAAGACAATCTCCAGCGACCTCAATTGTCCTGCAAAGTAAATCTGGTGATTGGTTGAGGATATATTTAATTTTTTTATAATTTGGGCAGTTATTTTTATTTGGTGTGTTTGTCATTTGAACAATCCTTAATAATTTTTTTTTATTATTTGAAATAAAAAAAAATTTATCCTTGTTTTACAAAGAAGTAAGGCCAAAAAGTAGTTTATGGACTATTTCTTGAACTGAATTGTAAGAGAAAAAAAGGTGTAATAAACTGAGTGGAAACAGGATAAGTAGCTGCGTAATCAAAGAGGGTGAAAAATCCTCATTTTAGATACAATACGGTGAACCGTACCATAAGTAAATGAGGTTCTAGTTTTATTAATAAAAATTTCCAGGGTTGAAAAAGAAAAGGCTGGAATATTCATAACCATATTATAAATGAATATTCCAGCCTTAGGCATAAATCATCTTGTAGCCCGTTTTTTCTCCAGAAAACTACCCAACAATCGAGATCTTCAAAATATGACATGTGTCTTTCCGACGGCTCTTCACGATAACTCCCTTGAATGACATGCCTAATCATTTGGCCACCGATCTTTGGGGACCATTCTGTCTTCCGTAAGAAAAGCTATTGTCACAAAATATACACCTTTTTATGAAAACCACCCTATCCGTTTTCCTCACCAAACCCTAAATAGAGAAAGGATGGAGTTTTCCAATAAATAAGGATGGTGGTTGAAGATGGCAAAGTACCGAATGGTGCGAACTGAATTTTGGAACGGTCCCGTTGTGGAAGAGATGACTCCGGAGGAGAAGTATTTTTACCTCTATCTGCTGACAAATTCGAAAACAACTCAAATTGGCATCTATCGAATAACGAAGAAGCAAATGGCTTTTCATTTGGGCTATTCAATGGAGACTGTTCATTCGTTAATGGAGCGATTTACCGAGCATCATCAGTTGATTCGCTACAATCCGGAAACAAAAGAACTGGCGATTAAATACTGGGGGGAATATAACCTGCATAAAGGCGGGAAACCGATCATGGACTGTATCATTTCCGAGCTAAAAGAGGTCAAGGATCGCTCGCTTATTTCGTACGTTTCGGAATTCATTAGCAATCTCGGGATTAGCAGCCTTTACGAATCTTCTAGTAGACAAGAAGAAATGCTTTTTAGCAACGAGGGTAGTGAACGCGAGGAACAGGATACATATACCGATACGGAAGACGAAACGTTTTACGATACGTCGACTTGCCGTGATACGATACGTGGGCAAAAAGAAAAAGAAAAAGAAAAAGAAAAACAAAAACAAAAGATAGCTTCTCAGCCAGATATGGGGGACGCCCCAGATTTAGAGAATCTTACTAAACCGGAAGATGTGAATGAAATTATCGAGTTTTGGGACGCGAATGGCTTTGGTTTTACAAATGTGATGGCGAAGCAGCAGCTGTTAGCATGGTTAGAGGATTCTAGCTTTTTACAGCCGAAAGAGATGATCCTAAAAGCCATGGAGATTGCCTGTGCGAATAACAAGCGAAGGCTTAACTATATAGTTGCGATTCTTAGAAACTGGGAAAATGAATCGTTACTGACCGTAGCAGATGTTGATCCCATCAGGCACCCCAACATGCAGTACCAATGTCAAGAAAATCAACTGAAATCGTTCGTACCGGAAGAGATATTCCAAGTGGATTCCAACTTGATCTAACGGCAGGTGAAGAGGAATGAGTATGGCGGAAAAAGCG
The DNA here is from genome assembly GCF_042653105.1 of Neobacillus sp. GCM10023253. Lineage (NCBI taxonomy): Bacteria > Bacillati > Bacillota > Bacilli > Caryophanales > Bacillaceae > Neobacillus > Neobacillus sp. GCM10023253. Next base: position 28,419 of record NZ_JBHSHV010000017.1, read on the forward strand.
TTCTTAGGCAGTTTGATGAAGGCGGAGTACTTACTCACGGATACTGTGATCCAGCCAGAACAGCTAGAAAGTGCACGGCATAAAGAAATCATGCGAAAAATGGTGGAGTTCAAACGTACCGGCAAGAACCTTGATTTGATCACCTTTTCCACCCTGTCCGACCTTGAATCAGTAGGGGGAATGTCCTATCTTGCGGAGCTGTTGTCCTATGCAGACATTGAGAAGTTCGATGGAATGGAAAAGCTCATTCTGGAGTCATGGAAGGAGCGGGAAAAGAGAAACATCTTAACACTCGCTGCCATGAATGACTGGGAGATTGCGAAGGTCGTTAACGAATTGGATAAGATTAACCAATTAAAGCTTGAGGATCACACCTCGTTACAACAAGCGTTGGCAAACATCTATGAGGCACCCTGGGAAGATCAATTACGCCTGAAAAGTGTCCCAACGGGGATCAAGAAGCTCGACGACATGACGGGAGGCTTTCAGGGCGGGGAAGTCACGATTGTTGCGGCCAGACCGTCAATGGGAAAAACCGACGTGATGCTTCATTTTGCCAAAGTGGCCGGTTGGGCTGGGTATCTGCCGCTCGTTTTTTCCTTAGAAATGCCTGAGAGACTGATCACCAAACGATTAATTGCTTCGACAGGGGGATTTAACCGTGCGAAAATGCGGGATCCGAAACGAATGCTGAGTCAAAGTCAAAAAGATAAATGGTCGGATGTCATCGGTGACCTCACGGAAACCAATATGCAAATTTTTGATGGTGCGGGACAAACGATTGCCGAGATGAGAGCGAAAACGAGAAAGCTGATGAATCAATTTCCTGGTAAGAAACCGATCCTGTTTATCGATTACTTAACACTAATCCAATCCAGTCAATCGTACGGAGGGAATGCCCATCAACAAGTAACGGAAATATCAAAATCCCTAAAAAACATGGCGAAGGATTTTGATTGCCCGGTCATCTGTTTGGCGCAGCTAAATCGCTCGGTGGAATCAAGGGCCAATAAACGGCCAATGATGTCTGACATTCGGGAATCGGGAAGTGTCGAGCAGGATGCCGATGTCATTTTGTTCCTCTACCGCGAAGCCTATTATGACAAGGAGTCTCAAGATCATTCCCTTGAAATCATTGTCTCGAAAAACCGAAATGGCGAAGTTGGAAGGATCGCCGTGTATTACAACGAGTGTACGGGAGCGATTGATGACAAAAAGGAACAAAATTAACATCTTGTATAGCCGTTCAGCAGCTATTAAAGACGAAGCAGGCGGACCATATTATAATCAAATAATGAGGTGTAATCACATGTTGGTGAAGGAAGCTTACGAAGATAGTTTTCGTTTTGAAGAATCTACTTTGGCTCATTACATCTACCATTTACTAGCGGAACAGAAAATTTCCTTAGAGGACGACATTTCCAAATTAGACGCAGTTCAAGCAGATAACCAAATAGTAGCGGAATTGATCCGAAAGAATGTATTAGGCATTCATAAGGTTCGCATCTACTCCCTGAAGATGAACAAGAAGGACTTTTTTTTCATCTTTGCCAGCAGCCCGCAAGAGGCGATCCAATTCTTTACCGAAACATTTCAGCAAAGCCCATTAAACTGTCATGAATATCCACTAGAATTCGAGTTTGTGAGAGGAAAAGAGGTGGTTAGCTTTCGGGAGATGAGGAAGGATTTCACGAGTTTTCCAGCCATATTGGGGCGGTTTGAGAAGGTGGGATGAGTGTGAGAAGGAAATACACTTACGTTTGAAATAGTGATATGACCAAGTTAAAAGTAAGTCCTAATCCTATTTCAACTAAGTGTTCGTTCGACTTTGACCGTCGGTAGTCGGAATAAAAGCGGTTATCTCAACAGGGAAGCTACTTTTTCGTTTTTTTAATGAAAAAATATCAGCCTTTAAATAGTAGGTAATGCCCAGATGGGCGCGATTGAAATACCTGAATTCGTCATTGTTAAATTTCCACTCTATCCTGGCTGTTGGTTGTAAACGAGTTAAACCGGGGGTTAATTGAAAGCAATTTTGGGACGTTGACCCATAAATAATGGGCGGCATGATGTGATGACCACTCAAGCCCTTGGTGTATAAGGGTTTTGAAGTGATTTGCTAACAAAATGCTAACATTAAGAAAAATAAAAGAAGCTTCTCATAAGTTGAACAACTTGTGGGAAGCTTCTTTTTTCTTGCGTAAGGTGTAGATAAACATTTTCCATAATAATATTATCAGGATGATTTAAACTCTCCTTGATTAGAGAATGACATCAGTATCCTTTAATTTTAGAAATATATTTAAAAATGCAATGGGTGACTAGTGTTTTTCTAACGACACTTGAGAGCCATAGCATTTTTACTGTTAAAGGTAGGTTGAAAATATGAGTCTGATTTGAATATGGAATATTTTATCAAACATTGTAGAAAAATTAGTAGGTAAAATATACAATTAAACTATAATGGTAAAAAATAACTAGGGAAAATAAAGAGAAATTCTTAAATGTATTCCCTTTAAAAATATGAAAGGTTACAAAAATTTACGTGAAAGCTGACCAGAAGTAATTTGAAAGGGATTTGGCATTGAAATGACATATTACTTTCTATTTAAAGATGGTAAGTTGAAGCTTTTGGGTTAGTGTTTATCGGATATTGAATAATTAAGTTGAAAAGATAGAGGGGCTAATACATTGTGGTGTGACTGTGTTGATGATAGAAGATGAGAAATTTAAGTAAAATAAAAAAGCACGGGGGATGTAAATGAGACTAAACAAAATAGTAATAAATAACTTTAGGAAACTATCTCATAATGTATCAATTGATATTTCAGATGAGACATTAATAGTTGGTAAAAATAATACTGGGAAAACTTCTGTTTCGGAATTATTTATAAAGTTTTTTTTACCGAAGAAATCATTTAGGTTAGAAGATTTTAGCAGTTATTCAATTACAAGCAGTCTGGTAAATGATATACATTCTAAGTACTTGCTATTAGCGGAGGATTCTTCACAAAGCTCGGAACAAGTTAGGTATCTTGACGCACTTTTCCCTACAATTAGTATGGATCTGAACATTAGTATCGAAGCAAATGATAACCTTGCTTTAATTAAACCTTTATTATTTGAGTTTACAAATAACGAGGAACTGATAATTAGATTAAAGTATGAGTTCAGGGGCCTAAAGACTTGTGTTGATGATTTTACAAAATATAACAAGAAACTAACAACTAAATATAAATCTGGTATAGAAGAAGTCACATTTTTTGATTTCTTTAAAAGAAACTATTCAAATTACTATAAGATAAATGGTTACTGCTCAAAACCTAATCAATTTTATGAACACTCAGTTGATGTAAACGAAATTAGTAATCTATTTAATATAGGTATTATTTCAGCACAACGAGAAGTTGATGATACGTCTGATCAAAATTTACAAAGTATCTCTAATGCACTTTGGAAATACTACCAATTTATTACCAAGGAAAATAGTGACTTAAATCAAGAAGATGTTTACAGAGCGTCAATTAGTAACATAAAAACAAATCTAAATAGTGAATATAGTGAACTATTTAAAGAATTATTAACTTCAATTAACGAGAATATAATGGAAAGTGCTACTCAAAGTGTAGAAATTTCTTCCGAATTTAGTATTGAAGATATTTTAAAAAGAAATTCTAAACTAAAATATAAAATTGACGAATTGTTAATGCCTGAATCCTATAATGGATTAGGTTTTAGTAACATGATGTATATGTTTATTCAATTAGTAACTTATATAGATAAAGTAAAAAAAGAGAACAAGGTCTTTAACATCCTATTTATTGAAGAGCCTGAATCACACTTACATCCACAAATGCAATCAACTTTTTTGAAAAAATTAACTGATGTAATTGGTACAGAACATAATGTATATCGAATATTGACAACGCATTCATCCTATATACTACAGAATGCCAATTTATCAGGGGTTAGATTTTTTAGTGTTAATTCTAATAGTATTGATGTTAGGTCATTAAGCGCCTTTTTTAAAATACCAGAGTATTCTTCTTTAGAAACATTCGTGAAAAAGTACTTTAAGGTAAATACTTGCGACTTGTTTTTTGCCGATAAAGCAATTTTAGTTGAAGGTACTGTAGAGAGAATGTTGATCTCACTCTTGATTCAAAAGTTTGACGATGAACACAAGACATCCTTATCCAAGCAACACTTAACCGTTGTAGAGGTTGGTGGTGCCTATGCTCATACTTTTAATGAACTTTTAAGTTTTTTACAACTTAAAACATTAATTATCACAGATATAGATTCGGTATCAGGCAGCCATAATGAAACTTGTAAATGTGATATATCAGAAGAGGGAGATGACGCAAATACATATAGCATAAAGTCATCCAATGCAGTTATAAAAGATTGGTTTAACAGTACCGGCGAAAAATTATACATTAAAAATCTACTTGATAGATGTAAATCTAGTGATGTGTTAATAAAAACTAATAAAGATGGTAAAGGAGTAAAAAGAATTACCTTTCAAAGACCAACTGATGACAGATTGGTTTGGGGGAGGACTTTTGAAGAACAATTCATTATCGAAAATGCAACTTCATTGGAAAAGTCTATTAAAGCATGTGAATTCCAATCTCTTATTGAAGCCATCTCTAAAACAAAAGATGGTGGCCTAAATAAAATGGAGAAAAATGAAATTACTGAATCAATACTAAAAGATCATGCCTATGAAATTGTAAGAAATATTGATAAAACTAACTTTGCGTTGGACCTACTAATGTATAATGATTGGAAAGTTCCTCAATACATTAAGGAGGGCTTACTATGGTTAGAGAAGTAAAGGAAAAGATTATCCAATGTATTAATGAGGACACGAGTTTTGTTTTAGAGGCTGGTGCTGGCGCAGGGAAAACACACACATTAATGGAAACACTAAATTATATTCAAAGTGAATTTAAACATAGTAAAGTATCACAGCCTACTATACTTTGTATCACTTATACAAATATCGCCAAGAATGAAATAAGAGAGAGAACTAAACATATTCAAGGAATAAAGATTAATACCTTGCATGAATTTCTTTGGGATTTTATAAATCAATTCCAATTAGAGTTAAAAAAAGCAATCATTGATATGATAGAAGAAGACAAAAATAAAATCATTGATGAAATAGGAAAGGCTGAAAGGCTAATTGAAAGACCTCGTAAAAATACGAACGTAGAACAAAAGAAGCTGGATTTAGAAAAGAATAAGGCAAAACTAATAAAATACAATACTTGTAAATTAGATAAAATACGTTATGAGGGATATAGAGCTTTATATAAAGGAGTAATTAGTCATAAAGATATTATAAACATTTCAATAAGATTCCTAAAAGAAAATACTTTTGCTAATTTGTTCATAAATGGGTTTACTCATATATTTATTGATGAATTTCAGGATACAAACAAAGACATTCTATTACAACTTATGGATACTATAAAATTACACAAAAAAGAGAAGTACTTGGTTATTGGTTTATTCGGTGATCGAATGCAACAAATTTATTCTGGACAAGCTTTAGATATTGATTACAATTACTATCAATATGAAGTAATTCCGAAACTTGACAACTATAGGTCGTGTAAAGAAATCATTCTAGCAAATAATATATTGAGAAATGATGGATTACACCAAGAACATAAAAATCAAGATATTAAGTATGAAAAGTTAGATTTTATATTTAATGTAAACAAGGATGATATGTATTTGAAACAACATCTAGGTGGGAATTTAGGTGGCTATCAAAGATTATTTCTTAATCATCGAGAGATTGCAGAAGAAGTAGGTTTTATTAATATATCAAGAGTATTTACAGAAGAATATAAAAATTTAACAAACGACAAACTGTTAAAGAGAGAAGATACTTTTTTAGATTTTCTAATGGAAACAGTATTACCAATGGCAGCTAATTATCTCGCTGGAAATCACCAGTTACTCCTAAAAAATCTGAATAGAGATAGCTTTGGATTAGCTGACCTAACAAATCTAAATAAAGAACTAAATAAAATTTTCAATACTGAGAAACAATTACGAACTATGCTAGAGGGGTTGATTAATAAGAATATAGTAAGTAACAAAAAGGTAAATGGAATAATTAAGGAATATGCTGAATTAGATAAGGCAGAATTTATTGATCAATTACTTGAAATACAGCTACAAGAGTATTTGAATTTATATCGACAAATTAATAATGAGACTAGGCTTCAAACGTTGCATGGTGTTAAAGGGGACGAGTTTGATAAAGTGGTTATTAATATCCGTCATCAACAAAGTTGGAACCAATATAATTTCGATAGTTTATTTATGGAAGGATTTAATGGAACTGTATCAAATCAAAATGCACATAAATTGTTTTATGTTGCCTGTACACGTGCAAAAAGTGCTTTGATAATTAATTATATTTCTGAGGCTAAGGATGAAGTGCTTATTAAAGCTGTCTGTTCTAAAATTCAAGAGTTGTTTGGAAATTTTATCACAACGTATGTGTATGAAAGTGACATGATTATATATAATTCTGAACAATTTGTATGAATTTAAATACGTCTATTTCTATCAATAAATTATATTAAACAAGACATTCAGAAAACAATAAAATAAATGATTATGACATTCATTTTAACTCAAAGAGCGGAATTAACTCTAAAGTTGTATCAGGACTATAGCCGCATTCACAGGTGTGCCTTACGTTGTAAGAAATAGGAGTATGGATAAAGATTGAGAGATACAAAAGTAATATAAATAATGTGGGTTAGCAAATTGCTAACATTTTGCTAACGCAATCCCATAAAAAAAGGTAAATCTCCGTTAAAGATATTACAATTAAAAACATCCAAAACGTTGATTTACCGCACATTCTGCACTCAATGTTAACAATATTACACTCTAGAATTCTGTGGGCGGCATGATGTGATGACCGCTAAAACCCTTAATAAATAAGGGTTTTAAAGCTATTGCTAACAAAATGCTAACATCAGGTATATAAAAGAGGCTTCTCATTAGTTGATTAAACTTTTGAGAAGCCTTTTTCTTTTGTTTCCGAGAGAAGGTGCTACATTATGCAATATCAATTATATCAGTCTTCTGCAAACAGGTTAGATTAGCGAAAGTTCATCTAGCTGAAGGAAAAGATAGATGTAAAGTTTTATCCTGCGACGGTTTCACTAGAAGTAGTTAAAGAAATGATTAATGATCAAGGTATGATGTTGAATAAAGCCTTTTAAGTATTTGTTGAGTTTTGGTGCCTGTCCCTCTCTACCATGGGCATGAATCTATTATTGAGGAGCATTTACCAACAGTGCATGTGAAAAAGGTGATCCTTAAAGCTGACATTAGACCTAGATTGTTTAAAATAAGAAGGGAAAAGGGGACTGTGAACTGCACCACAATTGTTAGACACACAACTACAATTGGAGGTGTAGTATTTTATGAAGCTTACAATTCCTGGAATTTTGTCGATAAGAAAAAAGTAGTCAGGACGTTTTGCCTACCTACGATCTGGAAATAATGGTAGATAGCTAGGAATGGTAAAAAGCATATAGTAAAATAGTAATAAACTTGTATAAAAAGCACGACCAGATGAAATCACAAAGAAAAGGTGATCTTCGTGAAAGTATTGGCGCTTCATAACTTCTATAAAACAGTTCCAAGGGAAAAGGAACAAGATGTGAATGAAAGAATATCGTATCTCATTCGGGTTCTGAGAGAATATCATAATAATTTTGATGCTATTCCTACTGGTTTAGGATTTAAGAGAGTGGAATCTATCAGTCAAAGAATCTATAAATTCAAAGTCCATGGTGACAGGGTCTTATGCTCTAAAGCCGAATACCTACATCCGAACATAGAAAAAGAATATAAAGACAGCTTGATTCTTCTGGAATACTGCAATCATGATTCTCAGATTAAAGTGGCCAAACGTAGGGATTTTGCTAAACAAATCACAAAAGGTGAGCTTCTTCCGGAAGAGGCTATTATTATAACGGAAGCAGACAAGAAAGAGCATATCCTAGACTATACCCTAAATGCTCCAACTACGATTATTAAAAATATCGACGTTGATAATGAGCAGCTAGTGAATATTTTCGGAGAGGAAGGAAACTTTTACTACCTTGATCCTGAACAAAAAAGTCTGGTGAACAACATCGATAAGGGGCAATTTGTTTTTGGATCGGCAGGAAGCGGCAAGACCACAATCAGTGTTTATAAAATTATTCAGTTTCTTGAAAGCAAAAGAGAATCTCCTGAGTCAAAAATTGCTTATTTTACATATTCCAATAAGCTGAAAGAGCAGACGAAAACATTGTTCGAAAAAATGGCCAAAGAGATATATGGGTTTGAGCGAAAAGACTTCCAGGATAAAGTTGAATTTCAGACGGTCGAAGAATATCTCGAACAACATAACCCACTTGCAGGAAAAATTGTTACATATGAAAAGTTTAAAGAATGGTATGAATCGCAAAATAATCTTTCAAGGTTTGATCCTACTGGATTATGGAAGGAACGGAGAGGAATTTTTCAAGGGATGATTGGGCCTAGTTGGCAGAATTCCTTTGAATTGCCTACAAGAAATTTTCATAAGGATACCCTGAACTATCTAAAACAAAAAAACTATATTGAATGGAATTATCAAACATTCCGCCTCAGTGTGGAGTTGAATAAAATTTGTAGTTCGATCCAAGCTGAATTTGGCAGTTCGGAACCCTTTAGAAATAATGTTATTTCTGAATATAACAAACAAATTGCTTCTAAAAAGGAATTATCGGAGGATGAATATTATCACTTAAAAGATCGAGACAGCCTTTATTACGGTGAGGAGCGTAATAAGGTAGTTACTATTTTTAAGCGGTTTGACACGTACATGGAATCCCTTAAGGGGAAAGGGTTTTACGAGGAGGGGAAAATTGTAAGGTCAGCCTTGCAGAATGTCTTCCCGACCTATGATTATATCATTATTGATGAGGTGCAGGATTTAACTGAAATCCAGGTTTATTATCTCTACCAGCTACTTAAATCGAAATACAATGTTTTTGTATGCGGTGACTTTCATCAAACGATTAATCCAACCTTCTTCCATGTAGGCAGGATTGAAAGCATTTTCAGATTTTTAGGTGGCATTGATAATTATAGCACAGGAAAACTCGAAAAAAATTATCGTTCTAGTAAAAATATCGTTGATTTTGCTAATGAAATTTCGTTGTTAAGAAAAGAGTCGATCGCAACGAACGAGGAGTTGAATTACACAGAGAAACCGCTTAGAGGAGAAACGAGGAATCCCTATCTATTTCGGGGGGATAAGGCCCTGTTGTGGGATTATGTAAAGGACAAAAGCTACTTATATATCGTAGTCGGGAACGAACGGACGAAAACGGAGTTAATAAAGAGTTTCCCAGATTTGGAATCAAGGATTATGACCGTTTCTGAAATTAAGGGGATTGAGAACAAATACATCATTACGTATAACATTTTTTCTGACAATAACAAACAGTGGACGGACATATTTGCCAAATTAAATTCACCAACAAAATTAAAATCCGAGGTTTATCGCTATTACTTTAATCTCGCCTATGTCTCCATCACCCGTGCAAGGGATGGCTTGGGCATGATTGAAGATGACCTGCCTGAAACAGCATCCAACTGGCTAAAGGAAAAAGTTGATGTAATCACGAAGTTTGATATTCAGCAATTGGGCCTTCAAGAGCAATCTTCTTCTGGTGATATGTTGGAGAATGCCTTTCATTTGGAGCAAGGTGAGAATTTTGACCAAGCGATTGCAACCTATAAAACGGTTATTAATAGTGAAAACCTTGATTTGATCAAGGCTGCAGAAAAAGGTATAAAAAGGTGCCAACTTAAAAAGGATTGTAAATTGACAAAGGACTATGCATTTTGCGGCAAGCAGCTGTTGGAGTTAAAGGAATATGATGAGGCGATCCCATATTTACAGAGAGGGAAAGATGCCAAAGCATTATTGAAAGCAATCCTCTTATCCAATTACGTTGAACGATATGACCTAAATAAGGAAATGGAGGGTTTAGAAACGAATCCATTAAAAATCCTGATAGAAATGAATGATGAAAGACTAACCAAGAGATTTATTTTAAACGAAATAGATCCCTTTAAACATCAATATCATGAACTGGTGCGTAAATCAGGAAAAGTAGTTGTTCTTTCGGCAAAATCATAAAATTACGGAAGTAGGGGAAATAAAATGGCTGCTGGGACAGACAACAAAGCACTTGAACAGTTAATTAAGAAATTTACCGAGGCTTCTGACCAAACAAAAGAGCTTGATAAGGTCATCTCAAATTTTAGCTCTGTGCTCGAAGCATTCTATGATGCAATAGATGGTTTAGATGAAAAAGTGAATGTCATGGAACTATCCTCCTTGTCAGAAGAGGTGTTGGAGCGACTAGAGGAAATCAAATCGCTTAATGAACTGCAAGTAGTAGAAAATCTAGAAAAAATCGTGAAAAGACAAGCTAATGACCAAATGAAGATGATTCAAAAACTCATGAACGATAGTAAAAAAGAGAGTATCACCAAAATAGATGATCAGTTTCAAAAACTCCTGACAGGAATCAACAATGCCAACTCTGAAGGCGAAAATCAAGAAGGCAGAAAAAAACAGGATGAAATGCTCGCCATCCTACAAAGAATTGAATCACAGACAAGATTTAATGGAAACGGTCAATGGGCGGGAGCTCAACAAAGTAATGAAGAATTAATCAAGCTTAGAAGACATGTAAGCCATCTAAATAGTAAAGTAAAGAAGTTAGAAAATGATTACGAGGAACGAATCTACCATCTGGAGAATGAGATTGAATTGCTAAAAGAGAGTATGCAGCAAAACAGCAATGTTCCATCCACTCCTTATAATCAAAATATAATAGATATAAGTGATGATGATTTGCCATTTTAAAAGGATTAATGGCTAATAAAACAAGAAGTTGAGTTTAGAAACAACTTCTTGTTTTTTATTGTTTAAAAACTTACAATCAAAAAAATACTTATAAGTTTCTGAGACCTAGGTATTTAGTGGATTTTCCCTTCAATTTTTTTACAAATATTAAGAGATTGGTACTATAATAAGGTTGGATGCCTAAGTGCATATAAGAACTTAAGGGCTGGTGCTTTTGTGGCGATAAAAAATGGAAACTAGGTAGACAAAGTGACAATTAGTATCAGGCAACAACAAAATATAGTGCTAAGGGGGGCTAAATATATGTTAGAGGTTCGTAAAGGCAAATCCTCAAAGTCGTACGAAAATGAATTTTTTAGGAAAATATCGGTTGAGTTGTCACAAGTTTTCGAGCAAAGACAATGGGATGGTATTTTACTAGGAATGCCAGAGTGCATTGTGCGAGAGGATTTGCAAATGGACTGCTTGTTGGTTACTGAAAGTCAAATACTTATTATTGATTTTAAAGATTATAGTGGGACACTAGAACTTCCATCCGAGGAATATTTCGGATTTGGTAGATGGGTGTTAAATGGTGATGTAACGGTTAAAGGAGGAAGCTCCCCGAATCCATTTAGTCAACTTGGCAAGCAGCGGATAAAGCTGATAGATGAACTTAAATATCGTTTGCACGATTTTGAGCGTAAGTCTATATCAACTGTAGTTTGTTTTCACGATAACATAGAAGTCGTAGGTAGAATTCCCCGCCAGTTCCAAATTAGTTTTTCGATTGTTGATTCAAACAATTATCTCAACAAAATTGTCGATATCCTTGATGTCATGGCTGATGGGAATATAAATTATTTGTCCGAAAAGGGAAGACAAACTTTTACAAAGACTTTGTTTGCTGCGAATGAATACCAGTTTGATATACAATTTGAACCGGAGTTGCACGTACCGCGTGTTGCAGAACGAACTAAAAATTGCGATTCCTTGCAAGAAATTCGGGAATTTCTAATATCTGATAGCAAAATTATGACCTTAACAGGTAATACGAGAAGTGGCAAAACTGCGCTAATTCCTGATATTCGAGAAATGGCTTTCGATTTAGGTTTTACTGATGCCTCAGTATTTGCTTACTCTAATCGATTGAGAAGGAAGATGCTGAGGAACAATCCAGAACTAGAAGAAGTCGATTCACTATTTAATACAGTATTTGATTTCAAGGGTGAAACAATAGATGAATTTTACAAAAAGACAATTCCTATAAAAGGACATGATGAAATCCATGATCAAGCTAAAGCCCTGTATATTATCGATGATAGTCAGCTGATTACTAATTCGGATTTCGATACAGATTTGCTGCAATTTGGTTCAGGGCATTTATTAGATGATGTCCTAAATTATATCGATTTGGAGTCCAATCCCGAGAGAAAGGTTATTTTCATTGGAGACAAAAATAAGCTGAGTTATGGGTCGAACACTGAAAATGCACTTAATCCAGAATACTTAAAAGCGCTTCTTGATCTAAAAGGTATCTTTTCAGAAATAGGGAATACAGAGCTGCCGGATCATAACGGAGATTCTGAAATCATTAAAGTTTGTAATAAGATTGCAAAGAATATACGGGAAGAACGGTATAATGAGTTATTTATATACTCTAGCGAAGAGATTACCATCTGCGAAAAGAAAAATCAAACCAATATATTGAAGGAAACCTGGTTAAATCCAACCAGCAGTAAGATACTTGTTTTTTCCAATAAGCAAGCAAATCAAGTGAATACTTGGATAAAGAAGCAATTAATTAAAAATAGCGGAGAAATAGGGGCAAGGGATTACATTGTTTTTAATTCAACGATTCAAGCTTATGGACCAAGATTGGTGGAAAATGATTTATCGCCATTTGATAATAATGAACAACCTTTTTCATTTGTTGAACCTAAAAGGGTGGACAACGGTTATTTTGGCGAAGTTATCACTGTAGATCATGATCATATAATCGAAAAAGCTGTGGTCGTTAAAGACGAAAAAGTAATATTAAGATTTATTCCTTGCCAAATAAAGCTTCAGGATGGAAGTATTATTGAAACTCTTGTATTCGATAATTACTTGAAAGCTATAAAGAATGAGCTGGAAACAAAAGAGATTATTGCCTATCAAATCGTATTATCGAGTTATGAAAAGGAGGTTTTTGATAAAGAACCTTTTGAAAGAAGTGTGGAATACCAAGAAATGTTACAGCATCCTGATCAATATATTACATCCAAAAAAGATGGGAAAGAAATTTATAGAGATTCCAAAGACAAACGGAAGTTGACTCGTTTTGAAAAGGCGTACAGAGATCGGGTACTGACAAAATTAAAAGTGCCAACTAGCGAATATTTTAAGCTTTTAAATGCAGCGAGAGTAAAGTTTGGCTGGGCGATGACGGTGAATAAGGCAATGGCTTATTCTTTTGAAACGGTGTTTTTTAATACAAATCAAGATGAAAACCGAGGTAAAACGAATAAGGGATATTTCAAATGGATCTATACTGGGATATCGAGTGGATTAAATAATGTTCAACTGGTCAATTGGAAACCAATCTCTCCTTTCTTGAAGACGGAATTTAGTGAGTCGACAACCATAACAGCTCCAAATAAAAGTAACATCATTTTATCGCTCTCCAATGGGGGCCAAACTTTTTCCGAACAGCTTCAAAACTATTTGGAAACCCAGCTGTCAGGTGTGGCGACTATCTCAAATATAGCTTCAAAAAATTTTTTAGAGATTGTCACTTTGGAGATGAATGACAAAAAAATTGAATTGTTCTTCGATTACAATGGGAGAGGAGAAATGAAGATACCAAGGTTAAAGTCAGGTGAACAGCAGGATTTTGCACTTATATTGTCTTTATTAAAACCAGTTTCAAAGGATCTTCCTAGTGGAGTAATGCAATCGTTTTTGCAAGAGTTTGCTGCTATCTTAGAAAATCATGATATTCAAATGAGAGTTTTGGACTTTCATGATTGGAATTTGGTATTAAATTTTTCAAATCAAGAGAATAAGGTACGTATCCAACTTTGGTATACCGGTGATGGCATGATTTCTAAATTCTATTACATTGATGGAAATAAGGAACTTTTCTCAGAAATTGTTGGATTGATAAAAGAAATCTATGTTTTTGACTAAAGGAAGTGAACAGAATGTACACAACCAAAAATTTTAAAGATGACTTGTACCAAATTTGTTCCAAGTACTTTGTGAAATTCAATTTGTTGCAAGATTACGCATATAATCGCATCGATCGTAATTATTTCGTGCAGCAATTAAAACTTAAAAAGGAGTATTCGGAAATAACGGAAATATTAAGCAAATTAGATAAGTTGTTTGAGAAAATTGCTAGGAACGGTGGAAAACTGGACCCAGACCCAATTGAAGAAGCAAAGCAACTGAGAAAAACAGGGAAGCGAAAAGAGGCATTCATTGCACTCCTTCCGTATCTTCAAGCAAATCAAGACGATGAGGATGCAGTAATCACTTTTGGCTGGATCATGTATGATTATTTGAAGACTTCTGAAGGGAACATTGACAATTATATACACAATTTAGTGATTCTTAACAATAATGCGGTTATTACTTTCGATAGCAATCCTTTCAGTAGTTTTACTGCTAACGATTTCAAGAAAACGTTAGTAAATTCAATCCTTTGGTCCATTCGACGGGTTGTGATGCAAGGAGAGCAGTTTGCTAATAAAGTTTTTCCACAGTTGTTGAGGTTTTGTGGGAATGAAGCGAAGTTTATTGAGAACAGAGGGTTTTATGTTAATGATGAAACTTCAGCTTCGCGTTTACTTATAAAAGAACTTCAAACCAAATTAAACAATACAAACTATCTTAAATTTATGGACACTATTGGATTCGGTTGGTTTGACAAAGGAGATTATAAAAAGACTAATTTTACTAATGATAAAGGTGAGAATGTAGAAGTTAGGTCATTGGCAGAAGATGTATTGAATTTTTATGCGAAAAAACTGTTATCATTGGATATTTCTATGGCAACGGAACAAAGGATTAATTCATTTATCGACGTGCTGAATACTCAAATACAAAGTAATCCTTCTTTTGAATGGCTCCCGTATTATAAAGCGAAATTATTGATGAAAGTGAACAGGAAAGATGAGGCTCTAGAAACAGTTACTGCATTTGCAAGAATGAAAAGCAAGGATTTTTGGGTTTGGGATCTAATTAGTGAACTTGTAAATGATGAGGAAAAATTCAATTGCTTATGTGCAGGATTACTTTGTAAGTCAAAACCTGATATGATTGTCGGATTGCAAGAAAAGATCATTCCTATTCTTGTAAGTAAAAAGATGTTTTCAAATGCGAAATATGAATTGGATGAATTAATTTCTACTCGTATGAAGAAGTGGGGAAAAATATCTCAGCAACTTGAAGGATGGAAAAATGAAAGTTGGTATATTGAAGCAAAGTCGGCTGAAAGTAGAGATGACTTGAAAAAATACGCTGACAAAGCTGAAGAAATTCTGTATCGAACGCTTCCGTTTACCTCTATTTTTGTTACATATATTAACAAAAATAGAGGTGTGATTAATTTTGCATACCTTGGAGATAGCAACCTTTCACCTATAAAAGCAGGGTATTTCTACATGGATTCCATTAAAGAGGCTCATCACTGGATAGCCGATGAAGCTTTAAAAGTAAGAATGTTTGAAGATAATAAGAAAAAAGATTTATTTAAGATTTATAAGGTTGCACCGGGGGATGAAACATTTCTATCTAATTTTGTTCAAACCGGGGTCGGCCATGTTGACAAAGAATACATTAATCCATTTGCATTTGTAGATGATGCATTTATCTCTCCTAAATTGGTTGAGGAACATAAAATTCAAAATTATGACAAGGTGGATTATATCAAGAAGAGAAGGTTCAACAAGAATAGAAACGAATGGGGATGGACAGTTGAAAAAATAACGTCTATAGAGAAGAATGAACAAACGGAATATTTTAATGAAGAATATTAGGATCTATTCCTACATATTTCAAATGGTAAAATGATTATTAATTAAAAAGTGTAAGGTAAACACCACTACATCAATATTTATCTGCCATCACTTCCCAACCCATGTGGAGTGCGTAAACAAATCTAAAAAAATACGGGTTACAGAAAATAATCATCATTATAAAAATAAATCAATTTAAAATCCTCTATTCCCCCAAAAATAGAGGATCTTTTTATTTCCCCAATTATATTGTACAATTTTGATATATCCAATTTATAACAGTATCAGAAAGTACAGGGGAAATTGAAATGGAAGCGACTGAAAAGAAACTGATTGTTAATTCAGATAAGGGCAATTTATTAAGAGAACTAGTGAAGTCGATGAACGAGTGTGAGCGGTTTTATTTTAGTGTAGCGTTCATTAATTTTAGTGGGCTGCAGCTGCTGCTGGATCCGTTAAAGGAAGCAGAGAAAAAGGGAATCAAAGGTAAGATTATCACTTCTACCTATCTAAATTTCACTGATGCTAAGGCTTTAGAGAAAATCAAAGAATTTCATAACGTTGAGTTGAAGGTGTTTGTTACCGATAAAGAGATTGGTTTCCATACCAAGGCATACATATTTGAATACCGAGATAGCTATAAGGTGATAATCGGTTCATCTAATATCACACAAAGTGCTCTAAAAAGTAATATTGAATGGAATGTTGAGATCATTACGAAAGAGAATGGTCGGTTTATTCAAGATGTCTTGAAGGAATACGATTATCTATGGAATATGAGTAATGATGCTGACCAGGATTTTATCAATCGATATGAGGAATTTTTGGCGAGCTTTAAGCAGACTCAAAGAACTCATCAAATGATTTATGAAAACAAACAATATATTGTTCCCAATCGAATGCAAAAGCGAGCAACAGAAAATTTGGAGAGACTGAGAAGCTTTGGCGAGAAAAAGGCCCTGGTCATTGCAGCTACCGGAACAGGTAAAACCTATATGTCGGCATTTGATGTAAAGAGTTTTAAGCCAAGGAAACTCCTGTTCATCGTACATAGAGAAGAGATCTTGAAAAAAGCAAAAGATACCTTTGAAATGCTGCTTCCTAATGATGGCATCACCTTTGGATTACTTACAGGTAATCATAAACAGAAACATGTAGATTATGTGTTTGCAACGATCCAAACTATTTCTAAATGCTATGAGGAATTTGAGAAGGATGAATTCGATTATTTAATCATTGATGAGGCCCATCATGCCACTAGTCCAACTTATCAGTCTGTCTTAAACTATTTTGAGCCAAAGTTTATATTGGGGATGACAGCCACTCCCGAACGTAGTGATGGGTACAATGTGTTTGATCTGTTTGATAATAATGTGGCTTTAGAGGTACGACTGCACGAAGCATTAGAGGATGAACTGGTTATTCCGTTTCACTATTTTGGGATTACCGATATTGAAGGCATCGATTTAAGCGATGTAGATATTGATGATATCACCGAGATTACCAAGAGGTTGAAGGTCAATGAACGGGTTGATTTTATCATCGAAAAGATGGACTTCTATGGTCATGATGGTGATAAGAGAAAAGGCTTAGGGTTCTGTGTCAGCATCGAACATGCACAGTATATGGCTAGTGAATTTAATAAACGGGGCTATAAAAGTGTTTGTCTGTATGGTGCGGATTCACCTGAAACCCGTGAGCGATATATTAATCGATTAGAGAATGACAATGATGAATTAGAATTTATTTTTACAGTCGATATTTTTAATGAGGGTGTCGATATTCCTTCTGTTAATACGGTCCTAATGTTAAGACCAACAAACTCTCCCATTGTCTTTATTCAACAGCTTGGTAGGGGATTACGAAAGCATGGTAGTAAGGAATTCCTGACAGTTCTTGATTTTATCGGAAACCATAATAAAACATTTCTGATTGCCTTGGCGTTAAATGGGAGTCGCTACTATGATAAAGAAAGTTTAAAAGTAGCAGTTGCCACTGGATTTGCCAATATTCCTGGGTGTACTCATATTCAAATGGACAAGATCTCTGAGGAAAGGATTTTGGCTCAGATTGATAAAGAAAACTTTAATTCAATGAAGTACTTGAAGGAAGAGTATTTGGAATTTAAGAAGCTTAATCAGGGGCGGATTCCTTATCTACTGTTGGATTATCTGAAATACGATGGAGCACCTGATCCGGTGAAATTTATAGATCGGGAGAAAAACTATCTATCCTTTGTTGCCAAAGTTGAGAAGGATGACCACTTAAAAAATCTGCTGCTGAACGAGTCTTTTGAGGGAGTACTCAAGGAATTATCAATTAAGCTTCCTCTAAAGAGGATTTATGAATTTGTCATCATTCGATATTTGTTAGAGCACGAGGAAATTGACCTGGCAACAGCGAAGTATCAAATTCTAAAGATGATCCAGGATGTCGATGATGATAGTATTTTGCATGCTTTTGAGACCTTAAATCAAGATTACTATGATAGTGGTCAGATTAAAAATAAGCCTAAGCTGGTGCAATATAGCGATGGTAAACTAGTCAAAACACCTCTTTTTAAAAAGGTCTTAGAAAATGAAGAATACAGGAAGTATATTGAAGATATCATCACCTATGGAATTTTTCGTTACGAGAAGGAATTCAAAGGTGAATATTACGGAGTTCCGCACTTTAAACTATATGAACAATATCAAATGGTAGATGCTGCCTTACTATCGAATTATCGAAAAATCCATAGTTCTTTCAGGGGCTCAGGTTTACTGGCAAATGGGAACGAGTATTTCCTTTTCATCGACTTACATAAAGAAGAGGATGTAAAGGAAAGTATTAACTACAAGGATAAATTTATTAGCCCTTATGAGTTCCAATGGCAGTCGGTGAATAGCACTACCCAGCAGTCCGAAAGAGGTAAGAATATTATCTATAATAAGCAGCGCGGCGTAAATCTCCACTTATTTATTCGTAAATATAGAGAGATCGATGGAAAAACTGAACCGTATATTTATATTGGAAAAGGGGATTCAATTTCCTTCGAAGGGGATAAGCCTATTACTGTCATTATGGAATTAGAGAATGAAGTTCCAGCACCGTTATATACTGAGTTTACAAAAAGAGTGTAGTCTTCTCATTTCGAGAAGACTATTTTTCTTGGATTAATTGCTCTACTGCCGGAACATCCGCCGGAGCCCATTTGAGTGAATCTAAGTTTTCTCGTTTTAACCAGATCAAATTTGAATGCTCACTTGGTGTTGGTGTTCCTCCAATAACTCTACACTTAATTGATATTAAATTAATAATGAATGTTTCGTATTCATGGGTGTTATCATTAAAAACTTCATTAAATGTCTCAATCTTACATCCCAGTTCTTCATCAATTTCTCTTTTTAGGGCTGAATAAATATCCTCATTTGCTTCCACTTTTCCACCAGGAAACTCCCACATATTTGGAATAGACATCTCTGGAGATCTTAGCGCACATAGAATTTCTTGTTGTTCGTTTTCAATAATGGCTGCTACAACTTTTATAAGCTTTTTCAAGATAACCCTCCTCTACCTTTTACTAGCCATTATGATACCACTTTTGAGGGTTAGATGCTGCAAGGGGAGTTTTTTGTTATATAAAAAGGTTTACAGATTTATCCTGTTTTCTCCACTATCTCCATTACGCTATCAATCACAATCTTCGGTTGATCATGGTGAATGTAATGACTTGAATTCTCCACTATTCTTTTACTGTCTATTTGATAGCTGAGGTAACGCATTCTGCGGCTTCCGCCAGTCTTTATGTTTCTGCTTCTTCAGCTCTGGAGGAGAAAATCATCACAGGGAGAATTCCTAATCCGGTAATTCCATAAAAGTATTAAATGTTTCAATCCTGTTATAAATATTAAAAAAGCGCGATACGGTTTCTTTTTCGTAAAATTAACTTTATAATGCGCACAAGATGATTTTTTTTTGGAAATTTATACTTCTGGCTTATGGAAGGAGCTCGATTATGAAAAAAATGATGTTTGCAGTAATAACTGTTCTAATGGCTGTTGTTCTAGCTGCATGCGGTGGAAATGAAGAAAGTAAAGCTAAAAATGACGAAAAAGCAAAAACATCGGTAACCGATCAGCAGAAGGAACAGCAAAAGCAAATGGAAGAAATGCAAAAGAAATTAAAAGCACAGCAAATAGATGAAAAGAAGACTGTTGCCATCGTGAATAATAAAAAAATTTTAGGAAGCGACTATAATAGCGCTTTAGCAACGATACAAGGACAAATGCAGCAAATGGGACAAGATCCGACTTCAAAAGAAGCTGCGAAGCAAGTGAAAAACCAAACCATTGACAGCCTAGTCGGACAAACTCTTCTTCTTCAAGAGGCAGATAAAAAAAACTTTAAAGTCACAGAGGCAGCTATTAATAAGCGACTGGATGAAGTCAAAAAACGGTTTAAAACAAATAAAGAATTCGAAGCCGCTCTTCAAAAATCCGGCATGGATATGAAAACACTTAAAACTCAAATTGGTGACGATATTATACTAAATCAGTATGTTGAGAAAGAAGTGCCGGCTGATAAAGTAACCGATGAAGAAATTCAAAAAGCTTATGATCAATATGCGGAACAAGGGAAGAGTACTGGACAAGAAGTTCCAAAGCTTGAAGACGTAAAACAGCAAATTCAACAATCTCTTCAACAGCAAAAACAGCAGGAATCACTCGCTAAGCAGGTTGAAGAGTTAAAGCAAAATGCAAAGATTGATATTAAGATTTAAGATGGTACACACAAAAATGAACAGCTTTAGGGGCTGTTGACAAACGCCCCTTCAAACGAAAAAGAAGATGGATCTCTACAAAATGTAGTGTTCATCTTCTTTTTTATTTGCTATTTTCTGTTTCTTTATAGGAGGCTCAGTGGAGTAAGGCTGCTGAAGCAACCCCCGCTGTATAAGAATAAGAAAACGGGTAAATTAAATCCAAAACTTGTGGAAGTTCAGACCCACTAAAAAGATGCTGAAATCGCTACAAAAATGAGGTTAGATGAAATGAAACAATAAAACAAACATCTCAAAATATATCTGGTTCCGTTTCCTATCGTAAACAATTTATAGATGATACTGTTAAGTAGAAAGGAAAACAGGACGATAGCCATTAAATTGGTTATCGTCCTTCTTCAACTATAGGGTAGCCTTTACCACAATAACAAATAAAATTAATAAGCCTAAATTATGCAAGTTTATATACACAACTTGTTCAATTTAGGCTTTTTACATTCATAAAACATATTGCCATAAACAGTATTTTTTAATTGCCAAAAACATTTTTGAACCATCTTAAGCTGTTTTTCATCAATAGAAGCCATAAATGTAAGTTCACTTCTTTGGACCTTATTATAAAAATCCCTATATAAAAACTCTCTCGATCTTTTGTCAGACATGACTTCTTCATGAACAGGCAGCATACCTAGGTTTTCCATTAACCTTATAACCCCCATATGCTTAACGATTCCTCAAAACATAAAGCTGAATCTGTTACTTTTGAACTTTTTCATATAAGAGATTTGTCTATTAATACGATTCCTGCTACTTCAAAAAAATCCGCTTGCCTATTTTTATGAAATTGTCTTCCAAAAACAAAGAAATCTATTAAATGAGGATTTAAATGAAATGGAATGTAAGGACAACGAGTCAGCATATAACAACCGGGGATATTCAGACAGTACGATCCCAGTGTTTGATGGTTTATCGACCAATATCTTGGGTAATTTCTATCACCCGCTTTGAATTCCCGATTGTTCGTTAGCACTCCCCGCTGACTTCCAAAAAAATATTTCCCACCCTGTCCTTTTCCCTCCAAAAACCATAAATAAAGGGTGAAAGGAGGTGAGAGACAATGGCACAAGCATTATTAGAAGGTTCAAAGCTTCGACTGGCATTCCAGGTGGACCTGGATGAGCAGGGGAACCCTGTTTTAAAAACAAAAACATTTAGCAACATCAAAATGGAATCGACTGTTGACCAGTTATTCCAGGTGGCAACCGCCATCTCAGCTTTATGCAATGACCCGCTAAACAAGGTCGAACGTAGCGACAGTACTGAACTTACTGCCTAACGGAAGCTAAGGGGTGATTCTCGTGATGCAAAGGGACGGTTCTAGTGCATCAAATGGCTAAGGCCATTAATTCAGGAAGCCTTCAAACTAAACCTAACAAGGAGGTAATCAGCAAAAAAAGTGAGGCAAAAGAACCGTCCCCATGCCTCAAAGAAAGGAGGTGAACAGAGATGGCAAAAACATTGGAATTAATGTTTGGTACGGAGTTTGGTAAGACCGCCCGCATTGCGGTGGATAATCCGAAGGAGCCGGTTGATGAGGCTGCTGTTAAACAATCGATGGAACAGATCATTGCTGCGGATGTATTTACATCGGCCAGCGGCAGATATGTTGAAGCAAAAGGTGCAAGAGTGATCGACCGCAATGTAGTGGAGTATGAAATTGTTTAATAGGTTATCAGATATCGAATTTGTATGGGAATTTGGTCATATCGATATGTTCTAAGGGAGAGGCCGGATTCTTTTACGAAACCGGCCTCTTTTAAAATATGATTCGGAAAGGAGAGAATGTGCCGTGGAACAAATCATCTCATTTATCAATGAGGTCGGCTTCCCAATCGTTGTGACCCTATATCTTCTATATCGAATAGAATCCAAGCTTGATCTAGTCGTCCAGTCGATACAGAGCCTACCTGAGCGAATGAAGGGGTGATCATCATACCGCCCTTTGGTAATCCCAACATGACTGAAGCCAACTACCTTTTTATACTGGGCAGTTGGCTTTTTAATTTAAAAAAGAACCTTGATTATGAACAAAACCTTCGCTGTTCGCCCCTGGATACAGAGACAGTTTGGTTTAAAACCATCCCCATTGGCTTAGTTTGATGGATTTCAACAAATTGTTGCCCAAGTCCAACCTAAACAAACGTTTAAGCTTGCCAATTGGCAATTTCGGTCAATGTGGTTGTAGTTATTAAAAATAAATAACTTCTTCTTATTATTAACACAGAACATTTGTTCTTGTATAATTATAACGAAGGGGATGACCAAATTGGCAATACGTGACCGAGGGAAACTTAAATGGCAACCAGCATCATTTTTACCGTTAGCCTTTGAAATGCAACGTTCGATGTTTAAGGATCAAGAGCGTCTACCTAAACCGTTAATCGACGAGAATCAGTCAGAAGAGTTTGACCAACGGATATGTTACGCAATGGAAAATAACTTAGCTGTAAGGTTTACGGTATGGAACGAAGGATTTACAGAGGATTTTTCAGGGCATGTTCATTACGTTGATTCAATTACGCACCAGCTTCGTATTGAGGTGCAGCCTGGAAAGTTTGAGCGTATAGAATTCGGAAATGTTATTGGCTTGGCAGTAATTGATTCTTAAACGCCCATCCAAAAAAGAAGACATCCGATTTGTAACGGGTTCCGTTTCCTATCGCAAAACTTAAAATTACAGTCTAAAATGTACTGCATAAAGCAGTGCATTTTGTTCAATAAGATTCTAATTATATTACACAATAAGTACCAAGTTCCTTTGTAGCTACCTTGTGAAGTGTTTTTGACATCTTCCTTTTAATATCAACGTGATAAAAAAGCCTAATTCCTCCATGTTTTTAACGAGAAATTAGGCTAATGAGCTTCCACAAACGCACCAGTTACTTTAAGTGTATTTTTTCACTAAGTTGACTTAGTAATTTTATAATTTTTATGATTGACTATGGTTGTAATTGGTTCGTCTTTTTCTTTATTGTGTCCGTACTTAACAATAACAGAATTTTCTCTTACAACCGTAACAATTCCTTCATAGCTTTTTCCTTCACGCTTAAAAGAAATATTGTCCCCGATTTTAGCAGTTGCCATTTTATCACCCTGAACTTATTATTTTCAGCAAAGATAAAAAAATGCATAAACAATTCAAATACAAGCTGTAATTATTGCGAAAAAGCAGAAGGGCTACCGCAACCCTTTATTTAATGAAAGCACCCGTTTGTTTAAGTGTAATTCTTCACAAACTTATCCTTTTAAAGTTCATTCAATACAGGAACGCTGCCTCTTTAGCTCAATAAGCCTTAACATTTTGGCCATAACCAAAGAAAGAGCACAATTCTTGCTGCAGAATTGCGCCCTATAACGTAATACATACTTTATTTTTAGATTTTTTTAATTGAGGGTAAGAATAAACTCCTCTACATCTTCGCAACGTGCATTAGAAAACCCACTGTCCTCACCAGTAATCGTGAATCCACATTTCTCTAGAACCTTAAGAGAGCCGACATTGTCTTTCGCAGCACGAGCATAAAGGGGACGAATTGTAATGTGCTTTAGAAATTCCCGTAAAGCTTTTGTTGCGATTCCTTTTCCCCAATATTCCTTTCCAATCCAATAGCTAACTTCTGGTTCTCCGAACTGCTCGAAACATGAAATATGCCCAACCACATTCTTTTCGACAATAATCGTCTGCTTTATAATTCCCTTATCCGTAAGAATTTTGTTCCAGTGTGTAGTGAAGCCATCACAATCACTGGGGTCTTTGCTCGTAAAGGCAGCCATATGGTTCGCTTCATGGTTCTGTTGATGCTTGAAAAAAATAGGAAGATCATCCTCAATCACATTCCGAAGCATTATATTACTCATCAAACTCCCCCTTTGTCGTTTACTTTATTTTAACAAACATTTGTTCCTGTTGTGGTGAATTTTCAGAATACTACATCCGTTTTGTGAACAAGAATATTCTCTGACCAACCACTTTGATTTTGCCATTAATAATAGTTGAATAACTCTGACATTCTGCTTACTTATCTTAGTAATATTAACTTAGTCAAAGTGGAACAATAGTCGAAGTTATATACTTGAAAAGGAGTTAAAAATGCAAAAACAAAACATCTTATTTAACCTTGATGATACATTATCATACTGTAATAGATATTTTAACCTAGTAATAGACGAGTTCGCTGACCAAATGATGGCGTGGTTTGAACCGATTACCGAGGAAGATATAAAACAGAAGCAGTTTCAACTTGATGTTGCAGCGATTAGTGAGCACGGACTAAAGTCAGATCGGTTTCCTGAGTCATTTGTTGGTACTTATAAATACTATTGTGACTTAACTGGGAGGGAAAAGAAAAAAGATGAAATCCAATATTTAAGGGAGTTGGGTTTTAAGGTATTCGAGATTCCTGTTGAACCTATTCCATATATGAATGAAACTCTACAACGTTTAAAAGAAGAGGGACATGAATTATATTTGCATACAGGAGGAGATGAGGCTAATCAACACAGAAAAATTACCCAGTTAGAATTGACTACATATTTTGAACATCGCATTTTTATTTCGGAACATAAGGATACAACAGCTCTATCCGATATTTTAAAAACCATTAAGGCTGACCCTAATGTAACATGGATGGTTGGAAATTCATTANACTGGAAACGGGAATCCATGCAATATACATTCCAGCAGAAAGTGATTGGAAATATAACCTGGTTGAAGTTAACGTTGAGCATAGTAGTATTTTTATAACAGTAGATTCACTTCAAGAAGTTCCTGATGTAATTTATAAACGTATCCAAGACCCAATAATGTAAGTGGATAGAAATAACCTAATTTTAAGAGCAAGGTTTAGTACACCCCACCTTTCTTGAAAGTGGAAAGACTTCTTAACCCGCCGAGTTCCGTAGTTGGGAAACCGGCTTTTTCATTTAAATTGGTGAAGAAATATACTTAAACTAAACTGCCCCGTTAGTGCAGTAAGCATCTTTTTGCAAATATGAATAAATATTAGTGCTTAAACAGGTTTGCGATTAAGTAATGATTCATAAAGATCAATAAACATACTGCCAAAACATACATCGGTTAATTGCCAGAAACAGGCTGCCAATATTTCTGGCAGCCATGGTTGAGGATCCTTATTAGTTAACTTTTAATTTGTTCTATCAAGAACCTTCCCGTGATCGACTGATCCTTATTGAT
Source organism: Neobacillus sp. GCM10023253 (assembly GCF_042653105.1). Taxonomy (NCBI): domain Bacteria; kingdom Bacillati; phylum Bacillota; class Bacilli; order Caryophanales; family Bacillaceae; genus Neobacillus; species Neobacillus sp. GCM10023253. Next base: position 54,377 of record NZ_JBHSHV010000017.1, read on the forward strand.
GATCTGTGCAGGTGTGCCCTCAAACACCACCTGGCCGCCCTTGCTGCCGCCTTCCGGTCCCATATCGATGATCCAATCCGCTTGGCTGATCACATCGAGGTTGTGCTCGATGACGACCACCGTATTGCCGGCATTCACGAGGCGGTTCATGATTCCCAGAAGGTGACCGATATCTGACATATGTAGACCGGTCGTCGGCTCGTCCATCACGTAGATGCTGCCTTTCTTATGCAGCTCGCTTGCCAGCTTGACGCGCTGGCATTCCCCGCCCGAGAGCGTGCTGAGCGGCTGGCCGAGTGTAAGATAGTTCAGCCCCACATCACTCATCGCCTGAAGCTTCTTGACAACCTCTTTTAGCTGGAAAAAATCCAATGCCTGCTCTACAGTCATCTCCAGCACATCTGCAATTGACTTGCCGTTCATCTTGTACTCGAGCACCTCTTCCTTGAACCTTCTTCCTCCGCATACTTCACATGGCACCTCCACGCTATCGAGGTAGGCAAGGTCTATAGACACAACGCCCAGCCCGTGGCAGTTCTCGCAAGCACCCTTGGAGTTGAAGCTGAACAAACCTGGGTTGACCTTGTTTGCGGAAGCAAATGCCTTGCGCACATCATCCATAATGCCTGTGTAGGTCGCGGGATTCGAGCGTGTTGACACCCCAATCGCCGATTGGTCGATGACAATCGCATCCGGATGGTTCTTGAGGAACACTTCGTTAATTAGCGTACTCTTGCCCGAACCGGCAACACCCGTAACTACAGTCAGTACTCCGGTTGGAATATCTACACTTACATTCCGCAGGTTGTGCAGCGTGGCAGCCTGAACGGACAGCTTGCCGGATGGCTGCCGAGGGTCTTGCTTCAGCACGAGAGGACGCTTCATATAGTTGCCTGTCAGTGTATCTGCCTCCAGCAGGCCGTGGTAGCTTCCTTCATACACGATGGTACCGCCGTGGCTGCCAGCAAGTGGCCCGACATCAACGATATGATCTGCCACCTTGATTACATCGGGATCATGCTCGACAACAATCACGGTATTGCCCTTGTCGCGCAGCTTCTGAAGCAGCACATTTAACCGGTGTACATCACGGGGGTGCAAGCCAACGCTGGGCTCGTCAAAGATGTAAGTGACATCCACCAGGCTTCCGCTCAGGTGCTTCACCATCTTGACGCGCTGCGATTCGCCGCCGGACAATGTATCTGTCTCACGGTCGAGCGTCAAGTAGTCAAGCCCGATATCCACCAGATGCTTAAGCCGCTCCGTCAGCGACTTGACGACTGGCGCTGCTGCAGGGTTGTCAATCTCCCGAATGACGCGGATGAGCTGCCCGACCTCCATGGAGGACATTTCCGCAATGTTTAGTCCATTGATTCTGCAGTTAAGCGCAGCCTGACTGAGTCTCGCACCGTGGCAGCTTGGGCAGGGACCCTCGGAGATGTACGGTGCAACCGTTTGTTGTGTGCGATCGGAATACGCCTTCAGGTCCTTTTTGATGTACTTGTTGGTGAACTTCTCGATGACGCCTTCTACAGTAATATTCACTGTCTTCCCGCCGAAATTCGTCGGCACTTTCCTCGCCTTGCTATACAGCAGCTGTTCCAGTTCCTCCTCCGAATAATCACTCAACTTCTTATCGAGATTAAAGTCCAACTGCTCGAGCATGTTCAATTCCATGCTGTTCACTCCATAGCCCGGCAGCAGGATTCCCCCTTCATTCAACGACTTTGACATGTCCAGCGCCTTACTCATGTCAACGCACATCCTGCGGCCGGTCCCGTTGCATTCCGGACACATACCTTGCGGATCGTTGAACGAGAAACTTTGCGCAGGCCCAACATAGGGCTGACCCACACGCGAGAAGAGAAGACGGAGAAGCGGCGAGATATCGGTAACCGTGCCCATCGTGGAATGGGAACCGCCGCCCAAGCGTTTCTGGTCGACGATCACCGCCATGCTTAGATTTTCAATTGCGTCTGCATCCGGCTGCGGAACTCGCGGCAGAAAGGTGCGGACGAACGTACTGAAGTTTTCGTTCAGCAGACGCTGGGATTCGGCGGCGATCGTATCGAACACGATGGACGATTTGCCGGAACCGGATACGCCGGTAAAAATAGTGATTTTGCGCTTGGGAATGCGCAAAGATACATCTTTAAGGTTATTTTCCCGTGCGCCGCGGATTTCTATATATTCTTGGGTCATAAGATAACTTCCTTTACTTGTATTAAGATCCTTATCGATGTAGTGCTGCAAAAGGTGATTTAGTCAGAACGGGTTCACCGTTCTCAAGAAATTGATTGTCTTTTTTTGAATAGGGTAGTACCAGCTAAGCTGTTACCACCCGCAAAGCAGATGGAATATAGCAGAATTTCCAATCCCGAAATCAGCCGGCATACGTGTAAAAACAGATCACTTGAGAGCAATAAATACCATTAAGTAATCTGTTTTATAAGGCTATTTCCCTGTCATACACATTAATATAGCCTCAGGAAGGAGATGTTTTACAACTTATTGATTGAACTTGTAAACTGAAAATCTCATGATGAATCAGCCAATTATTTATTTCTCATCTAATAAATTTTTTAAAAGTGTCACGTTTTCCTTCCAAAACTTCTCGTAAAAGGATACCCAATCTTTAATTTCCTGTAGGGGAGCTGCATTTAGTCGATACCTTGTTTCTCTACCAACCTTGCGCTCAGCAACTAGACCAGCTTCCTTAAGGATAGCCAAATGTTTGGAAACAGCAGTACGGCCCATTTGAAATTGACCGGTTAATTGGTGAAGAGGTAACTCTTCTGAATCTGCCAACAAACGTAGCAATTTACGTCTTGTTGGGTCAGCGATGGCTGCATAAACATCACGCTGATGATTTTTCTCGTTCAAAATCACCCCACCTTATAATTAGACACTAAATGGTGTCTTGATTATAGGACACTAATTGGTGTCGAGTCAATTTTCATTTTTAACAAAATGGTATTAGTTTTATACTCTTATCATCAACTTTACTGTTTCAATAACCTCTCCGTACGTGGTTTAAGCGAAACCCTTCGCAATCTTCACTGTATATTTCAAATAAATTCTTAATTAAGTAACCAGCAGAAGTAAAATAACCGGAGATTTTTCGCTTAAATGTAGAATGGAACTAGTTTCGGGGTAAATAAACCAGCTAATAGTTTGTCAACATTTTTCATTTAAATATCTTTTTATTGTGTGGTATTCTAAAAATAAGCATGCCAAA
>NZ_JBHSHV010000018.1:0-113412 GCF_042653105.1 Neobacillus sp. GCM10023253
GGCTTTTTTATTTATTTATTCAGAAAAATACATCTCATTTCCACTTATTTGGAAATGTTTTTCAGTGGTCTCGGACGGTTCTCTTGTCTCATTCTGAGGTGCTGATTCAGGTTCCGTCTTCGGAGCACGGACTGAAGACGACTAAAAATGATGCATAAGAACCGTCCCCATGCATCAAAAGAAATCAAAAAATGCTGATTTGATTGGCGAGACTTTCTTTTCAAAAAGTTCAATCTCATTCTTGGAGCCTTTTAAGTAGCCCATTTCATAAAGTTCCCTTGGCCTTTTGTAGCCAAATAGGATGGCTGATAGGGAATTGATGTTGAGTTGAATCCCTTTTTTAGGGGGATGGACACATTGGCTGCCTGTTTTTTCTTTAAACATCTTTATTTCTCCGTTACCGAGCAGGTAGCTGCCATTATTCCATGGTGCGTGTGAATCTTCGAGATGCAGGAATAGGGACTCATTTTCATGCAGGAACGGAAATCTCTTTAAGCATTCCTCAGCATCCACGACCCTTGCCATAAAATAAGGCGTTACCTTCTGTTCCACATTCGGCTGCGGCAGAAAGTAAGGAAACGGATCATGACCAGCAAGTTCCATCGTCACTGTGTCAACCATGGAATCATGCTGGCAGAGAAAATTCCATAGCCCAATTCTAGCTTCATGTTCAAGTGCAACGAGCTCCTGCACCTCCATTTTTTGATCCTTTACATGATACAGCATATAACCCAAAGCCTCGTGTTCGGAACGGTAATAGACAGCAAGCTGGGAATGATCATCATACACGCTCCGCTTCCACCAATCGGTCTCACGCTTCAGCATCCCTGTATACTGACTGCAAAACTGCTGATAAATCCTTTCTATCTCCTCATTATGGGTATCTTTTGAATATCTTTTTATTAAACCCTGCTGTGGTTCGAGGAACTTCAGATTGATTTTTTCAATCGTCACCTTTTTCTTATCACTTAATATCTCCCACCCATATTTCCGATAAAAACCGATATCAAACGGGTGTAAAAGAGATACGATCTGATTATCATCATGCATCTGTTTTAAGGATTCGATCATGAGTGATTTGACGTAACCGGTTCTTCGGTATTCCGGGTAGGTAGCGACTCCGGCAATGCCGCCCATTTTCCATTCAGCATCCATCATATAAACGCTTAACGGGATAATATGTAGTTTGGCAGCCAGATTGTCCTCATCCCAGATTCCTAAAATTTTGTGGTTCTTCAATGCTTCTTTCCGAGCCGGTATACTGTCCTCTGGAACCTTATATTGGAATGCGTATTCAGATAGTTTCATAGTTTCTAGGTATTCTTCTTCAGTCACTTCTCTCACTAACAATAGGCCCACCCCTTTTCATTCATTGGATGTATTTTTTTAAAATAATGCATCCATAACCAATTTTACCAAAACCTAACAGACCTTGCACCGCATACCTTGCCCGTTTCCCCTGGTTCCTTTCCTCTAAAAATAAAAACAGGCGCATTTCTTGTTATAGAAATGCGCCTATCGCTAGATTAGTTGAAGCAGGAGAACCATCTCCACACTTCTTAGTATTTATAAGATTGTCCGCCATCAATTGGAATAACGGTTGCGTTGATGAAGTTGGCTTGGTCAGATAGCAGGAATGCCACTAAATAGCCCACTTCTTCTGGTTTACCGAAACGTTTCATTGGGTTTGGCTGAACAAATTGTTTTCCTACCTCTTCCCAGTTATCTGGATCCATTTGTTTTAATGAACCTTCGACCATCGGTGTCATGATGGCGCCTGGTGCGATGGCTTTGATGCTGATTCCGTATTGACCGTATTCAATTCCAGAGTTTCTTGTTAAGCCGACCACGCCATGTTTGCTTGCTGCATAGCCAGATTGGTTACCTACACCGCGAATACCACCAACAGAAGCAGTATTAACAATAGAGCCAAAGCCTTGTTCTCTCATGACTTTCAATACGTGTTTCATACCATAAAACACACCATTTAAATTGACGCCGACTACTTTTTGGAATTCATCAATGCCAAAATCCTCTGTCAGGTTTTGTTTTCCTTCGATTCCTGCATTGTTGAAGAAACCATCGATTTTCCCAAATTTCTCAACTGTTTCATTTACATAATTTTGAACCGCTTGTTCGTCTGCCACATTCGCAGTGATCAGTAATACTTCTGCGTTTGGTGCAACTTCTAAGACTTGTCTTTTCGTTTCTTCTAATGAAGCAGCGTTTAAATCTACAAGCGAAAGTTTGGCTCCTTCTTTTGCAACTTGTAAAGCTGAAGCTTGGCCTAAACCAGAACCTGCTCCTGTAATTAATACCACTTTCCCATCAAAACGATTACTCATGGAAATTTCCTCCCTTTGTTTTTTAAAAAAAATATTTCGAAATAAATTATCTCACATTAAAGATATATACCCATGAAAGGTCATCATTTACACTTAATTCACAGGATTTATTATTGCGCCGTATACCCGCCATCAACAGTCAAACTATTACCAGTCATGAATGAAGAATCATCAGAAGCCATGAATAATACTGCTTTTGCCATTTCTTCTGCTTTCCCCAGACGTTTCATTGGTGTGACTGCAGCCAAAGCCTGCTTGCTTTCTTCAGGGATAATTGGTGTGTCGATAAAACCAGGGCATAATGCATTAACACGAATATTTTGTTCTGCATATTCAAGTGCAAGGGAACGAGTTAAGTTAATCACGCCGCCTTTTGCCGCGTTATAAGCTGCTGAACCTGGTGATCCAACCCAACCGTACATGGATGCCGTATTGACAATCGCACCGCCGCCTGTTTTTAACATTTCACGGATGGATTCACGTGCTACTAAGAAGACACCATCTAAGTCAACATTTACGGTGTTGCGCCATTCTGAGTATTCTAACTCATGTGAAGGATGTACACGTCCAATACCCGCATTGTTGAAGACCACATCCACTTTGCCAAATGTTTCAACAGTTTGTTTAAAGATATTGGCAACCTCTTCTTCACTCGTAATATTTGCTTTTATAAAAAGAGCTTCCGCATTAAGCGTTTTCAATTCTGCTTCAAAAGCTTTACCTTTTTCCTCATTTAAATCAACAAGAACCACTTTGGCTCCTTCTGAAACGAATAAACGTGCTGTTGCTGCTCCAATACCAGATGCTCCACCGGTAATCACAGCTACTTTGTCTTGTAATTTTCCCATCCTAAATCCTCCTCGTATTCAAGAATTCTTTAGCACAGTCTAGAGAAAAATAATAGATATATCTATTATCTGTGCTTTTTTGTCCACAATTAAATTGTACTATTTTGTTCACATTTAACAATCATTAAGATATCATTAAGTGTCTACTATTTAGACACATAGGTTTAATTTGTCTATATTAATGGAGGTTTATTCATGAATAATGAACAAACTACGACATCTCAACGACAAAATCGAACAAAAGCACATTTAAAGCAAGCACTGATTGAACTCATAAAAGAAAAAGGGTACCATTCCGTTACAGTAAAAGACATTGTTGATCACGCTGCCTATAACCGCAGCACCTTTTATATCCATTACACAGATAAACTTGAATTGGCCGAGGATTTACTGGTATCCATGCTTCAGGGGTTAGAAAATTCAGTAGGCAAAGCCTATGTACCTGGTCAAAAGGTTTTTACAGCCAAGATAGGTGCCCCATCTTTTAATATCGTTTCTTACATCTATAAAAATCAGAATTTTTTCACATTGTTCAACTACGATGACACTCTACCAGGATTGCATACTCGGTTCCCTCAAACTATCATAAAAATCTATAAGGAACAATTTATTTTCGAAACGATCAACAATATCCCAGTTAATATGGATTATTTTAAACGCTATACAGCCTATGGCTTTTATGGACTCCTCCAGAATTGGATCGAAAATGGCTTCAAAGAAACTCCAGAAGCATTTATCCAAGAAGCCATTGAGCTAACAAAAACCCATATTTACTCATTTCAATATGTTGGACATAATAAATGAGGCAGAGGGACGGTTCTTCTGCCTCATTCTGCATGCTGGTCCATGTGAAACGCCTGAAATTGCTGAAAAGCCCTCATGTTTCTTGAGAGTATTACCAGTTTATCCGAGAGTAAATCTGTCTTATCCGAGAGTTTTTCTATTCTAACCGAGAGTATTCTGCGCTACTGAGAGTATTTTCCGTTTATCCGAGAGTACTGCCGGTTTATCCGAGAGTAAATCTGCCCTATCCGAGAGTATTCCGGGGGCCTTAAAGACAAATTAAAAACTGACTCAAATAAGTCGTCTTTCAACGCCCCTTGAGTCAGCCGCATTTTACTAAATATAAATACCCGTATTATATCTTACCTTGTGTTAGCTGGCCGCAGAAGTTAAATTATCTCCATCTTTTTTGTCACTAACAAGAGTCTTTTTTGTAAAAAAACTCACTGTAAACATAATCACAATATTGGCTGCAAGGGCAACAATTCCAATATTTAAATCTTGAATGGCGCTAGGAAGGGTTGGAAAAAGCATAGCCATAGTCGTTTTCGTAAAAGTAACATAGACAACAATCGCGACTCCGACGAACATGCCCATTCCAGAACCATATTTCGTAATGTTATTTTTCTTCCTTAAACTTAAATATAAGGAAGGAGCCATTTGTGTAATCAAACTGAAAGATGTCAAATATAAAGTAGCCAAGGTATTACTGTCACTCATCGAAAAGAAGGCACAAATGATAGATAATAGAACAACAAATCCTTTTGCAGTAAATGCTTTGCTTTTATCCGAGATATCAGATTTTAACGGTTCAATTACGTTCGTGGTAATCATGGTGGCAGCCGACATTAACATCATGGAACCCGGAACGAGTGTTGCTAGTAATCCAGTTGCCCCGATAATTCCGACAAACCACGGATCAAACGTTTTAATCGAGAGCTCTAATAAAGCAAAATCACCTTTTTCTAAACCTGGAAGTTCAACGATTGCGGTAAAGCCGACAAAGTAAACAAATAACACCATGAGTGCATAAATCGGAAGCAAGACAGCGTTTAAACGGAAGGCCTTTTCATTTTTCGATGCATAGATGGTTGGAGCATTATGTGGCCACATAAAGTAGGCAAATGCGCTAATCGCAACTGTGGAAATAAACCATGGTACACTTAATCCTTTAGCAGGCAGTGTAAGTGCATGCGGTTTTACTTCATTGACTGCATGGAACAGTCCTCCAATACTTCCATGATAATGAATTGGCAGGTAAATTCCTAAAAATAGAATAACAAAGAATATTAAGAAATCTTTAACGGTAGATGTCCAAGCGGATCCATGGATTCCCGATGCCATAACGTAAACCAGTAAGGCAATCATCCCTACCCATATTGCAGCAGTTGAAGGAATGGCTCCATAGGAAGTAGCAGCAACGAGAATTCCCATGGACTTAAATAGAATGGTAATATACGGAATCAATGCAACTACCCCTACAATAGCAACAAAAACTCCGAGTCCTTTACTATTATATTTTTTTGAGAAGAACTGAGATTGAGAGACGACATTGTTTTCTTTTGCGTATCTCCAAATTGGAGGTAAAATCCAGTAGGATGTAATGGTTCCTAAAGCTGTAAAAGCGAGCAAATAAAACGCTGCTGCCCCATTATTAAAGGCTAAACCACTGGTACCCAATAACGTAAAAACAGAATAGGTTTCACCCGCTAATAGTAAGAAGACAAATATTCCCCCAAACCCGCGTCCTCCTACTGCCCATTGCTCCATCCCCATCTCTTTCCCACGTTTAGCGAGGAGACCTAAAACAATACTTAGGACTAAGAATAAACAAATAATGATTAGTGCTGGATTCATTTTCCCTCCCCCTTATTAATAGGATCTAATCGATAAATAATGACCATAATTACGGAACAAAGAATAGCCCAAATAATAATCCAAAATAGGAAGAATGGTATTCCCAACACATACGGCTCCACTTTATTAACAAAAGCCGCTCCCCCCAGTATGGCGATAAAAGGCAAGATTGCTAATAGATAATATGGCTTCATCCTTTTCATCTCCTCTTTATTCATTTTAATATTTTTATAAAAGCCACTCAGATGACGGCTTACGCCATCTGAATGGTGGTTACCTGCTTATGCTTATAAAGATATAGCTGCTTTTGCTGCAGAACCAGGAACAAACTTACCATATCCAGGATTCTGCGTTACATTCTCCCCATCAAAAACCTCTACCCCACGTACAATCGTTGAAATCACCTTACAATTTAATTCCTGTCCGTCAAATGGAGATAGTTTTGAAAAAGATCTAAATGAATTCTGGTCGATGACCATTTTTTGATTTGGATTGATCACAGTGAAGTCAGCATCGTATCCAATACTAATCTGCCCTTTTCCTGGAATCGAAAATACTTCTGCAGGATGAGTAGACATTAAATTGGCAAATTCATTCGGTGATAGTCTTCCATTGGAAACAGTACTGTTAAACATTAATGGTGTCATAATTTCAACACCAGGAAGTCCGGAAGAGGCAAGAAAAATATTTTCATTCCCTTTTATTTTTTGTTCTGCACTCCAAGGAGCATGATCAGAAGAGATTAGATCGATGTTTCCTTCTTCAATATGCTTCCATAAGCCCTGAACTTCTTCTTTTTCCCTTAATGGCGGATTGTTTTTCGCAACCGGCCCGTATTTTTCTAAATCTTCCACATCCATTAACAAATATGGATAACAAGTTTCACAGCTTACTTTTACGCCTTGTGCTTGGAATTGCTTAATTAAATCAATCGTTCTTGGGTGACTCACATGGACAATGTGCAGCTTTACGCCCGTCCAGTACGCAAATTCCATTAACTTCAACACTGCACTCGTTTCCGTCAATGGCGGACGAGTTTCGTTATGAGCCTTAGGGTAAACCTTGCCTTCCTTTACATATTGATCAATCAAATCCACAATGATTTCATCGTTTTCCGAATGGAACGCCGCTCTTAGCCCAGTCTGTTCAATTAACTTCATTGCTTTCAAGATTTCCGTATCAGGAATGCGCGGAAAACGATACTCATCTGTTTCAAAAGTAGACATCTTAAAAGCAACTGCTCCAGCTTCTGCTAATGGAATGATTTGATCTGTTCCATTCCGCTTGGAAATCGTCCCCCATAAGCAAATATCTACAACTGCTTCCTTCTCTAACTGCTCCACTTTCTTTTTGAATATCTCGACATTATTGATTGGGTTTGGAAGATCGTACGGCATATCCAGGAATGTGGTAATCCCACCTGCTGCTGCGGAAGTACTTGTTGAGACAAAGCCCTCATTCGGGTTACTAAAACAGTGCACATGCACATCAATGACTCCAGGAAATACGTACGACTCACCAAAGTCCTTGATGTTGTCAGAATCTAAATTTCCCGTTCCTTCATGAATACTTACGATTTTCCCTTCGTTAATTCCCACCTCACCCTGAATAACGGAATCCTTTAAAACGATTTTTCCCCTAATGATGCGATCTACTTTATTCATGTTTCATCCCTCCGGTTAAATTTGATCTTGTATTTTTTCAACTGCATCTTTGAGTGCGATTACAATTTCCTCCACCCTTTTGTTTTCCAAGCGTTCCTTTGGTCCTGCAATACTCAAAGAAGCAACTAACTTACCATCACTATCAAAGATTGGCATTCCATATGCGGTAACACCGTAGTCAATTTCACTTACTGAAACTGCATAGCCTTTTTCTCGAATATCTGCTAAATGATTTTTCATTTCATCTATGCTTAAAATGGTGTGTTCCGTGTGCCTTTTAACCATATTTGTGTTAAATATTTCTTCAACAACACGGTCCCCCATATAGGCTAGTAATGCTTTTGAGGAGGCACCTCCATAAAGAGGGACAATTGTCCCCTGTTCAGAGGAAACCTTTATTGGATGCCCTGATGGAACAGATGCTAAACAAACCGCTTGTAAATTGGAGGGGACAAGTAAAATAGAGGTTTCTCCTGTTGCCCTTGTTAATTCCCTCATTGCATCTTGAGCAACGGCTGGCAAATTAATATCCATTTTGACAATTTTCGCTAACTTTAAAAAAATATAGCCTAAACTATACAGTCCTGGTGAATACTCAATAATGTATCCTTTTTCCTTCAGTACTCGCATATGTCGATATACGGAACTTTGCGGTTGTTGTAACTTCGCTGCGATTTCTGGAACAGAAAGCGTTCTTGATTCAAAATCAAACAACTCTAAAATTTCCAACGTTTTTTCTGCACTCACGATATTACCTTCTTTTTATCAAATATTGATAATGTATTATCTATATTTGATAATACATATTTTTAATCTTTCTTGCAAGCGGTATTATTCTCCATTATCTGAAAATTAAATTTAAAAAAGGCCCAATAACCTTAAAATAACAAGGTTACTGAACCTCCGAAAAATTCAAAAATAATGGACAGCTTTATTTAGAAAACTCCAGAACAGCACTCAACAAGGCTTTTGTTCCCAAATACAAATCTTCTTTCTCAGCCCATTCTTCCGGGCAGTGGCTTCTTCCATCTTTGCATGGTATAAAAATCATCCCTACCGGAGCAAGCAAGGACATTTGATTCGCATCATGCCCTGCTCCGCTCGGCAGCTCAATGACTTTGTCTGTAACCGTTCTGCATGAGTTCTCTAATAGGTGCTTAATTTCATCACGGACAATGATCGCTTTTGAACGTGAAACTTTTTCGGTCTTCAAACCTACATTTCTCCTGCTGGCAATCGAGTTCGCTTCTGATAAAAATTGACTAGCTACCTGATCAATTACTTCTTCAGAAATACTGCGAATCTCAACTTGAAATTCTACTTTTCCTGGTACAACATTGGAGGCATTCGGAAAATTATTAAAGACCCCAACCGTGCCAACAACGGGCTGTTCATACTTTTTCCCGGCAATTCGCTCGATAGCCAACGTCATTTCAGACGCAGCTGTAAGCGCATCATTCCTCATATCCATCGGTGTTGTTCCAGCATGATTTGGTAATCCATCTACGAAAATCTTAAAACGTTGTATTCCAACAATCCCGGTCACAACACCTAAATTGGCATTCTTATTTATTAGGACCGGCCCCTGTTCAATATGCAGCTCCAGGTATAAAGCAATCTCATCTTTTTCTTTTAGACACTTATTAATTTCCTTTGGATTTCCCCCGGCAAAAGAGATGGCTTCCGCTAAAGATTGACCATCTGCATTGGTATAAGACAACATTTCCGTTGTCAAGTTCCCAGACCAAGCTCGGCTACCAACAGTCGATAACCCATATTCAGAAGGCTCTTCGGCAGTAAAATCGACAATTTCAATCGTATGTTTAAGCTGAATGTTTTGTTCTTTTAAAGATTGAACAATTTCTAGTCCTGCAAGAACCCCGGCGATTCCATCAAATCTTCCTCCGTCTGGAACCGTATCCGTATGGGAACCAATCACAATGGACGGCAGGTTCGGTTCAGTCCCAATCAAACGTCCAATGACATTCGCTGCAGCATCCACCTCAACTTCTAAGCCGATATCCTGCATTTGATTTTTCAGCCATTCCCGGCCTTCGTTATATTTAGCCGTAAAAGATCGTCTTGTCCATGGTTTCCCTTCGATTGTAATGGCTGCTAAAGCATGAACCGTTTCCCATAATCTTTCCTTGTTGATCAATTCCATTTCTCCACCCCATTAATAGTTTAATAAAGCTGACATGTTACCAGCTGTTTCTAATATAATTTCAGATAAATTATCTATTGTTTCTTCAGTAAATTTTTGACTAAATCCCAGTATACTGACCGAACCTACTACTATTCCCGATTTAGCAAAAATAGGAGCGGCTACCGCACTAACTCCAATATCGAGTTCCCCATGGCTAACAGCAAAGCCCCTCGCTTTTATTTCCTTTAAATCCTCTAGAAGTTTCTCTTTTGAAACGGTTGTCGCTTCTGTAAATCTTTGCAAATCCCCTTTACTGATGATCTTTTCTACTTTCGGCTGGGGAAGAAAGGCTAATACAGCCTTTCCTGATGCTGCAGCATGTAAAGGAGAATATCTTCCCACGACTTGGGTAACATGCACGGACTGCTGGCTGTCAATTTTATCAATACATTCCACGTTTTCTTCAACAAGAGCTGAAAGTGTTACAGTCTCTTCACATTTTTTAGATAATTGCTCCAGCTCTGGCCTAAGCGCCCTTTGGAGGGCCTCATTTTGGTCAAAACGGTCAACAATGAGATAAAATTCCTCTGCTCTTAAACCATAATCCCCATTTTCCTGTTGAAAAACAAAGCCTCTTCTTTGTAGGGTTTTTAAAATTCTGAACATTGTTGATTTATTAATATCTACTTCTTTTGATAATTCTCCAACAGATATGGGCCGATTAATCATGGATAGATATTTTATTACTTGTAATCCTTTATCTAAAGTTAATAAAATTTCTGAACTTTCTTTAGTCATGCTTAACCTTCTTCACTTTCTGCACAACAAGATGCTGTACGTTATGACAAGAACAAGGATATTTATTTTCAATTTTTGCAACTAATTCATAATCATATCCATAACAATCCATAATAATATGATTTGCTTGATAGAATTCAATTTCTTTCTCGATTTCATCTAGGACAGCAGGTGATTTAGGATGAACAGCTGCAAAATACTTTTTCCCCATTACATTGCTCCATTTCACTTGAGCTGATTTTAGCTGCTCTGTGATTGGAACAAAAATGACAGTCGAATCATCACTTTGAATTCCTGCCACGGCTTCTTTCATCTCTTTAACTGGATAAATAATCGGAGTTTGATTGGATGTGCATTCAAACTCACTCATACAAAGAACGGCAATAGCATCAGATGATTTCTCGTATTCTTTTATTAATTTTTCAATTTTCTGCTCGATTAGCTGGTGATTAATATTTGCCATTCCATTTTTTAAAACAACATATAATTTTTCTTCCCCTGGCTGGTTTGCTAACCAATTGATTTTTTCCTGAGAAACATCATCCAGGGCGCCAATCAGCTGCAGCTCATCTACTCCACCTAAATGAAAAGCCTTCATTAAGTCCTCTCTTGGAGTTTGGCCAATTGTTAGTAACGTTATCATCCTATCCCCCCAACTTTGAATTTTGTTTCTATTATAGAAATAGTTGTTTCTATTTTATCTATAATAAAAATATTATCGAATGGAATTGGGATTGTCAATTTACTAAAAATCAAATTAGATTTGGGAGGAGTACGAGAATGATGGTAGAACTGTGTAACCCTTGCTTAAAATCCAACTGCCATTTTCGGCGTTTACTTTCCAAAGTAACGGTTTTCTTTACCTATTACAATCATTCCCTATACCAAAAAGCAAGAAGATCCCCCTGTGAAATATGCTAAAATTTACATTGAGGGGGGGGATTGTAATGATATTGGTGAGTTCGTGTTTAGCGGGGTTGGAAGTGCGATATAACGGTACACATAGTTTAAATAATGAAATTAGGAAACTAGTAGAGGAAAATAAAGCAATTACCATTTGTCCAGAATTACTTGGCGGCTTTTCAACGCCAAGAGCGCCTGCTGAAATCATAGACGGTAACGGTGAAGATGTTCTGGATGGTAAGGCGAAAGTAGTAGATCAATCAGGAAATGATGTTACCCAGCTTTATCTAAACGGAGCTTATGCTGCACTTGAAAAAGCAAAAGAAATAAAGGCGACTTTAGTGGTTCTTAAGGAAAACAGTCCGTCCTGCGGGAGTTCGATGATCTATAACGGCAGATTTATTGGCGAAAAAATAGAGGGAATAGGAGTCACTTCTGCCTTACTAAAAAGAAATGGATTTAAAGTCATTTCCGAAGAGCAATTTGCGGAAAGCTTACTTTAAAATATTGACACTTTATGGGGGATAAAATGCTCCAAATACTGAAGAATTCAAGTCAGTTGATTATTGTCATACACGAAATCTATGGCATTAATCAACATATGGAAGACTTTTGTAATTTATTATCAACACACGATTTTGATGTGATCTGCCCGAACTTGTTAGAGCGAGAACAACCTTTTACTTATTCTGAAGAAGAGATTGCCTACCATCATTTTATGAACAATGTAGGTTTCTCCGAAGCTGTTAAAAAAATAAAGAACCTATTGTTAGATGTTAAAAACGATTACGAAAAAATATATCTTATTGGATTTAGCGTTGGCGCAACTGCTGCTTGGCTGTGCAGTGAGGAAGATTGTCTGGATGGAGTCGTTGCCTATTATGGTTCGAGAATTAGAAATTACCAACAAATCGTGCCGCAATGTCCAACGGTTTTATTCTTTCCAGAAGAGGAACAATCCTTTAATGTGGATCAGTTAATTTCAAACCTTGTTCAAAAAAATATCGAGATCCATAAATTTAACGGTCAACACGGATTTAGTGACCCGCACTCTGCTAAATTTAATGAACAATCATTTCAAAATGCTTTTAACGAAGTGTTGAAATTTTTAAAGAAACACCATTAAGGGAACGTTCGTATTTACATTTTTTAATTTAAAATGGATAGTTTATGAAATATGAACACACCGGATAATCCACTTGCAGGAAGAACATAATATCTTTAACTTAAGATGCCAAGGTTTGACTTTTGCAAGGGAGAACAGTGATGCCAGTATCTTTAGAAATCATCTTTAGAACCTTAACTGCATTTATCATCTTATGGGTTTTTTTACATATTCTTGGGAAACAGACCATATTTCAAAAGACGTATCACCTTTTCATCGCTACGATTACAATGGGAACCATTGCAGGAAATCTAGCATTCAATATAAATATTAAGTTCCGGTATTTTATCCTTTCATTCGTTATAATGGGTGCCGTTATTTTCACATTGAATACCCTCACTGTTAAAAAACACCGCTATAAAGAATGGATTGCAGGAAAACCAATTTTCTTAATTCAAGAGGGAAAAATCCTGGAAGCATCACTTAAGAAGTTTGGTTATTCTTTAGATATGCTTACACAGGCATTACGAGGAAAAGATATCTTTAATATAGAAGAAGTTGAATGTGCCATTTTAGAAGTAAGTGGTTCTCTATCCCACGATTACGATAAAGACTGGTTCTTGGCAGAATTAAAAAAGAGAAACGTTCAGGTCTCTGAAATTTCCTACGCTGTTGTAGGATCAAAAGGAAACCTGTATATTGATTTATTTCGCGACAATTCAAGTTAAAAATATTAGGGCTCACAGCACTCTTGATGAGATTGCTGTGTTTATTTTTTTCAAGCCGCCTGATGGCAGGTCTTTTTGGTTTCACAGATTGACAAAACAGCGGCGGTTACGCTGTCGTTTGTTCAATCACTAAATTAATGCTTCGCCTGAAAATATGCCTCTTACCTTTGTTTTGCGTCATTCAAACTCGTGATGGAGGCTTTCCCTCTTGAATGATGCATAGGGACGGTTCTCTTGTCCCATTCCGCAGTGCCGGTTCAGGTTCCATCTCCGGCAAATGCAGCTGAAAACGACTGAAAATGAAGCAAAAGAACCGTCCCCATGCATCTAATTTAGGTTGACAGGTTTATTGTCTATGACTGATTGGTTATCTTTTACGGTTTGGTTGTTGCCTTTTACTTTGCGTTTAAGTACTGTTTTTCTAATGAATGGCTTTATCCAGCCGTCTAGTCCGATTCTTCCAGCATTAGCGCCTGCAAATAGGATTATAACTCCTAATAAAATATCTAATGGGTTCGAAGAAATCGTTCCAGCAAATAAATAAGAGAAGTTCATCAATAGACCAAAGAACATGGCAGCTGTTGTTAAGCATCCTAGTAATAATCCTAAACCAACAAGAAATTCACCTAAAGGAATAATCGTATTGAAGATATGGGCATTAGGCAATGCAACATGTTTTAAGAAATCAACATACCAGCCAAAAACAACCGCACCGTCAGGACCTTTAACTGGGTTAGCGATTGCTCCTTTTAAAAATCCCGAAGCGTCAAAATCTCCGCTTGATAATTTGTGCCACCCCGCCGTGAGCCAAACGTAACTAAGATATAAACGAAGAACAGTTAAAATACCAGATGCAGTTTTGCTTTGTCTTAACCAATTTACTAACATTAACAACACCTCCGCAATTTAGTTTCGATACATCCACAGCATAGCAAATGTATTTTGGCTTCAGGGAGGATTGTTCAAGATTTAACAATCTCTTAAAATAAATTCAAACAAAAGCAAAAAAATTTTAACAAATGAAACTATTTGTTACACGAATGTAGCAGAAATTCAGCTGTTACTATTTTTAATAATGTTCTTCCAGTAGTGTCAGGCTTTTAAATCTTCCTCAAAATCTTGTGGATGATGTTTCGCTCGGAAGTTAACGATATGTATGCTGTGCGTGGGAGTAAGTAGCTGTATAACGAATGGGCTGCGATTTCCGGAAGTAAACAATGGAACCCTAACTTTTATACTATTTCGACGCCTGATACAAAAGACCTCTATCAGGCGGTTTATGTAATAAAAAAAGACTTATTTAAAAATAGCCTAAAACGATTCAAACAAATAATGATTTTCGCTATAATTACAAATTAAAGGGGGTGCTTACAGATGGAGAATCACGTTAGATTGTCTGGTACTTCTTCCACTCATGTAAAGCCTATTATTGGAAAGGCGATACTTTGCATGGGGCGAGACATTTAATTTTATCGCTGAATAAGCTTTTCTAATATGTTGGCTTTGCACCTTATTTTTCAAAAAGAACCTTTGTTCCTTCTGTAATTGCTTTGGTGAAGTTGCCTATGTTTCCACGGTAACGAAAGCAAAAAAACCTAAAAACCCTGATTATTACAAGTCGATTGGCAATCTTATTTGCGCCGATGGCAGCGAATGCAATAAAAAAATGACCAATGTCGACTATTTAAATGCTTTTGTGAAAGAGTCATTAGGAATGTGAAGCTTGAAACCCCTTTTTTCTCTCAGCTTTACCGAATAAATTTCTTAAATTTATTTTTCAAAAATAAAATTTGGCGCATTTCTTCTTAATAGAAATGCGCCAAATAGTGTAACAAACCTATTTCTTTTCTTACTATGCCGGTTTAGGGTCCATCTCCGGCAATTGAGCTGAGAACAGCTAAAATGATGCAAAAGAACCGTCCCCATGCATCCTTATTTTTCTTTTCCAACCATGAGTTGTTTTTATCAATTATAAGTCAGAGATCATTCCGCCATCTACTACAAATTGGGCTCCAGTTGAATAGCTTGAATCATCAGAAGCAAGGTATATAACTAAATTAGATACTTCTTCTACTTCTGCTCTTCTTCTTAGAGGAATATCTTGTTCAAGTTGCTTTAGATATTCTTCTACATCTGGTTGGTCAGCCATAGGAGTTTTGATAATTCCTGGATGTACAGAATTTACACGGATGTTATATTGTCCAAGCTCAGCAGCTGCACCTTTTGTCATACCAGTTACAGCATGTTTAGAAGCACTATAAGCAATAGCCGTTGGTGCACTCACCAAACCATCTACAGATGAAATATTAACAATGGAACCTACACCAGCTTTTTTCATAGAAGGCACTACTTTTTGCATTCCTAGGAATACTCCAAGCTCATCTACTTTAAATGTTAATTCAAAGTCTTTGACAGTTAGTTCTTCCAATGTTTTGAAGATACCAATCCCTGCGTTATTTACTAACACATTGATAGGACCAAAGGTTTCTTCTGTTTTTGTTACAACTTCTATCCAATTCTCTTCACTAGCAACATCTAATTTAAGTGCGATTGCGTTTTCCCCTAATTCATCGGCTAGTTTTTGTGCACCCTCCAAGTTAAGGTCAGTAATGGCTACTTTTGCTCCTTCTTCCACGAATTTACGAGCATGCATAGCACCCATACCTTGTGCTGCCCCTGTAATAATGGCTACTTTACCGTCTAGTTTACCCATGATGCATTCCTCCAATTTTATATAAAAATTATATACTTTTAACAACTGTAAGGAAAAATCAACTAACTTATCGACCTCACAACTATTATTTGTCAACGGAATATTTTTTATTTTAGAATTAGCCGGCTTCAATATATAATTACTATTCAACAAAAAATAAATCTCAGTAGATCTACTGTATTGGCATGCCTTTTTTGCTTTTGGTACTATACATTAAGTAACTTTTAGTTATCTAATATACTTTATGTAACCATAATATCCCTCGAATTTGTATTAGTCAAACAAAATGTCTCGAATTTGAGATAATTTCATTCAACAAAATATGAATAATTACAACCAATTACTTCTCCCATAGCCTCCCATTATAATGATGATTAGGATGCAAGTTATTCTGCAGGAAAGAAGGACAATATATGCTATTTTATATAATTGCCATCCTCGTTATTATGATGGATCAGCTTTCTAAGTTTCTAATTCGGGCCTACATTGATATCAATGAAACATTTTCATTATGGGGAGTACACCTCACACATATCGAAAATAGCGGAATGGCAGGAGGGTTATTTCAAGGTAATGCACGACTCTTCGGGGTTGTAGCTGTGATTTTTGTAATAGGTGTTTTATATTTTCGAAGAAACGAAGAAATGAAGGGTGCCCTCATCGATAGTAGTTTTGGATTCCTAGTCGGAGGAGCGATTGGAAATGGCATTGATAGACTTTTGTTTGGGCAGGTGACAGATTTTATAATTCGCTCCGGTGGAATTCTTAACTTGGCCGACCATGCAATCGAGATGGGGGCGTTCCTGCTTATTATTTATGGGGTCGTTAGATGGTTGAAAAATAAGGACTAGATTCTCCTGCAAATGCTTTGGCGATTAAGAGACGGTGTTTCCCGTCTACTTATTTAGCTTATCTAGCTTGTCAGCTATAGTTCTTAAAATATTATTTTTTTCCTGCTGTATATTAAGGAATTTAACCAGAAACCAAATCACAAATACAATAGGAACTATGTAAAATAAGAAAGTTACGATTGGAAAAATTGCATTCATTTGCGAACCTCCATTTGTTTTGGATAATTATACCACAGAAAGTTACGAAATTATGTTATCAATTTATATAAGTAATCAACAGTACGATGACCATATGCAGTGCTTATAATCAGCATTTACCAAAACGTTACAAACAAGCTTTGAAATTTTTTATATAATACATTTAAAGCTGATTTTTGATAGTTGTAAAAAAACGGCTGAAAAAGGGGGATTCTGTTTTATGCAGCACATTGACACATTACTTCGCGAATATGGGTTGTACCATAAAAAATCAGATATTATCTTAGCATTGAAGAGTTCTATTAAAATAGAAAAAACAAAGGTAAACGCGTTTATTCCAATTGGTTCTTCGAAATTAGGAGGTTTGCCAGATCTGCCTGATGAAATGGAATTCCCCAAATATGATAAAGGCTACTTAACGTTTGTCGGCCAATTTAACCTTAAAGAAATAAAGCCATATGATAAAGATAACTTGCTTCCGAGCAACGGGATATTGTATCTTTTTTACGATGTCGCTGAGCAGCCTTGGGGCTTTGAAGAGGATGAGGGATGCTTTAAAGTACTTTATTTTGATGGTGATTTGACCGCATTGAAAAGAAAAGAATATCCGGAGATCACCAATGACTATTATCCATTAAATGCATACCAGGTGAATTTCAAGAACGTCTCTACGATATCTGAAAATCCTGCTAATCTTACATTTGAAAACGAAGACGACGAAGAGCGCTTTTGGAACTTTCGTCAAGAATTAATGCAGCAGGAAGATGAAGAAGGCAACACATCCCCCGCTCACTACATGCTTGGCGAACCATTTAACGTGCAAAACGATGTGTTTGAAGAGCTTTACGACGACGAAAAGGAACCGGTATTATTGTTCCAAATCGACTCCGATGAAGAGGATTTAGGGGTGATGTGGGGCGATTGCGGGCTGCTTTACTTCTGTATCAAAGAAGAAGAATTAGCGAATAAGCAATTTGATAGAGTAAGGTTCACCTTACAGTGTTTTTAATACTTGAAAGAGCATGAAGTTGCTAAAAGGTCTTCACCGAACTGCGTAACAGTATAATGTATTAATTTAAAAAGATTTAATGTTCGCCCAAGCTATTTCAATGTTCTTAACATAAAATAAAATATAATAATCCATTATTAAACTCTAAATGAGTTTATCCCCCAAAAGCATCATTTGATGCTTTTTTTTATCCACAAGGAATTTACAGAAGACGCAATGATAAATTTATTGTTACAACCCCAAAGAAAATCTTTAAAATGTAGAAGCAAATACATAAATTATTCACAGCAAATAATATAGGACATGGAGAAGTTCCTTTTAATTGAAGCGCCTAAAACGCTTCTTTTTTTACTTCGCATTTAGATCAAATAAGGATAACTTTAGCTTTATATTATCCATCTTTTTTATGTATTTTTTATTGTTTAAAAGAAAATAATTACATCAATACCTATAGAAGGAGATGATTGTATGACAAACAGCAATGGCATCCGAAGCATATTAGGTATAGATGTTCGGGCGCGTTCCTCTGTTAATGATAGTGAGGAATATGATCCTTTTAAAAACCCAATCATTCATAAACAAATAAACGGACGAGTTATAGTACCACTTAATACCACAAGACTATGGGGGAGGTAACTCCCCCTGCTTCGCATTTCTTGGTCAAATGCAAAGTTAATCATTAATTGATTCTTCAACTGCCCTGTTAGACAATAAGAAAACGGAATCGCCGCAGACATCCCATCTTTAACATAAGAATTCCGTTTGCTTGATAAGAAACAGCCGCCAAAAATGGCAGCTGAATCTTTAACCCCAAGTAGCTGGGACTATTATATATCAAAATCAAACTAATCCTATTTGCTTTCATTTGTATTATTGATTAGCTGTTTAACCAATTTTGCAATTGTTTTTTGCGTCATGATACTAAACATTTTCTTAAAAATTCAAACCATTTCTAACAGCAACCATGATGGAATGGATAGCCGCCATACCCATGATGGAACGGGTAACCGTCAAATCCGTGATGGAATGGGTACCCTCCATAACCCATACCGTAACCAGGATATCCTCCATATCCCATACCATAACCAGGGTAGCCTCCATATCCCATACCATAACCAGGGTAGCCTCCATATCCCATACCCATACCATAACCCATACCGCTTCCAAAGAATTGTCTTTCCATTTTATATCTCCTCCTCAATTTGTTTCAAAAATAGTGTATGTGTCCCTATTTACAAAGGAATAGATATTTGCCTATTTGTAAACTTTTCTTCATTGTACTTTTATTAGCAAAAGTCTAGAATTTTACTTTTTTCTTGTTACACGAAACAGGCCGGTTTGACAATAAAAAAAGCCACGTTGGGTCATTAAATAATTGTGTTTCTTCAGTATTCGCTATATTTTGGATAAGTGACCATAACTATTGCTCGTGGGGTCATTTTCAACCATCTAGATTGATGAATATCTCCCCTAAACTTTAAATAGATTAGAATTTTTATTTTAATCGTGTTGTTATCGTTTTTTCCAGTAATTCCAATATTAAAAGTGTCATTTAATCATCATAATCTTTCTTAAAGAGCAATTCCTTTGGGATCTCAGTACCCCGTGAACCACGAATGTCTGTTTCCTTCATTTCTGTTGGGTAGAACACAATGAAGTTTTCAAGATACATTGAAGCAATTTTTTTGGGTAAAGCCTCCAGTTCCGGGTGCCATGCTACAGTCCCCCTTCTGGCACTTACTACCATCACAAGATCCGTTGATTTAACATTATTTAAATGATTTTTATAAAAGGAGTTCCAGCTATCGATGGATTCGAACTCGATTTTTACATTAGGGTGTACTTGCTGAGATGTCTTTTCATACATGTCTAAATCATCACGAATGACGAGACCCTTCATTGTAGCACTGAGCTGTGAGGCAATGCTCTTCATAATGGATATGGAATCAGCAAAACCTGGTTTGTGCACGATATTATTGGGCAACAAAAGAATGACCCTTTCAATCGTATTTAACGGTTGCTTGATAGTGGTTATAAGCGAGCGTTGATACGTATGTTCAAGGAAATTATCAATGACTCTCCCGAAGATTTTTCGGCCTCCTTCGCTTTTGCCATCCCACCCCACAATGATGGTTGTGATTCGTTCTTCCGTAGCGGCGCGTTCGATCCCTCTTCCAATATTATAATCCACCCGTGTCAACAGCTTAACAGCAACATCTGCCCCTGATGCATACATGACGGAGTGTTCAAGCATTCTTTCTGCTTGAGCTACTTCATTGTTTGCTTGTTTTAAGTCTTTTTGAACGACTGATAATGGGTAAAGCGGCTCTTCTGTCTTTTTTGCCTTTTTTACGACAAATCCTAAATCCAACAGGGATTCCATTGTATCTGGATTTACCATCGGGATTAATATACGCTCAGGAAGTGTTTCATCCATTACCGATTCCTCTCGTGCAATGGCTAATTTCCTGCCATATTTTTCGCAGAAGTACGGGCCCATAATACACGTAACTAAAATAATAATAATGACAGCATTTATGATTTGCTGGTCAAATAAACCAAGGCGATATCCAACAAGTGTTATGGCTAAGGTTGCTGCTGCATGTGATGTAGAAAGCCCAAACATTACCTTCCTTTCCGCTGTGGAATAACCATATACTTTCCCTGTTGTCCAACTGGCAAACAGTTTACTGCCAATCGCTACAATTGGGATTAACAAGGTTAGTAGGATCGCATCGGAGCTGGTTACAAGAACACGAAGATCCATTAACATACCCACGGATAATAAGAAGAAGGGAATAAACAATGCATTTGCCGTAAATCTGATTCTGTTCATTAATGGACCATGATCATAAATGTATCGATTCAGGGCTAAACCGGCCAAGAATGCTCCAATAATTGGTTCCAAGCCCACAAATAATGATATCGCCCCGGCGACGAATAGAATGGCCAAGACGAAGTTAAATTCGATCGTTCCTTCATTATTGGAGCGTTTAAAGAACCACTTTGTCAGGGAAGGGGTGATTAGGAGAACAACTACAGCAAAGAGCGTTGTTGCAATAATCAAGTACATCCAAAATCCAAAGTTTAAATGGCCTTCAGCTGCCCCTGTTATGACAGCAAGAAACAGCATAGCTAGACTATCTGTTAATAATGTACCGCCAATCACTGTTGTCACAGCTTTGTTTTTCGCAATGCCAAGCCGGCTTATGGCGGGATACCCTAAAGGCGTATGGGAGGAAAAAATGGTACCAAATAAAATGGCCGATAATATACTGAGATTCAGCCATAAACCTAATATGACTCCAAGAATTAAAGGGATTGAAAACGTGAGTAAGCCAAATAAAATACTGCGATTTCTGTATCTTTTGAAACCATCTAGATCCAGCTCAAGTCCTGCTATAAACATGATAAACAACAATCCGACTGTTCCAAGCAATTCGATTGTTGAATCACGTGCCAATATTTCCAGCCCGTTTGGTCCGATAATAATTCCCGCGATAATGGGACCGATAATTGCAGGCACTTTTAATTTTCCCATGAGTATAGGGAACAGCAGAAAAATTAACACAGCTAAACCAAAAATTAGAACTGGCTCCTTCAGTGGTATAGGCATCATAAATCCTCCTCACTTTCGTCAAACCTCAACTGTTATGATCGGATATTTATAAACCTATTAGAAAAGCACTGGTATCATTCGTTAAAATTGTACAGCTAACTTTTTTAACTTTAAGATCACTTAATGGAACCGTTGCCGTATGTACAGATTATTAAGTGTAAAATTTCCTTAACAATTTTTACAAAATTTACCCTGCCCGTCACAAAAAAACCGGCATCCTAATGATGCCGGTCAAGTACTGTTCCTTATTTTATATTCCCCGTATTAGTAAGGAATGTGACTATTTCTGGGAATAGCGCAAGCAGTCCGATGAATAATACCATGATTATCGCATATGAAAAAACACCTTTAACAATTTCTGACATAGAGGCAGATTTGTCTACTCCCTTTAATACGAATAAATTTAAACCGACAGGTGGTGTAATTAATGCTAATTCCATATTAACAACCAAAATAATAGCGAACCAGATTGGATCAAAACCTAACGACGTAATAATTGGATATAAAATTGGAACAGTAATCACGATAATGGAAACCGTCTCCAAGAAACACCCTAGAATCAACAATACGATATTTATTAATATAAAAATGACCCAAGGGGAAACATCCCATGATGTAGCCATTTCGGTAATGGTTTGTGGGATTCTTAGAACCGTTAAAATAAAGCCAAGCAGCATGGCACCAACAATAATGAAAAGAATCATTGCATTTGTTTGCACTGTTGAAAATAAGATTTCTTTCATATTTTTAAACGTTAAATTTCTATAGGCTAATCCAGCGACTAATAAGCTAATGACTACCCCCACTGCCGCCGCTTCTGTTGGTGTAAACAGGCCGGAATAAATACCGCCAATAATGATAACTGGCAGGATTAATCCCCATATTGCTTTTTTTGATGCCTCAAATCTTTCCGCCCATGTGGCTGCTTTTTCCTTAATATGTCTTGTCTGCCAGGAGGCAAAAATGGTGAAAAGTAATGTAAGGATTAATCCAGGAACAATACCTGCAATGAAAAGTTTACCTACAGATTCTCCAGTGATATTTCCATAAAGAATCATCGGAACGCTAGGCGGGATCAAAATCCCTAATGTACCGCCTGCGGCTACTAAACCTAAAACATATTTTTTCGTATAGCCTCGTTTAACCATTTCTGGAATAGCCACTGAACCAACGGTTATAGCCGTTGCCACACTTGAACCTGATATAGCAGCAAAAATAGCACAGCAGAAAATAGTTCCAATAGCAAGCCCGCCAGGTAAATGTCTGAACCATTTGCTGGCCATTTCATATAAATCTTTCCCTACACCGCAAACTAATAAAATCTGGCTCATTAATACATATAACGGAAGAGCCGTTAGCTCAAATGAATCTAATGCCTTATATGAAATAATCGGTATTTGATTGAAAGCTAGTGTTCCGCCATTAAAGAAATACATTCCGCCTATCGTAAGTAAGCCTAGAGTAAAGGCAACGGGCAGACCAATTAATAGGAGAGTCCCCATTCCTCCAAGGAAAAATATATTCATGCGTGAGTCTCTCCTTTCCGACTAAAACCATCAATGATTTGTAAGATAAAGGCCATGCAAAGCAATACCCCGCCGATAGGAAGCATCATTTCCGGTAAATACATCGGCACCCTTAATAGTGATGAGGAGGTTGTTCCGATTGTATAAGTCCCTTGTACATGCAGGATCGAGTAAAATGTGAAAATGACACTAAAAAGGAGCCCTAAAAGATTGGAGATCACGTCCAAAATATTTTTTACTTTTAATGGCACCGCATTTGTTACAAGATCCACAGTAATATGTGAGAAGGTTCTTAACGCGTATCCGCTTCCGATAAAACAGCTTCCAATCAACGAATAAATGGATAATTCTGTCGCAAAGATCGTTGGGGAATTGAAAATAGCACGAGACACGATCTCATAAAAGATCATTCCTGTCATAAGCACTATGAATATGCCTGAAATGATTCCCCCAAGACGAATGATTCTATCGATGAATTTATAAAGTGTCTTAAATAAATCCATTTTTGCCTCCAAACTATGTCAGAAACGACATTATTAAAATTCACCCGGGAGACATGTCCTCCCAGGTGATTATATAAATCTACTATTTTAGTTTTGCGTTTCAGCAAGGTCTAGAAGTTCCTTACCAAGATCTCCGGCTTGTTTTTCGAAAATATCATATACTGGTTTAGCCGCGTCCTTCCAAACTTTTAGATCTTCTTTAGGAACAACGTAAACTTCTACACCCTTCTTTTCTAGTTCTTTAGCAGTTCTCGCATCTTCAGCCTTTGCTTTTTCACGAATCGAGTGTTCTGTTTCGGCGGCAGTTTCCTCAATTAACTTTTGTGTTTTGGCAGGAAGCTTATCCCAATAGCCTTTATTAACGGCTAAAATAAACTCCAAATATGCATAATTGTTAATGGTTAAATATTTAACCACTTCATCATATTTTCTTTGAAGCATCGCAGTTGTTCCAGATGTTGCACCATCAACTGTATTACGCTGTAATGCCATATAAACTTCCCCGGCGCCCATAAACACTGGAGAAGCTCCATATGCTTTAATTAGTTCTGATGGAATTTCGCCAATACTTCTGATCTTTAAGCCTTTAAAATCTCCAGGAGATTTAAGCGGTCTAACATTATTAGCAAATTGAGCGTAACCATAGTCAGCAAATAATAATACCTTTGCACCCTTTTGTTCCATAGCAGACTTTAGTTTGTTACCCATTTCACCTGAAAGTGCTTTACCAGCAGCGTCATAATCATGAAAAACATAAGGGACGTCAAAGATTCCCATGGCAGGAACGGTCGAAGCCCAAAGTGTTGACGAGTTTAATCCCATCTCTACCCCGCCTGTCAGGATCGACTGGTTCATTTCCTTATCACTTAACAACTGTCCAGCTGGATATACTTGCACTTTTACCTTACCGCCGGATTTTTCAGTAACCTTTTTTGCAAATTCTTCAATACCCACAGAAATGTGATGATCTTGAGGAAGATTGTACGCTAAACGAATGGTAGCTTCTTCATACCCGTCTCCGCCGCTGTTGCTTTCAGCTTTTTCCCCTTTTGTAGAAGCTGCTTGATTTGTTGCCTTTCCCCCACAAGCTGTCAAAATTCCCATTAATAAAATTAAGGCTAGAAAACTTGAAATTACCTTTTTCATTTTACATCCCTTCCCTCTCAATATTTAAATATAAATCTCTCAAAATCCCCTGTTCTTCCTATCGTGTTCAATTATTGTGTCCCTCTATTTAGGATTGGCAACCTTTTACTTTATGAAGATGACCCGTCAATTCCCGATTTGTATATGGTTTCAGTAATTCGATGCAAGCTAGAAGCTGCTCGAAGTCAATTCCCGTATCAATGCCCATTTCATGCATCATGAAAACAAGATCCTCTGTTGCCGCATTACCAGCTGCACCAGGGGCAAATGGACACCCGCCAAGACCGCCGATCGAAGCATCAAACCGAGTGACCCCTGCTTCTAAGGCAGCCGTAACATTTCCAAGTGCCAGGCCATATGTATCGTGAAAATGAGCAGAAATACTTGCTTTTGTTTTTAATGAAAGGGCAGCCTGAAATAACTCAAAAACCTGCTTTGGATTTGCTCTTCCAATGGTGTCGGCAAGAACAATTTCATCTGCACCTAGCATTTCTGCTTCCTCGACCATTTTGAGAACCAGATCAGCATCTACTTTTCCCTCAAACGGGCACCAAAAAGCAGTTGCAATACTATAGCGGATAAAAATATCATTTGCTTTTGCTTTTTTGATTACCGTTGCAAGATTAGTAATAGATTGCTCCCGGCTCATTTTTACATTTTTTAAATTAAAGCTGTCACTTGCACCTACTACCAGTGATAGTGAATGGACATCGCTTTCTATCGCCCGGTCATATCCCTTCTCATTAGGAATCAGCGCCATATATTGAACGGAAGGGCTTTTTTCTATGCCGTTTAGAACTTCTTTTGCGTCCTTCATTTGCGGCACATATTTCGGATGAACGAAAGAAACTGCTTCCATCCGTTTGATTCCAGTTTTGCTAAGTGCATTGATTAGCTCTATTTTCTTTTCGGTCGGGATAAAATTAAATTCATTCTGAATCCCGTCCCTAGGTCCGACTTCAATTATTTCTACTTTATCCGGAAGATTCATAAGACACCCCCTCTTATTTTTAGAAATTCCAAGCTTTTTCAATTGGATGGGATTGTTTTTCTCTTAAATAACCCCTTTTGCTTTTAAATCCTTTATTTGCTCTTCAGTCATGCCTAGCTTTCCGCCAAGAACATCATCGGTGTGCTGCCCCAATTCTGGTCCTGCCCACTGGATTTCACCAGGGGTTTCACTCATCTTTGGTACAATTCCGGGCATCTTCAACATGCCAAGACCATCAACGGCTACTTCCTGAATCATTTTTCTGGCTTGATAATGCGGGTCATTTACTATATCCTCCACAGAATAAATGGAACCCGCCGGGACCCCCGCTTTATCTAAACTTTCTTTTACTACCTCGAATGGCAAACTTTTCGTCCATTCTTCGATAAGACCGTCTAAGAATGCAGCATGTTCAGATCGTTTGGCATTGTTTTCATAGCGCGGATCCTCAGCAATGTCCTCTCGTCCCATTGCATGCATAAGCCTTTTAAAAATGGCATCTCCATTCGCACCAATAACGATATACGTTCCATCCGAACAAACATATGTATTCGATGGTGTAATCCCCGGCAGCATACTTCCCGATCTTTCCCGAATCAATCCTGCACGATCATATTCGGGAAGAATACTTTCCATTAAACTAAACACCGATTCATATAAGGCAACGTCAATTACCTGCCCCTCACCCGTACCATTCACATCACGATGGTAAACCGCCATTAATGCACCGATCACAGCATAAAGCGATGACAAGGAATCTCCAAGACTTACACCTACTCGTACCGGCGGACGATCTGGATATCCCGTGATATAGCGAAGACCTCCCATTGCTTCCCCAATCGATCCAAACCCCGGTTTATCTTTGTATGGACCATCCTGACCATACCCGGACACCCGAATCATAACCAGACCTGGGTTAATTTTTTTTAATTCCTCGTATCCTAGGCCCCACTTTTCCAATGTTCCAGGGCGAAAGTTCTCTATTAAAATATCAATTTCTTTCACCAGTCCGCGTATCAGCTCTTGTCCTTCATGGTGCTTCAGGTCAATGGTAATGGACTTTTTATTTCTGGATTGAACATACCACCATAGACTTGTACCGTTTTCCATAACCCGCCATTCTCGGATTGGATCACCCTTGGCGGGAGGTTCGACTTTTATAACCTCGGCACCAAATTCAGCTAACAACCGAGAGGCAAATGGACCTGCAATTAGCTGTCCCATTTCCAGTACTTTTAAGCCTTCCAACGCTTTTTTTCCCATATGTATTCATCCCCCCATAGTCTCAATCTGTTTAAAGCTAAAGAAGATTTCTACTTATAAAGTGATATAAGTGTCCTTAGGTCATGCTCAATGTGTTCAAGCATTACCTCTGCAGCTTTATCCCCATCCCTTTCTTTAAGTGCTGAAAGGATGCGTGAATGTTCTTCGATAGGGCTCTCATCCTGCATGGCTTCTCTCACCACACTGTTCCTTAGATAGGTCACTTTATCCCGAATCATATTTGTTAAGGAAATTAGCTGGCGGTTACCGGATGCCTTTAGGATCATCTCATGAAATTTGATACTCAGTTCCACTACATGATTTTTATCCTGTTTTAACCATGCTGCTTTAGTTTCTTCAACGATCTTTTCAAGCACCTCTAATTCTGAGGATTCACTTTTTTGTGCAGCTAATTTAGCTGCGAGCGATTCCATTTGCTGCCGAACTTGATAAATATCAATCATATCGGATGTTGAAGGGCTGAACACATGTATGGCGTTCCCCTGTTGCACAAGCAACTCATCTTGAATAAGGATTTTTAAAGCTTCACGCACCGGTCCTCGGCTGGTACCGAATTCCTCCGCAAGTTTTGCTTCTACCAATCGATCACCAGGAACGTAATCACCTTCCAATAAACGTTTCTTTAATATTTGATAGATTTGGGTATTTAGTGTATCTCTAACAATCGATTCCAATGAAAGCGCCCTCCTTTGTGAACCACTTTGCAAGCGTTTTCTCAAACTATTTTTAATAGTATGATAATTACGGTTAACTGTCAACGGTTAACAATCAATTTATTTAATATCTTCTGAATATTTTTTTACTAAAAAACCTCCATAAGTTTATATGAATACTCCCAATATCGAAACCGTCTATGCTAATGCTAGGAATGCAGAATGTCTATATTTATAAAAAAATAAGCGTAAATAATTCCCGTCTTGATTAAAGGTGGAGATCATTTGCGCTTATTCTTTAGCTTTTAATAAACCAATTGTTGCAAATGATGCATAGGGACGGTTCTCTTGTCACATAAAAACTAGGAAAACATATTGCAACAGAAATTGGGAAATAATACATACATGGGAGGTAAAAATATGGATACTGAGCAGTTAAAACTAACATCTTCTGAGATTGGTTCATTGTGGGGTGAATATGTAAACGGAACAGCGGTAGACGTAATAAATAAATATATGTACTCAATTATTGAAGATGAAGCAATAAAAGCGATTTTTCATGATGCGCTCACGACATTCGAAAAACAAAAGACACAAATGATCACTTTTTTTGAGAACGAGGGGTTTCCTGTTCCAATTGGATTTAATGAATCCGACCTGTTTTTAGGAAAACAGAGATTGTTTACAGATGCATTCTGCCTAAATTATTTGCACGTAATGACCTTACATGGATTATTAGGACATATCTCTGCATTAAGCATTTCTGTTAGAAAAGACTTAAGGGATTTTTACGACTCATGTGATAATGATGCAAAAAAGATGTATCACCAAACGATTGAGTTATTGCTTGATAAGGGGCTTTTTCAGAGAGACCCATTATTTTATGCATATGAACACCCTCAGTTTGTTTCAAGCACTGATTTCAAAGATGGCCTTTTTGGAAAGGGAAGAGCTCTTGCCGCTACAGAAATCATTAGTATTTCTTTTAACCTGAAAAAAAGTATAATGGCTAAAACCCTTTCTATTGCATTCAGCCAGGTAGCAGAATCCAAAGAAGTTAGAAAATTTTTAACTGAATCTGAGAAAACGGCTGATGGACAAATAAAAGCATTGGCAAAAATACTCCAAGCGGATAACTTACCAGTTCCAAAATCAATGGAAACTGAAGTGACAATTTCAACAGACTCTCCATTTTCTGATAAGTTATTAATGTACCACATGGGATTTTTGTTTCAAATTGCACAAACCTATCATGGGGCAGGTCTTGCAACAGCCATGCGAACAGACCTCGTGACCACTTATGAAGCAACGATTTTACAAAATCTAATGGTGACAAAAAACTGGTTTAATATTATGGTGAAAAATAATTGGTTAGAACAACCTCCACTTGCGCCTAATAGAGCAGAAATTGCAAAAGAAAAATGATAAAACATGCCCTTCCAAATCGGTAGGGCATTTTTCTTTTTAGAAGAGCATTCTTCTACTAAACGCCCAGTTAGCACAACGTAGATGTCGAGGCTCAGGAACAAAGCCCTTTCTTGTAAAAAAGTCCTAAAATGGATTGAACCGGAAATAAAAAAAACAAAATCAATAAAGATATAAGCCGTTTCTATAAAGCAGCAAATCGAATAGGATACATTACTAAGAATGTATAAAAGGTGGTGAATCCCTTTGCGTGGTAAAACTCCTTTACACCTTGTTTACGTATCCAATTCTGGGGATGATAGAATATCCATTATTAACACGAAAACAAGAAAAGTTATTAAGACTATTAAAACAGGTGATAAGCCTTGGGAGATCACAGTCGGTCCAAACGGCAAATTTGTCTATGTTGTAAATATGAACGATAACACCCTTCAAGTGATTGATAGAAAAAAGAATAAAGTTATTCGCACAACAAAAGTTGGGAAGCTTCCAACCGATGTTAGTACCTCAAAAAAATTTGTCTATGTTACGAATGCAGCTGATGATACTGTCTCAGTATTGGATTTAAAGGGTAAAAAACTCCTAGCTACTATTAAAGTGGGTGACAATCCTAGTGGGGTTAATGTGTTGCACGGTAAAGGTCCCAGTCAAGTTTACGTTGTTAATTTTAACAGCAATACACTAACAATAATCGATGAGAAAACCCGTAAAGTAATTAAAACGATAAAAACCGGAAAAGGTCCAGACCAGATCGCATTTACTAACGATGGAAAAGTTGCCTATATCACCAATAGACTTGATAACACAGTTTCCGTTATTCATACTAAAAAACGAAAGATTGTTAAAACAATCAAAGTGGGAAATGAACCTATTGGAGCTGCTGTTACGCCTGACAATAAATTAGCGTATGTCACTAATTTTGGTGACGACACGGTTTCTGTCATTGACATTAAAAAGAATAAGGTCATAAAAACAATAACAGTTGGCGATGGCCCAGTTCTTGTCGCAATAACAAAGGAAAACAAATTCGCCTATATTATTAATAACCTCGGAGACACTGTTTCCGTGATTAATATTAAACGCCAAAAAGTAATTGATACGATTAAAGTCGGAGACGCTCCTGCGGGTATTGCCGTTTTTCCGATTTAAATAAAGGTCAGACCCACAAATGGACAAAATCCGGGGTCTGACCTCACTTAGTCCTAACAAAACGAGTTAGTCTAATTACTATAGAGGTTACTGAGAGTCACTTCACTTTTCCGCTCTTTTCTGTTATTTTTGTTCAGTTCCCTATCATTGACTATAGCTGGACATGGCTTTACGTTTTCATCTAACAAAATATCTAGTGTTTTTTTATGTTAGATACATTTAATAACAAATTCTTATTGAACCATGCTACCCTAACAATAAAAAAGAGTTGCCATCGAAGCACCATCTTCGCGGCCACCGTTAGTTGAACAAGACACAAAAGGAGCCTCATTCTTATGAATATTTTAATTTTAGGTGCAACTGGACGAGTTGGAAGTCAAATAGTGACTTATGCCCTTCATGACAGACATCATGTTACTGTATTAGTTCGCACTCCAGAGAAGATTCAAATTAATAATGAAAATTTAACCATTATTCAAGGGAATGTTTTAAATAAAGATGATCTAGTACGTGCAATGCGTGGGATTGATGTAGTTATTAGTGCACTAAATACTGATGGCACAACCACTCTATCAGAAAGTATGCCATTTATTATCGAAGCAATGGAAAACGAAGGTATACAACGAATTATAACTATAGGAACTGCAGGTATCCTGCAAAGTAGAACCACGCCAAATTTATTGCGTTATCAGTCCAGTGAATCAAAGCGTAAATCAACTCGTGCAGCGGAAGAGCATCATAAAGTTTACGAATTGCTTAAACAATCAATACTCGATTGGACGATTGTCTGTCCTACGTACTTGCCGGATGGAGAAAGGGTAGGCAGATATCGAATAGAGCGAGACTTTTTGCCGGAGGGTGGGGCTGAAATATCCGTACCGGATACAGCAGAATTTACCTTTAAACAGATAGAAGCAAGCGATTATAAAAAATCACGTGTAGGTATCGCCTACTAATAATATTCTTATACACTTTTATATTGGATTAACTAGTTTGTTGAAAAAGTCAATAATTTCATTTTTTTAATTGAGTATCCTTTGTAATGAGGGCAAGTTTCTTTTTATTTGTTATGATTCCTAATCCAAGCATAAGTGTGAAAAATAGCAGCAGCCAAGAAATATAAGCAGGCAAGGATGTAATCATAATGGCAATCCAAGCAAAAAATAAGGATGCAGGGCTTATGACTTTAAGTATTTGATAAATGATTTTGCTAACCGCTGCTTTATATAATGGAGTGGCTTCTAATAAAAAAATAAACGGGTTACAAAACGTTCCAAATGCTAAAGGAATAACCATATATATAGGCAATTTAATATTCATAGTAAATTCTAATAGGAAGACCAAACCTATCGAAAATGATTGCATAATATAATCCAAATGTGCCGCTTTAAGTTTTCTCGGATTCGTAAAAAAATCGTTAAGTTGACTATTTTTCAAGTAAAATACCGCTCCAAGTGGCAAAGATAGGATAAGGCCGGCCATAAAAATAAATATTGCCCAATTCAAAAGAAAAAAATTCATGAGATAACCCTCCCAGTATTATGCTCAACAAGATTTCGGGAAACTTTGAGATAAAAAATAGCACCTACATAAACCAATGTACCAACAATAAGATACATAAAAAGCGAAGATTTTGACTCATCAAAGTGCTATTGATTGACGCCCTTTCTTCTCTTTTCGAATGAATCGTCTATCAATAAAGAAAGCTGTAAGTATTGCAGCTAAACTGATTAAAACTGGTATCCCGAAAGATTCATAGGAAAACGGACTGCCTTGGAATTTTAGATTTTCAGCACGATATTCTATTCGCTTGGCACCATATATAGCGGTTAGGATGTCCTCTTGCTTCGCTAAATCTTCGAGGGTAACATCAAACATAAATCTGTCTGAGTAGCCGCTGTGAATAAACTCGAGGTTTACTTTGTTACCCCTTACGTTCCAATCCTTGACTTCTTCTGCAGCTAAAGACTTCGCTTCTTCCCCCGGAACGAACATTCGATCTAGCTTCGGCACATCCCACATGTGATATCGGGTAACTAGGTTAAGGTTATACTTCGTAACAATAGGCTGCTTGACATTTGAGACGGTGTAGATTTTTGTTGTTCCAGAATTTGCATAAGTATCAAAAATCGTGGTAAGCGCCCCCTCATCCATCCCATCATACAACCATACCCCTGCTGTTTTTTTGTGCCATTGGAATGCTGTGTTGAACGTATAAATCAATTCACTTCCATCCACATAATATGGATCTACCTTTGGATTTTTCACGAAATGATAAGAAGGGTAATGGATCTTATTTGCTATTTTTTCCGCCATTGGTTCGCCTAATTGCTTTGAAATCACATAGAGGACGGCATCGATTCCAGAAGTAATAGCAGCTGAAGAAACAATGTTCCCGTCTACTACATAACGCAAATCCCTTCTCCACTTTGTATCAGGATATTTATTAACTTCTTGATAATCAAAACTTTTCCAGTCAGTTGTTGCTTCTTTCCCTTTTAATAGACCTGTATCCGCCAGATTCAACCCTCCAGCACATATGCTTAACAATTCTGTATCAGAATGTTTTCGAATCCATTCCCGGACAGTTTTATATTTTACTTCGTCAACTATGGGCATGGCGGGGATTACAATAAGGTCTGGACTTCTTCCTAATAATCGATCCAGTTCATCAAAAGAATAGTGTGGAATCAGATCCAAACCCCCAGAGAGTGTTTTCATATTTTTGTCTGGAGCAACTGCATACACGTTATAAGATTCAGTCATCGCAAACATTTCATAAGGAACCATAAAATCAAACACTTCGGTGGTCTGATTGGATAAAATCACAGCTACTGTTGGTTTTTTTTGATTATATTCCGGCACACTCACGCGTTGTAAAGCAGGGAATGGTGTTTGTCGAGCAGGATTCCAATATTCCTGATTGGTGCGAATATATCCATACACACCAATCCCTCCAAAAAATATAACGAATGTCATTACATAAACAACTACACGTAATAATAACTTCATTTTAATTCTCCTCTGATTAATATTTTTTTATTTTTTTCACTTAGAAAACTACACCATCTAAATAAACACCCGCCTTTGCAAGACAATATGATTCAAATTTTCCAGTTACATCGCCAGACTAGACCAATTTTATTGCTGTTGATTTTATAACCAAGATCCTTCATTTAATTGCTTAATCTCAAATGTTGTATATATACAAATATAAAACATTTTCATTCATTGTCAATACATAATTGTTGTATTTATACAATTATTTTATATAAAAACGGCTGCCTGAAAATTAAACTTCGGTTCAATATCCAGGCAGCCGTTCTATTTTTTAATGCTTAACGTTTGTCTTCTTGATAATCTCCAACAATATAGCTACACTTTCATCTACTTGCTTTCGCTTGTTTTCTGGAACTTGTTTTAAAATGTCCGCAAACAACTGATGATGTTTCTCATGAGCATTCGCTACTGCTTCCAAGCCATTTCCGGTAAGTTTGATAAGTACTTCCCTTCTATTGTCAAGGTTGTGTTGCCTTTCCACTAGGCCGGATTTCACAAGCGGATCCAGTGTCCTTGTCAAAGTGGAAGGCTCCACACCAAGAATGCCAGCCAAATCTCCGTGACGGTAAGTATTGGAACCTATTTCCATTAAAAGATGCAATTGTTTTGGGGTCAGCCCTTCAACAAAAGACTTATCACCACCGAGTACACCCGACATTTTAATAATTGACAATAAAAATTCCCCAAATATTTCCTGCCTCATTTTTCATCACCTGATTATTGTGTTTTATAACTTGTATATCAAAACTATTGTACTTTTGCAATAGTTGTAACTTACCCTAGCCATAAGAAAACTTGGTTTATAGTTGTAAATACTTAAAGGACCGCCTGCAGCGATCCCATCTTCAACTCTTGCACCCATTAGTTGAACAAGAGTTTATTAACAAATACATTGAAAATTAAACACTTTTAATATTTTTATTGCACTCTAATTGTTTTTGAATTCCTAACCTATCAATCTGAATCCAATACTCTGAAATTTTTTCAGATTCTATTCTATACACCGCACTTGCCATTTGTATTACTGATTATAGGTGATTTTATTAAAACCTCCGTTAATGCAATAAGAAAAAGGGATTGCCACAGCATCCCTTTTCTTGAACTCTTGCCCCCGTTAGCCAGCCATGAAGCAGTGCTTCACCACAGAATATGAATGATAATTACATTCTTTCATGGTAGTTAAACAACAGAAGGTTTCTTAGTCAAGAACCGCTCCAATCGTATTACGGTATTAAATTACCTATCCTAAGGTTCGAGCTTCAAAATAAATTCTTCAACATCCTTGCCTCTTGCGTTGGAAAAACCCTTATCTTCAGAGATGATTTTAAACCTGCATTTTTCCAATACCCTAATGGAGGCGAGGTTATCTTTAGCGGCACGAGCATAGAGCGGGCGTACCTTAATATACTCCAGAAACTCTGACAACGCTTTAGTTGCAATACCATGACCCCAATATTCCTTCCCAATCCAGTAGCTTACTTCGGGTTTGCCGAACCGTTCAAAGTTTGAGACGTGTCCAGTGACAATGCCATTGAATAATATAGTCTTAATTGTGATAGTCTCGTCAGCGATAATTTTTTTCCAATGGTCAAAAAATGCGTCCTTATCAGTGGGGTCTTTAGCTGTAAAGGCAGCCATATAGTTCGCCATTGAATCTAGTTGTTGTTCGAAAAAGATAGGAAGATCTTCCTCTGTGATATCTCGTAGCTTCACTTCGCTTTTGCTAATGGATTCCATATAATTCACAAGCTCCTTAACATATTGTTGAATATAAATTCTTCCAAGTTTGGAGAAATTCCTTCTTCAACTGCCCCTTTAGCTTAAGACATCGCCAAGTTGCAAACCATCTTAAACCATTCCAAGCCGGAGATCACGCTGCTGTATATCGGAATTACCCATAGGAAATTGAGGATAGCTTAAATAACTTTGTACTGTAATGACAATATCGAAATAAGGTGGAGTGCAACTTCACACCGCTTCATTTAAACCACTCAAATAAATCCAACAATGTTCTAACTCAAAGGGGAGATTTATTTTTTCTATACATGGTTCTAATTATCAAAGAATATGCATCTTCTTATATGAAATATATTATTCAAAATAAAGGATGAGCGTATGACATTAGATATTGGAAAGCACTTTCGAGCCGCAAACGATTGGTGTGTCAAGAATGGCACTTACAGGGCAGGATGGCCAAACTGTCACCAAGCCACGTACCAGGACCCTCAGCGAACGGTGTACGGACATTTTCTGTTGAAGCAAGACGTAGTTGACTGGCGCGATGTACCTGCATCGGAGTACAATGCCAAGGACATAAGGACCAGGTTTACCGGGGCACATGATTACGCACGCAGAAATGGGTACCAGCATGGATATCCCAACTTCCATGAGGCAAATTACGGTAAGGGTGTAGTGTATGGCACCTTTCTTATCAAGCCGGGTACGTGCGAATGGCGAGATGTCCCAGCGAAAGAACTAGGGTTGGGCACGGGTGATCCCAGCAAAATACCTATGGAAAATTGGTTCAGAGGCGCGTCAGACTATGCTTCAAAGCATAACTATGCAGCTGCAATGCCTAATGGCCACTATGCCAACTACGGGCTGGGCTATGTTTGTGGTGTGTTCCTGTTCCCTAAGGGTAAAGCAGAATGGAGAGACATCCGGGGACGCGAACTTGGTCTTCCAGAGCCCATTCCACGAGTACCAGACCCAAAGACGAAGACCACCGTCCCGAACATAGTAGGATTGCTCTCAAGCCAGGCTTCCCAGGCAATCATGGCAGCCAAGTTGCGGACAGGGTATGTCTTGAATGGTACGGGCGAGATCCGGAGTGATCTCCTCCGTGTTAAGGGGCAGGACCCCACGGCCGGAACGAGTGTCGATGAGGGGACGTCTGTCAACTACAGCGTGGAGTTGGCACAACAACAACAAGGTGTCAAGTCGGTCTTGCTTGTGAACCGCCACCAGCAGGGGCGTTCGGTGGAAGTGTTCCTCTGGGACTCAGCAGTGGGCAACTGGAGCAACAAGGGTATGCTCAATTTCGGCGCCAGCACAACACTTTCCCTGGCCTCGGGTCGGTTATACCAGGTTGTTGCAGTAGACCGGGGCCTCATTAATTGCACCGATGGCAGGCCAGAAAACGTCAGCTGTCAGAGGTTCTCCTGGGGCGCGCGCGGAGACTCTGGAGGAGTACAGGTCACGCTCAACGTGCCCTAGTACAAGTATTCACTCGAACAAGGCTACAAATTCTAACCATTTCCTGGTCAGTAGACAACGGATCTCCACGAGGGAGATCCGTTTTTTCTTTAGTCATAGAAACCCCAATGTCCAAAATAATATCTAATACCCTCTGCAAAGCGCATGCTTAACTCTTGCGTAAGGTAATGGGTATTTATTAAGAAAGAGTCTGAATTTATCCCAAGTAAATGATTTCCTCTGACTTCTTCTATTGAGCCATTTAAACAGTAAATATCCGATTTTGTCTCTGAATTTGTTTACACTTTGGGTATTATCTGTGATGCAATAATAATTGTAATAACCTATCAGTGAGCGTCTAAATCTATCCATAATTATATGAATATCTTTATTTCTATTAATCTTCAACTATTCCTTATAAACATCACAAAAGAGCCATTTTCTATTACTGTTTTAGCTGCTTCCGTGGGAAGTCCTTGTCCCCCAAAAACATCTCCTATCCAATAAACAATTTCGCCTATTTTGCATTGTTGATTGATGTGCCTAGTACAGTTTATTTCCAAATTTGAAATAAAAATGGTAAATTAATATGGTGATAGATAAGGAAATATATTCCATAACAAAAGGAGGATAACCATGAAGAGTGTTTTAGTAAAACCCTTGCTTTCCGTTACTTTAGGGTTCGGAATCGTGGCAGGAGGTGTACCCCGCATCTCTCAGTTGATCGGCGATTGCTTCAATCCCCTTCGTTCGGCCTAAAACATGGTGTAACAACAAAACTTCTGCCATCGTTTTTTCCTCCAATTTAATGAACTTCATATGTCTAAGTTTCGACAAGAAAGCCTGTTTGACCTACCGGAACTTTACAATTTAGAAATATCTACCTTAATAAAACCCACCCCTTGCTTATTCAATAATCCTGCCCCGTTAGCGGAACAAAAAAAGCGACTGCCCTTATTGAACAATCGCCCCCGTTAGCTGAAGAACTGCATTTTAATCTTCTGGTTGTTCCCACTCTTCATCAAGGACGAGTTTACCCTCTTCATCACGGATATATGCCGTACCTGGAGGGGAACTAAGAAACGGAATTATTTCGTTATCGTAATTACATATTGTATTAACTTGAAAAACTGAATGGTTCTCAGCATTATCCATATATTCATCACTTTCATCACCAGCAAGAAATCTCCAACCACTATCTGGATTTCCGTTTTGGTATGGTTCTTCTCTATACATAAATCCCACTTTGCAGCCATCAACTGTTATTCTATCAGAAGCAATGCACCCCTCTTCAGAGTGGATTAATCGTATAATTTTGTCACCTGGTATGTAGAATTTTTTTGCCTTCTTTTTAAACCTAAACATTTCCTCACTCCTGTTCCATTTCACCTAAATTCGACATTGAGAAAAGTATTTCCTTCTTCAAGTTACCTGCCCATTAGTTGAATAACTCTGACATTCTGCTTACTTATCTTAGTAATATTAACTTAGTCAAAGTGGAACAATAGTCAAAGCTATATACTTGAAAAGGAGTTAAAAATGCATAAACAAAACATCTTATTTAACCTTGATGATACATTATCATACTGTAATAGATATTTTAGCCTAGTAATAGACGAGTTCGCTGACCAAATGATGGCGTGGTTTGAATCGATTACCGAGGAAGATATAAAACAGAAGCAGCTTCAACTTGATGTTGCAGCGATTAGTGAGCACGGACTAAAGTCAGATCGGTTTCCTGAGTCATTTGTTGGTACTTATAAATACTATTGTGACTTAACTGGGAGGGAAAAGAAAAAAGATGAAATCCAATATTTAAGAGAGTTGGGTTTTAAGGTATTCGAGATTCCTGTTGAACCTATTCCGTATATGAATGAAACTCTACAACGTTTAAAAGAAGAGGGACATGAATTATATTTGCATACAGGAGGAGATGAGGCTAATCAACACAGAAAAATTACCCAGTTAGAATTGACTACATATTTTGAACATCGCATTTTTATTTCGGAGCATAAGGATACAACAGCTCTATCCGATATTTTAAAAACCATTAAGGCTGACCCTAATGTAACATGGATGGTTGGAAATTCATTAAGAACGGATATTGTCCCAGCTCTGGAAACGGGTATCCATGCAATATACATTCCAGCAGAAAGTGAATGGAAATATAACCTGGTTGAAGTTAACGTTGAGCATAGTAGTCTTTTTATAACAGTAGATTCACTTAAAGAAGTTCCTGATGTAATTTATAAACGTATCCAAGATCCAATAATGTAAGTGGATAGAAATAACCTTATTTTAAGAGCAAGGTTTAGTCCCCCCCAACTTTCTTGAAAGTGGAAAGACTTCTTAACCCGCCGAGTTCCGTAGTTGGAAAATCGGCTTTTAAATTTGTGAAGAAATATACTTAAACTAAACTGCCCCGTTACTTCAATAAGAAAAGCCACCAAAAAGGCAGCTTGTTCTTCAACTCTAGCACCATTACTTTAAGTACAATACTTCACAATCATTTTTTTACCTCAATAAATTCAATCCTCTAAATGTGTTGTCCATGCAAAAAGACGCCTTCTTATTAAAGAAAAGCGCCCGATTGTTGGATTTATTATTAGTAAATCTTTAGGGGGTGTAACTAAATTTACATTTTTATTTATTCTTGTCTAATCTCATTGCCGGTACATTAACTGAACTTTTTCAAGATCACTTATAAAGAGGTTAATTTCCTCTTGGCTCAACAGTATGGGCATTTGATCATATAAAGTAATGATTTGACCATCTATGTCATTCCGGTGTTTTTTCAAATAATCATAAAGACTTTTTAACTGGCTTTGTTTAATAGTCGATTCTGTGGTGAAATGTTTTACTTTCTGTAAAGAAAATTCGTTCATGAGTTCATCAAACTCGCCCGAAATAATGCTCCCCGTCAGCAACATGTGATCACTCCTAAACCATAAGGTTAGTTTCTGTTAGTTTAACCAAAAATGTCAAATCCATATTAAAGACCACTGCTAGAAAGTTGAAGAACAATATTTGGCCCAATTCAAAAAGGTCTTTTTAAGAATGGCACCCTATAATGGATTAAATAAAAAATGATCATACTTTTCCCAATTTCTTGTGTCTTTTATAATCAACTGACTAAGGATTCTCGCATCCTTCAGTGCCTTTTAAAAGTTCTCTATTTTAGTGTACCGATGACTATTTCTGAGCTATGGCTAGAAAAAAATACACAGCTTGTTAAATATAAAAAGGGGTGGAATTGGAAAACCACTTTTTATTCGCTTTCTTTTTCCTTTTTATTGGTTAGATTTTCAATGTCTGTTATAAGACGTCTCTTCAATAATAAATACGATTTTTCTTAGATGGAGGTTCTTAATCAACAATAAGAGTAAAAAGGAAGAGGCATTTCTTCTTTTCGTATTATAAGTTCAACCAGATATTTCTGGTTGAACATTTTTTTAGGTACAAAAAAAAGACCACCGCTGCAATCATCCTCAGCCATCACAATATATGAATCCCCCCACTTTATGAATATTTCAACGATTAAAGATAATTTACCATTTAAAAAAACCGTAAAGAATGTTTCCCCCTATTTTTGGAACAATACAATTGATTCTATTAACGAATAAGGAGGTTAATTAGAAATGAAAAATCAAAAATTAGCCGATCATGAATCATTGGATTTACATGAAGTTATTAATTTCAAAACCCTTTGCTTAGTGAAATCAAAACTAATGCAAGGACTGGTATTTGATCATGATTTAAGAGCATTAATGCAAAAAGATGTTGAACAATCCATGCAAGCGCTTGGGGAATTACAGGCAATTTATCAACGTGCACCTTTTGAAGCCCCTGTTCCTCAAAACCGTCCAACACCAATAGTAAATTGAAAAGGAGGCAAATTCATTGAACCAGGACTATTTAGACCCTATAAACGCGCTACACGTACCAGAGCTAGCAGATACCACATTTGCGATGGATTTACTTCTTCGCGCCAAAGAAGGTGTGCGCAATATTGCGGTTGCATTAACGGAGGCTGCATCACCTGATGTTAGAACTCTCTTACGAAACCAGTTAATGCAAGGGATTGCCATGCACCAAGAAATTACAGAACTAATGATTAGTAAAAAATGGTTCCATCCATACGAACTAAGTGAACAATATCAATTAGACCAACTCTCTGCCAACAATACATTGATGATTGGCAAAATGAATCTATTCCCTGTTGAGACCAATAGAAAAGGTATGTTTGACCGGACACCTGATGAACACTAACACTGGAGGCTGTAACCAATGAAGGCAGTAACGTATCAGGGTATTAAAAATGTTGTAGTCAAAGAAGTTCCAGATCCAAAGATTGAAAAACCAGATGACATGATTATTAAAGTAACAAGTACAGCTATATGTGGGTCTGATTTACATTTAATTCATGGCATGATTCCTAACCTGCAAGAAAACTATGTTATTGGCCATGAACCAATGGGAATCGTCGAAGAAGTTGGTCCAGGTGTGACTAAGCTAAAAAAGGGAGATCGTGTCATTATTCCTTTTAATATAGCATGCGGTGAATGCCATTACTGTAAAAACCATTTGGAAAGCCAATGTGATAATTCAAATGATAATGGTGATATGGGTGCCTATTTCGGATATTCTGGTACGACGGGTGGCTATCCAGGTGGGCAAGCTGAATATTTAAGAGTTCCATTTGCCAACTTTACTCATTTCAAAATTCCAGAGACTTGTGAAGAACCAGATGAAAAGTTAGCAGTTATTGCCGATGCGATGACTACTGGTTTTTGGAGTGTTGACAATGCAGGTGTAAAGGATGGAGATACAGTTATTGTTCTTGGCTGTGGTCCGGTTGGTCTTTTTGCTCAAAAATTCTGTTGGTTAAAAGGGGCAAAGCGAGTCATTGCCGTTGATTATGTCAATTATCGCCTGCAGCACGCCAAACGCACCAACAAAGTAGAAATTGTTAACTTTGAGGACCATGAGAATGTAGGAAGTTACCTGAAGGAAATCACCAAGGGCGGCGCTGATGTTGTCATTGATGCTGTTGGTATGGACGGTAAAATGACTGATATGGAGTTCCTTGCGAGCGGAATGAAGCTTCATGGCGGAGCATTAAGTGCGTTTATCATGGCTTCACAAGCAGTGCGTAAAGGCGGGACAATTCAAGTTACTGGCGTTTACGGCGGCAGATATAATGGTTTCCCTCTTGGAGATATTATGCAGCGAAATA
Source organism: Neobacillus sp. GCM10023253 (assembly GCF_042653105.1). NCBI lineage: Bacteria > Bacillati > Bacillota > Bacilli > Caryophanales > Bacillaceae > Neobacillus > Neobacillus sp. GCM10023253. The sequence goes on from NZ_JBHSHV010000018.1 coordinate 41,736, forward strand.
TCAATATCCGCTCCGGTCAAGCACCTGTCATCCACTATATGCCATATATGTTTGAATTAGTTACGACCGGAAAAATTGATCCAGGAGACGTCGTAAGTCATGTCCTTCCACTTAGTGAAGCAAAGCGTGGCTATGAGATTTTTGACACAAAAATGGATGATTGTATAAAAGTCGTGTTGAAACCTTGAGGAAGGAGATATAAAAAATGAACTACGCCTTACATGAAGTTCTTGAGGTCCATGAGATGGCTGCATTTAAGACCACTTGTTTAACTAAATCCAAAACGATGAAAGCGTTAGTCACAGATCCGCTATTAAAAGATATTATGCAGCAAGACATTGATGTATCTACGAGACAATTACAAGAATATGCTTCTATCCTTTCCAACGCTAAGCAGTAAATTTAGGAGATGAATGAACATGAATCCAATCATTGAAACTTTAACGGGCATGGACGGACTATCGGATCAAGTCGTTACAATGGATCTACTCATTTCAGCTAAAAGTGGAATTAGAAATTATGCCATGGCAGCTACTGAGGCAGGAACACCGGAAATTAAAGAAATGCTCACTCGCCATTTAGTGGAAGCTCTTGATATGCATGAACAAATATCCACATATATGGTAGAAAAAGGATGGTACCATGCTTGGGATACAAACGAACAGATCAGTTTGGATTTAAATAATATCAATACAGCATTGAACTTACCGACATTATAAAAAATTTCCAGGAACAGTTTAGCACTCACCAAATAAACTGTTCCTATTAAACCATTTTGAGTTTATTTGGCAGAAGTAAATAAAGTTAATACTAATACTTCTTGCTTACTCGAGTTTGTTTTACACTATATAATTGAAAACAATTAATAGACTATTTTTATTATGAAAAGGTCGGAGCAGGAAATTCATCAATTTTGATACGAAGTAAACTATAAGGTTTCTGTCGCAAGTCTTTTCCATAATGAAATCTAGGCTGTCGATGTAATTGGTTCACAATGACATACAAATATTGATCCGGACCAATTGAAAAAGTATCCGGCCACAAAATTCTCGGATCATGTGCGATAGTTTCCATTATGCCATTTGGCAATATCTTACGGATACTGTTGTTTTCATAATCTCCAGCATAAACAGTTCCCTTTGCATCGGTGATCATTCCATCAGACGCACCTTTTTCTCCCCAATACTCCACATGATAAGGTAAATCCATGTCCGGTATCAATCTGTCTCTTAGGGCTTCTGTTGAGATCGAGAACAAATGACGACTGGTTAGTGGAGCAAAAAATAATATCTTTCCATCGGGAGAAATCGCAAGACTATCAGACGCCAATCTAAATGGAGAAGTTGAACCGTCTTTGTTTCGATTCATTAATATTTGACCTTCTACTTTCGGTAAGAAATAAGGATCGGGTGAAGTTGAATTTGCCCCATTTAACCGTCTAAACGCGTTTCCATTTGATAAATCTACGACGATAATTGCTCCTGGTCCTCTTGAAGAAGAATCCGTTATATAGGCATAACCTGCTTTTCCTACACGAAAATCAAAACGGACATCATTCAGATAAGTTGTAGGCAGGACAACATCTTCTGTAAAGGTATATACTTTTCTTATTGTATTGGTTTCTAAATCAACAGCGACTAATTTTGCCCCCCCTTTAATAGGTTCAGAAAAATTGGGTGCCGCTGTATCTAATATCCAAAGCGTTCCCCTTCCATCAGCAACTACACTTTGGACACTGATGAAAGTCATTGTGATATTCTCGGGATTAACCAAATTGGTTTGTAAATTAGGATAAGGCTGCAATTTATCCTCAACAATTTCCCCCACCGTAAATTTAACATCGTCTCCCCATTTCGGAAAGCAAATGAAAATACGACCGGTTTCTGAAACAGTAACACCTGTAGGCATAGCCCCATAAAATGCATAAACTAGTTCTAAATTACCGAAATATTTTTCACTAGGTAACATAGGTTTCATAATATCCTCCTCAAGCATTCAAACGGGATATCACCTAATATATGATTTATATTTTTTCTAGTGCATGTTTCTTAATAAGTTTTTCTATACGAAAAGATGATTGAATGGATTGTTTTCGAAATTTAATAAGTCTGTCAGAAGAAAGGAAACATTTTAAATTAAAGGTCTCCTGTAACGCAATAACGGCTGCCTGTTTTTCAAGCAGCCGATCTTGAAGGATTGCCCCCGTTAGCTTAAGTACATTTCTTCACAATATCATCAAATGCGAAATAATTATCTTCTTTATTTAATAACTAATAAACTAAATATATTAGGTTATTCTAACTGTATAATTGGCAAACATTAGGGAGGAAGTTTAATGGAACGTTTACATGAATTTGACAAGATTCTATACGGTAGAAAAGAGAATACCGATTCTTTAATTAATTATTGGACAGACTATTCTAACCCTTCTACGTGGCAGTTTTGGGTTTTAATCGCTATTCTTTTAGTCCCATTGGTTATTCTTTATATTAAAATTGACCGAAGTAAAGTATTTCTAATTGGTTTTTATGGATATAACGTTCATGTTTTTTTTACATTTATCGATTTATACGGTATAAATAGAGGGTATTGGCATTACCCTTATCAGATTATCCCTGCACTGCCAAGCATCTCATTGGACACTTCCATGGTCCCTGTGGCCTTCATGCTCATTTACCAATGGACATTAAATAATCAAAAAAATTATTACCTATATGCTATAATAACTGCTGCTATATTTGCATTTATTTTAAAGCCTATTTTAGTAAGTACTGGTCTTTTTAGAATGTACGGTGAAATTAATTATTTTCACTTATTTTTTGGATACGTATTTGTACTTTTGATAGCAAAAGTTATAACCTGGTTATTTCATATATTACATAAACCTAAATTCTCAGCTCAGAATAGACAATAGTAAAGTACTCATAAAATATGGGTGCTTTTTCCATATTTTTCAGTTCATATACTTAATACGTAATAATAGTCTATTATCAGTCCAACATAAGCGAAGGGCCATATCCTATATTCCTGTTCATCCTCTTCACACTTATCAGATCGATTATGGTCTTTCCAATAACCGAACTCAAGAAAGCATAGTTTGAAGTATAGAAAGCACTATTAACATACTTTTCTTTATCATTTTTCAAAAGCTTCTAAACGACTTCATTTTCCGTAACAATTTTCAAACATTCAGTCACCTTCTTGCTTCTCATTTTGAGTCAAATACGCATTATTAGTTTTTCTTCTTCAACTAAACTGCCAGTTACTTGAAGAAGAAAAAAGCGACCTTCAGTATTGAAGCATCGTCCCCGTTAGCTGAAGAACTGCATTTTAATCTTCTAGTTGTTCCCACTCTTCATCAAGGACGAGTTTACCCTCTTCATCACGGATATATGCCGTACCTGGAGGGGAATTAAGAAACGGAATTATTTCGTTATCGTAATTACATATTGTATTAACTTGAAAAACTGAATGGTTCTCAGCATTATCCATATATTCATCACTTTCATCACCAGCAAGAAATCTCCAACCACTATCTGGATTTCCGTTTTGGTATGGTTCTTCTCTATACATAAATCCCACTTTGCAGCCATCAACCGTTATTCTATCAGAAGCAATGCACCCCTCTTCAGAGTGGATTAATCGTATAATTTTGTCACCTGGTATGTAGAATTTTTTTGCCTTCTTTTTAAACCTAAACATTTCCTCACTCCTGTTCCATTTCAACTAAATTCGACATTTAGAAAAATATTTCCTTCTTCAAGTAACCTGCTCCATTACTTCAATACCACGTTTCTGGCAACCGTTTTCTTTCACCAAATCCCCCGATAGCATTCCCTGTAGTTCGTTATTTTTCGACTTTGAAAAAAATAGGGCTCCTCAGTAAGATATGAGTATAGACACCACTCTAACTCACAACTTTAGGAGGAACCCTATCATGATGTTAGCTTGCCTAACTCTTACAAGTATAGTGAGACTAACAGCAAGCTATTTTACATTTTCTAAATGGTTTATAATAGTTTGAAGAAATTTTATACTAACGGAGGGTAATGAAATGAAGATTTTGTTTGATGAAACATATACTTCAAATGACGGAAAGTATACAAGCAGGAATATTTGGTATGGATATGCTGATATATCTGTTGATGGTCAGCATGGAAAAACCATTAAGCTTAATGAAGATTTTATGGTTCAATTATGCGAAATAATAAAAAATGACTTATCTAAGAATGCAGCAAATGTGCCTACTCAAACTAACTGGTATTTCTATGGAAGTGCTGTAACTAAGGACGCTATTGGAGATAATATCCGTCCGACAATTATGGTTCGTAAGAAGTCTGACGAGTTTATAACTAATTTTAATATCAGTGACCACGATTTTGCTGTAAATATTGATGCTATTTTGTTGTTTAAGGCGGATTTTGAAAAACGTTTAGCGAGTCATTGATGAATAATATCAGTATAAGCATATTCAAACTTTTGAAGGGATGATTTCATAATGAATTCATTCTCCTTTTTCATGCCGTTAGCACAACAAGCAAAAAAGACCGCCGCAGCGATCCATCTTAAACTCTTGCCCACGTTACTTGAATAAGACCTCTTTTAGATGAACAGAAATATATTTGGATTTTGGTCTATTAAATAAAGCAACCTCATTATTTGATAACCAATTCAATTCCCCAAGAAAATGACTAAATATAATCTCATCTGGTTTAGTTGTTGAGACAAGTCTTTTTACTATTTCATTACCGTTCTTATCCTTGACCACCAAATATATTTCGCATAAATAAAGGTCGTGGTTTATTAAAACTTCAGCTTTAAGGCAACGGTTGGGGCTACTCTTTGGTTTCTTCCAAACATATTCGTTTTTGTAACTTGCTTTTTTCACACAGTTATAGGCATTATCGAATGGTCTGTTATCCCAATTATATAATTTAATTACTTTATCAATACCTTGTTTCAAAACCTCTAGTATTACTTCTTTTCTTTGCTGGTCATCAAGTTGGAAAAAATCTCTTACATCATAAAGAATTTCTACATCACAGAATCCATCAACAATTGTTAAATTGAGCTTTGGGGATTCTTTAACACAAAAGATGTTGATTTGCTTAATATTTTCAGTTGAGAATTTAGAAAAGCACTTTTCGTAAAGGGAAGTAATACATCTTGATTGGAATGAAAAATTTTTTTCCACATCAGCAACGCCATTGTCGTTTTCCGAATATAAAAGAAAATGTTTTAATATCATTTTTAATCACCTAAATAAAAATTCTACCACCTACAAATTTTTTCCTTCTTGAAGTAACCTGCCAGTTAGTCGAATAAGAAAAACCTCCTAAAATGGCAGCCCGATCTTAAACTCTTGCCCCCGTTTGTTTAAGTGTAGTTCTTCACAATCTTCTCTTTAACAAAACAAAACGGGACTGATGCTGGCACCGTCCCATTTTATTTTAATTAGTGTAACTTATAGAACTCTTTACCAAAATTTATAAAAAATTGGTTATACTTACATTGGAGATAAAGAAGTATGAAAAAAATATCCCTCATGAACAAAGGAGACTAAAAATGAGAAAACTTGTTCTATTTCTGCACGCATCGCTTGACGGTTTTGTAGAAGGTCCAAACGGTGAAATGGACATTGGCTGGGTTTCATACGATGCTGACTTGGAGAAACACGCGAAAGAAATTCTGAGTACTGCCGACACTGTCATATGGGGACGTGAGACTTATCAGATGATGCACAGTTACTGGACATCTGTGCCTTCTGACCCCTCAGCTTCGCAGCATGAACGGAATCATGCCGAGTGGATCGAAAAGACACCCAAAATCGTATTTTCCACGACGTTGGAGAAAGTCGAATGGAACAATTCCAGACTGGTGAAAGAAGATGTCGAGGAGGAAATCAAGAACCTCAAACAGCAGCCAGGCAAGGATATGGTCATCCTCGGCAGTCCTAGGTTAGCACACTACCTTATGCAGCTTGATCTAATAGATGAGTATAAAATTACGGTTTCTCCCGTCCTGATCGGCAGCGGGTTGCCGTTATTCCAAGGTCTCAAGGAGAAGATCAATCTTAAACTGATTGAAAACAAGACATTTGATTCTGGGGCCATAGCCCTCGTTTACCAGACGGTAAGATGACCTTTTCTCCTAAGGCAGATTACGACGGAGACGATAGCTCAATAAGCCGCCTCTTCAACGAGGCGGTATTCTTATCGTAAAGATCAACATCAGGATTTAATAAAGCTCGGCTTTTTATTCACTTTAACCAAAATTAGGAAATTCTTGATACATATGTTACACTGTATCTACCATTTTCTTTACTGTTTTATCTACCCTGCTCATTCTTGAGTGGGGTATTTTAATTTTAAAAAAATAAAAAGACAGACTCTTATTTCAGAGTCCGTCTATATTCGCCTATTGTACTTTAAGCTTTACGTACGTTAGAAGCCTGGGGTCCACGTTGACCTTGTTCTACGTCAAAAGTTACTTCTTGACCTTCGTCGAGAGATTTGAAACCTTCGCTTTGGATCGCTGAGAAATGAACGAATACATCGTCTCCACCTTCACGTTCGATGAATCCGAAGCCTTTTTCTGCATTAAACCATTTTACTTTACCTTTTTCCATTTTTGTTGCCTCCTAGTGCCTTAACACATTGTTTTACTATTCTTGCTCTCAGTGATCATCAAAACGAAAAGTTTAAACTTATACCTTTCCTGTACACTGAACAAAAATAATCCCCCATATAATACCATTTTATGAAAGCGATTGCAAATCTCTATAGAAATGAGGGCTCATAAATAAGTCCTATTCAGCTAGAATTCTTTTAAAAGATTATGGACTAACCTGTTGTTCCACCAAAGCACCCGTTAGCTTAATAAGAACATTTTTATAATACGTGTAGATTTTCAACAGTAAAAGCTCGAATATTATTATTTTCGTCTATTATGGCTTCACAGGATAAAGTTAAATCGCTTCTTTGATTATTAATCCAAAGTTCAAATTCCAAAGCATATCCTGAACCATCATCATACTTATAAAAATGTATATTTTCATAAGCTGTATCAGGTGGAATCGTTAATAAACCACAGTAACTCAACTCTTCTTTAAGGTCACTGATTGAAAGCCCATTATGTAACTTTGCTTTAATTTTATTAAAATCACCTTGAACAAAATCTATAACAGTCTCCCTCAGTAATGACTTTATTTTATTTTTTATGTCCATACAATTCACCACATTCAAATAGTTTCTCTATGTAAAATTCTACGTTTTTTCAATAACTTCCTTCTTAAAGGTAACCTGCCCCGTTAGCACAAGAAAAAGGGGATCGCCGCAGCCATCCCGTCTTTAACATAAGCATCCGAGTTTAAGTGAAAATGTTCACATTTTTTCACCTTAACATAATCTAATCCCTTTATGTGCAGGAGCATACCACCAAGACGCCTTCTTACTAAAGAAAAGCGCACGATTGCGAAATAGCCTCTGGTCCGTAATCATTATACACTCACATGTTCAATGACTCGAATCATTGCTTGAATCTGTCCCATGTGGGCTGCTTCATGCATCAGTGTTAAACCTGCCAGCTCTCCAAAGGTTTTACATCCCATTAATGGTGTGTCCAAGGAAATGTTTAGTTGTTCAGCTGGAATTTGCTGAAGACGATCCAATTGATCTTTTAGCTGTACTATAAGCTCATCCATAGTAGGTACATTCCCCGTCCAATCAGCTGGTTTAGTACCGTTCCCGAACAATTCCATATAGATTGGGGGAAGATGTGTTGTTGCATGAGGAAAACCAAACATAGTTTGTTCGGTAACTGTCAAAACGTGACCTGTATGCCAGTGAATGGTGTTGTTGAAACCATCTGGCTGCACATCAGTTTGGCCCTTAGAAACAGACCCTATGATCTTGATGAAGTACTCTCTTGTCATTTCAAATTGCTTAAACACAAGTTTATTCATTTCTTTCTCTCCTCTCACTGATACAATCGTGCATTTTATAATATTAATAAATAGCAAAAAATATAATTAAGGTACCTCTTGCTCTGCAAAAAAAGTTGTTTATTTCAGAGATGAAATACAAAATGAGTCTACCTCTTTATTTAATTAAACCAGTTATTCCCGCTGCTTCCTTTATCCCCTTTTGCTCAAAAGTTTTATCATCCGTTATTTTGCTCTTTATGAAAAGAAAAATGGATAAGAGAAACATAAGTGATGCAAATAAACTGACCGAGAAAAAACCATTCAATGTGCTATATAATACACCTGCTATTCCCGTTCCAATCATTGAACCAAAATATTGGCAAGAGTTAGATAATGCCGCAACCGTTCCTCTTTGCTTACTAGAAAGAGTTTGTAGGGAACTAAGGATAACTGAAATTAAGACACCACCGATGGCAGCGATTGTAAAGAGCAATACTTCAACATACAAAACCGTTTTCGACATAGGAAGAATAATGTACAAAATGGACATCAATACAGCCCCAATATTTAATGTATGGAAACGGGTCAACTTTGTCACCAAGGGACTACCAAACAGACTGCCGATTAAACTGCCTAATCCGAAAAAAAGAAACACCATCCCTGCAGTTGTTACATCAAGCTGAAAACGATCAGCAAGCCACTTGCCAAAAAAGGTGAAAGTTGCATAATAACCGATGGCAAAGATTAAGTAAGCCAAAAAACCAAAGCGTGCTTTGCTCGATTTCAATAGTTGACGATAAGGCTCGACAAATGGGTTCGGCTTCTTTTCACCCGATGGTGGGGGTAAACTAGGAATCAACCAAATAAGCAATATAATGATTACGATCGCTTCAAGGGAGAGCACAAAATAAGGAATCGACCAACTAATGCTTGCTAAAAAACTTCCGAAAGGGTGTCCTAACACTTGGGCTGCTGACACACCTCCTATTACAACCCCCACCCCCATAACTAAACGATCAGGAGGAATTAGTATAGTGATAGATGCCCACACTTGAGGAGTAATCAAAGCAGCAAATAAACCAGCTATAGCTTGATATAGGATTATTTCTAACCAACTAGAGGAAAATCCACATAAGAAAATAGCCATTGCATAACCGACCAGACCATAAATCATTACCTTCTTACGATTCCATTTGTCTGAAATAGGACCAAATAACAAAGAGAAAACAGCATAAGTTAAGGCATAGGAGCTAATCATCCAGCCAGCCTGCACGGTTGTAATCTGAAATTCAATCTGTAAAACGGGCAAAAGCGGTGATAGGAGATATGAGTTAGATGCGATTAAAAACATCAATAAGAAAAATATAGTTAATTTAGTGTACACTTTTCCACCTCCATGTTTATTAGTTAGATAACAACTTAATAAAGATTCAAGCAGGCATGGATAAATTTGCTTAATATTTCTCAATTACAACATGAGAAAACCTCTTTTCCTTTTATTTACTGCGCGCTTATTTTCAAAATAAGTTTACCTCTTGTAAAAAATTCCAACAATCATGTATTTCCGATTATAATGATAAGTAAAAGTGATGATGATCACCGTTGGGGGGATGTATAAATGGAGCTAAGACAATTGGAGTATTTTATTGCCATTTGTGAAGAGATGCATTTTTCAAGGGCATCGGAGAAGCTTTTTACCACACAGTCCAATCTCAGCCAACAGATTAAATTTTTAGAGAAGGAGTTAGGGGTTCCTTTATTTGATCGCATGGGAAAACGCATTACCTTGACAGATGCCGGAAAAGTGTTGTTAGAACAAAGTAATCATGTTTTTTCACATATTAAATACGCTCGTGATGCGATTGCAGAAATGAAAAATATTCAAGGTGGAACGCTTACGATCGGTGTCTTGCCAGGAGATGCGGATCTGTTATTTAATGCTTTGCTGGTAGAATTTCACCGAACCTACCCTAAATTATCTTTATCAGTAATAGAAACAACCGAAGTGACAGAACAAGTCATAAAGGGAAATATCGATATCGGCGTAACCACTTCCTCCGTTCATGATGATCGAATTGTGCAAATTCCTCTATTTAATGAAGAGTTTTCTTTAGCTGTTCCAGTAGAGAGTTCCTTTGCAAATAAAAGGACTGTTCAACTAAAGGATCTACAATACATGGAAACAGTAATGTTTCCTTCTAATCATCAGTGTCGTAAATTAGTTGATAAATTTTGCACGGAACTAGGATTTCATCTACATCCAAAGATTGAAACTACAACAATATCCTCTCTAATTAACATGGTACAGCAAGGAATTGGGGTAAGTGTTCTGCCAAAATTGTTACTTGAAAATCTTGATAACAAAGATATTAAAATTATTAAGTTAACTAATCCCACACCGAGTCAAAATATTTGTATAGTTTATCGCACTGAAAAGTACTTGGGATTTGCAGCCCGAGCGTTTATCGACACTTTGAATACCTACATCGAAACAGCGATAAATCATGCAGAAGTAATCAATGATCACACGAGCTGAAAAGTCATTCAATACTCAGCGTTTTATATACGGATTTACAGCGTTAAGGATATTCAAAAATTAAAAATCCCAATCTCTCAGTGCTATAAATGAGAAATTGGGATTCATTTATTCAACAATTGCGCCCATTTGTTGACTAGCCCGTATATAATTTATAGTGGTCTCTAATTTTAATCTCCCTATAGTTATCTCTCTATTTCCTAACAACCGGAATCCACATTTCACCAAATACAGAGCCGTTTCGCTGCCCCATGATGACCGCTGTATTTGGCCCGCCCACATAGGCAAAATCCTTTGCTTCTGGCAATACTTGACCAAAGGCAATGCCAGTAACCATATTACTCAACTGTTCAGCCGTCTCTGCTTCCCCTTTTACAACGAGGTATTCACTTTTAGGAAATTGAATCACTCTGGATGCTTCTGGTAAGGATGCCTCTGTCATGACGCCGGCATAATGCATCATCTTGTTATTCACTGCTTCATTCACGACAAAAATGTAGTCATTTGCGGCAACGGCTTTTAACTTGTCAAGCCTTCCATCTTGATTGACGGCCGACCAAAAGTCTGCCTTTTCTTTGGTGATGCCAGCATAGTCTGTGTAGTGGCTCTTAAGCTCTGTTCCAATACCTAAAACGGTGAAGCTTTCCTTTTCTTCTAACGTATAATTTGTCATATTCAATCCATCCCTTTTTTAAAATTTATCAAATGATTTATCTTTTCACTTGATGAGTTTATAATAATCTTTAATCATGTCAAAAAATGAAACTGTTTAGGAGACCCCGATGAAAAAAGTTGAACGGATTAATACCATCATGCGGTATATCAACAACCGATCCCACTTTACCATTTCTGAGATCATGCAAGAATTTAACATCTCTCGTTCGACCGCGATTCGAGATATTCGGGAAATTGAAGCCATGGGGATGCCGCTTGTCGCTGAAGTTGGCAGGGATGGCGGCTATTTTGTCATGAACAATTCGGTCCTGCCCACCGTCCGCTTTACCGATAATGAGATTAAAGCTCTCTTTATTGCCTTTATGGCCACAAGAAATCAACAACTCCCTTATCTAAAGAGCCGTCAGTCTTTAGCTGAAAAATTACTTGGCCTCATTTCAGAAACCCAGCAGGATGACCTGGTCCTATTAAATCAAATCCTGCTTTTTGAAGGGACCAATCCCCATAACCCAGACCTGCTTGAACTGTCAGACCTTCCCCATCCGATGTTAGAAAAACTTATTCAAATCCTTCTTTTGGATCGCTATTTATTGATTACCATTAAAGAAGGGAAGGTCATAAAGTCTTATCCCATTTATCTCTTACACCTTTATCAGGAAAAAGGCCTTTGGCTGATTGAAGGCTTTAACTTAAAGGAGGAAAAGAGACAAATTTTCTCTGTCGACAACCTCACCGATGTACAACCATACCCCACGGAAAAAAGAGTTAGTAAGAAAAAGATCTTAGAAAAACTAAGGAAGCACGAAGAAGTAATTAACCTTGTCGTTGAACTTGGTCCAAAGGCGATTGCCCAGTTCAAAAAATACCATCCATTAAAGGTTTCCATTTCCTATACGGATCCTTACCAAACCACAGCCATTCTAAAGACTTTTATCAATGTGAATCATTCAGAAGAATTGACCGAAATAACCAATTGGCTTCTTTTCCTAGGTGAGGATATCAAGATCAGGGAAGTTCCCGAAGAAGTCTTAGAAGGTTTACAGGAAAGAGTATTTCTATTTTGTACTTAAGCAGTGCCCGTTAAACCTCATATAGATGGGTTACAGTGAATCGTATCACAAATAAATGAGGTTCTCTCCTTAAGGTTGGGGACGCTTGAACATGAAGTATTTGAAGCTAAGTGACAAGACGGTAAAATCAGTACTTTCTCAACTAGTTGATAAAAAGATGCTGATTCCCGCTTCTGGGATCAAGAGGTTCCGCTCTTATCGGTTGGGGGATCAGGTTAAGCATCCGATCTGATAAATAGACGGAAAAATTCCGCTTAATTAGTGAATAATATTAAAAATAGCTTAAATAGACGGAGAAATTTCGCCTATTGACTCGAAAAACGCTAAAATCGGGAATTTTGCTTTGCATAATCGGAAAAACTTCCCTTATTTACCCCAAAACGTGCTCCATTCTGCATCTAACCGAAAATTCTCCGCTTATTTTACTTCTGCTAATTATTGGTTTGATTAATGCTCACATTCCTCCTTGCGCTTATTGCCTGCGTGGTGTTTGGTATGTTTGCCCTTAAGCCCCTCCCGGAGTTGGGATAGCATACAGGTGAGGTAGTAACGGTATTTCAGGAGGCTAAATAACTTTTCTTAACTAGGTAAGAGGGAGTCCCCTTACCTAGTTGTTTTTATCAGAGTGTAGTTTTTTTATTTCGTATTGAAAGACTTAAATAAGAGGTGTCTTAAAATGTCGCTGTGTTGTCGAAATATAAGGAAAATAGATTGACAAACTTAACAATTCTATTAAACTAAAAGTAGTTCTATCCTCAAATTCTTCTCTAAATATTCTTTTTAAATTAACTATTCCGCAAGTCTATATTTGTTTTTACAATCTACCATTGAAGCCACATTATACACTTCTTTCACTCGTATTATTACTCATTAATTTTAAGAATCTGTCTGAATTCATAATGGAAACCTTTCATTCGTGGCATAGAATATGTTTGCTATTAAATGCCCATGTTGTGGACGTTTTGCATTTGAAGATATTATTACAAAACTCATAAAGTTCATCTTTTGTATGAGGTGCGGTTATTAATACATCGAAACAGTAGAGAAATATACCGAAAACATATTGGTTTCAGGGGACATTTAATAATAGGAGAAATGGAGGAGAGATGATATGGGATTTGAAGAAGAATACCAGGCCTTTATGAATGCTCACTTGCAAGCAAGAACCGGTGAACGGCTGCGGCGCTTACAAGAAGGTCACAAGCAGGCTGAAATGTTGTTTTTGAAGCAAGTGTGGTGGCCCTTATTTTACCATTTCCGATATCTACATCCGGAATATGAAGTCAATGATTTCAAGGATGGCAAACGTTATTTGGATTTTGCTTATATTCGTGCCGCCATCCGGATTTGCTTCGAAGTCGACGGGTATGGCCCTCACTTAAAGAACATAAGCAGATGGCAATTTTCCGACAACCTTGAACGTCAAAACCAGTTAGTGATTGATGGATGGACCGTGATCCGATTTTCTTATGATCAAGTTAAGGAAAAGCCACGTCAATGTCAACAGATTGTTCAGCAAGTGATTGGCCAATGGCTGGGTGATGAACTGGACCAGACTTCTCTGTCCTTTATCGAAAAGGAAGTGCTTCGGCTAGCGATTCGAAAAGGAGAAGACGTATCCCCAAAAGAAGTCGAGGAGTATTTGAAGCTATGTGATAAGACGGTAAAAAAAGTACTTTCCCAACTTGTCGATAAAAAGATGTTGATTCCTGCATCTGGGATCAAGAGGATCCGCTCATATCGTTTGGGGGATCATGTTAAGTACCCGATCAGATAAATAGACGGAAAAATTTCGCTTAATTAGTAAATAATATTAAAAATAGCTTAAATAGACGGAGAAATTTCGCCTATTGACTCGAAAAACGCTAAAATCGGGAATTTTGCTTTGCATAATCGGAAAAACTTCCCTTATTTACCCCGAAACGTGCTCCATTCTGCATCTAACCGAAAATTCTCCGCTTATTTTACTTTCTCTGGTTACTTAATTAAGGATAGGACTTCTATTTATAAAAACCTCATTTTGATGGGTTACAGTGAACCGTATCACAAATACGAATTGGTGTTTTGCTCGCTTCGATGCTGCAAACAAACAAAACAAGCTGCCAATTATGGCAGCTTACTTAAATTAAATCGATGTTACTTCACCGAATTAAGCCGTTACGTACGTTTCTTCTAAAGTCTTCTTTAAAAATAAAGCGAGTTCGAGCATTCCGTATTTTCCGGCTTTTGCTTCTGCATCAGAATTATAGTTCGTGTTTGTATTAATATCATAGGTAAAAATTTCACCATCAGCATTTCTGATGAACTCGATTCCAGCTATTTGAATACGATTAGCAGCTAGAACCTTTTTATATTTTTCAATGATCTCGTCCTCAAACCCTTCAATAATTTGAAATTTAGGCTTCTCTTCTACTTCTTCTCCGACCGGGCAGAATAAATCGCCAATTTGGCAGGCATCCGCTGGGCAAAGTTCAAATCCTTCCGAGGTATCAACATTAACTGCATAAACAAAGTTTCCTCCTACAAACTCACAGCGGGTGATATAGCTTTCAGGGGATTTAATGTATTCTTGAATCAGGGTAATGCCATCGACCGGTTCTTCGAAAGTTGGGCCTTCCACATAAGCTTTTAATGCTTCTAAACTATGGAATAATTGTACACCCAAGCCTTTACCTGCACGGTTATGCTTTGTAATAAAGGATTGTCCTGCAAAGCTTTTAGCTGCCCTCATAATATTTTGTTTTCCAACTGCTGCAATGGTTTTTGGCGTCTTCACACCATACTTGTTTAACTCTAAGTACTGCAGCACCTTACTAACTTCCAGCTTTAGGGCGCTCGTTCCATTTAACACCGTACGGCCATGCGCTTCAAGCCAGGCTAATACTTGTCCAGTAAATTCCGCTGCAAAACGGTGGTCACGTGTATGAGAGGATGCACTCATTCTGCTATAGAAGATTCCTTTTGGTGGCTCTGTTGATAAATCTAGCGTCCCTTCGTCTAAATGCCATTCTTCATAAGGGACACCAAGTTCCTCTAACCTTTTTGTCAAATGGACGGTCCACTCACTATTTTCATGGATGACATATACCTTGCTCATTTTTACGACCTCTTTCTAGCTGTTTAATTGCGTTTATTCAGTATTCGCTTTATTTGGGATCAGTGACTTTAACTATTGCCCGTAGGGTCATTTTCAACAGCCGTTTTTATTGTACCTTTACTTATATACGGTTTTGCACTCTTTTTTTTGTTTGTGCTGGCTTGCCAACGATTCCAACCTTTCTTGCCTGTTCCTCGCCCTGTTCCACCTTTTCCTTTAGCTTTACTCATACAATCACCCCATTATTATCTAGTCATGTTACCTATCTGGTTAGTCTCTTTGTAAAAAAATAAAAAGAAATTAGGTAATCCACCATTTATATGCTACACTTGGTTTACCATTTGATTTACTGTTTTCAAGTACCCTGCTCGTTACCCGAGTGGGGTTATTTGTTTTTCTAAGACAAATAAAAAACAGACTCTAAAATAGAGTCTGTCCAAGTTTGCCATTATAATTAAGCCTTGCGAACGTTAGCTGCTTGTGCTCCACGTTGACCTTGCTCAACATCAAAAGTCACTTCTTGACCTTCTTCTAATGTTTTGTAACCTTCGCCTTGGATAGCTGAGAAATGAACGAATACATCTTCTCCACCTTCACGTTCGATGAATCCGAAGCCTTTTTCGCCATTAAACCATTTTACTTTACCTTTTTCCATGTTTGTTGCCTCCTAGTGTGTTCACACACACAATGTATTACTATCCTTGCTCTCAGTGATCATCAAGACGAAAAGTTATACTAATACTATCCTTTACACCGAACAAAAATAATTCATACTTAGAATAACATTTTTTGAAATCTTTTGCAAGGAACCTGGAACATAACCAAAAGATGCCTTCTTAAAGTAATACCTGAGGAGTTTTTAAATGGTTAAATTTATCAAGAATTTAACTCCTTGAATATAAATTTTTTCATCAACAGCCCTAATGTAATCCCAAAAATAAAGGTGCTAAAAATATGCGAATAATAATCATTTATGGGTCTAATAGGTATATACTTACCTTCTATTATTGCTGTGAATAAAAGTTCACATACTAACCAGGCCAGTAAACTGCCCATAGCAGTTTTAATAACTAAATGGCATGAGCCCAACTTTTTAAATATAAAGTAAAGTAAGATTGCAAAAACACCACTAACTAAAAAATCTACAATTAACCCTATGGTAAATACAGGCCTGTTAAATGTAACAATAAGGCTTGATAATTCATAAATACTATACTTACCAATTCCACTATAAACAAGTATCCTAGAAGCAATCTCTCCAGCTATTGTTGACAGAACACCTAATAAACCAATTAACAGCACCTTATCTTGGATCATATCATCAATTCCTTAATCTTAATCTGGATAAATTTAGTTTACAAATTATATACAATTTTATACGTAATAAAAGAGGACACCTTTTTATTCATATTTTTTTCCGTCATAAAAATAGTTGCTGAAAGTACAACTATCTTCCAAGCAATGTCTGCAAATGCCCATTTGGCATTATTAAAAATGAAGAAGGATTATCCAACTTAAGAGTGGAATGGATACCTTATAGATAAAATCGACGAAAAAGCTGGACATACAGTTTTTAAAAAGAAAAAAATCCATTAGGTGGGGAACATGAAAAATAAACTATTATACATAGAAGACGATCAGGAAATCGGCGCCTGGGTCAGCGAAGATTTAACAAGAAGAGGCTATCATATGACCTGGCTTACCTCGGGAGATAATTCGGCCCATTATATGGAGGACATCGACCTAGTCATCCTTGATATCATGCTTCCCGGATTGGACGGATTCTCGATCGGCCTGCGGTTAAAAAAGGAATATCCAGAGACACCGATTCTTCTCCTTTCTGCTAGAACCTCTATTGACGATAAATTGCAAGGTCTTCATTTTGCCGACGATTATGTAACAAAACCCTTTCATCCCGATGAATTGGCGGCACGTGTGGAAGTGCTGTTAAGACGGCATGAGAAGATGGCACTACCTCTGATTCAACTATCACATCTTTGCATTTATTTAGACCAAAACCGCATTGTCGATACAAGATCGAATCATGAAATTGTCCTAACCGCAAAGCAGTTTCAGATTTTTACATATTTGCTTCGTCATCCAAACCAAATTCTCACAAAAGAACAAATCTTTGAAGCTGTTTGGGAAAGCCCCTATATAGCTGGAGATAAAACGTTGATGGTCCATATTCGCCATTTACGCGAAAAAATAGAGGAAAATCCGAGCCAGCCGCAAATTATTGAAACGATCCGGGGAATCGGATATCGGGTGAAGCAATGAAATTTCGACATTCACTGTTGGCAAAATATTTACTGATCATTATGGTAGCACTTATCATATGGCCGTTTGTTTTACCTGCCTATTACATCCCCTCCTATTTTCTGGACAAGGATTTTTCACAGAGAGCTCAGTATATGGATACGAACAAATTAAAGAAAATGTGGCATCATGAGGCAGCAAAGCTGGATGGAGCCACTCCAGCGCAGGTAAATCAGAAGCTTCACACAGTAAAGGAACAGTATCCGCTCGCATCGATATTCTGGGTGGACGGGTCGGGCAAAACCAAACTGGTACTTTCCGGACAAAAGAATATTCCGGCTCAATGGACCTTAGAGAACAGTATTGGGTTTATAAATCATAGCGAAGAAGATCCCATTACTTTTGTGTCTTTTATCGGCAAAGACCAGAGCAACGGATTTATGGTTTTCCAAATACCGCCCTCCGTTTCCAAACTTCCGACTCTTTCCTTGATCGATGACAAGCTCTTGGCAATCTATGCTTTTCTCGTATTTGGTCTTTTTCTATTGGTCTCTTGGTTATTTTTCTTCAAGATACGGAAACGGCTCGTTCATCTACAAACCGCCATGACGGAAACGCGGGAAAACGGGATTCCTGAAAAGATTGTTATCAACAAAAAAGACGAAATTAGTGAATTGGGCAAAGCGTTTAATCATATGATCGATGAACTGATCAAAAGCAGGCAGCATGAACAAGAAGAAGAAACTCTGCGCAAACAGCTGATTGCCAATATATCCCATGATTTACGAACACCGCTCACAGCCATTCGCGGGCATGCCTATTCATTACAAAAAGAACCTTTATCATCCAAAGGGAAAGAATCACTTCATTTAATCGAAAACAAGGTAGATCTCTTAAGCCATCTGCTGGAAAATCTCCTTTCCTACACGCTATTATCAGCCGGAAAATACACATTACAAAGAAAAGAAACGGACATCATTCGGTTCATCCGAGAATCAATGGCAGGATGGTATCCGGTATTTGAGAAAGAAGGCTTTGAAATAGATGTTCGTCTGCCCGAAAAGGCTTTGATCTGGAATATCGATCCCCATTGGTTCATGCGCATCCTAGATAATCTCTACCAAAACGTGATCAGACACGCTAAGTCGGGGCGGTATGTCGGTGTCAGCATCGTCGATTACGAAGGGAAAACAGCTATTCTGATTGAAGACAGAGGCCCTGGCTTGGATGTAACAACAGACAAAAAGGGTGCCGGCATCGGCCTCTCCATCGTGTCACTCATGCTTCAGGAAATGCAATTAGGATGGAACATAACTAGTTCACCAAAGGGCACGCACATCTATCTGTACGAAAAAAAGACGACTTAAACAAAATTTAAACGAAACCTCACCTTCATTTTAACCTTTAGTGATTAGGATGAAAGTGAGGTTATTTATTTTGGAAAAAAAAGAAAGGATGATTACGTTGAATGTCACATCGACTTTAATGAAAAAAGAGGCAAAAACAAACAGGAACGGCTGGCCCTCATGGATCGGTTATGCCGCCATGATATGGTCGGTACTGTATGGAGGATTACATCTATACTGGTTATTAGGTGGATCTGGATATCCTTTTGGAAATGACGGTATGGGATTGTTCGCCGCCATGGTGACCTATCTTCCGGCACAAGTTGGCGGTATTATTTTTGTCACCTTATGTCTCATGGGCATTGGAATAGGTCTTGTCATGCAAAGACCACAATATAATTCTTTTTCTCGGAGGTTTGCTTTTGCCTATTCATGGGGGTTCTCACTTGCGCTGCTCCTGTTTATTCCTGATACCAGGTTAATTGCCGCTATGGCTTACGCTTTTTTATTTAAATTCGACTTTAACTGGCAAATGTTGAATCAAATCATTTGTATTATAGGCGCCCTTTTTTGGATAATGGCCGCTGTTGTTTACCAAAGAAAAGCCCGTCATGCATGTGAATATTGCGGACGTACCGATGACGGAGAAACATCTCCATGGATTCGTTGGGGAAGATGGTTGACCATGATCGCCGTGTTGGCCCCCATTCCTTATGCCCTTGTACGCTTCTCGTGGGCACTCGATATCCCCTTAGGGGTAGATCCGCAATTCCTTAAGGATTTCTCGACTGCTAATCCGATGGCACGTCTGACGGAATGGGTGTTTGGATCTGTATGTATCATCGGAGGTCTCCTTACACTTGGTTTGATTCAAAAATGGGGTGAAGTCTTTCCTCGCTGGTTCCCATTCATTGGCGGCAAAAGGGTCCCCATCATGCTGGCCGTGATTCCTGCTTCTATTGTTGCCATAGCTGTAACCGCGGCAGGCTTTGTTTTTACATTTGGTATCATCGCCACAGCACTTCATCCCCAGTCGATGGACAATATTTTACTCAGTCAAGGCTGGGGAGCTATGGGACCGATGATTTTTTGGGTGCCATGGGGAGTGGCTCTTGGGCTAGCTACGATTGCCTACTATTATCGTCGGCGCGGCCGTTGTTCCCGCTGTAGAAGAAGTTAAAAAGGAGGACTGTGTGGCCATGAATGAAAAATCAAACAATGTAATAGCTCCAACGGAAAGGTTAACTGCCTTTGAACAATGGACGAAGAAAGCGGTATGGCCGGCATACCTCGGTTGCTTTTGGGCAATCATGTATGCCGTTTTCGTCCGATTTTATCAAGCTGCAGGCGGGACGATAGGTCTCCCCGGGCAGCTGGAGGATCCTAAAGCGATGTACATGGCAAGTTACCTTGCGGGCGTCTTGATCATGACCTGTGGGTTCATTTTAATTGCCCTTGTCAAGCCATGGGGACGAGTAGTCCCGGCATGGGTGCCGTTTATTGGAGGAAAAAACATCCACCGTCTCATCATCTTAATTCCTACCCTTTCCTGTACTGCTTATTTACTTGCACATGGAATCAGTGGGATCATTACAAAAGCCCTTCTTCTGGCAGATGTCATTACCATTCAATTCACTGGCTGGATTTCACTTGATGTCCACAGCCTGGCGTTATGGTCTCTTTTGTTTTATGAGCCGTGGTTTGTGATCATGGGCATTTTGTCCGGCTTAACAGCCTCTCATTATGCGCAAGCTTCTGGCATTTCACTTTCTGCATTTAGACGAGGCCTGGCCATCTATTTCATGTTCGTTTTTCTACTAACGATGTTTTGTGTATTCTATATCATTTTTAAACTCTCATAAATGGGATGTTTTTTCTTGATATGGCTTCTAGCAATCGGGATATTATTAGGGTCCCTTGGCGGAGGTTTAGGAGGCGTACAATCACTGTACTACTTTAATCACGGTCTTTAACCAGTTCAAATGTTGCAATATTTTTTTCGTTTTACCGAATGTTTGTCATAACTATACGTTTAGTATAATACGCCCGCGCCCGTGTCCTCGTTGGCTTAGTTTATGAGCTTCTTGCACTTTTTCTAAGGGGAATTTTTTAAAAATACAAACTTTTACCTGTTTCCCAACTATCATTTGAGAAATGATCTTAGAAATGGTTTCAATTTCCTCTAGATGAGGTAAGGAATACGGTTTAACAGGCTTTAATCCAAACCTTTGCACCTTTTCAACTGATGGCTGCTCTACCATCGACAGAAGTTTTCCTCCCATTTTTACAACGGTCCAGGAACGATCTAATGTTTCTCCACCTATAGTATCAACAACTAGATCCACATCCTGGACAATTTTGTCAAATGATTTGGAAGTATAATCAATGACAGTGTCAACACCTAATGAGTACAGAAAATCCACATTTTTCGCTGAACAGGTTCCAATTACAAATGCCCCCTTCCATTTGGCCAATTGGACCGCAATCATGCCGAACCCACCGGCTGCCCCATGAATCAGTACCTTTTCACCTTTTTTTAATTCCCCATCTCGAAATAGAGTCAACCATGCGGTTACCGCACTTCCTGGTATTGTAACGGATTCATCAAAGCTCAATGCTGAAGGTTTAAGCATAAGTCCTGCTGCCGGTGCCACTGTAAATTCAGCATAGGTTCCATATTGGCTTCTGCCGAAGACCTCCTGTCCTTTGCAGAATTCATGTACATCAGGTCCAACTTTCTCCACGGTTCCTGAGAATGACGATCCTGGGATATACGGAAAACTTGCGGGGCGACTATCTTTAAACAACCCTTGACGATATTTCCAATCATACGGAAGAACTCCAGCTGCATGAACACGAATTAATACCTCTCCGGCTTCAGGTCTTGGAAGAGGAATTCGTTCTAGCTTTAGCACTTCTGGACCACCGTAATGGTGGACACGAATCGCATTCATTAACTGAGTTGACATCACTGATCCATCCTTTCACAAATTAAATTTTCGTTTGTTTGAATGTATCAATTAGCTTACGTTCAGGCCGATACATAAATTTGTACAAAAAAAGCAAATTCAACAATGTTAGCACAAAAAAACCGAAGTATATATTACTGTAAATTCCAGATTGTCCAGAAGCAGCAAGTGGGTTTAGTGGAGGCAATTTATCAATTTCCACTACCGTGGTAATGACAGCTCCACATACGGCAATGGATAAAAAATTCGACAAACTATATACACCCATACCAATTCCTGAATGCTCCTGTGGCAGGTTTCTAGATACCCAATTGGCTAGTGAAGGCTGCATGAAAATATATCCAACTTCTGTGAGAATCAGGCAAATGGAGATACTCCAAGATGCATACCCAACAGATGTCGATAGCAAAAGAAACCCGACACTTAAGACCATGATCGATACCGTTAAAACATAGCGACTACCTTTTTGGTCAGCCAGAGCCCCCCCATATTTACCTAATAGAGCGGAGATGAATGCTGCTGGAACCAATAATAATCCAATCCAATGTCCCTTTAATCCATAAACTTGGTTGAAAAGCAAAGGGGTGATCAGGAATACACCAAAATTGGTAGAGGTATTTAATGCACCCATGAATATACCATGACGATAGGAAACATTCCGAAAAAGACGCAGGGGAATAAATGGATGGGCTGAATGCTTTTGTCGAATGAGGAAGAAAACAAAGAAACATAAACTTACTATAAGCAACCAAAGATTCAATAAGGTAATGGCTTCCATCAAACAAATAATGAAGACTGCTATTAATCCTGCACTTGAAATATCAATCGTCCCATCCTGTTTATGAACCTCATTAGGTAACCATTTGCGAATAAAGGGCAGCGCCAGTATGACGCACATGGAGAAAAGAAATAAATATCTCCAGTGAAAGTATCCCGTTAGAATCCCGCCCAATATCGGACCAATCACCCCTGAAAACGCCATGGTGGATGCGACCATCCCTAGTGCTTTTCCTCGACGCTCAGCATTAATATAACGAGCAGGGATGACCATTGCTAAAGAAGGAATAGACGAAACACCGATTCCTTGTATAACTCGCCCCATAATCAACAGAAGGTAACTGGGAGCAAGTAAACAAAAGATGGAACCGATGAAAAACATGAGTACTCCAAAGGTAGCCAAATTTTTTATCCCGAAACGATCCGCTAACTTTCCATATAATAGTGTGCCAAGAGCTGATATGATTCCCGATACGGTTACCACCCAACTGGTGGTGGAAGGAGTTATTCCAAACTGAACCGATATATCAGGTAAAGCCACATTCAACATGTAACTATTGATTACAGCAAAAGGAACAATGAAGCAAAGTAAACGAATGAGTTGAGTTTCTTGTGCAACTGATAAATTCATTTTACCTATCCTCCTTCACTGCTGTTTAAATAATGAATGCTATTCTATCAACATTGTATGATTCATTACGTATAATGAAAAATGTATATTTGTTTATATAATCATAAGATTGAGCTTATGAAAGGAGAAGAGGTAATAATGGATCTGCTTCAGCTAAAGTATTTTCAAAAGGTTGCACAACTGAAACATTTAACAAAGGCAGCACAGGAATTATATATTACACAACCCGCTCTTAGCCAGACTATCGCGAGGTTAGAAAAAGATGTTGGGGTACCACTATTTGATCGGCGAGGGAGACAGATTTCACTGAATGAATATGGGGAGGTTTTCCTGGAAAAAGTAGAAACCGCACTAAATGCCTTGGAAGAGGGACGACGAAAAATTGCCGATATGGCAGGATTGGAACGAGGAATCGTTTCTATCGACACAACCTTTTTACCTTATTTTTTTAATGTAATAAACTCTTTTCGAACCTCTTATCCCGATGTCCATTTTAGGATTTCACAAGTTTCCACGTTGGAAAAGAAGGAGCGTCTACTCGAAAACGGTGAAATTGATTTCAGTATTTCATGCAAACCCATTGAACGAAAAGGATTTTGCAACATACCTATACAGACAGAAGAAATATTACTAGCAGTCCCCATCACACATCGACTTGCAAATCAACAGAGTATCAAGCTGAGTGAAGTCGCTAATGAACCTTTTATCCACTTTAAGAAGGGCCATTCATTTCGGGAAACTACTGATGAACTGTGTCAAAAAGCAGGTTTTACACCGAATATTGTCTGTGAAACGGATGAGTCAAAAACAATAAAGGAATTAGTTCACTCAGGTCTTGGAATCGCATTTTGGTTAGAAACTTTATTAGAAAGAGAGAATTTATTTCATCATTTACACATTCAAGAACCGGTTTGCCAGCGTACCTATTATTTGTCATGGTCGGAAAAGCGTTATTTATCCTTGGCAGCTAGTATGTTTCGGGACCTACTAATCCAGCATTTTAAAACATTACAGAAGTAATAACTCAACTTTTACCGTTGCGGATTAGCTTAAAAAAAATAGGAGGGTTATAGCCATTAATTTTTCTTTGTTCAGATAATGATGTTCTCCAATCAATCTTTTTTAAAAAAGGATAATTGATATCAAATGTATATTTACTGTATCTTTCATCCAGCAGCATTGTTACCATTTCATCAGAAAGCGCCTGAGAGGCTACTAAATTTTTGAAGGTGGTATTTACGAATATCCCCACTTTTACACCAGTTGTTTATCTATGATCTCTACCTCTTTGTTGCTTCTGCTCATTTTCCCGCAGCCACTTTTTCATATACTTTATTTTACTTTCTTGTATGAGTCCATCCATGTTTGCTTTAAGCAATTCTATAAACTTTGGAAAAACTGAATTAACAAGGTTAATATCAGGGTAAATCGCATAAATTTAGACAACAAAATCACACACAAAACGCAGAGGTTTTAGCATCCTCTACGTTTTCTTTAGTATTTTACCTTTTACATTAAACAAACAGTAATAAAACAAATCCATTCTAAACTTTTATATGCCGATTTTTTTCTTCTTTGCAACAGAAACCTTGATTTGGCAATAAAAAAGACAGATCAAAATTTTGTTATTTGGTCTGTCTTTTCATTATTTATTTCATTGTTGCGTTAACTGCTGATAGTTTAATAATGTGTACTCCAAAGTATTGTTAATCAATATGGAAAAAGTGGGTTCATCGAAGGTCATTATATTATCTAGAAAGCGTTCATTCTCTTCCAAAGCCATTAGCATAATAGGCTTTTCATTCCTCCATAAAATCAGTAATTAGACTATACAGCTTCTCGGGGTGGGTGAGATTAGCCATATGGTCAGCACCCGGAATTTCTATGATTCTCGCATCTGAGTGCATTCGAAAGTAATTGGCAACTAGAAGGTTATCGGGTGATTCCTCCTTACCGATAATCAATAATGTGTTGACCGATAATTCTCCTAATCTTTCGATAGCCGGTGGTTGCGGCCAAATTAATTTAACCGGTGGCCATTCAAACATTCGGTTCATATGGTGCCGAAGCATTTGAACCATCAAATCCCGGTGCGGACTCACCGCTACAACACGATTAGATGGATCACAGAGTAAAAGCTCAATCATCTTATCGATATCGGGGGCAGCTTCATGAACCTTCTTCATTCTCTCTCCAAATTCCTTCGAATAGCTAAACCCAGATAATCCTGGCGCAAGCAAAATTAGTTTAGATACCCTCTCAGGATAATTCAGAGCGAATTCAGTGGCAATTTGGCCGCCCATTGAGTGACCGATGAGCGTTGCCTGATTAATTTCTAGATGATCAAACAGTGACAACAAATCTTCAACAGGGTTGACATCTTCTATAGGAGACGGTGATTTCCCGGTCCCACGTCCGTCAAAAGCAACGACCTTATAATGTTTCTCTAAAAGAGGTGCGACAAATGTCCAATTTCGTACATCAGCCCCACCAGTGAGGAGGACCACAGGTTGACCAATACCATTAACTTCGTAATACAAATCCATTGATATTCCCCCACCTAACATAATTTAATATTTTCATTTGAACGTGCGTTAGGATTATGAAAAATAACCATGAAGTTAAGTTTTCACTCACACCTATCCCTACACACATTACATATTTTACCACAAAGAAGTATGGTAAATGCTGAATTTTTAGAAAATATACCTTTGTTTCAGCTTGAGCTAAATGTATTCATTTAGCTCATAAACAGGTTCGCCAAAACGGACATTTTTTTAAATAATAATATCGTATTCCATTCGCTTAGCGGTTTCTTGTGCAACTTGAGGACCCACCAATCGTTTCACAATATGAAAAGTCATATTTATACCTGCTGAGATTCCACCTGATGTAATAACATTACCTTCATCTACAAATTTAACATCCCTCTGAACTTCAACTTCTGGAAATTCTTTTTCTAATCTTTCATAGCTTGCCCAATGGGTTGTTGCCATTTTATCTTTAAGTAAACCTGCTTTTGCTAACAGAAGGGCACCCGTACAAACAGAAGTCATTAATTGTACATTTTTCATTTGACTTTCAATCCAGGTTATTACTTTATCATTATTTATTTCTCGTTCCCTAGCACCTGGACCTCCAGGAATAACCAATATATCAAATTTTGGCATAGTATCAAAACTGAAATCTGGTTGAACCTTCAATCCATTACGAGCATATATCATTGTTCCTTTTTCTGATACCGTTTCAACTACAAATGGTTTTTGACCATTCTCTAATGCTGCGACAGAAAAAACTTCAAAAGGACCTGCAAAATCCAAAACCTCTACGTCGTTAAACAAAAATATTCGCACTCTCCACTGTTTGGCATTCATAAACGTTCCTCCTTAGTGATTATTTTCTCTAACCTTGTAATTTTATAGAAATTTTACCATATTTGAGCATATCCTTGTTTAACTAACCTGCCCGTTAGCACAAAAAGAAAAGCTGTCATTTTTGACAGCTTACTATACTAAGCGACCCCCGAAATAAATTAAAAAAATCGCTCAATTAATGAGCGACCGCCAGAGCTTATCTTGTTGTATAAAACTTTTCAAAAAGCTTACATAAAATAAATGAAAATATCAGTATTGAACAACACCCAATAATAATAATGGTTAATTCAGAAGCGGTTATTTTTTAAAACCTCCTCTTCATCTTTCATTCCCAAAACCGGGCATTCATTCACTGGAAAGTTTTTTGTATTTTTCAAATAGGCCTTGAAATCCATACAAGAGAAAAGCCTTGTAAAAGAAATATAAAAAGAACTGGAATTCGTTAAATTTAACAAGTCTATATAATTTTATTTTTGTAAATAACCTTGTTATCGGAAATACAAAAATTACATCCCCAATAGCATTTAACATAATAAACTTTTTAAAATTTCCATAAGACCATTTTAATATCCATAATGATATTACTAACATCGGACCAATGAGAAAAGGAAATTCATTTCGTATTAATGATTGGGGCTTATTATAAAAAGCCCACCACCTGCGTTGTTTTCCGATCTTAGCATCTAAGCCACACAATAGTACAGCAAGGATTGAGGCAGGTAAAAATCTTTTGATATTATGAACCCCCAACAGAGGCACTGTAATCCAAGAGATTATTATCAGTGCAATATTCAATAGCCACTGATTTTTTGAAGACATAATAACTCCACCTTATTTTACGGGAATTCTCAATTTTATTATGTCTCTCAGGGCATTATATTATTTATAATAATAATAGCAGTGATTTATTTGCCCCCCTCTGTGTAACTTAAGGGCCCCGTTTATACGATAAAATAGCCGCCTTACTGGCAGCTGCTGATTTCCAACTAATGTACCCTTTAAGTAGAAATCTTCACAATCTTTTCTTTATCTTAACAAGATCTCCTAAATGTGTTGGGGCGTAAAAAAAAGACGCCTTCTTATTCAAGAAAAGCGCCCGATTGCGGAACAAAAAGCCGTTATTACAATAAAGAAAGATAAGCGTTATCTTGTTATTTATCGAATACAAATTCAGGATTAATGGCTACAGGTTTTTTCATGACAAATAGCTTCTTCTGGATCATCGAAAAAAGGGGAGTTTTGAAAGTAGCAGATACAATGTATGGTCGGATCCCTTTTACAAATTTTGACGAAGTAAAAAACAAATTTCCCATTCGCTCTTGAATTTGGTGAATTTCCTCAATCTCTTCACTTCGAATTTCCTGAACTCTACAGAGAACTTTAGCGGAGACATCACGTTTTTGCAGCGCATCCCAAATAACATCAGCCGCCACAACTGCTGTCGTTACTGCTAAAGAAACTCCTATTGCTCCTACTGGAGAGGAACAATGAGCAGCATCACCGATCAGCAAGCAGCCATTCTTTGCCCACGTTTTAACCATATGATTTTTAGTTTGAAGCGGTACGAATGGTTTAAAGTCAACCAGAGATTCAGCAAA
This sequence comes from Neobacillus sp. GCM10023253, assembly GCF_042653105.1. Classification (NCBI taxonomy): domain Bacteria; kingdom Bacillati; phylum Bacillota; class Bacilli; order Caryophanales; family Bacillaceae; genus Neobacillus; species Neobacillus sp. GCM10023253. The sequence goes on from NZ_JBHSHV010000018.1 coordinate 69,992, forward strand.
TTGATGGAATCCTTTGTTAGCATGCATAAGTTCTTGACGAAAATTTTCTATGCCTTGACGCTGTGTTTCTTTCCATTCACCCCGTGGTAAAGCAATGCCTACTTGAAGTAAATCAGGGTATTTCGGCAGTGTTATATAGCTGTGTCCCTCTGTGATTTTAAATCGTAATTCTTCTCCCCAATGAGAAGGCCGTTTTACACTGAACCAGATTAGATCACCAGGATAATGTTGATATTCCAATTCAAAACCACCTAAACGACGAATCGTGGAAAACCGCCCATCAGCTCCGACTACTATTTTTGCCTGGATTTCAAGCAGCTCTTTATTCTCCTGCTCAACAACCACTCCCGTCACTGTTCCATCCTTCTCGAGCAGTTTTTTTACCGGGGCATGAAACATCATATCAAACGTTGGATATTCCTTTGCTTTTTTGTATAGTGCTTGAAGTAAAATAGGCTGAGGAATCCAGAGAGCATAAGGTGCTTCTGCAATCATGGAGGTAAAATCAATGTCACCTTTCTTTTTATCATAATGATAAAAAGCACCTTTCTTTAGCTTAGAATGAGGCAATTGTTCGATATAGTCACGTAATTTTAATTGATTAAGCAATTGAATAAAACGGGGCTGAAGCACCTCACCACGGTATTCACGTTCAAAATTATCGTGGCTCTCCAAGACTATTACTTGAACACCAACCTTAGCCAATAATAAGCCCAGCATCATGCCCGCTGGTCCTCCCCCAACAACAATGACATCCTTTTGTATTTGTTTTCCAATCATTCTGCTATTTCCTCCCTAAATTCAAATACCAATATGGGATTATATGTAAAAAAATTGACATAATGCTGGCTTTTATAATTCAAGAATATGTCCCTGTCATGAAAAAAGGACGCAAATCCTAATTTCGGTACCGTGGTTATTAATAAAAATAAAAACGGTCAACACTCCATGCTACTGCCCGTCGCATAATTTCAAAATAATGAATATAAGTAAGATAACAATTATCTTACTTAAAACGAATGGAGAGATGGAAATGGGGATGTTAAACAGCTTTGGGTATAGAAAGCTACATTCATTAGTAGGGTTTGTACCAATAGGCGGCTATTTGTTCATTCATTTTTTAATTAATTTTCAAGCGACGAAAGGACCAGAGGCCTTTAACAGAACCGTTCAACTAGTGGAGAGCATGCCATTTTTATTGGCTTTAGAATTTTTTCTGATTTATATTCCAATTCTGTATCATGCCATATTAGGAATTTACATTGCCTTTGAGTCAAAAAACAACATTGTATCCTATAGGTATGGTCGCAACTATTTATTTTTTCTGCAACGAATCACAGGGATCATTACATTTTTCTTTATTGTTTGGCATGTATGGGAAACGAGAATACAATACGCTTTAGGACGTACAGAACTGAATTATGATATGATGAATGAAATTTTAACAAATCCAGCTATGTTCATTTTTTACTTAGTTGGTGTTATTAGTGCCGTGTTTCATTTTTCAAATGGATTGTGGTCGTTTCTTATCCATTGGGGGATTACCGTCTCTCCAAAATCTCAAAAAGTTTCTAGTTTCTTTTCCATCATTTTGTTCCTTATTTTGTCCTTTGTTACGATCAGAACAATGTTGGCATTTTTATAATCTATTTATCTTTGAGGATGTGTTTTTTCTTGAGTAATTCGTTAGCCTTTGAATCTACCCTTCACAGTTTAATTCTTATGGCTCTATTACCCGCACAAGAAAGATCACAATAAAGCAATTAGCGTTTATGCTTGGGGTTAAGCATTCATACTTAGTCAAGATTTTTACCTAATTAGACAAGGCAGAGCTCCTCAATTCATCGATAGGTACCAAGGGGGGAGTCAGTTTTTCCAGATCGTTGATCATTTGTTTAAGTAATATGAAGAATTAAATAATTGAACGAACTAAGAGCCTAATACTCTCGTTTTTTTGTAGGAAAAAGAATTTAATTATATAAATAACCATTATCACTGGCAGCCAAACTTAGATTTAATAGATTAAAAAGGACATCGCATATAGTCATATGACTATATGCGATGTCCTTTCTTCACAAACTATTTGGTACCAGGGAATTTTTAATTTCCAATCAATTTCTTGAATAGAAACTATTTGTATAATTGGTTATATTCCTCTGTTATCCCTTAGTTCAACTATTGTACCTTCAGGTGCAATTAATTTACACAAACAGCCATTTTCCACTTGATAAATTTCTTCTCCATTTTTCAGTATAAAATCATAACCCAATTGTTTAATAGTTTGGACTTCTTTAACTAAATCATCTACCCAAAGACAAAAATGAATGATCCCCTGTGTGTTTGGGTTTAATCTATTAAGATTCTCACCTACTTTACCAGTTTGAAGCTCTATATAGAATGTACCCAATTTTAACCAAGAGTTATAATAACGATTATGGAAATTAGGAAATTCTTCGATTAATTCAAAACCAAGAATATCCCTATAAAATTTTAAGGATTCTTCGTAATTATTTGTTTGGATACAAATATGGTGTACAAATTTTGTAGTCATTTTTCTTTCCTTTAGTTTTCTACTTCTATCAAGGATAACACTTTATTTTCTAGTATTTCTTGTGAAATAATTCTGCCTCGTTAATAAAAATACGATTGCTCTAATTGAACAATCGCCCCCGTTAGTTTAAGTGCAATTCTTCACAATCTTTGGTTTTAAAGAAATGTTTATCAAATAATGAATCATTTTACTTTTGCTACTCCTAATGCAAAATGGCTCCAAAGTATGTCTTCTACTAATTCAGCTTGTGATTCTTCACAATCAACAATTAAGATTACTTCAGAATGTTTTCCTTTTAAAACTCTTTTCTTTTTCTTTATTACCAATTCCATAAAAAGCCGAATAGCAAATCCCAGAACAAATCCAACAAACGCACCTATCAGTCCACAATAAATTGGTCCCCAAGCTAATTTAAACCCAATACTTGCTCCAATAACTGAAAATGCAGTGCCCATCCCCATTCCAATGTCAATCAGGCTTGTTCCGTCTGAGCGATGAATGGTATCAAAAATTTTACGTTCTTCAGCTCTATTATCCAGAGGGACAGCAAATATACTATTTTTTTTAATCCCTTTTTTTTCTAACGTTGAAATTGCTATTTCTAAAAATCCTGTGGTTTCAAATGTTGAAAATAACTGCACATGTATCACTTCACTTTTTGTCCTTTTAGTATTTTGAAACTATCCGATTGATAATTCTCGGTTAAATGATTCCTTAAATCTTTTTCAAATAGTTTGTTATTCTCAACCGTATTCATATAAGAATCATAAGCTGCAAACCCATAGTGTGAAGGGATAAAAAGAAGCCACTCTGGATTTAACACGTCAGTTGCTTCCTTTATTTTCCCTAAAAATAAAAGTACAACAGCTTCTTGAGCATGAGAAAAATAATAAAATATTACTAACCATATGATGACAAAGAAAGCAGTTAAAATCCTATGTATATAAAGCTGCCCTAGCCCAGGGATAAAAGCCGACCACATAACGGCAAGAATGGGATTTCGCTTATCTAAGTAGTTAATCTCTAAGGCCCCTAATGAAAATGAATTAAAACGGTGTTCTTCTCGCTCGGTTAAAAGATAGACCTTATTCAAATCAACTGTTGTCCGGTAACTGTCCCAAATACCGAAAAGGTAAACAGGGATATACATAAGAAGCCATCTTGTATCTAATACCTCTTTTGCCATGTCAATATTCCCTTGAAAGGAATAAATCATGGAAGAATTAACATGAGCTTTAATATTAACAACCACTTCCCAAATAAATAATGCATATCCTCTAAGATATTTAGATAATAACAAATGTCCGAATCCAGGAAATGCAGCGGACCACCATGCAATGATATAAGGATTTCTTAAATGCAATTGGGTTGTTCCTAAAATACTAACATGAGCTTTATACCGTCTGGCAGTATTATCATTTGTATAATTGTTCATCTAATCCACCTTCAGAAACGATTTATAATATATTTCCAATTATGGAATACATTTATCCATTCCTTATTATGCTAACCTGCCCCTTTAGTACAAGAAGTAATAAGGCTTTACCCCTTCTTGAAGTAAAGCCCCCTTTAGTTTAATAAGAAATGGTCTATTATTTGTGCAAAACACTATTAACCCAATATTTTGCATTCTCCGAGTCCTTTTTCTTAACAGAAACGACATATTGTTTTTCGTAGTTACTGTTCATTCCGATGCTTCCAAAGTTTCCTCTCGTCGTACCCCGTCCTAACCATTGTCCAGAACGGTCAATTACTTTGTAGGTATATTTAATACCCTTATTTTTTAAAATACCTCTTACCTTTGATAATTCTTCCATAGAGTACCCAATATATATTTCTTCTTTATTAAAGAACAACATCTCCATCCCCTTTTGTACTTCCATTTTATTACATTAATCTGAATTCATTAAAAAAAATTCAAAATTCTTTGTATTAGCGGTTATTAATTATTCCTTATTCAGCTAATCTGCCCTTTACATCAATAAGAAAAAAGACCGCCGCTGCGATCTCTTTATCGGAATCCTATATTGCACAAAGACAAACCCGTTTTGATACTTCTTATTAAAGTAACCTGCCCCGTTAGTCGAATAAGAAAAAGCCACCAATATGGTAGCTCCATCTTTAACTCTTGCACCTGTTAATTGAACAAGAACCAACCGAGTTATTGCACAATTGAACCGAACTTAGACGTTACTTAACTAATCCATTTTTGATGTCATCCATTAAATCAATTAACATAACGCAATCATCTTCTAACTTTGTGGTGTTTTCGAGAAATTGATATAATGTATCCCAGTTATTTTGAAGTTTTTCAACCTGTTCAATAAGCCAAACAATATCTTTATAATCAATTTCGTGATTTAATTTTTGTTTAATTTTCTTCAAACGTTCAGACATTTTCACAACCTCCTTATACGTCTAAATTGGTGTCTAATGAGACATAAATAAGAGATTGATTTTCATATTTCTTCTTCCACTAACCTGCCCCGTTAGTTAAAGTAAGTTCTAGCAAAAAGTAACAAGATACAAAATATTTATATCTTGCGAACTTATGTACGATATGGTAAAAATGATGTACGCCCATTAAGGGTTCAGTGTATTTTAAAGGAGTGTTATCAATGAATAAAACAGATCTTGTGAGTCAAGTAGCTCAAGCTTCCGAACTAACACAGAAAGATGCTGGTAAAGCTGTAGATGCAATTTTCAATTCTATTATGCAAGCATTAAAGGATGGAGACAAAGTTCAATTAATCGGTTTCGGTAACTTTGAAGTTCGTGAACGTGCTGCTCGTACGGGACGCAACCCACAGACTGGTGAAGAAATTGAAATCCCAGCTGGCAAAGTACCAGCATTTAAGCCTGGAAAGCAATTAAAGGATGCTGTAGCTGGTAAATAAGTACTCTTACTACATAACAAAAAAAGTGATGGTCTTGAACCATCACTTTTTATTTGGGCTCTACATTGTTAGTTGTAGAAACTTATTTTTTCTTTTACAAACGATTTGTATTGGGTTTCCATCAGGGTCTTGTACCCAACCCGACCTTAAATCATTTAAAAAATTATGGGGATGAGATAACATAGTAGCACCATTTTCAATTAAATACTGGATGGCTGAATCGGTGTCTTCTGTCCATACAACAATTTCGCATCCCCTATTTTGACCAGGGTTTAACCCGTGAATTTCTTTTGCAGATTCTTTAGAGGCTATTCCTAACTTGAAACCATCCAATAGTAATTCATAATGTACTGGCTTACCATCAATTTCCGCCACAAAGGTTTGTGTAAAGCCTAGGTTCTAATAAAATCCTTTGATTTCTCTAAATTATCAACATATAGATTAATTTGTGGAGATTTAAAGTTCATAAACGTCCCCTTCCGTCATTTTTCTGATTTAAAAATGATGTTGCCACACACCTTACCAATTAAAGTTTAATAAGAAAATTCAACGAAAAGAGTATTATTCCTCCTTGGCATGTTACGAAACTATCAATTGATCTTTACCTATCCGTTTTAAAAATTTATAGAATGTCTCCCGCTTTTTACCCATTTCTGAATATAAAGCAATGATCTTTTCTACGGCATCGTATAATTCTTCCGGAGTTAGATTCTCCACTAGCAAGGCCCCAACCTCAGCGTCTTTCCCTTTTGCATTTCCTCCGACATACAAATTGTAATGTTCTCTGACTTTCATGACACCTATATCACTTAGCATGGGTTCAGCGGTACCGATAGGACAGCCTGTATAAGCAACCTTTAGGGTAAATGGTACAGGTTTTCCTGCTATCCGGCGATTTAACTCTTTTGCCACCGGCATCCCTTCTTCTATTTCCCCTTTGCAAAAATTACAGGTTTTTAAGCTCTTTACAAAGTTACCAACCGGATAACATGCCAGGCCGACACGTCGGAATTCTTCTATGATTTCTTCCTTTTTTTCTTCCAGGATTTCTATATACAGTTGTTGGAACGTTGTTAATTCAAGTTCCTCATCTTCATTCATATATTTTGCAAGCGTCATAAGCTGTTTTGAATTCAGTTTAGCCCCAAATCCAATTCCCCCATTTACGGCGATCTTCATTTTTTTTGCACCCTTATCCATATTGCTTTCTCCCCTTATATCTATTTATTTACGGTACGTCGGTAGGGTATTAGTATGATGAAATGATACACCTGCCTCTAAATAAACTCACAGGTGATTTCAGGTTTTTATGTTCAAAATCTTGCCTATTTCATCTATATTTTGTTCGAATCCAATCAGGACTTTCGGTTTACTCATCAACCCCAACAAGGTTTTATGTTTAAATACAAATGTTGGAACAATTCTTGTACCCGTTATTTTGATTAAGTCCTCTTCCTTAGATGGTAGTTTCGTTAAATCGTATTCAATATACGATACGTTATTGTTGGAAAGAAACTCTTTCCCTGCCTGACAATCCGTTCAGGTAGGTCTCGTATAAAGCTCTAGTTGAACTTTTGCCATCATGATCACCCATTTAAATTTTATTATTTTACTTCGATCACAAATGGATAGGTATTGACCTGTCCGTGAAACTTGAATTCAGCCCAAAGCTTATAAATACCCGGCTTATCAAATTGTGTTTCAAATACAGTTTGATCATTTGATACTGGATGGACATGGATAAATTTCTCTCCTGCTTCATCTAAGATGACAACATGACCTAATGCACCTAAATACTCTTCAGGTTTCTCACCACCCTTTACATCAAAGTTAAGGGTAACCTCTTTGTTCACCTCGAATGAACGAGTGGTTAATTCAACCGTTTGGCCATTGATCGTCTTGGTGAAATCCGTATCCGGAATGAGTTCGTTACCGCCGTGCGCATGATGCGCTTCACCAACCTGCAACTCAATAGGGATAATCGCATATGGAAGTCCTTTTGGCTGGATATCAACGAAAGCCTTATAAGAATTATCTGCTAAATTCGCCTTCACTTGATAGGTTCCTTCGCCCTTTTGTTCTGGATGTAAATGATGGTACTCTTTTAAGTCTGAGCTTACGACAATCAAATGCATATATTTTTCATGAGAAACTTCCAGTTCCGGAGCATGATTATTTTTATCTTTTAATTCAATGGTGATTTCTCCATTTGCATAGGATACTTTTGGTGTAACCTCGCTAGTAGCGCTTGTACTGTGATTCCCTTGCTCTTGATGACTATGTTGATGATCGCTTTTTTCCCCCTGTTCAGCAGTTGCATGATTATTGTGTTCCTCTGATTTTGAATTATAACTTGCATACACACTGTAACCAGCAATGACGACTCCAAGGTATACGATAGCTGAAACCGCCCAAATCATGATACTTTTTTTCATATAAGCATTCTCCTTTTCTACATTAAGCTTTTAACCTAATTCTCTGAAGTCTGAGTGCGTTGAGAACAACCGATACAGAACTAAATGCCATTGCTGCACCGGCTAACCATGGTGCCAAGAAACCTGATGCTGCGATTGGAATTCCTATGACGTTATAAGCAAGTGCCCAAAAAAGATTTTGCTTAATATTTGTGATTGTCTTTTTACTCATGAAAATCGCGTCCGCAATACTCGTTAAATCCCCGCGAATAAGAGTAATATCTGCTGCTTCCATAGCAACGTCAGTTCCTGTACCGATTGCCATCCCGATATCCGCTGTCGCAAGTGCAGGAGCATCATTAATTCCATCTCCTACCATGGCTACTTTTTTACCAGCTTGTTGAAGCTTTTTCACTTCTTCTGCCTTGCCTTCAGGTAATACTTCCGCTATGACATTCTTAATTCCTACTTGATCCGCAATGGCTTTTGCTGTTTGAGTATTATCACCTGTAATCATGACTACGTCTAATCCCATGCTATGCAAACGGGAAATGGCTTCCTTAGAGGTATCCTTTATGGTATCCGCAACGGCAACAATACCTGCATAGCGCCCATTGATAGCTACTAACATGGCTGTTTTTCCTTGCTTCTCCAGCTTCTCCATTTTTGCTAATTCATCTTGTACTTTGATATTTTGTTTTGCCATAAGTCTACGCGTACCAATGAATAATTGTTTACCATTCACCGTTGACTGTATCCCGAAACCAGGAATAGCTTCGAAAGTATCAGATGAACCAAGGTTAATTCCTCTTTTCTTTATACCCTCAACAATTGCCTCTGCAAGTGGATGTTCCGAGTTTCTTTCAGCTGCACCAACAAGAGTGAGAAATTCATTTTCATCGATACCTTCTGCTAAAATAACATCTGTTAAAGAAGGTTTTCCGTTGGTAACTGTACCTGTTTTATCAAGGATAATCGTATCTAAGCGATGAGTCGTTTCAAGGTGTTCTCCACCTTTAAATAAAATCCCAAATTCAGCTGCACGGCCTGAGCCAGCCATAATCGAAGTTGGTGTTGCCAGACCCAATGCACAAGGACAAGCGATCACTAATACAGCAATAAATTTCTCAAGTGCATCCGCAAAATCGCCAGGATTTACAGCGAAATACCATACAAGGAACGTAATAATGGCGATTCCTACTACGATTGGCACAAATATTCCTGATATCACGTCTGCTAAGCGCTGAATAGGTGCTTTAGAACCTTGTGCTTCTTCAACCACCTTAATAATTTGAGCTAAAGCTGTATCTTTACCCACTTTTGTTGCTTTAATTTTCAAGAAACCATTTTTATTAATCGTAGAACCAATAACGAGATCTCCCATTGTTTTATCAATCGGAATACTTTCACCCGTTAACATCGATTCGTCAACCGCCGATTGACCTTCCACAATCTCGCCATCAACCGGTACCTTTTCACCTGGTTTCACATAAACAATATCCCCTTCTAAAACTTCCTCGATTGGGATCATCATCTCTTGACCATCGCGAACGACTGTTGCATTTTTCGCCTGCAGCCCCATTAACTTTTTAATCGCCTCAGACGAACGCCCTTTAGCTTTTGCCTCAAACAGTTTCCCTAATAGAATTAAGGTAATCAAAACAGCACTTGTTTCATAGTAGAGTTCTACCATGTGAGCGCCGGATCCAATTGAGCTAATACTTAAATATAAACTATAGAAATAGGCAGCTGATGTACCGAGTGCAACAAGCACATCCATATTTGCACTCTTATTTCTTAACGCCTTATAGGCTCCCACATAAAACTGTTTACCAACGATGAATTGTACTGGTGTTGCCAAAGCTAATTGAACCCAAGGATTCATTAACATATCTGGCAGCCAAATAAACTGTGTAAATTCAAAGTGGCTAACCATCGCCCATAATAACGGGAATGATAAAATAGCAGAGAAAATAAACTTTCCTTGCTGCTTTTCAATTTCTTTTTGACGATGGTCAACTTGTTCTCCTGCATTTTCTTTCTTCTGTTCAAGGGTATACCCGAGCTTATTAATAGTCTCCTTCATTTCAGAGACAGAGACCTGCTCTGGGTTATACTCGACAACGGCTGTTTCTAACGCTAAATTGACAGTTGCTTTTTCAACGCCCTCTAATTTGTTTAATCGTTTTTCAATTTTATTCGCACAAGCTGCACAGGTCATTCCTGTTATATCAAATTCCACTTTTTCCATTACAACATCATAGCCTAAAGACTGAATTTTCTTTTGGAAATCCTGGTCAGATACTACTTCTGGATCATATTTGATGGTGGACTTTTCAAGGGCTAAATTAACATTAGCGTCTTTTACGCCCTCCATTTTTTTAAGTCCCTTTTCAATTCTTATGGCACATGCTGCACAGGTCATTCCAGTTATCTGCAAGGTTGTTTCTTTTACTTCATTACTCATTACTATTCACCTCTTTTATACTGGTAGGGGGTATATTTTAATGTTAAAGATAACGTGCTTTTCTGGCACGTTATCTTTACATCCTATTCAACATCGTAGCCCTGGTCATCAATTGTTTCTTTGATCTTGCTTAAGGAAACTTCAGCAGGGTTAAATATAACATCGACTGTTCCTTCTGCTAAATGAACCTTAACAGAATGAACACCATCAAGTTTTCCAACACTACCTTCAATTGAATTTACACAATGACCACAAGACATTCCATTAACCTTCAAAGTAATGTTTTCCATTCATAATCACTCCTATTTATTTTTTCATTAATTTTTCTATAGTTAAAAGAACTTCATCTAAAACTTCTGTATCACCCTCATTTATTCGTTCCAATACACAAGTTTTTAAATGTCCCTCTAGAAGAATTTTTGCCACACTGTTTAATGCAGATTGTGTAGCTGAAATTTGCGTAATAACATCATCACAATAGGTATCTTTTTCGATTAAACCTTTTATTCCACGAATTTGACCTTCAATTCGATTTAAACGAGTAGCCAAATTTTGCTTTACTTTATCGGAATGATGGCTCTTTCTTTCATTAGACAGATGACAAGCATCATTCATTTTTTCTGCCATCTAACCTCACCTCCATGCTTATAATGTACTATACCCCCCTATAGTATGTCAAGGTGTATAAAAAAGTTCCCCTGAAATAAATTTTAATGACTTCTTCTAATCGACTGGCTTCGATTTGCGATTCATCAAACACTAACCTAACTTAGCTGGAGTTAACTGTTATACAGGAATCATTATGACACTTTTCTTAATTGATTTTTTTCCTCCAAAATAGAAAAAGAATGCTTGAGAGGAAAATTATAAACACAATTAAATACATACTGTATTTTGACACATAGAAATCAACTATAGCCCAATTTTCCCCTAGTTTTCTTCCTAAAGTGACAAAAGTAAAACCCCATAGAAAGGCACCAGTATAAGCAAAAACAGCAAATTTTTTAAACGAAAAACTATTTAATGCGGCAACATAGGCAGTAAGATGGCGAACTCCAGGAATAAAATAGCCAATCAATATAAGAACAGGTCCAACTTTGAGGAATAATTTTTGGGTTCGATTGATCTTTTTTTCAGTTATATGAATTTTTGGACCAAACTTTCTTATTAAAGGCAATCCGAATTTATATCCAATATAGTAGCTAAGAGAAATTCCCCCCATTGCCCCCACAAAAGCACTTAGTAAAGAAGGTATGTATGATAATGTACCTTGAAACACTTTATAACCAACATAGGTTAGAAGAACCTCGTCAGGTACTGGGATGCCAACAATTCCCCCAATTAGCACAATGATGATTCCGAAGTAACCAAAATGTGCAATAAGGTAATCTATATGCTGTTCCATTTTTTTATCCCACCTTAAAAGGGTATATTTATGTATGTGAGTTATCATAACAACTTAAACTATTATTGCTCACAGATAACGATTAATATGAATTGAGGTCTGTTTATGAATTTAAAAAAGGAACTTTTCACTGCATTTATAATAAGTTTTGTCTCACTTTTGTGCTTTACCATCATGGCTCTTCTTGTTAGTAAACATACAATTATTAATTTCGACAGAATCATCATTTATTATGTGCAAGGTTTGGAAGCTCCATGGTTAACAAATATCATGAAAGTATTCACGTTTATTGGTGGTACGATACCAGCTGTGATAATTTCGCTTCTGTCCATTATAATCCTCTATAAAGTCTTTAAGCACCGTTCGGAACTTGTTTTATTTATTGCTGTTATCTTAGGTGCTAATATTCTATTTATAACATTAAAGCAGTTGTTTCATAGGGCACGTCCAGATTTACATCGCTTAGCCGAAGCGAGCAATTACAGCTTTCCTAGCGGCCATGCAACAATGGCGTTTGCGTTATATGGTGTTCTAACATTTTTACTCTGGCGACATATTTCTACACACCTAGGAAGAACCGTATTAATTATTATTAGTGTATTTATGATTGTCGTCATAGGAATTAGTCGGATTTATCTGGGAGTTCATTATCCTAGTGATATAATAGCGGGTTATTTTATTAGTGCCTTTTGGCTTACCTTAGCTATTGGTTTTTATCAAAGATATAAGGAACGAAAATACCAATTGAAACAAGAATAAGGAATAGTCTCAATTTGAGGGCTATTCCTTATTTACATCAGTTATATACGGAGAATTAACATAAGCAATGCAGAAATAATTGCGAGTAAACTACTGACACCGAAAGCTGTAAAAGCTCCAAATGATTGCCATAAAAACCCTGCCAAAACGCTTGCAGGCAATGCAGCTATACCAGTTAATGCGTTAAATGTTCCCATTGCTATTCCTCGTTGTCCTTGTGGAACCAAATCTGCAACATAAGCCTTTTGAATACCTTCAGTAGTCGCATAGTACAACCCATAAATAAAGAATAATATCCAAATACCAAAGACAGTGTGTACTAGGCCAAAGCCTAGATAAATGAGCGCAAACATTATATAACCTGTAATTAAAACTGGTCGGCGACCGATTCGGTCAGAAATCATACCAAATGGTGTCGAGAAGATACTTGTAACTATGTTATATGCAAAATAAGTCAACGGTATATACTCGGCTGCCATACCAACATCTTTCGCTCGTAAGATAAGGAAAGCATCGGAGAAGTTCCCTATGGTAAAGAGCGTAGTTATAAGTGTGAACCAGACAAAATGTGAACTTAGCCCCTTAAAGCTAATCTTAGGTATCATTTTGCTTTTAGTTTTGATAGGATTTCTTCTATCTTTTAAGAAGAATACAAGTAGCAAGGTTGCAATTAATCCAGGTATTGCAGATAACCAAAATACAGCCTGATAACTCCCATTCCATTGGGTAAGAATTAAGTATGCGACAAAAGGTCCAAGTGCTGCACCCAATGTGTCCATTGACCTTCTAAATCCAAATGCTTTTCCACGTTCTTCTTTTGAAGTGGTGTCGGCAAGAATAGCATCACGTGGGGATGTACGAATTCCTTTACCGAAACGGTCTGCAAACCGAATAAAGAGAACTTGGCCCCATGTTGAAGATAGTGCGAAAAAAGGTTTTATCAGATTGGAGAGACCATAGCCTACGACCATTAACCATTTTCTTTTACCAAATCGGTCAGAGATCCATCCAGAGAAAAACTTTAAAACACTTGCTGTGCTCTCAGCAATCCCTTCGATAATACCCACAGTCCCGACTTGTACATGTAATACCGATGTTAAATATAGTGGGAGTATTGGGACAATCATCTGACTAGAAAGGTCTGTCATTAGACTCACCATTCCAAGGACAAAAATCACCGAATTTAATCCGAAAAATTGTTTTTTCGATTGACTTTCAGATTCCATAACTCACCTCTAAAGTTTAATCTATAATATTTCCGCCCCTAATCGGTAAAAACAATTCCACTGTCTTCCCGGTTCCTTCTTTGCTTATAATATTAATTTCACCTTTATGCAATTTCATCATACTTTTTGCAATGTTTAATCCTAAACAATAGCCCCCGTTAGTGGCTCAAACTTCCGAACTAACACAGAAAGATGCTGGTAAAGCTATAGAAGCAATTTTCAATTCTAAAGTGAATAAAAGCATTGATTTACTGAATAAATTGAACATGTCTTTTTTAGGATGATTAAAGAAAAAATCCGCCTACATCAAAAAAACATCGAAAAAACCGATGTTTTTCTAATTGTATTATTTTGAAACACTTTGTTGTTCAGTTTTAGGGACTAGTGGAATTCGGTTGTAGGTACTAATAATTATCCGTGCAATTGGTCTAAATACAGAACTAAATGCATATACAAATCTACTTGTAATTAGTGCTACAATAACGCTTGCTAGTACATCAAAAGGATAATGATGCCCTACATATACACGAGAAATTCCTGTTAAAATACCAAATAAGAGCATTCCAAATCCAATTTTACGATGCTTTCGCCATAATACCGCAAGTGCAAGAGAAAATGCACCTGTTGAATGATCGCTAGGGAATCCCGAATCTTTTGCATGCTGAATCAATAAATTAACTTGATGCGTTACAAATGGACGTGGTTCATAATAGATATGACCTAAGATAAAATTAATAATTAACCCCAATCCTCCAGTAATTGCAGCAAATACAACTGTATATTTATATTTTTCCTTCCCAATAAACCACATGAGAAGTAAAACCAACGCATAAATAAGCAAGGCATCTTTAGTTACGAAGACCATCAGACCATCTAAAAAGTGGTGATGTCCTGCATTTTGATTAATAGCTTGAAATAATTTGTAATTCATCTAAACCCCTCAATCCCCCTTCATCTAGAAATGAAAGTAAAAAATCAAAATTAAAAACGAAACACCCATTAAAAACTGGGCAACTTAAGTATAGCCATTTAACCTTACTGTTTTCTGAATAAAACATTAAAAGATCCTTAAAATGAAAAAACAATGGAGCAAATGACTTTGTAACAAAACCTTTTGAAATTGATGAACTTTTAGCGCGATTTAGTTACTGTTTATGAAATAAAAATCTTAATCTCATTATTCTCTATAAACAAGAGCAAGATATAAAAAAATGACCGAACTTATGAGGTCATTTTTTTATATCTTAATTATTTAAATGGATAGAAATAAAATGTTAAAACAGCAACTAAAATTCCTGTAATGACTCCAAAGAACACTTCAGCGGGTTTATGTCCTAACAATTCTTTTAATTTTGCTCTGTACTCTGTTTTCTCTAAATTGGGATCTTTAAGAGCTTCAATTAAACGATTGAAATCAACTAGTAATTTATTTAAGACTTCTGCATGATAACCAGCATGCCTTCGAACCCCAGTAGCATCGTGCATCACGATTAGGGAAACCACAAGGGCTATTGCAAAATCATTTGAATAAATACCCGAAGTTATTCCAACCGCCGTAGTCAAAGCGATAATTGTAGCTGTATGAGAACTGGGCATACCACCTGTACTAAACATCAATTTCCATTTTAATTCCCTTGATGTTAAAAAATGAATTGGGATTTTTACAAATTGAGCAATTAGCATACCCAAAAGAGAAGCTAATATAGGATAGGATAATAACATTTTTCCTCCTAATGCTTAAAAAGATAAGTCGAAGTTCTAATTACAAAAAACGTTTAGAATATGATCAATAAATATAAATATTAATTCTACTTCTCCTTTACCATTGTTTGTTGTAACGTTCACCGCACCGGTTATGAGAAGTTTTTTACCGGAATCATAGGAGGACTGTCACCCTACAATTTCCTGCAACAATACCTTTTTTAGGTATAAGCCAAATTGACGGTTCTGGGACTATAATTCGTCAATCCTTGAATAGGCCATACCTTTTCTTGATAGTTCTTTAAAGACTTCTTTTAATGCATGGATGGTATTCAGTGGAGCATCTTCATCCGCACCTATAGTTTCACCACTATCATGCAGAAGGATGACATCCCCCTTTTTTATTTTCTGTAGCAGCCTTGATTTAACCTTTTCACTGCCCCCTTGACTGCGCCAATCTTCCGCCATGACCGACCAATGGATGATCTTATATTGTTTCAATAGAAGCAAATCAAATATCGTTACTAATCCCCACGGCGGACGATAATAAATGGGACGTTCCCCGGTAATTTTTTCGATAATGGAAGCCGTCATTCTTAAATGCCTTCGAAGCGTCCACGGAGCCATAACCCAATTGGATTTGTGCACGTAATTATGCATTCCAATTAGATGTCCCTCTGAATGAATTCTTGCAATCACCTCCGGGTACTTTTCCGATTTAGAACCAACTACAAAAAACGTTGCTTTGATATTGTTTATCTTTAACAAATCCAAAAGCTGCGGCGTATAAACTGGATGGGGTCCGTCATCAAAAGTAAAAGCAATCTTCTCAGATGATTCTTTCCGCTTTAATACCCCGATCCCCATACCGGCCGTTAGGATAAACGGAATTAACCAGTACAATGTCAGTAAGAAAACCACCAGAAGAAGAATCTTAGTCATTTAATGCACGCTCCTTTATTTACTTAATAACTAAGCGAATACATAAAATCCTTTATAGGATACTGGTTTTCCTTTGTACGATTAATCGCCTCAATGACTTCAACCAATGCAAACGCAGCTTCTTTAGGATGAAATCGTTTTGAATTCTCCCTCATCTCTTGAAGTAGTTTTACATTGCACAGTAATTTTGTTAAAAGATTGGTTAATTCATGCTCATTTTTGGCCTCTATTGCTACACCGGAACGAACTAAAAATTTAGCGTTATCCTGCTCTTGACCAGGAATTGGTTTATAAAGCAACATAGGCAATTTCATGGCAATTGCCTCAAACGTAGTGACTCCTCCCGGTTTTGTAATCATAACATCGGAAATGGCCATGATCTCGTGAACATAGTGTATATAACCAGTCACATGAACAAGATGTTTGGAATCCTTAAGCATTTCTTTCAATTGCATTTGCAGTTTTTCATTATACCCACAAACAATAAATAATTGTACTTGCTTGGGTATTTCTTCAAACCTTTGAAATGTGGAACCCCCATCACCAATCAGGCCATAACCGCCTCCCATTACCAAAACCGTAGGCATATGACAATCTAAACCATACTTCTCGCAAATTTTCTCGCGGTTAAAAGTTTGAAAAAATTGCTGTCGAATCGGAATCCCTGTAACTGTAATCTGATCGTCTTCCACACCTAATTTTATCAGTGCTTCACGAACTGCTTTAGAGCCGACGAAATATTGATCTGTATTAGGATAAATCCAGCTGCTATGATTGGTATGATCAGTAATCGTTGTCACGGATATCACATTGATTAAACCATAGGATTTTAACTTTGATATTACAGCGGCCGCTAATGGAAAGGTACTGACTACAACGGTTGGCTGAACTTCATCGATTAAGGTTTTCATTCGTCCAATTCCAGTTGATAAAATCTTCTTCATCATGTTTGATAAAGTGTTCATTTTGCGTGTTTTTTGATAAATATAGCCATAGATTTCAGGAAAATTTTTCACTCCTTGCAAAAATAAGAAACGGCTAACCTGATTAGAATAGGGGTGGACCCATTCCATAAAATCAACAATCACAGATTCTAGAGTAGGAAATCGAATTTGTATAGCTTCTTGTAGAGCATTGGCTACTTGAACATGACCTGCTCCATAATTTCCAGTTAGAATTAATATCTTTTCCTTTTTTGCTACCTTCATCGATTGCCACTCCTTAAAATGGTATCTTTATACTTATCTCGATATCGAGTACATTCCCTTCCTAATATTAGATTTGCCAACTGTTCTGCCTTTTTATTTATTCGGGTTTTTTAATCACAAACTTAATAAATCTTTGATTAAAAAATATACCTTTAAATATTTAATGCAACAGAAAAAAGAGATCTTGTTTTTCAAAAACACAATTGATTGATTAGGTATTTGAAAAAATTCCTAGTTCGGTAGTGATTAATTCCCTACTTGGGTTACACTTACCGTTTGATTGTTTTTATTTTTGAGTTTATCTGTGACTTTTCTTTAGTCTCTATACCTTAATACATATTTTTTATATAAATCTTTATGGTAGAGAAGATCTTGTCCATGAGAAGAGCTGATTAGAGTTGGCTTGATTTCATCTATAATTGCTCCACTATCTATGTTCTCATTCATATCAACGCTAAATTTTCTAATGGGTGGATGTAAATCATCTTTACTTGTGATAAAAAGGTCCCCTGATAATAGGATGTTATCAAGTTTGTGATGGTAGACGACATGCCCTGGAGAATGCCCGGGTGTTAAATAGTATTGTACAGGCAAGTGTTGAAGTGTTTGCTTTGTTAATGGTTGAACAATATTTGCTACCCCTGTTTTTTCAAGAATACTTTTGTTCGGATAAGGGGCTTCTCCATTGATATAAATCAGTTCCTTCTGATGTGCATAAATGGGAATGTTAAAGTTCTCTAACCACTTTGCAGCACCTTGTATATGATCACTGTGACCATGGGTAAGTAAAATGGCTTTTGGATTTCCTATTGCTAAGGCTGCCTTAATTTGATCATCTACTAATTTTTCTATACCTGTATCAATGAGATAAACATCATCGTTATCCTTAATGAACCAAATGTTAACTGGAATATGGATGGGTACATCGATTTCAAATTCACATTTAAATACATGTTGAGATAGTTGAATCAGGTTCATGTAAAAGCACTTCCTTTAGACTGGTTTGGAATTTTTTGATAAACTTACTATATTAAAAATTAGTTAGTAATGTAATTACGCACATTTTTGTAACTTAAATGAGGTGACTAAATTGGGTAACCGTTTAAATGGGTTTGGAGCCTGTAGTACAGAAGTAAAAAAGGCTTGTCCTATAGAAATGACTTTACACATTATAGGTGGAAAATGGAAAGGAATTATAATCGATGTCCTATCTAATAATTCTGTCAGGTTTAATGAACTTAAAAGATTAATACCAGGTATTTCACAAAGGATGTTAACGTTACAACTAAGGGAACTCGAAGCAGATGGAATTGTGAAGCGCAACGTAGAGAATACAGTACCAAAGAAGGTGGAATATTCTCTTACTGAACAAGGTGAAAAGTTATCTCCTATTATTGCATCTATGAGAATTTGGGGAATTCAATATATGGGTTAAATATCAATTTTTTTGTCAAATGATCAATCTATGCAACTTAAACTAACCTGCCCCGTTACAATAACAAAAAGGCTGCATTTTTATGGCAGCAAATCTTCAAGGAAAAGCACCCGTTAGTGAAAAGTTGAAAATAGTTACTTTTTAAATATTTTCCTTATCAATTCATCACCTAAAAGCAATACTATTGCGCAAATAACTAAAAACCACCAACCGAAACCTTTCCAGTATGTTGTTGCTACAACTGACATTACAAAATACCACGCTAACTTTACTAACCAATATAAATACCTCATTTAAACGACTTCCTAGCAAAGATTTCATATAAGGTATTATCTACACTTTATTTTAGTCTTATTAAACTAAACTGCCCGTTAATGCAATAAGAAAAAAGGGATCGCAGCAACATCCCTTTTCTTGAACTCTTGCACCCGTTAGTTTAAGTGGAATCCTTCACAATCTAATCTACACCTTTAATTTAACTCCAACCCATTAAACGTGTTGCTAAAGAATTTAATGATTAGAAAAAGACGCCTTCTTATTCAAGGAAAGCGCCCGATAGTTGAAGAATAAAATTAAAGCCTCTCCCCAGGTGCAAACCCAATAAAGATTCACTCCCACTGTCATTTCAGCTTTTTTTCAAATGCTTCAGTTTATCTGGATTAACTATGTTGTATAAAGCAGAAAGTTTATCGTCATCGAATTGAAATGCCAATACATAAAAAATTTGATCGTCCGCCTTCATAATCATTCCCGGTTGTCCGTTCACATCCGCTTCCATGACAATCAAATTGGATGGGATTCTACTGTTGACACCCTTTAAAGCGGCGACGGCTCGTTTAATTCCAAAGATAGGACGCAAGTTTGCTTTCACTTTACCTCCTCCGTCGGAATAAATAGTGAAGTCATCTAATAAAATGGACAAAAGTTTTTCGGTGTTGTTGCTTTGAACTGCCTCCATAAAGTCACGCACAGTTTCTTCTTTTTTACTCCTATCCCCCCCCTCTTTGGGGGATAAATCGCCGACTTTTTGTTTCGCTCTGCTTTGGATTTTTCGGCTGTTATCAGGAGATTTACCTATTAATTGCGCAATCTCATCGTAAGAATAAGAGTAAACTTCCCGCAGAAGGAACACCGCTCTTTCCACCGGATTTAAGTTTTCAAGTAGATGTAAAAAAGCGATGGATAACTCCTCATTGGCAATCACCCGGTCTGCCGGATCCTCCCCCTTTCCGTTAATGATCGGTTCCGGTAACCAGGAGCCGACATACACTTCTCTCCTCTTTCGGGCAGAACGCAGGAAGTCAATGCTAAGGTTTGTTGTGACCTTCCATAAATAACTTTTCACATGATGAATCGAATGCAAAGAAACTTGATTCAAATTCAAAAAAGCTTCTTGCACGATGTCTTCTGCATCCGTCACACTTCCCAACATACGATAAGCAAGCGAAAAAAGAGCCGATTTATAAGAAGAGTAAACTTCGGTCATATCAGCCATATTGGTCATTTCATCATCAGGTGGAAGATGTTTAGATTTAGAGCCGTCCGGCATTCAAAGCACACCCTTTTGTTTGTGAGCACCCTGCATTACACTATTTTCTATATTTTACCATAAATTCTGGTCCAATAGGGCTATTCTATCCGTTGGGACGAGATTGTTTCATCTCGTCCCGGTGATCATCTCCCCTTTTTTTGCTTTGCCCAATGCATCCAAACATTGTAACAAAGCAGAGTACTGTTCCTCCTTTTTGTTGGCACGACCGATCGGACTCCCCAGTTTGTTGGGGAAATAAATCGATCGGGGTACTCCTAAAGCATTTGTCGTTTCTGGTAACAGGGTTACTGTGATTGTCGCTATTCCCTGCTTTTCTAATTCTCGTGCAATCAGTCCCACGGACCGATGACAGTGGCTTCAGGCAGGAGTCAGAATGGCCAAATCCACCTGGTCCTTCACAAGACTGCGCGCAACTTCCGGTCCTGTTTTTTCAACTAACGGAGAGGGATCATGAATTCCTCCCTGAAAACTGAAGTGACGCGGAGCGATACTCCCTACTTTACCTTCCCGTTGCAAGCGGTGTAGAGTGGCTAAAGGGAACATGATTTCCAAATCAACCTTTACATCGCTATGATCATAAAATAAATGACTGATCACCGTTTCACTTGAGGGTGTATCTGAGGGAATCACACGATAGGAGCAATCCCCCTTGGAATCGTTCAAGTCAAATGGGGGTTGGCTTTTCAGGATGATGCCTCCCGTTGTAATGAGAGCCACCCGACTTTCCTCAATCGGCCTTTTTAATGGAGTCCAGGGAACATCTCCACTCCTTTCACTGCCCAATTTCATACTTTTCATACTGATTCGATCAATAAATTTGGGGTATTTCTCCACCAATTTACCCATCAATTTCGATTGAGCAAGCTTGAATGCTACCTTTCTACCAAAGCCAACCTTGGAAGATGAATGAATATTTGCCATCAAATATGCCTCCTTTTCATTTTCAACCTGTTTTATCTTTCACACATAGGACGAAATAGGAGGGGGATTTGTGACATGGCTATAAGGATTTATTAAAAAAACCTATCATCAGATAGGCTCTATAAATTACAGGTAATACTTTAAATTCAGCTCTTATTTTGTTATTCGACGAAACCGGGTGCCAAGTCCCCTATGCAGGAGAAAATGTTTCTCTTTCCGATTGTACCATCGTCAGAATCATCCCCCTTTACTTTAAGTACAGGACTTTACAATCTTTTTTTACACCTCATTAAACTCAATCCCTAAATGTGTTGTACATGCAAAAAGACGCCTTCTTATTTAAGAAAAGCGCCTGACTGTTGATCAATGAAATATGCGAAAGAGCCGCAAATATGTGTCCTTATTTATTTAACTAACACACCTGTATAGCCAACCATGAAGCAGTAAAATCACCGCTTCACCATAGAGAATGAAAATGGCTTCACACCGTCAATACTTATAAATCTGCTAGGCGAGGAAGGTCGTTGTACTATATTGCGTTAGGATCATACGCCACTCCAAGAGGATTGCAACTTTCGCAACAGAACAATTTGGCCGAGATGATACGTATCGTGCATCATGATATTGCTGAGTAAACGCTCAATAGAGTACCTGTTAGCTGCATACGGAGCTTTTAACTTTTCATCGTCAAGATCCGCAATGACCGTTTTTAATTTATTCATGACTTCATTAAGGCGCTGCACTGTCTGGGCCCAACCAATTTCGTCTTCTGGATCCCCCGGTTTTCCAAAGGTTTCTTCATTGTCTTCGGGTTTATGCGGATTCTCTGTGCCCTTAATTCGATGGATCACGTCTTCATTCCAAAATATCAAGTGGTTGACAATCTGCCAAATTGAATTGCTGCCCGGACTTGTCCATGCTGCCTCAGCTGCGATGACTCCATCAAGCGCCTGATTTATGGATGCAAACCACTCATTCTCATAGCAATGCATGTCGAGTTGTTCTAAAAACATTTTGGTTACAACTTGCATAAAACCAATCCCTTCACTGTATAGTGTAATCCTTCAACCAAGTGTGTCCCTTCCATATTGGACATACCTTTCTCTCCAGCTTCTAATTCTCTCCAACATGGCAGGGTAATCCGAAATTTCCGGGTGACGATAACAATAATCCTCAATCAATTTCGAAAAAAGCCATTCATACGCATAAAATAACCTTCATTTTCGACTGTCGGCCATATAACGAAAAAATATTCTCAATGAAATACTCCATTCTTTAATTTTGAGAATACAAAAAAACCATGATCACTATGACTTATTCGGCTCATCCAGCTTTTATTCCTTCATCATGACAAATAAAGTACCCTATAGGGCAGACATTTTAAAACCCTCATTTTTGGCTAATGCCAAAACATAATCCAATGCTTCGCCAATCTTTTCCCCCATTGGATATTCGGGAGTACTCGTTGTTAAATCCTTAACACTCGCAATACGCAATAAGCCTTCCAAGTCCTTTAAAAGATCATCTTTTCTTTTTTCACTTCTGCCAGCCAATTGATTTCCATTACAACCTCAATTTTCATTTATACTTCCTTTGATAAGGATTGGGTTTCGTAATTGTATAGTTCGGTATCTTTTTAGAAAATCCTTGTTAGACTCACCTGCCCGTTAGCTTAATAACTTTAAATCGAGTAGAGGGAAAATAAAGTAATTTATTTTCGCCCCTCTCACAACACCGTACGTACGGTTCGCGTATACGGCGTTTCAATTTATATTACAGTGTGAACTTTTAGATAATGTTCTAAAGCAGAGGGTATTCCCCTCTGCTTTAGTCTTTTGTTCGAAATTGCTCTCTGAACAACTTTCGATAATCCGATGAACCGGTAACCTCTCCGACAGAAAGTTAATCCTTTCGCCTCTTCCTCTGGAATCCCCAGTTGAACAAGCGATTTGATTTGTTTCTTCGGTACCTTCCATTGCTTCCAGATGATAACCCTAATTCTGGAGCGAAGCTTCTTATCTATCTCAGTCATTGCTTTTTTCATATTCGAGACTCTAAAGTAATTAACCCACCCAAGTATGACTTGTTTTAGTTTTAAAATTCTGAAGTCTAGTGGTACACTCCAATTTCGCTTTGTTAATTTTCGAAGTTTCCTTTGAAATTTTTGTATTGATACGGCATGAGGTTTAACTTGGTATTTCCCATTTTTAGAATTGTAATAATAACCAAATCCTAAGAATTTCAAGTCTTTTGGACGAGAGATTTTACTCTTCTCTACATTGACAATTAATCCTAATTTATCTTCTATAAATTTCACGATTGATTCCATCACTCTGTTTGCTGCTTTTTCACTCTTTACAAAGATGAGAGCGTCATCTGCGTATCTCACGAACCGTAGTCCTCTTTTCTCTAGTTCCTTATCGAGTTCGTTTAACATTATATTGCTCAATAACGGGCTAAGGTTTCCTCCTTGCGGAGTCCCGACAGGGGTTTCTTCATATTTCCCTTTCACCATGACTCCGCTGACTAGGTATTTTCTGATTAGCGAGATGACATCACCATCATCTATTGTGTTGGATATAATTCGCATGAGTTTATCGTGATGCACTGTATCGAAGAACCTTTCAAGGTCAATGTCTACTACCCAATCATGTCCATCATTCAGAAATTCCAAGCTTTTTATAATAGCCATCTCACAGCTTCTTTTTGGTCTAAAGCCGTAACTGAATTCACTGAATTGCTTTTCAAATATCGGACTGAGAACTTGATGAGTGGCTTGTTGAACTACCCTATCCACTACTGTTGGTATTCCCAACTTGCGCATCTTGCCATTTTCTTTTGGGATTTCCACTCTTAAGGCAGCTTGTGGTTGGTATTTTCTTGTTCTGATGCGCTGACGTAGCTCATCCTTGTTCTCTTTCAGATATTGCTTCAGTTCATCAACTGTTATTCCATCGACCCCACTAGCACCTTTATTTTTATAGACACGCAAGTAGGCTTCATTCATATTTTGATTACTTAGAATCTGTTCTAAAAGTTTCACACTCGTTTCTCCTTTCCTCTCACGTAATAAGTGATAGCTCCTTTTTGGTTATCCTTTGAGATACGCTCATACTTTCCCCATTAACACATTCGGAGTAGGTCACTTATGCATTCGTGGCGTTGAAACACTATAAATTGTTCAGCCCTTCATGAATTACTTCATTACTATGGCTTCTGCTGACTTCTTGCGGCAAACCTTTTTCGACTGTACCTGTGTACATCCGCAAGACCTCCCAGGGTAAGACAACTATCTTTCCTCTTTTACTCGCCTGATTTACCCTACAAAGTTACGCACATCTTTTTGGACTTTGACTTGTTTGGGAGCCTTATCCCTTTGTAGAGCCTTAGTATCAGATTTCTGTTCGTCGAGCCAAGATTTTATTCCACGCTTCCTCCAGCCCTTACCTCACGGTAAGTACCTTGCGCTTCCTTAGTGGTTGGACGATGTGTACCCCCACAGTGGACTTTCACCACCTAGATAGTTGCCATGCCTGGCACACCAAAAAAAGCGTTAATCTTTCTTCGATTAACGCCCCTTTTAGCGACACATTGCTTTTATTCGTATAGACCTCTGAAGATTAAATTCGCGGTCACTGGTTCCCATCCAAGTTCTCGCGCCCTATTGCTGAAAGTCTCGTTATTAAAGACAAGCATCCGTTATTTGAATAATAAGCTCCATGTTTAATTATTTGATAATAAACAAACTATCCTGTTGTTTATGCAGGTTTAAAATGAAGTTTGATTAAAATATACCCTCAAACCCCAATTTAGCAAAAATCAGAGCCTGCTTTTGAAAAAAAGATTGATCAAAACAGGCTCTTAATATATTTTTTATGCCAGAAAATTTTTATGAAAAAGTTTGATCATTTTATACTTCTGTGATTCTATTAAGGACCCAATTCTATACTAGCAGGAGCATTAAGTTATTCAAAACTTGCGCCCAATTGCCTACAAAGAAACAAAGAAAGACATATTTTTAACATGCTCTTCTATGTTCAGTGTAGCTACGATTTCCTTACTGTTTTTAGAGCCCGGCTCCATAATAAGATTTGATCTAACATCTTGGCGACGTAATTAGTATGAAAGTCAGCAGGTTTAAACACTTTAGATTTTGTGAAATCGGTAAAAATGGATAAGGTTGGATGGGCGCTAACTGTCGCGACTGATAATTCCCCTAGGATTCCGCGTAAATGCTCAGCGGCACGAGCCCCGCCTGTAGAACCATAACTTACTATTCCTGCTGCTTTATTGTTCCATTCTTCATATGCTGAATCGAGTGCATTTTTCAATGCTCCGGTTATACTGTGATTGTACTCTTGAACGATAAAGACGAATCCATCCATGCTGGAAAGCTTTGTTTTCCAGGCAATGATCCCTCGTTCTTTCCCTGTTCCCGTTCCTAAAAATGGCAAATTATAGTCGACTATATCGAGAATTTCATAATTAACGTCCTCATGTTGCTGAGCTATTTCTTTTACCCATTTTCCGACTTGTGGGCTTACACGACCTTGACGTGTGCTTCCTAAAATAATGCCAATATTTAGTTTTTTCATATTACTCCTCCTCGTATCGTATTAACTTTCTAATCCACAGTGAGGACAATTTTCCCTCGAACGTGACCGGTCTCTACAGCTCTGTGAGCATTTGCAGCTTGGTGTAATGGAAATATTTGTGAAATAACAATGCGAAGCAGCCCTTGTTCGTACATCTTGGTGAGTTCGGATAACCTTGATACGCTTCGCTTACTACGGATCGGAATGGTTCCAAGCTCTTCTGAAAGATCGAAAGCAACGATTGTACCGATCCGTTTTTTGTCGTGTACAAGTTCTACAGAGGCTCGTAGGGCTTCCTCGCCTGCTGCATCAAGGGCAACATCGACCCCTTTAGGTGCAAGTTCGCGTACTCGTTCAACAAGTCCCTCTCCATATGAGACTGGAATAGCTCCTAAGGAGCGCAGGTAGTCATGGTTACGTGGGCTTGCAGTACCTATCACAGTTGCACCCCATGCTCGTGCTAATTGAACGGCGAACGTTCCAACTCCTCCTGCAGCTGCGTTTATAAGTACGGTGTCTCCTTTACTGATTCCGAGTTCCTGCAGTGCCGTATGAGCAGTCTGCCCTGAAGCGGTGAGTACACCAGCTTCTTCCCATGGCATATTTTTAGGCTTTCTAACGAGTTGAGATGTTGGGACGACCACATATTCAGCATAGCTAAATAGAAGAGACCAACCAATAACTTCATTGCCAACAGAAAAGCTCTCAACCCCATCACCAACCACGTCGATGATACCAGCAAATTCATTTCCTAGTATTTGAGGGTACCGGATTTCCACTCCTGGTGGACTAAAACCTTGACCTCGAATCGCACAGTCAGCGGGCTGTACGCCGGCTGCTTTTACTTTTACTCGAACTTGCCCAATCCCCGGAACAGGAGGATC
Organism: Neobacillus sp. GCM10023253; assembly: GCF_042653105.1. Classification (NCBI taxonomy): domain Bacteria; kingdom Bacillati; phylum Bacillota; class Bacilli; order Caryophanales; family Bacillaceae; genus Neobacillus; species Neobacillus sp. GCM10023253. The sequence continues at coordinate 96,949 of NZ_JBHSHV010000018.1, forward strand.
AAATTCCATTATTTGCAATACGTTCGGTGTTCCTGGTGAATGAAAAGCTACTGCCTTCATTTTCATCAGCTCCTTAAATTTTTTTATGTTATTTTTGTTGATAACTCAATGGTGTTCTATATCCAAATCTAATGATGAAAATCAAGATCAAGCCTACATATGAAAGCGAGAGAATCAAATAAAGATTGCTATAAATTAGTTCGATTGTTGATTTTATCACGTTTGTAGGTACTGTTCCCCATGTATCACTTCACGTATCTGTTTACCTCCTCCCATGTATAGCAGTTCTGTTGTTGGCTAGCTACCTTCATTATATAATTGCAAATAGATAATCAAAAATACATGTTTTGCTATATGTGCATATACTGAATGTAATGAATAGGAGGGAAAACTGGATGGAACTTCTACAACTTAAGTATTTTTTAACCGTGGCTAAATTAGAACATATGACTAGAGCCGCACAAGAACTTCATATCGCCCAACCTGCCTTAAGTAGAACGATTCAGCGCTTGGAAGAGGACTTGGGGGTACCATTGTTTGATCGTAAAGCACGGCAAATTCGTTTGAATCCTTTTGGAAAGGCATTTGAAGCAAAAGTGAAGGCCGCAATCCATTTGCTCGAAGAGGGGTGTCGAGAAGTAGAAGATCTATCAGGCTTAAAACAAGGTCGTATTTACCTGGCAGTTATGAATATGGAACAGGTTAGAGAACCTTTGCAGAACTTTTTGGCTGAACATCCAGAGGTTAATTTCCGGATGTTTCAATCGTCTATGGAGGATTTTCAGAACATAGAAACAAACCATGAAGTAGACTTCTATTTAACTTCGTTTCCGATTCAACAAGAAGGATTCAGTGAAATTCCATTGGTAAAGGAAAAACTCTATCTCGCTGTGCCGCACGGACATAAATATGCAAACCGCAAAGCAATTAACCTTAGTGAAGTATCAGCTGAACCTTTTGTTGGATACAAAGAAAATTCTCCTTTACGGATTATGAATGATGACCTTTGTGATAAAGCAGGTTTTCGTCCGAAGATGGTGTGTGAAACAGAAGATCCAGCTAGTATCGTAGAACTTGTTCGTTCTGGATTTGGTGTTTCCATTGTCGGTGGCTGTAAAAGTGGAGAGGAGCTGAACTTAGTGAAACTGCCAATCGAAGATCCTGCAGGTGAAAGGATTTTTCGGATAGCCTGGCAGAAAGATCGTTATTTATCACAGGCAGCGATTGCATTTCGAGATTTTATCGTCACCTATTTCAGGGATGAAGAACACACAGTAGGAAGCGAGGGTAGGAAAGCATTGAAGTTACGATAGAAGATGACCTATTAGGGTTCGCGCCAGAAAATGCCATTATTTAAAAGCCCAATTTATTGAATATGAGAAATTGGGCTTTTTGTTACTTCACAAGTCAGGCCTGATTGTTGAACACAAGTTAAACAACACTCTTTAACTATACTGCCCCAATAGTTTAATAAGATAAAAAAAGATTGCCGCAGCAATCACCACTTAAACTCTTGCACCCTTTAGTTGAACAAGTAAAATGACATACAATTCCAATGCTTTGCATCCCTTTTTCTTGTACCTTTCCAGCCCTTTTTCCGTAACTCTTTAGCAATTAACATATTAAAAAAACCGTGTCCAACTAAAGCCGCCGATTTATATTCATTAGCATAATCAATTAGCTGTTGCGATGCCTTATTTGCCCTAAATTTTGCTTGATTCAAAGACTCGCACTCGTTTGAATAACCACTGAACCATAGTATTCTTAATACAATTGCCCAGATACTTGGCTTTAATTTCATATTAAATAATTGAGATGCATTAGAAGGTAACTCCGTTTCTCTGAATAAAGGGTCAATAATGATTTCCGTTACTGGATTTAATAATCTTGCAGATTCAACAGCCCTTTTTAAATCACTTGTAATAACAACATTTGCAGTTGCAATTTTTTCAAGGGTTGTCGAGGGATATGTTGACTCTTCAAACACTCCGTTGTAATCATACTTTTCAACCCACTTCTTAAATTCGAAACCACTTATTTTATCATTTTCAGTTAGTAGTGATTTTCCATGTCTAATCAATGATATTTCCATAATTCTTCTCCTAGCATTTACACGTTACTTAATACCATTAACTGTTATTCTATAAAAGAATTAAGAAATCCTTCTTCAACTAACCTGCCCCGTTACTTCAATAAGAAAAAGGACCGCAGCATATACGATCCTTCTTAAACTCTAGCACCCGTTACTTTAAAAAAAGCTGTCGCACTGACAGCCCTGAAATCAACTCTTGCCCCTATTCAGACATTTCTTAACATACTCCCTTTTTTTACTACGAATGTTTTTTAGATTTGTCTCTTACGAAATCAGCAATAATTTTCAATATCAGAAACATTAAAATTGTAACTAAAAAAGAATAGAAGTAGTTCCAATTCTCTAATTTATATAATCCAAAGAAAACAAAAATCGGTATCCCAATGAAACACATTATTGCTGACATAATAACAGTAGCAACAAAATAAGGTTTCCACTTTGAAAAGTATTGATACGTCAAAGCCATAATGACTGGAACCACAGCAAAATCTACTGCATTAAAACGATGTGTAAAAATAAGGAACTGATGTGGATAACTCCAAAAATCAAAATAAGAGCCTACTTCATTTCCGAAACCAACAATTACAAAACTAACCACAAAAGCAAAAGATATTAACAACGTCCTATAACGGTCAATTAAGAGAATGAACAGAATAAAAAATAATACATTTATAATGACGATACTACACCACCCAAGACTAAACAAATCGTGATGAAGCCATATATCTGTTTGAAGTGAATGATATTTGCTACCCATTTTGTCTGTTTGGCTGTACATAAATTTATCCCTTATTAAAGTAATGATATTATCATTACTATAATGCACTTCTTCATTTCTGTTATACTGCCATTTAAGGTAATATTCTTATACTAATCTGCCCCGTTAATGCAATAAAAAGAGTGATTGCCGCAGCATCCCTTTTCTTGAACTCTTGCCCCCGTTAGTGAAATAAGGACATTGTGACTTTATTAAATCTATTTAACCCTAAAAATAATTTACCTAAACAAAATTTTGCTTACTTCATCAACAGATAGAACTTTGGCAAAACGATTATTCCATATTTTATAATTATAGAACTCATAAAGTTTTTCACCAGATAGATACTCATTATCAAAAGTTGTATTTGTTTGTTCTGGAATAATTACACTATATCCATGATCAAATGCACTTTTCAAAGTTGCATCAATACAATATTCTGTTTGAAGTCCTGTCAAAATAATAGTATCTATTTTTTTACTCTCCAAATATTCCTTTAAGCCAGTTTTGAAAAATGCACTATTACATTTTTTTTCAAAAACCCTTTCATCCTTATTAGGTGCTATTTCATTATAAATCTGCCATCCATCAGTACCATATTCTAATTCTTCACCTATACCATCATCGTGCCGAACATATAACACTTCTTTATTAGAATCTCTTGCAATAGAGATAAGTTTTTTGATATTCCCAATTACTTTTTTCTCATTATATGGATGTTCTTTAATCAATGCTGTTTGAACATCAACAACTAACAAAACACTATTACTCATAAAATATCGTCCCTTCACATTTTCTTCTTTGTGTTCTTTCTATTTTCTTTCGGTTTTCTCATTAGCGCCAATAATGCTATAACAAAACAAATCAATAGAATTATATTTAGGACCCAACCGAAACTATCAATATACTGCACTACCCTTCCTCCTCAGATATGTTTTGTTCACTTTAGCATGATTAAGGTATTAGTTGGTTGTTTTCTACAAAAGAAGATAAAAGGTTACAATTTTTTTCATCAAGGTCCGTTTGCTGTAATTCCCATAATAAAACACCACCCTTCCCTTATTACAAAATGTAGAGAAAGGACGGTGCTTAGCTTTCATTATTTATTTTCGTCAAGGTAAGTTAATGTAGCAACACCTTTAAGTGTAATCTTTCACAAAGTACGTTACCAGCCCTTACGCTTACACAAAGAAGTAATATGTGCAAGATGATGTCGCCCGTGCCAAGCGTAAATTCCTATATTTTTACCCACTGAAACTTCACCTGAATCTGGGTGGATAAATGTCTTTTCCAAATCAGCCCTACTTAGACTACGTAAAAGGTTTGTCCAGCGTTTGTGCAATGATTCGAGGAGAGATAGTGAAATATCAATTGGTAATTTATAATCAGAAAGTTCCGCCCATTCAGTTTCATCATATGGCTTTATTACAGGTTTTTCTTCTGTTAGAGCCAATTTAAAGCGAACGTATGCATTCATATGACTATCCGCAAGGTGATGTATTACTTGTCGAACAGTCCACCCTCCTGAACGATAAGGTGTATCAAGCTGTTCATTATCTAAGTCTTTTACAGCATCTTGTAATAATCTTGGTAAATCTTCAATCTCATTTATCCAATCCTTTGTAATGATGTTGGTAATCTCACCATTAAATTGAAATTTTCCAATTGGATATTTCATATCCATCTACTATTCCTCCCATAAAATCACTTGTAATTTTTTGGCTAACTAAATTAAAGGTCTAAAAATATGTAATTCTCCATCTTTTCCTTTAAGTCCTTTACACCTATATTTTTTTCAACTAAACTGCCCCTTTAGTTCAATAAAAAAAAGACCACCTCAATGGTAGTCTGATCTTCAAGGAACGCACCCATTAGTGAAAGAAGGAGGTCTTGGGCTATAGCCCTTTTTAGTTACCCTCCACCACTAACATTTATAATTTCTAATTTCTCCTAATATGTAATTTGAAGTGATTAAAGTTTACTAAATCTATATTCCTCTATTATCTCGAAGCTCGATAATTGTACCTTCAGGAGCTATTAATTTACATAAGCTCCCATTTTCAACTTTATAAATTGCTTCATCATTCTTTAATAAAAAGTCAATACCTAATTGCTTTATATTCTCGACCTCCTTAGGTAGGTCGTCAACCCATAGGCAAAGGTGCACAATTCCTTGGGTTTGAGGAATTTTGCTATTAAGGATCTCTCCTTTTTTTCCAGTTTGAAGTTCTATATAGAAAGACCCTAATCTTAACCAAGAGTTATAGTGCCGACTATGGAAATTGGGAGATTCTTTAATTAATTTAAACCCAAGAACTTCCTTATAAAATTTTAAGGATTCTTCATAATTACTTGTCTGAATGCATATATGGTGAACAAATTTTGAAGTCATTTCTTCTCCCTGGTATAGGTATGAACAGCCTATTTTTATTAAATGAATCTATTATACTAAATAAATTATTGTTAAACTAACCTGCCACATTACTTCAATAACAAAAGGCGATTACTGTTGTTTAGCAATCGCACCAGTTAGTTTAACAAATTTTGCAGAGTTCAGCCTTGTGATTGCTTCTCCATGTGTATTTCACGAATTAATAAAAATAAAGGAAGGCCTAATGAAACACCTACTACAAGCGTACCGACAATCGGCAACTATAAAAACCTCATACCATTTCTTATTCTTTCAAAGAGAATGAACCCGATAAGTACAATTGCTGATACTAAAACATCCATCCATGCAAATGATCCAATACGTGTTTGTGTTATTTCTCCTACTAGTTGATATAAATCAAGGCCATTCTGTATGATCCAAGGAATAAATTAGGAATACGGCAACACAACTCCTAAAACCACTAATATTCCATAAAAGTATTTCAATGAAAACCCTCCCCGAATACCAATCCCATATTACAGCTTATATATTTCAAATGTCCTCTAAACCTTAGGTAGTTTTTTGTATTTGTAATCGCCCTCCCAAATATTGAATATAACCCAATTGTATATAACCCATTAGTATTTCTTTATATCCTATCTTATTTCCTTTATTTGTAACTATATTAAACTACCCTTTAATTGAACAAGAAAAAAGCCTTACTTCTTATTGAAGTAAAGCACCCTATGGTTTAAGTATAAAACTTCACAATCTTAATAGTCCAAAGCAGATATTCTCTTTTTATTATAGTCTTGGAATTCTTAACAGTTTGTTTCCTAATAACATTTCCCAATTATTTATTCTTAATAAATTCTTTCCAAGATGATATAACAACTGGTATGCCGAATATAAACACAGTTGCTAAGCCAATAATCTTTATAAAAAATATTACTATGTTAATAATTTCTCTGAAAAAATCAATTATAGGAAAAGGGATTAGTCTAAAAATCGGGATATTTGAAAAACTTGCTATAAATTCAGAAGTTGATGAAGATATTGAAAAAAGTAACCAACCAGCTAATGCAGCTATAAGAAATTTCATATGTTTATCCATTTCTACTCCTCCTTATTAATAACTTCATCAATAAATAATAAGCGTCATAGAATGCCATCTGTTTGTAAAATTTAAATAGAAGTTGGTTTCTATTCTGTTGAAGTAGACAATTACACAATTAAATTGTATGTTTTTTTTTCCTTATAAGACTACTTTTACTATAATTAACATAAAAATTTGTAATTTTTGTGTTAATTCGTATTGAACTAAACTGCCCCTTCACGCGCCAAATATAACATGAAAAATTTTTGTAACAACAAAAAAATAAGGCTCGCAACTGCGAACCTTATTCGATAATGATAGAAATCTCACTTACTTCTTTCCGTGCTATTCTCTTCGGCGTTTCCTCCGGATATCCTAGTGCAATTACCATGTTTATTTCTTTCTCACCCTCTATCCCCAAATATGACCGTATTTTATCTTGGGCTAATAATACTGGACCTGTCATTGGGCATGTTCCCAAACCCTTCGCGTATGCTGCGAGCATCAGATTCTGCGATGCTAAACAACTCGATTTAATTCCTTCTTCACGCCAGACGGACTCGTCCACGAGTCCGATGGGCTCGAATATTTTTTCTTTGAACTTTGAATTGTATGGTGTAGCCAAACAAATAATCAGCACCGGTGCGCCTGAAAAGGCGGTGGCGTAAGGACCGAATGAACGAAGCAAAAGCTTTGATTCTTTTTCAAGCCCTCTTTCCTCCACTTCGCCCGCCCGCTCGCGAAGCGCCTCCCACGTCATTTCTTCTATCTTTTTGATTTTCTCCCTGTCTTTTATGACAATGAACTCCCAGGTCTGGGAGTTTGTATCACTCGGTGCGTATCGTGCACAATCGAGGACATCTATGATGTCCTCGTTGGATACGTCGATGTCTTTATATTTACGGATGCTTCTTCGATTTTGGATCAATTCTTTTACTTCTAAAAAACTAGTCATTTTTATCTCCCTTTTGAACCATTTAAAATTGTAAATATATTATAACAGAAGAAAAAGAACTCGACTTTTTATAAAAGTTGGTTGTAAAGTTTGTATAGTTCATATAGTTCTTCATCTTCTTTGAATTCCACAGCGTTTAAACGACCAGATTCAATCCATGACAAGATGCGTGTAATGATGTTCTTCGCTTTTTTCCAGTTTATCACTAATTTTTAATTTTCCATCCTGAAACTTAGTATTCATATAGGACCTATCGCTGGTTTCCCATTCACAATGCAAAAGAGCGGCAATTTTGTTGGATTTGTATTTCAAAAAAAACAATGTTGAAACGTATCCCACAGCCGGATATAAAAGGCACAACTAGCGAAGAACCACTAGTTGTGCCTGTTTGCGCGCAAAACTTCCGATTGCCCCCGTTAAGAACCGTCCCTGTGGTTTTCTCGTTACTACTTTTAGTATTAGTATTCAACTGTAACTGAAGTAGCGGCAGGAGCACTGGTACCTGCATCATTTGATGCTGTAACAGAAATAACATAAGTTTGACCTGGTTTAGGCTTACTTAACGTTGCATGGGTTTCTGAGATGGGTCTCAATCTATACGTACGGCCATTCACAGTAAACCAAACGGTAAATTTGACATTTTGAGCAATGGCATTATTGTTGTCCCAGCTAATAACAATATTATTAGAGTTTTTATCAAAGTAAGCTTGCAAATTGGTTGGACTGTTTGGCACTTCTGTTTTTTGTTCAACTGTTATTGAAACAGATGCTGGATCACTTTTTATCTCTTCAGAAATGGCAACGATTGTAAGTGTATATGATTTTCCTTTCTCTGGGCTTTGAAGTACTGCTTGGCTTTCTTTTGTGGATGTTAGTTTTGTTGTATTTCCATCCACTGTATAAGAAACATCAAAGGTTGTTTCTGAACTGGTTTCAGAAGCATAATTCCATGATAATTGAATGCTATCTGAAGCTTCATCATATTTCGCCTGAGCATTGGTTGGTTTATCAATCTTAGGTGCTGGTGGCTTTTCTCCGCCTTGTACATAGTATTCCTTGCCTAATTTCCCAACACTGCTTGGTTGTATAAATCCTTCCGTGCTGGTAGCTGCTCGTGACATAATCTCTTTAAACGCTAATTTAGAGAAGTGCTCGGTTTTGCCTCCTAAATAGTCATCTGAAGAAGTAGTTTCTGTGTAGCCTGTCCAAACAGCACCTGTGTACTGCGGTGTATATCCTACAAACCATGCATCTCTTGTCGCATTATTAGGTAAACCGTATTTTTCTATTGCTGATTGATCGAAGCTGGTTGTTCCTGTTTTTCCAGCTATATCAAGACTACTAACATTTGCCATGGTTCCTGTACCTGAATCCACCACTGTACGTAGCATATCTGTGATGAGGAAGGCAGTAGAGTCTTCCATTACTTTCTTTTTACTTGAAGCTAAGTTCTTTTCCGTTCCATCGGGATAAATTATTTTGGAAACAGTAAATGGTTCTGCATAGTAACCTCCATTCCCGAAAGCTGCATACGCTCCAGCCATATTTAAAGGAGATGCTGCATCAATGGCGCCTATTGCATTCGATTCATTTGCTTTTTGAGATTCTGTAATAGGAAAACCAAGGCTATTGGCAAAATTAGTGGCATAGTCTGCTCCAACTTCCTGATATGTTTTTAATGCAGGAATATTACGTGACCAGGCCAGATGATCTCTAATCGTTTTATCTCCTGCATAGGTATGACTTGCATTTCGAATAGGGGTTCCATTTGAGTATTGATACTTCTCATCTTTTATTATGTGTCCAGTTGACCATTTGAATTTTTCAATGGCTGGGCCGTAGTCAAGAATTGGTTTAATCGTAGAACCAGGATGACGTTTAATCCTTGTTGCATAGTTAAATTTGCCGGTTTGATAATTTCTTCCTCCGCCAATGGCTTTAATGGCTCCCGTCTGGGTCTCGGCAATGATAACAGCTGTTTGCAGCTTATCATTACCTGGAAAATTGATATAATCATTTGTTGAAAGAACATCTTCCGTTACTTGCTGGATTTTTGGGTCAATGGTTGTATAAATTTCTAAGCCATCTTCAAAAATATTCCCACCGGTTTTTTCTTGTACTTCTGAAATGGCCGTATCAACAAAGGCTTGATATTTATTTGATGCCGCTTGTTGAATATTTAATGTATCTTCAATTGGTGTACTTTGTGCTTTCTCCATTTCTGATTTGGAAATATATCCATGTCTATTCATATAATAAAGAACCATATTTCTGCGTTTTTCTGCTGCATCAAGATTACTTTCAACAGTAGGTGTATAGTTATTGGGACTTTGTGGAATTCCGGCAAGGAGTGCAGCTTGTTCCAGTGTTAATTTATTTAACTCATCGGGACCAAGACCGAAGAACCTTTCGGCCGCTTTTGCAACGCCATATACATCATTGCCATATAAATTCTTGTTAAAATACATTTCTAGAATTTGATCCTTAGAGAACTTTTTTTCTAATTGAATGGCTAAATACCATTCCTGCACTTTTCTTGTAGGGGTTTTTTCAATTGATAAAAAAGAATTTTTCACAACTTGCTGTGTAATCGTACTGCCGCCTTGAGAAGAACCAGTTGTAATATTCGTCCAAACAGCAACAAGAGTACGTTTAACATCAATTCCATGATGCTGATAAAAACGGGCATCCTCTGTGGCCAAAACAGCATTTTTTAAGACATCAGGTATTTGCTTAATATTAATTTCATTCCGTTTCTCCTTACCGATTTCGGCAATGACGGTTTTCCCATCACTAGCAAAAAATTTGGAAGATAAAGGATCCTTTAATAGCGTTTCGTCAAACTTAGGAGCGTCTTTAATGATCCAGTAAAAAGCGCCCACTCCAAACAAGAACAGTACAATTCCTAGTGTAAGACAAATGTATAAGAATTTTTTCCAAAATCCTCTTCTTGGCCTCTTGTTCTCATCCTGTTTTGAAGAACTTTGTTGTTGTTCTTGTATGTTTTTTCTCCGCTCAGTCCGAGACCAATCATTTTCTGTCATGTTTCTTTCTCCTACCTTTCAAGACCATGGACAAGACTGGCCCGATTTGAACGAGGCGAACCGTTCCTGTGGTGTTTTTAAAATAAAAGTTGCTATCATCCAAGAACTTTCAATGGGTGAGAAAACCATATAAAAATTAGCAGAAACCTTTTGATATATCTTTACTAGTTTTTACCAAGCATTTGAAGGTCTTAGAAAATGCAGGGTTAGTTTCCTTCAGAAAAGCGGGAAGGTATAAGTATTATTATTTCCATCCCGACACTATTTATGGGGTTGCCAGCTGGCTAAATTAATGAAAGTCATTATGGGAGAGTCGATTTCAAGTATGGAAAAATATTTATTAAATGAAGAGGCAACCGGAGGAAATAATAATGATTATAATGGAACTGCGGCACATCTTTGTTCCTGGGCAGCTCTCGTATCTAGACATAATGAAAGTGCTGGAAAAGGAAACAAAAGAGCAGCTATTGTAGTTGCACATGTCGATTTTGCGGATCGCATATTACCTTTTAACAAGAAAAGAAATGTATGTAGACTTAGGCGAAGATTACTTTGATAAAAAAAAGACAGGTATCTATTGTACGCCATTCGGTTCGAAGACTAGAAAACTTAGGCTATACGGTTACAATAACAGAAGCTTCTTAATCCATTAAACAAGTATATAAACACCAAGGATCAGACGCTCTCCCCTTTTAAAAAGATGAATTTAAGTATTGCCATTTTTCGAATTTCACAGAAGTTAATTTCCTGGTAGTAAAAGAAGAAAAAGCTGCCATTACGGCAACTTTTTCGAAACCGGGACCTGTGCTGGTCTATTATCCGTACATAGATTTTACTTGGCGGCTAATCTTGTCGCAGCCTTCAGCTTGCAACCTTTCAATTTGCACTTCCAAATCCTGTCCTAAAGTGCTTACTTTGGCAGTCTCCTTCTTAAATTAAAGCTACCCGTTAGTTTAAGTACACAATCCTTCACAAATTTTTGCCTTTATACTCTTTGGTGTTGATTAGTATCCTGATACAAATATGGTCGACCCAATAATTATTTCTAGTTTATGGAAAACCCCATCTACTTGGATATAAATCCATACTGATTTGTTGTACAAGCATAAGATAAATAGAATCTTATAATAAAGGAGGACAAGTATGAACGTATTTGCCACGCTTATCTCATTCACTCCGAGCACTGGCACACTAACCTATAGCGTTAATGGCGTCACACAGACTTCGAGAGTCGTGTCGGCGACTGTCCCGCACCGTGCAGCACTAGAACGGTTCGCCCCCACTGACCCAATCCGCCCAATCGTTACACGCTGGAACACACTAATTTCGACTGTAAAAGGACCAATTACATTTGGTTCAACGACATCTGACGTCCTAGACACATTCGCCTCGATTACAGCCGACTTAGCAGCTAATGACGCAAAAGTGCAGATTCATCTGAAACCGAATAGCGATACCGTAGCCTCTATCCGCCCCATTCCATTTCTTCCACCGCATCCGATATAATCAATTTATTAACGCAAGGCTAGAGTGGCTAATAATTAGCCACTTTTTTAATTCCTTATTAAAGAAAGGTCCTCATAGTAAAAAATAGGAATGTAGATTCTACTCTCCTACATTCCCAAAATATTAACTAGACCTTTATTAAGGTTGTGTAATATTAGCCGTAACGCAACTTGCTTGGAAGTGGTCGTTAATTGTGAGGATTCCGTGGACTGTTAATGGTACTCTAATTACTAGATTTTTAGTAGTAAAATCAAACTCCGTTTCAAGATTACAAACTCCACACTCAACTGAAGAATCTACCAGTGCCCCAGTGCTTACATTGTAGATAATTGTTAAGCACACTGGTTGCTGTAAATCAGAACGAATACAAGGCATTAAATTTGCACTCCTTTCTTATTTAGTCATTAATAAGAAATGCAATTTGGACAAGTTTTGTAACGGCAGATTATGAAATAGCATTAAAAATAGTTTTAAACCTAGCAAATATGAGTATCTATAGTGGTTGTTTTATTGAGGTAGTCTAAGGAGATGTTCAGTAAACGGTGACTTTTCTTACTTACACTATTCTGCCCATTTTGCACAATAAGAAGTTTCTCTTTTGTTACAGAATATAATCTGTACTATCTGCGTTTGTCCTCGTTTATAACGATACTATAAGAAATATTGAGTTTATCCCAAACTCAAGCCTGGAAAATTTTATCTATTTCTATCTTTAGTCCTTCCTCATCCAAATCCTCATCAATACCTAATTCTTTAAAAGTAAATGTTTCTGTCGCCTCTGTATCTTCATATTTTGTACTACTGAATGAAAAAGTGACTGTCTCCTATTTAAACCTGCATAAATTCTCCTTTAATTACAGTTTACAGTATTCCTTCTTATTGCACTAACCTGCCACGATAGTTCAAGTACAACATTTCACAATCTTTCTTGTGTAAAAAAAAAGGCGACCTTCTTGAAGGATCGCCCACGTTTAAGATAGATCCCAAATCGGGACCCTTTATCAGATTTGATGAAACGTTTTAATCCATCAAACGAGCCATTCACTCAGGAATTGTATTCCATAAGTTAATAAGTCTTATTAGGTCAATAGTTTCTGAGCCACTATATACCCCGATCCACCATTTACTCCATGTCCAGGCCAAGTTGCGGCCCCGAGCATATACACATTTGGAATTGCTGTCTGATGACCCGGCTGCCCTGGTAGTGGTCTCAAAAGATAACTCTGCCCTAAATCATGTGCACCACCATACGGATCCCCCGGGCCAGCATTTGGGTTATACTTAGCAATTGTGTCTGGTGTGACTACGTATTTTCCAATGACTGCGCTTGGGATGTTGGGTATATGCTTGCTGACCACGTTTAGCACGCGTTCTGTAAAACGCTCTGTCAAATCATGCGACCATGTCCCATTCCCCACATCGATGAGATTTGCAGCATCCCCGTTTGGCCTTATAGGTACTTCCAGCACTTGAATACGCATGATGGCCTTTCCTGACGGTGCCCTTGTTGGATCAAGATTGGTCGAACAGTCTACGGTAAAGGTCGGATTTGACGGAAGCAGATTAGCTGCGCCTTGGGCAATAGCTAAGGTAAATCCGTCTAGCCCATCTGTTAGATGTGGCTGACCGACACGGTTAAACCGCTTATCCGGCCAGTTTGGCGGCTCACTCAAAGCTAAATGAATTTGTACACATCCTCTGCCGTATCGAAACTGTTTTGCTTGTGCGCGCAGTGGTGGTGATATTTCGGTATCGGCTAATAGCGAGAGATACAGCTGGTCAGGTGTAGTTGAGGCCACGACCGCCTGTTTGGCACGGTATTTTTTCCCCTTTGAGGTCCTTACACCAACTGCTCTACCATTTTCCACTAAAATCCGCTCGACCTGAATCTCTGTAAGAATTTCTCCGCCTTGATCCGTGATCAGCTGAGCTAATGCCTGCGCTAACTTCTCACTGCCGCCCTCCGGTATTGGCATTCCACCGCCCATCAATGCCATCACGGTGAGCGGCACCCAAATTCCACTTCCCACCTCATCCGGTGTACGGCCAAGGTGAGTAACCCAGGAAGCAAGCATCGCCCTCGTGACAGGTGACTGAAGCGAACTAACCGTATTACGAGCCGTTGAAACGATCGATGCTGCAAATGGTGAATAACCCACGCCGCCCTCTTGATGAAGTAAACGCTGGATGATAGGTGCAGCTTCTGGACTGGAAAGATCCATGTTAAATAACCCAAAAACATCGTTTACATAAGGATTCAACTGTTCAAACATGCCTGCCAGCGCTGTGCCGTCACCAGGAGCCAACCGTTCTGCTTCAGCGATGAGCTCCTCAAAGGAAGAAGGAAGAACCGCTGTTCGTCCGTCTTCGATCGAAACGCCAGTCGGCAGGTCTGTATTTAAATAGCGAAGCCCGCGTGCTTCTAAGTCCTCTCTTAACTCTGCGTACGCTGGTCCGGTTGTAAAGAGTGGATGAGCAGCAGCATAGACATCATGTTTGAAACCTGGCAGTGTCAGCTCTTCTGTGCGCAAAAATCCTCCTGGACGGTCATTTTTTTCTAAAACTAATACACTTCTTCCAGCCTGTGTTAAATAGGCAGCCGTTATCAACGCATTATGGCCGCTGCCGATAATAATGACATCAAATTGATCCATCATATCTCTCCTTTTACGATATCTACGTAAAAGGATATTATGGTTTTTAGATATTAAGCACTAAATCTAGGACATTAATAAAAATATTTCAGGACGTCTTTACCATTAAGGAAGGCCCTTTTAAAAGTTTTAAAATCTTAACTATTTGTATCGAAATCTTGGGATAATCGTTTTGTAAAACCCGAAGAGCAAAACGGTAATAAATTATTTCCAACTGCTGAAGAACTGCTAATTTAAATTTTTATTATCTGATTGTAGGACAATCGGAAGTTTTACGCGTAAAAGGTGAGCTCCAAAATAGTGTAGAAAAAAGCTTCCCATTATAATGATGGTTAGGATGCAGGTTATTCTGCAAGAGAGAAGGACTATTAGATGCTATTTTATGTCATTGCAATCCTGGTTATTGTGCTGGACCAGCTTTCTAAATATCTAATTCGGGCCCACATTGATATTAATGAAGCATTTACATTGTGGGGAATACACCTCACACATATCGAAAATAGCGGGATGGCAGGAGGCTTATTTCAAGGCAATGCACGGCTCTTCGGAATTGTGGCTGTGTTGTTCGTAATAGGTGTTTTATATTTTCGCAGAACCGGAGAAATGAATGGGACTCTCATCGATTGTAGCTTTGGATTCCTTGTCGGAGGAGCAATCGGAAATGGCATTGATAGACTTTTGTTTGGGCAGGTGACAGATTTTATCATTCGCTCTGGCGGAATTCTTAACTTGGCCGACCATGCGATTGAGATGGGGGTGTTCCTGCTTATTATTTATGGGGTCGTTAGATGGTTAAAAAAGAAGAACTAGATTCTCCTGCAAATGCTTTGGCCATTATACAAACACAAAAGGCATACTTCCCCATTTTTTATTTTGGTTTTCTTCAATCCTTTCCAATTACATTATTATTATGGCAAACACTTTCAGTAAAATTAGTTCAGATGGCCACTTTGAAAAGAAAGAGCTAAATGGAGAAGGTTTGTTTTAAAATGTCGAACTTTTATTTAGCACATTCACCTCTTAATAAAGTACAATCAAAAGGTATTTACATTATAAAGAGGTGATAAAATGAAAAAAGTAAAACGAGTTTTGTTCTTATCTTTTTTTGTAAGTGCATTATCTGCAACTCCTGCGTTTGCTGCACACCAACATTACTTAGTTACTCCGGGTCAAACTGTATGTGACATTGGTAGCGGGCAAACATCAATTGATGATCCAAATCACGGCGGATACCACCAATTTCACGAACATGTACATCTTGGTACACCAGGTACATTTGCATTCAAGCAGGGAGGACAAGTGAGCGTATTTAAAGGAACTTGCCCTGAAAATTAAGTTCTTAAGGCACTTTCAACTGAAAGTGTCTTTTCCATTGGATTGTAATCTTTGTCAGTAAGATACAAAATCAGAGATAGGTGAATCTGGTTATTGCTAAGTGTAAGCTAGGCAGCAGAAAAAGGGGAATGTAAACCTGAAACCGAAATCTTTTAAAAAGAGGTAATAAAAATGAATGTAGATAGATTGGAAGAATTGCTTTTGGGAGACGATGGGCTGCTCATTTCTCTTCGATTGGGATATGGTTTACAGTCAGAAAAAGTTGTTCAAATTATTGAGGTTCTTCATTACCTTTCGGAGGAATGGTCCGAATCAGACTATATTCCAAAGAAAGCTGCGAGTATGTTCGCTGATTTCTACGCTGCGGCTTATTCATCACTTGGTCTATATAATGAAGAAGTTCAGATCAAGATTAAGGATGCGGTAGATAAAATCATGGACGCGATTAGAAAATGTGTTAATGTACCAGGTTTTTAATTTAGGCTCAGTTTTTATTAATTGTTGATTTTCGTGTATGTAAAAGAATTTATAGGCGGAGAATTTCCGGCTAATGTATATTGGGTGGCTTAAAAAGCAGATATAAACCAGCTAATAGTTTGTCAACATTTTTCATTTAAATATCTTTTTATTGTGTGGTATTCTAAAAATAAGCAT
>NZ_JBHSHV010000019.1:0-151836 GCF_042653105.1 Neobacillus sp. GCM10023253
GGTTGATAGGTCAGAGGTGGAAGCGCGGTGACGTGTGGAGCTGACTGATACTAATCGATCGAGGACTTAACCAAGTCATATTTTTAGGTGAACTCGTTCTTATTTACTTCTTCTGCATTATCTAGTTTTGAGGGAATGAAAAATTTTAAATTTCCTCTTGCAAAATATGAAAAAGACATTATAATAAAATAGTGTCTGATAAATGGTCTGGCGGTAATGGCGAGAAGGTCACACCTGTTCCCATCCCGAACACAGAAGTTAAGCTTCTCAGCGCCGATGGTAGTTGGGGCGAAAGCCCCTGTGAGAGTAGGACGTCGCCAGGCTGTTATATTATTCCGCAGTAGCTCAGTGGTAGAGCTATCGGCTGTTAACCGATCGGTCGTAGGTTCGAGTCCTACCTGCGGAGCCATTTATGGAGAGCTGTCCGAGTGGCCGAAGGAGCACGATTGGAAATCGTGTATACGTTAACCGCGTATCAAGGGTTCAAATCCCTTGCTCTCCGCCATCATAATTTTTTCAAAATGGCCCCTTGGTCAAGCGGTTAAGACACCGCCCTTTCACGGCGGTAACACGGGTTCGAATCCCGTAGGGGTCACCATTTAACGGAGGATTAGCTCAGCTGGGAGAGCATCTGCCTTACAAGCAGAGGGTCGGCGGTTCGATCCCGTCATCCTCCACCATAATAATTATTATCGCGGGGTGGAGCAGTCCGGTAGCTCGTCGGGCTCATAACCCGANTATGTTGGCTCAGTAGCTCAGTCGGTAGAGCAAAGGACTGAAAATCCTTGTGTCGGCGGTTCGATTCCGTCCTGAGCCACCATTTTGATTCAATTTTGCCGGTATAGCTCAATCGGTAGAGCAACTGAATCGTAATCAGTAGGTTGGGGGTTCAAGTCCTCTTGCCGGCACTTGTTAGCAGCAAGTGCATAGTATAGATGGAGGGGTAGCGAAGTGGCTAAACGCGGCGGACTGTAAATCCGCTCCCTCAGGGTTCGGCGGTTCGAATCCGTCCCCCTCCACCATTTATAGGGGTATAGTTTAAAGGTAGAACGAAGGTCTCCAAAACCTTTGGTGTGGGTTCGATTCCTACTACCCCTGCCAATGCTGTAATGGCGGTTGTGGCGAAGTGGTTAACGCATCGGATTGTGGTTCCGACATTCGTGGGTTCGATTCCCATCAGCCGCCCCATGAATTTTTTATTGATGAATTAGTGAAAATATTGTATTATTGGGCTATAGCCAAGCGGTAAGGCAACGGACTTTGACTCCGTCATTCGTAGGTTCAAATCCTGCTAGCCCAGTCAAATATGCGGAAGTAGTTCAGTGGTAGAACACCACCTTGCCAAGGTGGGGGTCGCGGGTTCGAATCCCGTCTTCCGCTCCAAATAATATGGCGGCATAGCCAAGTGGTAAGGCACAGGTCTGCAACACCTTTACCACCGGTTCGAATCCGGTTGCCGCCTCCATATTATGCCGGTGTGGCGGAATTGGCAGACGCGCACGACTCAAAATCGTGTTCCGTGAGGAGTGTCGGTTCGACCCCGACCACCGGTATCATAAAAACACTCATATATAATGTGAGTGTTTTTTATTTGGCTTTTTTCGAAAAGATTAGTGCTGGCCGAATAACTAATTAAGAAGGAATAACTTATTGCCTCGCGATAGAGACGAACCATTTTGGAAAATTACTTGTCAGGTGGCATATGGCTTTTCTATGCGCCGCAACGCTTAAAAAATGAGCGGTTCGGTCGCATATGGCTCTTCTATGCGTCGCAACTCTTGAAAAAAACATCGGACCGGTCACATAAAACCTTTCTATGAACCTCTTCGCTTGAAAAAGCTCTTTCCGTTCACTCGATTAACCAGAAAATCACTCCTCTTTATTAAAGCTAATCTCAATTCTATTCAAATCGTTCTATTAATTTTTTAAATAAAATATGGACAAAATATACCAATGCTTTCTGCGGACATACTAGCTTACTACACTATAAACAATCGGGAAGGGAAACCGTACATAATGTTTTAACGCATCAGGAGGTAAAAAATGCACTATGTTATTTCAATCTTAGGTATTCTAATTGTCGTGTGTGCCGCTTGGGTGGCAAGCTCTAATCGAAAAGAGGTAAAATTTATACCCATTATTGTGATGATTGCTATTCAAATAACCTTATCCATATTGCTGTTAAATACAGAGTTTGGCCTTATCATTATCCAAGGGATTTCAAAGGTATTCAGCAAATTGCTCGATTATGCAAATGAAGGTGTTACCTTTGTGTTTGGCGGATTGGCGAATAAGGGAGAGGCACCATTTTTCTTAACTGTGCTGCTGCCAATTGTCTTCATTTCTGTATTAATAGGAATCCTGCAATATTTGAAAATTCTCCCGCTCCTTATGAGAGGAATCGGATGGTTGTTAAGTAAAGTGAATGGCATGGGAAAGCTGGAATCCTATAATGCGGTTGCGTCGTTAATGGTCGGGCAATCGGAGGTTTTCATTACGGTAAAAAAACAACTGGGCATGCTTTCGAAAAAGCGTCTGTATACGCTCTGTGCCTCGGCAATGTCGACAGTTTCGATGTCGATTGTAGGCGCCTATATGACGATGCTGGATCCCAAATATGTCGTCACAGCATTAGTTCTTAATTTATTTGGCGGTTTTATCATTGCTTCGATTATTAACCCGTACGAGGTGAAGCCAAGCGAAGATATTTTGGAAATTCAAAATGCGGAAAAACAATCTTTTTTTGAGATGCTGGGTGAGTACATCCTGGATGGTTTTAAGGTTGCCGTGATCGTCGGTGCGATGCTGATTGGATTTATTGCTCTAATGGCGGCCATCAATCATGTATTCGAGTTATTGTTCAGCATTTCTTTTCAGCAGTTATTAGGGTGTCTCTTTGCCCCGATCGCCTTTATGATGGGGATTCCATTATCTGAGGCAGTTAATGCAGGGGGGATTATGGCAACGAAGCTGGTGACTAATGAATTTGTCGCGATGTTGGATTTGTCCAAAGGCACCCATCACTTCAGTGACCGTACACTTGGGATTCTGTCCGTATTCCTTGTTTCCTTCGCCAACTTCTCATCGATCGGCATTATTACCGGGGCTGTCAAGAGCTTGAATGAAAAGCAGGGGAATGTGGTTGCCCGCTTCAGCTTGAAACTGCTATACGGCGCCACACTTGTCAGCATCCTTTCGGGGACGATTGTAAGTATTATTTTATAAGTCCCAGTAAAATAGTAGCTAGTCGAAATTGGGATGTTGTTAAACCAGAATTTTAAAGACAAAAAAACCTTGGTAGGAAGTGGACATGTCTAATAAAACGGTTTAAAAGACATTTCATTATGGACTTGCGTTTGAAATGTCTAATAAAAGTGCTTTAAAAGGATATGTCTTTAACAACACTCGCCAATGAAGAATCGCACCTGCTACGCCTTGGATTTTGCCGAAAATTACTGAGCAGCGAAAAAGGTCCAACGAGCTCTTATCCGCTCGTCGGACCTTTTTGATTATGGTTTCTTATGATAGGGTAGTGTTTTTTCTACTTCTGCCACTTTTTTATAGATTTCCTTCATATCTCTAAGATTTTTATTATAGTCATACGTTTTAAGCTTTTTGTTTTCGACAATCATTTTGCCATTTACGATTACATCTTTTACATTTTGCGGTCCTGCTGCGTATGCTAAAGTTGCGTATGGATCATAAGTAGGGAACGTATTTGGTGCATATACATCGACAATAATGATATCAGCGTATTTGCCAACCTCAAGAGAGCCGACTTTTTTATCTAATCCAAGGGCTTTCGCACCGCCAATGGTTGCAAGCTCAACTACTTTACTTGGAGGCATCAAACTTTGGTCTTTGTTAACAAGCTTATGAATCCGAGCGGCATAGCCCATTGTCCCAAAGACATCCATTGTGTTGGAACTCATTGGCCCATCCGTTCCTAATCCCATCCTAATTCCTGCCTTGTCAATCTTAATCGCTGGTGCGACACCGGTGGCTCCTTTTGTATTCGCAATCGGATTATGAGCGATCGTTGCTCCTCTTTCTTTTATAATGGCAATGTCTTCATCATCAATATGGATTGCATGGGCAAGCATGGTATTTTCATCTAGTATCCCTAATGAATCTAAGTATTTAATGACGGACTCGTACTTCTGGCCAAACTTACTTTCCACTCTTTGCGCTTCATCGGGGAACTCGGCAGCATGAAGAGCGAAGGGGACTTTGTATTTATCCGCTAAGGCTTTTGATGCCTTTAACATTTCAGGACTAACCGTATAGGGCGCGTGTGCGACGACCGATGGCGTGATTAATTCATTGTTTTGATATTGTTTAATAAAATTTTCAGCATATTTAAGTCCGCCGTATGGTTCGGGAGCATCGACAACTGGGAAGCTAATGACGGTTTCTCCAAGCACACCTCTAATGCCAATCTTTTCGGTTGCTTTTGCGACCTCATCCTCGTGGTAGTACATATCGGCATAGGTGGTCACTCCCCCCATGGCCATTTCAATGGCACCATGGATAGATGCTTTATAAATGAGATCCCTAGAAAGAAGCTTTCCTTCAAGCGGAAAAAACACATCAAATAAGCGATTGCCAACGCCCTCTTCACCAATGCTTCTAAACGCAACCATCGGAACATGATTGTGTGTATTAATCATTCCCGGCATCACAATATTGCCGTTGGCATTGATGATCTTCGGTGCCTTATATTGATTACCAAGTTTTTCGTCACCAACGGCGATAATTTTTTTGTCCTTTATAACCACTGTTCCTTTTGGAAAAACTTCCTTTGTTCCATTCATTGTAAGTATGTAGCCATTTTTAATAATAATATCTGCTTTTTCGTTGGCTCTTGCTGCATCTACACGAGTTACGAAGTCACCTGTTCCAAAGGCACTGATTAATAAAAATGCAAGCAACATGATGATGGAAAGATTAACTTTGGCTCTACATTTCATTCTTCTTCCTCCAATAAGGCAAATTTTATGAACAACAATAGTATTATCTTCAAAAATAAATATAAAATGTACTGGGCTAGTGACGCCTGAATTGTGAATCCAGCACTTTTATTTGCGATTTTAATAGTTTTATTTGTGAATCCTAACAGTATCGTATTTTGTCGATAAATTAATGTAACACCAAATTTAAACAAATGATATAATATAAATAACAATTAACAAAATGTTAATTAATAAAACAACAGAAACAGGTGAGCAAGGCTTTGTTAAATTATGATGTCAGTAAATATCGGACTCCTGATGGATATACGAGTGATATTGCCGTTTTTACGATTATTTCAACGGAAGTGGGTCCTTATAAGCCGCCACAAAAAACATTAAAGATCATGCTGATCAAACGAGCGGAGCGGACAAAAGAAGGCGACCCCAATATTGAAGGGGGGAAATGGGCTTTGCCTGGCGGCTTTATTAAGCCAGCGGAAACGGCCTATGATGCAGCCGTTCGCAAGCTAAGAGAAGAAACGGGTGTAGAAGGGCTAAAAATCAAGCACTATGGCGTATATGACAAATTTGGTCGTGACAAGCGGGGCTGGATTATCTCGAACGCCCATTATGCGATTGTACCAGAAAATAAGCTGGTTAAAAGGAAGGCAGCAGACGATGCGGCGGAGGTAGAGCTATTCTCGATGGATGAAGTGTTTCAGCTGGACCTCGCTTTCGATCACAAGCAAATTATTGATGACGCTTTGTGGTTTATCAAAAAGGATATGTCATTAACAACGCTTGCCAAAAACTTTTTGCCAAAGGAATTTGTTCTTTCCGAGTTGCAGGGTGTGTTGCTGACCGTCATGGATGAGCCTTGGCTAAAGCTTGATTCTCAATTTTTTAGAAAAGCTCCAACGCTCCCTTTTATTGAAAAAGTAGAGAAGGATGGAGAGCCGCAAAAAACCAATCGTTGGTCAAAGAATAAAGCACAGCTGTATCGATTCAATGATTTTGATCCTTATGTATCCATTTATAATGCCAAATACTAATTTTTTTTCATCATTACATTTAACAATTTGTTAATTGATAATTATAAGGGAGCGATTGAAAATGAAGATCCTTAAAGACTGGACCTTATTTGAAAAGCTATGGCTTGTTACGTTTACGCTTGTGAATGTGTATTTGTTTTTTGCTTGGGACGATACGATTCTGGGGTTAATCACCTCGATTTCAGGAATGCTTTGTGTCGTGCTTGTAGCCAAAGGGAAGGTGAGTAATTACTATTTCGGCATTATCCAAACCGGAACCTATGCCTACATCTCATACGGTTATGGCCTATACGGTGAGGTCATGCTGAATGCCTTGTTTTATTTTCCGCTCCAGTTCGTTGGCATCTATTTATGGAAGAATCATAAAACGGAACACACCGTAAAAGGGGAAGAAATTCAAATCAGTTCTTTGACGAAAAAAGGGTGGGGCATTACGCTTTCGGTATTTCTGGTCATCTTTGTTCTGTACGCTTACCTGCTCGAAAAATTAGGAGGCAATGTCGTCTGGATCGATTCCGCTTCAACGACATTATCGGTGATTGCCCAAATACTGATGCTAAAAAGATTAACGGAACAGTGGTTATTCTGGATTGCGGTCAATGTGCTTTCGATTGCCCTTTGGGTAAAGGCCTTAATTTTACAGAATGGAAACGATATCTCCATGCTTGTGATGTGGTCGGCTTTTCTGATCAACAGTATATACGGCTATTACAACTGGTCTAAAGTTTATAAACAGCAGAAGGGAGAGGCGATGTCATGAAGAAGATTGGCTTTTACGGTGGAAAGTTTTTGCCTTTGCATCAAGGTCATGTGTACGCCATCATCAAAGCTTCTACGATGGTCGATGAATTGTATGTGGTCTTGTCACATAGTGAAAAAAGGGATCAGGCATTGTGCAAGGGGAGCAAGCTTTCCTATATTCCAAGTCGGATCCGGCTGCGTTGGCTTTCTCAACTGACAAAGGAGATGGAACACGTTAAGGTCGTGGAAGTGGAAGATCATGACGGTGATGAGGATTACAATTGGAAGGAAGGGGCCTTGAAAATAAGAGAGGTGATCGGGAAGGGGATTGATGTGGTGTTTAGCTCTGAAATCGACTATGACCCGATTTTTAAAAAGCTATATCCTGAGGCAAAACACATGTTGATTGATGAAAAAAGGGAACAATACCCCATTTCAGCAACGGAGATTAGGAATAAAGGTGTCTTTCATTATTGGGACTACATTCCCGAGCTAGCGAAGCCTTATTTTATTAAAAAGGTAGTTATTTTAGGGACAGAAAGCTGTGGAAAATCGACGCTTACGAAGAATCTAGCACTCATCTATAATACGACTTATGTGAGAGAATACGGCAGAGAGTACTGCAAAGATTTAGGAGGCTGTGATGGAATTATTTTAGAAGAGGATTATCCAATCATCGCCTATGGCCACAAACTGAAAGAATATGAAGCTTTTAAACAGGCCAATAAAATCGTCTTTATTGACACGGAAGCAGCTGTCACCCAATTTTATTCAGAACTGTATAACCAGAAACACCAACGAGTCTTGGATGAAATCGCCCGGATTCAACAGTATGATCTATGCTTATTTCTTGAGCCTGATGTTAAATGGGTAGATGACGGATTAAGGGTGCATGGAGAACAACAGGTCCGTGAAGAAAATAATCAGCGTTTGAAGGAATTATTGAAGGAAAACGGAATCGAGTTCGTAAGCATCAGCGGAACCTATCAGGAACGGTTGAAAAAAGCGATTGAGGTGATAGGGGGAATGTTTGAGGGAGTATAGTTACTTATTTGAATTAGGATAGCTATTTTGGTGAAGTATCATCTGTTGAGGGACTCCTTCCGTTCGGGAGTGATAGACCTTTTATAACTCCCTGAATGGAGGGCCACATACCCGTTCGGTCGTTATGAACCTTTTATAACTCCCTGAATGGAGGGCCGCTTTTCCGTTCGGGAGTTATGAACCCTTTATAACTACCAGAGCGGATGGCCCTTTACCCGTTCGGGAGTTATGAACCTTTTATAACTCCCTGAACAGAGTGCCACATACCCGTTCGGGAGTTATGAACCTTTTATAACTCCCTGAACAGAGTGCCACATACCCGTTCGGTCGTTATGAACCTTTTATAACTCCCTGAATGGAGGGCTACATACCCGTTCGGTCGTTATGAACCTTTTATTACTCCCTGAATGGAGGGCCACATACTCGTTCGGTCGTTATGAACCTTTTATAACTCCCTGAATGGAGTGCCACATACCCGTTCGGGAGTTATGAATCTTTTATAACTCCCTGAATGGAGGGCCGCTTTCTCGTTCGGGAGTTATGAACGATGTTTTTAAGTTTGGCATTCGGTCAAATCGAATACCACTTACAAGTAACATAGATCCAATGAATACTACGCTAGCAGCTCCAATCAACGCTGTATTAAAACTTTGAGTATAAGATAATAATATTCCGGCAATTGTTGGTCCTATCATTTGACCAGCAGCATAAATGGCGGTTAGATAACCAATAATTCGACTGCTATTTGATGGACTCATTTGGCGTGCCAATGTTGTGGCAAGTGTGGTAATACCCATAAAAGTTGCTCCAAATAAGAAAGCACTTATCATTAAACTGGATTGGGTCAACCAGAAGACAGGCAGTGCAATTCCGATTGATTGAAGAACCATCGAAATGACTAATGATCTTACAAATCCCCACTTTTTTGCGAGGGTTGACCATACGATACAGGATGGAATTGCACCTAAGCCAACAACCATCCAGACAATTGCAGGGTCAATGCTAAAGATTGAGGTCTTTTCAGCAATTGACACAATAAATGTCCCTGTTACAATATAGCCTAATCCTTCTAGTCCATAGGCAATAATTAACCAAGGAAGCCATTTTAGGGGTGGAGCCTGTATAGTAACCATTTGTTTATCCTTTTGTACCTTCGAGCTTGGGGAATCTTTAAGCCAAAAGCATACGAAGACCGTAAGGATACAGCTTATAATGGCTAATCCTATCCATACACCTTCCCACATAAATAAATCGTTAAAACTCGGTATAAAGAGCGTCGAAAAAAAGATTCCAAAGCCTACCCCTGAATAAAAATAGCCAGCCCAATTTGTTTTTCCTACAAAAGCCAGTTTATCTAGAACAATACTGGAAGCAAATACAAAAATGAATGCACTAGACACTCCTGAAATAAAGCGAATGATGAGCATCCCTGTGTAGGAGTGAGTCAGCCCCATTAAGCAGGTGGTAATAATACTTACCGCAAGACTAATTCTTAAATAAAATGTTCTATGCTTTTTCAATGGGAGAACTCCTGCTAAAATGGCCCCGGCAAAGTACCCTGCATAATTGCTGGAAGCGAGGTAGCCCGAAATAGCATCAGTAAAGGCAAGAGCCTTCTGCATGAGCGGTAAGATTGGAGTATAAGCAAACCTTCCGATTCCCATCGCAATCATTAATGAAAAAATTCCCCCAATCAAAAATAAAAAAGGGCTTTTATTCAAATTTTCACCTTCAATTATAATAATTTTATTATATTTTTATCTTATCTGTTTTTTGCCATATGCTATAATACTAAAAAATGATGTACCGATATCACTTTTCTATATATCAAAACAGGAAGAGGCGATAACTATGGATTTGCAAGCATTGAGATTTTTTCAAGCTGTTGCAGAGTTAGGAAGTATTTCAAAGGCAGCAAGGGAAATGAACTACGCACAATCCAATCTCACAGCAAGAATTCAACAATTGGAATCGGATCTTCAAACAAAGCTATTTTATAGACATAACCGGGGGACTACTCTAACGGACAAAGGTAAAGCATTACTTTCGTATACATATCAAATATTTCAACTTTTAGATGAGATTCAAAACGAAATGAGTGATGATCAAACACCTATAGGTCCTTTATTAATAGGTTCAATGGAAACGACTGCTGCAGTTCGTTTACCAACAATACTTGCAAAATTCCATCGTGAATATCCTGCTGTTGACCTTACGTTAAAAACAGGGCCAACTGAGCAAAATGTCCAGGGGGTTCTACAATATGAATTAGATGGAGCTTTTGTTGCTGGACCTATTGAGCATCCAGAACTCACATTTAAAACAGTTATAGAGGAAGAGTTGGTACTGATAACTGACACGTTACATCATCCTATTTCTTCTATAAAAGAAATACAAAATCGAACAATATTGGTGTTTCGTAATGGCTGTTCGTATCGGGCAAGGTTTGAAGAATGGTTACAGCATGAAGGGGTAATTCCCGAAAAAATAATGGAATTTGGAACACTTGATGGAATTATTGGCTGTGTCTCAGCGGGACTGGGGATAAGTTTACTCCCTCGAAGTGTGGTTGATAAACATATGAAGGACAATCAACTTATCCAACATCCCATTCCAAATAGATTCGGGAAAGTCAAAACCATTTTCGTCTATCGTAAAGATAAATATATGTCAGCTTCTTTGAGGGGCTTTATAGAAATGTTGAGTAATGAAAATACAACAATCAAAGTTTAAAATGATTTAAAAACAAGTAAACGATTTTAGACAGGCCAATGTTTTTACAAAGCATTGGCCTTTTTTTTAAAAAAATTACTAGCCTAAAAAATAATAACTTTCATAAAGATTTCAGGTTTGATAGTTAAATTGTAATTAATAAATCAAAAGGAGGAATTTCAATGGAACGGATTAAGTTTATTTTTACGGGAATCGGTGTAATGGTAACCTCTGGCGTTTTAATTTTGTTTGGAAGTTTTTTTTAAAAGTCAGGCATGTCAGGGAGGTCTGGTAACATTAAATATTATTACTGTCATTTATCCAAGCGAAGGGATTCATGGATTAGGAGCAGCCGTCCCTAATGGTATTTCCGCTACGATTGGAGTTTTATTATATAACAAAAGAACGTCGAAAAATCTAAGGTGTACACACATAACTTTAATGGTATTTGCAATTTTATTGGATTCATTCACATTTTTAACTCATAAAAAGCTCTTGTTATCTATAAGACTTGTGTACTGGTAAATAAATTAAATATTAAGTCTAAAGTAGGAGTTAATGTAATATCATTTATTGTTGTAAAAAAAAAGAGAGGTGATCTACATAGTGAAAAAACCGCGTAATTTAATTCGCATCTCAGTTTCGACATTAGTCCTTTCCTTTTCATTTGCAGCAGTATCTTCAGCCCATTATTGTTATGTTGCTAACAAACCGAGTGGTGCGGGAGCAGTGACTATTGAAGATCTTAAACCAGCTGGCAATTCAGGAAAGTTTGTTGCACCTGGTGCTTTTGTTGATTTGTCCTCTGAGGGCTTGCCTGATCTCTTCATCCGTGGGGGGACAAAAGATGAAGATCCATTTTTTGTAGGTGGGGGATCATTACACAATTCACCTGCCACTGAAAGAGGAAGCGCTGTAAACGGTGTGCAAAAGTTGTCATTTGAAGAATGAGTGATTTTTTAAGTTAATGTTATGAGCGTTTCTGCTACGGTAGGGACGCTTTTCGTTGTCCAATAAACATAGTTTTTCATTCTTCTAAAAAATAGATACAAAAAAATTTCTTTTTAAAAGCGAAATCCTTGGCGTTTATAACAACCCGTTTATTCATGCATTAGTAAACTGAGAATAGAAAAGTGCCAGGTACCAACTAATTATTTGGAAGGAACCTGGCACGTTTAGTTGAAATAACTCAAATTGCGTTCTTTGGTTTATAAGAAATCTTTTTCTTACTGCGAACAGAAATGACTACAGTAATGAATGATAAGATAATGAATAATCCGCCTGCAAATGGAATTACATTGACTGAAAGTGTATCAACTATTCCAGCTCCAATAACTGAACCGGCAGCGACACCTAAATGAAGAGATGAATTATTCAAGCTTTGCTGAATTTCCGATGATTCAGGCGCTGTTTCGATCAAATAAGATTGCATTGCCGGTGAAATCGCCCAACTGAGCATCCCCCATAAGATCAAGATCAGGAAAAATATTGGATAGAAATCTGTTGTATAGGGAAATACAAAGAATAAAACACTAAAAACTGCTAGAGCAATTACCATTGTTTTTCGTGAGCCCAATAAATCCGCCAGTAGTCCGCCAATTCCTCCACCGCATACAGCAGCAAAACCAAAAATTAAATAAATGACACTAACCCAATTAGCATTAAAATCAGTGGATGATTCTAAATAAGGCTTAAAATAGGCATACATAATAGAATGACCAGTCATATACAGGAATGTCGTTGTCAGCCCTAATGTGATTTTGTGATTTTTAAATGCTGCAAGCTGTTGCCTTAACGGAATTTGAGGTTTTGGTTCTACACGTCCCATTAATACATGAACGCCAATAATGGATAATGCTGTCAATACAGTTATAAGGACGAATGGTGCTCTCCAGCCAAAACTAGTTCCCATTATAAGCCCGATCGGTACCCCTAAAACTAATGAAGCACTTACTCCCACAGAGACAATCCCAATCGCCCTGCCTTTATACTGTTCTCCTGCTAAGCTAGGAGCCATAACTAAACACAAGATGATTAATAGTGCTCCGCTTATCCCTAAAATAATTCTTCCTATAAACAATATAGAAAAAGTAGGGGCAAATACTGTTACGATGCAACCAATTAAAAATATGTATAAGCAAACTAATGTTAGCCGTTTTCTTTCTATTTTAGCTGTCATAACAAGTAAAATTGGCGATGCAACTGCAAAAATGACAGCAAAAACAGTGATCAGCAAACCGGCTTGCCCGATGCTTACATGTAAATCCTCTGCAATTAAATCTAAAATGCCGCTAATGATCAGCTCAACCATCCCTATAACAAAGGATATGATCATTAAAAAATAAATACGCTTATCCATGTTGTCTTCCTTCCTAATTAGATCCCACACTATATAGTATCTTTTGATGAAAGTTTACTCAAGAATAAGATAATAAATGCCATTTCGCTACATTTTTACTAGTAAGAACCGACAAAGTACCAGTTTTTCTCCCTTTTATCTATTTCTTTGAAATCGCCATCGAACGCATTTTTAAAAGACTTTTGGTCGTTAGGCGTATATACGAATCCTGAAAAGTTATCCAGTATCCCACGATAGGTAAAAAAGAGAATGTTATAGGCATCTCCAGATTTCTCCACCACTATTTCACCGCCGCCACTTGAAAGATGTGCATATTTCTTAGGTAAATGAAGGAGCGAAGAATCGTGTGAAATATTTGGCTTGAGTTCTCCGTTCTCAACCATTTTAACTATTTGCTCTCTTTCGGATTTGTTTATTTTAAAATCAATATCCAATATGATTTGATTGAAAGGAACGATCAATAGCAATAGAATTGTGATAACTTGGATGACTATAGGCTTCCAATCCTTATTTTTAAACAATGTTATTATTGCCAGTACTGTTATAAAAATAAAGAATCCAAACACCAATAAAAGAACAGGGAACATTAGAAATACCGTAATAATATCAATTATTTTCCATTGAAAAAACATATATAGAATGACTAAAACACTGCTGAATATTGATAAATATAAAAACCTGTTTCTTTGCATTTTTTCACCAACCCGTGATGATCTTCATTATAAAGATTATATTTTGCAATTGAACTGGAATCCCACATTTATTACGCAACCTGTATTGAAGGTGGCTGACAAATGCCAACTAAAAAGGAGTAGGTTACTCTTATAAAAATTCTTCTTCAATTAACGGGTGCTTTAACACAATTAGGATCAAAATAAAAAAAGCCTAATTTCTCGGAACCCAAGGGAGGAATTAGGCTTTAGTTGCTTCATAAAAGCGCCCGCTTGCGGAACAACTTTATCGACGTGATTACATGTTTCACTGGCGGCATGTCAAAGCTCATTACTTATCGGCCGGATACTTATGAATTACTCTTAATTTATTTGATTTTCTCAGCCAACTCTAGAATAATTCCCTCCGGTCCACGAACGAAGCATAACTTATAACTATCTTCATATTGTTGTATCCCACTAAAGATCTCTGTACCTTTCTTTTTCAATTTGGCAACAATAGCTTCAATATCTTCAACAGCAAAGGCAATATGGGTTCCCAAATTATTTGCAAAAGGTTGCTGAATTTCTCTTTCGTCTGATGACGAATAAAATTTGATTAGCTCTATCCATGCCTGACCGTCTGGCGTCCGCAATCCTACACATGCTACTTTAACGTCATTAAGCCCAACTACCTGATCTATCCACTTTCCTTCCCATTCCCCTTGCACCTCAAGGCCAAAATCGCCAAAAAACTCTATAGCAGCAGAGAGATCATTTACGATTATACCTGCATGATCCATTCTGTGGATCTTCATATTTCATCCTCCTATGTTCCTGTTATTTTGCAATAAAACAATCTACATGTTCGATTAGAAGATTTACTCAAATGTATATATTCCTATTTTAAACAAAATATAAAGATGTCAAAAAAGGCTGAAAAAAAGAGGCGATCTGTGTGAAAAATATCTTAATGTTAGCTTTCATGTTTTTCTTTTTAACTATACCAAGTGTTGTCCAAGGAGAAGAATACAATAAAAAAAGTTTACAAGATGATTTATATAACGTCACGAATGATGTAACTCAAGAACAACATTTAAAACATTTTCTACTGAATTTAATTAACAAGGAAATCATTCTAGCTACAAGAGAGTATTATAAAGATCAAAACATTTCTGGTATGGCATTTGACTGGGAGAAAAACTACAATGTTGTTGAGGTAACAGAGCCTCAAGTAACAGGCGAAAATACGGAATATCCATTTATAGTTAAAGTAAATGTCATTCCTGCCAACGAGAAGCCCTTAGGGACTGATACTCTAACCTTCGGTATAATCGTCGATAGCCATCCCGACAAACCAGAAAACCCCTCCATTATCAGTAAGCTTTTAAAATATGAACATAAGGATTTACCAAAGGAGTAGTTTACTCCTTTGGTTTTTTATTTTAAGCCATTACAATATTTCTATATACCCTTCTGTTCCATGTACACGAATTCGTTGTCCATCTTTTATTAGTTTGGTGGCATTTTCTACACCAACAACTGCTGGTAAGCCATATTCACGTGCAATCACTGCGCCATGGGTCATCAGGCCGCCAACCTCGGTGACGAGGCCTTTTATCGATACAAACAATGGTGTCCAACTAGGGTCTGTAAAGGTGGTGACTAATATATCTCCATCTTCTAGATCGGCATCTTCCATGTTTAAGATGACACGAGCGCGCCCCTCTATCACTCCAGAAGAAACAGGCAGACCTAAAATCGCTTCGGTTGGGAGATTTTCTCGTTTGTACTTACCTGTAGCGATTTCCCCATCAGATGTGATCACACGTGGGGGAGTTAGTTTTTCATATAATTTGTACTCGTCTTTTCGTTTGGTGATGATCTGGTAATCCAGCTTATTTGTGTTTACGGCATCAAGGAGTTCTTCAAATGTGAGATAGTATATATCTTCTTTTTCCTGAATAACACCCGCTTTCACGAGTTGTTCGGCTTCTTTCAGTAAAGCCTGCTTATAAACGAAGTAGCGATTGATCATGCCGTATTTCGGATATTCCCTATAACCGATGAAATTCCGGATTAGGTCAATCATTCGTTTTGTTTCTTTGGCCTTTTGTTCACCATCTGGTAATTGCTTCAATCGGTCTAATAACTCTTGTTCTTTTTTCAAAGCTTGCTGTCGCCCTTGCTCGAATTTGTGCTTGCCAGCATTGGGCTCAAAGTTTTTGATGTTACCTAGAATCATGGGGACAAGTGTAGTTGGCTTTTCACCCCAACGCGTTCTAGTCATATCGATTTCTCCGGCACATCGCATTCCATATTTGTTGAGAAAAGCGAAGAAGGCGTCTCTAGCTTCCTGTCCACCATCAAACTTAACCAGTTCATCCAAAAAGTGATCATTTTTCACATGTTGTAAATAATCAATGATTACTGGATAAGGACGAATCACATCTGCGACATCCAAAAGTGCCAGACCCATTTCTGAAGTAATATTGTTTGGTACAGATTGAGAAAGTGTGTCTGCTGCGTTTTTTTCACCTAACCACTCGTTCATTTTTTCATTGACCCATAATGAAGCATTCATAGCAGCCATAAATACAGCTGAACTTTGTGGGTCAAATAAAATCTTCTTTAATTCCTGAATATCCTCTAGAATAAAATCAAATAAATCCAATCCTGATTTCGTTTGTATGTTTTGTTTTAACTCTTCAATGGATGTTTGGCTACGCTTAATCAAATCAGAAACAATTGATGGATTGTTTTCGATTTGTGCCAGCATATCTGTATTGCCTCTGCTGGGACTCGGTTCTTTTTTATCATCCGGTAACGATACTATAAAATCTCCTCGCTCGATGATGTTCATAAGTGCGTCTTTCATGAGCGGATCGTGTTGTCCCATGGCATTTAATAACATGTTTCTACTGACAGGGGAAGCCAGTTGTTGTGTGACATCAACAAACAGCCTTCCACCGGCTTTACGCATGGGGGCGGGAGTCGTTAACAAGAAGAAAGACAAACCCAATGGTTTGATGGGGTCGGTCATCATTTGTTGATGGCCAACCGATACATAGACATGATTTTCTTGATCATTCACTTCAGGGATAGGGAATAAAGTCGTGATTGGGCGGCTCTGGACGATATAAAACGTATCATCCATTAAACACCATTCGATATCCTGCGGGCAGCCAAAATAAGCTTCAATCTGTCTTCCGATGTGTGCTAATTGTAAAATTTGTTGGTCAGTAAGTGTTTGCGTCTTTTGCTGCTCAGGACCGATTGGCTGTGTCTTTGTTCCGCCTTCTTTTCGTCCGTAGATAGCCAGTTTTTTCGTTGCAATCATCTTATCGACGATTTCCTCTTCCTGCACTTTATAACAATCCGCAGATACCAAGCCAGACACCAATGCTTCTCCAAGTCCAAAACTGGCATCGATGGATAGCAGCTTTCGGTTAGAAGAAATCGGATCAGCGGTAAATAATATCCCTGAAGCCTGTGGAAAAACCATCCGTTGAACGATAACGGATATATTAACTTGTTTGTGGTCAAATCCATTTTGCATCCGGTAGATGACCGCACGATCTGTAAAAAGGGAAGCCCAACATTTGCTGATATGCTGCAAGATGGCTTCTTTTCCGATGATATTTAAGTAGGTGTCCTGTTGACCAGCAAAAGAGGCATGTGGTAAATCTTCAGCAGTCGCACTAGACCTTACTGCATAAGCATGTTCCTCGCCAAACTGGGAGAGATAGTGAGTAACAGCGCACGCAACATCGGAAGGAATTTCAACTTGCATAAGGATTTGTCGAATCTTCCTGCTGATTTCGCCAATTTGTTTTAGATCTTCTACTTTTAGCCGTGTTAGTTGATCCAACAATGCTTGAAACTTTTCGTTTTGATCAATGGCTTTTTTATATGCAACTGTTGTCACACAAAATCCTTCGGGTACTTGCAATCCTTCAATTTTTGATAATTCCCCTAAATTTAATCCTTTTCCGCCAACGAGCAAATGCTGCGTTTTGTCCACTTCCTGAAATTCGAGAACCAAAGAACTCATTCTACATCTCTCCCAACCAGTAATGTTCTATTGATTTTAGCAGTCATAAATAAGAATAAACAGTCTATGATAACGATTTTTTAGATGTTATAATTAAATTAGGGAGAGTTTATTTTTTAAAAATACCCAGTAACCTGATGCCCCGGTTCATCCCCTCGTAAGTAGTTATGCGCCTTTTAGCCAATGACTAAAATCTGCTTTTTTCCAAAAAACACCCTTGTATTAATATCAGATATTAACATTAACTTTACAATTAACCACTTGAATTAACATGTAAATTAATCTAATATATAAGCGAATAATTATATATCAATTTAAAATACAAATAAGCAAATAGTTATTTACCTATATGAAATTTAGGAGGTGTGTTTAATGTTACAATCAACTGTTGCAATTGAACAAACTGCCAACTTTTTAAAATTATTAGGCGATAAAACACGGTTAACCATTGTTGGGATTTTAAAACAACGAGAGTGTTGTGTTTGTGAATTGCAAGAAGTATTTGATATGAGTCAACCATCCATCAGTCAGCATCTACGCAAATTAAAGGATGCAGGACTTGTCAAAGAAGAAAGAAGAGGTCAATGGATTTATTATTCCTTGAACCCAGAAAATGAGCTTTATGGACTTATAGAACCTATTTTGCAACATGTACCAGACTTGAAAGATAAAATCGAAATCATTAATAAAAGTAATCCCACACTTCGTTGTGGTTGTTAACTTTTAATTGAATAAGGAAGTGTAGATCATGAGTAACACGGGGAAAAAACGTCTTTCCTTTTTGGATCGATACCTAACGCTTTGGATTTTTATTGCGATGGCATTAGGAATTGGATTAGGATTCATTTTTCCAGGATTTGCAGACAGTTTGAATAGTTTGCAGGTAGGAACTACATCTATTCCACTAGCGATCGGATTAATCTTAATGATGTATCCTCCGTTAGCAAAAGTTAGGTATGAGGAAATTGGCCGGGTTTTTAAAGATGTGAAGGTACTATCTTTATCGCTTGTGCAAAACTGGATTATTGGACCCATTCTTATGTTTTTGCTGGCCATTATCTTTCTGCCGGATAAGCCAGAGTATATGGTAGGACTCATCATGATTGGTTTAGCCAGGTGTATTGCCATGGTTATTGTATGGAATGATCTTGCAAAAGGGGACACAGAATATGCAGCTGGATTAGTGGCATTCAATTCTATTTTCCAAATGCTATTCTTCTCTGTTTATGCCTATGTGTTTGTGACCGTCATTCCTGAATGGTTTGGAATACAAGGGGCGGTTGTTGACATTACGATTGCAGAGGTAGCTAAATCAGTCTTCATTTATCTCGGAATTCCATTTATAGCTGGTATGATTACTCGCTTCACATTAGTTAAAGCTAAAGGAAGACAATGGTATGAAAAAGTCTTTATTCCAAAGATCAGTCCCATCACATTAATTGCATTGCTATTTACGATTATACTCATGTTCTCTTTAAAAGGGGACGTTATTGTAAGTCTGCCGCTGGATGTGGTTCGGATAGCAATCCCATTATTGATCTACTTTGTTATCATGTTCTTTGTTTCCTTTTTCATGGGAAGAAAAATTGGCGCGAGCTATCCCGTTACAACAACGCTTGCATTTACAGCCGGAAGCAATAACTTTGAATTAGCAATAGCTGTGGCGGTTGGTGTTTTCGGGATCCATTCTGGCGCAGCCTTTGCCGCAGTAATCGGACCACTTGTGGAAGTACCGGTCATGATTGCGTTAGTCAATGTGGCATTATGGTTTAAACGAAAATATTTTAAAGAACACGCAGCCTAACAATAATAATTAAGGTGGCTTTCAACATGGAAAATAAAAAGAAACTTTACTTCTTATGTACAGGAAACTCTTGCCGCAGCCAAATGGCAGAAGGATGGGCAAAAAATTATTTAGGTGAAGAGTGGGAAGTACGTAGTGCTGGTATAGAAGCTCACGGATTAAACCCAAATGCTGTAAAAGCCATGAAGGAAGCTGGGATCGACATTTCCAAGCATACTTCTGACATAATCGAACCTAATTATCTAAACAGTGCGGATTTAGTCGTAACCCTGTGTGGTGATGCTGCTGATAAATGCCCTGTAACACCACCAAGCGTCAAACGAGTACATTGGGGATTTGATGATCCGGCCAAAGCTCAAGGAACAGATGAAGAAAAATGGGTATTTTTCCAAAGAGTTCGTGATGAAATCGAGGAAAGAATTAAGCGTTTTTCCGAAACAGGGGAGTAAGATTTAATAAAAGCCAGGAGGGATTCACCCTCCTGGCTTTAAAATGTGTGTGAATGCCGTATTCAGTCTGCAAGCCAATTTTTAACTTAGCTTATTTACAGCAACTGCTTTTTTGTACATCTTGTGATTGAACATTAGTGTCTTCTTTTACTTCCTCAATCTTAACATTGCAGCAAGAACTTTTTTTCTTTTGAAATAGACTTTTAAAAATACTCATTTTAAATATCCCCCTTAAATAATGTAAAATAGAAATCCTGATATAGTAGACATCGTAAAGACTGAACCAAGGAATGCAAAGACGAGTTTCTTTTTAAAGATGCTGTTTAACAAAGTTAACTCAGGTAGACTTGCACCTGCTGAACTGATCATGAGAGCCATCACTGGCCCCAAAGCTATCCCTTTGGCAATCATGATTTGGGATATTGGGATCATAGTTGAAAGTCTTATATAGAGTGGAATGCCAATAATCGCAGCGATCGGTACGAGCCACCACTTATCACCTCCCATAAATGTAGAGATCCAACTGGTAGGAACGGCTCCATGAATGAATGCCCCTATAAATGCACCAATTAGCAAATAAGGATACACGCTTTTCATAAGGTGCAGCGTTTCAACTATAGCCGCTTTTAGCTGAAATTTCTTATCCGGTTCCTGGTATCCTTTTACTACGACATTTTTTATCTGTTCTTCAAAACCAAACTTTTCTAAAGTGAAACCTATAATGACTGAGAGGATGGATGTTATGATTGTGTAAGCAAAGGCAACTTTTACTCCGAGTACAGCTGTCATCAATGTGATGATGGTCGGGTCAAGAACGGGGGAGGAAAATAAGAATATCATGACAATACCAAATCGCACTTTTTTATTTAGTAGATTAACTACTACCGGTATGGTTGAACAGGAACAAAACGGCGTGATAAAGGCGAACCCTAGTGCGACAAAAGCACTTACCAATGGGTGGCTTTTTTCCATCAACTGTTCCATCTTTTTATAGGGAATGAACCCCTGTAATAGGTTGATGAGAAAAGAGATTCCAATAAACAATAATGTTAATTCTAATGCAATGGATAGAAAACTATGAAACATTTCGGACCACATAAGCAACCTCCTTATTTATAAACAGCATTCTTTTTAATTTCCGCAGCATACTTCTTGGATTTTAATTTCACAGCAATCTGATTTTGGCACAGCCTTTTGGTTTTTCTTAAACATATTTAAGAAATTTCTATAGAGTTTTGACGCTGGACTATTTTTCGAATACCGGCTAGCCAGCACAGCTTTCTCCATTTCTTCTTTTTTCATTTCATAATAAACTTTTAATTCCATTTCATTGAAATACATATTGCTATCTCCTTTTTACTTGCAAATTGCAAGTATTAATTTTTAATAAAAGAGCAAGTGGATCTTGCTCAAATTAACGGTTTACAACAAACAGTAGATTGTGACATTGCTTCATTTAACAGTTTAACTGATTTGATGACCATTTCTTGTTCAAACTCGCTCATATTTGAAAATACTTCGCTAAGATATTGGTTCATGTCTGCATCGATCTTTGCAGCAACATACTTTCCCTGTGTGGTTAGGGTTAGTTGAGAAACACGTCTATCTTCAGGTAGAGGTGATTTCACAACCAGTTCCATTTTTACTAGCGTTTGTATTTGCCGGCTAAAGGTGGTTATATCCATCCCTAACGTATCAGCAACCTGTTGCATCGAAGGCTTTTCCCGGCGAAGTAATTCATAAAGGATATGGCTTTGGACGAGGGATATCTCAGCTCCGCCTACCTGACAACAGTTTTTATTTAATAGACCAAAACGCCTTGTCATGACCTGGAACAGTTCTCTAACATTTTCCAAAATTTTCACCTCTAATTTATTTATATACTAATCATTTGCAATTTGCAACTAATTTTCTTTTAAAAATGGAAAATTTTTTATATAATGGTTTTAGTCATTCATTTCTAGGGGGATTATCATGAAAACAGGGTTAAAGACAAGGCTGGCAGCAGTAAGTGACGTTGAATCGATATTAAATATTTATAATCAAGGTATTGAGGACAGGATTGCAACCTTAGAAGAAGACCAGAAAGATATTGAATATATGAGGGAATGGTTTAACAATCATACTGGGCGGTTTGCGGTAATCGTAGTGGAACAAGATGATGAGGTTGTTGGCTGGGCATCATTAAATCCTTATTCCAACCGGTGTGCTTATGCTGGAGTTGCCGATTTATCCATTTATATTAGACGGGATTACAGGGGAAAAGGGGTTGGTTCCGTATTGCTTAATGAAATTGAACAGGCTGCGATTAAAAATGACTTTAACAAAATTGTTTTATTCACATTTCCCTTTAATAATCTTGGGCAAGGGCTTTACAGAAAAAAAGGTTATCGAGAAGTTGGTGTATTTAAGAATCAGGGGAAATTAGATGGTCGCTTTGTGGATGTCATGATCATGGAAAAGGTTTTTGAGTGCGTGAAATAAGCACCTTTATTTTTCGGAAAAACATTCTAGAACACAAGTCAGGATTATGAAGATGAAATTACTTGGTGTTTAGTTTGAGTTCTGTAAATAAGTTGAATCACTTTTTCACTAATGAAGCAGTTTAGTTTAAGTGATATTTTTTGTAAAAAAATGTTAAATACATAATATAATACCTGTATGGAGGTGTTATTATGATTTGGTTATATATATTTTTGCCTGTCATTGTATTGGGAGGAATAGCTGTTTATTTTGATAAAAAGTCTGGGATGACTCCGCCAGATGAAGGTGAAAAAGCTGGAAAAATAAAGGAATACCCTCCCGAACATGGCATGAATTCGTATTATCCACCTGATCCACCAAACAGCTGAATACAACAAAGAAATCCAACTGCCAGGGTTCAAGATTTGAGCTGTCTGTCTGGCAGCTTTTCTTATAGAACAAACGTAGTGCTTTGTTTCAATATTGGAACAAGGCACTTTTCTTATTTATGGTGACTTTAGTGCAAAAAGGATTTTCAGAAACAAACATGCATTGTTGCCCGTCTGAATATTTTCATCTATTCATTCATTTTCTGTTCCTATATGATAAATATTCTAAAAATTTCTTGGACGCAAGGGAAAGTGATTTTTGTTCTCTCATAGCAACACCAATATTTCTAAAAGCAGGAACCTCCAGCTCTTTTGCTATAATCTTGTGAGGAATACGCTGTAATATCAATTCTGGTAATATACTGATACCTAGCCCATTTTCCACCATAGACATAATGGCATAGTCATCCCATGTTGTAAAATTAACATGTGGTGTAATTTGGTGCCTCTCAAAAATTTCAGAGATTTCTGCTTTTGCCCCTTTTTCTAACAGCATAAATGGACTGTCCAGTAAGCCGTTAATGGGAAACTTTTCGCAATTAGCAAGAGGATGATTTTCTGGAATCACTACCAGCAACCGGTCTTGTTCCAAAAAGACTGTTTCAAGTTCTGCTTTTGTCGGTAGCCGCAAAAATCCAAAGTCAACACGCCCATTTAGGATCCAGCTCTCAATTTCTGTATAATCACCAAGCAGAAATTCAAAATCTATCATTGGGTAATCCTTCTTAAAAATTTTAATAATATTAGGGAGCCAATGAGATGCTACGCTGGAAAATGTCCCAATTCGAATCATCCCAGATTCCATATTATTTAGTTCTTCGATCTGCCTCATTAAGATCTCATACTCATTGCAAATTCGCTTTAATTGGGGCAGTAACTTTAAACCATCCGAGGTTAAATTGATACCGGCACGTCCTCTTTCAAAAAGGAAGATTCCCCATTCCTTTTCTAAATCGTTAATCATACGGCTAATCCCAGATTGTGAATAGTCCAATATTTCGGCAGCTTTTGTAAAACTACCCAATTCTACTGCTTTAATAAATGCCATATATTTTTGGATATTCATCTCTCTTTCCTCGTCCCATCTGATTTTGTCATATATATCATGATAAACATTCGTTTTTGTAATGTTTGTGATTATGATATATTTTTCCTATTCATTATTCAAGTTAGGAAAGGGAAAGGTGTTGAACGATGTTTTTATGAGTGATGTTATGGAAAAAGCACCAGACAGCTGCAAGTCTCATCGCGGATTCGTAGGAGTAGATGATGAAATCTAAAATTCAGTTTATATTATCAATGATTATTTTCGGTACAATTGGTTTAGTTGTTCGAAACATTGATCTATTTTCGAGCGAAAGGGCTTTACTAAGTAGTTTCATAGGCTGCATATTTTTACTGTTAATATTCTTCGTGATGAAGAAAAAAATATCATGGAATGTAGTTAAATCTAATGCTTTATTTTTGATTCTTTCAGGTATTGCATTGGGAGGAAATTGGATTTTTCTTTATCAATCATATGACCATACGACAATTGCCAATGCAACGCTAGGTTATTACTTTGCACCTGTATTTGTGATGATTCTTTCTCCCTTTGTACTTCGGGAACAATTATCCATCAAGAAAATTGTGTGTATTGGTGTATCGATCATAGGGATGTTAATGATTGTAGGAGAAGGCCTGAGAGCATCGAGCGCAGACGACCTTCTTGGACTTTCCTTTGGATTAATCGCAGCTGCATTTTATGCTGCGTTATTGCTGCTAAATAAATTTATTAAAGATATGGGAAAGTTAGAGCTAACCATCATTCAGCTTGGAACAACCACTTTACTTCTAATGCCATATGTTTTCTTGACTTCCGGCTTTGGTATCTTTGAAGTATCAAGCTCATCCATTCCTTTTATTTTAATTTTAGGGATTATCAATACAGGAATAGGGTTTTGGTTATTTTTCTCTGGTATGGAAGGATTGAAAGGACAGAGTATAGCTATGCTAAGTTATGTGGATCCATTTGTGGCTATATTGATTTCTGCCATTATTCTGCAAGAACAAATGACAATTGTTCAAATGCTTGGTGGACTACTGCTATTAGGCTCTACATTTGTTAGTGAAATTAGATCAACCAACTGTTCAAATCAATTAATGAAAACACCGGCTGAATAAAGTTAAAAATTGTGTAGAAGTGTACTTAAAGTAACGTCACCTTTAGTTTAAAATAAAGAAAATGGCTCAGTTCAAACGTAACTGGGCCATTTTATTTTTCTTGTATGCTAATGGAGTCATGTTCATGGAATCTCTGAATTTATTAATAAAATAACTCGTACTATTAAAACCAACTTGATAGGCAACTTCCGTAATATTCGAATCATCTTGCTGCAGTAGATATAAGCTTTTTTGAATACGATAATCGATCACATAATTTAATGGTGTACATTTTAGAAATCGCTTGAAATATCGGCAGCATTCAGAACGGCTCAGCTGACCTGCCCTTGCAATATCCTCTAACATAATTTTTTCTGTATAATGCTGTTGGATCCAGCTTAACATTTGCTTCATTCTTTGGCTCTTTACTATTTCTGTCTGAACAAATTCTAGTTTAAAACCATTATCGATTAAGTTTTTCCAAATGAATGGTAGTCTTATTGATATATCTATTTCATAGTATTGGGACTTTTGCTCAATACATTCATAGATTTCTAAAATGGCATCTAAAATGTTTTTTCCCCAAATCTCATTTGCATCTATATATAAGTAGGGTAAATTAGTCGCTTGAATATAAGGTTTTACATAAGTAGGATAGAGTTCTTGTGACAAAACAAAATAGGGTGACAGATTTAAGCAAATATAGACACAACCCGAGCGATCCTTTTCCTGTGCCATGTGCAGGCATCCACTATTGATAAACAGTCCATCACCTTCTTGAACCACGATCCAATCTTCATTAACTTGAAAAATTGCCTCCCCTTTTACGATTAACACAAATTGAATTTCGTCATGCCAATGAAGAGGAATATAGCCATGGATATTTTGATTGATGGTGGTTTTATAACATGCAATTGGCATAACGACTGTATGGTGTTTGGTTAGCTCTTTTAAGCTTTCATCAATCATGAAGTTTTTCATTTGCATAACAAACACCTCAATATTCTTATATTTTTCTATTCAATTTTAGTATTTTTATAGCAAATATTCAATTACCATATGATTATAATTATATTTTAAAATGTGATTCACCAAACATCAGCAAAATTGCCAATATGTTTTAAGTTGTTTCTAAACAAACTTTACATGTTGAAAAGGGGAAATGAACATGATTTCAAAGTTAAATCTATCAATCAATAGTGAACGTTTACTTAACCGCTTACAAGAACTTGGTCGAACTGGTTTGGACGATGATAACAAACGAACAAGATTAGCTGCTTCAGATGCAGATAAGGTTGGACGTGACCTATTATTCACATGGATGAAGGAAGCGGGATTGGAAGTTGAAATCGACAGAATCGGTAATATCTTTGGTATTTGGTATGGTACTGAAAATAGAAATGAAGCACCCATTATGCTAGGTTCGCACATCGACACGGTCATTAACGCAGGCATGTACGATGGATGCTACGGAGTTCTTTCTGGGCTTGAAGTAATTAACACTTTAAAGGAGACAGGTTTTATTCCATCTCGTCCAATTGCAGTCGCAGCATTTACCAATGAGGAAGGAGTGCGCTATCAGCCGGACATGATGGGATCTCTTGTGTATGCTGGCGGGCTCTCAGCAGATGAGGCGCTTGCACAGGTAGGTACGGATGGCACCATTTTGAGGGAGGAACTTGAACGTATTGGCTATGCTGGTACGAAGGAGCCTGGCTTTTTAACGCCACACGCTTACATTGAGCTTCATATCGAACAAGGTCCAATTTTGGATAAAATGGGTATTCCAATTGGTGCGGTTGAGAATCTTCAAGGCATTTCTTGGCAGCGCATTACGATTGAAGGTGTTGCCAATCACGCCGGTACTACACCAACTGATATGCGGCGTGATGCAGGACTTGCCGCAGCACGGGTGATAACTTATTTACGCGATCGGGCGAACGCTTCTAATGGGCAAACTGTTGCAACGGTTGGAACCATTGAATTTAAGCCAAATGCTGTTAATGTCATTCCATCATTGGCCACCTTAACTGTGGATTTGCGTGATCCTAACGAGCAGAGACTGGGAGAGGAAGAGCAAGCACTTGCCAACTATCTCAAAGAACTGGCGGCATCGGAAGAAGTATCCATTACATCTGAACAATTGGTACGTTTTCAACCAGTAACTTTTGATGAAACAATCGTAAAATTGATAGAGCAATCTGCAGGCGGACGCGGACTCGCGTCAAGACGTATGACATCCGGCGCGGGACATGATGCTCAAATGATGGTT
The DNA here is from genome assembly GCF_042653105.1 of Neobacillus sp. GCM10023253. Taxonomy (NCBI): domain Bacteria; kingdom Bacillati; phylum Bacillota; class Bacilli; order Caryophanales; family Bacillaceae; genus Neobacillus; species Neobacillus sp. GCM10023253. Next base: position 27,084 of record NZ_JBHSHV010000019.1, read on the forward strand.
CGGATTTGCTCTACAGCCATGATTTTCGTTCCAAGTATCGACGGTATTAGTCATAATCCTAAGGAGTATACAAAAGATACCGATTTGGTTGCTGGAACTAATGTTTTGCTCGACGTAGTTAGTAATCTTGCAGTAAAGGAGGAACTTATAAATGGTTAAAGAAGTAATTACAACAAAAAACGCACCTGGAGAGATTAAATATATTCTAAATGAAAATGCGAGAAAAACAGATACTGAGAAGGCATCTGCAGCATTTATGAACCCTGAAGTAGTGGAAAAGGTAAGAAATTTTCATAAGAGTTTCCCAGAGTATAAAGTAACTCCACTTCACAGCTTAGATAAGTTGTCCAAACAATTAGGTATAAGCCATATATGGGTGAAGGATGAATCCTATCGATTTGGACTTAATGCTTTTAAAGTATTAGGGGGTTCCTATGCTGTCGGCAAATACTTGGCAGAGAAATTAAACGTTGAGATTTCCGAGCTTTCTTTTGAAAAACTAAGAAGTAATGAAGTGAAAGAGAAACTCGGGAGTATTACGTTTGTAACAGCAACGGATGGGAATCATGGCAGAGGAATTGCTTGGGCTGCCAACCAGCTAGGACAAAAATCAGTCGTATTGATGCCAAAAGGGTCTTCGGAAATTAGATTAAACAATATCCGGAAAGAAGGAGCAGAAGCCTATATAACGGATCTTAACTATGATGATACAGTTAGGCTGGCAAGCCATAAAGCGGAAGAAAATGGCTGGGTCCTGGTACAGGATACGGCCTGGGATGGATATGAAAAGATTCCAACTTGGATTATGCAGGGGTATGGAACACTCCTGGATGAAGCAGTGAAGCAGATTGCTGAAGTTGGTCAAGACCGCCCGACCCATGTGCTATTACAAGCTGGAGTGGGTTCTTTTGCTGGCAGTATGCTCGGATATCTAGTAGAGAAATTTGGAGAGGAACGCCCTATTACAGTTATAGTCGAACCAGATAAAGCTGATTGTCTATACCAATCTATTAATGTGGGTGATGGGAAGCCACATTCCGTAACCGGAGCTTTGGATACGATTATGGCAGGTTTAGCGTGTGGGGAACCAAGTACCACTTCTTGGGGTGTTTTAAAAGATTATGCTGAAATCTTTGTCTCATGTCCAGATCATGTGGCCGCACGAGGAATGCGAATTCTTGCAAATCCGTTGGGTGGTGACCCTCATATTGTTTCTGGCGAATCTGGTGCAGTTGGTATGGGATTAGTTAGTCTAGTGGTTGATAATTTAACGCTCAATGCTATGAAAGAAACATTGAATCTGAATCAAGATTCGAAAATTCTAATTATCAGCACAGAAGGTGACACGGATCCAGATCATTATAGAAAAGTAGTATGGGATGGGGCCTATCCATCGGTTTAATGATTGAGAGGGTGAAATGAATATGATGAATGGAAATTTTGAAAGACAGCTTACTGAGTGGAGACACTATCTTCATACGCATCCAGAAAGTGCTTTTGAAGAAAAACATACTTCTGAATTTCTTGCTAAAGTACTAACAGATATGGGATTAGAGGTTCATAGAAATATTGGGGGTACTGGAATCATTGCTAATCTTACAGTGGGCGACGGGAAAGGTATTATCGGTATTCGCTCAGATATAGATGCTCTTAATCTAACTGAAGTGGGGCAACACTCATATACCTCCCAGAATCCGGGTAAAATGCATGCGTGTGGTCATGATGGACATATGGCCACAGTATTGGGTGCAGCCAAGTTATTAACGGAGCGCAAAAATTTTAACGGGACAGTTCGGTTTATTTTTCAGCCTGCGGAGGAAATTGGTAAAGGCGCTTTTGCCATGATGCAAGACGGACTTTTTGAACGTTTTCCAGTAGATGAGATTTATGGAATGCACAATATGCCAGGCATGCCTGCGGGTTCCATTTCAACACGCACGGGCGGAATTATGGCAAGTGAGGATAACTTTGTGATCCATATTAAGGGACAAGGTTCACATGCTTCAAGCCCCCATATGGGTAAAGACCCCATCGTGATTGCGTCTGAAATTATTCTTGCTTTGCAAACCATTATCTCCCGAAATATGAACCCGAATGTTCCTGCTGTCATTTCCTGTACTGAATTTATAACAGACGGGATTCGAAATGCTATACCTACAAATGTAGTGATTAAGGGGGATACTAGAAGTTATACTCCTGAGGTACAAAGGCTATTGGAAGAACGGATGCGGACGATTAGTGAGGGAATTTGCAAAATGAATGGGGCAGAATGCCAATTTGAATATACCCATGAATTCGCACCGACGGTTAACTGGGCAGAGTGTGTTGATATGGCCGTAAAAGCAGCCCGAAATGTGGTCGGCGAAAAAAATGTGGATGGAAATTGTCAACCATGGATGGCTTCTGAAGACTTTGGTGCGTTTTTGCAGAAAATCCCTGGCTGTTTTGTATTTATAGGAAATGGTGACGATTCTGAAGGAATCGGCAATGTTCCACTTCATAACTCAAGCTATGACTTCAATGATAAGATCCTTACAATTGGAGCGGAATATTTTGCAGAGTTAATTAAAGTCCGCTTGCCAAAAGTAAAATAGCAAACAAAAGGTCAACTTCACGGAATGGTCCGGAGAGTTGACCTTTTGAATTTTTTGAAATCCCTCAGGGGGTTCCGATTCAATAAAATTAAGCATTGGCTATATTGAATTGGCTATATTTTAAATTAATATTGAAATTTGATATAATTTCGAGAATATATGAATGGTCAATGTTTGTAAAGGAGACCTGGGGTATGACAGAATTTTGGGAATCAAGTTTTATAGAAAATCAAATGATGTGGGGATTTGATCCTGCAGACTCCGCCATCGTGACAAAGGACTTCTTCCTTGAAAAGAAAGTGAAGGATATATTGATTCCTGGTATTGGATATGGCAGGAATGCAAAGGTTTTTATTGATAACGGAATAAATGTAACAGGTATTGAAATTTCAAAAACAGCGATTGATTTGGCAAGGCAAAATGGGCTTCATTTTAGTATTTTTCATGGATCAGTAACTGATATGCCTTTTGATAACAAACTTTATGATGGTATATTTTGTTATGCCCTTATTCACTTATTGAATCAAAGTGAGAGAGAGAAGTTTATTAATGATTGCTATAATCAGTTAAAGCCAAACGCATATATGATTTTTACGACGATTTCCAAAGAAGCCCCCATGTATGGAAAGGGTCAACAACTAGGTAAAGACTATTTCGAGACAAAAGATGGGGTAAAAATGTTTTTTTATGATGCTGACTCGGTCAAACAAGAGTTTGGAAAATATGGACTGATAGAAACTTCGGAAATTGCTGAGCCACATAAGAATATGGAAAATAAACCACCATTTAAATTTTTAATGGTCAAATGTCAAAAAGGACTATAATTAAAGCAAGATATGTTTTATTTTTAGAAGACAAAGTGAAAAAATTTCCTTAGGAAAAATATAAAAGAAGGAAGTCTTGGGCGGAGACTTCCATCTTAATGGGTAGGTAATTCATATGCTTGAAAAGCTATGGCATACATTAAGATATGCTTGACTGTTTTTTCTGACAAGGCTAAATTTAATTTTATTCAACTTTTATTTCAAATTGGCGGCCAAGAACACTTTTTGTGCAGCAATAACTCCAGCGCCTGGTTCAAAGGTGTAGTTGAAATCCTGCAATCCTGCTTCCAATAGAGAAACCGCCTGAAGAATATCGCTTGGGAAACAGTAACCCATATGCCCAAATCGGAACAGCTTACCTTGCAGGTGACCAAGCCCTCCAGCAAAATCAAGATGGTATTTCTTCTTCAGATGGCCTAAAAATGTCCCGAGATCCAATCCTTCTGGAGTAAGAATAGCTGTAATCGTCGGCGAAGCATACTCATCGGACGTCAACAAGCCAATAGATAGAGCCTTCATAGATTCGCGAACCATGTTTTTCATAAGTTCATGCCGTGCCACTGTTTGCACAAATCCGCCTTCCTCCTCAATCAAATCACATACAGCAGAAAGACCGTAAATTAATGAAACAGCAGGCGTATTAGGTGTCATCCCTTTCTCTGCCCATTCACGATAGCTCAATAAATTTAAGTAATATGAAGGTGTATTATTCTCTTCAATTACTTTCCATGCACGGTCACTAATACTTAAAAAAGCGAGCCCAGGAGGCAGCATCATTGCTTTTTGTGACCCTGTTACTAAAATATCAACACCCCATTGATCCATTTCCGCAGGTGCTCCGCCAATACAGCTGACGCCATCAACAATAAATAGCGCGTCAGTTCGGGAACGTACAATCTTTGCTAATTTGTCAATTGGGTTTAAAATCCCCGTAGAAGTTTCGTTATAAGTAGCGAAGACAGCTTTAATATTGGATAGGGGCTTTAGAAACTCAGCAAGTTCTTCCGGTGTACAAGCTTCACCCCAAGGTTTTTCCAGCTTATGTACATGAAAGCCAAATTTTTCACAAATAGAGACGAAATAATTTCCAAAAGCGCCGACGGTAATAACAACCACTTCTTCACCAGTAGAGACAGTATTTACAGCTGCAGCTTCTAATGCCGCGGCACCACCCGATGGGATGAGTAAAATATCCTGCTTTGTTCCAAAAACAGGCTTCACACGTTTTGTTGTTTCCCGATATAGCTGTACAAATTCTTCACTGCGGTGGCTCATCATATCTTGGCTCATCGCAAGCTGTACTTTCTTCGGAATAGGAGTTGGTCCAGGATGTCTTAAAATATTTGAATACATACATTTTCCTCCAATATAACCTTATATAAATATTAATAGTACTCCAATTAAAATAAAGCAAATATGAAAGTCTTTTTCTTTTGAAAATGCTCGAAAGGCTGCTTTCTATAAGGGTAGAGCCTTTCGAGCATTTTCAATATTTAAGGAATCATAAAGGATAGAACTGAATTTGCAGCCAAACGATGATTCCAATAATAACGACTAGGAAAATACTATGTTTGATTGTAAAACGGAACAAATCTGATTCTTTTCCGGCTAGTCCAACAGCTGCACAGGCAACTGCTATTGATTGCGGCGATATCATTTTACCGGTTACTCCCCCGGACGAATTCGCGGCAAGTGCAAGCACAGGGTCCATTCCAATAGAAGTAGCTGTAATCTTGTGCAGATTCCCAAACAGCAAGTTGGCTGATGTATCCGAACCTGTTATAAACACTCCCAGCCAGCAAAGGAATGGTGAGAAGAAAGGGAATAAAACCGATCCAGTTTTGGCCAAAGTCATTCCTAGAGTTGTGGTCATTCCGGATGCATTAGTAATATAGGCAAATCCGACAACAGAAGCAATTGTCAGAATTGGATACTTTAATTCATTTAAAGTTTCACCGAATGTTAGAATCCAGTTTTACCATGAGATTCCAACAATAAATTTAGTAAGAATAGCTGCTATTAAAATGGCCGTTCCTGCTGCCCCGAGAATTTCCAGCTTGTAATCAGCAGCAACTGGGGCCCCTGCAGTATTGATGATTTTATTATTTAAAAACGGCACTTCAGGCATAAATGTCAGCTTGGATCCAATAGCGTTAATGGCTTCAGAAATGTATTGGCACTTTCATAATGCCCAGTAAGTGTCAGCTTTGCAGTTGGGATTCCCCAAATCGAAATGATTGCCGTCAGCACAAGGAATGGAGACCATGCCTTGAAAATTTGCGCACCAGAATTCTTGCTGAATCTGGTACAGTTGTTTTGTTTAGCGATAAAGATAAGGGAAGAACGGTTAGCTTTTTGCCGGCAACATCGATTATGCTGATTCCGAAGAGCAGCCTTGTTCCAAGGATGACGCAGGCTGCAGTGAAAATGCGGGAGATTTATCAAGAAACCGGACATGTGGCGTCCTGCATCAATTTTATTTCTGGCCCAAGTAACTCGGCCGATATTGAGTTGAATCTGGTTGTCGGCGTACATGGTCCAATAAAGGCTACTTATATTGTGATTAATGATTTATAATTTTTGATGAGGGGTCGTTCCTTAGATGGACACGGCTCCTTTTTGTTTTCTATGTAAAAGGTGCAAATGTCTATTTGACAAAATAAAATAGCAAACAAAAGGTCAACTCCTTCGATTCGTCCGAAGAGTTGACCTTTTGTATTTTTAGAAAACCCTAAATTTTTGGGGGTTCTAATCTAATTAATAAAAGCAAGATGCGCCAACAATGATTAAAAGAATGAACAATACAACGATTAAAACAAAGCTGCCGCCGCCGTATCCATAGCCGCCATAGCCATATCCACCGTAGAACATTATAATATCCCACCTTTCATTGAAGTTAATAAACGGACTTAGTAATAAAAGCCGCCATAGCCTCCGTATCCGCCGACAAAAGAAGCACCGACGATAATTAAAAGGATAAACAATACCACAATCAGCGCAAAACCTCCGCCGTATCCTGCACCATCAGCCATCCTAATACCTCCCTTACTTTTCGGTAGTAATAAGGTATGTTGAAAATAAAAAAGCGGGAAAGGCTTTCATCCATTTTTTTGAAATTGTTATTAAGAGAGGGAAAGATTGTTTTAGCGAAGTTTATGGTCGTGGTTGTCCATGTTTTGGCAGAAACATGGATCAATATTGGATTAACTGGGGAGTGAATAACGCTTGGGTTTAGAGCCAAGCGTTGATAGGTGTAGTATTAGTTTGCTATACGGTATGCCATTTCAAATGTTTGAAACTTACTGTTAAAGATTTTCTGTATCAATTCTTGGGATTACTGGTTCAAAAGCTGTTGCTGTCCTAGCATTATCATTATGTCGATCGTCGTTTTCGTATCGATCTAATTTACTGTCTCTTTCTAGGTGTTTGGAAGTTTTCTTATTGTCAGCCACCTTATCACCTCCTAGGGATAATATGTCCAACTTTTCCCTTGATAATAAAAATGGTTTGGAGCATATCTTAACTTTTTAACGAGGCGGTGCTGAAATAAAATTATCGATTTACCTTAACTAATGTGTTTTTTTAATTCACCAGTCATGTAGGATTTATTTTTTGCTTTTTGTTTTGCAATTTTATTTTTCATTAACAATAATTTTCCAGTTAACATGGTTGGTAAACTTATACCAAGAAGGATTATTACGATCCCCGCTACCTGTATCGTGCTGACAGTTTCGCTTAGTAATATAACGGACACCATTACCGCAATTGGCAATTCAATAGCACTCAAAATGGATGTCATGCCTAATCCAACTTTAGGAACGGCAATAGTAAATAAAAACACCGGAAAAATCATGCCAAATAACCCTAATGCCAAACCATAAATCCAAAGTCCTTCGTTAAACAAAGTACCATTCCAAATAATCTCTGGAGATTGAAATGCAGCAGACATCATAAAAGCAAAGAAAGAAACAAACACCAAACGGCCAGAGGTATTCATCCTTGCGGTTGCCCGGCCGTTTACATATAAAAATAGTGAATAACAAAAGGCTGCCGCTAACCCCCATATCCACCCTTGTAAAGGTATTTTCGTTAAATCAACATCAATTAAACCGGCTGCCGGTATGGTCCCCAAAACCAATAATAGTATTGAAATAAATTCAATTCGAGTAGGTAGTTGACGCTTTGTTATACAGGAAATCAGCATACCGATCCATGTAAATTGAAATAGGAGAACAACAGCCAAAGAAGCTGGTAAATAGTTCAGAGAATGTCCATATACAATATTTGTAAAACCGGTTAAAATGCCTGCAAAGATTAGCATTTTAATACCTTTAAAGCTTATTTTTGTTCTGCTTGTCAGGAAATAAATACTCACAGCAATGCAAAAACCGATAAAGAATTGACTTGTAACAGCTTCCGAGGCTGAGAAACCACTGTTCATTGCCAGTTTTATAATTGTTGAAACTACACCATAACTACTCGCGGCTATTATAACTAAGAGAGGGTACAGATACTTCCTCATATTCTACCTCCTGCAATATTTTTTTATCTTTTTAAGGCAAAAAAATCAAAACTACAATATAAAGCAAAGATTTACTATTTTTGTAATCTATAAGATTACTTTTTAAAAGTATAGTATATAACTAAATAGTTTACAAACGTTTGTTTATTATGGAAACTATTGTTTAAAAAGGTTGAGGTTGTTTTTAACACTTTTTTATAATGCCAAATGGGCATTTGCAGACATTGCTTGGAAGGACGGTTTTATTGCTTATATCTTCCATATAACTTACAATTTCTTCATATACTTATTTTTTTCTTTTTATCTAAAGGAGGAGTTTTGTATGTCAAGAAAGGCTTTTAGTGCATCTGGAGCGGTTGCTGTTGGTCCGTACTCACATGCAATTGAAGCAGGAGATTTAATATTTTTATCTGGGCAAACCCCAGTAGACTCACAGACTGGAAAGCTTGTAGAAGGAGATATTATTGAACAGACAAATCAGTGTTTTAGAAATCTATTCAATGTATTGGAAGCAGCAGGTTTAACTCCAGATCATGTTGAAAAAGTGAATGTCTTCTTAACGGATATGAATAATTTCACAGCAATGAATGAAGTTTATTCTAAACAATTTTCTGAGCCGTATCCAGCTCGTACAACTATAGGTGTGTCAGCCCTGCCTCTTGGTGCACAAATTGAAATCGAGATGATAGCTAGAAGATAAAATTTCTAGAGTTAAAAGTGTGTTATCAAGTGTGTATTTTTTTAAAAATGACCCGTTATTATTCATTTTTGGTTTTCGTGTAGGTATGAGATTTATAGGCGGAGAATTTCCGGCTAATGTATATAGTGGAGGCTTAAGAAGGAGATATAAGCGGAGAAATTCCGGTTAACTACTCCAAAAAAGACAAAATCCAAAGATTAGTATAAAATAACCGGAAAAACTTCCTTTATTTTTAGGGGAATACGGGTATTTCCCAATTTAAGCGGAATTTTTCCGGTTATTTTTCAAACACAGTGAAACCAACATTCAGTTTAATTCAAGAGGTGTACCAGATGTTTATAAGACAACCATTTGACGAATTTTTAGGTTTGAAATACGAAAAGATTGATAATAATTTGCAAATCATATTGCCGGTTCAGGATCTATTCATTAATAGTGCAGGGGTTATACATGGTGGTATCATTTCTTCTTTGGCTGATGTAGCCGTATCAAACTTGATACCAGCAACTGAAGACGGGATACAACAAGCTGTCACCGTTGATTTAAATGTTTCCTTTATGAAACCCGCCACTGGTACATACTTGATGGCAAATGCCAAAATCGAAAAACAGGGGAAAACTTTAATTCACACGGAGTGTTCGATTTATAATGATAAACAAGAAATTGTAGCTAAATCTAGAGCAATCCTATTTCGAACAAACCTAAAATAAGCTTGATGTGGCTAACGGGTTCCAACTAAAATACTATAATTAAATAATTCTAATTTATATAAGGAGCCTATATTGTTTTGGAGGCAAAATATATTAATTTCTTTGAATTCGGCAGTCCTAAAGATGTGTTAAAAATCGAATATAAAACCATTGAACCACCAAAAGAACATGAAGTTCTTGTTCGAATGTTGGCACGACCTATCAATCCTTCGGATTTAATTCCAATTAGAGGGGCGTATTCTCATCGAATTTCTTTACCAAATATTCCTGGTTATGAAGGAGTTGGGATTGTAGAGAATGTGGGTCCTTTAGTTTCAAAAAGCCTTATTGGTAAACGGGTTTTACCTTTACGTGGGGAAGGTACATGGCAAGAGTTTGTTAAGACAACAGCAGAATTTGCCGTTCCTATACCTGATTCTATTGATGATTTTACTGCATCACAAATGTATATTAATCCCGTTACAGCGTGGGTGGTTTGTACGGAAGTTTTAAAATTAAAACCAAATGATGTTTTATTGGTTAACGCATGTGGTTCTTCTATTGGGTATATTTTTGCTCAATTATCAAAGATTTTAGGTTTTCAATTGATTGCAGTGACTAGAAATAATAAGTATACAGAGGAATTACTTCATCTGGGTGCTTCTAATGTGATCGATACCTCTATAAGTCGTCTAGATGAAACCGTTATGGACTTGACAAGTGGAATGGGTGCCGATGCTGCCATTGATTCTGTTGGAGGTACGGATGGTAATGAATTAGCTTTTAGTATCCGCCCAAATGGACATTTTTTATCAATCGGTCTTTTATCGGGGATACAAGTAAATTGGGCCGATATTGTAAATCAAGCAAAAGTGAATGCGAATATGTTTCATTTACGGAATTGGAATAAAAATGTCTCAGCAAAAAAATGGCAAGAAACGTTTAATTATTTAATACGGCTAATAGATGGAAAAAAATTACGTTTGATGATGGTCGATTCTAAGTATGACTTGTCGGATGTCAAAAAGGCAATTGACGCTGTTGAATCTTCTAATAAAACAAAAGGGAAAGTATTTTTAACAAGTTACTGAGTTCATTCTTGTTCATTATACGGGTAGCTTTAGTTGAATAAACTCCAAAAGAAATACAGGGAATAGCTTAGTTCATATGGGGCTGGGCTATTTTTTTGAAAACAAAAAGCACCGCAAATACGGTGCAAATGGATATTCATTTTACTTTACATTTTAAGCAGTAAATTCCCGTTTTGCTATAGAAAGCGGAAACCAAAAATGGTTTCTGCTTTTTATTTTGAACGTAGGATTTTAAATACATGATATGCTTTTCTTGGAAAGTACTTAAACTTTTTGAAACTTTTCTTGTTAATAGATTCCACTAATTAGTAAAGGGGGTTAAATAAGATGGAAATAGAAAGCCACCGGCTAGTTAAAAAAGCAATCAAAGGTAATAAAAGCGCCTTTGAAAAGTTAGTTCAACAACATTATGAAAGAATCTACCGTACTGCCTATCTTTATGTACATAACGAAGAAGATGCGTTGGATGTTGTCCAAGAAGCAACCTATCAGGCCTTTACATCTATCCATTCGTTAAAAAATCCGGAGTATTTTATGACCTGGCTAACCAGGATTGTCATACGATGTTCGGGACATGTCCTAAAGAGAAAAAGCAATGTTGTTCCTTTGAGTGATGAGATATTGTCAAACCTGCCGGGTCAGGTACATCCAAACATTGAAGAATCAATACAGCTGCTTAACGCCATTCAGCAGCTGAGAGAGAATTACCGTACTGTGATTATCTTATTTTACTATTACGATTACTCGATAAAAGCGATTAGCAGTGTCATGGAAATTCCAGAGAGTACTGTAAAAACCTATTTAAGCAGAGGCAAAGCGGAGTTAAAAAAATCCTTTAAAAATGAGGAGGACCAATGCCATGGATAACAAGGAACTCAAAACAGCAATAGAGAAAATACCTGTGCCCAAAGAAAAAGTATTTAGCGCCATTTCCAAAGGGATAAACAAGGAAGGCAATAGGGAAAAGGCAAAGAAAAAGAGGGTTCTTGCAGGTGTGGCGGCAGCTGCTGCTCTTCTTGGAATCACCATTGCCTCAGGATTTGTTAATCCTACCATGAATAGGGTATTAGCTAAAACCCCTTTAATAGGCGGGATTTTTCAAGAATTTAATGATGCAACAGGTGTGGAGTTAGCTAATCAGAATGCAGTTACAGAATTAAATCAAGCAATTACAAGAAATGGAGTGACTGTAAAACTGACCAGCGCCTACTTTGATGGCAGTGTGGTATCCATTACAGGATTTGTAGATGAAGATGTTGAAAAGGGGGGAAACGAAAAAGGTGAAGTAAGCTTTGATATAAACTTTGAACACTATAAAGGGGATCATGACCCTTGGCTAAATGGAAAGTCAAATGACATTAAGAAAGTGGAAAATGGATATAACTTTCAATGGAAAATGGACTATCCATATAAATCATTGAAGGAGAATTTTACTCTTCCCATAACGATTCATAATATCAATGGGATAAAAGGTGAATGGAATTTTGAAATTCCCATTCAACAAGAAAAAAATCGTACACTTGTTATTAATCAGGAGCAAGGTTACCCGAAAGATGAGGTCAAAATCCGTATAAAGGAGATTCTTACCGCAAAAGCATCATCTTCGCTTATTTATGAGACCGTGGAGAAATACAAGGGTGATGTAATTAATCTATCAAAAGCAGTTGATAATAAAGGAAAAGTGTATAGGTTTGAAAACCCAACATATCTCGAGGAATCGAAACAAGAAGATGGATATCATAGTACCGTTCGGACAGAGATGACCAAACTCCATTCAGATATTACTTCACTTACCTTTTATCCTCGGTTATCGGCAGCAGATCCAAAAGTACAACAGCTTTTGAATAGTAAATCTTTCACCTTAAAAAGCACACGGTTCAATTTTGGCCTGCAGGTAAATGATGTTACTCAAAAAGGTGAGAAATTGGTAATCGATTATCAATTTACAGGGCTTCCGAAGAATTTGAGTCAAGGTCAACTTGAAACAATTAACCATAATTTGGAGTACCTTTTTTGGTTGGTGGATAAGGAATATTTAACCAAGATTGACCCGGAAAATCCTTGGCCTCCTAAAAACCATGGTATTCCCTTTAATAAAGTAAAAATGGTTGATAAGGCAACAGCACACTTCCAATCCACATTCGACTTAAATGGAGAAGAAAAGATTGAGAACTTTAAACTGGAAAACACAATGTTGCTATTTGATTTTTCAAGCTTTGTCCCATCTAAGGATTTAAAACCATTTACTGTTGTACTTCCAGTGGGGAATGAATGAACAATGAAAGTAACTCATTTTGTGGAACAGATAGTTGACGAGTGGAATTCTACATTGATAGCCAAATAGAATTAACAGTAAGATCTCTCTATTAAGTTATCATCTCCACAAATTTTCTGATGATGATTAAAAAAATAATAAAAAGGTGGTAACATATCATTATCTGAAAATTTAAATAGGCGTTGGATGGAGATGGAGGAAAGCGGAATGGAGTTCGACGTAATTGTGGTAGGGGCCGGACTTGCCGGACTAGTAGCAACGGCGGAAATCGCTGATGCCGGGAAAAAAGTGCTGCTCTTGGACCAAGAGCCCGATACCTCGATGGGTGGACAGGCCTGGTGGTCGTTCGGTGGTTTGTTTTTAGTCGATTCCCCGGAGCAGAGGAGGATGGGGATCAAGGATTCCAAAGAGCTAGCCCGGCAGGATTGGCTGGGATCGGCGGGATTCGACCGGGAAGACGATGAAGATTATTGGGGTCGAAAATGGGCGGAAGCTTACATTGATTTTGCGGCAGGGGAGAAACGTGCCTGGCTGCACGGGATGGGGGTTCGCTTCTTTCCAGTTGTTGGCTGGGCCGAACGCGGCGGCTACCTTGCAGATGGGCATGGGAACTCCGTGCCGCGCTTCCATATCGTCTGGGGAACCGGTCCTGGTATTGTCGAGCCATTTGAACGCCGTGTCCGTGAGCACATGAAAAATGGGCTAGTGGAGTTCCGGCCGCGCCACCGGGTAGACGATCTGATTACAAGTAATGGTGCTGTTACAGGCGTAAGTGGTTCTGTTCTTGTCCCTAGTTCCGCCGCCCGCGGGGAGGACAGCAGCAGGGAAGTTGCAGGCAGCTTTGAATACAGTGCCAAAGCCATATTAGTTTCAAGCGGTGGAATTGGTGGCAACCATGATTTGATTCGGAAAAATTGGCCAAGCAGGCTTGGCGAGCCTCCTCAACAAATGCTTTCAGGCGTCCCGGCGTATGTTGACGGCCGAATGCTCGCCATTACCGAGGAAGCAGGCGGCCGCATTGTCAACCGCGACCGCATGTGGCATTATACGGAGGGCATCAAGAATTGGAATCCGATTTGGAACAAGCATGGTATTCGGATTCTGCCAGGGCCTTCCTCCATTTGGCTGGACGCTCGCGGTCAGCGTTTTCAGGCACCAAACTTTCCGGGCTTCGACACATTGGGCACCCTTGAAGCCATCAAAAAGACAGGCTATGACTACTCTTGGTTTATTTTAACGAAAAAAATCATTAAAAAGGAATTTGCCCTATCCGGCTCGGAACAAAATCCAGATTTAACGGGAAAAAGCATTCGTAAGGTGTTAGGGAGAGCAATTGGCGATGCGCCTGCTCCAGTTAAAGCCTTTATGGATAAAGGGGAGGACTTTGTCATCGCAGATAACTTGGCTGACCTGGTCAAAGGGATGAATAACCTGACAGGAGAAAATTTATTGAATTTCGCGGATATCGAACGCCAAATAAAAGCACGTGACAGGGAAATCGGTAATAAATTTACCAAAGACCTTCAGATTACAGCAATGCGCGGAGCGCGTCATTATATTGGTGATAAGTTAATCCGTGTGGCACCGCCGCACAAAATCCTTGACCCGAAAAACGGCCCGCTGATTGCCGTCCGTTTGAATATCGTCAGCCGGAAAACACTTGGAGGCTTGCAGACGGATTTATCAGGAAGGGTATTGAATAAATTGGGCAATCCTGTTCCCGGCCTATATGCTGCCGGTGAGGTATCCGGATTCGGCGGTGGTGGTGTCCACGGCTATCGTGCCCTTGAAGGGACTTTTTTGGGTGGGTGTCTGTTCACTGGCCGTGTTGCGGGAAGATCCATTGCTGCAGAATTGAAATAGATTAATAGAAGGATAGGAACGTCTTTACTGAAAAGTAGAGTCGTTTTTTTGCATGAACAACGAGATGTTCAATTATTTTTCACCAAAAATACTACAAAAGTAATAGCTGCATTAAAAAATTTGTAAAAATGGCTTATAGTTTCTTCTCTAAAAAAGTTATATAACTAAATTAATAAATATTATTGAGGTGAGTCTATTGAATCAAAATACGCATGTTAGATACAAGGGAAAAGATTATGAGATTATCTACAGGTATACTTCCGGTTATTGCGAAATTAAAGAAATAGACTCTTTATATAACGTGGAGCTGGTTCATATAACTGAATTGACGATTGCATGTTAAATTAAAGAAAGCGTTGACAAACTTTAAATCCTCTTATATATTCTTGTTAAGTTAATCAAAGTGTCGGAGAACTGGAGATTCACACAATTGCTATGCTGTAATTGGGTGGGTCTCTTTTTTTATCATTATTGTAAGAATGGAAGTGGTTGTGGTGGCTGTGCAGACAGGTTTTTCTTTTCAATCAACTGATGGCGTGGAAATCTTTGCAAGCAAGTGGGTGAAGGGGAGCGAGGATAAGCCTCGTGCCATTGTGCAGCTGGCACATGGTATGGCCGAGCATATTATGCGTTACAACAGGTTTGCAAGGGAATTGGTTTCCAACAATATATTTGTCTACGGTAACGATCACCGCGGCCATGGCAGAACCGGTAATAAGACAAACAGTATCGGATATTTTGCCAAAGAGCAGGGGTTCGAAAAGGTTGTTCAAGATATGCAAACCCTGACAACCATTATCGAAAAAGAAAATCCTGATGTGCCGATTTTTTTATTCGGGCATAGTATGGGCTCTTTTCTATCAAGACGCTATATTCAAATATTTGGGGATAGACTTGCTGGTGTGATTCTTTCCGGCACAGGCGGTGACCCAGGTCTTCTTGGGAAAATCGGCAAAATGGTTGCTTCTAGGGAGAAAAGGACGAAAGGCGATAGGGCGCCTAGCCCTTTGATGAATAATTTAACCTTCGGAAGCTACAATAAAGCGTTTCGTCCAGCCAGGACTGAGTTTGATTGGTTAAGCAGGGATGAACAGGAGGTTGATCTATATTTGGCTGATCCGTATTGCGGCGGTGTTTTTTCAAGCGGCTTTTTCCATGATCTGCTTCTCGGCTTGGAAACTATCAATAAACCCGAAAACATTAGGTCTGTTCCGTCGTGGCTGCCAATTTTCCTTATTTCCGGAAGTAATGACCCGGTAGGCGCGAATTCAAAAGGTGTCATCAAAACTTATCAAACATATAAACAGGCAGGGATGGCTGATGTAAGCTATAAATTATACGAAGATGCCCGCCATGAACTCCTGAATGAGCTCAATAGGGACGAAGTTTATAAGGATGTTGTGAATTGGATTCATAAACATATTTAAAAAGTCCACCATTTAGTAACGGGTTCCATTCCCTATCGCAAAAAAACCTGAAAATACAGCCGAATATGTAAACAATTTGTACCGTGTTTTGTACTAAAAGAAATGGCTCAGTTTAACTATACTGAGCCATTTCCCATCCTCTAAAACTCAAATTTTACAGGTCTTAAAAATAAATCTTTTAATGTTTCTTCTGCATTTTTATTCTCAAATATGATCTCAAATAACGCATTACAAATTGGGAGTTGAGCGTCATACTGCTTGGATAATTCCATCAATGCCTTTACAGTTGCAACACCTTCTGCTAATTTTCCAAACTCTTTTCCTTCTACTAATGACTGACCGAATTTTCTATTATGACTATGTTCAGAAAATAACGTTGCTTCAAAATCTCCGAGATGACTTAATCCATATACAGTTACATCATTTCCTCCCATTGCTCTAACAAGCCGAGAGATTTCCCTTGTTCCCCTTGCCATAAGTGAACCTTTTAAACTGCTATAATTTAACCCATCTAACATTCCTGCTGCTATACCCATCACATTTTTTGCTGCAGCGCCAATCTCATTCCCAATAAGGTCTTGCCCATAGTAGAACCTAATTAAATCACTATTTAACTCTTGGACAATTTTTTTGGTTACTTCAATATTGTCAGAACCGATCACCATACAGTTTGGTATATTACTCACGAAATCTTGTACGTGCCCAGGTCCAACCCATACTGCAGTATTTACATTTCTTCCAACCTCTTCTCCAAATACTTGGGAAAGTCTTTTTCCACTATTAGCTTCTAACCCCTTCATACATAAAATAAATGTTTTACCTTGTATTGTATTTAATGTACTTAATTGATTTGCAAATGAACGTAATTCTTGTGCACTAATGGAAATAATTATGATTTCTGCAAATGATATTGCTTTTTCTAATGAATTAGTTAGTTCTACATCTTCTGGTAAAGAAAGATAATCATTTCTTCGAGTTTCTTTTAATCCTATAAAATTTCTGGAGCTTTCTCTCCCCCATAACATAGCATTGTGTCCAACTTTATTAGCATACCAAGCCAAAAAGGTCCCCCAACGTCCACAACCTAAAACTGAAATATTCAATATTTCACCCTCATTTTTTTAAATTCATCATCTTCTCTTTTAAAATTGCCCTTCTATCTCTTGAAACATCATTACTCTTCATCATCTCAAAGCCCATGCGAATGCAAGATTTGAATCGCCTAGCACTGGCTAAGCAGAGTCTTTTCATCACCTTTGAAAAAATTCGACAAAATTCGTGTTTTTCTCTTGACGATAGTTTGTGAAATATGTAATATTATAAAGGTCGGATTTGTTAATAAATATTTCACACTTTTGATATGCGGGTGTAGTTTAGTGGTAAAACCACAGCCTTCCAAGCTGTTGTTGTGAGTTCGATTCTCATCACCCGCTCCATACATAGTAGCCAACGCAGTGTACCGTTTCGCAAAGAACGTTGCGCTGCGTTTTATTTTTTTCTCAAGAATTCCCAAGAATCCGATAGAAAGCTTCTCCGCCATGGATTTGGACAAACATGTTCATTAAGGACTCCGTCAGCTTTTTGGCGTTCTCCATATCTGTTGATGGTCTTAGGTAAATGATTTGCAAAGCATTTTTAGTTGCAGTGGTGACTGCGCTTCTCTCAGAATCGACAAAAGGACTTCCAAACGGTCCGTTTGCATCAGATGTTAAAATAAGCCGCTCGAGAGAATTGCTTCTGCCGTTTAATCCTATATATTCCTCGCCCGCTCTTCCAATACGAATTTCAACTGGTTCCTCCAATAAATCCCTATCATAAAGACCAATCGGCACTTGATATTGCAGTGAGAAAAAATTATATAAATCAACCGCACTCTGACCGGACGCAAAGTAATTTTGCTTTTTTACTCTCCTGAACAAAGCTTCTGCCGAATGGCGATAACGGTTCGGATCCTTCCCAGTCCTCTTAAAAACATTCCGCCATTCCTGGATTCCGGGAAGGTCAGTGACATTTTTTTCTTCCAACTCAAAGAAAATCGATTCCTGAAAAAGCTGAAGCCGCCCCTTTAACATCTGTGGTGATTCGCCTACTGTTATATTGCTATATTCGATTACCCCGACTTTAAAATTGGGTATCAGTTCTGTTAACTCTGTTGAAACCTGAATTTCCAACGTTTCCACCTCCAAAATTTCCTTAAAATAGTTTATCATAGATAGATGGCTGATAATAATTAAACAACTTTTTTATAGATCAAAACGTGTGAAGGGAGGTTAAACCAATGGACGTTCGAAAATTTAAGCAAGAAGTCATAGCTTACAGCAAAGAAATCGGTATCGATAAAATTGGATTTACTACTGCTGACCCATTCACGGAATTGAAAAACCGATTAATCCGCCAGCAGGAACTGGGCTATCAATCAGGCTTTGAAGAGCCGGATATTGAAAAACGGACCACTCCTGCATTAATTATGGATGGTGCTCAGTCGATTATTTCAATCGCGTTAGCATACCCTTCAAAAATGACAAACCGTGTGGAGAGTAAAAAGGGTGAACGGCGAGGGATTTATGCCCGCGCTTCGTGGGGTCAAGATTATCATCATATTATTAAAGACCGACTTCAGAAGCTTGAGGAGTTTATTTTAATGAAGCTACCGGAAGCGCAGCTGAAATCGATGGTCGATACAGGCGAGCTCTCCGACCGTGCTGTCGCCGAGCGGGCGGGAATTGGCTGGAGCGGAAAAAATTGTGCCATTATTACCCCGGAGTTCGGCTCGTATGTTTATTTAGGCGAAATGATTACGAGTATTCCATTTGAACCGGATTCTCTTGTCGAAGATCAATGCGGTTCCTGCACGAAGTGTTTGGAAGCATGTCCGACGGGAGCATTGATTCAAGGCGGACAGATTAACGCGCAGCGTTGTGTTTCTTTTTTAACGCAGACGAAGGGATTTATTCCTGATGAGTTCCGCGACAAAATCGGCAATCGTATTTACGGTTGCGATTCCTGTCAGACCGCGTGCCCGCATAACAAAGGTAAGAACTTTCATTTTCATGTTGAAATGGAGCCGGACCCAGAGGCGGTTAAACCTTTGTTGAAGCCAATTTTAAAATTAAGCAATCGCGAATTTAAAAATCGCTTTGGCTATCTGGCAGGATCCTGGAGAGGGAAGAAGCCGATTCAACGGAATGCCATGATTGCGCTGGCCCATTTTAAGGATGAGACCGCAGTTGCCGACCTAATTGAGGTTCTAGAAAACGAGGCGAGTTCCGTTGCAAGAGGGACTGCGGCCTGGGCGCTTGGTAAAATTGGCGGGGACGCTGCAAAGGCAGCATTAGTAAAAGCGTTGGATCAGGAAGCAGATATCGAAGTGCGGTGTGAGATTGAAAAAGGGTTGAATATTTTAAAATAAAGGCTCTTTTCTAAAAGATTGTTGCTTCTCGAATATAAAAACTGCTCCAAGTAAGAAGGAATAACTTATTGCCTCGCTGTATGCGACCGAACGCATGAACAAATCAGCGGTTCGGTCGCATATAGCCTTTCTATGAGCCCCAACGATCGAAAAAAGTATGCGGCTAGTCGCATAGGAGCAAAAACAACAATATGTACCAAAACAGTAACAATAAAAAGAGCGGGACCAAATACCGGTTTCGCTCTTTTTGATGTTAAATCCCGCTTCCTTTCATATGTATGAAAGTGAAAGGAGATGAACAGCCAAATGCGTGATGCCCTTCAGCAGCTTTTTGAGTTCAGGGTCCAGCAATTCGTTGCCAATCCGAACCAACGAAATGCCAAAGACTTTTTTTCAAAAGCCGAGCAGAAACGGGAAACTATTTCGAAAAGGTCAGCGGAAATCGTTAAGGTGAAAGCGTCCGGAAAAATTCTTACCACCGCCGATGAAGACGATTTCCAGCAGGTGAAATACCTTGCCCATTATCAATATTTAATCAAACAAAAAGGAAGTCTATATCTAGAGGAAGAGACAGAAGAAAGAATGGCAAAGTTTTATCACGGGGCCTTAATTATGGATGAAGAAATCCACCCGCCATTATACCAGGAGTACCAATACGAAAACCCGCCCCCATCCGAAGCCGAGCCCCCTGAACCCAATGAAGAACGAATCAGCTACCAATACAACCGACTCCAGGCTGTCCAATACGCGGAGCGCTGGTGGAACAGCTACAATCCGGCCTATAAAAAATTTGAAAACGACTGTACCAACTTTATCTCGCAATGCCTTCATGCCGGGGAAGCGCCAATGCGGGGCTATCCAAACCGCGGCACAGGCTGGTGGCTGCGAAGCTATAATTGGAGCTACAGCTGGGCAGTGGCCCACTCGCTCAAAATGTATTTCGCGCAATCCAAGCTTGGGTTAAGAGCAAAAGAGGTATCAAGCCCCGACCAATTAACATACGGGGATATCATTTGCTATGATTTTGAAGGGGACGGCCGGTTTAATCACAATACCATCGTCACCGGGAAGGATGCGGACGGGATGCCGCTTGTGAATGCTCACACGTACAACAGCCGGATGCGGTACTGGGCATATGAAGATTCCTCCGCCTATACGCCAAATATTAAGTATAAGTTTTATGCCATCATTGACGGCTAAGGTCTAATTCTTGAAAAAGTGGTATAATACCTTTTAGAGTTTTTTTAAGAGGTGAAATTCATGTCAGTGCACGTTGTCCTATACCAGCCAGAAAACCCATCCAACACCGGGAATATTGCACGCAGCTGTGCTGCCACCAATACTAACTTACACTTAATCGGGCCATTAGGTTTTTCTTTAGAAGACAAAATGCTGAAAAGAGCGGGGCTAGACTATTGGGAATTTGTTAACATGGTTTACTACAATTCTTTAGATGAATTTTATGAAAAAAATGCCGGCGGCGAATTTTATTATGTAACGGAATTCGGAATGAAGCCGCATACAGCCTTTGACTACAGCGACACCACTAAAGATTATTATTTTATTTTTGGCCGCGAAACAACCGGTCTTCCAAAAGAGGTCATTGAAAAAAATAAGGATGCAACCTTAAGGATTCCGATGAATGACAAGGTTCGTTCATTAAATCTGTCTAATACCGCAGCCATCCTCATTTATGAAGCACTGCGCCAGCAAATTTATCCAAACCTTAAATAAAAAAAGACTGCCGGAGCAGTCTTTTTTTATTTATTCGAACCTGGTTTGTCGTTGAATCCCGAAGTAAAGATTGCCGACAAAAATGCGATCATGACTAAAATGATTAGAAAAGTACCCATTATGTATATCCCCCTTCTTTAATCAAGTTTTCATTTTATACACATATAATTATTATAGCCTAACTTCTAAAAATGAAAAGGGCAAGTTTATGAAAAAAAAGAAAAAGAAAAGAGTAATACGTCTTGGTTACGCATGTTCGATTGTTAAGGTGCATAGAGTATATTAATCGTCTCTGATCAACTACAGGGGGAGGGCCTTATGGACATTTTAAAAAAAATCGAGAGGTACCGAGAAGAAGAAGAGAAACTGCGCTGGGAAGGAACGTTTGCTGATTATTTGGAAATGTTAAAGGAAAAGCCATGGGTTGCACAGTCTGCGCATTCTCGAGTTTATAATATGATTAAGGATGCCGGAATTGAAGAAGTAAACGGGGCGAAGAAATATAATTTCTTTAGCAATGAGTTATTCGGTTTGGAAGAAGCCTTAGAGCGATTGGTGGAGGAATACTTCCATCCAGCTGCCAAAAGGCTCGATGTCAGGAAACGGATCTTACTGTTAATGGGACCGGTAAGTGGAGGAAAATCTACTCTTGTAACGATGTTAAAAAGAGGATTAGAAAAATACTCCCATAGCGATCGCGGTTCGGTATTTGCCATTAAAGGCTGCCCGATGCATGAGGATCCGCTCCATTTGATTCCTCATCATCTACGTCAGGATTTCTTTGATGAATATGGAATCAGGATTGAAGGAAATCTATCGCCGCTCAATATGATGCGTTTGGAGCAGGAGTACGGCGGCCGGATTGAAGATGTTCAGGTAGAAAGAATCTTTTTCTCCGAAGATAAGCGAACCGGGATTGGAACCTTCAGTCCATCTGATCCAAAGTCTCAGGATATTGCCGACTTAACAGGAAGCATCGATTTTTCAACAATCGCTGAATTTGGTTCAGAGTCTGACCCGCGTGCTTACCGTTTTGACGGGGAATTAAATAAGGCTAACCGCGGGATGATGGAATTCCAGGAAATGCTGAAATGTGATGAGAAATTCCTCTGGCATTTATTATCGTTAACCCAGGAGGGGAATTTCAAAGCGGGAAGATTTGCGCTCATCAGTGCCGATGAGCTTATTGTCGCCCATACCAACGAAACCGAATACCGCTCCTTCATCTCCAACAAGAAAAACGAGGCCTTGCATTCACGGATTATCGTCATGCCAATTCCGTATAACTTAAAGGCTTCCCAGGAAGAGCGTATTTATGAAAAAATGATCCGTGAAAGTGATGTTTCCGATGTTCATATTGCACCGCATACGTTAAAGGTAGCATCCATGTTTACGATTCTTACCCGACTAAAGGAACCGAAAAAAGGCGATATTGATCTCATTAAGAAAATGCGCCTTTACGACGGCCAAAGTGTTGAAGGCTTTAATTCCGCCGATGTGGATGAACTTAAGAAGGAATATCCGGATGAAGGAATGAGCGGAATTGACCCACGTTACGTCATCAACCGAATTTCTTCCACCATTATAAGAAAAGAAGTGCCGTCAATAAATGCCTTGGATGTGTTAAGGTCATTGAAGGATGGTCTGGATCAGCATCCGTCGATTACCGCTGAACTGCGCGAGCGCTATATGAATTATATCTCTTTAGCACGTAAAGAGTATGATAATATTGCGAAGAAGGAAGTTCAAAAAGCATTCGTTTATTCTTATGAAGAGTCTGCGAAAACGCTGATGGATAATTATCTCGACAACGTCGAGGCTTATTGCAACAAAGCCAAGCTGCGCGATCCATTAACCGGGGAAGAAATCAATCCGGATGAAAAGCTGATGCGTTCGATTGAAGAACAAATTGGCATTTCGGAGAATGCAAAGAAGGCCTTCCGTGAGGAAATCTTAATTCGTATTTCTGCTTTTGCAAGGAAGGGGAAACGGTTCGATTATAATTCCCATGACCGTCTCCGTGAAGCGATCCAGAAGAAGCTGTTTGCCGACCTGAAGGATGTCGTGAAGATTACGACTTCAACCAAAACGCCGGATGAGCAGCAGTTGAAGAAAATTAACGAGGTTGTTGCCCGCTTAATTGATGAGCATGGCTACAATTCAACATCCGCAAATGAACTATTACGGTATGTCGGCAGTTTGTTAAATAGGTAGGGGTAAAAGACTGGTGGATGTTATTCTGCCAGTCTGTTTTTTTCACTTAATTTTGAAAATTGTCCAGCTACAGCGCCTAGGGGCTCGTCCATTTTCATAGGCAAATGAACCAATTGTCAAAACAATTTGTAAATTATTCTCCTTTTCTGCATAGGATAAAGTAATCCATATTTCACTTCATTTTTCCATTCGCGTTATTGTATGTTTTTTGATAAAAATGTGTGATTATTTGAAAGATTTCATTAAGGAGGGGTTTTCAATGTCAGTCAATAACCATCAATTTGTGATTTCGAAAGAAGATTGGTCCCTCCACCGTAAAGGCCACGATGACCAGCAGCGCCATCAAGAAAAAGTCCAAGAGGCTATTCGCAATAATTTACCAGATCTAATTACAGAAGAGAGTATTATCATGTCTAACGGTCGAGATGTGGTAAAAATTCCGATACGTTCTTTGGACGAATATAAAATTCGATATAATTATGATAAAAACAAACACGTGGGCCAAGGTGACGGTGAGAGTCAAGTAGGGGACGTTGTAGCGCGTGACGGATCAAACAGCGGCCAAAAAGGTCCAGGCAAAGGGCAGGGCGCCGGAGACCAAGCGGGAGAGGACTATTTCGAGGCGGAGGTTTCTCTAATGGAGCTTGAAGAAGCCCTTTTCAAGCAATTGGAGCTGCCAAATTTAAAGAAAAAAGAAGACCAGGAAAATCTCGTTGAAAACATTGAATTCAACGATATCCGAAAAACAGGGCTGATGGGCAATATCGATAAAAAGCGGACGATGATGACTGCTTTTAAGAGAAATGCGATGAACGGGAAACCGGCATTCCATCCTATTTACAAGGAAGATTTGAAATTTAAAACTTGGAATGAAGTGGTGAAGCCGGATTCTAAGGCTGTGGTGCTAGCGATGATGGATACAAGCGGTTCGATGGGAATATGGGAAAAGTATATGGCACGAAGTTTCTTCTTCTGGATGACCCGTTTCTTACGGACAAAATATGAAACGGTTGAAATTGAATTTATTGCCCACCATACCGAGGCGAAGGTAGTATCTGAGGAAGACTTTTTCTCAAAAGGGGAAAGCGGCGGTACAATCTGCTCCTCTGCATACAGGAAAGCTCTTGAGATTATTGAAACGAAATACAATCCACGCAAATATAATATTTATCCATTCCACTTTTCAGACGGAGATAATCTCACATCAGATAATGCGCGCTGCGTAAAGCTGGTGGAGGAATTAATGAAAGTATCCAATATGTTTGGCTATGGAGAAGTTAATCAATACAACCGTCACTCTACTCTAATGTCCGCCTACAAAAACATCAAAGATGAGCATTTCCGCCACTATATCCTCAAGCAGAAAGCAGACGTATTCCACGCGATGAAAAGTTTCTTCCAAAAAGAGGAGAATGAAGTATTTGCATAACAAAAGGCAGGTGCCAGACACCTGCCTTTTTTCGTGTAATGAGATGTTGTGGGTTTTTGAATTATCTAAACAATTGAAATTTTTCTTTGAATTTTGACGAATTTGTGATAGTGTAATCTTAAATAAAGGATTTCCTGCAACAAATAATATGAATGAAGGATTACCTTCATTCCCCAGTGAGGTGATGGAATGGACTCACAATCATTTCAACAAAGGCTTAAAGAAAAATTCCCTGATTTGTCGACAGGTCAAAAAAAAGTGGCTAACTACCTGATTGAACATCTTAACCAAGCTGCCTTTAAAACGGCCTTTCAAATCGGCCGTCAAGCAGCAGTGAGTGAAACCACAGTGATTCGCCTTTCGTATGCATTGGGCTTTGAAAGCTTTAGTGAGATGCAGGCTGTCATTCAAGAAGAGCTGCTCCGCGAAAATCAAGCTGCCATTGGCGAGCAGACCATTATGCCGATTGGCTCTAGCGACCCTTTTAAGAGAGTCATCTTAAACGAGATTCAGATTTTAAAACAATTGATTAATAGAAGAAATGTCCAGGAGATTTGGAAAGCGGTTGATGCGCTTATAAAGGCAGATCAAGTGTTAATCGCCGGACATATGCTTTCACATGCTGCGGCCTATTGGTTTTCCTTTATGCTTGGTTCAATTAGAGACCATGTAAACTTATGCTCCCCAACAGGGGATTTTATCGAGAAATTATCTAATCTGACCAAAGATTCTGTTGTTGTCGTATTTTCCTTCTCAAGGTATTCCACTCAAACCATAAAGCTGGCTGAGTATGTGGCGGAAAATGGAATATGCTTAATTACGGTGACAGACCGGATGCTTTCCCCAGTTGGGAGAATTTCCGATATTGTCTTGACCACTGAAGAAAATGTCCAGACGGGAAGCAATTCGATTGCATCGGTCATTAGCTTAGTTGATTTAATTATTGAAGGCATTCATGAAAAAGACCAGGAGCGGATTCGGGCCCATCAGCAAAAATTAGAAGAAATGTATTCAAATTTTAATGTTTTTAGTGAATAATTCACGAGCAGAAACAGAAATGAGAAATGAGATGTTGATAATGAATCCAATTGATTATATTGAGCAGAACAAAGAATTACTAGTTCAAACCTATCACGATTTACATATAGTGGCGGAGCCGAGCTGGGAAGAGAAAAAAACATCACAATATTTAGTGAACCGCCTGAAAAATGCAGGCCTTCTCGTCAAGACGTATCCCACCCATTACGGAATTGTCGCCGAGATTCCCGGACAATCGGACGAGATAATCGCTTTAAGAGCAGACCTGGACGCGCTTCTGCAGGAAGTGGATGGTGTGGTAAAGGCCAATCATTCATGCGGACATGATGCCCACAGTACGATGGCTCTTTATTCGGCCTTGGCTCTAGCTGCGAGTGGCATGAAACCGAAGCATACGCTAAGATTTATTTTTCAGCCTGCTGAAGAAAAAGGCGAAGGTGCCCTTCAGATGATGGAGGACGGTGCACTAGAACAGGTTAAATTGTTGTTTGGCGTTCACCTGCGCCCGCAATTTGAGGTTCCTTATTCGCATGCATCACCTGTGATTATCCACGGTTCTGCGGGGACAGTGAAAGGGACGATTAAAGGCAGACAAGCCCATGCGGCACGTCCGCAAGACGGGATCAATGTCATTGAAGCGTCGGCGCTGATTGTCCAGAAGCTTAAGGGGATTAAGATTGAAACAAAGCTGCCTTATTCCATCAAAATGACCCAGCTGTCCACTGATAACGAATCATCTAATGTTATTCCGGAAACGGCGGGCTTTACCATTGATGCCAGAGCCCAGTCCAATGAGGTTATGGATATCCTAACACAACGGACTCATGAAATCATGGAGCAAGTAATGGAGGAAACAGGTGCTTTTGTTCAGTGGAAGATGGAAGAGTATGTTCCTGCAGCTGTTAAGAATGAACAAGCTATGAAATTTGCTGAAAACGCTATCAAAGATATTCTTGGGGAACATCAGGTGGTGCCTGTCTGTGTTTCTCAAGGGGGTGAGGACTTCCATTTTTACACAGTGAAAAATCCAGGGCTTCCTGCTACAATGATTGGATTGGGCTGTGGCCTTGCTCCCGGCCTGCATCATCCAAAGATGACTTTTCAATTAGATGCACTGCATTATGGCGCGAAAATCTTAACAAGAACCATAATGCTTGCTTTAGAAGAATACTAAAAAAAGAGGTGTTTTATGCAAAATACTGCTCGTAAAGTAGATGCTGTTGTTCAAGCTTCCCCCCAAGGAAAAGAACATTTAGAACGTAAGCTCAAAACCAGACATTTAACGATGATCGCCATCGGCGGTACGATTGGTACGGGTCTGTTCCTGGCAAGTGGTGCAACCATACATGATGCCGGTCCTGGCGGTGCGCTTGCAGCCTATATGATCGCGGGAATTATGGTTTATTTTCTAATGACCAGCTTGGCTGAAATGGCAGCCCTTATTCCGATTTCCGGATCGTTTTCGACCTATTCAGCAAGGTTTGTGGACCCTGCTCTTGGCTTTGCGGTCGGCTGGAACTATTGGTACAATAACGCAATCATTCTGGCCTTGGAATTATCTGCGTCTGCATTAATCATGAAATACTGGTTTCCTAATACACCGGGAATCGTATGGAGTGCAAGTTTTCTAGCTATTATTTTTGCCTTAAATATTTTATCTGTTAAAGGATATGGAGAAGCAGAATTCTGGTTTTCACTAATCAAGGTTGTCACGATTATTGTTTTCATCGCCATTGGTTTATTAATGATTTTTGGAATCATGAGCGGTCATACTGGCGGATTTGAAAACTTCACAAAAGGGGAAGCACCATTTAAAGGCGGCCTGTTTGCCATCTTCAGTGTTTTCATGGTAGTCGGATTTGCCTTCCAAGGAACGGAAATGGTCGGTGTTGCTGCGGGTGAAAGTGAAAATCCTGAAAGGGATATGCCGCGTTCCATCAAACAAATCTTTTGGCGGATTCTTTTGTTCTATGTTCTCGCGATTTTTGTTATTGGTGCATTAATCAGTTACAAAGATCCAAATTTATTAGGCGGCGATTTGGAAAATATTGCAGTCAGTCCGTTTACACTTGTGTTTAAACACGCAGGATTTGCATTTGCCGCTGCGGCTATGAATGCTGTTATTCTAACTTCAGTTTTATCGGCAGGGAATTCCTCTTTATATGTAGGCTCTCGTGTCCTTTGGACGCTTGCTGAGGAAGGCAAAGCACCAAAATTTTTGAAAAAAGTGAGCAAAGGCGGCGTACCGGTTAACGCCATTTATTTAACTACGTTAGTCGGAATGTTATGCTTCCTTACGTCCCTGTTTGGCGACGGAACGGTTTATAATTGGTTATTAAATGCTGCAGGTTTGGCAGGATATCTTTCATGGTTAGCTATTTCCATAACTCACTACCGGTTTAGAAAAGCTTATAAAGCCCAAGGCAGAGCTATGAAAGACTTGCCTTATGTCGCCAAATGGTTCCCATTAGGTCCAATTTTGGCTACAGCATTATGTTTAGTCGCGATGCTCGGCACCAACTATGGAGCCTTTATTGGCGACAAGATTGACTGGTATGGAATTGCTGTTTCCTACATTGGATTGCCATTATTTATCCTGGGTTATTTAAGTTATAAAATCACGAAGAAATCGAAAATGGTTCCACTTCAAGAGTGTGATTTCAGCCACGAATAAATTTGCCTGCCAAACCGCCGGAATCCGGCGGTTTGGCTTTTTGAAAAATTATGAAATAATGAAGGATATACATATCAATGGAGGAGGGGCACTAGGTGAAAATAAAACAAGTAATCTTGCGTCATTTAAAGATGGATCTGCTTTACCCATTTGTAACAAGTTTCGGGGCAGAGTATGATAAAGATTTTATCCTTGTTGAGATCATGAATGAGGATGGGCTTGTTGGCTGGGCTGAGAATGTGGCTATGCCGACTCCTTATTATAATGAAGAAACAGTCAAAACCAACTGGCACATGCTGGAGGATTTTCTGATTCCGATTTTATTAAATAGTGAAATTCACCATCCAGATGAACTTGCTGAGAAATTTGCTCATATTCGCGGCAACTATATGGCGAAGGCATGCCTGGATATGGCTGTTTGGGATTTATACGCTAGAGAGCAAAATGCATCGCTGGCAAGTGTGCTCGGAGGAACGAAAAAAACAATCGATGTGGGCGTGAGTATCGGCATCAAGGATTCCATTGAGGCAACATTGGATGTCATTGAACAGCGCCGTGCGGAAGGCTATAAACGCTTTAAGTTAAAAATTAAGCCGGGCTGGGATGTTGAATTAATTGATAAGGTTCGTAAAGTTTTCCCGGAGATCCCGCTCATGGCGGACGCGAATTCCGCTTACACATTAGCGGATATGAATTTACTAAAAGCTCTGGATGACTATAATCTTATGATGATTGAGCAGCCTTTGGCGTACAATGATATTATTGACCATGCTGAATTGCAGGCTAACTTAAAAACGCCAATTTGCCTTGATGAAAGCATTCATTCGCTTGAGGATACAAAGAAGGCTTTGAAATTGGGAAGCTGTAAAATTATTAATGTAAAGGTCGGCCGTGTCGGCGGTTTAACGGAGGCTAAGAAAATCCATGACTACTGCCTGGAGCGCAATGTCCAACTTTGGTGCGGCGGTATGCTCGAGGCAGGTGTCGGCAGGGCCCACAATATCGCCATGACCGCCATGCCTGGATTTACCCTTCCTGGGGATACAGCCGGTTCGTCCCTTTACTGGGCAGAAGATATCATTGAGCCGGAGGTCATTGCTGAAAATGGAACGATCACCGTTCCAACTACACCTGGAATGGGATATGAAGTTAGCATGGATAAAGTTAAAAAATATACTTTATATAGCAAGACATATCGCTGATAGAAATCGACAGGTTTGGGCCTGGCGACTCAGATTGTCGAGATTTTTCTCGGCAATTTTTTATTTTGTCTAACCTAAAGGAGTTAGGGTTTGGCGAGTAAAATCTTGATTTGGGCGAGTAAATTTTGAAATCAGGCGAGTAAAAGTCAAAAGTTGACGAGTAAATCCTAGTTTTTGACCAGTAAATCCTCCAATCAAGCGAGTAAATTTTAAAAAGGTATTTTTTAGATCTCATATGTTACCTGTCCAGGCTCGCCGCCTGGCTTTTTGGGGTGAATTTCCCCTGAGAAATAAGTTTGGAAAGTAAATCAGGTATTCCGGTAAGTATATGGCTAAAAAGTGTAAATAAAATCATGAATAATCAAAATATTGAAAAGCCAAAAATAAAAGGCCATCGAAAGTTTTTCGACAGCCTTTTATTTCTATTCAATTGATAAGATTCCGCTCTTACCTTGTTCCGCTTTTCCAAGCTTCTTTACATTTAATTTTGTTAAATTTGTGAAGATAACTGGTGTTACAACAGATGGTACGGATTTCTTAACAAAATCCAAATCAAACTTCAGAATTTCTTGACCATTTACTACTTGCTGGCCCTCGTGAACAAGTACGTTAAATCCTTCACCTTTTAAATTAACGGTATCCAAACCGATATGGATTAAAATTTCATAACCTTGCTTCGATTTGATGCCAATCGCATGTTTCGTTGGAAACACATTCATTATTTTCCCGTCTACAGGTGAAACAACAACCCCGTTGGCAGGCACAATGCCAAAGCCGTCACCCATCATTTTTTGCGAGAATACCTGATCAGGAACCTCGGATAGCGGGATGATTTCCCCTTCAATAGGCATCACAAAGTCTTTATCAGTCAGCGGCTGGAGACCGTTTGAAACTACAGGTGTGTTATCTCCAACGTTTTTATCGATATTTACCACATTCATATCCATTTTCTTCATGGCATCAGCCACAAATTCAACCTCAGTGCCGACAACAACCTGAAGGTTCGTTTTATTCAATTTCATGATCCCTTTAGCTCCATGCACTTTCAAGGCAGAATCGTTAACTTTATCCATATCCTTCACATTTAAGCGGAGGCGGGTTGTACAGTTATCAATCGTTGTAATGTTTTCTCGGCCGCCGATATCATTGATGAAATGGTAGGCCATTGTTTCATATTTGTCGCCGCGAGCAGTTGTGACAGCTGGGGCTTCTGAAATTTCTTCCACAGCTTCGTCCTCACGTCCTGGTGTTTTAATATCAAGTGCCTTAATTAAGAAATAGAAAATGGCGAAATAAATAACAGCATAAACAAGGCCGACAACTAATAACAAGATAGGTTTTTCAGCGATATTGAAATTTAACAAATAGTCGATCGCACCTGCTGAAAAAGTAAATCCATCCCTAATTCCTAAAAGGGAAGTAATCCACATGGACAACCCTGTTAAGACAGCGTGAATTCCGTATAGCAGTGGTGCGATAAACATGAAAGAAAATTCTATTGGTTCGGTAATACCAGTTAAGAATGACGTTAACGCCAGGCCGATAAACATCCCTGAAGTTGCTTTTCGCTTTTCCGGTTTAGCCGCAGCAATAATGGCAAATGCTGCTGCCGGAAGTCCAAACATCATAATTGGGAAGAATCCGGTCATGTATCCTCCAGCTGTTGGATCGCCTGCGAAGAAGCGGGCAATATCCCCGGCCTTGCCTTGAAACTCGCCAAACTGGAACCAGAATAAGCTATTTAATACATGGTGCAAACCTAAAGGAATAAGCAAGCGGTTTAAGAATCCGAAAATACCGGAACCAACAGCGCCTAAGCCAATAATCCAGTTGCCAACGCCATTAATCGCATCCTGGATCGGCGGCCAAACAAACCCAGCAATTCCCGCTAAAATGACCATCGCTACGGATGTAATAATCGGAACAAAACGTCTGCCGCTAAAGAATCCTAACCACTCAGGAAGCTTCACATCACGGTAGCGATTGTAAAGCAGTCCCGCGATAATCCCTGTGAGAATCCCTCCAAGGACACCCATATTGATGTTTTTATCGATTGCTTTTGTTCCTTCTGTTAAAACTAAATACCCAATGGCACCAGCCAATGCTGCGGCGCCGTTATTATCTTTAGCAAATCCCATTGCGACCCCAATCGCAAATATCAAAGCAAGGTTAGCAAAAATGGCATTCCCCGCATTGGCAATAAACGGTATATCCAATAAATCAGGCTGCCCAAAACGGAGCAGCAATCCCGCAGCCGGCAATACGGCGATAGGGAGCATGAGTGCTTTACCAATTCGTTGTAAAAAGCCTAACATGATGTTTTCTCTCCTTTTATCAAAAGATAATCTTAGCTGAAAGCGCTTTTCGTGAACAAATATACCACCAGCTGATTATAGATGTCTATACCAATTTAAAAATGTTATTTTTTAAAATTATTCAAATACTTGATAAATCAATGTTTATAAAGGTTGGAAGCGTTCTGATGTATTTTCTAAATAAAAATTGGTATAGACAACTAGAAAAAAGTAATGCTAATATTAAGTGAGAATCTGAAAGGAAGTAATGAAAATGAACCATATAGATAATCTTATCTTAATTAAAGATATAAAAATCTATACAGAAGATCGCATTATTGAAAAAGGATATATAAAAATTGAAAATAACCACATCATCGAAGTTGGGAGATTAGAGGATCTTTCCAATGAAGAAAACTTTGAAATAATTGAGGTTCCTTCTAATTATATGGCGGTACCGGGATTCATTGATGTCCATATTCATGGAGTGAACGGTGCCGATACGATGGATGCAACAAAAGAAGCCTTGGACAACATGGCGTCGTCTTTGCCTGGTGAAGGAACAACAAGCTTTTTAGCCACCACCATGACCCAGGAACCAGAACAAATCGAAAAAGCCGTTATCAATGCTGGTGAATATATTTCCAATCAACCGGATAAAGGACAGGCAGAAATTCTTGGGATCCATTTGGAAGGGCCGTTTGTCAATGCCAGCCGCGCAGGAGCACAGCCTACCCAATACATCATAGATCCAAATCTCTCATTATTAAAAGAGTGGCAAGAACGATCCAATGGAATGATTAAACTTGTCACCTTAGCTCCCGAGCGGCCAGGCGGTTTAGAGATGGTCCGTTATTTAAGGGAAAACGGTATTATTGCTTCCATCGGACATTCGGATGCCACCTTTGAAGAGGTAGGGGAAGCAGTAAAAGCCGGTGCCAATCATGTAACACATTTATTCAATCAAATGAGAGGCCTTCATCATCGTGAACCCGGCATAGTGGGTGCTGCCTTTTTGCATGAAGAGTTAAAGGCAGAGATGATTGTTGATGGGGTGCATGTTCATCCGGAAATGGTCAAACTTGCCTTTAAACAAAAACAGAGTGAAGGAATTATCTTAATTACTGACTCGATGCGGGCTAAATGCTTGAAAAATGGCCATTATGACCTTGGCGGCCAAGAGGTAACCGTGAAAGATGGCAAAGCTACACTTGCGGATGGCACTCTGGCCGGCAGTATTTTGAAATTGGGACATGCAGTAAAAAATGTCCTATCATTTACAGGCTGTACTCTTGAAGAGGCTGTTCAAATGGCTTCCGTGAATCCGGCAAAACAGCTAAATATATATGACAAGAAAGGCAGCATTGCGGCAGGAAAAGATGCGGACATCGTCATTCTTGATAACAATATGGAAGTCTTCATGACTCTTTGCCGGGGAGCAGTTGCTTTTAAAAAGGAGGCAGAAACAAAATGAAAATTATTGAAGTCAAAGATTATAACGAAATGAGTCTGAAAGCGGCAGAATATATCATCGAAAAAGTTATAAATAATCCTAAAATAAAGCTTGGTCTAGCTACAGGCGGTACTCCTGTTGGAACGTACAAAAATTTAATTGCCGATCATCGGAAGAACGGAACTTCCTACCAACACGTTACAACGTTTAATCTGGATGAATATATAGGGCTTTCCGGCGACAATAAAAACAGCTATCGTTATTTCATGAATGAGCAATTGTTCAACCATATCAATATCCATGATAGTAAAACCTTTATTCCGCGAGGGATTGTTAAAGATATGCAGGCTGAATGTCTTTATTATGACGATTTAATCGAAAAACATGGCGGGATTGATTTGCAACTGCTGGGAATTGGCCAAAACGGTCATATCGGCTTTAATGAACCAGGAACCTCCTTTCGTTCCAACACGCATGTTGTTCAGTTAGCGCCGTCAACCATTCAAGCTAACGCCAGATTTTTTAACAATATAGAGGAAGTACCAACCAAAGCTATTACTATGGGGATTGCTTCCATATTAAGAAGCAAGGAAATTTTACTTTTAGTTTCTGGAGAATCCAAGAATGATGCCATGTTTAAGCTGTTAAATGGGGAATTAACAGAAAGTTTTCCAGCCTCTGCTCTGAAAAAACATCCTTATGTTACAATAATTGCAGATAAAGCGGCTGTTGCGGGTTTAAAGCTGCCTTGTTAAAGGCAGGCATTAGGACATCCAAACGTCCCGAGTAAAGAGAGAAAGGTGTTAATGGCAAAATGATTAATAAGAACTCCCCCATTCCTATTTATTATCAATTGGAAGAGCATATTAAAGAGTTAATTGAAAAAGGGGAACTACTGCCGGGAGATGCCCTTCCTCCAGAACGGGAATACGCTGAAAAGTATAAAATCAGCCGAATGACGGTGAGGCAGGCCTTTACGCAGCTCGTCAATGAAGGCTATTTATATCGCTTGCAAGGAAAGGGAACCTTTGTTGCGGAGCGGAAAATCGAGCAGCCCCTGCAAGGATTAACCAGTTTTACCGAGGATATGAAGACACGAGGAATGATTCCGGGGAGTCAGTTAATTCATTTTGAAATTATTCCAGCATCGAAACAAGTTGCCAGTCAGCTTTCCATTTCGGAGTTTGCTCCAGTATATGAAATCAAAAGGATTCGTTTGGCAGATGGTGTTCCCATGGCGTATGAAACGAACTACATTTCAGCCAATCTTATTAAGGGACTTACAGAACAAATTGTCAATCAATCGTTATATGCTTATATTGAAGGACAGTTACATTTAAAAATCGACAGCGCCTCCCAGATGATCGAGTCTTCGATTGCGAATCAAAATGAAGCAAAATTGCTTAAAATCAGCAAAGGCGCACCTGTCATGCTCATACAGCGAAACACTTACTTAAAGGATGGGACTCCTGTTGAGTTAGTAAAGTCAGTTTATCGGGCAGACCGGTACAAATTCATGATTCAGATGAAGAGATAAAAATGATGGAGAATTTGCTATGTTCAATCAATACTTTGAAAAACTAAAAGAGCTATTGACCACCGTTGAAGAGGTGGAAGAAAAAAGCATAAAAGCGGCAGCAAACGAGATTGCTAAGTGTATTGAAAATGATGGAATTGTGCATGTATTTGGCTGCGGCCACTCTCACATGATTGGGGAGGAGCTTTTTTACCGTGCTGGCGGATTGGTTCCGATCAATCCTATCCTGATCGAAGACCTTATGCTTCATAAAGGAGCGGTACGTTCGTCTCAACTGGAACAGCAAAATGATTTTGCCGATTCATTTATGGGGGACATCAGTATAGCGCCAAATGATGTCGTTATGGTTGTTTCTACATCGGGAAGAAATCCGGTCCCAATCGATGTTGCAAAATGGGCCAAGAAAGAAAAGGCTTTTGTCATTGCCATTACTTCACTTGCTTATCCAAAAACTGTTTCGTCCCGACATAAAGACGGACAGTATCTATTTCAAGCTGCGGACCTTGTCATCGATAACCACATTCCTTTAGGGGATGCCATGATGGAGCTGCCAAATTTGGAAGTCTCGTTTGGGTCGGGTTCCACTGTTGTGGGCACAGCGATTGCCAATGGAATTATGGTCGAGGCGGTAAATATGATGGTGGAACATCAGTTTACTCCGCCTATCTTTAAAAGCGGCAATGCTGATGGTGCGGCTGAACATAATCGTGAGTTAATCAATAAATATAAAAACAGAATTCCTATGCTGGATAAATAAAGCATTTCATTACTCAAAAAGCTTGCGAAATCGCGGGCTTTTTTTGTGTTTTAAGACGTTAATTTCCATTAATACTTTCCTTAAGAAATTTAGAAAATAAGTAAGCAAGCGAAAAATTTTTCAAAAGGGGGTATTACAATTGATAAAAAAATCAGCTAGCTTAGCTTTAACTGCCATGCTTACAATGGGATTGGCCGCTTGTAACAATGACAGAAATGACATTAACGATCGCAACAGGGTGGCTCTGGATACGAACAACCGAAATAATGGCATTTTCGATGTTCGTAATGGCAGGGATGATGGGATTGACCATAATGGTCCACTGACGGAAGATTATACAAATAATGACAACAACGACCCGGATTTCGATGCAAATCTGTTTAATGATAATCGAAAAATAAGACGAACCAATGATGATATGGTTTCGGCTTATTTCACGAATTTGGACAGCGATCAATATCCACACACGAGAGCTGTTTTAATCAAGGATGCCAAATATCAATTTGTCCGTCTTGACCCTAGTCAAGGCAATTGGTTCCAATCGGGCGTGATTGAGCAGGCACAGCCATTCCTGCAGTCTCAGATGCCAAACATAAACGTGCCGACGCCAGCACCAGCACCGAAGCAGACTCAACCGGCACCGGCACCAGCACCAGCACCAGCACCAAAGCAGACTCAACCGGCACCAGCACCGGCACCGGCACCGGCACCAGCACCGGCACCGAAGCAGACGACACCGGCGCCGCAGCCTAAGGCACCAGCCAAAAGTACTGCACCGGCTACTGGCACAGTCGGTCAATATGCGCAGCAGGTGATTGATTTAACGAATGCCCAGCGTAGCAAAAATGGGCTTCCAGCTTTAAAGGCGGATACACAGTTAAGCAGTGTCGCTCAAAAGAAGGCCCTTGATATGCAGCAAAACCACTATTTCTCTCATACAAGCCCAACGTATGGCTCACCATTTGACATGATGAGGGACTTTGGTGTCACTTATAAATCAGCAGGAGAAAATATTGCGCAAGGACAGCGGACCCCACAAGAGGTAGTGAATGCCTGGATGAACAGTGAAGGCCACCGCAAAAACATTCTCAGCCCTAACTTTACTCATATTGGTGTAGGGTTTGAAGAAACAGGCAAGCATTGGTCGCAGATGTTTATCGGTAAGTAAGAAAACACAAAAAAACCGACGGCACGAATGTACCGTCGGTTTTCATCATATTTGATTTTTAAAAATGGATGTAAGAGTGGGAAATTTGAATAAAAAGGTTGTCCCTACGCCTTCTTTGCTTTCTACCGAAATGGTTCCACCCATGGCCCGGACAATACTGTAGACAACCATCATACCAAGGCCTGTGCCATTTTTCCCTTTTGTCGAGTAAAACGGCTCTCCAAGCCGTTCGATTTGTTTGTCTGTCATGCCCATGCCTGTATCATTGACACAGATCGTTACATAGGTTTGATTAAATTCAGTTGATACACTCAAATATCCTCCATTGGGCATTGCTTCAATGGCATTTTTTAAAACATTCACAAAGCATTGGCGAAATTTTTGCCGATCTCCTTTAATCATTCCAATAACTGAAAAGTCGGTAATAATCTCGACAGAATTTTGTTTGGCTAAAGGCTGGACAATATTGATGATTTGCTTGAGTTCACTTTTAAGATTAAGCTCCTCGTACGTTTCGATGGAAGGCTTGGCAAAAGTCAAATAATCTTGGATGACTCTTTCTGCAGAATTTAGTTCTTCCTTGACGATGGATAAGTATTCTTTTCTCTTTTGCCTCGGGAGATGGTCATCCTCCAAAAGCTGTACAAATCCGCTTGCCGCCGTCAAAGGATTCCTGATTTCATGTGAAATGGCCGCACCCATTTGTTCCACCGCTTTTAACTTTTCCGCCTTTACTAATTGCTGTCTCATTTCAATATTTTTTTGAATGAATTCAATAGCATAGGAGATAATTCCAATTCCAAGTGCGGGGATTATTAAATATGCGATCCAAACATCGAGCCAATAAGCATGGGTATCCGATAATACCATGCCCATCACTGTCAAAGCACTCAAAGTCATTCCGAAGCAAATAGATATGAAAATGCGTCTTCCAGGACCTTGCTTCCAAAACCATGGGAAAATCCGCCAAACAACAATGGCATAGGGAATAAAAAGCAGGGTCGTTAAGAATAAGCCAGAATTAATTCCAAAAAAGCTTCTCATAATAATGGCAGCCGCTACCAAAATCGGACCAATACCTATATATAATCCGCCAATGACGAGTGGGATGATTCTTAAATCGAATCTAGCGGAAGAAATAGGATTATAGGAAAATTGGATGCAAATCCACAGCATCACAATAAAAAATACGATATACGAGGACTTAGAAAGGGTAATCTTTTTACTTTTGTCGACAAAAATAAAACTGAAAAAGAGAAAGATGATTAAAATGGATAGATTTAAGAAAAGATGTTTTGTTACTTCCATTAACTTCACCATCCAAATGACCTGTTAGGAAAATTTTACAGGTAAATTCAGCAGGTTTCAACAAATTTTACCTTTTTTTTCTCAAAATTACGACAAATATGTGGAAAAAGTATATCGGAGGGATTCAAATGGTTCATTTACTCTATTATGCTACACCTATCTTAGCCGCTTTTATCGTTTTCGGACCCATCTTTTTATTTAAATCATCAACCATTTCGGAGAATAAATCCAAGTATTATGAGGCATTGGCAGAATTGGAAAAGGACCCGGAGAATGAGAACTTAAAATTAAGTGCGATCGAATTGGGACGCAAATTTTACGGTTCTGCAAGAATCACTGGTACCGCAACAACGTTCGATGAAGCCATCATAAATTGTGAAATTCACGCTTGCGAAATGAATGAAGCAGAAGCGTAGTACAAAGGAGATTTAAAAACTTAAATTACCAAATTTAAATTGATTGTCCCTGTTAATGGGCCTGTTGATTTCCGCTCCGGGCACTCGCTTTCCGCGGGGAGGTCCTGGAGCCTCCTCGGCGCTGTAGCGCCTGTGGGGTCTCCAGTGACCTCTATTTCCCGCAGGAGTCGAGTGCCCTCCGCTCCAATCAACAGGGAGGTAAATCAACCTGCATTTTAGCCATACACTTTTTCCAACCTTGCTAAGTGTGCAGCCTTTATGAGAGACATTTTCTCTTGGATTCCTTTGTATTTGTCCTTCATCGGTCTTATGAGGGACATTTCCCTCGAAGATTCCTTCAATTGTGTCCTTCTTCATTCTTGTTGAAATGCTTCATATGGCTAATCCCCTGTTCTTCTTTTTTAAAAAATTAGTCCATTTTTTGTCGAATTTGTGAGCTGACCTAAAAAAAGTATAAAAAAATCTAAAATCAGCAGGGTTAACGATAGGAATGAAAACATTTACAATAATTTTAGAAAGCACTTACAAAATCAAGAAGAATTAAAAAAGTCAAAAAAAGAGGGGGATTAGATAGTGAACGCGCTAAAACGATTTTGTCTGTTCATTGATAGTCTTTTTGAAAAAGTGGCGATAGGCTCACTGGTCGTCATGATTATCATCGTAACACTGCAGGTTTTTACTCGAAAATTGTTTAATTTCGTACTGTTTTGGTCAGAGGAAGTTACTCTGTTATTGTTATGCTGGTTTTCGTTTATGGGAATTGCCATAGGCGTTCGTGAAAAACTGCATTTAGCCATTGAATCCTTTACCGCAAAACTGCCTCCAGCGGTGATTAAGGTCATCGATAAAGTGGTATCGTTTGCAACGATGGCATTCGGTTATTATTTGCTGAAATATGGCTGGGATTTTACCGTTTTAATGAGTGAATCGACTCTGCCAGCAACAAAATTATCTAATGCTTGGGAATATGCGGTCATGCCGATTACCGGTTTCATGATGATCATTTACGCTTTCTTGCAATTAATTGGTGTTGACACTAGAAGACATAACGTAGAGGGTGGTGGCCACTAACAATGGATCAAACAACAATTGCCATAATCATTCTGCTTTCAAGCTTTGTTATCATGCTGCTGCTGCGTTTTCCGGTGGCGCTGACATTGGCAGGTTCAACTGTTCTCACTATGATTTACTTGAACATGCCGCTAGAGGTAATTGGACAACGGATGATTCAGGGTGTAAACTCATTTGCATTATTAACAATCCCGTTCTTTATTCTGGCTGGCCAGTTAATGAATGAAGGGGGCTTAGCCGCTCGCTTAATTAACTTCGCGATGCTAATAGTTGGCCGGGTCCGCGGCGGTTTGGCAATGGTAAACGTCCTTGCCTGTCTATTGTTCGGAAATATCTCGGGTTCTGCTGCTGCTGACGTATCGTCAATTGGTTCAGTAATGATTCCGATGATGAAGAAAAAAGGATACAGTAAAGAATTTGCAACTGGCTTAACTTCTGCTGCTGCGATTCAGGGTGTAGTTGTTCCGCCAAGCCATAACTTAATTTTGTACTCTCTTGCTTCCGGCGGTGTGTCCATTGCAACCTTATTTATGGCGGGTGTAGTACCAGGAATCCTGCTTTGTGTAACGCTTATGATTGTAAGCCGCATTTTGGCTATCCGCCAAGGCTTCACTCAAACAACTGTCATTGACAAAAAAGATAGACCAAAAGTCATTAAAGATGGAATTATTTCAATCATGCCGATCGTGATCATCTTGGGTGGAATATTCTCGGGCTGGTTTACAGCATCGGAATCAGGTGCTATCGCTGTTTTATATGCGGTCATTGTAACATTCTTTGTCTTCAAGGAAATTCCGTTCAGCCGGATGTGGCATATCTTGATTCGTACCTTCAGGACGGTTTCCATGGTATTGTTCCTGATTGCAGCATCCAATGCTTTAGGTTATGTACTAGCATTCTTACAAATTCCTAATATGGTAACAGATGGATTGTTAAGTATCTCTGATAATCCGATTATTATCCTATTAATTATCAACGTATTGCTGCTCATCCTCGGATGCGGCATGGACATGGCACCGCTTATCCTGATTATGACACCAATCTTGCTTCCTGTTGTTACGGCAATGGGTATGGATCCGGTTCATTTCGGTATCATTCTAATGTTGAACTTGGGAATTGGACTTCTAACACCTCCGGTTGGAACGGTTCTTTTCATTGGCTCCGCCATAGGCGAAGTCCCAATCATGAGAGCCGCCAAGGCAATGGCACCGTTTGGATTGGTGCTGCTGGCAGCATTGATGCTTTTAACCTATGTTCCAAGCATCTCACTATGGCTGCCACATGTGTTAGGCCATTAAAATCGGTTTCAAAAGTTATCTATATATCTAATTAATTTTAAAATTTAGAAGGGGGATTTATAATGAAGAAGTCTACAAAACGTTTATCAGCAACGCTAAGTACAGTCCTTGGGGCAAGTTTAATTCTTGCTGCATGTGGTGGAACGGCAGATAAAGCAAAAACTGATGGAGATAAAGGCGCAAAATCAGAAGGAAAAACATACTCTTTCCGTTTGGCTGATACACATCCTGATAACTATCCAACTGTATTAGGAGATAAGAAATTTGCTGAGCTTGTGAACAAAAAATCAGATGGCCGCATTAAAATTAGCGTATTCCCGAACGGCTCGCTTGGCGATGAGAAATCTGTCATTGAACAAGTTCAATTGGGAGCGGTTGAATTCACACGTGTAAGTGCCGGACCATTGGCTGAATTCAGTAAACCTCTAGGTGTATTCAGTCTTCCATATATCTTTGACAGTTCCGAACATGAATGGAAATTCTTAAACAGTGACAAGGGTAAGGAAATGTTAAAGAGCTTAGAAGCTTCAAAAATGGAAGGTCTTGCCTACTATGATTCTGGTGCACGAAGCTTCTATTCTACTAAACCTATCAAGAGCGTTGATGACTTGAAAGGCCAAAAAATCCGTGTACAACAAAACCAGATTAATATTGACCTAATTGCAGCACTAGGCGGCAGTGCCACTCCAATGCCTTACGGAGAAGTATTCAGCTCACTTCAAACAGGCGTTATCGATGGAGCTGAAAACAATACACCAAGCTATGTTTCTGCTAACCATTATCAGGTAGCTAAGAATTTAATTCTTGACGGTCACCAGCGTGTACCTGAGATTCTACTAGCCAGCAAAACTGTTTGGGATAAATTAAGTGATGCAGATAAAAAGATTATCCAGGAAGCTGCTACTGAATCAGTGAAAACAGAACGTGCAGAATGGGATAAAATGGAGAAAGATTCCCAGAAGAAAATTGAAGAGTCTGGTGTGAAGATTGTTGAGGTTAAAGATGTTAAGCCTTGGCAAAATAAAGTTAAGCCTGTAATCGATAAGTATCGTGCTGACTATAAAGATGTTCTTGATGCCATCGACGCAGCTAGAAAATAATTTTAAATGTAAGGAAAAAATAACTGGAGAGACTATGCTTAAAATGAATTCATTTTGCATAGTCTTTCTTTTTTCATGTAACATAGAAATAAGGTGAGTTATGGAACATTTTAGAAGAAATATGTTGGAGCGGCTAGCGCACGCACTGCTCTTGAAAGATCAGTCACTGGTTCGTAAGCTGTTTGTTTTTTCTGCACTTTTTGTGATTGTGCCGATTAGTTTTATCGGCTTTTTTTCCTACCAGAAATCAGTGGAAGTACTTGAGAGTGAAGCACGTTCATACAGCTGGCAAATCATCAGGCAGGTAAATACCCATATTGAGTATTATGTGGGTGATTTTGAGATTGAAATATTAAAAATTTTGAATAACCAAGCGGTGAATCGGTTCCTCCAAATGACGACCGAAGAGGAATTAAACTCAAGTGGCGGGACAGCTAATATCAAAAAGGTGTTGCAAAATGCTGCCTATTCAAGATCGGACATAGCTAACATTACAATTTCCTTGAATCATGTCGCTACAGTCGATGCAATCGATGTCCGCTACAATCGGTTTCATCCAATGGAGGCGTTTCAAC
Organism: Neobacillus sp. GCM10023253; assembly: GCF_042653105.1. Taxonomy (NCBI): domain Bacteria; kingdom Bacillati; phylum Bacillota; class Bacilli; order Caryophanales; family Bacillaceae; genus Neobacillus; species Neobacillus sp. GCM10023253. Next base: position 69,746 of record NZ_JBHSHV010000019.1, read on the forward strand.
CGAAGTTTTTTGATAGAATCCTGCCCGAAACAGCTGAACCAGTTATTTTTACACGTACACTTGAAGATAACGAGAACAAAGAACATGTTATCTCCATTGCCAGAAGATTGTTTAGCCCAAAAACCCTGAAACCGGTCGGTTTTATAGTGGTAGATGTTAATTTTAAGAGGTTTAAGGAAATTGCCAGCCAAGTCAATATTGGTCATTCCGGGTTTATGTATATTGTAGATTCACAGGGAAACTACGTCTATAATCCAGACTTTTCCCAACTGGGGAAGAAGGCGTCACTGCAAAATATGCAAAAAATTCTTCAAGGGGAGAGCGGTTCCTTTGTTACAAGCGGGGAACAAAAGAAATTACTCACCTATAACCATTCCGGGTTTCTTGGTTGGACTGTCATCACAGCCATTCCCTATAAAGAGCTAATCAAGAGTTCTGTCAATATTCGAAATACCATTTTTATTATGGCGGTCATCACCATGCTGATTGCTATCATCCTCGGTGCGGGTTTGGCAGAAAATATCATAAAGCCGATAATCGGATTGCAAAAAATGATGAGGCGAGTGGAAAAGGGAGATTTCAGCGGCCAGGTCGAGGTTTTATCTAAAGATGAGATTGGCGATCTAACACAAGGGTTTAATAAAATGCTCATCAGATTAAATGAGCTTGTAGATGAAGTATATCTTTCTAAAATCAGGGAAACGGAAATGCTGCTGCGTCAAAAGGAAATTGAATTGAAAGCACTTCAGGCGCAAATTAACCCGCATTTTTTGTTTAACTCTCTAGAAACCATTCGCGGAATGGCTTTGGAAAATGGAATGGAGGAAATATCGGATATTTCCGCGGCATTGGCCAAATTATTGCGTTATAATATTAATAATAATTCGCAAATCGTAAAGTTGGACGAAGAAATTCTCCACACAAAGGTATACCTTCGCATACAGAAGCATCGTTTTGCTGATAAATTCGAGTATGAATTCTCGATTCCTGACTGGGCGAAAAAACAGACCATTGCCAAATTTTCGATTCAGCCGATTGTTGAAAATTCCTTTAAGCATGGGCTTGAACCGTCCGGAGGCATCTCAAAAATCAGTATCACGGCGCTTGAGGAATCAGAGGAGGCCTATATTATTAGAATTCAGGACAATGGAGTGGGGATTTCTCCGCTGAGGCTGGAAGAAATCCGCCAGAATCTAAGACAAAAAGATGTCATGGAAGGCGGGCCCGGAATCGGTATGGTGAATGTACATCGAAGAATTGTTCACCTTTTTGGCGACGAGTATGGCATCAGCGTTGAAAGCAAGGAAGGCATTGGTGCAGTCATAAGCATTCGCTTGCCTATGAACAGGCTTATCGGGTAGCTGATTGAAGGATCAGGAGTCAAGAACATAAATCTTTTTGTTTTATTGGGAAGTGATGGCATGTACACAATACTCTTGGTTGATGATGAGAAATGGGTTCGCACAGCACTGCGGCATACAATCGCCAAGGCAGAGCTGCCCTTTGAGGTAATCGGGGAATGCACCAATGGCTTGGAGGCTCTGGATTTTTTAAAGGAAAAGCCGGCTGATCTCGTTATGACAGACGTAAGGATGGCCGTGATGGACGGGTTAGCCTTCGTTACGGCATTGGCAAATGGCGAGTCTCGTACTGATTGTATTATGATCAGCGGTTACGATGATTTTAAGTATGTACAGCATGCCCTAAGGTCAGGGGTATTTGACTACCTGCTTAAGCCGGTAGAGCTTGAAGAATTGAAAGATTGTCTGGACAAATGGGTAAAGCATCGCCAGGAAAGTGAAGAAACGGCAGCTGCCCCCCAAAAAGAAGCCGATCCATCAGAATTATCCACCGTTGAGAAGGTCATTCAATACGTCAAAAGCAAAGTTCCAGGAGAGGTCACATTATCTGAAGCGGCCAACTACGTGCATTTGAATCCAAGTTATTTAAGTAAGCTTTTTAAAGATAAAACAGAACAGAACTTTGTTGACTTTGTTCTTGAAATCCGGATGAATGAAGCAAAAAAACTGCTTGAAAGAACCTCCTTAAGGATTTCTGAAATAGCGGATCGACTGGGTTATTCAGATATTACGTATTTTAGTAATTTATTTAAGCGTAAAACTGGAGTGACTCCATCTGAATATCGGAAGCGGGTCCGGACAAGCTAAACATTTCCTCCATCGTAAAACCTGTGTAGATTTTTTTCTATCCAGGTTTTACTTGGCATTTATTTGAAACCGATTGCAATCTATTCTGTTCTAAGGTAAAATAAAATCATAAATGTTAACGTTAACATTATGCTAAACTATCGAAAAAGGTTGCTACTAACTACAAATTTTTTTCAATCAATTTGTTAACGTTAACAATAATTTACTTACTAGGAAGATGGTGGACATATGCAAAACTTTATGGATGAAAATTTTCTATTGAAAAATGAAACTGCTGTCCGTTTATATCATGATTATGCAAAGCAAATGCCAATAATCGATTATCATTGCCATTTAAGTCCAAAGGAAATTTATGAAAATAAAACATTTAAAAATATTACCGAAGCTTGGTTATATGGTGACCATTATAAATGGCGTTTAATGCGGGCAAATGGGGTTCAAGAGGAATTCATTACCGGCAGCGCAAATGACTATGACAAATTCATGGCGTGGGCAAAAACCGTTCCAATGACAATTGGAAATCCGCTTTATAATTGGACTCATTTAGAATTACAAAGATTTTTCGGAATTTATGATTTACTTGATGAGGAAAGTGCTCCAGAAATTTGGGAGAAAGTAAATGCACAATTAAACAGTGAGGGCTTTGGCGCCAGGGATTTCATTACAAAATCAAATGTAAAAGTAGTTTGCACAACCGATGATCCTGTGGACAGCCTGGAATACCACCTCAAACTTAAAGAAGATTCAAGTTTTGCTGTCAAGGTTTTACCAAGCTTCAGACCTGACAAAGGATTAGAAATTAACCGTGATACATTCCTCCCATGGGTTGAAAAGCTGCAAGAGGTTTCAGGAGTGTCTATTCACTCTTATGATGACTATTTAACAGCACTTGAGTCAAGAATCATGTTCTTCCATTCTGTTGGCTGCTTGGTTTCTGACCATGCCATTGATCAAATGTTGTATGCTGACACTACGAAGGAAGAAGCAGCAGTGATTTTCAGCGAAGCCTTGAAGGGGAATAAAGTCTCCCTAGAAGATGAAAAGAAATTCAAAACCTATACCTTCAAGTTTTTAGGTAAACATTATGCGGAATTAGGCTGGGCTATGCAGCTTCACATTAATGCATTACGTAATACGAATTCAAAAATGTTTAAGGTATTGGGGCCGGATACGGGCTGGGATTCGATTAATGATGAGAACATTGCAAAGCCATTAGCTAAACTGCTGGATTTGATCGAACAGGAAAGCGGACTTCCGAAGACGATTATCTATTCATTAAATCCAAACGATAACAATATCATTGCCGCCATGATTGGCAATTTCCAAGGCGGTGGAGTCCCAGGGAAAATCCAATTCGGAACAGCCTGGTGGTTTAATGACAATAAAGCTGGCATGATTGAGCAAATGAAATCACTGTCCAATATGGGCCTATTCAGCCGCTTCATTGGCATGCTGACTGACTCAAGAAGCTTCTTATCCTATACAAGACATGAATATTTCAGAAGAATTGTCTGCGCCCTCATTGCTGAATGGGTAGAAAATGGCGAAGTACCTAATAACATCGAATTTTTAGGTAAAATTGTTCAAGGCATCAGCTATCAAAACGCAAACGAATACTTTGGCTTTGAATTATAATTTTCATGTAAAAGACGAGAGCGCAAATTTAGTCTCTCGTCTTTTCAAAAAGCGTTATTCCAAGTAAAATGAAAAGCGGAAGGTAAATAAAGGGTGAAACAAAATGGTTACAATTAAAGATATCGCGAGATTAGCAAATGTATCCCATACGACTGTATCCAGAGCCTTGAATGACAGTCCGCTAATCAAGCCAAATACGAAGAAAAAGATCCTTGACATAGCCGCTCAGCTTAACTATACACCAAACTTTAATGCCAAAAGCCTTGTCACTCAAAAGTCTTATACCATCGGCCTTTTCTTTACGAGCATATCCAATGGAACATCTTCCAGTTTCTTTGCTGATGCGGTAACTGGTGTAAATGCCGTCATCAATGAGGATTACAATTTATTCGTCAGAGGGATTGACGATTATGAAGACTTTTCCACGATTCATAGCAAAAGGTTCGACGGGATTATTTTAATGAGCCAAAGTGACGCTGATAATTCCTTTATTTATCATGTGTTAAATCAAAAAATTCCGCTTGTGGTGATGAATCGGGAAATCAATGATCAATCGATTATAAACATTCTATCGAACGACCACGAAGGTTCCTGCCATGCTGTAAACTATTTGATTGAAAATGGCCATTCGAATATTGCGATTATTGAAGGGATTACAGGCTTCCAATCCACACTGGAACGCAGGGAAGGCTACCTGCAGGCATTGATGGAAAATGATATCCCAATACGCAAGGAGTATATGGTAAAAGGAAATTATGACTTGCAAAGCGGATATGAAGCCATGGAAAATCTGCTCGCCTTAGACAATCCGCCTACCGCCGTCTTTTGCTCAAATGATGATATGGCAGTCGGTGCTCTCCATGCGGCATTTGCCAAAGGGTTAAAGGTTCCGGAGGATATTTCGATCACAGGCTTTGATGATATAGCCTCGGCACAGTATACAAACCCGCCTTTGACAACTGTCAAGAAACCAGTTGAAAAAATCTGTAAACTTGGCGCTGAAAAACTGTTTGAAGTGATTGAAAATAATCAACACAAAGGTGATAAGATTTTTGTTGAAACGGAATTAGTGATCAGAAAGTCTGTATCCGTATCCTTAGTGAAGTAAACTTATACCGTTTAAAGGGCGGGTAGCTTTTAAACGGTTTTATAAATTGCAAAAATGTTCACGTGTGCATAAAAGGAGAGATAACCATGCAGAAACTTAATCGAAAGACCGTCCAAGGCATTGAATCCTATCCGGAAAAGGTCCTGCAATTTGGCGAAGGAAATTTTTTACGGGCTTTTGTTGATTGGCAAATCGACGTTATGAATAAAGCTAACCTTTTTAACGGCAGTATCGTGGTTGTTCAGCCACGCGGGTATGAAAAGGTAGAAAAATTAAACGCCCAGGATGGCTTATACACGCTTTATTTGCAAGGGATGAAGGATGGTAAGCCGGTGAAGGAGCATACCCTAATCCAATCCATCAATAGAGGCTTAAACCTTTATACGGAATATGAAAAATATCTTGAACTCGCGCAAAATCCAGAGCTGCGCTTTGTTTTTTCCAATACAACAGAAGCTGGGATCGCCTATCAGGAAACGGATCGCTTGGAGGACCGCCCTCAAAAGAGTTTTCCTGGAAAGTTGACGGCTTTTCTCTACCATCGTTTCCAGGCTTTTAACGGGGATAACAGCAGAGGGTTAATCATCATTCCTTGTGAACTTATTGAAAAAAATGGCGAGAAACTAAAAGAAATGATTCTCCAATATGCCGCTGCTTGGAACCTTGGTGCGGAATTTGTTCAATGGATCAATGATGCCAATACATTTTGCAATAGCCTCGTTGACCGGATCGTTCCAGGCTTTCCTGTTGATACGATCACAGAAATGACGGAAGAGCTTGGCTACCAAGATGATTTTGTCGTGGCCAGTGAACAATTCTACAACTTCGTCATTGAAGGGCCTCAGTGGATAAAAGAAGAATTTCCAACCCATTTGGCCGGATTAGACACCATGTTTGTTGATGACCTAACACCGTATCGGACAAGAAAGGTGCGGATTTTAAACGGCGCTCATACGGCGATGACACCAGTTTCCTACCTTTACGGTTTAGAAACAGTTGCCGAAGCGGTCGAGCATCCGGTGATGGGCAGCTTTATTAAAGAGCTGATTTTTGACGAAATTATTCCGACATTAGATCTTCCGGCCGAAGAATTAGCTTCTTTTGCGAAGGATGTTTTGGATCGATTTAGAAACCCATATATCAAGCATTTTCTAATGAGTATTTCATTGAATTCCATCTCTAAATATACAACTAGAGACCTGCCATCTTTATTAGAATATATCAACCGTAAAGAGGAATTGCCTAAAAAACTAGTATTCTCACTAGCTGCATTGATCGCTTTTTATAAGGGAAAAAGAGGTGCGGAAGATATTAATCTTAGTGATGACCAAGACATTCTTGAGTTTTTCAAAACGCAATGGGACAGCTTTGATGGATCACGTGAAAGTCTAAAAGAAATTGTTCGTGCAGTTTTTGGATACGAGAAAAATTGGGGAATGGACTTAAATTCTGTTACGGGGCTAACAGATGCTGTTACCCATTATTTGTACGAAATCGAAACAAAGGGAATGAAGCAGGCTCTTGAGACAGTTTTAAAGGAGAAAACGGCAAGATAAGGGGGATTTAAGCAATGTTGGAATTTATCCAGATTAATGAAAATGATAATGTTGTTGTTGCATTGCAGGATTTACAAAAAGGCCAATCCATTTCGGTCAATGGGCGTGAGATTGAGCTTAAAGATGACCTGACACGTGGACATAAGATTGCTGTTAAGGACATTCAAGAAAATGAATTTATCGTGAAATATGGCTATCCAATCGGGCATGCCACAAAAGTAATGTCTGCCGGTGAGCATGTTCATACACAAAATACAAAAACCAATCTTGATGGAATAAAAGACTATCAATTTAGCCAGAAGCTAGCCGAAAATCCTTATAAAAATGAGAACCGGACCTTTAAAGGCTTCAGGCGGAAAAACGGTACCGTCGGAATCCGCAATGAATTGTGGATCGTTCCGACTGTTGGCTGCGTCAACGGTGTCGCAGAAACGATCATCAAGCGTTTCCAAAAGGAAGTGGGCGAAATCAGCCCGTTTGAAAATGTCCTGGTATTAAAGCACAATTATGGCTGCTCCCAGCTTGGCGACGACCATCACAACACAAGGACTATTTTGCAGGATGCAGCCCTTCATCCTAATGCTGGCGGCGTCCTCGTGTTAGCACTTGGCTGTGAAAATAATAACTTATATGAATTTAAGGAAAGCCTTGGCGAATTTGATGAAGGCCGTGTGAAATTCCTCGCTTCCCAAGAGGTTGGCAACGAGATTGAGGAAGGAGTTAAGCTTTTAAAGGAAATCTATGAAAATGCCAAAAGCGATAAGCGCGAAGAGGTCCCATTATCCGAACTAAAAATTGGATTGAAATGTGGGGGTTCAGATGGCCTATCAGGAATCACGGCCAATCCATTGCTTGGAAGACTGTCAGATTTCCTTGCTGCCCAGGGAGGAACCACAGTGTTAACTGAGGTGCCTGAAATGTTCGGGGCGGAAACGATTCTAATGGAACGGGCAGAAAATAAAGAGGTTTTTGAAAAAACGGTTGAATTAATCAATGACTTTAAACAATACTTTATCGCCAACAATCAGCCTGTGTATGAAAATCCATCACCAGGGAATAAAGCGGGCGGGATCACTACCCTTGAGGATAAATCGCTCGGTTGTACACAAAAAGCGGGCACTTCCACTGTGACGGATGTGTTAAAATATGGCGAAAGATTAAAGAAAAAAGGACTAAACCTGTTGAGCGCCCCAGGAAATGACCTTGTTGCCGCATCTGCGCTGGCTTCGGCCGGCTGTCAAATAGTTCTCTTTACAACAGGACGGGGAACACCGTTTGGCACTTATGTTCCAACCATGAAGATTTCGACCAATACCCCGCTATTTGAAGCGAAGCCTCATTGGATTGACTTTGATGCCGGTGTATTGCTCGAGAAGTCAGCCGATGTTGTTCTAAGGGAGTTTATTGACTATGTGATTAAAGTGGCGAGCGGTGAATTTGTAAACAATGAGAAAAATGACTTTAGAGAGATTGCTATTTTTAAAACGGGTGTAACATTATAAGCTTTGATAAAATAGAGTCAATATCCTTTTGCGGAAAAGAACTCAGTAATGGAGGCAGTTTTCAATGGAGCAAAACTTAGTTTCGTTATTAAAACAAGAAAAAATTGTGGCAATTATTCGCGGCATTCCAAACGGCAGCGGCGAAGACACAGCCAAAGCCCTGGCAGCAGGCGGAGTTTCATTTTTAGAAGTGACATTAAACACTGATGGCGCCCTTAATATGATTCATGATCTGAAAGGGAAATTTGGCAGTCAATTACGAATTGGTGCGGGAACCGTTTTGGACCTTGAGATGGCAAAGGAAGCGGTTCAGGCAGGTGCAGAATATATTGTGTCGCCAAACCTGGATGAAGAGGTATTGGCATACGGACTTGAACAAGGTGTGGAAGTTTGGCCTGGAACGTTGACTCCTACTGAGATTGTCCGGGCGTATCGCCTCGGGGCAAGCGCTGTTAAGGTTTTCCCAGTCGGCTCAATGGGTGTGAAATATATTAAAGATATCAGAGGACCGCTTAACCATATTCCCATGATGGTAACAGGCGGAGTGAATCTGGACAATATCAAAGAGGTTTTGGGCTACGGAGCCATTGCTGTTGGCCTCGGTGGAAATCTAGTAAACAATGAGTTAATTAAAAAAGGTGATTTTGAGCAAATTACACAATTAGCTGCAGCGTATACTAGACTAGCTAAAGAGGTGCAGGTACATGCAGCCAAATAACCGTACGGATGTACTGACAATTGGGGAAAGCATGGTTCTTTTTCAAACAATCGGTGAAAAAGGGATTAAGTATGAGCCGCTTTTTACAAAGTCCCTTGCAGGTGCCGAATCAAATGTTGCCATCACCCTGACGCGTTTAGGCAAGAAGGTTAGATGGGTCAGTAAACTAGGGAAAGATCCGTTTGGTGACTTTATTTTGTCAACACTTGGCGGAGAGGGAGTAGATGTATCCTATGCCCTCCGTGATGCGGAAAAACCTACGGCGGTTTATTTTAAAGAAAGTAAAAGCTATGGGGATCCAACCGTTTATTATTATCGGAAAAACTCAGCCGCTAGCAATCTTCAGCCAGAAGATGTGCAAAAAGAGTGGTTTGATGGTGTCAATCATTTGCATGTAACAGGAATAACGCCGGCCTTAAGTGAAAATGCTGCCGAAGCTATCCGAAAAGCAATGGAAATGGCCAAGGATATGGGACTGACCATTTCTTTTGACCCGAATTTACGGAGAAAGCTCTGGAGTGAGGAGAAGGCGCGGAGTGTTTTACTTTCGCTTATCCCGTTATGTGATGTGTTTCTGCCAGGCGTGGAGGAAGCAGAGTTCCTTTTAGGTCAACAATCCATTGAAGAATATGGCGAGAGTTTCCTGCAAATGGGGCCGAAAGTAGTTGTCTTGAAGCTTGGTGCCGAAGGTTCGATTGGCTTTATCAACGGCGATTCTGTTAAAGCAGCCCCACATGTAGTCACACAGGTCATTGATACGGTCGGGGCTGGTGATGCGTTTGCAGCAGGGTTCCTCTCTGTGTATTTAGATAATGAGGCTGCTTTGACTCCGTCAGCCCTAGAAATGGCTTTAACCAGGGCCAATATTTTAGGAGCGTTGGCAACTCAATTTAAAGGTGATTGGGAAGGGAATCCATCTCTTGAGGAGATCAATTCCATTATCGCAGGCAGGGTAGAAGCTACAAGATAAAGATGTAATGTTGAGGTGATTGACTTGTTTTACTTTGGAAATAAGGAAAATTCTGTGGAAGCAGGAGAAGGTGCCAAAAGGAAGCTTTTGGGAAGGGGCGGAAGCCTGATGATGACAGAAGTAAGCTTCCAAAAGGATGCCATTGGTGCGATCCACTCCCACCCGCACGAACAGGTAAGTTATATTGTTCAAGGAAGTTTTGAGTTCAATTTGGATGGAAACGTCCAGCAAGTGGTGAAAGGGGACAGCATCTACATCCCTTCAAATACTATGCATGGTGTTAAAGCGCTTGAAGATGACTCGATTATATTGGATGTTTTTACACCACAGCGTGAAGATTTTCTATGATTTAAATCAATAAGACCGGGCTTCTGCCAGGTCTTATTTTGTTACAAAACGGAAATCTCCGCTACTATGTTCTTTTGGTCAGGAGTGGTTCGTTCCTATAATCCGATTATACTATAAGAAGGGAAATTTTTACAAAAAATAAAGAAATAAGCCTGTTGAGCTTCGACATTTTCCGGGAAATTTTTATACAAAAATAGCTTCCCAATAGAAGGGAAGCTATTCATATTATTGGAGGACAGGCTGAGAAATGCCCGTAATTTCCTTCGCGGCTAAACGTGCTTTTTCTTTGGCAGCGGCAACAATTTCCGGTACCTTTTGCGGATAAAGGTCCAAACCCTCAGCAATGACACTATTCATGACGTCAATTCCTAGGAAGTTAAGGGCAATTTTTAAATAACGGTCTCCAGACTCTAATTCCTGGATAGGGGAACCTGTATATTGGCCGCCGCGGGTTTGAATATGAATCGCCTTTTTCCCTGATAATAGTCCTTTTGGTCCGTTAGGAGTATGGGTGAAGGTTTTTCCTGCAATAAACAGATTATCGAGGAATGCTTTCAAGACCGCAGGTGAATTTAAATTCCATAATGGTGAAACAAAGACATAGTAGTCAAATACAATAAATTCATCTGCAAGAGCGTGCATTTTAAGGATTTTTTCCCTTTCGCTTTCTGAAAGCTGGTCTAATGTATAGCCGTATCCTGCTAATTTTCCGCGTGCAAATACTAAATCGGCATCCATTTGGACAAAATCTAATTGGAACAAATCCATTCTCTTAATTTCTACATCCGGCCTTTCATTTATAAAGGATTCGAGAAAAGCCTCCCCAATTTGCAACCCTTTTGATTTTTCAAGACCCTTTGGATTTGCGGTAATATAAAGTAATTTCTCCATCAACACACAACCCATCTGTTTAAATGATTTCATTACTTCTATTATAAGAAATTTACTTTGCTCAATTTTGAACAATAGGTGAAGTTCTTGAACATTAGGTGACCATTATAGTTTTCAACATATGAATTGGTAAATTTTTTTATATTAGCGCTTACAAAAAGTTATTGACGAAAAAAGTCGACGGTGGTATTCTACAAATACAGAAATTAATTTGTTAGTTCATTAAACAAATTAATGGAAGTATAAACCAATCTCGAGATGAACAAATTATTTTTAAACATTTATGAAAAGGATTACAAATAAAAGACTATGGAGGGAAGAAACATGGCTCAGAGTGCCAAAGTACAAGCACCAGATTTTAATGTAGAAAAAGCAGCAGTTCGTCCGTTTGGAATGAAAGATAAATTAGGTTATTTGTTTGGTGATTTTGGAAACGATTTCTTCTTTATTTTAGTAGCATCATTCTTAATGGTTTATTACACAGATGTTTATGGTCTAAATCCTGCTTTTGTAGGAACCCTTTTCTTAGTTGCCCGCCTATGGGATGCCGTAGCCGATGTTTCTTGGGGACGTTTTATTGATACAAGAAAATCTGGAAAAAATGGCAAGTTCAGACCATGGATTTTTAGAATGTCATTTCCGCTTGTCGTCACTGGGGTGTTAATGTTTGTACACATTCCGGGAATGTCTACAGGATTTTATGAAGCATATGCATTTGTAACGTATATATTATGGGGAACATTATATAGCACCGTTAATATTCCGTATGGATCAATGGCTTCTGTAATTACAGGTGATCCAGTTGAACGTACTTCACTATCAAGTTGGAGAACATTAGGAGGAAACCTAGCTGGTTTAATCATTAACGTAGTTGGTCCAATGATTCTGTTTGTCAATAATAAAGCTGATGCCAATCACTTTTTATTAGGGGCCATCATTTTTGGAGTACTTGCCATTGCTTGTTATATGGCTTGCTACAAAATGTCAGTAGAACGTATTACAATCACTGATTCAAAAAAGGAAAAAGTGAATTTAGGTCAAACATTAAAGGGCCTTGCAAAAAACAAACCTTTACTGTGGATTTTGATTGCATCATTGGCTTTCATGGTGACATTTATGTTAATCGGTGCAGTAAACGTTTACTTGTTTAAAGATTATTTTGGCAATGCCAAAGCTTTAAGTATGGTTGGTCTTATTCAATCTGTAGCAGTATTTGTGGGAATGCCATTGGTTAAGCCATTAGTAGCTAAATTCGGGAAAAAAGAAGTTGCTGCTGCAGGGTTGTTACTCGCAGCTGTTGTATATGGCGTTTTATATCTGCTTCCAAACCTTAATGCAAACCAATTTATTGGGATTTTAGCGATTGCCATGTTTGGCTACGGATTATTTAACTTAGTCGTTTGGGCATTTGTAACTGACGTTATCGATTATCATGAATACCTGACTGGTTTACGTGAAGATGGAACTGTTTATTCAATCTATTCCTTTGCCCGTAAAGTAGGACAAGCGATTGCTGGTGGTGTGGGTGGTTTTGCGATTGCATCAGTTGGTTATAATGCAACTCTTAAGGCGCAAACACAGGAAACATTGAATGGAATTCATACACTCGCCACATTGGTTCCGGCAGTTACTCTACTTGTAATTTTCTTAATTCTTGTATTCCTATATCCATTAAATAAGAAAAAAACACAACAGCTTGCTATTGATTTGGCTGAAAAGAGAAAAGCTTCTTAATATGAATGATAGAAGATAGTTAAGGGAACTTAGCTATCTTCTTTTTTTTGCAAAAAAACCCCCTTTTTAAAGGGGGGGTTAGGAAACGGTTTCATTCTCCTGCTGTTCAAATGGTAAATTCAGCATCGGAACACCAAGGAAATGTTTAATCGCAAGGGCACATGCACCTAATACGCAAGACTTTTTCCCAATTGAAGAAATGGATAACTCACGGTAATGACTAATAGACGAATGTAAATTTCTCTTAATTTTATCAAGAGCATCCGGATACATCCTTAGAAGTTCACTGTCGAGCACAAGGACATCAGGATTGTAAATATTAATCATATTATTTAAGCCGACGGAGAGATAGTAGAGTAACTGTTCCAGCTGCTCGTGTACTTCTTGGTCACCTTCATCAAGCCATTTTTGAATATCCTCATAGGATAGGTTTTTCATTTGTCTTTTTTCGGATAGATACTCGAATATACTTGATTCTGAGGCGTACTTCTCCCAGCATCCTTTATTGCCGCAGTTGCATGGCCTGCCTTCAGGGACAACAATCATATGGCCAATCTCACCAGCAAAGCCATCATGCCCGCGGAAGAAGTCATTTTTCATCATCATTCCCATTCCAATTCCAGAATAGAGAGTGGCACAAAGCAGGTTATCTGTTTCATGGTGGAAAAATACCCGTTCTGCAAAAGAGCTTAGGTTGGCATTGTTTTCAAGATAAACATCGATATCAATTTCATTTTCAAGATCGGTTTTTAAATGAATATCCTCCCATCCAAGTCGTGGTACAAAATGAACCACTTCGTCCTTCCCAACAAGGCCATGGATGGCAATGACAATTCCGACAATTCCGTAGTGGCTGTCAGTGTATTCCGCTTTATATTTTTTAATTTGCTCAACTAATATATGAAGAATCTCTGCATAGTCTGTTGTGTTTATTTTAATAATAGTAGATGTAACAGGATGACCCAGCAGGTCTGATAACGTAAAGGATATTTGACCATAATCAAGGTCGATTCCAAGGGCATAGCCTGCATGGCTGTTTAATGAAAGCATAATCGGCTTTCTTCCGACAGAAAAATGCTCAAGCTGTGTCTCAATAATCAGTCCTTCATCCAAAAGGTCAGCAACCTGGGCAGAAATGGTAGCTCTCGTCAGGTCAGTCACTTTGGATATATCTGCGCGGGAAATCATTCCTGCTTTTACAATTTCCTTAATGATTAAGGAACGATTTATTTTTTTTATATATGCCGCATCACCGGTAATCATTGAGTTCCTCCATTTTATACACTTTTATAAGTATTTCTATTATATCAAATTATTAAATGGCGGAAAAACATATTATTGATTTCCTTCATTGACGAATTAAGATAAACATGATAATTTATACTTGTAATTAATTAGTTTAATAAACAAATTAAACTAAACTATATGTATTTTTTGAATTTTTTTAGCGTAATTGAAAGGGTTTACAGCTAAAGCTTTACTATTGGGAGGGAATAGAATGAAAGCTTTTTTAGATAATCATTTCTTATTAAATACCGAAACAGCTAAGGGACTTTATGAAAATGCCGCGCAGGGATTGCCAATCTTTGACTTTCACTGCCATTTAAATCCCCAAGAGGTTTGGGAAAACAAACCATATCGAAGCATTACGGAAGTGTGGCTTGGCGGCGACCATTATAAATGGAGAGCCATGCGTATGCATGGTATTGGCGAAAGGTTCATTACAGGCGACGCTGATGACTGGGAGAAGTTTGCTGCCTGGGCGGAAACAGTGCCTCATTTAATTGGCAACCCGCTTTATCATTGGACACATATGGAATTAAAAATGTTTTTTGGAATCGAGAAGGTTCTTAATCCGGAAACCGCCCGTGAAATTTTTGACGAGTGCAATGAAAAACTCGAGAAGCCGGAATTCAGGCCAAGAGCCTTCATCGAACGATCTAATGTAAAATTTATCGGTACTACAGATGACCCAGTTTCAACTCTTGAATACCACCAATTGTTGAAGAAGGATGAAACGTTTAAGGCCATCATTGCGCCAACCTTCCGTCCTGACGGTGCCCTTTTCATTGAGCGGCCAACCTTTAAAACATGGCTTGAAACATTATCGGAAGTATCCGGGATTAAGGTGGACTCTTTAGATTCGTTTTTACAAGCATTAAAACAGCGGGTTGATTACTTCCATGAAAATGGCGGCCGAGCATCTGACCATGATATTCAAAAAATGGAATATGTACAAACGACTAAAGAAGAGATTTCACCAATTTTTGATAAGAAGTTCAATGGTGAAGAGCTTGATGAAGAAGAAATCACTCTATATAGAGCGTTCCTATTGACGGAGCTTGGAAAAATGTATGCGGAAAAACAATGGGTCATGCAGCTTCATATGGGAGCCATGCGCAGCAATAATACGAAAATGAAAAATCTGCTTGGTCCTGATACAGGTTTTGATTCTGTTGGCGAAACCAATTTTGCTGAAGGCATCTCCCGCTTTCTTGATGCTCTTGACGTACAGAATGCATTGCCAAGAACGGTATTGTTTAACTTAAACCAGAAGGATAATGTTGTTCTTGCTGGCATGATGGGTAATTTCTATGAAGAGGGTATTCCGGGTAAGGTTCAATTTGGTTCAGGCTGGTGGTTCCTCGATCATATCGATGGAATGGAAAAACAAATGAAGGATCTTGCAAATGTTGGGTTATTAAGCCACTTTATTGGTATGCTGACAGATTCCCGCAGTTTCCTATCTTACGCAAGGCATGATTATTTCCGTCGAATCCTCTGCAACATTCTGGGAGAATGGGTGGAAAGAGGCTTAGCGCCAAATAATCAGGAGTTTATGGAGCAAATGGTTAGAAATATTGGCTATCACAATGCAGAGAAGTATTTCTTACAGCGATAATTTAGAAATGCCTTTCTTGATGTTCTTTGCTTAAAACGCTATTATGGATGGTATATTAATGGTGCCCGCGAGCCCAAACCGATAAACGGAGGGAGATTGTCATATGTCAAAGCAACAAATTGGTGTAGTTGGATTAGCTGTAATGGGGAAAAATCTTGCTTTAAATATTGAAAGCAGAGGGTATTCCGTTGCAGTCTTTAACCGCTCTTACGAAAAAACAGAGGAATTTTTGAAAAATGAAGCAGAGGGTAAAAACTTTGTTGGTGCCCGCACTGTCGAGGAATTTGTTAACTCTTTAGAAAAGCCTCGCAAAATTTTATTAATGGTTAAAGCAGGTACTGCTACCGATGCCACAATCGACTCTTTAAAGCCATTTCTTGAGGAAGGCGATATTCTGATCGATGGCGGAAATACATTCTTCCAGGACACCATCAGAAGGAATAAGGAACTAGCGTCAGCAGGATACCATTTTATCGGAACTGGCGTATCCGGCGGGGAAGAAGGCGCATTAAAAGGACCTTCGATTATGCCTGGTGGTAAACAGGAAGCTTATGAGCTTGTCAAACCGATTTTAGAAGCCATCTCTGCAAAAGTCGAAGGTGACCCATGCTGTACGTATATCGGTCCGAATGGGGCAGGACACTATGTGAAAATGGTTCATAATGGCATCGAGTACGGCGATATGCAGCTAATTTGTGAAGCATACTTTATCCTTAAGAATGTCCTTGGTTTAAATGCAGAGGAGCTTCATCAAGTATTTGCCGAGTGGAATAAAGGCGAACTAGACAGTTATTTAATTGAAATTACCGCTGATATTTTTACAAAAGTGGATGAAGAAACTGGAAAGCCAATGGTTGATGTCATCATGGATACTGCCGGCCAAAAAGGTACTGGTAAATGGACAAGCCAAAATGCTTTAGATTTAGGTGTACCGCTGCCGCTTATTACTGAATCTGTATTTGCGCGCTTTATTTCAGCGATGAAAGAGGAACGTGTAAAGGCAAGCAAAGTATTGAATGGGCCTGAGGCAAAATCATTTGAGGGCAATAAAGAAGAGTTGATTGAAGCGGTTCGTAAGGCATTATACATGAGTAAAATTTGCTCTTACGCACAAGGCTTTGCACAAATGCGCTCAGCATCTGAAGAGTACGATTGGAATCTTCGCTATGGGGATATCGCAATGATTTTCCGCGGCGGCTGTATCATTCGTGCCCAATTCCTGCAAAAAATTAAAGATGCTTACGATCGCGACCCAGAATTGAAGAACCTGTTATTAGATCCATACTTTAAGGAAATTGTGGAAGGCTATCAGCAATCACTACGTCAAGTGCTATCCTTGGCAATTGAACGCGGTATTCCGGTGCCATCTTTTGCAAGTGCGATTGCTTACTATGACAGCTACCGTACCGAAACACTTCCTGCGAACCTATTGCAGGCACAGCGTGATTACTTTGGTGCCCACACGTACCAGCGTATTGACAAAGAAGGTACTTTCCATACAAACTGGATGGAATAAGCTTCCTTTTTTCACCTAAAAAGAGACAAAACCTCCAAACAAATGGATGGTTTTGTCTCTTTTTTTACTTAAACTAAAATACAAAAAGCAATATCAGTCAAATTTAATAAGAATGAAGGCAGTTTCAGAGAATGTTTTTCTCAAGCTTAAGGCGTAAAATATAAGTAAGCTTTGATAACGCTTACTACTAGGGAAGGCGTGAGAGCTGTGGAAGATTTAATTTCCCTGCCATATAAAAGAAAAGTATTAGATGAATGGATTTATGCATCTTATCGAATGCGCGGAGTGGAATCCTATACTTTTCAGTTTCACTCACATCACGAGTATGAGATTTATTTTTTCTGCGGTGGTGATTGTAAGTATTTAATTAATAATCGGATCTATGAGCTAGTACCCGGTGATATTATTCTTTTGGATGGCATGACCTTGCATAAAGCCAACCCCTGGGGTGAGAGCATCTATACGAGAAGTGTGCTTCATTTTTCTCCAACATGGCTGTCTGATTTGATTTCCACACTCGGAATACCGAATTTGTTAATGCCGTTTAAAAAATTGAACAACCCGCTTCTACGTACACGCTATGATGAAAATGGCCAATATGTGGACGGGCAGATGAAAAAAATATCGGGGCTTCTAACCGAAATCGATGAAGAGCTTCAGCGTATGGGTAAAAAGAGTGAACTATTAGAAGCTGAAGTGAAGCTTGAGCTGACTCAGTTGCTGCTTGCTATCTATAAAATGAGTAAGAAGGAGCTAGCGCAAGTAAACAGCAGGAAGACAGAAAAGGAAGTACATGTAGAGGAAATTGCTTCTTGGATAAGAGACCACTATACAGAGAAAATTAGTTTGGACCGTATTTCGTCCGAGCTTAGTTTAAGCAAATATTATGTATCGCATGTTTTTAAAGAAGTCACAGGTTTTACTGTGATGGAATATGTAATGGGCTGCAGGCTTAACCAAGTGAAGTTCTTGTTAGAAATGGAACCAGATCTATCCTTAGCTGAAGTATCTAGTGCATCGGGGTTTGAAAGTCTTGCACATTTTAGCCGCTTTTTTAAAGAAAAGGTGGGCATTACACCGTCACACTATCGAAAAAATAAACTACAACCAGCAACACAGCAATAAGGAGGAGTCGCTATAAATGAATCAAGATTTATTGATCTCAGGATTTTCAGATGAAATTTCATCAGATTTTGATACACAGCTTGAGGTTGTTTCAAATCTAGGCATGCGTTATTTATCTTTGCGGGGCATTGATGGGAAAAACATCGGTGACTTTACCGTTGCTGAGATTAAAGAAAATGTCCTTCCGCGTCTTGAAAAAGCGGGAATAGCTGTATCATCGATTGGATCTCCTATTGGCAAGGTCTTCATCAATGATGAAGAAGGCTTTGCAAAACAAAAAGAAATGCTTGAAACCCTATGCCAGATTAGCAATCTGTTGGACTGCAAATATATTCGTATTTTTAGTTTTTATATTCCAAAGGGTGACAACCCTGATATTTACCGCGATGATGTTATTCGCAAAATAAAGGAATATGCAGCGATTGCGAAGGAATACAATGTCATTTTATTGCATGAAAATGAAAAGGATATTTTCGGAGATATCGCACGACGCTGTCATGAGATATTAAAAGAGGTTAATTCTCCGTACTTTAAGGCGATATTTGATTTTGCCAACTTCGTCCAATGCGGTGAAGATACCCAGGAATGCTATGAATTATTAAAGGATGAAGTGGTTTATATTCACATCAAAGATGCGGTTACTACAGATAATCAAAATGTTGTCTGCGGTACAGGTGAAGGGAAAATTCCTGAACTCCTCTGCCAATTTATTAAAGCGGGCTACAAAGGCTTTTTAACACTAGAGCCTCATTTGGTTCTCTTTGATTCATTAAAGGATTTAGAGCTTGAAGATGCGGCCGAGATCATTAAGGACAACAAAGGGCTTGATGGTGCAGGCGGCTATAAACTTCAATATGAAGCACTTTTAGAAATTCTTAAAAAAATTGAAAGCGAGGAACGGTAAAAATGGAACAAGTAAAATTAGGGATTATTGGTTTAGGCGCAGAAGGTGGTATGTACGCTAAATTCATTTCAGAAGGCAAAGTTAAAAATATGGTAATTGGTGCAATTTGTGATAATGACCCGGCTAAAAAACAAGTAGCACAAGAAACTTATCCAGATGTGCCTTTTTATGATAATTATATCGATATGCTTGAAAGCGGTGACGTTAATGCAGTCGTTACAACTGTTCCGCATTACCTCCATCCTGAAATGGGAATTGAAGCACTAAAACGAAACATCCATGCATTAGTGGAAAAACCGGCTGGTGTATATACAAAACAAGTGAAAGAGCTAAACGACTTTGCAGCGACAAAGCCTGAAGTTAAGTTTGCAATCTTCTTTAACCAGCGTACAAACCCGCTTTATAAAAAAGTAAAAGAACTTATTGATAATGGTGAGATTGGAAGCATTCGCCGTACCAACTGGATTATCACTACTTGGTGGAGACCGCAGGGTTACTACGATCAAAGTGAATGGAGAGCAACATGGGGCGGAGAAGGCGGCGGTGTTCTTGTAAACCAAGCGCCGCACCAAATTGACTTGCTTCAGTGGATTTGCGGTATGCCTAAAAAGGTTTATTCAAAAGCAAACTTTGGCTATCAAAGAGATATTGTTGTTGAAGACGATGTAACTGCAGTTTTTGATTATGGAAATGGTGCTACTGGTGTATTTGTAACTTGTACGCATGATGTAGTGGGGACAGACCGCTTAGAAATCTTAGGCGATAAAGGAAAAATCGTGGTAGATGATAGTAAAAAAATCACTATCAAACGCCTGAATAAGCCTGAAAATGAAATGAGCGCAACCATGAGTATGCAAGATGTTATGAGTATTTTCATGGGCGGCGGTCAAGGTGATATTTTCACTGAGGAAGTCCTTGAATTTGAAAGCGTTTGGGGCGGTCAGCACATTGCTGTATTAGAAGACTTTGCTTCAGCGATCGTAGAAGGTACACCATTATTAGCACCAGGCAGCGACGGTATTAATGGTGTTAGACTTGCAAATGCGATGCATCTGTCAAGCTGGTTAGGCAAGGAAGTGGAAGTACCATTTGATGAAGATTTATTCCTAGAAGAATTAAATAAACGGATTGCAGAAGAAGGTAAATATCCGGTTAGAAAGTAATCACCTTAAACGAACTCAATGCTAATGCAGCTTTGAGTTCGTTTCAAAAAAGGGGAGAAGCATATGCTTAAAACGGCGGTAATAGGACTTGGAGATATTTCTAAAATTCATATACCAGCTATACAAGCAAATCCAAACACTGAGCTAGTGGCAGTTTGTGACATAAATGAATCCTTAAAAGATACCGTACCTGGCGTAAACTTTTATACAGATTATCACGAGATGCTAGAAAAGGAAGCGCTTGATTGTGTCCATAACTGTCTGCCTCACTATCTGCACTACCCTGTAACAAAAGCTTGTGTAGAAAAAGGTGTTCATGTTTTTCAAGAGAAGCCGTTGGGCTTGAACGCGGAAGAGGGACAGGCACTGGTAAGACTTGAGAACGAACATAGTGATATTAAAATTGGTGTGTGTTTACAAAACCGATACAATGAAACGTTTGAGACACTTCTAGAGATCGTTAAGAGCGGTGAATACGGCAAGGTTACAGGAGTAAAAGGTCTGGTAGCTTGGTTTAGACCGAAGGCTTATTATGATGCCAAACCATGGCGCGGCAAAATGGAATTGGCCGGCGGCGGTGTGATGATTAACCAAGCATTGCATACCATCGATTTAATGCAGCTTATTGGCGGTGAAATCGACTCTATTAAAGGATCTGTAAATCAATTATTGGACTATGGAATTGAAGTGGAAGATACGGCATCGGCCCATATCCATTTTAAACATGGAGCGAAGGGCTTATTCTTTGCTACTAATGCAAATGCAGAAAATTCAAGCGTTGAGCTTGAGGTATTGTTAGAAAAAGGAAAATTCAACATCAAAGACAGCATCTTGGTGAGAGTAACAGAAGAAAGTAAAAAAGAAGTATTGGTGGAAGATGCGAAACTGCCAGGTGCAAAATTCTATTACGGGGCAAGCCATTTCAAAACCATTAACCAATTCTATCAATGTATTCTCCAAAATTCTCATGATTATGTTCATGCGAAGGATGCATTCGTTTCTATTTCAATGATTGATGCTATACGTAAATCTTCAGAGATAAAACAAGCAGTTAAAATGGAGGGATAATCAATGAAAAAGGGTAAAATCGGCGTTCAAATGATGATGCTAAAAGGCAAAGTGGAAGAGCTAGGTGCCTATGAAACAATGAGAAAAGTAAGTGAGCTTGGCTATCACGCAGTTGAAGTTTCTCAAATTCCTATGACTCCAGAGAACGTAGCGGAGATAAAAAGGGCAAGTCAAGATTTTGATATTAAGATTGCGGCTCTTTCTGCTGCGGTAGAGCCAATGCTTCCTGGAATGCCTGGTGAGACATTGACAAGTGACTTTGAAAAAATCGTAAACGACTGCAAGACCCTGGATTGTAACTTCTTACGTATAGGTATGCTGCCATTAACAGCTATCGGTCATAAAGATAAAATCATGGAGTTTATTGGGAAGGCTGAAGAAATGGCTAACAGATTGGCTGAACACGGAATTGAATTGTATTACCACACACACCACATAGAATTCCAAAAATATGATGGTCAGTATTTGTTGGATATTATTAAGAATAACACCACTAAGCTTGGGTTTGAATTAGATGTTCACTGGATTCAAAGAGCGGGCGTAAATCCTGTAGAATTTGTTAAAGAATATACAGGCCGTATCTCACTCCTGCACTTGAAGGATTATCGTATTGGACAAATTGATACAAGTGAAATTGACTTCAAGGATATGGGTAAATTCTTTGACCTATTCACGAATACGATTGAATTTGCAGAACTTGGCGAAGGAAACCTTGATATTAAAGGTATTATGGAAGCAGGCCTTGAAAGCGGGGCACAGTATTTCTTGGTAGAACAAGATGATACCTATGGCCGTGACCCATTTGATTGCTTGGAGATTTCAGCTAATCACTTAAGAAAACTAGGTTATTCTGATTGGTTTTAAAAATATTAGAAAATAAAACAAGAGGCTGTTATAAGTGGCAGCCTCTTTTTGTGTGCGTAAAGTGAAATATAAAAATTAGATTTATGTTTCATTACTCATTTCTTCTTGTTTTCTTGTTATTCTTTTAAAGGCTAGACTTGCTGAAGAGAGAATCACAAGACCTAATAGGCTTACACTGAAAAAGAACCCTAATCCCGATATAGTGGCAACTGCAAAGTATATGGCAGCAGTTCCAAAAATCATAAAAAGACTTGGAATCGGACTGTAGATTGTAATAAGAAGTGCATTTTTAATATGTGTTCTTAATGGTTGATCAAATTCAACATAAGAAGCCAATGTGTAACAAATGAGGAGAAAATAAATACAACTCATGATAATACTGGAATATAAAAGAAAAGCAGCTGTTTCATTAGATGCAGATTGTAAAAAGGTGATATTTACATACAAGATAGAGCCGAACGCAACGAATATTAACCCTAATTTATTACTGTTATGGAACTCCTTTTTATAATATTGCCAAAAAGTTTGGAATACTGGTGGATGATTTTTTAAAAGATACTGTCTTAATGTAGCTAACATCGCTATAGTAGCTGGAAAAAAACCAAATATCACGAATCCGCTTAAAGTAAAGAGGATCCATAATAAATTTAAATAAGCTAGTCTTGCTATCCAATTACAAACCACATAAATACCATTTGAAAATGAACCTAATTGCATGCTGCTCCCTCCTTTTCTATAAATATATCATGCACAGAAAGACTAGTTTTCCTTTTTCGATAGGAAGTAAAAATTTTCCCTGAAAAGTAAAAATAAAGCATGAACTAAATAGAGTATCTAGAGATTTTACATCTGAAATTGGAGAGGTGATAAAACTAGTAAAAATTTTCTCAATAATGTAAAAATTCCACATTGTTGAAAGCGTTATCAAAAACTATACTTAACCTACAATAAAGATAACTAAATCTTCTACAAAGAAAAAGAGGTGAAAATCGTGGGCAGCGAAGTAAAGGCCGAAACAAAAGTTGCACCAATAACTAAAAATAAGGTAAACAAGCTGGCAAAAAGAAGAAAAAGTGCCGCTTTTAGCGGGTGGAAGGAGAATTTATCAGGTTACGTATTTATTGCACCGATGTTTATTGGGACCTCCATCTTGGTAGTATTTCCAATTCTCGCATCTTTTGTGTTAAGTTTTACCGATTGGAATTTTGTATCAGGTTATGAAAATGCTAAATTTGTAGGATTTGAAAACTTCTCGAAATTACTCTCCAATCCACTATTTATTAAAGGCTTAATCAATAATATTATCTTAATTTTAGCGGTGCCGATTACATTAATTTTATCTCTTGGTTTAGCTGTGATTATTAACAAACATGTTTATTTGAAAGATCTGTTCAAGGTGATCTATTTTATGCCGTTTATTTCGAGCGTTGTAGCCGTTGCAGTGGTATTTCAGGTGCTATTTCATCCAACGAAAGGCCCTATTAATCAATTACTGATGTCGCTTGGGATTGAGAATCCACCTGGTTGGATCGCAGACGTTACCTTTGCCTTGCCCTCTGTTATGTTAATTATGATTTGGACAGGAATTGGGTTTAATTTAATCATTTACTTGGCCGGTTTGCAGAACATACCGAAAGAACTATACGAAGCAGCACAAATGGATGGGGCTAGTGCTTGGGCTCAATTTACTAAGATTACAATCCCATTAGTGTCACCTACTACATTCTTATTGTTTGTAACAGGTGTAATTTCTAGTTTTAAAGTATTTGACCTAATCATCGTTTTAACAAATGGCGGACCAGCAAATTCGACCATAACACCAGTTGTTTATTTGTATCAGCAAGCATTTATTGAATTAAAAACAGGCTATGCTTCCGCAATTTCTTTAGTCATGTTCTTGATTATTTTGATCATTACTTATATTCAATTTCTTGGTCAGAAAAAATGGGTGAATTATTAAACTGAAAGGAGCAGTACAGATGGTAGAAAGATTAGATATGAGAAAGTTGATCATGACCATCATTATGGTTTTCATTGGAATTGCTTTTCTAATGCCATTCTTTTGGATGATATCTGCTTCTTTGAAAGTGGAAGAGGATGTATTAACTTTTCCGATTCAATGGATTCCTAAGCATTGGAATGCGGTTGAAAATTATAAAGAAGTTTGGACGGGGTCATTGCCGTTCCTACTATTATACTGGAATTCAATCAAGGTAACGGTTTTAACGACATTAGTTTCATGTACAATTTCATGCTTAGCGGCATATGGGTTTGCCAAAATTAATTTTAAAGGAAGAGATTTCATTTTCTTAATCGTATTAGCAACCTTCATGATACCACCGCAAACGTTGTTAGTTACACAATTCCTTTTATATAGATGGCTTGGTCTTTATGATACACACACAGGTCTTATTCTATTAAATAGTTTTAGTGTATTTGGAACTTTTATGCTGCGCCAATTCTATCTTGGAATTAGTAATGAAATCATAGAATCAGCGCGAATGGATGGTGCGGGTCATTTTAGAATTTTTAGATCGATCGCCTTACCATTAGTAAGACCTGCGATTGCAACTTATGCTATATTACGTTTTATTTGGACTTGGAATGATTTCCAAAATCCATTAATTTTCCTTAGAACAAAAGAATTATATACCATTCAACTAGGTGTAAACAGTTTTTCAGATCAACATGGCAGCGTTTACTCATTAATGATGGCTGCATCTGTTTCCGCCATTTTACCATTACTGATTATCTTCATTATCGGACAGAAAAACGTAATCGAAGGTATTCAACTGGGCGGAGTAAAAGGGTAGAAATGGTATGGACTTTCTATTTTTATAGGGAGTTGATATAAAACAATAAATTAAAGGGGGTAATTAAGATGAAAAAATGGGGAATATTGTTAGTTGTTTTTGCACTATTTCTGTTAACGGCCTGCTCAGGAAACGATAAAGCTTCATCCAATGATTCTAAATCCAATTCATCTAAAAAGGAAATTACGTTAAAATTTGTCCACTGGATTAATGAGGATGTTGGAAAATGGGATAGTGTCATTGCAAAATATGAAGCAGAGCATCCAGGAATAAAAGTCGAATCCATACCACTGGTAGAAAACATGAGCTCTGTGGATTATTTCAAACAGTTAGATTTGATGGCCTCTGCAGGCGATGATATGGATTTGATTATGTTCAACAATTCTCAAGATTTAGCAAAAAGAATTGATGCAGGACTCGTTGAACCAATCACTAAATTTACTAAAGCAGAAGGCATTGATGTTACTAAAGAATACAATTATAGCTATCCAGCTTTTAAGGGTGAGTATTATGGCTTACCAATGAAAAATGTCACGATGCTCGTTATGCTGAATAAGACACATCTTGATAAAGCCGGCTTAAAGGTTCCGACTGATTGGACATGGGATGATTATGCCGAATATGCTAAAAAGCTGACAACGGATGGTCATTATGGTTCATATTTGCACACATGGCATAACTTTCATTCTGTTTTAAAATTAATGAGTAAAGCAGAAGATAATATGATCTTGCACGAGGATGGCACATCGAACGCAGCTGATCCGATGTTGCGCGCATCACTGGAACTGCGAAATCAGTTAGAAAATGTCGATAAATCATCTGTTCCATTTGAAGAAATTTTATCGCAAAAAATGGACTACCGTCAGCAATTCTTTAGTCAATCCGCATCAATGGTTCCTTCCGGAAGTTTTATGATTACAGAATGGGGTCAATTTACACCAGAATTTAAAATTGCTTGGGCACCATGGCCAAAAGATAAGGCAAGTGATAAACCTGTAGCACAGATGGGCGGGGATTTAATTTCAATCGCCAAAAGCTCAAAACACAAGCAAGAGGCATATGAATTTATGCGTTGGTTGACAACTGAAGGGATTGTGGAACAAGGAATCTGGACACCGTCATGGAAGAAAGCAGATATGGACAAAGCGTTAGAAACAGTGGTAAATGGAGCCAAAAAACCTGATGCCATTGATATGGAATCATTGAAGCATGCACTTACCTCTGTTAAGGCAAGTAAAGTCATTGCTCCACCTCCATATATTACGGAAGCCTATAATGAATTTGGTGCTGAGGTGGAATTATATCTCCTTGGAGAGCAGAATCTTGATAAAACCATGAAAAACATCAAGGAAAAAGTACAAGCCGTAGTAGATGCTAATAAATAATTAGAATATTCATGCTATAATAGAGAGAAAACAGACATGTTTTCTCTCTATTTTTATTGTTTGAACTATTGGAAGCGGTGATCATCAGTGAAGTTATTTTGGAAAAAAATAAAGCAAATGTCGCTTCGAACGAGATTAATTATTTCCGTCATTCTCTGCATTTTTTTTCCGTGGGTTAGTACCTACATCGTTTCAAATTATTTTACGAAAGACGTATTAGAACAACGTGCAGCCAAACAATCAGAAGATGATTTACGGATGCTTGAATTAGGAATAAAGAATATGTTTGACGATATGATCTATACATCTAACTATATTCAATTTGATTCGAACATGAATCAGTTACTAAAATCACATAAGTTAATTGATGCAGATTCACCCAGCGTAAAACAAGAAATAGCTCTTAATTATATAAGAATATCAAATGAATTGTCTGGAATTACTGATTTATTAATGCCTATGTATATTACCATTTTGTTTAAAAATGACTTATATTACACCAATTATTCACGAATCGATTTTAATCCTTTACAATTCAAAGAAAAACCATGGTTTGAAAAATTGGACCACTTAAGTTTTTACCAAACCTATTGGCTGGGTGCACATCCAACCTTCATTAAATCTGATAGAGAAACTTACCCGTATCTTATTACGATTGGAAGAAGGATTCAAAGTTCTGATTCCTTAAATTCATATATCATTATTAGTTTAAAAGAAAATGAGATTAAAAAGCTTTTTAGTCAGTTTCAAAGTGAAAAGAGGGCAAAATTTTATTTGACCAATAAGACAGGAGAAATTTATTCAAGTTTGGATAAAGATGAGGTAGGAATGAAATTACCCTACGATGTGATGAACGATCATTATCAAATTGTTGACTATGATGAAGAGAAGCATTTAATGGTTTCTTATCCAGTATCCTATTCAAATTGGAGATTGGTCAGCCTTGTCCCATATAAAGACACAATTGGTTCAATCAATATGGTAACTAGAACGACCATTTTGATTCAAGGTGGTTTTTTAGTTTTATTTTTAATTGGATTAATTTTGCTTGTGCGTGAATTTACGAAACCAATCACAAGATTACATCATGTGACAAAAGCAATCAAACAGGGTGACATATCAGCCAGGATCCATCTTCCTGGAAATAATGACGTCGCTCAATTAGGCCACAGCTTTAATCATATGCTTGATACCATCGAGGAAATGATTGAACAGATTAAAATACAGGAAGAAGCGAAACGAAATGCTGAATTAGACATGCTTCAAGCACAAATCAACCCGCATTTTTTATTTAACGTTTTAAATGCGATTCGTTTAAAAGTAAAAATGGAGGGAGATACCGGCAGTGCTTCACTCATTTATTCTTTATCCGCACTCCTAAGAATGACGATCAATCGTAATAACGCATTTATTCCTTTTGAAGAAGAGTTAAAGATTGTAAGGCATTATGTAGATTTAATGAATTTTCGCCACCAGCATGATGTAGAATTGGAGATCAACGTGAACGAAGCAGCTTCTCGTTTCCAAGTACCAAGATTTTTCTTACAGCCAGTCATCGAAAACGCTATTATTCATGGGTTTAATAATAGAAAAGAAACGATAAATATAAGAGCAATTGAACAAAGTCATACGTACTTGGAAATCATCATTACAGACAATGGGAAAGGTATGGACAAGCTCACATTAGAGCGATTGAGGGAGAAAGTTTTTCAACCATATCGTCATGACTATGTTAAAAGTCATCAATCGTTTAATGGAATAGGAGTGCAAAACGTCTACCAAAGGATGAAATTGATTTATGGAGAAGAATTTCAAATGGGGATCGACAGTATGGAAGGGGAAGGAACAACATTAACATTTAAAATACCAGTGCATAAGGGGTGAATGGGAATGTACAAAGTAGTTTTGGTTGATGATGATGTTTTCGTTATTCAATTTTTAAAGAAAATGATTCCGTGGCAGGACTATGGTTTCGAGATAGCCGCGCATTTTCAAGATAGTAGTTTGGCTTATAAATATCTGCAAGAGAATTCCTATGATGTATTGATAACCGATATAGGGATGCCCAAAATGACTGGAATCGAATTAATAGAGCAGCTGAAAAAATCAAACAGCAACTCGTATAATATCATCCTCTCTTGTCATGATGAGTTTCACTTCGCACAAAAGGCTATAAAAATAGGAGTCTATGATTATATTTTAAAAGAGACTATGGAAGAGATTGATATTATTGCTTTACTTGAGAGATTAAAGCAAAAGTTCGATCAAGAACGTTATACAAGTAATAAGCACCTAAATATCACCACATTTCTAGAGAAAAATAATATCAAATCAAATGTTATTGAAAAGCTAATGAAAGAACAGAATATGGAAAAAGCGGATTGGTGGAAAGAGCAAGAGCACCTTTTGGGAATGGATCTTTCACACGAGCATTATACACCGGTGCTATGCTTTATTGATCATTATCAAAAAGCGATCACTGAGTTTGAAAATGAAACCTTGCTTCAATATCGTGTAAACAACCTAATAGATGAAGTACTGACAAAAGTTCGTCAAAAGGTGCAGATTTTTTATTTAAAAGATACATTTCTTATTCTTATTCCATTGAACAGAAACAAAACGATGGATATAAATCAGTTTATCGAACTCATGATAAAAGAAATGCATAGGAAAATCCGTACGATTTTAAACATTAGTATTACTTCTTTTATCGGAGAACAAAATGTGAAGCACCAGCAATTAATCGAAAATATCCAACTTTTACTTAAAAATAAAGATCAACGTTTTTATTATCAACATGGCAGTATTCAATATTTTCGCCCAATTTCCTATATAAGCGATTCTATTTTTCATGATTATGTACAGATTTCACAGAAACTAAAAGAGTTGATCTTAAAAGATAAAAAAGATCAAATAGTAGAGAGTTTGTACCAACAATTAACTAATATAAAAGAGAAGAAATATTCTCCGGCAGTCATAAAAGATTGGGCAAATAAATTAATATTTGATATTAAATTATGCATAAGCGCTTTAAAACATTTTGAAACCCAATCAAATACGTCGACAGACCATTTTATTCAGGATGTCGAAACATTTGAACATTTAGAATGTGTATTAGAAGAACTCTGTGGTCAGTTCCTTGAACAAGTAAAGTCCATTAATTTGACAACAAGAAATAAAGATGTTTTAAAAGCACAAAAATATGTACAAACCCACCTTAGTGAAAAAATTTCTCTAAAAGAAGTAGCTGACCATTTACATTTAAATGCTAGTTATTTCAGTAGAATGTTCAAGAAGGAAATGGGAGAAGGTTTTATTGAATATGTGACAAGAATGAAAATGGAAAAAGCAATAGAATTGCTGGATCATTCGGTAAAGTCAGTAGAACAGATTGCATTTGAGTTAGGCTTTGAAAGTAAAAGTTATTTTTTAAAAACATTTAAAAAGAATTATGGCTTTTCTCCAAAGTCCTATAAGTATAAAGATAAAGAATCTATATAAATGCAAGGTTTTTTGCATAAAAAAACCAATCCACTATTTTATTTTTGTGGATTGGCTATTACTGGTTCTGATGAATCGAATGGTACGAATTCTCCGTGCTTTTCGATCAACTCAACAACTGTTTTAATAAGCTTTTTCATGGTTTATTTCCTCCTAGTGATTTGATACTCTCATTATCAGGGAATGGAAGGATTTTGACAAAGTGGCTGAAAACGGAAACATTCGAGGTGAAAACGAAAACAAAGTTACTGAAAGCGTACTTCATCTACCTTTTTCTTAGTATTTCGCTGTTTTTCTCCGTTTTTCAGGAGTTATAAGGTACAGGCAATTTTCAAAAACAACAACCATGGTAATTCGTTATTGGCTCACCAAAAATAAGAGTACACTTTAGCAAATAAATTGACGTAAAATAACGATAGTGATATGATACAAATGAATTTGTTAGTTTGATAAACAAATTAAATTAAATGGTGGAATACATCTCTTTTTTGTAATATTTGTAAGGGATTACACTGCGTAACAGATCTTGAAAAAAGGCCGTACATGTAAATTTTTCATAAGGAAACACTAAAGATATAGAGAAGGAGTGAAGAATTGTGGGTGTTATTCAAGACTTACTAAAAGATATCCCAGTGCCGAAGATGGCAAAAGTGAAAGTGAATTTTAGCGACGAGAAAATTGATAATCTTGAACATGCGTTAATGGATAAATTACAGCAAGAACATATAAGAAAAACAGTTAAGCCTGGAATGGAAATTGCCTTGGCAGTTGGCAGCAGGGGACTTGACCGGCTTGTTGAACTAACGGAAGTGACGGTGCGATTCTTAAAGGAACTTGGTGCGAAGCCATTTATTGTTCCAAGCATGGGAAGCCATGGCGGTGCAACTGCTGAAGGACAGCGTGAAGTGTTAGCGCATCTTGGCGTCACAGAAGAAAGTGTTGGCTGTGAAATCCGCTCCTCGATGGAAGTGGTTAAAATTGACGAACTGCCAAATGGTTTGCCAATTTATATTGATAAATATGCTTCAGAAGCTGATGGTATTGTCGTTATCAACCGGGTGAAACCACATACTGCTTTTAGGGGCCCTGTTGAAAGCGGCATTATGAAAATGATCAGCATTGGTTTAGGTAAGCAAAGAGGCGCAGAGGCCTGCCATCAATTAGGCTTTAAGTATATGGCGGAAAATGTTCCGGCAATGGCCAAGGTTATCATGGCGAAAAAGCCTGTTCTTTTTGGTGTGGCATCCGTTGAAAATGCTTTTGATAAAGTGGCAGCAGTGGACGTTCTTACGCCTGCAGAAATTATCGAAAAGGAAGCTGACCTGCAGAAAAAAGCAAAAGAGCTATTGCCTAAGCTTTTCTTTGATCAATTGGATGTTCTTGTGATTGATGAAATTGGTAAAAATATCAGCGGTGATGGAATGGACCCGAATATTACCGGACGTTATCCTACTCCGTACGCCTCTGGCGGCCCTGATGTTAACAAAATGGTCGTGCTATCTGTTACTCCTGAATCCGAAGGAAATGCCAATGGGGTAGGTACTGCTGATTTTACAACTCAACGCCTAGTGGACAATATGGACTTAGAAGGAACATATGCCAACGGCTTAACTTCAACGGTTGTGTCGCCTACAAAAATAGCCACCACACTGCCGAATGATAAACAGGCGATTCAAGCTGCCGTTAAGACGTGTAATATTTTAGATTTTACCAAAGTGAAAATGGTGCGCATTAAAAATACACTGAAGATCAGTGAAATAGAAGTTTCTGAAGCTTTGCTCGATTATATAGCCAATCATCCAAATATGGAGCAGGTTTCAGATTTATATGAAATTAACTTTGATGAAAATGGAAATTTATTTTAGAAAAATTGGGGGAGAACAATATGACAAACTTATTTGACCTAACCGGAAAAACGGCTGTAGCCGTAGGTGGAAATGGCGTATTAGGCTCAGCTATGGCAAAAGGATTAGCAGAGCATGGGGCAAAGGTTGCCATTGTCGGCCGCAATCTTGAAACAGCTGAAAAGGTTGTAAAGGAAATCGTCGAAGCTGGCGGGGAAGCGAAGGCTTTCCAAGCAGATGTTAGTTCAAAGGATTCCTTGCAGCACGCAGCAACTGAAATCGAACAATGGGCTGGCGGCTGGGACATTCTCTTGAATGCACCAGGAACCAACAGTGCGACTCCATTCTTTGATCTTGACATGGATGAGTATGACAAAATCATGGATATAAACTTAAAAGGTATTGTGATGACCTGCCAAATTTTTGCGAAGCGAATGATTGAACAGGACAGAAAGGGCAGCATTATTAATATTTCGTCTGTTTCATCGACAACTCCGCTGTCCCGCGTCTTTACGTATTCTGTATCAAAAGCCGGACTTAATAGCGTGACCCAATTTTTAGCGCGTGAATTTGCGGCAAATGGAATCCGTGTCAATGCGATTATCCCTGGGTTCTTCCCTGCTGAACAAAATCGTAAAATTTTGGACAAGGAGCGGATCGAGTCCATTATGCGCCATACACCAATGAACCGCTTTGGTGAAGCTGAAGAGCTTCAAGGGGCAACTGTATGGCTTGCGTCTGAGAAAGCCTCAAGCTTTGTGACAGGCGCAATGATCCGTGTGGATGGCGGTTTCGGAGCAATGACCATTTAAACATAATGATGTCAATTCCCTAATAAGATAACAATGATGAAGTATAAATAGATTGATTTACCCGAGGGGAGAGGGGACAATGCTTACCGAGAAATACAGTAAATTACAGTCTATTCTCCGAGAAATGGATTCCGTTGTCGTTGCCTTTTCAGGCGGTGTGGATAGTACGTTTCTGTTGAAGGCTGCCTTCGAGACATTAGGGCCTGAGAAGGTCCTGGCGGTTACAGCCGATTCAGAAACCTATCCATCAAGCGAGCTTCAAGAGGCGATTAAACTAGCGGAAAAAATCGGCGTGAAGCATCAGGTAATTGAAACTTCCGAGTTAGCGATTCCCGGTTATGCAGAAAACAGTAAAAACCGCTGCTATTTTTGCAAAAGCAGCTTGTTTGATCATTTAATCCCTGTCATGGAAGAAAAGGGTTTTAAAAATGTCATTTATGGTGTTATTGCCGATGATATGAATGAATTCCGTCCAGGCATGCAGGCTGCTAAAGAGAAGGGAATTCGCGGCCCGCTTCAGGAAGCAGACCTTTATAAGGAAGAAATCCGCGAGCTTTCCCGCGAGTTTGATTTGCCGACGTGGGATAAACCATCGTTCGCCTGTCTTTCTTCGAGGATTGCCTATGGTGAGTACATTACGAAAGAAAAGCTGACAAAGGTGGAAAAAGCAGAATACTATTTAAAATCCTTGCAAATCCGCCAGGTTCGCGTAAGAACTCACCAGGATATCGCTCGAATTGAGGTAGAGCCTAAAGATATGGCAATCATTCTTGAAAATCATGATACCATTGTGCGTAATTTACAAGAGTTTGGCTATAAATATATAACACTTGATTTAATTGGCTATCAAAGCGGAAGTATGAATAAGGTTCTTTCCTAAAAGCTTTTTTCATTTGTTTTGCCTCCATAGAAAATTCACCTTTAAAAAAGGCTTTTGGACTTTTCCAAAGCCTTTTTTTATAGATTGATAGACTGACGGTTATTAAAAAAGTGGAAAGAGGTGAGCACATGAAAAAAATCTTACTGGTTGACGATGAGAGGTGGGTTCGGACAGCCCTTAAGTGGACAATCAAAAAGTTGGCACTTCCTCTAGAAATTATCCATGAATGCGGGAATGGTTTGGAGGCACTGGACTGGATCAAGCAAAATGACGTTGACCTTGTCATTACAGATATCCAAATGCCGATAATGGACGGGCTTTCGTTGGCGAATGAACTATCGAAGTTAAACAAGAAACTGGATTGTTTTATCATTAGTGTTCATCATGAGTTCCAATTAGCGCATCAGGCGTTGAGGAGCGGTGTGACGGATTACCTTATTAAACCGATTGACGAAAAAGAATTAAAGGAATGCCTGGAAAGATGGTTATTTAAACGAAATAAGGAAGAGACAAGTAGAAAAATTGCTCAAGTACTGGATGAAACAATTCCATCATCTACCATTGAAAGGGTATTACAATATATAGAAAAAACCCCTTTAGATCAAATAACTCTAAAGGCTGCCGCAGACCATGTCCATATTAATCCCAGCTATTTAAGTCAATTATTCAAACAGCAGTTCAATAAAAAATTTGTTGGCTACATCACGGAGCTGCGAATTGAAGAGAGTAAAAGATTGCTACAGAATACATCATTACGCATGTCAGAGATTGCGGAACGGGTCGGTTATTCGGATTTAGCTTATTTTAGTAATAATTTTAAAAGAATTACGGGTAGTTCTCCATCTGAATTTAGAAAATCAAGCGACTAACGGAGTCTATAAAATGACTCATTTTTTCGCTTTTAAAAATAGTAATTTAGAATTAGGTCAATAGACTTATTTTTCTTAATATTAAAAAAACACAAATATAGCAAAAAAAATCCTATACTACTATCATTCGATATCCTCTTAAAATTATGGTTGAAAGCGTTTACTAAAACCGATTAATAGGGGGAAGAAAAATGGCGTCAGTATCAAAGCAAATTAGAAAAACGTCAAGACTGAGAAAAACACTTCTTACGGGTTCACTTGCTTTATCTCTGTTAGCTCCAGTCATGGTCCCGCAGGTAAGTGCAAATAGTAATGAAGACTTGGGGTATGTTGACCCAGCTTCACAAAATGCCGGAAACGGCGGGGCAGATACGGTTACATATCGTATTGCAGCTAACTCGGTTACCGGTCAACCAGAAATTGAGGCAGCAAAGAAAGGCGTTCTGACAGCGGATGGGAAGCAATTCAGAGATTTAGATGGTGACAGGAGTTTAGATCCTTATGAGGACTGGAGAAAACCTGTTAATGAGCGGGTAGCCGATCTGGTGTCAAAGATGACTTTGGCTGAAAAGGCGGGCATGATGTTAATTAACACGCACACTCCGATTGCCAACCCGGCTGATGGAAGATATGTAAGTGCAGATGATCCGATGATTGTTGGGAAAAATATGCGCCATGTCATCTTCCGTCAAACTCCGACCGTCGATGTGATTGCAAAATATACAAATCAGCTTCAGGAATTAGCAGAGGAATCGAGGTTGGGTATCCCAGTTGTTGTCACTTCAAACCCTCGTAACCATGCTTCCACAGATTACACTAATAATAGTGACGGTGCAGGTATGCACACCTTCTGGCCTGGGCCGCTAGGGTTTGCAGCAGCCCGAGACGCAGAAGCAGTTAAGGAATTCGGACAAATTGCTGCTAAGGAATGGAGAGCGGCCGGCATTCGCAAGGTTTATGGTTATACAGCCGATGTCTCCACAGACCCATTATGGGCAAGAATCGAAGACACCTTTGGTGAGGACCCTGCTCTAGCATCAGACATGGTATATAACGTCATAACCGGCTTCCAGGGCGAAAAGCTTGGCAGCGACAGTGTTTCGATTACGGTCAAGCACTTCCCTGGCGGCGGGGCGCGTGATAACGGTTTGGATCCACACTTTGTAGAAGGTAAATTTAATCCATATCCAACTGCGGGAAGCTTATTAAACTATCACATTCCTCCTTTCAAGGCAGCAATCAAGGCAAATGTAACGTCTGTTATGCCATATTATGCGTATCCAAGTAACGAGTACAGTGCCGATCAAGGATTGCCTAAATATAGTTCGACTCAGCAATTTGAAGAAGTCGGCTTTGCACTAAACAAAGGAATTTTGGATTTCTTGCGAAATGACCTTGGTTTCAAAGGATATGTAAACTCTGATACGGGTGCTGTTGGAAACAACGCTTGGGGTGCCGAAGATTTATCACCGGTAGGAAAAGTAGCGAAGGCCATAAAGGCAGGGACCGATATTATTTCAGGTTCATCCGACCCGCAGCTAATTATCGATGCAGTTAAATCAGGTTTACTACCAGAATCGGAAGTTAACGAGTCTGTGACCCTATTGCTAACAGAAATGATGAATTTAGGTCTATTTGAAGACCCATATGTAAATCCGCAGCAAGCTTTGGATGTTGTCGCAGATCCTAAGGCTCAAGCATTAGCAGATGAAGCACACCTTAAGTCGGTTGTTTTATTACGCAACGATAAAAATATCTTGCCGTTAAAAGATGCTAAGCTGCAAAAAGTGAAGCTTTATGTTGAAATGTTCACTGGCGGAGATGCAGCCGCAGCAACAGCCAATTTAAAACAGACCATTAAAAATCACGATGCCTCTATCACCATCGTAGATTCACTAGCGGAAGCAACACATGCGTTTGTTTGGGTGAAACCGGCACAATCCAACTGGGATAACAATCCGCGAATCACAGTAGGTCCTGAAACAGGCATCGCGAATGTGGCTCGAATTGTTGAAATTCAAAAAACTGTTCCAACAATTACGGCAATCAACTTTATCAGCCCATGGTTAATTAATCAAATTGAACCAAATGCGGCCGCTGTTTTAGCCACATACGGAACGAAGCCTGAAGCAGTAATAGATGTCATTCGCGGCGAATTTAACCCGATTGGAAAGCTGCCGATGGCCATCCCTGCTAGTGCTGAAGCAGTTGAAAATGAAGTTGGTGATGTCCCTAGCTTTGCACCTGAAGAAACCCCGAATTATTCTTATGTAAATAAAGCTGGTAACAAATACGAGTACGGATTTGGTCTTTCTTATAATCAAGGAAAAGCTGTTGGAAAACCAGACCATGCGGGTGAAATTGGCACACCTGATCATGCTCAACAAAAATAAAAAATATCAGGTAAGGGCTGTCCCCATAAGGGCAGCTCCTTTTGCCCTTTTCATCAAATGTTTGAAATGGAAAAAATAACGGCTGCCATTTGAATGGCAGCCGTCATTAATTATACCCACTTTACTTCTAGCAAAAATTGTTCCTTAAATAGCTGAATTAAAAACTCATTATAAAAGTCGTTTCTGACGATCACTTGATAGCGGTTATTGGCATGAATGTAAAAATGAATGT
Organism: Neobacillus sp. GCM10023253; assembly: GCF_042653105.1. Lineage (NCBI taxonomy): Bacteria > Bacillati > Bacillota > Bacilli > Caryophanales > Bacillaceae > Neobacillus > Neobacillus sp. GCM10023253. The sequence continues at coordinate 106,647 of NZ_JBHSHV010000019.1, forward strand.
CTGTCAGGACCTTATTATCGTCGAAATATTGGCGGACTTTTTCAATCCCTTTTTTCTGTTCCTTTGATAGAAGGGTAATGGAGAATTCAAAATCATCTCCATTTTTCTTTTCCGTTAATTCAATCAGTTTCTCGTTCAATTTATACTCAATCTTCATCTAATCCCCTCCTAAATTAAATATCTCAAATAGATATAAACTGTACAAATCATAATTGAAAGAATCATTAATGGAAAGGCGATGAGCAAGAATTTACCGAATGAAATATGATGTCCTTCCTTAGCTGCCAACCCAGCCACAATGACGTTGGCACTCGCGCCAATCAAGGTCCCGTTCCCACCGAGACATGCCCCTAGTGCCAGGCTCCACCAAAGCGGTTCAAGGTTTTGAATACCAAGATCGCCCATATCTTTAATCATTGGAATCATCGTGGCAACAAACGGAATATTGTCTATAAATGCAGATGCAATCGCACTTACCCACAGAATTAAAAGCGAGGTGGAGGTAACGTTTCCACCAGTAAGATGAACAGCTTTGTCTGCCAATAAGGAAATGACGCCCGTCTCAACCAATCCGGATACAAGGACAAACAGTCCGATAAAGAAGAAAATGGTTGTCCATTCTACTTTTTCTAAAGCCTTATCCAAATACTTTTCGCCTGTTAATAAAAGCAGCAGGAAAGCTCCGGCTAAAGCAACAGTGGCTGATTCAATATGTAATAATTGATGCAGGAAGAATCCTAATATCGTTAATCCGATGACAGTTAACGATTTTGTTAATAACACTTTATCGGTTATTTCCTCTTTTTCATCCAAATCCATTACATTTGCTTTTAGTTCAGGCGATGTTTTGAGTTGTTTTCGATATATGAAAGCCAAAATGGCAATATTCACAAAAAGGATAAGAAATGAAATAGCTGAAAGGTTATAAATGAATTCCATAAAGGTTAGTTCTTTAACAGCGCTTCCAAGCATGATATTCGGAGGATCACCAATCAGAGTAGCGGTTCCGCCAATATTTGACGCAAGAATTTGCGTTATTAAAAATGGTATTGGATTCACCTGCAGTTGGCGAGTAATACTGAAGGTAACAGGGACCATCAACAGGACGGTGGTAACATTGTCCAAGAAAGCTGAAACTACTGCCGTTATGATCCCGAACATAATTAGCGTTTTTAAAGGATCAGCTCCTGCCTTTTTGGCGGACCATATAGCAAGATATTTGAACAAACCCGTTTCGGCTGTAATGGTAACGATAATCATCATACCGGTTAATAATCCAATGGTATTAAAATCAATATGATGAAGTGCTTCTTCTTGTCCGACAATTCCCAGTACCACCATTAAAATTCCACCGATCATGGCGATGATGGTTCGGTGAATCTTTTCTGTGACGATAAAGGCATAGATGACGAGAAAAACGCCTAATGCTATGAGTGCTTGTGTTGACATGTTTCGACCTCTTCTCCCTAATTTCTGCTTAACAAGTGAATACAAAAAGGAGTCCAAAAATATCACAGACTCCAATTCACCGAATATTTTCTTATTTAATTTTATAAAAGTCTGCATAGGTTGTAAAGTGTCTAAACAAATAGATGTTGTCCAAGCTTTCGTCTGTAGCCGCACATTCCTCCAATGGAAATGGACAGCCAGAGCAAGAAAGCCGGACAACAATTATTATTTTAATCATATCCATCTGCAAAACAATGGATAATTTGTGAATAAAAAGATAACATTTTAAGACCTAGTGGCCTAATTTATTTATAGTTTTAACCATTTCCTTATGCTCTGACATTAATAATTTAAACAGCTCGGCATCTGTTTGGACAAGCGGTTTGCCGTTTTCGTCCGCAATCGGTCTGACCTGGGATATGCCATTTACGACCTTCCATTTGCCGGCTACTTTTTTAATATTTAAATCAATAATCCCCAGATGACTTCCGAACGCTCCTGCCATTACGACTGGTTTTCCATTTATTCGTCCGGTTTTCATATCGGTGTTGGTAATCTTTTGATAGGATGGCCCGGGAAACACGCTGTGAGAATGCCCAGAAAGGATCGCATCAATCCCAGGGATTTTTGTTAAATAGTAAACAGCATCCTCTGTATCGGGATGATATGGTTCGTCGGTGATTCCCGTATGGGCTAAAGCTATTACAACATCTGCACCTTCAGCCTTCATAATGGGGACATATTCCTTTGCGGTTTCTACAATCGGCCGTGGGAAAACTCTGCCTTCAAGGTTTGACTTATCCCACTTCATAATCTGAGTTGGCATGAAGCTTATCACTCCAATTCTCAGGTCATGTTTCTTCCCATCTTGGTCCTCTAAACTTCGTTTTAAAATGACGTAGGGTTTAAAATATGGGGTGTTCGTTTTTACAGAAATAACATTGGCGTTAATGGCAGGCATTTCGGCCCCTTTTAAAGCAGCATTTAAAAATTTTAATCCATAATTAAATTCGTGATTGCCGATTGCGATGGCATCATACTTTAAATGATTGAAGGCCCGGTAAACTGGGTGGATCTTGCCTTTGTTGATTCCTTTAATTCTGGCCAGATATTCGCCAAGGGGATTACCCTTTAAGTGATCGCCGCCATCAAATAATAGTGAATTCTTCACTTCGTTTCGTGCCTGGCGAATGAGAGAAGCAGTTTGAACCAGGCCGATTCGATTATTTTCCCTTGAAAGATAGTAATCATAGTTGATTAAATCTGCATGCAAATCGGTCGTTTCAAGCAATCTTAAGTCAATCGTCGTGCTTTTCTGTATTGCTGCTTTTGCAACCGGATACGTCGCGGAAGGCTGCAAAATGAATAGAAGGGTAAACAATAATAGAAAGGAAGTTTTTTTAAACAATAGAGGGACCTCCTTTGTTTTTAAAAGTATAGGTCCCAATAGTATTTGTTTTTTTAAAACAATTATTAATTAAAATTAGGCCGACATTCCTTTTAATGTATGAGTCTGCTTTCTTTTGCCTTTTTTTGCAGGGTGCCGCCGTATTTTTCAATCGGTCCTTTTAAAACTAAACCAAATATTAAAGTGATAGCGGTCATAACCGAAAGAATGGCAAGGTCTTGTTTGGCAACATCCCACTCGATTCCTCCGACGGCTTCCCGCATCAGGCTGATGGCATAGGTAAAGGGCAAAAAGGGATGAAGCTTTTGAAAGAATGACGGCATTACCTGAACAGGAAAGGTGCCGCCAGCACCGGAAATTTGCAGGACAAGAAAAACAATGGCCAACCCCTTTCCAACATTTCCGAAAATGGACACCAGTGTATAAGTAATCAGCATAAAGATAGCGCTAATCAATAATCCAAATAAGATAAACCAGGGCTTATCAACGACATAGGTCTTTAATAGCAGAATATCACCCGCGGTTACGATGAGAGATTGGCATAGCGCGATAGTCAAAAAGGTTAAAAAACGGCCTAAATAGACATGATTCGGATGATATGTGCCAGGTAAACCACTTATCCCAACTGGGATTAATGAAATAAGAAGAGTCGCTCCGACCCATAAAGCAAGTGTGGTAAAAAAAGGCGACATCGCCGATCCGTAATTTGGAATCGGAAATAGCCTTTTTTCCTTTAATAGAACGGGCTCGGCAAAAAAGTCACTTTCATTTTTGACATCGTTACGCAGCAAATCAATAATGTCACGGATATCCTCTGTTTTTTCAAATTCACGGATTTGATTGGCCAGATTTGTGATTTTTTGCTTTACAGCAGGGAAATCCCTTTTTATAAGAGCTAAATCCCGTTTCCCAATGGCAATTCCGGCTGCGGCATCCTGAAGGATTTTTTTAATTTGTGCAAGCGTTTGGTCAGCGTTTGCAAAAAATTCGTTTGCCTTGATGGGAACTTGTTTGGCGGCAGCACTGATTTGCGCAAAATTCGGTGCGATTTTGCTGTCATATTGATTCACAAGCTGAGTTAAACCTGATGACAGTTCTGAAGCAATTCGGTTAGTCCGCACTAACAGGTCCTGTGAGGGTGTCCCAAGGCTTTGAATCGTTTTTAAATTACTTAATAGGCTTTCGGCAGAGTCTTTTTGCTTGTTTAGTTGTGTTATTTCATTAGCAAAAAGTGGAGCCGTCCCCAAATCATTTATTTGATTTAATAGGTTGATTAAAAGAGTTTCTGCCCGGATTAATGCGGTAAGGCGGGTTATTCCATCGTTTAGTGCGCTTTGCCTTTCCTCTGAACTGGCGGTATTCGATAATAAAATTCCCATGACCTGTTCCACATCCGCTGCTGTTCGCTCCATATAGATGAGATTTTGCTTAACGGCGGGTGCGAGATTTTCGAAGGTTTCTTGATTACTGTCAAAAAATGTTGTCAGTTGTCCGGACAGCTGCTGGGCACGGCCTATGATGGAGTCTACTTCATTGAGTTTTACTTGTAAATCCGCCACGATTTTTTCTGCCTGGTCTGCGTCTTGATTCGCGGTATTGATGATATTTTCGGCCTCTGCCAAATGATCGTTTAACCAAAAAATCATGGTTTTCAGTTTCTCTATATCTGGCAGATTCTTTTGCAATTCAATACCAAGACGATTAAAGATATCAAAAATAACGCCATTGGCTGTCTTCACAAAGTTTTTGCTGATTTGCTCTTTAATGCCTGTGGCTCCTTTAGCAGTGATTTTTGGGGCAATAGCATTAATTTTTTCATTTACAACATAGATAAGTACCGGCTTTTGCGGGTTATCGCTGAGGATAGTGCCAATTTTTTCGGAGAAATCATTCGGAATCGTAATGCTCGCGAAATAGTCTCCGTGTTTCACGCCTTGGTCCGCTTTTTTAGCATCAACAAAATCCCAGCCAAGCGATTTATTTTGTTTAAGAGAGTTCACAACCTCTTTGCCGATGTTGATCTTTTTTCCTCTTAGGACGGTGCCGTTATCCTCATTGACAACGGCAATTGGAATTCCTCCCGTATGGCCGTATGGATCCCATGACGCTTTTATATTAAACCAGGCATAAAGAGACGGCAGAAACATCAGTGCGATAATAACGAGGGCTGCAGCCCAATTCGTCGTGACACTTTTTATATCATCTTGATAAATTCTTAAAATCTTCATATCAGCTAATCACCTAACAATGATGTTTAATAATTAATAGTATTTGTCATATTTACCTGTTGATACCCAAGATTTAAAAAGCAAATGCTAAGGATGCTGGTCAGAAATTTGTCAAAAACATATGAACAAATAGTGAATAATACTATCTTCATAATAAAAAAGAAGATAAATTTTTTATAATGATGGTAGTTAAATCAGGGAGGTAATTTGACATGAATATAACTACTATTATTGAATTAGAGAACCAAGAAGTTGAAGCGATTGCCGGTGCAAAATTAGTGTTCGCCCAGGAACAAATTGAGGAAAATATCATCGAGACCTGTGTGGAATGTTTCCAAGAGGAAGAGTCCGAAGATCGGATTTCAACGGAAGAAGCAATGGAGAGAGTGTTTGCTAAATTACAGGAAGATGGAGTTATTCCGGCAAATGTCGAGGAGTTTTCCTTTGAACTGCCATCCTGTGAGAGATTAAAAAGCAAAGCTGATAATATGGCCGACATTCCGCAAAAAGTTATTCTATCATTTGTGTCATAAAGAAGTTCCTAGGAGCTTCTTTTTTCCATTCTGAGTTGTAGGTAAGTGTGACATAAGTCAAAGTGGCAGACTTCCATGTGCTTGATAATGGAATTGGCAAACTTTGAAGATTGGTTTGGAGAATTAGTTTGTAAACGTTTACAAATAGCAGGGGGCGGTTGTTAATTTGAGTGCGAATGGCAGGATTACCATTTTATCAGGGCATTTTGGCAGCGGAAAAACCGAGATTTCCATCAATTTGGCTTTATCAGAACGGAGGAAACACGATAAAGTTGCCATCAATGATTTGGATATTATCAACCCTTATTATCGTTCCCGGGATGCTGCCTCAGTTTTCAGGGAGCATGATGTAGAATTAATCGCCCCACAAAGCCGCTTGGCTTCAGCGGATTTGCCAATTGTATCAGGAGAGATTTACCGGGTGCTCCATGACCCCCGCTATCGGTTAATCGTGGATGCCGGAGGGGACAAGGACGGGGCGACAGCGCTTGGGCAATATTATCATGAATGGAAAGAGTTGCAGCCGGAATTATGGTTTGTCTTGAATGCGAACAGGCCTTATGTCAGTACAGTAGAGGGGGCGGCATACACGATTGGCCAGATTGAAAAGGCATCCCGCTTGAAGGTGACCGGTATTATTAATAATACCAACATCGGTCTTGAAACCACCATGGAAGATGTTTGGCGGGGCCATGAGTTAAGTTGTCGATTGTCAGAAAAGCTGGATATCCCATTTTTATATACAACAATAGCCAATCATCTGAAAAAAGATGCTTGCGATTTTGCTTGCCGATATGAAGCGGTTTTTATTGAGCGGTATATGAAGTTACCTTGGGAAGGGTGAGTTCTATGGAAAAACGAGTTGTTTTTAATGAAGCCAGTTGTAAATCGTGCAGCCTTTGTGTGCAGGTTTGTCCCACCAATGTTATTTTTCTAGCAGACTATTTAAACGGAAATGGATACCGGCCTGCTAAAGTTGTTGACCAGGAGAACTGTATCAGCTGTGCCAAGTGCGCCCAGGTTTGTCCGGATACGGTCATCTCAGTATATAGGCCAGTCAAGGTATTACAAACGGTGTGATAGGGGGCGGTAGTTGTATGGGGAAAGTATTAATGAAGGGAAATGAAGTGATTGCAGAGGCGGCAGTCCATGCTGGCTGTAAATATTTTTTCGGTTACCCGATTACGCCGCAAAGTGAGCTGGTTGCCTACATGGCAAGACGGCTGCCGGAAGTGGGCGGTTTGTTTTTGCAGGCGGAAAGTGAGGTTGCCGCCATTAATATGGTGTACGGTGCCGCTTCTGCAGGAGTCCGGGTGATGACATCCTCATCAAGCCCAGGCTTTAGCTTGAAGCAAGAAGGGATTTCTTACCTAGCAGGAGCACAGCTGCCGGCCGTGATCGTCAATATTGCCAGAGGCGGCCCGGGGCTCGGCAATATCCAGCCCGCCCAATCGGATTATTTTCAGGTAACGAAAGGGGGCGGACATGGCGATTATCATACTCCTGTTTTGGCTCCAGCCAGCCTGCAGGAAATTGTTGACTTGACCAAGGATGCATTTGATATTGCCGACCGTTACCGGACACCGGTTATTTTGCTGGGGGACGGAATGCTTGGGCAAATGATGGAACCGGTGGAATTCACGGAGGGTACAGAAATTCGTACATTTGATAAGCCGTGGGCGACAACCGGGACACGTGGGGACGGCCCTCCTAGGACAATCACATCTTTAGACCTTGATGCCGAAAGTTTGGAAAAACGTAACTGGGAACTGCAGCGGAAGTTTGCTGCTATTTTGGAGAATGAGGTGCGCTTTGAAACGTATCTGACGGAAGATGCCGATTATATTATGGTGGCTTTTGGGACGGTAGCACGGATTACCATGAATGCTGTTAATAAGGCAAGAGAAGTAGGCGTCCGTGTTGGATTGATCAGGCCGATTTCATTATGGCCCTTCCCAGAGAAGCCTTTCCTTGAAACACGTGGCCGGGTAAAAGGCTATATTTCAGTAGAAATGAGCGCCGGACAAATGGTCGAGGATGTCAGGCTGGTTGTAGAGGGACATGCTCCGGTGGACTTCTTCGGACGAACAGGCGGCATTGTGCCAACTCAGGAAGAAATTTTTGAAAAAATCATGATGGCTGCCAGGGGTGTGACGGTATGACAATGAAGACAGTCTTTCAAAAAACGAGCGGATTAACTGACAAGCCTACGCACTATTGTCCGGGCTGCACTCATGGCGTCATTCATCGCCTGGTGGCCGAGGTTTTGGAGGAAATGGGTGTTTTGGAAGATACGGTTGGCGTGGCTTCAGTCGGCTGTTCGGTTTTGTCTTATGAATATTTTAACTGTGATATGACGCAGGCTGCCCATGGCCGCGCCCCGGCGGTAGCAACCGGAGTGAAACGGGTTCTGCCGGACCGGATGGTGTTTACCTATCAAGGTGACGGGGATCTTGCTTCAATTGGTATTAGTGAGGTCATCCATGCGGCTGCTCGTGGTGAGAATATTACCGTTATTTTTGTAAATAATGCCATTTATGGGATGACTGGCGGACAGATGGCGCCTACTAGTTTGATTGGGCAAAAGACAGCGACGACCCCTTTTGGCCGGGACGTCTCGGTCCACGGTTCACCGATTAAAGTTTGTGAAATGATTTCCGTGCTGGATGGCGCCGCATATATTGAGCGGGTATCAACCCATGATGTTCCTCATATTCAGAAAGCCAAGAAGGCCATTCGCCGAGCCTTTGAAACACAAAAAAGGGGCGGCGGCTTTTCAATGGTTGAGATTTTATCGACATGCCCGACAAACTGGGGGCTGGACCCTGCGGAGTCACTTGAATGGGTAAAGGACAATATGGTACCAGTTTACCCTTTAGGGGTTTATAAAAATTTATCTATAGAAGGGATTAAATAAAAAGAGGGGGTGGGCGGAATTATGCTTGAGGAAATGATTATTGCCGGCTTTGGTGGCCAGGGAGTGATGTCGATGGGACAGCTGATTGCCTATGCCGGTATGCTGGAAGGGAAAGGTGTCTCCTGGCTTCCTTCGTACGGCCCGGAACAGCGCGGCGGGACAGCGAACTGTGCGGTAGTGGTCAGTGATGAACCAGTCGGCTCTCCAGTCGTAACTCGGCCGTCAACGGCGATTATTTTAAATAACCCTTCCTTTGACAAGTTTGAACCTCGTATTCGTCCGGGCGGGCTGCTCATCGTTAATTCGTCGCTGGTGACCAAGGCTTCTGTGCGGGAAGATATTAAACTGATTGAAATACCAGCAACCGACATGGCCAATGATCTTGGCAATTCGCGTGTGGCCAATATGATTTTATTGGGGGCGTTCCTGTATTATGCGCAAGTCGTTTCAGAGGGGGCCGTCATTGAATCGTTGAAGAAGGTTCTTGGCGAAGAAAAACAGCACTTGATTGAGGTCAATAAATTGGCATTGCAAAAGGGAGCGTCTTTTGTTGGGGAGAGAATACCTGTTTAATGTGGGGGCCAGCCGGGGATTCGGCTGGCACTTTTCAGTATATCTGTTTACATTTCCCTGCCCGCCCAATATTTTTGAAAAAATAGTGACATATTAAAAGAAGTGATACAACTCACTTAAATGAAAATGATTATCATTTATAATGAGAACATAAAGGAGGTATCAACAATGGAAAAAAATTCAGTTAAAGCATATATGGAATACAGTGAAGAGAAGTTCACAAAAAGGATTATCTATAAGAAGGGTGAAACGACAGCATTCGTTTTAAACTTTCTGCCAAATCAAACCCTCCCAACTCATAAACACCCGGGAACAGAGGTTTATCTGTATGTTCTAACCGGCAGCGGCACAATCATCATAGATGGAACAGAGACAGCAGTATCTGAGGCAGACCTCATCCATGTTCAAAGCGAAGAGGAAACGGCCTTCAAAAATACGGGCAGCGAACCTGTAAGTTTATATGTAGTATTAAGTAAAATTCCAAGCGAGCTATATGCTAAAAATATTTAACAGCAAAAGCCAGCCCAATCAGGCTGGCTTTTTACGATGCGATACATCACGTTTATTCTTGAACCCAAAGAACCACCAATTCCAATCACCCAACAGCTTCATTAAAGAAGGAACAAGGACCATGCGGACAATGGTAGCGTCAATAAAGATGGCGACCGCAATGCCGACTCCCAATTGCTTGATTGGCATAACGCCTGTAAAAGCAAAAGCACCTGTCACGACAATCATAATCGCTGCAGCGGAGGTAATAATTTTACTCGTGTACGTTAAACCGGAAATGGTCGCTTCAGTATTATCGCCCGTTTTCAGATAAAACTCCTGAATTCGGGAGATAAGAAATACCTCGTAATCCATGGACAATCCAAATACAAGCGTAAACACGAAAACGGGCAGAATCAATCCGATGTTAACGGGAGAAACCCCGAGATGTCCTTCTTGGAAAACCCATACGACAATCCCAAATGTGCAGCCAAGGCTCAAGGCATTCATCAAGATGGCTTTAAGCGGAATAAGAATCGACTGAAAAGCAGCCATTAAAATTACCAAAGTTGAAATCATAATCAACAGCAAACCATACGGAGCCTTCTTGATAATTTCATCAAAGATTTCCTGCTCGAACTTAATGGGACCGCCAACCGAAGCCTTCACACCTAAATCTTTGGCGGACCAATCCTTAACCCATTGCCGGGCTTTAGCTGAATGCTCGCCGGTCTTTAAGTAGACTTCAACAAGCATTTTATTTTCACGGACGAAGTGATCGAAAACTGGGGTGAGCTTGCTCATTTCACCATAAAGCAGCAGCTGTTGGAATTGCGCTGCATTCTTAATGCCAAAAGCAGAAAATGGCGAATCGACCGTATAAACCAGTGGGTCCTTCTCTAATTTATTGATCACTAGACTTACCTTTTCGAGATTATCCCTCGTCAGCACACCGCCGCTGGTCTCCAGAATAATCGATACCTTCTTTTCATCGCGTTTTTCTTTTTCAAAAAAATGCTCTTTAAATTTTTCTAAAGCGACACGCGACGGATAATTAGGCGGCAGGGAATCGGTGCCTGGAATCGTCAGAACCATTTGCTTCACGGGAATCAGTTCGACCAGCAAAATGGCAAGAGCGCAGACTGCCATCAAAACGGGCCGCCGCATGACAAACTTGGCAAATAAATACCAGCCGCTTACCCGATCGTCCGAAATCCGTAAAATGCTAAATTTATTGATTCTGTGTCCCAATAGTGCCAAGAACGCCGGCAGAAACGTTAAAGAACAGAGTGCAGAAACAAGGACGACCGTCATTCCGCCGAGTGCGACATTTTGAAAAATATCAATTTGGATAAACCAAAGCCCTGATAACCCGATAAAGACGCAGAGGCCGGAAAAAATAATGGACCTGCCAGCTGTGGCAACGGTAATCGCGATGGCCTCGCCAACAGATTTCCTGGTTAGCTCTTCCTTATAACGGTTAATAAATAACAGCGCAAAATCGATACTCAAGGCAAGGCCAATCATCGGTACAATATTCAAGATAAAAATGGTTAGGTCGATGCTGTAACTGAAAAAATAAACTGTCCCCATGGTGGTTAAAATGGATACCACACCAATAATTAGAGGAAGGGCTGACGCGACAAGACTGCCGAATGCGAGGATGAGAACTAGCAGGGCGATCGGCAGGCCAATCATCTCCGCTTTCGCCAAATCCTCTTGGCTGGCTGTATTTAAATCTTTAACAATGATTGGTTCCCCCGTCATCGTTACCTTTAACCCATTTTTGTTTCTCAGCAGCTTTTTTAAATCGCTTATTTCTGCCCCAAGGCTTTCCGCTTTTTTATTAAAGGTAAGCAGGCCATAAGCGTAATTCCCTTTTATCATACCGTCCCGGGCAAAGGGGGGAATGATGTCCTCTGCATGGTCAAAGTCCTTTAGCCTTACAAAGGTTTCCTCCATAAAATCCCGAAACTTTTCATCGCTGATGCCTTTTTCTTTTTGAAAAACAAGGATGATCGAGGACTTGGCTTGTCCAAAGTCTTTTTCCAAAATCCGCCTTGTTTCGTTATATTCCCCCTTATATTCAAAACCGTTTCCGCTTAACACAGCAGGCAGTTTCAAAGCGAAAAAGCCAAACAGGATAATGGCTAAAACCCAAACCAGCATCACCCCTTTTCGATTCCGATAAATGAATCCACCGAGCTTTTCCACCCCATCACCCCCAATAAAAAATAACAATCAAATTAAGTATACAAAATATTACAGGGATAAACGTTTGACTTTTTTATGACTTTTTAAAAAGAAAACCTTTTATAAAGATTTCCCTTCTTACCAGTTGAAAATGTACATATTTACAAATGTTCCACCGCTTTGTTATAGTAATTCTGGACAAACTAAGATACATAACGAGTTAAAAATAGGGGGAATTAGCAATGAGCCAAAACATAGCCAGACTGATTGACCATACATTATTAAAACCAGAAGCAACAAAAGAGCAAATCGTGAAATTAGCGGAAGAGGCAAAAGAATATTCATTTGCTTCCGTTTGTGTAAACCCTGCCTGGGTAAAAACAGCTGCTGAAATACTTAAAGATTCACCGGATGTTAAAGTTTGTACGGTCATCGGCTTTCCGCTTGGGGCAACGACCTCAGAGACGAAAGCATTTGAAACAAAGAATGCGATTGAAAATGGTGCAGATGAAATCGATATGGTCATCAACATTGGTGCCCTTAAAGCTCAGCAGGATGATTTAGTTGAATCGGACATCCGCAGTGTTGTGGAGGCGGCGAAGGGGAAAGCATTAGTTAAGGTTATTATTGAGACTTCGCTGTTGACGGATGAGGAAAAGAAACGTGCATGTGAGCTTTCCGTCAAGGCTGGAGCTGATTTTGTTAAAACTTCTACAGGATTCTCAACCGGCGGGGCGACGGTTGAAGATATCCGCTTAATGCGCGAAACAGTCGGCCCGGATATCGGTGTTAAAGCATCCGGGGGCGTAAGAAGCCGAGAAGATGCCCTTGCAATGGTTGAAGCCGGGGCAACAAGGATTGGTGCGAGCTCAGGTGTGGCCATCTGTAAAGGAGAAGTTTCCTCCAGCAATTACTAATAATATGAAGAAAAGAGGCTGTCCTTTAAGGGACAGCCTCTTTCGTGACTAAAAGAAAAGGTTGAGAACGTAATACAAAATCCCAGCTAATAGTGCGGTTATTGGCAGAGTTATTACCCAAGTAATCAGCATACGTTGGGCTGTATCCCATTTTACGCCTTTAAGTCTGTGAGAAGCACCAACACCTAAAATTCCGGAAGAAATTACGTGTGTTGTACTAACTGGCAAATGAATGTAAGTAGCGCCAAAAATAATTGCTGCCCCGGTTAAATCAGCGGCAACCCCGTTAATTGGACGGATTTTCATGATTTTGCCGCCAACGGTTTTTATAATTTTCCATCCGCCAATAGAGGTGCCAAGTCCCATCGCTATGGCACAGGATAATTGGACCCAAAAAGGTACCTCGGCATTATGTGGAAGATACTGATTCGCAATTAGTGCCATAGTGATAATCCCCATCGATTTTTGGGCATCGTTTGTTCCATGTGAATAAGATTGCAATGCCGCAGTTGCGATTTGGATAAAACGGAAATTTCGATTTGTTTTTGTTAAATTGAAATTTTTAAAAACAACTTTAAAAATACTATAAATAATGAAACCAACAACAAAAGCTAAGATAGGTGAAATGATTAGAGCTTCTAGAATCTTTATAAATCCAGTGTAATTTAAAACATTGAGTCCTTCCGCAGCAACAGCAGCACCGGCGATGGAACCAATTAGTGCGTGGGAAGAACTGCTCGGAATTCCGAAATACCAAGTAATTAAATTCCAGGCAATTGCTGCAAGCAGTGCAGCTAAGATAACAATTGAACCGTGTGCTAAATTAAATGGGTCAACGATATCCTTTGAAATTGTTTTAGCAACGCCTGTGAACGTAAGGGCCCCGACGAAATTCATGACAGCGGCAAGCAAAATTGCTTGTCGTGGTTTCAATGCTTTTGTCGAAACCGAGGTAGCAATTGCATTTGCCGTATCATGGAAACCGTTAATAAAGTCAAATGCGAGAGCCCCGATGACGATTAAAATTGTAAGTATTAAGACAGCACTCATATTATGACTCCTTACGCATTTTTCATGATAATGGTTTCAAGAATATTGGCAACGGTCTGGCAGCTGTCGGCAACGTCCTCAAGGTTCTCATAAATTTCTTTATATTGAATAATACGGATTGGATCCTTTTCCACATTAAACAAATTTTTAATGGATTGTCGTAAAATATTATCGCATTTGGATTCAAAATCCTTAATCTTAATTGCATGTTCTCTGATTTGCGGAAGCTTTTTATTGGATAAAAGCTCTACGGCTTTATCAATTTCAATAACACTGCCTCGAATAGCGTCCACAAACTGAAGCATGAAATCATCTGCCTGAGTGATGGAGTACATTTCAAATAATGCGGAAGTTGCTTCAAGACCATCTAATACATCGTCCATTACCATCGCAAGGTGAAGGATGTCTTCCCGTTCGATTGGTGTGATAAAAGCATCATTTAATTCTTTAATAACTTCGTGAACAAAGGAATCTCCCTTCGTTTCGATTTCCTTCATTTTTTCAGAGAAAATTTTTAAATCACTGACGTTTTTCAGTTTATATTCTGTAAAAAAATTTGCCCCTTCTTTAAGGTTGGAAGAAATATTGCTTAGCAAAACTGAGAATTTGTCATTTTTTTTAAATGCCATTAGAGATACCCTCCATTATTGTACGTGTTGTTCATCAACGGAATAATTTTATATGAAGATTGTCTAAAAAATAAATAATTTAAAAATAAATTTACAAAAACTTAACAAAAGAATTTTCAGACAATTATTTTGCGGATGTCCTAGTTTACTTTTGCCATGATGCCAAAATTTATGTATGAATTATTTCATAGCCATGAGTAAAAAAAACAAAACAGGGTAATTTATAAGGTAACAGGCAGACATCCTTAGATGATTTGCTTGGCAGGCTCAAGAAAAAATCGAATGAATACTAAAAAAGGAGTGTTCTATGTGAGCTTTATTTGGGCATTAATTGTTGGCGGTATAATCGGTTGGTTAGCCGGCCTTATTGTAGGAAGAGACGTACCTGGGGGAATTATTGGTAATATCATTGCTGGTTTTGTTGGTGCATGGCTGGGGACTCTGGTATTGGGAAACTGGGGCCCGCATGTGGCTGATTTCGCCATCATACCGGCGATCATTGGTGCAGCAGTCCTAGTGCTTTTATTAAGCTTTATCATGAGGTCCTTCAGGAAAGCTGATTAATCATTATGAGGAAAGCCTCCCGAATTTTGGGAGGCTTTTTATAGTGAGTAAATATCAAATTCTTTAAAAATAATCGGGTCATCCGTAAATGGTCCATATACAACGATTTTTTCCTCTGTTAAAGGATGGGTTAACGCCAGTTTTCCGGCATGGAGGGCTTGTCTGTTGACGAGCGGTTTCCCACCGTAAACAACATCCCCAACTAAAGGGTGGCCTAGATGGCTTAAATGCACGCGAATTTGGTGCGTTCGCCCCGTATCAAGCCAGCATTTTACGTAGGATAAATTACGCTTTCTGTCTTCCTTCACCACTTGATAATGAGTAATCGCGGCTTGCCCAGAGGGGGATACCCTTCTTTTGGTGGGGTGATGCCGATCTCGGCCAATCGGGGCATTGATCGTCCCTTTTTTTTGCTTCAACAATCCATGGACCAAGGCAAGATATGTTCTTTTGATTTCTCTTTTTGCAAGCTTTCCGTCCAGAAGTGCTCCAGCAAGTGCGTGTTTAGCCAGCAGGATGGCACCGGAGGTATCACGGTCCAAACGGTGAATCTGACGGACATCCCTGATTTCCCCTTTGGCCTGCAAATAAAAGGCCGCTGCATTGATTAAAGTTTCGGTATCTTTTTCAGGGTCATTTGGATGAGTGTTCATAAACGGCGGTTTATTCATAATCAATAAATGGTCATCCTCAAAGAGGACATCGATATCCAGATAGTTGGGGATCGCATGCGGTTCCTCTTCGGTAAATAATTGAATTTGCAGTTTCGAGCCCTCTGAGAGCGGTGCCGTCCAGGAGCATTCCTTGCCATCAACCTGAACCTTTTTCTCCATTCGAAACGCATGTGTTAACTTTTTAGGGGCTTCCCATTCATGACGGAAGATTTCTTCGATTGTCTTTCCTGCCCATTTTTTAGGAACGATAATCTGAAACCATTCCCCGAGCCGCATTGTTTTCAGCATAATATCTCCTTCTTATTCCAGCAGGGCAGCTAACAGTAATTACCACCCTAAATACAAACTAAGATATGTTATTCTTATCATATATAATACGACAGAAATAAGCGCGTGAGCAAAGGTGGGTTATGGAGTGAAGATCGTTTTTGCCTCGACTCCAAGTCAGGAAGAAAAAATTTGTGAGCTCGTGGGATATATTTATTCCAATATATTTCCGCTATATTTTACGGACGAAGAAATAAACCGCTTTGAAAAATTAAAAATATTGCATACCTCTAAACAACATTTTGAAGAATTCAGCACGTTAAAGGATGCGTTTCAAGTGATGGTCAGTATTCAAACATTAATATCGATACTGGAGTCACCTCAGCTTGACGACCAATACGAAGCTATTTTTAATAAAAATGCAGCAAACCTTCATGAATTTGGCTTGTTTTTTCCGTTTGAGTTTGAACAGTTTGCCGAAGCAAAAAGCATGAAAAATACTGTTCTCAGCATATACACGAAGGCAGATAACCAACTGCTTATTTAATAGAGGAAAAAGCCGTTTTGGGGCTTTTTCTTTTTTTTATAAAAAAACCGCTCATTTTAAGGTAATATAAGTATTGGATTGCCGAAAATATTGTGTCTGCGAAAATTGTCGGGATTTTGACGCTGCGTTTTAAAGGAGTATCAAACACCCGCTTAGAACCAATATTAGGTATAGATAACATACTGGAGGGAACCTAAAAATGGATTGGAGAACTGCAGCTAAGAGCTGGTTAGAATTTAAGGAATTGGATTCCGAATTAAAGAGCCAATTAGCAACGCTTGAGCAAGACGAAAAACTGCTCGAGGAGGCTTTTTATAAAAATTTAGAGTTTGGAACAGGCGGAATGCGCGGAGAACTTGGTGTCGGGACAAATAGAATGAATATATATACGGTCCGCAAAGCATCAGCTGGCCTGGCTGCATACATAGAAGAGCAAGGGGAAGCAGCAAAACAACGCGGCGTTGTCCTTGCGTTTGACTCTCGCCATAAATCACCGGAATTCGCGCTGGAGGCTGCCAAAACCTTGGCAACGCGTGGAATTCAAACCTATGTGTTTGATGAGCTTCGCCCTACTCCGGAGCTTTCCTTCGCCTTACGTTATTTAAACGCATTTTCGGGGATTGTTATTACTGCCAGTCATAATCCACCGGAATATAACGGTTATAAAGTATACGGATCAGATGGCGGCCAGCTGCCGCCGGAGGCTGCTGATCAGGTTATTGCGAAAGTAAATGAAATTGGCAATGAATTGGTTATCAAGGTCGATAAGGAAGAAACTTTAAGAACAGCCGGATTAATTAAAACGATTGGTGAAGAAATTGATCAAGCATATATCGAAAAGCTAAAGACGATTTCCGAAAATCCGCAGCTTGCCGAAGAAACAGATCTTCAAATTGTCTTCACACCTTTGCATGGGACGGCCAATAAACCTGTTCGGGCTGGGCTTCAGGCATTAGGCTATAAAAATGTAACGGTGGTAAAGGAGCAGGAGCTACCTGATCCCGAGTTTTCAACCGTGAAAAGCCCTAACCCAGAAGAACATGCCGCATTTGAATTAGCCATTCGTGATGGCAAAGCAGTGGGGGCGGACCTGTTAATTGCAACAGACCCAGATGCTGACCGCCTGGGCATAGCTGTGCAAAATCCAGAGGGTGAGTACGTAGTCTTAACCGGCAACCAAACCGGAGCATTATTGCTTGATTACTTACTTTCTCAGAAACAGCAAAAAGGAACTTTGCCGCAAAACGGTGTCGTGTTAAAAACCATTGTCACCTCTGAATTAGGACGCAAAATTGCATCAGCCTATGATTTAGAAACGGTCGATGTACTAACTGGCTTCAAATTCATTGCCGAAAAGATTAAGCAATATGAAGAAACAGGTGAACATACGTATTTATTTGGCTATGAAGAATCTTACGGCTATTTAATCGGCGACTTTGCCCGTGATAAAGATGCCGTTCAAGCAGCCCTTTTGGCAACAGAGGTTTGCGCGTATTATAAGAAACAGGGATTGACTTTATATGAAGGAATGATGCAGGTTTTTGAAAAATACGGCTATTACCAGGAAGGACTTCGCTCTTTAACATTAAAGGGAAAAGAAGGAGCAGAATTGATTCAGCGTATTTTGGCTTCCTTCCGCAGCGAACCGTTAACGGGGCTTGGTTCCTTAAAAACGGCTGTAACAGAAGACTATTTAACAGGAAATAGAACGATTGATAACCGGGAAGAGAAAATTGCTCTTCCGAAATCCAACGTGCTGAAGTATATTTTTGAGGATGGATCATGGGTATGCTTACGCCCATCGGGAACTGAGCCAAAGGTTAAATTTTACTTTGGTGTAAATAGCGGGACGCTTGCAGACAGCAAAAGCAAATTGCAAACCATTGAAAAGGACTTCATGGATTTGGTTGATCAAAAGGTTAAGCAAGTTCAAAACGTATAGTTTTATTTATGAAAACACGGCTTCCAAAACGTTTTGGAAGCCGTGTTTTTTTTGGTGGAATTCATTGGTTTGATTTGGAAAAAGGTTCTTTAATAAAATCAGTATCCACTTGATGTTTCAGGAAAGACTATACATCGGTATCTCAGTTGGCGATTGTTCAAATGTTTCGTTGGCATGGTCAATGTAGCGAAGCAGGCTGTATAATTTGGTCTCGATAACGGAATAGTCGCGTTCAAAATTGTAGGCGTGCAGGAAATGTTCAATCTTCTTAGATAAGAACTGGTCTGTGGTTCTTACCATTAATATCAGTAAATTATCCCATTCAGACCGGTGTGTATAAAACAGCGCCCGGTCATAATCCAATTTATTCATTTAGTTTTCTCTCCTCCTTACTAGGAGTTGAGATTATTTTATGAAGTTTTGCGTTGAACTTTCACGCAAAAATTTGGACACCTTGTCCTCACAACGTTTTCAACATTTACCTGTATATTTTGTAATTGTTATTATCTTGTTTCATCAATCCTTCTGTTTCTTCATACATTGTGGTAAGAGGAAAAGGGGGAATGGCTGATGAATGAGGGAGATAAGAAAGCACTCGAATATGCGATCGATGAAATAACGGAAATCGCCAGCGGTTTTGGCTTAGATTTTTATCCGATGCGTTATGAAATTTGCCCTGCCGAAATCATTTATACATTTGGAGCTTATGGGATGCCGACCCGATTTTCACACTGGAGCTTCGGGAAGCAATTTCACAAAATGAAGCTTCATTATGATTTAGGTCTAAGTAAGATTTATGAACTCGTCATTAATTCGGACCCATGTTACGCATTTTTGCTGGATTCCAATTCGTTAATCCAAAATAAACTGATTGTTGCCCACGTTTTGGCCCATTGTGATTTCTTTAAAAACAATGTCCGGTTCCAAAATACAAAACGGGATATGGTCGAAAGCATGGCAGCTACGGCGGAAAGAATTCATCAGTACGAAATTCAATATGGAAAAAAAGAAGTGGAAAGTTTCCTCGATGCAATATTGTCTATTGATGAGCATATTGACCCTTCCTTGATGCGTCCAAAATTGGCATGGTCTTTGGAGGACGATGAGGACGAGGAAGAACAGCGGGCAGTTTCACCGTATGATGACCTTTGGGGCTTGGATAAAAAAGACGAAAAGGATTCAAAGCCGCCACGTCGAAAGAAATTCCCGCCAAGACCAGAGAAAGATATATTACTCTTCATTGAAACATATAGCCGCGAACTGGAGGATTGGCAGCGTGATATTCTTACGATGATGCGGGAAGAAATGCTGTATTTCTGGCCACAGTTAGAAACAAAAATCATGAACGAAGGCTGGGCCTCTTTCTGGCATCAAAGGATACTGCGGGAAATGAATCTGACAAGCGGAGAATCCATTGAGTTTGCCAAATTAAATGCGGGGGTCGTTCAGCCGTCGAAAACGGGAATTAACCCTTATTATCTTGGCTTGAAAATTTTCGAAGACATCGAGGAAAGATATAATAATCCGTCTGAGGAAATGAAAAGACGAGGTGTTGAGCCAAATTCTGGACGGGAAAAAATATTTGAGGTTCGGGAAATTGAATCGGATATTTCCTTCCTGCGGAATTATTTAACGAAGGATTTAGTGTATAGGGAAGATATGTATCTTTTCCAAAAGCAAGGCCGCGATTATAAGATTGTTGACAAAGAATGGGAGCATGTCCGCGACCAATTAGTGAATATGCGGGTAAATGGCGGATTCCCGTATATCACGGTAAATGATGGCGACTATATGAAAAATGGCGAGCTCTATTTGAAGCATTGGTTTGAGGGTGTAGAGCTTGATGTCAAATATCTTGAGAAGGTTCTGCCATATGTTCATCAGCTTTGGGGCAGACCGGTTCATATGGAAACAACCATTGAAGATCGGTCTATGTTATTTTCCTATGATGGTAAAGGAGTTCACCGCAAGTACTTATAAATATGCACGTAGTGACAAACATGATATCATGTTAGAGGCTGAAAAATTCAGTCTCTTTTTTATTTGTGTCATAAATGAAAATACATACCTTAATCCAAACTAATCTTAAGGGGGATTGAATAATGAAAGATACCAAATTGGATTCTAAAGTGCTTGATGTGCTTCAAGATAAAATTCAATTAATTAAAACAGAAAAGGGTGCCATCTATTTAGTTGGGCCGATTCGCCTTCCAGTAAATTTATACGGTGAAACCGTTGTATTTCAGTGGTATTGTTGGCTGAATTGTAATGAGGTAACAGAGGATTTTGAACGGATTATTGATAAATTGTCTTCGGTTAATTTAGCGGAGCTTCAACAATCCAGTGTTCTTGTATATGGTGATTTCACATATGGTGAGGATGCCATCATGCGAATGCATTCGATTTGCCACACAGGCGATATTTTTGGCAGCAAAAGATGTGACTGCGGCTTTCAATTGAAACGGTCCATGAAAATGATTGTCGAACATGGGACAGGCGCCTTGTTTTATTTGGCCAATCATGAAGGGCGTGGAATTGGCTTATTTAGCAAGGCAATGGCCTATATCCTTCAAGAAAATAATTATGACACCGTCGAGGCGAATCATGCGCTTGGCTTTGTGGATGATGCCAGAAATTATAGCGATGCCATTCAGGTCCTGAAAGCATTGCGCACTAAACCGGTAACCTTGATTACTAACAATCCAAAAAAATTAGATGCATTGAAAAACGCTGGTCTGCCTGTTTCCGGAAGGAAGCCGTTATGGGGAGATGTATCCGAGTATAACGAAAAATACCTGCAAACAAAGATTAACCGTTCCGGCCATTTAAAGGACGAGGGGACTTGTCCAAATGACTAATCACGAGTTTTATATGGATTTAGCATTAAAAAATGCTGGGGCCATGAAGGGACAGACAGACCCCAATCCATTAGTGGGAGCGGTGATTGTTAATGATAACCGGGTGGTCGGAATCGGCGCCCACTTAAAGGCCGGTGAACCGCATGCCGAGATCCATGCCTTAAGGATGGCCGGTGAGAAAGCAAAAGGCGGGACCATTTATGTAACCCTTGAACCATGTTCCCACTACGGAAGGACAGGCCCTTGTGCTGTTGCTTTAGTGGAAGCAGGGATTAAAAAGGTGGTCATCGCAACCCTCGACCCGAACCCGGTGGTAGCGGGCAATGGCGTTAAAATTCTTAAAGATGCCGGAATTGAGGTTATAATCGGCGTTCGGGAAGCGGAATCCAACCGAATGAATGAGGTTTTTAATAAGTTTATCGTTCAAAAAACGCCATTTGTGGCCATGAAGGCTGGATCCACCCTGGACGGGAAAATTGCCACACACACCTCTGACAGCAAGTGGATTACCTCCGAGGAAGCAAGACTCGATGTCCATCAGTTACGAAATGAACATATGGCGATTCTTGTGGGAATTAATACTGTAATAAAAGATGATCCGGAATTAACGGCACGCATTCCGAATGGACGGAATCCGCTCCGGGTTATTTTAGATTCCACCTTAAAAATTCCGCTGGATGCTAAAGTGGTTACGGACAATCTTGCACCAACCTGGATTTTTACCAGTGAACAATATGATCAGGAAAAGCGCAAAAGATTAGAGGACTTGGGAATCAAAGTTTTTCAAACAAATGGGTCAAACCGTGTCTGCCCAGAAGAAGTTGTACGTATTTTGGGAGAAAATCTCATTTCCTCGGTGTTTATTGAAGGGGGAGGGGCGGTTCATGCTTCTTTCCTTGAAAAAAAACTGATTGATAAAGTGGTATTGTATTTTGCTCCGAAGTTAATCGGAGGCCATAATGCCCCGACATTTCTTGAGGGAACAGGCATTGAGAAAATGCGTGATGCAGTTGAATTAACAGACTGTTCCTTTACACCAATCGGAAAAGATTTTAAGTTCATTGGTTATCCAAAATATAATTTTTAAAAAGTTGACTGCCTTAATAGTTAGATTAGGGCAGTCTTTTTTATAAACGTAATAAAAAGTGTATATTTTGTGAAAACTAAAAAATGAACGTTGACATTGAGAATCATTCTCTCTATAATCAAAAATGTGAATGATAATCATTATCAAATAAATGGTTTACATAACCAAATTAATCGGGGGAGTAACAACATGTCACTAAAATTGAAACTTATTACATTACTTGCAGCCATTTCACTTATTCTTGGTGCATGTGGAAAAGCGGAAGAGACCGAAAACAAGCCAAAGGTTGAAAATACAGAAAAGCAGGCTGAAAAGAAAGAAGCTGCAGAAAAAGAAGAAGCAAACTATGCAGATGCCTATAAAGAGGCTATTGCTGAGCTTGATAAAGCCAAAGAAGGCAAAGAAGTCGATTTTAATAAAGTAACAGAATTGTATAAAGCTAATTTACAAGAATTAGTTAAACAACGTGATGCGGAATTCCAAGATACTCTTGATGAAAAAATTACAGCCTCTTTAGCAGCAGGTAAAGACGGCTCCATGGACAAAGTGGTTGTAAGGCAAATTTTTGATAAATTAATGCAAAAGGTATTCTATACAACAATCAAACATGAATTCACGGAAATTGGTGAAAACTGGGGCAAAACAGAAGAAGTGAATAAAGAGGTTGAAGAAGCAAAAGAATTCTATGCCATTATCAAATCGACTGTTGAAAAGCGTGATGCTGCCTATGGAACAAACATGGTAAGCGCCATTGAGGGCGGCTTTAACGAAGTGGATAATGGTATTAAGAATAATGACCAATTGGCAGTAAACTTAGGTAAGCAAGTAATTGATAAGACGTTAATGAAGACCTTCTATCTTGCAACCGGTGCGCTTCCAAACGGCTATGCAACAAAAGCAGCAGCTGAAGCACAGAAGGATGCTGCTCTTGCAAAGGTTGAACAGGCTGAAGGATGGGCTTTCTTCCAATCCATTTATACTTACTTAAACAAGCATGCTGCTGACGAGACTGCCTTTATTGAGAAGCAATTTAATCTTGAAACAGATGCCAAAACCATTGATCCAGCCGCTGTTAATAAAGCATTTGTTCGAGGCTTTGCGAAAATTGCCATTGATGAATACAAGGAAAGCAAAGAAGCCATTGGTGAAGATAAAGGGGTTATCACTGGTTTAGAGGGAGCTCTATTTATAGATGTCATCGGTGATGATATCAAAGGTCTTATTGGCGAAGCTGAGTATAAGTCTTTAACTGAAAAAGCGCAAAAATATGTGGAAACGGCAAAAGCGAAAGATAAAGCTGCCGGGGAAACACAGGTTGACGAACTTATTGCTTCTCTTAACAGCATTATAGACAAAGCGAAATAATCTTGAAGGAGAAACCTTGGTTAAAGACGCAAGGTTTTTCCTTTTGTTCCCGGTTATGAGAAAATGGGAATATTACTCTGTTGTAGAGGTGTTTTTACTTGAAAATAATCGTCACTGGTGGAGCAGGGTTTATTGGTTCTCACCTATCAAGCAGGTTGATAAAAGAAGGGCACCAAGTGCTCATTATTGATGAATTACACCCGTATTACTCTGTTGAAAGGAAAAAGCGGCAGCTTGAAATGATCAAACATGCCGGGGAATTTTCCTTTTATCAGAAGAGCCTGATTCATCATGAAGGGGAAGTAAGAGACCTTTTTCATTTATTTAAGCCTGATACGGTCATTCATCTAGCTGCCATTCCAGGAGTCCCTAACTCGATTTTGGTTCCGAATGAATATGTAGATTATGACATCAAGGCAACTATTAACGCATTAAGATTCGCTGGTGAAGCAGGTGCCAAGCAGTTTATTTTCGCTTCGTCATCGTCCGTCTACGGTGACCAGCAAAACATCCCGTTAAAAGAAGACATGGCTAATGGAACAGTCGTTTCCCCGTATGCGGCGGCTAAGTACGGCGCAGAAGCGTTTTGTCATGCCTACTCGACCATTTATGATTATAAGGTATCGATTCTTCGCTTTTTTACGGTTTATGGCCCATGGGGACGTCCGGATATGGCGATCACGAAATTTATTAAACAGTTGATGGCTGACCAGGAAATCGTCGTATTTGGGAGCAAAACAGCCAGGGACTATACATATATTGATGATTGCGTTTCAGGAATCATTAGTGCGTTTCAGCAAAAGGATCAATACGCTATTTTTAATATCGGTTCAGGCAGTCCAATCCTGATTGAAGAGTTAATCAAGCAGCTGCGCGGTTTTTTTCCCGGAATGAGGGTCAAACATACTGACTTTCGTCAGGGTGATGTCCAATCAACATGGGCAGATATTTCGAAGGCTAAGGGCGAGCTTGGCTTTCACCCGTCTATGTCATTTACTGATGGACTGAGCAGAACAATTGAATGGGCAAAGGCGCATGCAAAAGAGATTTAAATACATAGCAGGGGTCATTCTTTTTGGAATCTTTATTTATTTGTCCATACTGTATTTTCATGTTGGAGAATTTTTAGAAGAAACGAAACGGTTCTTTTGGGAGAGCCCCTATCTGATTATTGGGGTGATGATTTGCTATAGTTTATCGTTTATACTCAGGGCCGAAGCTTGGAAGTTGTATTTTGGGAATAGAGTCAGATTTTATAGCTGCCTGGAGGGTGTGCTCTTAAGCCTATTCATAAACCATATTACTCCAATCAAGCTTGGCGATGCTGTCAGGATAGGCGTTTTGTCTATAAGAGAAAAACAGGTGAGCCCGGGGGAATCCCTCCAATCCGTGGTTGTCCTTCGATCTATCGATATGGCTATGCTCTTGTTATTTTCTTTTATTGGCTTGATTGTTTTTGCAAAGGCGTTTGTTTTCCGGTATTCAATCCTGTTCATTGTTATTTTAGCCATTGCTTGTCTAGTAGGAGGCATCCTGTTGTGGAGGTTTCTTCCCAGGTTTGTTCACAGGCAAATCCAATTAGTTAAAACCAACCTATCAGGAAGGAAAGCCTTGCTTATTTTTCTTATGATTGCCGTAAGCTGGGCATTAGAAGGCGCGGTAATATGGGGAGTTACTTCTTCCATGGGCAGTGGCCTTTCGATATATAAGGCTATTTGGGTTAACTCGATTACCGTTGGCGGACAAATTTTTCAAATTACACCTGGTGGCATCTCTACATATGAATCTGTCATGACAGCTGCATTAACGACTTTTCATTTTTCTATTAAAGACGGCTATATGGCGGCCATCATCAGTCACAGCTATAAATTTGTCTTTTCTTATTTGGCTGGAATGTTGCTGCTCCTCCATTCCCCTGTGTCAAAAATCAAACAAATTAAAGAAATCCTAGTAAGGAGAGGATTATAAGAATGAAAAAAGCATCATCTTTTGAAAAAGCAGCAGCAAGATGCTGGAATCTTTTGAATGAAGGGAAGCCCTTTACACCAATTTTTACAGTTGGGACAATGGTGATTTACTCGGTTGCAAACTTCGGAAAGTCCGGCTTCCTAGCCGATTTTTTGCTAGGCCTGTTAGCCATTTTGCCATTGCTTGTGATCTATTACGTATTTGATTTCCCGTTATTTTTAAGAAATTATTTATGGATTCCGCTAGTTGCCTATCTTATTATTTGGAACAACGTGAATCTAGGATTACTGTTTACGGCAGTAGGATTATATTTCTTCTTTACCGTCTTTTTTTGGGGCACCTTTTATTATCATTTACGAATTGGTACCTCATGGCTTAATTTTACCCGCTTTTGGAAGCTTGTCTTGAAAAACAGCGATTCGACCAGTGGTAATGCCCAAGAACAGCTGCCAAAGTTTCTTTTATTATTATCACTATGGAATTTTTCGCTTTCAGAACATACATGGTCAGGGGCTGAAATCGGACAGCTTATCCTGTTTTATGTAGGAGTCTTTCTATTTTCATGGATTCTTCACAAAAATCTCTTCGATTGGAAGCCAAAGGTTATTCCAACCTACACCTCTAATGTTGTGGCAACCTCAAGGGAAATCAATCAAAAAGTGATTGTGATGGTCATTGACGGGATGAGAAAGGAAAGGTTTGAGGAAGCGAATACACCGTTTCTTGATTTCTTAAGAAAAAATGGTACTGAGTATGCCCGGATGGAAACGGTCTACCCTGCTCGGACTGTTGTTTGTTTTTCGTCTATGTTTACCGGAACCTATCCATTTGAACATGGGATTAAATCCAATATGGTGTGGAAGCTCGGAATTAAGGTCGAAAGCGTCTTTGATAGTTTAAGAAAGGTTAGTAAAAAGGGGTCTCTTTTGGCAGTGGCCCATCTGGTGGATTCGTTTGGCAGTGATGTTGATACGTTCACGGCGGTCATGCATAACGATGTTGTCGATCGAAAAATTATCGAGAGGGCAAAGTTGATTATGGACGAAAAAAATCCCGATTTGCAAATCGTCCAGTTGATCAGTACCGATCAAACCGGCCACAGCCGAGGAGTCTTATATGACGAATATATTCAAAAGATTGAGGAAGCCGATACGCTAGTCAAGGAGTATTATGATTGGCTAAAGGAAAAAGGAAGACTGGAAAATTACACGTTCATCGTCTGTGCGGACCATGGCCAGGCGGATGGCATTGGCGGTCACGGTCACCTTGATGAAGGTGAACGGTTCGTACCATTTTTTATGTACGGACCGGCCATTGAGAGCGGCAAAGTGGTCGAAGAAAAGCATAGCTTGGTTTCCCTTGCTTCAACGATTTCCTATTTATTAGGGGCGCCGTTTCCAAATAAAGCCCGTGGGCCAGTATTAAACGAAGCAATTAGGAAGGAAGTATTAATAAATGATGCAGCAAAAGGTGATCGTATTTCTTCCAGCTCATAATGAGGAAGAGTCAATCGCGGAGGTTATTAAAAAGATACCTAGAGATTTTAATCCACGTGTGCAAGTAGAAGTTTTAGTTGTCAATGACGGCTCCAGTGATCGAACGGTTGAACAATCCCTAATGGCTGGAGCGGATTATATCTATACATTTGAAAAGAATCAAGGATTAGGGGCAGCTGTTCGAAAAGGATTGGAGCTTTGTGTAGAGAAAAAGGCTGATATTGGTGTCATGATTGATGCGGATAATGAGTATCCTGCTGAGCAGATTCCTGAATTAATTGAACCCATTCTAACTGGAACCAGCGACTATGTTATGGGGTCAAGGTTTATGGGAACAATTAAAGGGATGAAGTGGAACCGGAGACTCGGAAATTATTGTTTTACGCTGCTTCAAGCACTCTTACTGCGGAAATGGATCTATGATGGCCAATCCGGCATGCGGGCTTTTTCTAGACAGGCAATGATGGAGGCAGAAATCATTCATGATTATAACTATGCCCAAGTGCTTACATTAAATCTAATAAGAAAAGGGTTCCGAATGAAAGAAATTCCTATTCATTATCAGGTCCGAAAAGCTGGAGAATCATTTATTAAGTTTAGGGCCTATATGACCTCAGTCCTGCCTGCCATTATCAAAGAGATGACAAGGCCTGTTAGAAAGAGAAGAGTTTATCTTGAACAAGGCAGCGTTTTTCCGTTAATGAATAATAAGAAGGATTAATAAGTATTATAAATATGTTATTTATGTGAATTTCTAATTTGGTGGATTGACAGCGAAGATGATAATCATTATCATTATCAGTGGAGGAGGAAATTTTTTAATGAAGAAATTTTCAGTATTGTTTTTCATTACTTTTTTAATAATAAATGCCCTTTCCATTCACGGGGTGGAGGCTTATTCCTACGGTGACCCCAACGAAGAGAAAGTTGCTCAAGTTTACAAAGAAATGCTCGTAAAACTTGATGAGAATCCTCCAAATTTTACAGCTGCAAAAAAGTCTTATGAATCTGTTCAAGAAGAAATTGATATGCACATGGGGCCTGAGCCATCCAAGCTTATTCTTAAAAACTTGGCAGATGAAGATAAACAGGCGCTAACCGATAATATGGAGAAGCTTCTTGTCTTAAATATCGCGAGACGCCTTGATAGTATTGAAAATAATTTTTCAGAATATGAGACTACGAAAAGACTCCTTGCTAAAGGATTTGCTACATACGAAGCATTGTCACCAAAGGTTGAAGCTGAGCATCCGGAAAACGATAAGAAAATCCGAGCGGATTTTGATGAGGCACTTCAAGCATTGGGGAACCCTGGTTTGTTTGGCGTAGGGAAAAAGGAAGCTAGTCTAGATTCCTTTAAGCAAAATAAAGATGACATTTTGGATACTTTAAAAACAGAATTTAAAATAAAAAGCCTTGATGTAGGACATTTTTCAGAGAGTGCGACAGAGTCTAATGCCGGTGGCAAAAAGGATTGGACAGATGTTTCGAATATTCGAAATTGGATTCCGCTGATCTTAATTGCTGCAGTGATCATTGCAGTTGTCGTATTTGTTGTTCGAAGAAGAAGGAAATAATAAAACGAAAAGACACCTTTGGAGAGAGGAGAGGCGGCTGTGGAAATTCAAGCGCTGCTGATAACATTTCGGGAAGTTTTAGAGGCATTGCTCATTGTCGGGATTATTACGACCTATTTAAAAAGAGTGAACCAAAAGCAATACACAAAATATGTCTGGTTGGGAGCAGGCCTTGCCGTCCTGGCGAGCTTCGGGGCGGCCTTGTTATTCCAGGTCGTGTTTACTGGATTTGCGGCAATGGGAAGCGAGATGTATCTGAAAATAGGGATTATGCTTGTTTCAACCGTCCTCCTCACGCAAATGGTGTTTTGGATGGCCAGTCATGCTCGTGATTTAAAAGGAAACATGGAAGGGAAAATGAATAAGTTTATTACGACCGGCAACGTTGTTGGCATGGTCATTCATTCCTTTCTGGTCGTCCTTCGAGAAGGAATTGAAACGGTATTTTTCTTTGCTGCAATAACCGGCGGTAACATTGGCGCTGCAATGCAGGGCTGGGGTGCAATAACCGGGGTGATCATCGCCGCTGTCGTCTCGTATTTCTTCTTTAAAGGAACAATGAGAATTCCATTAAGCACTTTCTTTAAACTGACTGGTGCATTTATTATTTTAATTTCCGCAGGGTTATTGGTACAGGCGATTTCGATGATGCAGGATTTAAACATTATCGGTAGTGTCATTCCACATGTATATGACCTTACCTGGTTTTTACCTGAGCATCCGATTGACTATAGCCATTATCTTCGTGATCATGGTACTGCGCCGCTCATTTCAGGGGATATTGGCATCTTTTTAAAGGCCTTATTCGGCTATTCATCGATGCCTTCGATTGAAGAGGTACTTGCCTATATTGGTTATTTTGTCGTTATTTTATTGCTTACTTCCTCAAAAAATGCTCCGGTAAAAGCAAAAAAGGAAGAAGCGGCCAAATCAGCCAAACTGCTTAAACCACAGGCAAAATAGTTCAGCGAAACTTAAAAGTACAAGGCGGACGCCTTGTACTTTTTCTCTTACCAAAAGCAGGTGATTATATGAAATTAGAAGGATTCAAGCGTGGATTTCTAATGGCATTAAGCATGGTAACAATCATAACTGTGAGTGCCTCTCAGCTTTATTTTTTAAATCCATTCGCCTCAACATGGGATCAGGTGGATTTTTCCCTGGCGGTGATTCGTTTTGATTTAATGGCTATGCAGCCCCATTTTCCTGGATATCCCTTCTTTATATTGGGTGGAAAAATCCTTTATCCTTTTTTAGAAAATCCAGCAGTGGCCCTGACCATGTTTAATATTCTGGCTTATGCAAGCTCGCTATTTCCGATTTATCGGCTCTTTCGAAAATTACTGCCTGTCCACTTTTCATGGCTGGCAACGGCCATCATTTTTTCGCAAACCTATATTGTGATCATGGTCAATCAGCCGATGTCAGAAGGGGCGGCGCTCGCAGTCCTTTGGTGGTATGTTTGGAGTCTTACATTAGCTATGGAAAGACACAATTCCTCCTTTATTTTATTGCCATTAGGCATTTTAAGTATCATGCTAGGTATCCGTCTTTCCTATCTGCCGTTTGCATTGGGCATCTTGTTTTTGTTTTATTGGAAATGGAAAAATGGGCTTCTAACATTAAAAGAGGCCGGTTATTATGCTCTCTTTGGGCTTGTCTTTCAGGCCTGCTGGGTTGTCGCTCTGATCATCTCTGAAGGAAGTCTGACAGGTTTTATTAAGCTTTCTTTAGCCTTTACAAGTGGCCATTTCACAGATTGGGGCGGAGCAGTCGAAACATCTGAGATTAGTTTTTTGAAGAGATGTTCGATATTTTTATGGGATAATATTCTTTGGACAGGTATTGCCGCAAAAGAGTACATAATTGCTGTTATTTATCTTTGCTTGTTTATAAGGATAGGAGTTAGCAGTAGACCCAAAATAGAGTATGAAGCAAGAAAGCCTTTTGTGAATTTAATTTATCTGTTGTTTTTCAGTTATTTTTTATGGGCACTGCTGGCACAAAATATTGAGAAACCAAGGCATATCCTCCCGCTTGCGGCTCTGCTTATTTTCTATCTTTGTTTTCAGCTTTTCGCAAAAAGGATTCCCTGGTTCATAACCGTCATGGCCGTTATTTTGCTTGGATTTCAAACTGTAAAAAGTGTGGAGTTATTAAAAGCGGAAGCGGCTGAACAGCCTGCCGTTTATCAAATGAATGCGTATATTGAAAAAATGAATGAACCGGTTATTCTTTACACATGGGAGGAAACACGGGTATTGCAATATTTACATGCACCGTACACCCACAAAAGGATTAACACGTACCAATTATTTCAAATGGAAACAAAATATTATCAAGGAAGAACGGTGCTGCTGACGGACAAAGTAGTAAAAGGGTTTGTTTCACAGGGGGGGTCCGTTAAGGGGAAGATAAAAAAGCTGAAGAGCTTCAAGTCACGAGAGCTTTATGACCCAGTTTATAATGAAATTACCTTATATAAATGGATCGACCATTAATGATTGTAATAGAAAGGACTTAAGCATTGAAAAAAATTGCGATCGCGGGAACAGGATATGCTGGACTAGTCACAGGGGTTTGTTTAGCGGAGATTGGTCATTCGGTCATTTGTGTTGATAAAGAATCTACTAAAGTTGAAATCCTCAAAAAAGGAAAATCAACGATTTATG
This sequence comes from Neobacillus sp. GCM10023253, assembly GCF_042653105.1. NCBI lineage: Bacteria > Bacillati > Bacillota > Bacilli > Caryophanales > Bacillaceae > Neobacillus > Neobacillus sp. GCM10023253. Next base: position 138,050 of record NZ_JBHSHV010000019.1, read on the forward strand.
AACCTGGCTTGGAAGAGATGCTAAAGAGAAATTTAGAGGCGGGCAGGATTTCATTTACAGCTAGTTCTTCTGAGGGCTATAAAGATGCGGAAATCATCATCATTACTGTGGGAACGCCAAAAACAAAAGATGGATTGTTAGATTTGCACTATATTAACCAAGTCTCAATCGAAATCGGCCAATCCATTGTTCGTCCAGATGTCATTATTGTAACGAAAAGTACCGTACCAGCCGGAACTAGTGAAAAGATTAAGGAATGGATTAAGTTAAATAGTCCCCAAAAGCTCAATTTCCACATTGCGGCAAACCCGGAGTTTCTTCGTCAAGGTTCAGCTATTCATGATATGTTTCATGGGGACAGGATTATTATCGGTTCGGAGAGTGAGTATGCCTTAAATTGCTTAGAGGATTTATATAAGCCATTTGGCATTCCAATTATGAAAACAGATACAAGCAGTGCAGAACTAATTAAGGTTGCTGCAAATGCATTTTTGGCCTTGAAAATTAGTTATGTGAACGCCCTGTCCAATTACTGCGAACAAATCGGAGGAAATATTGAAGATGTAGCAATGGGAATGGGGATGGACAATCGGATTGGGCTGTCGTTCTTAAATGCCGGCATCGGTTTTGGCGGCTCATGTCTTCCGAAAGATACCGAGGCACTTGTTAATATGGCACAAAAGGCAGGAGAGCCAAACAAACTGCTGGAGGAAGCATTACAGATTAATCGAAGGCAGGAATTACGACTATTCCAAAAGGCACAAACCAGATTTTCTAATTTAAAAGGGAAGAGAGTAGCGATATTGGGACTTGCCTATAAACCTGATACAGATGATGTCCGTGAGAGTGCTGCAATCAAGCTGGCAAGGCAGCTGGTGAAGGAGGAGGCCTCGATCATTGGCTTTGATCCTGTGTCAATAGAGAATGCCAAATTGGAATTAGGGGAGCTCATCTCCTATACAAATTCACTACATGAGGCACTTAAGGGGGCTGATTTGGCGTTGATCGTGACGGATTGGGAGGAAATTAAAACGATTGACCTAAACAGCTTTTCTGAGCTCATGAAACAGCCGGTTGTTTTTGATGGAAGAAATTGTTTTCAGCTTGAAATCGTTGAAAAATATCCAATCGAATATCACTCAATTGGCAGACCCAGTGTATATGGAAAAATGAAAAAAGGAAATCCCGTAAGTTAAAAGGGGATTTCCTTTTTGTAAGGAGGCGTATGATTATTTTGAGGAAAGTTCCTTTTCCAATGCGATTTCAACAGGTACATAAGCATATCCCAAATCGTGGGCAACTGCCTCATAAGTGATTTCTCCGTTTGCCACGTTTACGCCAAGTTTCAATGCTGGGTTCTCCGAAATCGCTTTACAAACGCCTTTACCCGCAATTTGAAGGGCATAAGGAACCGTAACATTCGTTAAGGCAATAGTAGAGGTCCTAGGAACCGCACCTGGCATATTGGCAACAGAGTAGTGTATAACTCCATGCTTCTCAAAGGTTGGGTTATCATGGGTGGTCACGTGATTAATTGTTTCGACGATGCCGCCTTGGTCAATTGCCACATCAACAATAACTGACCCCGGCTTCATTGCTTTCACCATTTCTTCTTTGACAAGCCTAGGCGCTTTTGCACCTGGAATTAACACTGCCCCAATTAACAGATCAGCTTCAGCAACCGCTTCCCCAATATTATATGGATTGGACATTAATGTTTTAATTTGATTTCCGAAAATATCATCAAGCTGGCGCAGGCGGTCCGCACTTAGGTCAATAATCGTTACGTCAGCACCTAAGCCGATGGCCATTTTAGCTGCATTTGTTCCGACAACACCGCCGCCAATGATGGTTACTTTTCCGCGGTTTACTCCTGGTACACCGGCAAGCAGAATCCCTTGGCCGCCGTTATTTTTTTGCAGGAATGCGGCTCCGATTTGGGCAGCCATTCGGCCAGCCACTTCACTCATCGGCGTTAGCAATGGAAGTGTATTGTTTACCGATACGGTTTCATAGGCAATCGCACTGACGCCCTTATCTTTAAGTGCCTGTGCCAAAGCAGGCTCAGCAGCAAGGTGTAGATAGGTAAATAAAATCAGCCCTTGCCTGAAGTATTGATATTCACTAGCGAGCGGCTCTTTGACTTTCATAACCATATCCGCTTTTGTCCAGACCTGTTCGGCGCTATTAATAATTTGGGCGCCGGCTTTTTCGTACGATTCATTATTGAAACCGCTTCCAATTCCGGCGCCCTTTTCGATTAAAACCGTGTGGCCGGCATTAATAAATGAAATAACACCTGCTGGAGTAAGTGCTACTCGATTCTCATTATTCTTTATTTCTTTAGGTACCCCGATAATCATCTTGTTAATTCCTCCCTAATCTTCAATCAAAAATCCTATGGATAAAGTATAAAAGGTTTAGGGAAGAATTTCTTTGTCAGGAAAGAAAAATAATGTTTTAACTTTTTGGGGATTTTCACAAAAAGTTTTGTTTAAATCCCCTTGTATTTATTAAGCTTTAAATCAAGGTAGAGCATCATTTTTTGATTAGGGTCTTTAAAATTAATGTCGCCAATTTCGGAGATTCGCTTTATGCGATAGGCCAAAGTGTTGGCATGGACATTCAAATCCTTCGCTGCATCGTTTATATTGTCATCAAAGTTTAAGAAACTCTCCAATGTTTCAAGAAGATTGCTGTTATGTTTTTGATCATATTCGTGAAGCTTTTTTAAGGAATAGTTCTCGTATTCTTCATTTCTTCTTTTTTCTAAAAGCAAATCAAATAACTGATAAATGCCCAGCTTTTGATAGTTAATGATGTCTTTTGTTTCCTTAGGGAATTTGTCTTTTACCGTTAATACAGCATTTGCTTCATCGTAAGCTTTGCTGATTTTTGAATAATCCTCATAAATGCCGCTGCAGGCGGGGGTAATCTCTTTAATTCCGAAGCGGTCATCTAATTTAGCAGCAAACATTCTCGCAAATTGATCTAGTTCTGGGATCGGGTTTTCAAAATAATCAGCTGCGGCCAGTAAGATAAGCTGGTTGCAATCAATGGCATAAAGCAAAATTTTGACCCGCTGAGTTGTCTTTAATAAATAGGAAATAGCCTGTTCTTCTTTGGTTGTAATGTTGTGCGGCAGTTTGTAAACCTGCACGGCAAAGAATTTAGCGGGAGTTATTTGTAGAAAATGGAAGTGCTCCATAATTTCCCTAGATGAGTTCAAATGCCGGGTTAACAGTTTCCAAAAGAATTCCTGGGTACGTTCTTCCTTTTTATTTTTTCTTGTCTGAAGCTGCAGCAGTTTGTTTTTGACTGCGTCCGCAGCATTTTTTAATAAGGTAAAATCCTCGTTTGTTAATGACCGATCGATTTCAAGGGCCCAAATGAATCCTAATACCTCATCCTGCTTCCAAATTGAAATCGCGACCCGATGGCCAAGACCGATATCCTCCATGTTTTTTACCCGAATTGGTTCCTTGGTTTTAAGCAGGGCAGGAATGGTTCCTTCTTTCCATAATTGATTAATAACCTTTTCAGGTACTCGGCGGCCAATAATGGTGGAAATTCGAGCCGGATCCGTTCGCTCGTCATGGGTGCTATAGGCAAGCAGACGATGGTTCGCATCTTCAATCGTAATCGGGCATTTAAGCACCTGGCTGATCATGTCGGCAAATTCATCTAAACTATCAAAAGCAGCCTTAAAAGGGTCATATCGATTACCTTCCAATTTGTTGACCTCCATTTATGTAGGAAAACTTTTCTGTTATATAATGCTCTTTGTTTTATTTTACAAAATTACAAGATAAGGTTGAATGCTTAATTTTTTCGCATACTAAAATTATATGCGTAAAGGAGGTATGTACATTGAGGAAACTGACCATGTTATTTGCTGCTGCTTTGTATTTATTAATTTTCCCAAATTCACTTGGCTTAGCGCAGACTGAAAAAAGTCCGCTTGAAAGCCTGTATGAGCAGAATACCATGTCAGTCTTATGGTTTCAAAAGTCTGGTGAGGCAAAGGCATTATATTATCAAGGGTACTCCCTTGGCAAACTAAGACTGGATGAAATTCTTTCCAAAAAGCTTAAAAGGAATGGGTTAAAACCAGCGATCGTGCTTGATATTGACGAAACGGTACTGGATAACAGTCCATATCATGCCTGGATGGTTCAAACCGGAAAAGGAGACCCCATTGATTGGAGTGATTGGTTTAACAGGGCGGAAGCAAAGCCGCTGCCAGGTGCGCTGGATTTCCTGAAGTATGCCGAATCAAGGGGAGTGGAGATCTTCTATATTTCTAACCGCAAGGAAGCACACAAGGAAGCGACCATCAAAAATTTACAAATGGTTGGCGCTCCGAAAGCGGATAAGGAGCATGTTTTATTACAGCAGGAAAAAGAAATAGGCAAGGAAATACGGCGGGAACAGGTAGCGAAAGATTACGATATTGTCCTGTTATTTGGGGATAATCTCGGGGATTTTAAAGGATTTGATCAATTATCCGCTGCAGATAGGATGAAGTCAGTTGACAGAATAAATGCCGAGTTCGGCAGTAAGTTTATCGTCTTTCCAAATCCAATGTATGGGGATTGGGAAGGGGCCATTTACGATTATGATTTGAAGAAGGCTCCTGCAGACTATATGAAAATAAGAAAAGATAACCTTCAAAGCTTTGAACCATAATTTTCATTTAAAAAGCGCTGCGGAAAAAAAAGCCCGCAGCGCTTTTTATTGAATTTTTAGAAGGACTATCAGAATAAATGCAGGAAATTTATTATGTTTGCCAGAATATTAATTTGCTTTTACATTCTTAAGGATATTGATGGCAAAAAGGATGATACCGAGGACCATTAATGTTCCGCCAGCAGCAACACCTGGACCGGCAGACTCATTGCCTGAAACCAGCAGTGCCAGTGAGATCATCATGACAGGAAGGGCAATATTATGAAGCCAGAAGTGAACTTTTGCCAATGTGGTTTCCGCGGCTTGAGGAAAGGCAACATAAATAAGACCGGCAAGCGTCATCGCTGTCCATCCTAATAAATTAATATGGACATGAACTGGAGTAAAATTAAAGTTTTCCGTCATCGACATGTACATTCCAAGGCATACTCCAATGACAAAGTAGCAAACAGAAACTTTAATAAACTTAATACCCATTTTCCTACCTACCTCCCTTAAAAATAATGACTATAGTAGTAAATATGTAGGGCTATTTCATTGTAGAACTATCATTTTCGAGGACGAGAACGGATTTACTCTGATACTAAAGTAATAAAAATAAAGCACCCCGAAAGGTGCTTTACATTTAAAACAATGCTTTTATTCCAACTAGTGCCAGCCCGATGAGAAAACCACACAATGCTCCATTAACCCGAATCCATTGCAGGTCTTTTCCTACATTGGTTTCAATCATGTGGATGAGCGTTTTATTATCCAGCTTTTCAAGATTTTCTTCGACCAGTTTGCCGACTTTGGAATGGTTTTTATCAACAAACCCGGCAATTTGCATTTTAATCCAAGCTTCAAGCTGTCCCATCTTTTCCTGATTTGACCCGAATTCACTTAGTCCGTCCTTTATGAAAGGAAGAAGATATTCATCGTAGAAAATAGGGTCTTCCACAAAATCCAGTGCTTTAGCTTGAGCATTCGCCAGGAATTCGTTGATTTTTTCTTCAGGTTCCCATTTTGCAATCAATTGGGATTTAAAGCGTTCCAATTCTTCATACATTTTTTCGTCACTTTTCAGGCTCTCAAGTTTCTGGTGAATGTGAATCAATAGGGTTTGCCTGTTTTGGTTAAAGGGGTCACGGAAGCTATCGACACCCTTAATGATTAGATTCTGGATGATATTGCCCAGCTTTTCCTCATTCACGAGATTGCTAAATGATCGGATTGCAAACTGCATAATCCCGTCGGCTGGAATATTTTCAATCATCTCCACAGCAATTCCGCCGAGACGATATTTAGTGCTATCCTTTTTGGCCCAAACATCAATTTCCTTAAGTACCAAATCAAGTGCTTTTTCATCATATTTTCTGACTGTAACCTGGTCAATCAGGAGAGGGAGATAATGCTTTGTATCTAAGCTATTAAGCTGAGATTTAAGCTCCTTTTCAATGACCGGGGCAATTTTTTGCAGGTTTACCATCTTAATTAAATGTTTAATAACCTTTATGCTATTCTTTTTTAGATTGTCTCCGTGTATTTCCTCATTGACGAGTGAAAAAATTTTCTCCGTGAACTGGAAATTGTTTATTTTCTGCTGGATACTTTCTTTCGTCAGCCAATCATTTTCCAGCATCGAGATGATTTTTGCGATAATTTTACTGCGATTTTTCGGCAAAAGAGCAGTATGCGGGATTGGCAGCCCTAGCGGATGCCGAAAAAGGGCCGTCACGGCAAACCAGTCGGCAAGGCCACCTACCAGCCCTGCTTCAAAACTACCTTGGAGAACTGTTCTCCAAATGGATGGCGGCATGGGAATTGTAGCAAGAAATCCGGCTGCCATAATAATTAATGAAATGGTAGCCAGATGTCGTGTATTTGTTTTCTTATTAACCATTATTGTACCCCTCATTTTTTCATAAAGATAAAGTCATAATGCTATTATCTCAATATTGTAGAAAAAAAAGCAAAAAAAACCTATCTAAAAATCCTATTCTTGTTGAGAAAGAAAAAAACCTTCTCGTTGGCTTAAGAGGAGGTTTTTTTCGCGGGCTTTTTGTGGGTAATCAGCCCGTCTAAATCAGTAATATAGAATTGTATTTCTGGAGCTGATTTTAAATATTTGTCCTGGATTAGCTGATAATAATTTACTCTGCGCTCCGGGTCAAACGGCAGCATCGGATATTCATTATGCTCCTTGACATATAGGTCAACTGCTTTTTGGACAATGTCCATTTCCCCTGGGATATGCTTTTCGTGTTCTTCAAATATGTCATAGGTTTCCTTCGACATATAGTATTTTCTTTCAGGTATCCCGCCAAGAAGATGGGCAAGCTGTTTAAAATCGATGGAGTTATCCTCTTTAACAAGAATGGTTCTATATACCCCTTTTGGCAGATTGTTGGAAAAATTATGAACGGTTTTTTTTATTTCTTCTAACGTTGCATCTATAATCGGATGTTGTTTATCCTCGGCTGTACCTTTGACTGGAACCTTTTGTTTCTTGTCTTCCTTTTTATGACTAATATGTTTTAAGAATAAATATATTGCAGCTCCGCCTATTACAATCCCTAAGATAGTGTAAATTAATATAATATCCATGCCCCCCTATTTATATGGATGTATTATTATTTCTTTAAAAATATTATATTTCACTATATAAAATTTTGCCATTTCTTGGTGAAAATGTCGAGCGGTTATTGGCGAAAAACAAAAAGGTATCCAGCAGGATACCTTTTAATATGCACCAGGGGGATTAATTTACGAAATTTACATCCTTGTATGTCACCTGTAACTCTTTAAGGAAATCATCAACGGATAAATAGGTTTCGGTATCCTCAAAAAACCATAAATCATTTTCTTCTATATAGAAGTTCATTCCATTTACTTCTTTCGAGAACCCAGAGTTTGATGGTGTTTCAATTGAAAATGCAAGACTATAGCCTTTGTGCTTTTCGCCAAAGCCGGCATATTGCGGGAACAGACGAACGCTAAAGGGCCTTGTGTATTCGAATTCTCCTGCAAACCATGTTACTGCTTTTTCATCAATAGAAATTAACATATTCAAACACCAACCTTTTCTATGAGGTGACAATTCTAAAGAATTATCCTTATTTACTAAAAGATTACGTTTTTTCTTGGAAATTGCCTATGATAATATTCACATGAAGCTATTTTGGGGGTTAATTGTAATAAAAAGTTCAATTTTAACAATTTGATTATAGAGTTACTGTTTTTGTAACATCTTTATGGTGAAAATGGTGATATGATAACCACATGAAAGGGGATGTTGTTGATGGAAAAGCAGTTTGAGAAATTAAATGAGAACGTAAACGACATGAAGTCACTAATAAATACATTTAACAAAACTTTAGAGAACATTGAACAAAGACTTTCAAGATTAGAGAAAATGGATAGTATAGAACATCGCGTCGCTGTTAACCAAATCGACTTATCCGATATTAAAGAAGTGTTAGAACGGATCGAGGAATCGCAAATACATGATATCCAGCATATCAATCGCCGCCTTGATTCCCACCTAATTAAAATTGCAAAAGTAGAAGAAGAAACTTTGATTTTAAAGTCAAAATAAAAAAAGACCAGGACTCACCTGGTCTTTTCCTATCCAGAGGCGAATGCGCTTACAGCTTTTTGAAGAAAGCTTTAGCACCAAGGTAAAGTGTTGCAAGTGCGAAAATGAGAATGGCAAGTGCACCGATAACATGAAATAATGATGACAGGCTAGCTAAAAATGAAATGGTCGGCATTTTAACTAAGGCGAAGCCAGCCAAAATACAGGCCAAGAAAAGAATAGCAGTTTGGTTCAATTTCATCCCCTCCTTGATAGCAGGATATGCAGGCAAGACAAATGTTGGAATGAGTCAATTGTCCTGATTTAAAGGACAAAAAAAACAAACCTTTTACAGGTTTGTTTAAATTATGTTAGTAAAGAACCTCCGAGTTGGATAAAGACACTTGCTTGAGGTTTGTTGGTTCACCGTCGTTTATACTTTTCATGACTTCTATATATTTTATATGATGGTCTTCCATTTCAATAATTTTAAAAGTGTACGTTTCATGTGCAATAATGTCGCCTTCTTTGGCATCGTAATTCTCGGTTAAAATCCAGCCGCCGATGGTATCAACATCTTCGTCATTAATTTCGACGCCCAATAAATCATTGACTTCGCTCACTAAAACCTTTGAATCAATAATATAATGATTTTCCTTGATCTTGCGAATTTCAGGAATCTCATCCATATCAAATTCATCGCGAATTTCCCCGACAATTTCTTCAAGGATATCTTCTACCGTTACCAAACCTGAAGTTCCGCCGTATTCATCCATTAAAACCGCCATATGCATTCGCTCTTTTTGCATTTTTACAAGCAAATCATGAATAGGAATCGTTTCAATTACACGGATGATTGGACGGATATACCCTTCGAGAGTTTGTGCCGAAAGCTGTTCGTTTCCAATAAAATCAGTCATGACTTCCTTGGCATTGACAATCCCAACGATATGGTCCTTATCCCCATCGATTACAGGATATCTGGTGAATTTTTCTTCACGGATCGTTGATAAAAAGGCATCAAGCGAGTCATCCTTAGACAATGAGACGATTTCGGTCCGCGGTACCATAATTTCTTTTGCGATTCGATTATCAAAATCAAATATTTTATTTACATACTTGAACTCTGATTGGTTAATTTCACCACTTTTATAGCTTTCCGATAAGATAATTCGAAGCTCTTCCTCCGTATGAGCGATTTCATTTTCGGAAACAGGTTTAAGCCCAAAGATTCTCGAAATAATTCGAGCGGATCCGTTCAATACCCAAATAAACGGGTACATTATTTTATAGAAGAGAATGAGCGGGCGAGCTACCTTAAGTGTTATCCATTCTGCTTTTTGAATGGCCAATGTTTTAGGCGCAAGTTCTCCGACTACGACGTGTAAAAAGGTAATTGTTCCAAATGCAATCGAAATGGATAATATTTTTACAGCATTGTCGGGAAGATTCAATGAAATGAAGAGAGGACCAAGCAAATGTTCAATCGTTGATTCCCCAATCCAACCTAACCCAAGAGCCGTGATGGTAATTCCAAGCTGACAGGCAGAAAGATATTCATCTAAATTTGAAATCACTCTTTTGGCTGAAACGGCCTTCGAACTTCCTTCTTCGATTAACTGATCGATTCTTGAACTTCTAATCTTCACAATCGCAAACTCTGAAGTTACAAAAAAAGCAGTTAATGCTATTAAAATGGCTATTAAAACCAAATTAAATATGTCCAAATAAGTTCCCTTAACTCGTTGTTTAGACGAGTAAGGTAGTCACCTCCTGGTATTTTCAAAGATTAACTTGAAACCTTTAAAAGCGATTTCAATAATGCTGTTCTAAGCAGACTTAGGTTATTTGTCAGCGTCTCTTTTTGCTTTTCATCCAATTTTTCCATAAATGGGATGATGTCAAATAAATCATTGTGTAGCTTGAGCATTTGCTGGGTCAGCGTACACACATGTTTTTCCACTTCTGAAGCCTGAATGCTGCCTTCTTTCCGTATTTCTAGTTTTCTCTTAATCTCGTCTAATGGATAATGCAGACTTTTGCATTCTTCGATAAACTTTAAATCATGTAATGACTCGTCCGTATAGATGCGGTAATTGGACTCAGATCGATCTGCTTTGAGCAGTCCAATAGACGTATAGTAATCAATTGTTCTCTTGGAAACCATTGCTCTTTCCGCTAATTCGCCAATTCGATAAACAGCCCCATCATACCACCTCGACATATATATAAATTAACAATATTATAGAGAATTTAAACCGTACAGTCAAACGTTTCGGTTATTATAGGCATTGTTAACTATATTTTATGGAGAATTATAGGTAATATGAATATTAATGTCAAAATATTTAAAAAATAAAAAACGTCCCCTTATTCAGGAGACGCAGGTGATTTTTTTACTTCTATATAGCCGATATGGTGGCCGTCGATTTCTTTGATTTGAAAGGTGAAACCATCTCTTTCGAGTGTATCATCTTTTTGGACATCAAATTTTTGGGTCAAAAACCATCCGCCGATGGTATCAACATCATCGTCCTCAAGGGTCGTGCCTAAAATATCGTTGACCTCACTGATGAGGACTTTACCATCCAAAATAAAATGATTCTCCCCTTTTTTCTGAATAAGGGGTACTTCATCCAAATCAAATTCATCCCTGATTTCCCCGACAATTTCCTCTAAGATATCCTCGACCGTGACAACCCCGGCTGTACCGCCATATTCATCGGATAGAACCGCCATATGAGAGCGGTTTTTTTGCAGTTTTACTAAAAGCTCCTGAATCGGGATAGTTTCAATTACATGTATAACAGGCTTTATGTAAGTAGTTAGCGGTTCTTCGCCGCTGCATTTCTGCTGGATGCAGTCGGTCAGCACCTCCTTGATATTGACGACACCTAAAATGTTATCCTTATCCCCATCAATGACGGGATAACGGGTGTATCCTTCTTCCTGGACAGTTTCAATAATTTCATTAAGAGAGGCATCTTTGGAAAAGGTGATGACCTCTGTCCGTGGCACCATAATTTCCTTGGCGATGCGATCATCAAATTCAAAGATCCGATTCATGTAGCTATATTCCGACTGGTTAATTTCACCGCTCTTATAGCTCTGTGATAAAATTAGCCGTAATTCTTCTTCGGAAAGGACGATATCATTTTCCGAGGCAGGCCTAATTCCAAACAGGCCCGTAACAAAACGGGCTGAGTGGTTTAACGCCCATATGAACGGGTACATCAGCTTATAGAACAAAATCATCGGCTTGGCAACATGCAGGATAATTTCCTCCGATTTTTGTATTGCAAACGTTTTTGGCGATAATTCACCAATGACCACATGGACAAAGGTAATGACAATAAACGAAAAAATAACGGATATTATGTGCCCTAGTGAAGCCGGAATTTCCAGCCAATCCAAGATAGGTTTTAACAGCATTCGAATTGTTGGTTCGCCGAGCCACCCTAAGATTAAGGATATAATCGTAATTCCGACCTGAGTGGCCGATAAATATCCATCCAAATTGGATATGACTTTCTTGGCGGCTTCGGCTTTTTTATTGCCCTCGGCAACCAATTGGTCGATTCTGGTTGTCCGTACTCTGACGATCGCAAATTCTGATGCGACAAAAAATGCAGTAAACAGTATGAGCAGAGCTATTATCAAGATATTTATCCAAATCATTGGGGACCTTACGATGCGTAAGGTATGCCACCTCACTTACAAAATAATCTTATTCTTCTTACGGCCTTCCCGTATTTGTGTATAGTTTTATTATTTCAAAAAAATGCTTCTTGAGCAAATTAATGAACAAACCAAAAAAAAGCTGCCATCTGGCAGCTGGTAAAAGGGGTTTAATATGAGAGGGGCTGCTGCCATTCGCGGGCAAGCATACTGTACACGATAATATCATGGAAATAACCGTTCAAATGTTCTCCATCCCTTAATAAACCTTCTTTTCGAAATCTTAGTTTTTCGGGAATAGCTCGGCTTCTGATGTTCTTTACGCCACAGCGGATTTCAATCCGGTTTAAGCCTAAATCTAAAAATGCATAATTAAGCACGGCATGAACAGAGCGGATCATAATCCCATGACCTTCTGCATCCTTTGCTAAATAATAACCGATGCTGGCCATTTTATTGTACCAGTCAATTTGATGAAGTCCGATTGATCCAACAAGCCTTCCTTTGTAGAGGATGCCAAGGTTGCAGGCGGTGCCCTCGGCCAATTGATTCAGCCAATGGGGGATCACAGTTTCGAATTGATAGGGAGTGGTCATGCTATCGACCCAGGGAAGCCATGTTCGCAAGTGGTCACGGTTATCCTCGACAAGCTGATAAAGCTGTAAGGCATGCTGGCGTTGAAAGACAAGAAGCTCAATTTCATGGTCAGCCTTTAAAGTAAACATAGGTCATAACTCCTGGAATTTTTTTACTATATACTATGCAAATTGGGTTTGGGCTGTGATGCTGTTTTTTTGGGGAAAAAACAGGTCCGGATTTGCAACACGTTTGTAATATTTTCCTTGTCAAACCTTTTAAACAGTAGTATCATTCGTTATGTAAACAAGTAAATAGTCCACAGGGGGAGCTGCGCATAAGCGGCTGAGAGTGAACGTTCGAGTTCTGACCCTATGAACCTGTTAGTTAACGCTAGCGTAGGGATGTGGTTTTGCCGATATTAGAAAGCAATGCAGACAATCCTTAGGTCTTGCATTGCTTTTTTATTTTTTATAAATAAGGGGGAAAATAGTGTGAATCAAAAAGGAAGCAGTACACGTTTTATCACAGAGGTTGCCGTCTTTTCGGCACTTGCATATTTATTAGACTTAGCTGCAAGTATTTTGTCCTTGAAAATTTGGCCCCAAGGAGGATCAATCTCCATTGCAATGGTTCCGGTTTTTATTATGGCGTATCGCTGGGGAATTAAGGGCGGCTTATTAACTGGCTTCTTGTTGGGATTATTGCAATTCATTCTTGGTTTTGCGCAAATCTACACGATTATTCAGGGAATTATCGATTATTTTATTGCGTTTACGGTTCTCGGTTTTGCCGGAATTTTTGCCCGTCAGGTTAAGAACGCTCTTGAAGAGGGGAATAAAGGAAGCTGGATGGTTTATTCCGTGATAGGAACGTTCCTGGGAAGCCTGCTTCGGTATATCTGTCATGTTTATTCCGGAATTGCTTTCTTTGGCGAGTATGCTCCTAAAGGCCAGCCGGTAGCCGTTTATTCCTTGATTTATAATGGGACCTATATGCTGCCAAACTTTATCATCAGTGCCATAATCGTTGTTTTAGTCCTTGCGGCTATGCCGAAAAGAATGGTTGTTAAATATCAATAACATTTAATGAAGAAAAGCCAAGTGCTTTTCTTTCAGACTGTCGACAAATTCGAAAAACTTCGAGTTTGCCGGCAGTCTTTTTTGTATAATTGAGGTATCGAGATTTTTATGGGGTGAATGAAATGCTAACTAAAAATACACAGATGAATCGTGACCAAATAGAAATGATAGCTTTAGAACAACTTGTACCTGCGAACCATCTGGTT
>NZ_JBHSHV010000020.1:0-54951 GCF_042653105.1 Neobacillus sp. GCM10023253
CCCCATAAAAATCTCTATACCTTAATTATACAAAAAAGACTGCCAGCAAACCCGAAGTTTTTCGAATTTGTCGACAGTCTGAGACTCCCAAAAAGGGAGTTCTTTTATATTTATTAAGTTAATTCAGTTTTTAAGGTAAATTCCCAGTTGAGATTGTGAATCGGTTCACTTCAACTAAAGGGTGCAAGAGTTAAAGATCGGAGCTACCATATTGGTGGCTTTTTTTTATTGGACTAACGGGGCAGTATAGTTGAATAAAGGTATAAAAAAAACATGAATGTAGGCTTTTTTTCATAACTATATTTTTGGGGTGATAAAATGCCAAGAGTAAATTATCGAAGTTATGAAGTGGACGAAATGGCAAGGATGATGAGAGCAGAGGCTGAAGGTGAAGGAAAGCAAGGAATGTTATATGTTGGAAATGTAATAGTAAATCGGTGTGTAGCAACCTGTTTAGACTTCAAAGATGTAAGAACTATTCATGATGTAATATTTCAAGTACAAGGTGGAAATTATTCTTTTGAAGCAGTTCAAAAAGGAAATGTTTTTTATCAAAGAGCAAGAACATCTGAAAAAAGATTAGCAAAACAAAATTTGAATTATTGGAGAGATTACCCAGCGAAATTTGCACTATGGTATTTTAATCCACATGGTCCATGTCCTCCAACATGGTACGGTCAACCTCATACTGGTCAATTTAAAGAACATTGTTTTTATGAACCAAAACCTGGAACATGTGATAGTGTTTATAGCGGTTAAGCTTACTCTTTGAGTAAGCTTTTTTCATGTTCGGAATATTTACACAAAATAAACCTTTAGTAATAGTTTTATACAAGAAAACAAGATTGTGAAATATTGTACTTAAGCTAACGAAGCATTTAGTTAAAGAAGAAATAATCTTCTATATCGCTCTATTGCAATATAATTTCATTTTTTTCGGATGTGCTATTGTAAAACCACTGATGAAACAAAGAATGGTTTATTTAAAAACAAAACCATCCTATTATGGATGGTTAAGGAAAATGGACCTGATTTTTCATATAATATCATATTATAATCTTCAGAAAATGAATCTGGGTTGATTTATCATATTTAAGAAAAGCGCTTACAATTTATTGCTGTTTGTACTGAGGTTCTTCACTTTGAATTTCTTGAAGACGTGGTTCAAGACTATCAAGAACCTGTTGTGTTTATTGTGCTGCCTGTTGATAAAGCTGCTTGGCATTTTGGTTATCGGTTGCTAAAGCGAAGCCTTCAAAGCTCGCTTGTGCACTTTTTAAACCTGCTAGTGCTTGTTGAACTTGTTTTCCAACTGTCATTGGTTAATCATTCTTTCGTATGATTTTGAATTTCGAAAGTAGTATGTGGAAATTATTATTAGCTTATGTAAAAAGATTAAGCAAGAATGTACATTCCAATCGGCGGCATAGAAAACCAATCAATAGGTGGAAGAGTTTAAAGCCTTTCTCCAATATGTATTGGGAAATTTACCAATTTTAACAAAATGCAAAACCATCCTAAAAAAGGATGGTTAAATAAAATGGGCAAATTTTATTTTATATCTTAATAAAATTGTACGCTAAATATTACTAGGAAATTAACACAATATTGATTAGCACCAAAAAGCACCCAAAGGATGACTTATAAGAAATTAATAAATAAGGTATGGCGGATAATATGGATATGGATACCAGTAAACATATCTATAAGGACCATATAAACCAATAGACCGCCCAATACTCCACCCAGTAATCCTGTTAGAAAGGGGTTTCTAAGATAGGGTCTTCAAAAAAATGGAGGTCTCCAGAAAATAGGAGGTCTCCAAAAAAAAGGTCTTAGAAAAGTCGGTCTAATGAAAATTGGTCTCCTTATAATTCGTTCATCTGTATTTGTTATATCTATTTGTTGTGGCATAACCTGTACTTCTGAATTCATAAAAACAGTCCTCATTTCTTTTTGCTATTAAGAATATGCGTTTATATCCCGTTTCTTGTGCTTATATCATTGTTTTTAATAATTCCAACCATTAATGTCAAGCCAAGTTTTCAATAAAACAAAGGACCACACGTTACTTTTATTGAGGTATTTGGAAACCCTTCAATATCAAAAAAGAGAAAAACATGGGTACCAATTGTTTTCGTTAATCCCAGGGTTATATGTTATAAACTTGTTACTAATTGCACATTTTAAAAGGTAAAAGAGGGTGCTTATTTTGGGATGGATTTTTGGACTTTATTTATTAAATACTGTTTTTATGATAATTATGGCGATTCGAGAGGTACGGCGACCAGCAGTGGCTTTAAATTGGATAACCATTAGTTTTATATTCCCTGTAATTGGATTTGGGCTTTATTTAATTACATCAAATCCCATACGTATGAAACGCCGTAAAAAGCCGACTTCTACTTCTAACGAATCAGACACGCTGCCTGATTCCCTTGGCGGTTCAGCTCAGGTGATTGTACAAGCATTGAAACATTTGACCGTGGATGGATTGAGGACTGGTCATGTACAGGTGCTCATAAATGGGATTAAAACCTATGATCTACTAATGGAATCTATACAGAACGCCAAAAAAACGGTTGACCTGGAATATTACATATATAAAGACGACCAAATTGGAAGGCGTATTACGGACTTACTGATTGAACGGTCATTGGACGGTGTGAATATCCGTTTTATAAGAGACGGTTGGGGGAGCAGAAAATTATCTAAAACTCAGATTTTTCGGATGATGGATGCAGGAATAGAATGTCGGACTATTTTTCCTTTACGTCCCCCTTGGATTTTTTCAACTTTGAATAACCGGGATCATTGTAAGATTGTTCTAATCGACGGTAGGGAAGCTTTTACCGGTGGGATTAATATTGGGGATGAATATACCGGATTAAAGCCAAATGTAGGACACTGGCGTGACACTCATGTAAGAGTAGTGGGTGAAGCTTCATCTGATTTGAAAATGATCTTCGAAGACCATTGGAATATTGCTTCACCAGAACAAATAAATACAAAATCTAGAATGAAAACAAAAACTGCAAAAGATGGTTCCCCCATCACTCCTAAAACCAGCTTATCAAACCCATTTACCATGTTGACAGAATGGAGCACCGAGTTGGGGACTATTGAAGAAACAAACGCGAATGAAGTTCCGACCAATGGGATGCACCAAGCCTATGTACAGACAGTGGAAGGCAATCCTGGTATTCCTACGCCAGTTATTAGGCAGGCTTACTTTATCGGGATAACACAAGCCACAAAGACTGTTGATATCACCACACCCTACTTTGTACCAGATCAAGATATTATTATGGGACTTAAGACAGCAGTTGAACGTGGAGTACGTGTAAGACTGCTGGTTCCTCGTCAAGGGGATCAAAAAATCGTAGAACATGCAAGTTTTACTTATTACGGAGAGTTGTTGGAAGCAGGGGTTCATATCTACCTATATAACAAAGGCATGCTGCACGCGAAGTCGATGGTTATCGATGGGGAAGTAGCGGAAGTAGGAGCAGCAAACTATGATATGAGAAGTTTTCGCTTAAATTACGAAGTTTGTGAATTTTTTTACAGTAAAGACGTAGCAAAAGACCTTACAGAACAATTTGAGCGGGACCTACATGATTCTGTCTCTTTACAAATGGAGGATATATGTCAGCGCTCTCCTTTACAGAGGTTAATGCAGCAGGGTGCCCGTCTCCTTTTTCCGTTGTTGTAGCCATTAACATAGTATCAAATTTGGGAATACAGAATTGGAAGAGAGATTACTGGTTTATTTTTAAGTTGTTATATAATAATTGTGAAAGGTTTCACTTAAACTAACGGGTGCGTTAATAGAATAAGATATGTATTTAAATAAGGCTTAATATACAAGACTTTATTCATAAAGTGTATATTAAGCCTTATTTTCCATTCGAAAAATATACAGCCATTTGCGACATTTCTTAATTGCCAAATACAGTGTAACTTCATTTCCTTGGAATTTGTCGAAAAGGGACATGGCGACAGTATCTTATGTATAAATTCAAGTGTAGTTATCCTCATAGACCCAAGTGTGGAACAAATACAAGCAATTCACAAAATGAGGCAAGAGACCGTCCCCATGCATCATCGACAAGTTTTTATTGGTAACCTAACTTCAACCGTAGTACCTTCATTTTCTTTACTTTTTACTTTTATTGACCCATTATGTTCCCGAACAATTCTAAAACATATCATTAAACCTAAACCAGTACCTTTTTCTTTATTACTATAGAACGGCTCACCTAATTTTTGAATTCGCTGCTCACTTACTCCAATTCCATTATCGATTATTTTTATTAGGACATTTTTTCCTTCAATACTGCCTTGGATTTCTACAAACCCATTTTTAGGAATTGCTTCAATGCTGTTTTTAATAATATTAATGAAAACTTGTTTTATTTGGTTTGTATCACACATAATCTGAGGAAGGTTTGGTTTATACTCTTGGAAAAGTTCTACATTTTTCAAATTTGCTTCTGGTTTTAATAATGTCACAACATCTTTAAGTAAAGTTTTGATATTAACCTTTTTTAATTGAATTTCCTTTGGTTTGGCAAGACTAATAAATTTTTCGAGAATTTCCTCAACTTGTTTAAATTCTTTGGAAATTATTTCGAAAAATTCTTTTCCCATGATTCCTTCCTCTATAAGTTGAATGAATCCCTTTATTGAAGTTAAAGGGTTTCTAATTTCATGTGCAACACCTGCAGCAAGTTGACCCACAACTGATAATTTCTCTGATTTTGAGAGCTGTTCCTCCATTTCCCTTTTTTCAGTAATGTCTCTCCCCACTACTATAAAATGTTCGGGTTCGCCATTTTCTCCAAGGACTGGGGTACCTAGTCCATCAAATAATACCGATTTCCCATTAATGTTTAAAAAACGAGCTTCCATCCTTAATGGAGCCATAGAATTTAGTACATGTTCAAATCCCATGATCACGTTTTGTTTGTCGTCAGGATGTATTAAATCAAACGAGCTTTTACCTACATATGTTTTTAATGGATTACCCATTACTTTTCCAAGTGAAGGTGATGCGTACAAAATCATTCCATTCATGTCCAGTAATATTACTATGTCCGTCATGTTTTCAGCAATCAGTCGATATTTAGCTTCGCTTTCTTGTAAAGCTCTCTCCGCTTTTTTTCGTTTTGTTATATCAATACATGAACCAATCACCTGGATTACTACTCCCGCCTTTTTAATAGGACGTAAAGTTGTAAGATAATTAATTCCATTTAACTCGTCCTCATAAGTAACAAATTCTTCTCCTTCCCATGCCCTCCTATAGTAGGCAGTTTTATCAATTGCATTTCGATAAGGTAGAAAATCTTCTAACTCTTTTCCTATCACTTGAGAAGGAAGTATTCCAAAACGGTATAATAATTCCCCGTCACACTGTGTATGAATAAAACGATTTTTAATTTTTTTATATTTAAATATCATCCCTTGCTGCAAACGAATAGTATCTTTCAACTCTCTTTGGGCAGATTTCAATAATTCATCCATCAACATTTGATGGTTTAGATCCTTTGGAATCCCATGTTCTACAACTATTTTTTCAATTTCAAACCGTTTTTCTTCTAATTGATAAGGTGTTAATGGCTTACTTAAGAAATACCCTTGACCTTCATCACATATATGCTGTTGTAGAAAAACCAGTTGCTCCTTTGTTTCAATTCCTTCTGCCACTACATTTATATTTAAATTATGAGCCATTGAGATAATGGTTTTAACCATGGTTTCATCATTCGGGTTGTTTCGAAGTTCATTAACAAAACACTGGTCAATCTTTAGGGTATCAACAGGCAGTTTTTTTAAATAGCTTAATGAACAGAAACCTGTACCAAAATCATCAATACTTACCCGTACACCAATCTTTTTAAGCTGTTGAAACATAGAAATTGTACGGTCAATATCGACTGTCATAGTTTCAGTAATCTCAATTTCTAAAAAGTGTGGCTCTAATCCTGTTTTTTGAAGAATCGATTCAATAGTATCAATTATATTAGTTTGATTGAATTGAATAGCTGATAAATTGACGGAAACAACTGTTGAAAAACCCTGTTGTTGCCATGTTTTAGTTTGTTTACAAGCAGCATTCAAAGCCCATTCTCCAATAGATAAAATTAATCCTGTCTCTTCAGCAATAGGTATAAATGTTCCTGGTGATACTATTCCCCAAACAGGGTGGTCCCAACGAATTAATGCCTCAACACCCACAATTTTCCCCGTTTTTAAATCGACTTTAGGTTGATAGTGAAGTAATAACTGATTATTTTTTATCGCCTGATGGAGCTCAATCTCTATTTTTAAAGAGTCTAGTCTCCCTTCATTCTCATCAAAGGCGTAGAACTTATATTTATTTCTACCCTCTTTTTTTGCTTGATACATCGCATTTTCTGCATGTCTTATTAAAAACTCTTCACTTTGTCCATCCTTAGGAAACTGACTAACCCCAACACAAATAGAAATTTTTATGTCATACCCATTTATACAAAATGGACTTGAAAATGATTCAATTATCCGTTCAATCAAAGGAGAAATTTCATTTTCTTCAAGTTTTTCCAGCGTTACTAGAAACTCATCTCCAGAGTATCGAGCTATGATACCAAATTGATTTATTTCTTTCTTTAGTTGTCTGGAAATTTGATTTAATAACTGATCACCTACCTCATGACCGTATATATCATTAACAATTTTAAAATTATTAATGTCTATAAATAAAACGGCAAATAAACCCGCAAAAGATTGGGATTGTAACTTGCGTTTTATGTATTTATTAAAGTAAAAACGGTTCGGTATTTCTGTTATAACATCGTAATTAGCTAAAAAATTAATTTTTTGAAACACTTTCTTTTGTTCTGTAATATCTCTAAAAAACACAGACAAGCCTTCCTCAGAAGGAAATGCCCTTATTTCATACCATTTATTGTTAAAATACTCTTCGAATTCTACAGGAACCTGTTCTGACAATGACTTTCTATATCGTGTTACAAATTTATGCAAGTCACTGTGCGGTAATACATTATAAATATATTGTCCAATCGCATTTTCACGTTTAATTTGTAAAAGTTTTTCTGTAACATTATTTATATATTCAAATTTTAATTCATTATTTAACGAATAAAACGCATCAGAAATTCGCTCTAAAATATCCTGAGTATTGTTTATATTGCTCAAGGTGATCTCCTTTCGTTAGCTCCTAATATAAAAATTAAATTATTCACTAATATAATATACAGTTTTTCCATTGCAAGGAGAAATTTAATATAATCCATCTATTTTTAAAATACCCTAACCTCATGATGTTTTTTCTCTCTTCAACTAACTGTCCTTATATACAGTATCAACAACAAAAACTTGATATGGTACACCCTTTATCATTGTTTATATGTATCCATAGAATAGGCGTTTTAGGACTTGACATGGAACCTCTCTGGGTACGATTTGTCTAGACAGGCTGAAATAATATCAGTTGGACAACAATACTGGTTAAATAGCAAAGAAGCAATCACGTCCAGTCAAGAACTGGACCATTATCTTGCTATTTGTCAAAGATGTTGCACAAGAGAAAACCGTATATAATAAAAATCAGCCAGTTTCTAGAGCAGATTTTTTAATTAAAGTAAGTGTTTGTTAAAGTTCAATTATTCATAAATTATAGTCAAAAAATTAATTTAAAGGGATAATTTCACAATTAAAACTAAGAATAGAGAGGATATAAAATTCTAAGGATGATGTTTATGTTTTTAGTTCTCCTTTCAGTAATCATTTTCAATACTGTTGTATGGTTTATGCCCAAAAATATTTCTCGAATTGAATTGTATACAACTTCGTTATTCGCAATAGTGTTACAACTAAGTGCAGATATATTTTTGAGTTTTAAATTCAAATTGTACTGGTATTTCAATAAAGGAGTAGACACAGAGACATTTCTGGTCATTTTTGGTTTATATCCACAGGTAAATATGATGTTTCTTAATTTTTTTCCATATAATAAAAGACTTTTTTCGAAGATAATGTATATTTTGGGTTGGTCTGTTTTTGCAGTATTTTACGAATTTCTTATAGTTCATTCAAATGTTTTTAAGTACGGTGGTTGGAAGCTATGGTATTCGATTCCTATTTATCCTGTATTATATATAACTTTACTATTCAATCATTTATTTGTTAAACAATTAATGAAATCTAAAACATAATTGTGTTGCATTTACTAAATGCGTAATATTTGTTCTTGTACTAGCCTGCCTCGTTAGCTTAACAAGAAAAAGCCACCAAAAGGTGGCAGCCAGACTTAAATTTCAAGTATCAGTTAGTGTAATAAATTTGATGCATGGGGACGGTTCTTGTGCATCATTTTTGTCGTTTTCAGTCCATGCGACTAAGATGGAACCTGAACCGGAACCACGGTGTGGGACAAGAGAACCGTCCCTATGCATCCCAATTCAATTGTCGTTATCCTCATAACCCGAGCGCTGAACTAAACCGGCATTCGCAAAATGGGACAAGAGATCCGTCCCTATGCATCACGAAAATTGACTCTATTTAATAATCAAATTAACATAAATTAAAAAGTTAAGACTGGATAGGGGCCAGATAGGATGAAAAGGGTTGGAATTGTTGGCGGGGTCGGACCAGAAGCAACGGTGGATTATTACCAATCCATTATTTCTAAATTTCAAGAAAAGATAGGTAGTAAAGAAGACTTACCGGAACTCTTTATTAACAGCATTAATATGTACAAGATGTTTCGTTTCCTTACAAATGGACAGACAGAAGAGGTCATTCATTACTTAACCGATGCTGTTCAAAATTAGAAAGGGTTGGGGCTGATTTTGTATTCATGTGTGGAAACACACCACATATAGTTTTTGACCAAATTCAGCAAAAAGTCCAGGTTCCTATGATCAGTATTGTAGAAGAAACATGCAATTATCATCAATTCCAGAAAATGTTCCAATTTACATATGGGTATCTGAAAATGCACATGAACATACAGCTCTTCTTTTTACAATGTATTTGTTGCGGGAACAAAAAATCAACATTTCAATCATTGATACTGCAAAATTGTATAGAGAATTGTATAAAAAAAAGGCTAAGAGGTATGTACCCGTATTTTCGGGTGAAATAATTGAAGAAGAATTACAAACCATATATAAATATAGCCAAGAAAACAAGCAGATTTTATCAGACATAGAGCGTAAGCATTTTGAAAAAGAGTGGTTAGACCTCTCAAACAATTTCGCTACATTAAGAATATGGGAAAACGGAGAAATAAAAGTTGTAGCTGAAAACTACTACGATGATTTTATAATTGAAAAAGCTAAGAAGCTGATTGGGAAGAAAAAGGGGTTTCTTATGTGTGCAAGATTAGTCGGTGAAGTTTATGGACATATTCTTCAATATATCGGTGACAGCTTTTTGGAATATAGGGTTAGGAAATTAATTGAAAAGGGAATTTTTGAATATAAAGGTAGCCTAGAAGCAATGCGTTATTACAGTATTAAATTTAAGAAATGTTCTTCTGGAGGGAAGCACTAAAAATGCTTCTCTGTTTTGTGGTAAATTCATAACAACTTAAAATAGTATGTGAAGAAATGTACTTAAACTAACGGTGCAAGAGTTAAACAAAGGTTGCTGCAGCAGCGTCTTGTTTTCTTATTGAACTTACGAAACAGGATAGTTAAATAAGGTATTTACAATTGCAAAGATGAATTATATATATCCCCAAAAAAGTATTCTTTTCTATTGATTTTAGAGGATTTTGAGTATTTTTTTAACTTGATGTGCATTTGATGCTACCTTAATATAAACAAGTGCAAAAGTTTCTAAATAAGAGGTGTAATTATGAAGTTTGATGAGTTTACAGTTGGACAGGTGTTTGAAACTAAGTCCTTCAAAATGACAAAAGCGGATATTATGAGATTTGCAGGAGAATTTGATCCTCAATATATGCATTTAGATGAGGAAAAAGCAAAGCAGGGGAGATTTGATGGAATCATCGCTTCCGGACTACATACATTAAGCATTTCAGTAAGGCTTTGGATTGAACAAGGTATCTATGGTGATGATATCATCGCTGGAACAGGCATGAATAATTTGAAATTTATAAAACCGGTGTATCCTGGTGATGAATTGTATACCATCGCCGAGGTTATCGATAAGAAAGAGACGAAGAATGAATCGGGAATCATTACTGTATTGTTATCTACTTACAACGATAAAGAAGATAAAGTATTAGAAGTAGACCTGTCGGGTTTGATTAAGCGATGATGTGTTGTAATTGAAAATAAGTGAAATAATCTACACAAGTCAATTACGGCTTATGGGTTGAGTATTTTCGTAATTACATTTTTGGAAAGGGTCTTATTCCACTAACGGAGTGCTTTACCACAATAACAAATAAAATTAAAAAGCCTAAATTATGCAAGTTTATATATAATACTTGTTCAATTTAGGCTTTTTTAGATTCATAAAACATACTGCCATAAACAGCATTTCTTAATTGCCAAAAACATTTTTGAACCATCTTAAGTTGTTTTCCATCCGCAGAAGCCATAAAGGTAAGTTCACTTCTTTGGAACTTATTATAAAAATCCCGATATAAAAAATCCGCTTGATCTTTTGTCAGACAAGACTGCTTCGGGCACAGGCAGCATACCTCGGTTCCCCATTACCCCTCATAACACCCATCATCCTTAACGTCTCCTGAAAAAATAAAGCTGAATATGGTACTCTTGAACTTTTTCCTATAAGAGCTGTCTATTAAATCGATTCCTGCTACTTCACAAAAATCCGCTTGCCTATTTTTATGGAATCGTCTTTCAAAAACAAAGAAATCTATTACATGAGGATTTAAATGAAATTGAATGTAAGGACAATAAGTCAGCATACAACCCCTAGGGATATTCAGATAGTACGAGCCCAGTGTTTGATTAATTAACCAATATTATCTTGGGTAATTTTCATAATCCACCTTGAATTCCCAATTAAAACAATGTTCGCTTCGACTGGCATTCCAGGTGGACCTGGACGAACAGGGAAATCCTGTTCTAAAAACCAAAACATTCAGCAACATCAAAATGGAATCGACTGTTGACCAGTTATTCCAAGTTGCAACAGCCATTTCTGCTTTATGCAATGACCCGCTTAACAAGGTAGAACGAAGCGACAGTACTGAACTAACTGCGTAACGGAAGCTAAGGGGTGATTCTCGTGATTCAAATGGTGCACGGGGACGGTTCTGGTAATCTAAAAAAGCTATTCATGCTATGAATCAACGAAGCTTCAAACCAATCAAGCAGGAGGATTGGAAAAAATTGAAGCAAAAGGACCGTCCCCATTTCTCAAAGAAGGGAGGTGAATAGAATGGCAAAAACATTGGAATTAATGTTTGGTACGGAGTTTGGAAAGACCGCCCGTATAGCAGTGGACAATCCGAAGGAACCAGTTGATGAGGCTGCTGTCAAACAAGCGATGGAACAGATCATTGCTGCAGATGTATTTACATCGGCCAGCGGCAGATATGTTGCTTCAAAAGGTGCAAGAGTCATCGACCGCAACGTAGTTGAGTATGAAATTGTTTAGTAGATTATTAGGTATCGAATTTGCAGGGCAATTTGGTCAAATCGATATGTTCTAAGGGAGAGGCCGGATTCTTTTACGAAACCGGCCTCTTTTAAAATATGATTAGGAAAGGAGAGAATTTGCCGTGGAACAAATCATCTCATTTATCAATGAGGTCGGCTTCCCTATCGTTGTCACCCTATATCTTCTATATCGAATAGAATCCAAGCTTGATTTAGTCGTCCAGTCGATACAGGGCCTCCCTGAGCGAATGAAGGGGTGATCATCATACCGCCCTTTGGTAATCCCGAAATGATTAAAGCCAACTACCTTTTCTACGGGGCAGTTGGCTTTAATCTATAAAATGAAAATCCCCTCTGTCCGCCCCAAAACTTCTCTAGCCCAATGGATAAAAATGATGCACGAGAACCGTCTCCGTGCATCTATTCTTATTGTATTTGTTCGAAATTCAAAAAAACCCATCCATATTTGTATTTTGAAGCGAAAATGTGTGGGTTTGGGGTTCTTTTTGGTGTTGAAAGTGAATTAGTGGAGTTCGATGAAATGAGGGATTCCCGTTATGGTAGAGGTACCCGGGAATACATTGGCAAAGCGCGCTTTCCTGAAAGGAACGTCCGTTGGAGAGCTTTGATCAGATTGCAGAACAATATAAACCAATGATTCATAAAATCATCAGCTCCCTTCACCTATACGAAGACAAGGGTGAGTTTTATCAGCATGCCCTGATTGCCCTTTGGGAGGTTAGCCAGCGATTTAATCCCGAAAAGGGGGATATCACTAACTATGCTTATACGTTTATCAGAGGTCGCCTGCTCGTGGAACTGAAAAAAATTGCGTTAGCCAAGGAACGATGTGTTTGCACGGAGGAGGAATTCAGGAGGATAGCTGGTGATTTCCAAACAGACAGAACCTTGGAAAGAGAAATCCTATTATCCTATTGCGAAATGCTTACCCCAAATCAACAGAAGTGGCTATTGTACACCTTCTGGGATGTGCTTTCTATTAAAGAAATCGCCGAACTAGAAAAAGTCACGGTATCGGCTGTAAAGCAATGGCGGAAAGGGGCGCGTGAGAAAATAAAGGTTGTAATAAATGAATTGATTTGATGGAATGTTACGCCTACGCGTACCACTTATAAAGTGCCGTTATGTTACTTTTTCTTTAGAGTACTTTGATTGGTGGTTGGCAATCTATGGCTAAAAAAGTAAGGGTAAAAATAGGTGAATTAGCTAATAGACATAATATTTCAGTAAGAGAATTATCGCGTCTATCTGATGTACGCCATGCAGCTTTAAGTGAATTGGCCAATCAAAAAAGGACACGAATTGAGTTTAGCCATATCGAACGGAGTGAGCACTGATGTGTTTGCCTTTTTAATATGTCTCGTATAAACCCGTTATGGTAAATATGGAATAAAATATTGTGAAGTCTTTCACTTAAACTCAGGTGCGTTAGTGAAAGACTGGATTATAGGGAGGTCAGTCCGTTTAATAAATTTTACATATTTTGTAAATAATACATATCAGAAAAATTCGGGGCTGATATTATGCATTTAATATTCAACAGTTTATTTTTTATTGCAGGAATAAAATGGGGTGACTGGAGAAATTGGAGGAAATACCATTCCACGATTTTGTTCTTATGGTTTGGCGATTTGCTTTATAATTTCCTTTGCTACGACTACAAAATGTGGGAATATAAGGAGAGTATATTCGGATTAAATTTGCTGCCAAATCATACTATTATTACCTTGTTAATCATGTTTGTTGCTTATCCATCAAGTGTCTTAATATATCTGGGAAAATTCCCAAAGGATAAAATTAAAATTGTGTTTTGGGTATTATTTTGGGTAGCTTTATTTTCAATAATAGAATACATTAATTTGCAATATTTAAACTTAATAACCCATCATAATGGATGGACAATAGGATGGTCAGTTTTATTTAATGCTATTATTTTCCCTATGCTAATACTACATTATAGATACCCAATAGTTGCTTTACTAATCTCTATTCCGATTGTTTTCTTTTTTGTAATTTATTTTAATGTTCCAATATTCTAATTTTCAGGTTAACACTAATTAAGTTCATGTTAAATTAACGGGGGCTTCCGTTGAAAATAGGGTTGCTGCGGCAGCCTTCTTTTTAATTGAAGGCAGTTTACTTGAAGAAGGAATACCATTAGAATGGATTGTAAGAAAATTCAAAAAGAGGGTAAGGAGTGTTTGCTTATAAATATAAGAGCTTAATGGAGGATTTAATATGATATGCACCCTCAAATAGAACCTTTTCGATTAATGGGGATGGCTTTTTTTCGATTTTATAATCAAATCTTTAAAATGCTTTTTGTTTCACTCAATACTCGACTGTCATTAATTCGTAATTTTGACGGCATAAAATTGTTCCACACGATAGATAACGTCCTTGGTTGCAGCACGGGGTCACCTTTCGGATCAATATCTGTTTACAAAGTCTTCATGCCTAAAGAACGCTGTTGGAACGATCACCGTGTTCATCATTCTTGGAACATATTTAGTAGGGGGTCATCTGGAAGTGGGGTTAGGCTACTCGGTGGTTTGATGTCCGCTTCAACCATGTCTGCGTGTCTGAAAAAGACAGTAGGATCAGCAACTGATAATGTTACACCGCCAGGGGCTGATGTACCAGCGATTACCTCCACACTGAGTTGGTTTTTCAGCTCATCTCGACCGATATTTCCGAAAAATGAAAATCGAATATAAAATCCAGCAGGGTTCCCAGCATTAAGGGGCTTAAAGCTGTGTGCAGGAACGATCACTTTAAATAAATGGGGGGGTTCAATCTCTTTTTGAACTCCCGTAGTAGTAACAGGGAATTGGGTTCTTTCACCGAGTAAATACGTGGTGAGTGGTTTATCGGTTGGATTTTTCCAGAGAATAAACAACGTGTTGTTGGGGCTGCCACTTTGGTTAGTCAACGGAACCAAAAATGCTCCAGTCGATATTGCCTTCATTCAATCACTTCCTTTTCATATACTGGCTTATTATATGCATGGTGGTACAAGCTGTGTAGTACAACTATCAAGGTGTTAAAAAAAAATATAGGAAACTACTTTGCACGGTGGACATCATAAGAAAGACTATAACAATAACTGTTTACTACAACACTTTGGATATTTAGGTTAA
Organism: Neobacillus sp. GCM10023253; assembly: GCF_042653105.1. Taxonomy (NCBI): domain Bacteria; kingdom Bacillati; phylum Bacillota; class Bacilli; order Caryophanales; family Bacillaceae; genus Neobacillus; species Neobacillus sp. GCM10023253. Next base: position 14,774 of record NZ_JBHSHV010000020.1, read on the forward strand.
AACATGAAATTTTGTACTTAAGCTAACGGGTGCTATATCACAATAAGGAATAAAATTAAAGAGAAGGAGAGGAACATGATGAAATGTCCAAAAAAATGTGCTGAAACGCCTAATTTGGACAACATAAATATAACGATATTTTTTGAATAAAAATGCTGAAAAACTGGACATTCTAGCCTGTCAAAAAGTTTTTCCAAAATGATATGAAAATAGCAATTGAACATTTTTATTGTCAAAAAGAGGACAACTTGTATCATCAAATTTTGGAAAGAATAGCTTAGTAGTACCACTATAAAATTCTTATACTAATAGGGTAGAGATAGGGGTGTTTAGGTTGGCTAATTTCCTTCCACTTGGTAATTTTAATAACAGGAAGTTCTGTTCCATTAAAAGTCGTGGTATCCAATACTCCTTTTGCTTCAATCCATGTATCTTCTGAAAGTGAAGAAGCCTCCGGAATCTCAGATAAAAAACCAATAATTCCGGCATCCGCAACACAATGGGTAATTAAAAATCGCGCGATGACAAGCTGGTTCTGTTTAAACCCGGCTTCTTTAAAGACAAATCCTTTTAATTCAATTTCCTTTCCTTTGAATTTTTGGATGTCTGTATGGATTTCATCATAGTAAGCCGCATAAACATCATCGTTCAACTCAATAGTCGTACTTCCTATTAAGTTTTGTTTTAATTGTTCATATTCTTCCTTTGAAATTTCCTTGGAACTTCCGATTTCTTCAGGATCCACAGCAGGAAATTCCTGAATATTAGTCTCTTTCTTTTCCTCTTTTAAGTTCCTTTGATTTGTTAAAACAGCCATACCTCCTTTTTTATCCGCAATGGAGGCATCAAGCACCTTGGCGGGAAGGAGGAAACCAGCAGCTAACGGAAAAACAATGACTAAATAAGCGATTAGTTTTCTTGTGTTAAATGGCGAATCGCCATGGTCATGACTGCAGTCATGGTCATCCTGATTACAATGGTGATGGTGTTCCTTAGCGGTCCAAATCCGTGTGACTTGAATAAAAAACAAAATTAAAAATAATACGGAAGCGAATTGGCTCAATCCTTCGTATTTAGGGTTAATGAACTTGGTCATTTCACCTGAAAAATGGAGTTTAAAAAGCATTACTGAAAAAGCGAGCAAAATAAACGCTCTAATCGCCTGTTGAACATGGAATTTCACGTTTTTCCCCCCTTATATAAAGCCCTGCACAAGCATAATTGTAATAAAAACAGTAGAAATGATGAATGCCAAAACACCGATAACGAACTTTACACGGAATACGCTTAGCATCATAAGAGTATTTTTTAAATCCATCATCGGGCCGAAAATTAAGAAACTTAATATCGCAGAAGTAGGGAAAATACTGCTGAAAGAAGCACCGATAAAGGCATCTGCCTCCGAACATAGAGATAAAACATAGGCCAAGCCCATCATAATGGCAATGGAGGACACCGTTCCACTTCCGGCTTCTAACAGAGCTTTTGCCGGCAGGTAGGTTTGTACAAACGCAGCTAAAAAAGCACCGATTATCAAATATTTTCCCATATCAAAAAACTCATCAATGGAATGGATTAGCATGTCCCAAAATCTTTTTGAAAAAGCTTCCTTTTTTGAATGTGAGTGGGAATGCGTTGTGAGAGTGGAAGATTTTAATTGATGTCCCTTAAAAAACAAGCTGACAAGAAATGCTGTTATGATTGCAATAAAAAAACCTAAACCCATCCGCAAACTGGCAATTTTAACATCGTTTCCAAAAGCCATGTAAGTAGAAGCAATTACAATTGGATTAATAAGCGGGCCTGTCAACATAAATCCGATAGCAGCATGTATGGGCACCCCTTTTCCAACAAGCCGGCGAACAATGGGAACAATACCGCATTCACAGGCAGGGAAAAGGGCACCAATCACACAACTCATCATGATAGCCAAAAACCGATTTTTTGGAATCCAACGTCTTATATGCTCTTCTGTTACAAAGACTTGGATCATACCAGCGATAAGAACTCCGATTAAAACAAAAGGGAGAGCCTCTATTAAAATACTTAGAAAAATCGTGTTGAGATTCAGCAAAGAAGGAGAAAGCTTGAAGGGCAGTTGAAAGTGAACGCTGAAGGAAAGCAGCATGAGTGCCAAGCCAATGAAGACCATTCCTGTAAAGTCTATGATATGATTGCGAAGAATTCGATTCATAAAAACCTCCAATAAATAGATTTTTCCATATACACTATAATCACTTTTGATAGTTTATGAATATGTATGGAAGCAATCCCTGTCATACAATATCAGGGATTGCTTCCTTTCCTACTCATTTAAAGCGGTCTTAAGCGTTTTTAAATTCTTGCGCATGATGCTGAAGTAGTCATCATTTTGTTTCATATTTTCCTTTGTTATGGACTCAAGATTATGAAGGGTAAGCGACCTTGCACCTAATTCCTGTTGAATGGTTTTTGCTACCTTTGATGAGACATTTTGCTCAAAAATAACATAATGGATGTTATGCTCTGTTGACTCTTGAATGATGGCCTGTAATTGTTTCTGGGTAGGATCTTGAGTAGGGGATAGGCCTGCAATAGCAATCTCTTCAATCCCATATCGCTTTTCCCAATATCCGTAGGCAGCATGTGCCACTAGTAAGTATTTCGTTTTTGAGCTCTCAATCGTCGTCTTAAATTCTTGATCAAGCTTTTCTAACTCGTCTTTTAGCTGATTAAAATTGGTTTCAAATTCTGCCTTGTGTTCTGGCATCAATTCACTTAATGAGTTTTTAATATTATTGGCTAGATCAATGGCAAGGATTGGATCTAACCAGACATGGGGATCCACATCTCCATGATGATGTTCATCTTCGTGGTGTTCACTAGACTCACTGTTTTCAGCTTGATGTTCCTCGGCATGTCCATGTTCATCCTCGTGGTGTTCACTATCAGAATGACCATTGTCGCCATCATGTTGATGTTCATCACTGGAATCTATTAGTTCAAGTCCTTCACCAGCTTTTAAAATTTGGACATCTTCTTTTCTTAATGCTTCAGCTGCCTTTTCTGCAAACCCTTCAATCCCAACTCCCGTATAGATAAATAAATCGGAGTTTGCCAGATTGACCATGTCTTTTGTTGAAGGATCGTACGAATGAGCATCCACATTCGGAGGGTAAATGCTTTTCACATCGACAAACTCACCGCCAATTTTTTTAGTAAAATCCTCAAGCGGATAAATAGTGGTATAGACCGTTAATTTGTCATTATCTTTTTTATCCGCATTTGTACTTACAGTTTTGCTGTTTCCGCAACCGGATATTATCAGACTTAACAAGAGAACAGAAGCGGAAACAAATCGATTAATCTTCATTTTTTAACTCCAATCTAATATAAATCGTAACCATTACGTTTTAAACTCTATAATATTTTTATGAATTTGTAAATGAAAATATGAATCTTTTATTTCAACAATCATTTTCTAGGTAAGAAAAATTTTTCAGAAGGAGCTTGCATTCTTTATCAATTTTTTATACGATACTAATCGTAACTATTACGATTTAAAGAATGAATTGCTTTAAGTTAAGAGGAGAAGGGTATGTATATCTTACAAATCGGAATGATTTGGATTTAAAAACGAGGTGAAGATATGACGAAAAAAATACCGGTTACAGTGCTCAGTGGTTATTTGGGTTCCGGGAAAATAACTTTATTAAACCATGTATTAACAAATCGCGAGAATAAAAAGATTGCAGTCATTGTCAATGATATGAGTGAAGTGAATATCGATGCTGCAATGATTAAACAGGGAGGATTTTCACGAACCGATGAAAAATTGGTCGAAATGCAAAACGGCTGTATTTGCTGTACGTTAAGAGAGGATTTAATGATCGAGGTCGAAAGGCTTGTTCAATTCGGAGATATTGATTATATCCTGATTGAATCCTCCGGAATTTCTGAGCCGATACCTGTTGCGCAAACCTTTACATATGTTGATGAAAATCTGGGAATAAACATATCCGATTTTTGCAGGCTGGATACGATGGTGACGGTAGTCGATGCGTATCGGTTTTGGCATGATTTTTCATCAGGTGAAAGTCTTCTTGATCGAAAGCAAGGAGCAGATGAGTCAGACACACGTGAAGTCGTTGAATTATTAATTGATCAAATTGAGTTTGCGAATGTGTTGGTCTTAAACAAGATTGATTTAGTGGAGAAAGATAGTGTAAGTAAGCTAAAATTCATTTTACAAAAGCTGAATCCGGAGGCAAGAATAATCGAAAGTGCTTACTCAAAAGTAGCACTAGATGAAATTTTGGATACCAATTTATTTGATTTTGAAGAAGCCAGTCAAGGGGCAGGGTGGATCAAGGAATTAACGGAGGAGCATACGCCTGAAACGGAGGAGTATGGTATTTCATCCTTTGTCTATCGTAGAAGGAAACCGTTTCGCCCTGAAAGATGGATGCAATGGTTAGAGGATTGGCCGGTGGAAGTTGTTCGGGCGAAAGGCTTCTTTTGGCTGCCGACTCGTAATGATTTGACTGGGATGCTGTCGCAAGCAGGACCATCAATTATGCTGCAGGGTGCAGGAGAATGGCTGGCATCCTATCCTGAGCATGAAAAGAAGCAAATTCTGTTGGAAGAACCAGAGCTTTTGGAAAATTGGGATGAAGAGTTTGGTGATCGAATGATAGAGCTCGTTTTTATCGGTGTTAATATGAACCGAGATGAAATCGAGTCTTCATTAGACCAATGCTTATTAACAGAAGAGGAAATAAAAATGGACTGGGAGGTCTTTAACGATCCTCTTCCAGCGTTTACAGTTTCAGGATAAATTAAATCACCCCAGGAGGAACTAAAAATGAGAGTAAAAATCACGTTAGCATGTACAGAAACAGGGGACCGTAATTACATTACGACCAAAAATAAGCGAAACAACCCAGACCGAATTGAACTGATGAAATACTCCCCGCGTTTAAAGAGACGTACTTTACATCGTGAAACAAAATAATCATCGATAGAAGGAAACCCTTAAGCTCAACTTAAGGGTCTCCTTTTAAATAAAGGGAATATCCGGCAGGCATCCATTGCTAAAATAGCTACACAAATGTAAATGATGCTTCACCAACCCAAGTAAACACTAATTTCACAAAATAAATATCTGGCACTAATCAGGAGGTTTAATTTATTATTGCAAATGTCTACTCAATTTTAATGCCTTCATCAAACACATAGGGCTGCTGCGGAGCAGTAATTTTTGAAAGTTGGTCAATTTTTATAACGGGAATTGTCTCCCCATTGAATTGGGTTTGCTCAATTTTACCTGTTACTTGAACCCATTTATCCTTCGGCAATGTAGCTACATCTCCTTTTGCCATCATTCCATATACCGAAGCATCGGCAACACAACATGTGATTCCAAATCGAGCAACAATTATCTGGTTTTGCATAAATTCTTTTTCCCGATACACAAATCCTTTTGTGGTTACCGTTTTTCCAATCATCGCATTTAGATTATCTTGAATAATGTTCATTATGTTTACATACTGGTTATCGTCTATATTAATGATATTAGCCTTTAATATTTTATTCTTCAACGCATCATATTCTTTTTGAGTTAAAGGCTCAGGTTGATTATCAAGTACACTTTGTGTGCTATTTGATGTATTAGATTCATTGGTATTAGATGATGATTGTAAATTTGAACTGTTATTTATAGGTTTATTTTGTTCAGTCGGTTGAGAGGTAGCTCCCAATATAATTGTTCTATTCATTGCAACAGAGCTGCCCAAAACATTGTTCGAGAAAAGAAATCCTGTGGATATAGGAAGAATAAACAATAAATAAAGAAAGACACTTTTCCCGAAAGAGGAAGGATAGGTATGTTCCCCGTCACAATCACAATGATAAGAGTGAGCCTTCCCTGAAGTTCCTCTTATAATCAAAAGAACTCCAAGAATAAGGCATACAAAGAGAGTAAAGTAAATAAATCGAATCATTTTTGGTGCGATTAATAGAGATATATTATTCGTTAGAAGTAATTTAAATAAAAGTAACATAAATCCAATCAAAATGATTCCCCTGATTAGATGATGAAAAGAAAAATCTTGGATTTTATTTGGTCTCATTATTGGACACCCCTTTTATAAAAAAATTAGCTGAAAAATATATACGGAAAAATAGACGACAAGAGGAGTTACCAATAGTAGGTATATGACAAACTTTTTCTTAAAATAACCAAATAACATTAAGGTGTTTTTTATGTCAATCATAGGACCGAAAACAAGAAACGCAAGGATGGAACCTTCTGTAAAACTGGAACCAAATGACGAGGCGACAAAGGCATCTGCTGAAGAACATACAGAAAGGACGTATCCTAGTCCCATCATAGCCATTGGTGCAAAGGTTGTGCTTGTCCCTATTGATAAGAGAACATTTCGATCTAAGAAAGCTTGAAATAAACTTGCAAGAAATGCACCTATGAATAAATACTTCCCTGTATCAAATAATTCATCACTTGCATGATAGAGTGTTTCTAAAAGTTTATTTCCACCACTTTGGTGGTGGTGATGATTATGGTGATGGTCTTCCTTCTGAACTTTAAGAATATTTTCACCTTTAAAGCGTCTGTAAATGATTAATCCAATAATAATGGAACTTATAAATCCTACAAACATCCTTGAATTGGCTACATAAGGTGTGCTTTTAAATGCAAAATAAGTAGACGCATAAACGACAGGGTTTAAGATTGGAGCACTAAGCATAAATACAATACCTACATGTGAAGGCATTCCTTTTTTTATTAATCTTCGAACGACAGGAACGATAGCACACTCACATATGGGAAAGATTATTCCAAGTAAAGCAGCAGGTATAAGGGCTAGATAGGCATTACGGGGCAAAACCCTTCGGATTACATTTTCGGAAACAAATGATTGGATAATAGCTGATACAAATACCCCCAGTAAAATAAAAGGAATAGCTTCTAAAATAATACTTAGAAAAATGGTGTTTACATTAAAGAATGTACTTGGGATTCTAGTAAAAAAAGAAGTGTTTTTTAGCTCCTCCGCAAAGAGAAATAGAAAAAGGAATAAACAAAATAATAGAAAAACGAGACTATCTTTAAACATCTTATATATTATGGTCACAGCAAATCTACCTCCTCAAATCTATTATTCCTATCATATGGATATGCGATTATGAGTTGTTTATTTCATTAAAATTTGATGATTGACATGAATAAAAAATCGTTATAAGATTTAATTCGTAATAATTACGATTTGTATATTACTTATAATCTAAAATAATACAAAATAATTATTCACTTTAAATCGTAATAATTCCTAATTAAAGATAACTTTGGAGGGAAATGAACATGAAAAGACTTTTAGCCCCATTAATTATTTTTCTAATAATGGCAAGTGGCTGCTCAAACACAGCTTCAACGAAAAGCGAAAAAAATACCGAAGGATCTAATAAATTGCAGATTGTCACTACTTTTTATCCTATGTATTATTTCACCCAAAAAGTAGCTGGCAGCTCAGCAAATGTTGAACTATTGATACCAAGTGGAGTAGAGCCACATGATTGGGAACCAACTGTAAAGGATATGGCTAAAATTCAAGACGCAGATGTGTTTATTTATAATAGCCACTACTTCGAAACTTGGACTGAAAAAGCATTAAAGAGTATTGATGATTCAAATTTAAAGGTTGTAGAGGCTTCAAAAGGTATTGAATTGATGAATGCATTAGAATCAGAGGAAGAGGAGGATCATGACCATTCGGGACATGCATCATCTAAAGATCCTCATGTTTGGCTTTCTCCAGTGTTAGCTCAGCAAGAGGTTGACACTATAGCGAAGGCTCTAGAACAGGTGGACCCAAACAATAAAGAACAGTATGAAAAAAATGCAGCAAATTTAAAATCTGAACTTGCCGATTTAGATTATTTATACAAAGAGACTATTGATAATGCTAAGAATAAGGAATTTGTTACCCAACATGCAGCATTTGGCTATTTAGCGAAACAATATGGATTAACACAAATTCCTATCGCAGGATTATCACCTGATGTAGAACCTACGTTAGGAAAAATGGCTGAATTAACGGAATTGACAAAAAAGAAAAACATAAAGATTATCTATTTTGAGGAACTTACCTCTTCAAAAGTGGCAGAGACGTTAGCAAAAGAAATCGGTGCTAAAACGGAGGTTTTAAATCCATTAGAAGGGTTAACGAAGGATGAGCAAGAACAAGGGTTAGACTATATTGGTGTTATGAAAAAAAATCTTGAGGCACTAAAACTATCAATATTAGAGTAAAATGACAAGGCTAGGATATAGATTCTAGCCTTTTTATTATCCGAAAATGTAACTTTTAATAAACATTACCTCATTACATTTATTTGCTTTATCGATATTTAATCGAAACTTAAGTTTGCAGAATCTTAACATTAATCGTTAAATCAACCATTACGCATGCTTCAGTTGTGTTTGGCTTACATGCTTGACCAAATTGAAAGGGTAAAGAAGGCATATCAAGAGAACCAAACTTATTAAACTCCCTCAGTTAAATACGATTTTCTCTCGAATACTCGCTTATTCGCAGGATTTCATAACCATTGATATAGGAATAACAATTGAATGGAATGAGATCAGATTATTATGGCTTCGCGAAGACATAGTTAAATAGAGGAGTAAGGTGCAACTCCACAATTTACCATATAATGTACATACTCCACGCCGCCCCTGGAGGCTTTCCCTCCCATGTCTCAACGGGTCAATTGCCCTATCATTCCTTCGTCATGCCTATCCAAGGGGTGGAGGCCAGTTTTGCTAACGGAATGGGTCTGTGCCCTTGTGTCGAATAATTCTGGTACTCGTACATATTTGAAATCCTACGAATAAGCCAACATTCGGTATATTTTGCTAGATTATTTATTTCAAGGGGACGAATAATCTTCAATACTGTAATTTATTAGGCTGCCAACGGTGAAAATGGTTTGACCATATCAGGACAATAGGATTCATTTCGTCTAGATATACCTACAAAAATCCTTGCCAACTTGCCGATTAACTTCATAATCGATTTCATTTTCTTCATTTTTTTTATCTTAACATTATGAGAATGTAATGTTTGAAATTCCGGGTTATTCATCACAAGGCTCATCGTTGCTAAGTAAAGGAATCGTCGCAGTCTCGACCTTCCGCGTTTAGAAATGACAATCTGGCCTTTCCACTTTCCTGAACTTGCCTCAGCTAGATGCAATCCCGCATGCCTTAGTAGAGAATTACCGTGGGAGAAACCACTTAAATCTCCAGCCTCACCTAAAATACCAGCCAAAGATATTTCACTAATTCCTTTGATAGTAAGCAGTTTCTTAGCGAAAGGAATTTTGTTTAATGCTTCGGTAACTTGTTGTTCAACTCTTTCGAGTTGTGTTACAGCTAAATCATATTCCTCTAATAACTGTTCTAAATGAAATTTATAAGCATCAAGTGCTTGTCTAGTACCGACAGATTTCTTAGCTAATTGAAGGAGTAATAGAGCCTTTTTTAAACCAGGCTGCCTCTTCATTATTGATTTCCAACCTGTGATGACATTATGAGGTTGCATAGTTTCTAATTCCATTGGGGTTGGGAATAATCGAAGGGTTGCGATCGCCCCTTTACCTTTAATATCTTTGAATACCTGTCGTAGTTCTGGGAAAACAATATCTACCCAACGATTTAATTGATTAATAGAACTGACGAGGCGTTTAACAACTACATCACGGTTAGACATAAGAACCCTAAGTTTTTCGAACGATTCAGATGTGTGCCTAACTTCAGAATAGTAACCGTTCTTTACCATGTCAGCGATAACTAAGGCATCTTTTTTATCACTTTTTGATTGAGTATTATCACGATTTTCTTTATTTTTTTTTACTAAATGTGGGTTTACCGTTACCACTTCAATACCTTGATTAGAAATCCATTTTGAAAGATTGGTCCAGTAGTGTCCAGTTGGTTCCATCCCAACAATTGCTTCATCTAGGTTGTTTAATCTTTGAAGATTTTTAATCCATTTGAGTAAACTAGCAAATCCTTCTTCATTATTATTGAATGTAAGTGGATCTCCGATGACAATTCCACGGAAATTTACGGCTCTGGCCACGTGAAATTGTTGGGCTATATCCACACCAACAACAAGATGTTTAACGGAAATTCTTTCTATCAGTTGATTTTGTTTGGTTTGCATTTTAAACTTCATAATAGGGTTCCTCCTAAAGTTGTGAGTTAGAGTGGTGTCTATACTCATATCTTACTGAGGAGCCCTATTTTTTTCAAAGTCGAAAAATAACGACCTACAGGAATGCTAACGGGGGCTATAGTTGAAGATTGGGGGTTGCTGCGGCAGCCCTTTTTGTTGTTCTGCTAACGTGGCAGTTTAATTTAAGTGTTATTATTCACAATCTTTATTATTAAATGTCCTTTTCCTCCACTCAAAAAGACTCCCACCACATGAAAAAAGAGAATGAATTCAATTATGAAATCATCCCCTCAAATAGTTTGAATATACTTTTACTGATATTATTCATCAATGACTCGCTAAACGTTTTTCAAAATCCGCCTTAAACAACAGAATAGCATCAATATTTACAGCAAAATCGTGGTCACTGATATTAAAATTAGTTATAAACTCGTCAGACTTCTTACGAACCATAATTGTCGGACGGATATTATCTCCAATAGCGTCCTTAGTTACAGCACTTNATTCGCATAATTGAACCATAAAATCTTCAGTAAGCTTAATGGTTTTTCCATGCTGACCATCAACAGATATATCAGCATATCCATACCAAATATTCCTGCTTGTATACTTCCCATCATTTGAAGTGTTTGTTTCATCAAACAAAATCTTCATTTCATTACCCTCCGTTAGGATAAAATTTCTTCAAACTATTATACACCAATTAGAAAATGTAAAATAGCTTGCCGTTAGTCTCACTAAACTTGTAAGAGTTAGGCAAGCTAACATCATGGTAGGGTTCCTCCTAAAGTTGTGAGTTATTTTGAACTGGCTTCTTAGATTATAGGAAGAGTGAGCAAGTCAACTAACGGGTGCATTACTGGAACAACGGTAATGCTTTTTCTTATTGAAGTAACGGTACAGGTTTGTTGAATAAGGTTATTTTACATAAAAAAATATCTTAAGGGAAAAATAAGAAAAAAGAGTTTCATAAATAAATGATGATTTATTAGTAACCATAATCGGAACATAAGGACAGGGTTCCTGTTGATTTATAAATTGATTAGGTTTGTATATAGGCTAAACTTTTTTAAAAGTATAGGAAAGGATAGTAATTAATGCACATTGCTATTGCGGTATTAACCATTATGGCTTCCTTTAAGTGGGGAAACTGGAAAAACTGGAGAGAATACCATGCCAGTATGTTTTTTATTTCCACGGGCGGTTTGCTGTACGAATATATTGTAAAGGAAAATACCTTATGGAAGTTCCACCCAGATTTCTTATATGGACATGAAATGGTCGTGATTGTTTATGCTGTAATTACGATGCCTGTTAGTATCTTTTTATTTCTTTCCCATTTTCCAGAAAGATGGTTGCAACGACTTTTTTACATATTACTTTGGTGTGGAATTTACATTTCCGTTGAGTGGATATTGGATGTGTCAGGAAGAATCTCATATCAGAATGGATGGAAATTTTGGTATTCTTTTTTATTTGATATTGTCATGTTTTCAGTAATTGCACTGCATCAATATAAACCCTTCAAAGCTTATATCATTTCTATATTTATAATCATCTTTTTAATATCCTACTTTGATATTCCTTTTACATTTGCTAAATAACTCTAAAATCATTTAACGGTACTTGTAAACTAGCGGAGTGTGTTTCTGTATTATCAGTAACGCTTTTTCACTAAAGGTGCAGAATAGTTGAACAAGACAAAGGGTGGACTATTTCTGAATTAATTGTTAAAAAATACATATCATAAAATTTGGAGGTGGTATATTGAAAAATTCAAAATTATTTTATATAGCTTTGCTTATTGTACCTTGGCTAACAGTACCATTCTTAGGGAGAAATGCATTTAAAAAATACCTACCAGCAGCAATATTTATTTGTACATTTACAAAAGCTTTAGACTTATTTGGTGAAAAGAAAAAATGGTGGCGAATTTATAAAGGTATACCACCTTTGGATAGTGCGAACTTTTTTAATTTTGGTCCATATCTTGTTTCTGGTCTTTGGATGTTAAAATTTACTTTTGGTAAATTCCCATTGTATTTAATTTCAAATCTAATTCTTCACATTTGTTTTATTTATTTGGGAGGATTAAAATTTTTAAAACATTATAAAATTGCTTCCTTAGAAAAATTAACAAAACTTCAATACTTAGCAATCCATTTTTTAAGGGGATTAATTCTTTATGGTTTTCAATATATAAATAATTTTAGTATTAATACGAAAAAGCATTCTAACAAGTAATCAAATTAAATTTACTGCAAAGGATGGGGATTTCTAAAAATTAAAACACTGTTCCTAGTGCTTATATAGCATATTGTGAAGAAATTCACTTAAGCTAATGGGTGTTTTAACACAATAAAGATAAAAATTAAAGAGCCAAAAATATGCAAGTTTTTATGCACTACTTGCGCATTTTGGCTCTTTTTGCGTTTATAAGAGATATTACGGTATTTAGCATTTTTTAATTGCAAATACAGCGATTGATGCGGCAAAATATACCCATAAGATAATAATTTGTACATTTTATAGGAAAAACTTTTTCGTTGGATGCTGTCACGCCCCGAATTGCCAGGTTTCATTAGGCCAGCCCCTCCATTTCTTTAGATAAGATAACCACGATTTTAGGTGACTTCATCAGGGGGATAAGCATATAAAAGTTTACAATAGATTGAATTTTTAGTAGGCTTTTAAAGTAGATAGGAAAGTCAAATGGGAGGATTAGCTCATGAATGATAAGTCAAGCAAAAGCGGCAGCGTAGAGAAAGCTCTTGAAATATTAGAGTGCTTTGACCGAAAGAATCCATTTTTAACTCTTGACGCCATTTCGGAACGTACGGGATTTTCTCGCTCTACGGCATTTCGAATGATCTGTTCGCTTGAGAAATTTGGCTATATCAAAAGAAAACAAACAAGTGGTGAAGTACAATTTTCCCTTGGTTGGAGCTTTATTGAAAAAAGCCATCTTGTCGTAGAACAAATGGATCTTCGTGAGGCAGCGCGCGATATCATGAAGGACCTTCGTGACGAGACGGGGCTTTCCGTTCAGCTTGCAATTAGAGATGGTCTGGATGCAGTCTATATAGATAAAATAGAGTCATTGAAACCGATTCGGGTTTATCCAGAGATCGGAAGAAGGGCTCCCTTGTATGCGGCAGCTTGTCCTAGAGTGCTATTGGCCTTCCTCCCTGAAAATGAACAAACTAAACTGCTAAGCAAATTTGCCTATCGGCCGATTACCGAAAAAACCATGAATAGTATAGATCAGATCCAGCAACAACTTCAAACGATTAAAGAAAAGGGATATGAGATTAGCAAGGGCGAGTTGCATGAAGGCACTATAGCCATCGCAGTGCCAATCTTCGACCATTATTATTCTGCTGTAGCATCTCTTAGTGTAATTGGTTTGGAAAATGACTTTAGCGAGGGAAGTATACAGCAGATTATTGAAGCATTAAATAGGTGCTCGGCTAATATCTCGATTAAATTAAAGGGAATGTAGACCCATTGGATATCTGTTTTCCATCTTTAAGAATTGGAAAATAGATATCCTTTTTATTTTGAATTTTAATTTACATAATATTTCTAATGTTCTATAATGTTAATATTCGGAATCGTCATTTCAATTAATGAAATGGATGTTTTTTAACTCATTTTTATAAAGGGGGATTTTGCTTGGAGAAACAGAAGCTAAACAGAACGCTATCTTTTTGGGATCTCTATTCTTTAGGTGTTGCCGCTCTGATAGGAACGGGGATTTTCGTTTTGACCGGAGTCGCAGCAGAGCCAGCGGGTCCGGGTTTATTTCTGAGTTTTATCATTGCGGGTGCCATTGCTACATTTACGGCGTTATCGTACGCTGAGCTGTCCTCGATGTTTCCGAGTGCGGGAGCTAGCTACGAGTATTGCCGACAGGCCTTCTCCACATTAGGTAAGGGAGTAGGCGATCTTGTAAGTTCGGTAATTGGTTGGACTCTTTTGACTCAATATGTTGCAGTAGGGGCTGCCGTTTGGCTTGGTTTCGGGTTGTATGCTCGTTTCTTTGTCCCCAATCTTTCTGTAACCGTATGGGCATGTATTCTCGGGGTTCTTACGATTGCGCTTTTATATCGAGGAATTGCCATTTCCAAAGGGGTGATCAATCTCCTTGTTGTTTTTAAGGTGTTTGCTCTGATTTTGTTCATTGTTCTTGGGTTTATGCATCCTCAGCTGCCTGCGCCGATTCATCAACAGCCATTTTTGCCGCATGGAATCGCTGGATTAATAGCAGCTGCTGCGATCATTGCCTTTGGACAAATTCATATTGATGCCATCACAACCGTTGCAGAAGAAGCAAAAAGTCCATATCGCGACGTACCGCGTGCTACAGTTTGGGCCATTTTTACTGTGGTAATCCTCTATGCTTTAGTCGGTTGGGTATCCGTTACACTTGTCCCAACGGATGTTCTTCCAACATTAAAGGCACCATTGGCTTCTGCTTTAGAGGTAGTGACCTCTGGCTGGGCTTCAAGTTTTGTTGCAGCAGCTGGGGTGGCGGCTACGATCACATCTGGACTAGGCTGTATGATCGGTGGACCAAGGGTTGGATTGGCCATGGCAAGACAGGGACAAATTTGGTCGTTTTTTGGAAAAATACATCCAAAGTTTAAAGCGCCAAGTACAGCTACACTCGTAACTGGTATCTTCGCTCTATTGCTAACGCTTACCGGAAATTTAGGACTGGTTGCTTCAGCAGGTGTCTTTACGGCATTGGTTGTATTTATAGGAGTCAACGTATCCGTCATTATCCTTCGATTCAAAAGAAGAGATGTGAAACGGCCTTTCCAGGTCCCTTTTGGTATCCTTCTCCCTGTACTAGGGATTGTGGGAACCTTGATTGAGATGTACTATCTCAAACCAGAGGCGATTCTCTGGGGGAGTATTTGGCTGTTAACCGGGGTTGGAGTTTACTTTATTTTCCGTGGCAAGAAAGAGGAAATGACTGAAGATGAGGCAAAGGCCCAAGAAGCTTAAATTAATAGAATAACTACGGAAAGAAGAGGATGATAAATGAAAAGTGTATGGTTGCAGGAAAATAAATGGGAAGATGTTGAACGTTATTTAGAAAGTAAAAAGACAATTCTTGTTCCTTTCGGTAGTGTAGAACAGCATGCTAAACATTTGCCTATGGGGACCGATTCCTTAGTGGCGATTAAGGTAGCAGAGGATGCAGCTACTCAAACAGGAACATTAGTGGCTCCACCTACTTGGGTAGGATGGGCACCGCACCACATGGCTTTTCCGGGAACGATTACCCTTCGTCCAGAAACACTTACGAATGTAGCAATGGATATTATCCAAAGCTTGGTTTATCACGGATTTGAAAAAATTATCTTGATCAATGGCCACAGAGAAGCGAACCTTCCGCCGCTCAAAATCGCCGCTACGAAACTAAGAAATCGAACTGGTGCTTTTATTGCCATTGCCGACCCTTTTTATATTGCTGAGCAGGTGGGAAGAAGGATTCGCCAGTCCGAGGCGGGTGGAATCGGTCATGCTGCCGAAATGGAAACTTCGCATATGTACTATATACACCCAGAACTATGTGAAGAGGAAAATGCAGTAAAGAATGTGCATCAGAAACATCCGTTCCTTCAGCATGACCCTTATTCAGGAGGAGATCGTGTCTTTGTTCCTAGTGATGTTGCAGCATACCGTGAAGGCGCCCTGAATATAGGTGTAGTTGGGGATCCTACTGTTTCTACTAAAGAAAACGGAGAAATCTACCACCATGAGCTTGTTGGAAATATCGTAAACTTTATTCAATATTGTGAGGAAGAGGTCCAAGTTACACTTCGTAACCAAGAGATTCCTTTATGATGTCTGTCACGACCCGACTAGGTAAGAATTATCTTTATTAAGCAGCGGGGATTATATCTCCAAAAAAGTATAGTCTTCTCATTTCGAGAAGACTATTTTTCTTGGATTAATTGCTCAACTGCTGGAACATCCGCCGGAGCCCACTTGAGCGAATCTAAGTTTTCTCTTTTTAACCAGATTAACTTTGAATGCTCACTTGGCGTAGGTGTTCCCTCAACGACTCTACATTTAATGGAGACCAAATTAATGGTAAATGTGTCGTATTCATGGGTGTTGTCATTAAAAACTTCATTAAATATCTCAATTTTACAGCCTAACTCTTGATTTACACTTATTACAATTTGAATATTGCTTAAAAAATAGATAAACATAACATCAATGGAGGTGTTGGTATGAAGAAAAAACTAATGATTTTATTTAATGGGTTAAGGAGGTCGCCTTTTTTCTTTTTGCACTAGAAAAATTTTGAAATGTTGTAATTAAACTATCCGTTTGTTAGTGTAAGAATATTACCTTAAATGGCAGTATAACTGAAAAGAAGAAGTGCATTATAGTAATGATATTATCATTACTAATGAGGGATAAATTTATGTACAGCCAAACAAACAAAATGGGTAGCAAATATCATTCACTTCAAACAGATATATGGCTTCATCACGATTTGTTTAGTCTTGGGTGGTGGAGTATCGTCATTATAAATGTATTATTTTTTATTCTGTTCATTCTTTTAATTGACCGTTATAGGACGTTGTTAATATCTTTTGCTTTTGTGGTTAGTTTTGTAGTTGTTGGTTTAGGAAATGAAGTAGGCTCTTATTTTGATTTTTGGAGTTATCCACATCAGTTCCTTATTTTTACACATCGTTTTAATGCAGTAGATTTTGCTGTGGTTCCAGTCATTATGGCTATGACGTATCAATACTTTTCAAAGTGGAAGCCATATTTAGTTGCTATTGTTATTATGTCAGCAATAATGTGTTTCATTGGTATACCGATTTTTGTTTTCTTAGGATTATATAAATTAGAGAATTGGAACTACTTCTATTCTTTTTTAGTTACGGTTTTAATGTTTTTGATATTGAAAATTATTGCTGATTTCGTAAGAGATAAATCGAAAAAACATTCGTAGTTAAAAAAGGGAGTATGTGAAGAAATGTACTTAAACTAATGGGTGCATTAATTAAAGAAGAAATCTAAAGACCGCTGTTTAGTAGGTCTTTAAATTTCTTCACATATAGAACGTTAGTTCGTATATAATGGTATAAAAGGAGATGATTCACTATGACAATACGTGACCGTGGTAAAATGAAATGGCAGTCTGCTTCTTTTATACCGCTAGCATTCGAAATGACCAGTGAAATGTTCAAAGATCAGGCTCGGACTCCTAAGCCGTTATTAGACGAAAATCAGATTGAAGAGTTAGATCTGCGGATAGCTTACGCCACAGAATATAATCATGCAGTTAAGCTAACCGTATGGGGCGACGGATTTAATCACGACATTACTGGTCGTGTTCATTACGTTGATCCGATAACTCATGAACTTCGGATTGAGGTGAAGCCTAGAGAATTCGAGCGGGTGGCATTCGATAGTGTAGTCGGAGTGAAGGTTTTGAATTGATTATTCTTGAGTCAACCTGATCTATAGGTTGGCATTTTTTATTAAACTAAAGGGGCAGTTGAAGAAGCAATTAATGATTAACGTGGCATTTGACACAAAATCCGAAGTAAAAAAGAAGCGTCCTAAGACGCTTCAAAAGAGTATAGGATAGTGCTGCACATTATTAGTTAATGCGTTATTAGTTTATAAAAGATTGTGTTTGGGCAATTTAAGGATTATCTTGAGCATGTATTAATAACATTAGCATTACGTTTTTGACACCTATTGTGGTGTTTACTTCTGGAAAAAGGGCTGCCCTAAATAGGGCAGCAAACGGGAAAATATTACTAGTTCTTGCTATGGAGAGTAGCAAGTTACATGATGTATTAACGACAAACTATCAATAATCGTTTAGCCCAATTGAAAAAAAATTTTTCTAAACAAAGAATTAATTAAAGAGAAAAAACTATTATTTACGTCGGAATTCGGTCAAAATATGCAGCAAATGAGAAGGTGCTTCTTCAACTAATGGGTGCATTTGTACAACAGAAAGGGTTGTTTCGGCAGCCCTTTTTATTTTATTTGACTAACGTTGCATGTTATTTCAAATAATCAATTTATATTTTAAGTGTATGAAAAATTGCTGCTTTCATCCAAAAAATTTTTGATACATGAAAAAAACAGCATTAGCTGTTTTTTTATAATTATTGACCTGTTGTTGGGAATAATTCATTAAATTATGCGAAGGACTTACAAGTTGAAAATAGTTTAAACGAACCAGTTGAATTAAATTAATATAAGCAATAGAAAATTACTGAATAAGTTGTGAAAAAAACTAATTGAAGCGTGGAAATGGTATTAATAAAATCACGAAAAGGGACTGTGCCTGTCATCAGTCTCTTTTATTTTGGAATAAATTTTATATGCAAGAGTTAAAGAACGAATCACTACGCCGTTCTTTGTGCTTTGAAAATATAGTTTATGAATTAGGTTTAACTAAAAGTTACACGGTAATGATAATAGTGTTGACGATCAAAAAAGATTATTTAACATAAATAATTCTCTTTCTGAAAAAAAATACTAGAAACGAAATTACCAAAAGTTCGTGTTAATAATGACTCTTTAATAAAATAAGGTTCATTTGGCAATTCGCAATTTGAAAACAATCTCAAATTTACAAAAGGATTGAACTGAAATATGTATTCGTCGCTAATTATTTCGTTTGGGATTGTTATAACCCTAGCTTTTATTTTTAAAAAGAAAAAAATGCACACGTTAGAAATCTTACTCGTATTGATGTCTTCAATATTTATTTATAACAATATGGCATTCTTACTAGCTTTAAATTATTCTCTAATAATTATCCCAGATCATAATAAAAATGGTTTTCTTGCTTACGAAAGTTTCAGATTGTTAATAGTCCCACTTTCAATAATTTGGTTATTAGACATAAATTACTCTCCTTGTTCACTAAGGAGAAGGGTTTTTAATACTCTGGTTTTTTTACTTTATATGTGCAGCTTTGATTACATTCTTGAATATTTCAAATTAGTTACCCATAATAAGTACTGGAATATGGGATATTCAATTGGTATGTATTCGTTCTTGATTTTTTGCGTATTTGTTATCAAATTCTTTTTTCACAAATTATTTAAAAAAGAGGTGCTCCAACAATGAGCTTACCTCTAAAATTTGACGGAAACGAATGGTTTATAATCACAGGATTACTTGTGTCACTTACAATTATTTTTTTACTTCCTAAAAAATTTCCATATACCATAACCATACTCTTTATGGCATTTTCTATGGTTATTCCAATTATCTTGGATACAATGATATCGACTAAACCATTTGACTTTTACAAAATTAATGACAGCCCGAAATTTGAAATTTTTGATTTATTACTATGGTTTTTCTATGCACCTTTTGGCTATTTTTTTATTTATATTTTTGAGAGATGGAATTTGCACGGTTTTAGCTTATTTATTTATATTATTGTTTCTTCGATGATTTCCATCGGTTTTGAATATTTAACAATAAAAGCACATTTATTTACCTATAATGGATGGCTTTTATCATACAGTTTTCCTGTATACCTTATTGTTCAAAGTACGTATATTGCATTTTTTTTATGGATAAGGAATCTATTTCTTCTCACAAAACCATCAGATTTAAATTAAAATCTGATTAATGACTTGCTTCTTATTGATAACTAATGGTTGCTTTAGAAAGATATCGAAGCCGCCACTTAAGATGGCTTTTCTAGTTGAACAAACGGTCAGATTTGTAGAACAATAACCTACATATAAATTTCATTTTTTGGAAACCTTATCTAGGATGAATATGGTTTCGAAAAGGGAGATGAATAAATGTGTCAATAAAGATTCAAAGGTTGGTAAACCTGGCTATGGTCCTACTGGCGTGGCTTACGTTGCCTTTTATGGGGATACATAATATAAAAAGATTTTTTCCAGCTTCACTCCTTTGTATTTTTTGGTTTTATTAATGTACTAATTGGGAAAAGACGTAAATGGTGGGTCTTTTATAATAAACCGAAATCTTATTTATTAAACGAATTTCCTTTTAATATTGGTCCGTTTTTGGTAGGGTCTATGTGGATATTAAAATGGACATATGGAAATTTTAAACAGTTTATTTCGCTTAATGCCACTGTTAATGCTTTCTTTGCTTTTATTTTAATAAATTTACTCGAAAAGTTAAAAGTAGCCAAATTAGTTCGATTAAATAATTTTCAATTTTTCCTGTTTTTCTTTTACAAAGCACCCTTGTTATATGGGATTCAATACATTATTGAAAGTAAAAAGAAATTTTCATCAACTTAAACATATTCCGTCAAATGAGAGTGAAAATATTGTGAACTAATCACTTAAAGTAACGGGTGCAAGATTATATCTGTAATAATGTGTTTCATTGGGATACCCATTTTTGTTTATTGTGGATTATATAAGTTGGACAATTGGAGCTATTTTTACTCATTTTCAGTTATTGTTGCAATGTTTTTTATATTGAAAATTATCGTTGATTTTATAAGGGTTAAATCCCAAAAATTTTCTAAGTGAAATTTTTATATCAATTTTCAGGGTAGCGATGCTTTATGAAGCGTCGTCTTTTCTTTATTTACCAAACTTAGGTGGTCAAACGTTATATGAAAAGCGGTGTTATAATTGCGTTTATTATTATCAGCAATCTTTATTCTCGCATGTTGGCGTTGGGGAAATATAAAAAACTGGAAACAATACTACCCGACAATTTTATATTCTGTTGTTTTGCAATTGTTATATAGATTTTTTGTTGACGGAGATTATTTTCTTTGGAAAGTAGAGGAGGATTATTTTTTATTAAACGAAACCTTTTCTTTTTTAATTATTACATTTGTGATTTTTCCATGCTCTGTCTTTCTGTTTTTGTCCCGCTACCCCGAACCGTGGATGAAACAAATTTTATATTTGGCTGGATGGGGGGCATTATCAGTCATTATTGAAACTGTAATGTTTTTAATGGAGAGAGTTACCTATCATAATGGGTGGAATTACTGGTGGTCAATGGCATTTGATCTTACTATGTATCCCATGATTCGCTTTCATGACGTGAAGCCAATTTCCGCTTGGATTGTTACCTTTTTATTGACGGCATTTTATGTAATTTTCTTTCATGTTCCCTTGCCAGGCAATTAAAAATGCTGTATTCCCTAATTACAATGGGGTGCGAATCTTCGAGAAGAACCCAATTAACACCCCAAAAATTCTTAGCGGAACCCCAATTGTAAATTAAGATTGAACAATAATGACATTAATAAAAAAAGAACACCGATAACAATGAAACTAACAATTAATGTTTTGTTTTTTGATGGTTCTATATGGTTTGTTTTCATTTCTTCATCCATTATACGAAGCAGTAGTACACTTATAAAAAAATTTATCACGTCTATAAAGTAAACTATTATTTCGGCGGATTGTGGTGAAAGCATAACGCCTAACATGGCCCCCATCATACCACCCATTATCCCCGCTGAAAATCCTTCTAATGATGCCATTAACGAGATTGGTCTTCCGGTACCATATCCCACAACCATGCCTATTGATACAGCAATAATGGTGGGTATGGCTAAATCCTTATCCTGAATGGAAATTCCTAAAAAAGTGCCGATTGCAACACTCGTCATCATGGAGTTCGTCATAGCTACAACCATGCCTGTCATGGATGATAGAAATTTACTATTTATGAAAGTGTAGTATATTACGAGACATGACAAAAGAAAGACTAAAATAAAACTAGCCAAAATCAATATTTACTACCTCCATTCCGCTCAAGTTGAGTTGTATCAATTCAAAAACGAAATGCTGATAAAATGGCCACTTTAATTATTAATTCAAACTCTAATGTATTTTTTACTATATATGACATGAGGGCTTGAACTAATGATAAGTGCTGTTATTTTTTGAGAAAAAATGTTATTTTATTGTTATTTTTCACATAATATTCACATTTCTATCTTATATATGGTGAGATGATGTTTTAAACTATTGGTGAAGGAATTTTTAATTCAGCTTTAGGAGGTGCAAAATGTTACCTATTGAAAGGCAAAGAGAAATATTGAATTGGTTAAAAGAAGAAGGGACACTCTCAATAACAGAAATAAGCAAGCGTTTTAATGTATCCGAAATGACTATTTATCGGGATATTAAGCCACTAATCGAAGAAAATAAGATTAATAAAACTTCCCGTGGCATTTCTCTTGCGTCTATTGGAAACGTTTCTTCGAATACCTGTGCGTATTGCTTAAAGGAATTAAATAATAGACATCCTGTCCAAATCATTACCCATGATCAAAAAGTGGAACAATTATGCTGTCCACATTGTGGTTTATTAAGGTATCGGGATATTGAAACTAATGTTTCTCAAATCATATGCCGTGATTTTCTTCAGAATACAACGATTAGTGCTAAGTTGGCCTATTTTTTAATGGACACTGATTTTAATTTGAATTGCTGCCAACCCCAGGTACTAACGTTTGATTCTTTAAAATATGCCGAACAATTTCAAAAAGGTTTTGGTGGTGTGATTTTCCATTTTAGCCAGGCAATTGATGAAATTGTGAAGAGAATGAATGGAGAAAGAGGTTGTGGGTGCCATCAATAGGAAGGGGGTGACGATTTGAATAGTAGAAAGAGCGTAAGCATAGCGATTTTATCCATCTGTTTTATTCTATTTTCATTTCCTTCCTTTATTTCGGCGCATGCTTACATAGTAAAATCCAACCCTTCTGAAAACGAGGTGCTTAAACAATCTCCTCAAATCGTTTCCATTCAATTTGATGAGACCATTCAACCTATAAATAACTCGATTCAAGTTTTTGACAAAGAAGGCAAAAGGGTCGATCAGAAGGATGGACGTATTAACGCTAAAAATTCAACCATTTTGGAATGTGGATTAAAGCAAAACCTTCCAAACGGTACCTATAGTATCCAATGGAAGATTGTATCGAGTGATGGTCATCCAATTCAAGGTACTATTTCCTTTCAAATAGGTTCAGACAGTCAAGCCCAAGATGGCTTCACAGTGGGTCAGGAGTCAAAAGGATACACACCGAAATTGGATCTTATTCTTATTCGCTGGGTGCAATATTTTAGCAACGCTTGTTATGTTGGTATTCTATTCTTTTTCCTATTGGTGATGCCAGGAGAACTTAAACAAAATGATTTTGTTAAAAATGTATTTAAAAGGATAGTAAAATTTTCTTTTTTCTTTTTATGTTTGAGTATTTTTTTAAGTTTACCATTAATGGCATCTAT
Organism: Neobacillus sp. GCM10023253; assembly: GCF_042653105.1. Taxonomy (NCBI): domain Bacteria; kingdom Bacillati; phylum Bacillota; class Bacilli; order Caryophanales; family Bacillaceae; genus Neobacillus; species Neobacillus sp. GCM10023253. Next base: position 38,283 of record NZ_JBHSHV010000020.1, read on the forward strand.
TCAATTGACCACATCTTGGAGTAACGTGTTAAACATTCAATCACTAAGGGATATGATAACGAATACAACGTTTGGAAAAACGTGGATGATTCAAGTGGATACTTTGTTTTTCCTGGCGATTTGTACTTATCTTATTAGTGTCAAAAATAAACCAATTGTTATTTGGGTTTCTTTTTTTCTTGGAATAGGTTTGTTATTCACAAAGGCTCAAACAAGTCATGCAGGTTCTTCAACAAATCCAATATTATCGGTTGGAATCGACTTTTTTCATTTATTAACTGCATCGATATGGGTTGGAAGTATATTGGTTTTGGCTGTTTTAATCCCATTAAGCAGGAAAATGGATACAAAGAATCATTATATGGAAATGATCAGACGTTTTTCCAAATGGGGAATTATGTTGATCGTGGTTTTAACCGTTACAGGTGTTTTCGGAAGTTTTTCCTATATTCCTAACCTTTGCTCTCTCGTTTATACCGATTATGGAAGGGTATTATCAGGAAAGGTTATTCTCCTTATTATCATGATTATTTTTGCAGCAATGAACTTTTATAAAGGAAGGCTAAAATCTGCAAAAGGAATATCGGCCTCTTTATGGGGGGAATTAGTTACGGGTTTGATTGTGTTAATCCTTTCTGTTAAGTTAACCAATTTACCAACAGCAATGGCTTCACCTGGACCAATAAACGAAACAAAAACAGTGGATAATGGAAATAAAATTACATTTGAAGCGTCCCCTAATGTTATTGGAGAAAATACCTTTGAATTATTTTTGAAAGATCGTAATGGTCAACCAATTAAAGATGTTGAACAGGTAACCCTTACATTTATCTCACTTGAGATGGAAATGGGTGAAGATACTAAAACGTTAATGAAAGTCAAGGAAGGCGAATATATAGCCAAGGGAATGAATTTCAATATGGCAGGGCGTTGGAAAGTTCATGTTCACGTACTGACCAAAGAACTGGAATCTATTAATACAGACTTCAACGTTATGGTAGGGAGTCAATAGAATATATTTGAGGAGAAATGATCATGAAAAAAATAATGAAAAAGATAACAACAGTGTTTTTGCCAACCATTTTAGGATTATTTTTATTTTCAAGCGTTGCCAGTGCCCATGTGACAGTGGTTCCGAAAACATCAACAACGGGTGCATGGGAAACTTATACGGTTAAGGTTCCAGTTGAAAAAGATGTCCCAACTACGAAAGTTACTTTAAAGGCACCTGCTGGGGTTGAAATCATGTCATACCAACCTGTACCAGGATGGGCATATTCCGCTGATAAAGATGCATCCGGGAAGGTAAAGTCTATTACATTCGAGGCAACAGGAGAAGGTATACAATCTGGTCAATTCCAACAGTTCTCCTTTGTTGCGAAAAATCCAGATAAAGCGGCAGAAATAGCATGGGATGCTTACCAATACTATAAAGATGGCAGTATCGTGGAATGGACAGGGAATGAAGGTTCAGATTCGCCACATTCTATTACGAATATAGTAACTGGAACTGCAACAGATGATCATCATGATAAGGCTGCGACTGAAGAGACTAAAAAGAATGAAACAACAACGGACGTTGCCGATACAAAAGACTCTGAAAAAACTAGTTCTCTTCCTTTGATTTTATCCATTGTTGCTGTCGTCCTATCATTAATTGCTGTTTTACTTGGATTCCGTAAAAGATAATCTATTATCAAAGTGACTTATTCATCTGCTGAATAAGTCACTTTCTTTTTTTAAGTTAAAATCGATATGAACAAGAAAGCATTCTGCAACTAACTGAATAGGAATACGAGACTCTTATCGAAGCCATTAAGGAACAAACGGAAAAGCCCGTTGTTGTAAAAACAAAGCCAGTGGTCTATGCATCTGCGAAGAAGGCCAGCAAAGTGAAAAGCACCCTAAAATGCCAGCACTGCCAAGAAGAAAAGCCTCGTGATCAATTCACAATTGTAAATGTTAGACCTTCAGCTTACTGCAACAGTTGTAATGAAGAATTTGCTCGACAGCGCGAAGAGCGTTTGTTGAAAAATGGTGAAACTGCACTCTGGAGGTACAAGTAGGAACGGAATGGTTAGAGTCACTGCTAAAACACGTGAGGATGCCGCAGATAAACTGATGGAGGCGATTTATAGTGGAGCATTGAGTAGAACTACAGCAAAGCCAAAACCATTAAAAAACACACATGCTTCTCGCAAACCTAAGAAGTCCGGGTTCTGGGCTGTTATCAAGTCTGTATTAGGATTAAAAGGAAGTAACTAACAGCCTGCATGGCTGTTTTTTGTTGAAACACAACGTTGAAATGATTATCATAATAAAGTAGTGAGCTCAATTGAATTTTCCGTATCTTGCCATTTCTTGCAAAAAATGTTATGATTAAAAGGAATTATTTTTGTTCGGTGTAAAGGATTTGTAACTTTTCATCTTGATGATCACTGAGAGCAAGGATAGTATTACATTGTGTGTGTTTACACACTAGGAGGCAATACAAATGGAACAAGGTAAAGTAAAATGGTTTAATGGCGAAAAAGGCTTCGGATTCATCGAACGTGAAGGTGGAGAAGATGTATTCGTTCATTTCTCAGCGATTCAAGGCGAAGGTTACAAAACTTTAGAAGAAGGTCAAGCGGTGACTTTTGACGTGGAGAAAGGTCAACGTGGACCTCAAGCTTCAAACGTACGTAAAACTGCTTAATTTTACAAAACAAGGAAGGCAGGCTCTTTTATGGGGGCCTGCTTTTCTTTTTTTCCTGTGAAACAAAGAACCCCCCACTCGTAACGGAGTAGGGGACATGAAAACAGTAAAACAAATGGTGAACCAAGTGTCCTAATTTCTCTTTAACTCGTTTAAAAAATTATTTAACTGCATCTTTTAACGCTTTACCTGGCTTGAAGGCAGGAACTTTTCCTGCAGCTATCTGAATTTCTTCTCCAGTTTGTGGATTTCGCCCTGTACGCGCAGCCCGTTCACGAACCTCAAAGCTACCGAACCCAATCAATTGAACGTTGTCACCATTTTTCAATGCTTCTGAAACGGTATTAAAAATGGCATCTACTGCTTTGGATGCTTCTTTTTGTGTAAGTTCTGCGGATGTAGCTACTTGATTAACTAATTCTGTTTTATTCATTTTTATAAACACTCCTTTATACAATCCGTATGGGACGTACCTTAGTTGTAACATAGCGTACATAAATTCACAACTGTCAGCCTTATTTTCTTTATTTATTGAACTTGGATATTAACGTATGTATATTACCATTGCAACGGCTTTTTTGTATCATTTCATTTGTTGTTATCCTCATGTACCCAAGCATGGAACATAAACCGGCATACGCAAAATGATGCAAGAGAACCGTCCCCATGCATCCCCATGCATCATTAATTAGATCATCGATATCATTTTTCAATATTAAAATTGGAATTATAGTTGGGATATAAATAAGCAAAACTCGCCATAGTTCATATTAAAAGAGTGCCAGTCACGACCGTAATTTTTCGAATTCTTTTCGATATATTTCGGGTGGTGACTGGTACTTTTTCTGAGTAAAAAAAGCAATGTACCTTTCCTTGAAGGGGTGGAAAGGTTTGTAGCGATTTGGAAAACTGCACCCCAATTGTTAGACACGAACTAACAATTGGAGCTGCAGTAGTAGATTGTTCTGCAATTAATTTAAGTTGTGGTAGCACAGAAATGCCCTTTTTTACTGTTTTGTTATAATTTAAAGTCTAGAATCATCTTACTTTTTTCACTTGTAAACCTATAGTTATAAGACCCTTTCAATTTCGTTAATAAAGCAGTCATTTTGACGGCAATGACAAAAAACATAAAATAATACAAGTAAGAAATTGATAATTCTAAATATTTGGGCTATATTTGCACTGTACATATTTTTAAGGGAGGAATTAAAAATGGTTAATTTTACATGGAAAGGAAATCCAGTAACACAATTAGGAAAAGACGTAAAGGTTGGGGATAAAGCTCCTGAGTTTACAGTACTAGCGAATGACTTATCACCTGTTTCACTCGCTGACTCAAAAGGGAAAGTTCGTTTAATTTCTGTTATACCATCTATTGATACTCCTGTTTGTGATGCACAAACACGTCGTTTTAACGAAGAAGCTTCTAAATTAGGTAATGTACAGGTTCTTACTGTTAGCGCTGATTTGCCGTTTGCACAGAAAAGTTGGTGTGCAGCAAATGGTATTGAGAATGTACAAACATTATCAGATCATCGTGATCTTTCATTCGGTGAAGCATATGGTGTTGCTATTCAAGAACTTCGCTTATTAGCACGTGCTATTTTTATTGTTGATACAAACGACAAAGTAACATATGTCGAGTATGTTAATGAATCAACAGACCACCCAAATTATGAAGCAGCATTAGTAAACAAGTAGACTTATTGTTGCAGCTCAAAAGCATTTTGCAATATATTGCAAAATGCTGCAATTGTGCAGTAAGAATTTGTAACAATCTGGCCCCCCTTAACATAAAAAAAGAGGAACCTATTCAATAAAGAAATTGGATGTGCGATTAATGGAAAGAACTCCAGTTTTATACCAAGGAAAAGATTATATATTACTTATAAAATACGCATCTGGTTATTGTGAAATTGTCGAAGATGGTGAACCTAACCATAATGTTAAGCTGGTACATTTTTCTGATTTAAAGTTAAAAGAAGTATGACCGTCTAATTGGCGGTCATTTTTTATTGCACTAAAGGGTCAGGTTTGTTAAAGAAGGATATTTTCTGTTTTAAGCGAATTATAATTTCAAACAAACCTTACATCAATACAGGTATTGAAAATAACAGGACTTAGGAGGTATGAGATATGAGGATTAATAGAATAGATCATGTGAGTATTAACGTAAATGATCTTTCAGAGGCTAAAGCGTTTTTTCTTGATTTAGGACTTGAAGTGAAAGCGGAATGGGAATTGGATGGAGAACTGTTGGACAGAATAGTTGGGCTTAATGATGTTAAAACGGCATGTGTAGGATTGGGAATGCCGGATGGTCAGGCATGGATAGAGCTAGTCAAATTTTATAGGCCGTCAGATGAAAAAGATATTCAGCAACCTTTTGCAAATACGCTGGGTATCCGACATATTTGCTTTGCTGTTGAAGATATTGAAGCTATTGTTGCAAAATTGAAAAAGAAGGGCACGGAAATCTTTAGTGAGATACAGCAATATGAAGAAAGTTATAAGTTATGCTACGTTCGTGGTCCAGAGGGAATTATTTTAGAGTTGGCGGAGAAAATCAGATAAATATTAATGGGACTTTAAATGATTTAGATCTCCAACTTTAAAGATTTCTTCTTAACTATCGGGTGCTTTACCACAGTAGATTATTACCAATCCATCATTTCTAAATTTCAAGAAAAGATAGGAAGTAAAGAGGAATTACCGAAACTCTTTATTAACAGCATTAATATGTACAAGATGTTTCGTTTGCTTATGAATGGACCGACAGAAGAGGTCATTCATTATTTAACGGATGCTGTTCAGAAATTAGAAAGTGTGGGGGCTGATTTTTTGGTCATGTGTGGAAATACACCACATATTGTTTTTGACCAGATTCAGCAAAATGTCAGGTTCCGATGATCAGCATTGTAGAAGAAACATGTTTAAAAGCGCGGGAATTGAACTTAGAAAAGATTGGTCTTATAGGAACTAAGTTTACGATGGAAAATGATTTTTTCCAAAAACCATTTATTTCTCATAACATAGAGATTATCATGCCGAATCAATCGGAACAGGAATACATACATAGAAAGATTGTAGACGAACTAGAAAATGGCATCTTTAACAAGGAAACAAAAGAAGGCTTTTTAACGAACATCAATCAAATGATAGACAGAGACGGGATACAAGGTATCATATTAGGCTGCAGAGAACTTCCTATGTTAATCAAAAATGAGGATTTGACTATCCATACTTTAAACACATCGGAAATTCATATTAATAGGATTGTTGATACCATTTTGAGGACTAAATGCACTGACCTTTAATAAAAAAGCCAGGTAATTATCACCTGGTTTTAAAAAACCTTTTAGCTATTTTCTTTATGCTTCTTTTGTATGTCAAATCGGAGTGTTTAATTTAATTCCGACGAATTTCCAACGATCCCTTCCGTTTATAATTTGATAGTCAATTTCTATTGGAATAGGATATAGAAAGATAGGTCCATAATATACAAAGGTATGGTACTCGCCGTACTCTCCACATGGGTCTACATCAGGAGGCAATGCTTCTATCCATTCTTTTGTTAAGGTTTTCCCTAAAAAATCGGACGACAATTTCGTTGAATCTATGGATATGCAAGCAGCTTTCCATCCTTCTTCCACCAATTGTCGAGCTAATGTTTTCGTATTCCGTCCCCATAATGGCAGCAGCAATTCAAATCCGTATTTCGCGAGTAATTTTTCTTTATAGGTCTTGACCTCTTCCAAAAATAAGTCACCATACGCGATTTTTGTGACTCCGAAATGTTTCCTGAAATAAACCATGGTACTGATTAAACCATCTTCGAAATTCTCAGTGGTAAATTTGTTCATTTTTATTTTGTATAGAGGCAGTCCGATGGCTTCCGCTTGTTTTTCTACTAGCAGTTCATCAATGTGGTGACTAGTGACGTTTCCATTGTTCGTACAGGTTGTCACTAACGATATGATTTTATACTTTGGATCCTTTAACAATTGGTTGACTAAGAAAACGGAGTCTTTTCCAGATGAAAAAGCAACGACGATATTTTCAAGGATTGTTTCTTCCATGGTCTCATCCTTTCTCAGAGATTATTAAATCATCTTCTCTTACTATATTATATATAGTTATTCTACTGTCCAATATATTGTAGCGTCATCTATTTAAGAGAGAGTGGTTCAAATTTGATTAAAAATATGATAAGTAAAAGAAACTCCTCATTTGGGAATTTGGAATGACACTTTACTTATAGAGAGATTTTCTGAATGCACTTAAGGTGGAGTAAACGTTTACTAGGTTGGGTATATACCCAGCCATTACCTGTAGAAATGCTAAAAGAAGTTCAATATAATAGAAAGAAACTTAATAAAATATTCACCGGGCCTACTAGTAGAAGTGGCTCCTTTTTCTATCTTCATAGTCAAAAATAGTCAAAGGCAAAAGGAGGCTGGAAATATGTTTTGTCAAAACTGTCAAACATCGGTAGCGAGTTATCAGTTAAACTTCTCATTTAATCAGGGTCAAAGCCAAATTAGTTTGTGTGCGGAATGCTATGATATCGCAAAACAAAAATTGGAAAACGGCTCCATCAAACTTGACAACCAAATGTTCAATCTGTTGGACACAGATGGCAGCCAGCCTGAGCAAAACAAAAATGTCCATGTAACCAAGCCAAAGAAACGAAAAAAAATTAGCTTGCTTGATCAACATGGACGGAACTTGACGAATGAAGCAAAAGAAGGGCGAATTGATAATGTGATCGGCAGGGATCAAGAAATTGAACGTATCCTTCAAATATTAAACCGTCGTACAAAAAATAATCCGGTCTTAATTGGTGAGGCTGGTGTCGGGAAAACAGCGATCGTTGAAGGCCTTGCCCTTCAAATCGTCAAAGGCAAAGTACCGCCGAAACTAAAAACGAAAGAAGTATATGTGCTAGACATCAGTTCACTTGTAGCAGGTACAGCCTACAGAGGACAATTTGAAGAAAAAATGAAAAAACTTATTGCTGAATTACAACAACGTGAAAACGTAATTTTGTTCATTGATGAACTGCACATGATGGTCGGTGCTGGAGGTACGTCTGACGGTTCAATGGATGCAGGGAATATATTAAAACCAGCGTTAGCGCGCGGTGATATTCAAATTGTTGGTGCAACAACGATGAAAGAGTATCGCATGATTGAAAAAGATCCTGCACTTGAGCGCCGCTTCCAATCGGTAATCGTGAAAGAACCGTCTGTGAATGAGGCGTTTGAAATTTTAAAAGGAATTCGGCCAGCATATGAAAAGTATCACGATGTAACGTATTCGGATGATGTCCTAAAAGCATGTGTGACACTATCAAAACGCTATATTCAAGATCGCTTCTTACCAGATAAGGCCATCGATTTAATGGATGAGGCCGGTGCAATGCTAAACCTTGCTCACGGAGAGCTAGATATTAACTATTTAAACCAGCGCTTAAAAGAAATTGCTGAAGAAAAACAAGAAGCAACGAAATTAGAGCACTACGAAAAAGCGGCGATTCTTCGTGATGAAGAGAGAGAAATAAAACAAATATTATCTGATTATTCAAACAATATAACAAAAGATATTACCGTAGAAATGGTCCAAGAGATTATTGAAAAAAGTACTGGAATCCCACTACAAAAGCTACAAAAAGCAGAGCAGCAAAAAATGAAAGACTTGAAAGAGAGACTAGCAAGTAAAATTATTGGTCAGGAGAAAGCTATTGAAAAAGTAGCCAATGCAATCTTAAGGGCAAGTGTTGGATTAAAACCGAAAACACGTCCAACCGCTTCATTTTTATTCTTAGGTCCAACAGGTACAGGTAAAACCGAGTTGACGAAAACTCTTGCCGCCGAATTATTCGGCAGTAAAGATGCGATGATTCGCCTAGATATGAGTGAATATATGGAAAAACATTCTGTCTCTAAGCTCATTGGTTCACCTCCAGGCTATGTCGGACATGAAGACGCAGGTCAGTTAACGGAACAAGTTCGCCGAAACCCTTATTCCATCATTCTGCTGGATGAAATCGAAAAAGCACACCCAGATGTGATGAATGTGTTTCTTCAAATCATGGAAGATGGCAGGTTAACAGATAGCCAAGGAAGAGTCGTAAGCTTTACGGAAACGATTATTATCATGACTTCAAACGCAGGTGTTGGAAACAAAACTTTAGGGCCAATTGGTTTTGGTGGCGATGAACAGCAAGGAGCAGAGTCAAATATTGTCGATAAAATTGGAAATCACTTTAAGCTTGAATTCTTAAACCGTATTGATTCGATTATTGAGTTTAACCACCTACAAAAAGAGAACCTTGTGGAAATTATCGAGATTATGATGGCGGAGCTTAAAGAAACATTAGAGGAACAAGGGATTTCCATTGAAATCGATAAGGAAGCAAAAGAAAAGATTGCTGAATTAGGATATAGCAATGTGTTTGGTGCTCGTCCACTTCGACGCGTCATTCAAGAGCAAATTGAAGATAAAATCACTTCTTTAATTATTAATAGCGAAAACGTAACTGCGATCACTGTATCAGTAGAAAATAATAAAATTAACGTAGCATAAGGATAGATGATCTTCATCTATCCTTTCAGCTTGTTGAGAAACCTCACTTTTCAAATCAGCGGGGTTCCTCTTATAAATAGATCATTCAATGTTGGAACAATAAACGATTTCTATAGGCTTCAGTAAGGTAATGTTGATTAAATTAACGAAGTGTTTTGTAAGTTTGTGAAGGATTACACTTAAGTAAACGGGGGCGTTTGTTTAAGAAAGTTTTCAGAATCGTTAATGATCCTTTTCGAATATGTATGTATTAAGTCAAAAAGTAAGCCCTGGGAAGACCCAGAGCCTATCATATTCTTATAGCCAATCTCTTTTATTTATTTGTAATCCCTCGTTACCAAAGAAGTGCTCGATGTATTTCTGTTCCTCTTCAACAGTTCTTACTTTCAATACTGGACTTTCGCTTGGCTGTGAAGGATCGCCTTTTATGTTCCTAATTGTCAGATAGTCATTTTCGAAGTTAGAAAAGTCTCCATTTAGCCATTTATCTAAGATTTTCTGATAAGGTTCGGATGCTTTTAGTTCCACTGCCTTGTTTTTAAAATATTGAAGATTAGCTCGGTCAAACTGAATTCTCTTGATACTATCAGGAGTATTTGGGATACTGAAGTTTTCTTCTCCCTTGAATTCTAACTTCTGAAGAGCCATCGTTATCATTCCGTAGTAGAATAAGTCATCACCCTTTACATCACTCTCAATTTCTTGAAAGTTCTTTGCCGCTTCAACCAATTCGGCTTGGCTAACTTTATGAACTACTACTTTTTCTGTATTATCTGATTCATCCTGACTAACTTTATGACCATCTTGAGTTGAGACTGCTTCTGCTTTATCATTATTAGACGAAAAATATGTATATGAGCCTCCAATTACTATTGCTAATCCAAGACCTGAATAAATAAGAGTTTTATTCATTAGTGTTCCCCCATATATTTTTTTCAACTTTCTCCTGAAAGTTAATTCTTTACTGAGTTTACCATATGTTTCCTCTCCGTTAACAACCTTTGAATTCTATAAATTATCTTGTTCTTTTAGGCCTCTTCATCTAAAGTAGATGATGAATATATGATGTAGAGGTGTAGAGATGTCACTTTGGCTATTACGGTATTTTATTTTTTTTCTTGGTTTAACTTTCTTTGGATTAGGAAATGCGATAGCAGTGAATGTTCAATCCTTGGGGCTGCATCCATGGGAGGTATTAAACGTCGCTCTGTTCCAACGGATCGGGTTCACGATTGGGACTTGGAGTGTTATTTGCGGCTTAGTACTGGTGCTGATTACTCTTGTCGTTTATAGGAAGTATATTAGTATTGGGACCTTTCTAAATGCCTTATCAATTGGCCCAATCATGGATTTCTTTTTGCATCTCAACATTCTTCCTCGTGAAAACGAGAATTGGTGGTTGAATCTACTAATCTTGTTAATGGGTATCATCATAACCGGCATTGGCGGAGGAATCTATGTGGCTGCGGGAATCGGGGCCGGTCCACGGGATGGTTTCATGCTTTCTGTTTCGGAAAAAACCGGGTTATCGGTCAGCCGGGCAAGAATCGTTGTCGAGAGTGTCATCTTGATTATCGGCTTAATCCTTGGCGGTCCTGTCTTTATTATGACGTTTGCATATACCTTTATTCAAAGCCCCATCTTTCAGTTTTCCATGAAACTAATGCGTTCCTATATCGCTAGTCTGGAGCGACAGCAAATGGGACAATTTAAAATCCCGTTATAAATCTAAGGAGGCTGCCTTTTTTTATGGTCAACCTCCTTTCTTCTTATTTTACTGACATGTGCTTTACTTCAATTTGTAGTGAAGTCTTTTTCTAATTTAAGTAATTATGCAGTTTAGTTAAATAAAAAAAAGGACTAACTATTGCTTAGTCAGTCAATTTGACCGAAAGTGCTTCCTTCTCGTCTACTATAGGGGGATTTTTTTCAAGGCTCTGTTTTGGCTTTAACAGAGCCTTGTATTAAATATGAGCCGAGAGAGCTCTAATTAACTATAATTAGGTAATATAAAAATCTAATCAATGAGAGGGAGTTAATGTTGGAGTTTCAAAAAATATTTGATGAATTAAAAGATATTATTAAAGAATATGAAATTTTTTTGGATCTGAAATCCGACACCTTAGATAATTATTATTTAGATACAAGGCAAGTGAACAAACGAAATAAAAAGCCCATTTTCTTTGGAGCAGTCCAAATTAAGAAAACAAGAAAAAGGGCTTCCGTAGCAACTCAATTTTCAACTTAAGCACCAGTTTGTTTAATAAAAGCAGTAGTTTTAAATAAGTTGGTTTTCTTTATATTTATCGAACCCATTTTTTGTAAGTCGTTTTAATTCACTAAATAAGTCATCATCAACTTTTTTAAAATGAAAGCAAGATTTTCCTTGCATCCGTTTCTTTAAACTATCCGAAATATCATTTAACAGTTGGGGAAAAACATAAACAGGCATCAGATGAAAACTTACATAATTATTAGTTTGTCCGCTGTTCGGGACGGTTAGGGTCGTCAGCAATTTCCTCAAAGGTAATTTATGAAATTCTTCCGATGAAAGAATCTCAGGATATAAAAATACAGATAATTATGAAAATTAACTTTACCAGACAACTGTATCTTGATAAAGTAAAAGAGACAGCATTATTTAGCTGTTAAGCCATTTATTAACTTAATACAAAAGCTAATTTCACTTTAATAGAAGTTAGAAAAAATGCACCCTATAACATTGGTTTTTACTACTCCAATTCATTTTCTGTCCGCTGTAAGCGTTACCAAAATTAAAAAGTAATTGTTTTCCGTTTGGAAAGGGGGAGGGGAGCCTAAGATGGATCATACTATTCTTTTGAATCGCACTTGGGAGAGATTTGTGAAAGAAGATGTATTGGATTCGAGCAGAATTTCTAAACAAATTCTTGAATCTTGGTACAGATGTAAAGAGAGTAACGTAGATCCTTATTTAGTCAAAGGCAAGACAGTGTTGTTCGGTGACGAATATTTCAGTAAAGTATCAGAAAATGAAACGTTATTAAAAATAGCCACTCCTTATATTCAATCGTTATGGAGGTCCATCAAAGATAAATCTAGAATTATAATGCTTACTGATGCTAACGGTTATGTTTTAAAGGTGATAAGAGATAGCATAATTGATCCGATCTGTAACCAATTAAACCTAATTGAGGGTGTAAAGTGGACCGAAAAGGAAGTCGGGACGAATGCAATTGGAACTGCACTGGCAATAGAGGAACCCATTCATGTAGTCGGGAAAGAACACTATTCACTCCTATCACAAAACTGGACTTGTTCAGCTGCACCGATTAAAAACTCACGTGGTGAGTTAATTGGGGTTTTGGATATATCTAAGAACCAGCCTTATTACGAATTCGATATTTATAGTCTCGCTGTTTCGACAGCATATGCAATTGAATCTGAGTGGAAGCTGCAGGAGCAAAGAGATCGTATCACCCTGGTAGAACTATTTCTGCAGTTTAAACAAAAGGACAATGAACAAATGATGATCTCAGATATAAATGGTTATTTGGTTACCGCTAGTGATTCCATCATGAAAATCATAAGAGATGGTAATAACCCTCATGGTTTTGAAGTGAAAAACCTGAAAGATTTTGGAATAAAAATTTTAACTAAGCAGCCTCTTTACTCAGGGGATCATCGATTAATTGGATTCAAACATTTTGTGAAGCATGTAAATGAGAATTCTAATTACTATTTTTCTGCAGTAGAAAACTTTACATTTATGGGGGAACAAGGAAATAGTATCGCTTTTAGAAAGATTCTAAGTGAGATGAAAAAAGCGGCAAAATCCAATGTTACGGTTTCTATTTATGGAGAAAGCGGAACAGGGAAAGAAGTGGTGGCTAAGTCGATTCATGTAAATAGCGACAGAAAGGACAAGCCCTTTGTTGCCGTTAATTGTGGAGCTATTCCAAAGGAATTATTAGAAAGTGAATTATTTGGTTATGTAGAAGGTGCATTTACAGGGGCTAGAAAAAAAGGATACGAAGGAAAATTTGTTCAGGCCAATAGAGGAACCATATTTTTAGACGAAATTGGAGAAATGCCTTATTCCATGCAGGTAGCCTTATTAAGAGTCCTTCAAGAGAAAGAAGTATTACCAGTTGGTGCGGAAAAGCCTATACCTGTTGATATAAGAATTATCACAGCGACCAATAAAAATTTAGAAGAACTAGTTAGGCGTGGTGAATTTAGACAAGATTTATACTATCGGATCCATGTATTTGATCTTAAAATACCACCTTTGCGTGAAAGGAAACAGGATATACCTGAGCTGGTGAAGTATTTTTTTAAGACTAAAAATATAAATCTTACTATCTCTTCAACTATTATGGATATATTGACGACTTACTCCTGGCCCGGGAATATCAGGGAATTATTTAATGTCTTGGAAAAAATGATGATTTTATCTGAAGGGAAATCTTTGAAGCTTTCACACTTGCCTTCTTATATTAAAGAAAGCAATGGCAATCCCAGCACACCAATAGAACCTACTGTAGAGTCAGCCAATAATTTAGAGGGGGGATTCTTTTCAAACAATCATAAGCTTCAAAAAGAAAAAATGATAAAAGCTCTTCAGAGTACGAAAGGCAATATAAGAGAAGCAGCCTCGTTAATTGGAATGCCTTTAAGTACGTTTTACCGTAAAATGAAAAAGTTTAATATTTAATGAAAAAATATGTTTCATAGCCAAAGTCAATACATATTGTTTTTGGTGATAAGGCGATTCAAAAAGGAAAGGGCCAATCTGGCCCTTTTCTAATTGTTTGCAGAGTTTACTCATGAATAGGGGGAGCCTATCCCCTTCGTGTATCGGTTATTTTTTTAAAAAAAGAGTTAAAGGTATTGCCTATATACGAACTTTAGCTATTTTGTGGTTCACTCTTGGCATAACCTCTTCTTGAAGTAATCTCATTGATTTTTTCCAAATATCAGGTGTCTCGCTATAATCATAGCCTGTAACGAGTAAGGCCCCGAATCCGCCAACCGTTTCATAAAGATTGACTATTTTGTTTGCTACAGTTTCTGGAGAGCCAACAAACCAATTGTGTTTGGCAACATATTCAGGAGTAATTTGTGATTCATCAACAGATTCTTCATGCTTGAATACAGATACTGCACGAAGACTTCGAAAAAGGGGAATCCAATATTCGCGATGCTGTCTTCCCATCATTGAATTTAGGGATCCTTCAATTGCTTCCTCATCCGTATCTGCTACAAACACATCACGTGTAATCCTCCAATCAGATCTTGATGGAGTTCTGCCGCTTCTTTTTGCACCTTCCTCAACAGATTTCCAATGACCGGCTATATATTCATTGTTAGCTCCAAGACTCATTGGAATAAATCCTTTTTCACCAGCGGTTTTTAACGTTTCCGAGCCAGGACTTAATCCGGTAACACCAATTGGCGGGTGTGGCTGTTGATAAGGATAAATATGGTAGCTTGCAAATGGATTGCCTTCAATTTTATTTGCCTTCCAGTAAGCTCCTTCAAATTGGAAAGGCTCTTTCTCATTCCAAAGTTTCAGCATGATTTCTAAAGCTTCTGCCATCATGGTTCGATTCTCGCCAATTGCAGCATCAACACCAAAGGTTTCACTATCTGTCAGCAGGCCTCCCGCTCCAACTCCCAGCATTAAACGCCCTTGTGAGAGATGATCAAGATACGCCACTCTATGAGCGAGCTCAACAGGGTGATGGTATGGCAGTAAATGAGCACCTGGTGCAAGTTTAATCTGTTTAGTTGACGTTAAAGCCTGAGCAATCATTAAATCCGGAGCTGGAATAGGCTCCCATGGTGCAGTAAAATGCTCTCCAATCCAAGCCTCTTGATATCCAAGAGTATCAGCATACTGAATCATCTCTAAATCCCATTGCGTTGCATCATATAAACTTCTTTCCGGTGGATGTGACGGCATTAAAAATAAACCTAACTCCATACATTCATCTCCTTTTTAAATACATTTACACTTTAATAATGCAAATTTTGTGCCAACTTAAAAAAAGGAGAAAAGTGCTGATCTTATCCATGTTTTCAAAAAATCGGAAGTAAAATCATTACTAGAAATTTCTCATTTTTCTCATCGCAGCCATTAAAACTCGAATTCTATTTAATTTCTCAACTTCTCACTTTTCTCACTTTTCTCAAGATGAAGAAGCATGGGGACGGTTCTTGTGCATCATTTCAGTCGTTTTCGGCTCTGTGCACCCCATCATTTGAACCTGAAACGGCTTGCAAAATGAGGCAAGAGAACCGTCCCCATGCATCACAAAAAATTGACTCTAATGAAAAATCAAATTAACATAAATTAAAAGTTAAAGATTGATAGGGGACTGATAGGATGAAAAAGGTTGGAATTGTTGGAGGTATCGGGCCAGAAGCGACAGTAGATTACTACCAAACGATCATCTCAAAATTTCAAGAAAAGATAGGGAGTAAAGAGGAATTACCGGAACTCTTTATTAACAGCATTAATATGTACAAGATGTTTCGATTGCTAATGAATGGACAGACAGAAGAGGTCATTCATTACTTAACCGATGCGGTTCAAAAATTAGAGAGTGTTGGGGCGGATTTTGTGGTCATGTGTGGAAACACACCACATATTGTTTTTGACCAGATTCAGCAAAAAGTCCAAGTTCCGATGATCAGCATTGTAGAAGAAACATGTTTAAAAGCACGGGAATTGAGTTTAGAAAAGCTTGGTCTGATCGGAACAAAGTTTACGATGGAGAATGATTTTTTCCAAAAACCTTTTATTTCTCATAACATAGAGATTGTTGTGCCGAATCAAACGGAACAGGAATATATTCATAGAAAAATTGTTGAGGAATTGGAAAATGGCATTGTCAATAACGAAACAAAAGAAGGTTTTTTATCTATTATCAATCAAATGATAAAAAGAGACGGGATACAGGGCATCATATTGGGCTGCACAGAACTCCCTATGTTGATTAAAAATGAGGATTTAACGATCCACTCTTTAAATACAGCGGAAATTCATATTAGTAAGATTGTCGATATCATTTTTGAGGACCAAAATTGATATTGTAGTTGGGTTATAAATAAGCAAAAACTCGCCATAGTTCATTAACGGAGAGTTTCTTAAATTAAGGCTCTGTTATAACTGAATGTTGAGTTATACTGTGTTTGAAAAATAAGCGGAAAATTTCCGTTTAAATTGGGAAATACCCATATTTCCCTAAAAATAAAGGAAGTTTTTCCGTTTATATTATCCAAACCATTGTATTTTGTCTTATTTAGAGCGGTTAATCGGAATATCTCCGCTTCGTATTATAAGGTCAGCCAGATATTTCTGGTTGACCTTTTTTTATATGGTTTTATTATTAC
>NZ_JBHSHV010000021.1:0-4232 GCF_042653105.1 Neobacillus sp. GCM10023253
AATGTTACGTTGGCTTCGTTTCAAATGAAACGAATATTATTGTTTGTTGACGTTTTTGTTTGTTTAGTTTTCAAAGAACTATTATTCTAAAGTGGAGCGGGTGATGGGAATCGAACCCACAACAACAGCTTGGAAGGCTGTGGTTTTACCACTAAACTACACCCGCATATAAAATTATGATGGTCGGGAAAACAGGATTCGAACCTGCGACCCCTTGGTCCCAAACCAAGTGCTCTACCAAGCTGAGCTATTTCCCGATATTGGAATTAAACTTTTGAACGCGCCCGACAGGAGTCGAACCCATAACCTTCTGATCCGTAGTCAGACGCTCTATCCAATTGAGCTACGGGCGCTCTTTTTAATCAACTTTTATATCTTATCACATTCGATTTATTATGTCAATATATTTTTTGGTGCGGCCGAGAGGACTTGAACCTCCACGGTGTTGCCACCACTAGGCCCTCAACCTAGCGCGTCTGCCATTCCGCCACGACCGCATTTTAAATTAGCGACAAAGAAAATCATAACATGTTTCCTGAGGTTTTTCAACAGGAAATTATTGGTGCGGGTGAAGGGAGTCGAACCCCCACGCCTTGCGGCGCCAGATCCTAAGTCTGGTGCGTCTGCCAATTCCGCCACACCCGCAAAAAAATGGCTGGGCTAGCAGGATTCGAACCTACGAGTGACGGAGTCAAAGTCCGTTGCCTTACCGCTTGGCTATAGCCCAATATATTTATTTTTCAAGAGAGAAAGAAACAGGAAATGAATTTGTTTCATTCCCCATTCCTGATGACCCCTACGGGATTCGAACCCGTGTTACCGCCGTGAAAGGGCGGTGTCTTAACCGCTTGACCAAGGGGCCGATATTTTAACCTGGCGGAGAAGGAGGGATTTGAACCCTCGCGCCGCTTACGCGACCTACACCCTTAGCAGGGGCGCCTCTTCAGCCACTTGAGTACTTCCCCAATATGGCTCCGCAGGCAGGATTCGAACCTGCGACCGATCGGTTAACAGCCGATAGCTCTACCACTGAGCTACTGCGGAATAACAGCAAATATGAAGCTAGTCCAATAAGGCGTTGCCCTATCGACTCTTTAAATTATAATGACGTCTTTATCTAAAGTCAATACGAATTTTCATAGAAATAAATGGTTCTTCAGACTTTCATTCCAAAAGATATTCTTTGACCTTTTCTAATTTCCCTTTGCAATTTCCACAAACATAGCGACTTGTATCGATGCTTCTTCTGCGCTGATATGGAAGGCTGCACTTTGTGCATTTATATAAAAGTATTTTTTTAGCTTTACGTTTTCTTTTTGGAACATCCGGAAGCTGATTGCAAAACCTTGGTGCCCCTACCTTTTTTAAGAGTGTTTTAAAATCTAAATCACGATGCTTGTATCCCTTGCCTTCAAGGTGAAGATGATAGTGAACTAGTTCGTGTTTGATGATCCCAATTAATTCTTGTTCTCCAAGCTGCTCCAAATACTTTTTATTAATTTCGATATTATGTGTCCCCAAAAGATATCTGCCGCCAGTTGATCTGAGCCGAGAATTAAAGGATGCCTTATGTTTGAAGGGCTTCCCAAAGTACTCCATCGAGATTTTTTCCACCATCAACTGAAGCTCCGAATCCTTCATTTAAGGTTCCCTCACTTTCTTTGCGAACGTGACAACCTATTATAGCATATATTGTATATACCCTTGTGGAGAAACTTTTCGGGAGGTTTAATTTATGCCTACTTGGTTTCAAAACCAAATGAAAAGAGCATTTTATGAAAAAAATCGATATCAAATTAAGATGTTAAATCAATGCTGGTTTTTTTACAGAAAAAAACACTGCTAAGCAAGCAGTGTTTTCATTTATTTTGCTGGAGGAAGCATCGTTAGTGCTACCCGGCCTTTTTTCATATCAACCGAATCTACCCAGACGGTTACTACATCCCCTACTGAGACAATATCGAGCGGATGTTTGACAAATCGAGTACTTAGTTTTGAGATATGAACAAGCCCGTCCTGTTTAACACCAATGTCTACAAAGGCTCCAAAATCAACAACATTTCTGACTGTACCTTGGAGCTCCATTCCGGATTTTAGATCTTCCAGTTTTAAAACATCTTTTTTCAAAAGCGGACGGGGCAGGTCGTCACGCGGATCACGTTCCGGTCTTACAAGTGCGTCAACAATATCCTTCAATGTTAACTCACCAATGGATAACTCTTCAGAAACGGACTTCAAATCAAGTCCGTTCAAGGCAGATATCAACTCTGCAGATCCTAGGTGAGCAGTTGTAAAGCCGAGGTTTTTAAGGAGTTTTTCTACCTCTTTGTAATTTTCCGGGTGAATTCCAGTCCGGTCCAGCGGCTGTTTTCCATCTAATACCCGCAGGAAGCCCACCGCTTGTTCATAGGTCTTTGCACCAAGGCGCGGAACCTTCTTTAATTGCGAGCGGCTGGTGAATTTCCCTTCCTCATCGCGCATTTTCACAATATTATTGGCTGCTGTTTTATTAAGGCCGGCAACATACTGCAGCAAGGAAGATGAGGCAGTATTCACATTCACGCCGACCTGGTTAACTGCCGTTTCCACGACAAAATGGAGTGATTCGGACAAAAGTTTCTGAGATACATCATGCTGGTATTGGCCGACGCCTACTGATTTCGGATCTATCTTAACCAATTCCGCAAGCGGGTCCTGCAGACGGCGGGCAATTGACACGGCACTCCGTTCTTCAACTTGGAAGTTAGGGAATTCCTCTCTTGCTAGATCGGAAGCAGAATACACACTTGCCCCGGCCTCATTCACAATTAGATAAAAGATTTCTCCCTTAACTTCTTTTAAAATATCAGCTACGAATTGCTCTGTCTCTCTTGAGGCTGTCCCGTTTCCGACAGCAACCATCTCAACCTTATAGTCCCGCAATATTTTGATAAACTTGTCTTTTGCTTCCTCGAGCTTTGCTTTCGGTGGGTGCGGGTAAATGACATCAATCTTTAGGACTTTCCCGGTTTCATCCACAACCGCCAGCTTACAGCCTGTCCGATAGGCCGGGTCGACCCCTAAGACGATTTTTCCCTTTAACGGCGGCTGGAGGAGAAGGTTTCTCAAATTCTCTGAGAATATATGAATGGCCTGTTCCTCTGCTTTTACAGTCAATTCACTGCGGATTTCTCGCTCAATAGATGGCTGGATTAATCTTTTGTAGCCGTCTTCGATTGCTTCCAATACAAATGGGGCTGTTGGCGAGTACTCCTTTTTAACCCACTTTTTGGACAAATACGAAATGATGATATCTGAGTTCATTTTGATAGATACTCTTAGAATGTCTTCTTTTTCACCGCGGTTTAGGGCAAGGATACGGTGCGGAACGATTTTATTTACCGGTTCCTCGTATTCATAGTACATTTCGTAAACGTTTTTCTCGTCCTTTTCCGTTTCCTTTACAACAGAGACAACTGTACCGGATTTGAAGGTTTCCCGACGAATCCACTTGCGTCCTTCCGCATCGTCTGACACCATTTCCGCAATGATATCCTTTGCACCGGCTAGCGCATCTTCTATTGTAAGAACCTCTTTTTCTTCCGATAAAAATTCTTTCGCCTTTTCTTCAACACTTTCTTTTGGGAGTGTCAGTAACCATTCGGCCAGCGGCTCAAGGCCTTTTTCTTTAGCTATAGTAGCCTTGGTTCGTCTTTTTTGTTTATAGGGACGGTATAAATCTTCTACCTCTTGGAGCTTTTCAGCTTTTACGATGCTTTGCTGGAGCTCTTCGGTCAGCTTTCCTTGTTCCGCAATGATCCGGAGAACTTCTTCTTTTCTTTGTTCGAGGTTTTGTATGTATTGCCAGCGTTCTAGAATGTTACGGATTTGCACCTCATCGAGGGCACCGGTCATTTCTTTCCGATAGCGAGCGATAAATGGGACGGTATTTCCTTCATTAAGTAAGGAAATGACATTTTTTACTTGCTTATGATTGATTGCCAATTCAGCAGCAATTTTGCCTAGTAACTGTTCGTCTTTTACTATTGTTTCGGTCACAACTTTACCTCCAATTTCCTTTTAACACTTATTGTATCAAATTAGCGCAGGGGTTTCATTATACGGTAAATCAGTACGCTCTTCCTTTCACTTACTTATGAAGGACATTTTTGAGGTTAGTCTAAAAAGTGGACACGTAAAAATGAGATTTAGATTATAATACAATCATCATTTAAAAGGACGTGTTCACATGG
>NZ_JBHSHV010000022.1:0-10076 GCF_042653105.1 Neobacillus sp. GCM10023253
ACCCCATAAAAATCTCTATACCTTAATTATACAAAAAAGACTGCCAGCAAACCCGAAGTTTTTCGAATTTGTCGACAGTCTGACACTAGATTACTTATCTAGTGTTTATTTTATTTTGTAAATCCGTATGGGTTGAAATCGCCAGCTTAACCGGATAGACGGCTCTATAGTTCTTATTTTTTTGGAAGTTTAGAACGATTTCGGATTGTTAATGTAACTCAATGGAATTATTCTAAATGGATATCCAAATTTTGGGTAATTTAATATTAGGGGGCATGTTAATGATTGTTTATCATGGTTCTATAAGGAAATTTAACCATTTTAATAAAGAAACGGTTGTTCAAAAATTAAATAATGATATCGACACGATTGGATTTTGGTTTACTTCGGATAGCGCTTCGGCGAAACCTTTTCCTATCGGAACTGAGAATGTTATTCAAAAATCAGAGACGGAATTTTGGGAGGACGGAACCCCTAAAGTGGTGCAAGTTGAAAAGCCGGTCAGAGGATTTATTTACAAAGTATTTATGGATGAACCAAATCTTAAGGAATACCAATCAGATTCTGAGGATTCCTATGATTTGTTTATGAGGGAACGCGACCAATACTGTGATTATTTCGGATCCAGTAAAAGGAACCCCACCTGGGGGGACAATGCTGCCCTGTTAAATAAAGAAGAAGCCAATGCGGCATTTCGAAAAAATCTTATGAACCAGAGATACGAAGGATTAGTTATACGAAACACTAAGCTGCATAACGGTGTTATCGACCTATATTGCATTTTTTCGGAAAACCCTCTTCATATTGCAGATGTGATATCAGTAGATGTATAAACAAAAGCTGCAGGATCCTGCAGCTTTAACTTATTATTGGTCACATGCAATACCATCACCGTCTCGGTCCACAAGGAGGATTATTTACCATATGCTAAATTCTTTATGTATTAGGACTGTCTTGCTATAATAAATACTACAGTTGTAAAAGTAGGGGGATTATCATGAAGCAAATTCCACAAATATCAGAAGCAGAATATGAAGTGATGAAAGTTATTTGGAACTATGAGCCGATTTCGACTCCTGAGGTTGTGGATAAATTATCGAATAAGAGTGATTGGAAGCCAAACACCATTCACACGATGCTGGCGCGCTTGGTCAAGAAAAAGGCTTTGCACGCAAGAAAAGATGGCCGGGTGTTTGTTTATACTTCACTAGTTGAAGAGAAAGAATATGTCGGGCAGAAAAGTAAATCCTTTCTGCAGCAGTTTTTCGGCGGCACGTTAAATTCAATGGTGTTAAATTTAATTGAAAATGATGAGATATCGAATGAAGAAATATCGGAACTAAAGAAAATATTGTCTATGAGGGATAAGAAAGAAGGAGAGAAATAATGGATACCATGCTGCTGCGGATTTTAGTAAGTACAGTCGTGGTATCCCTCCTTATTTTCTTGATTCTGTCAATCAAAAAGCTGTTAAACCATCATATGACGGTGAAAGCACATTATCATATTTGGTATTTTCTTTGCATTCCCATCCTTGCTTCCTTTTTACCTTGGAATTATTTTCGTCTTGGAGAAGGAATTCACTATTTTAAGAGCTTACTTTTTTTTCATAAAGACATGGCATTGAAGAGTGAAAGGATAAATGGAGTGGCTGCCTCTCAGGCGCCAAACAGCAATTTATTACATGATTTCACGGTATCGGTAAACAAGTCAACGCCAGATTTCGTCTACCATACATTTTTTACGGTTTGGGTCATTGGAGTGGTTCTTATGGTTGGGGCTGCTGTTTATTCAAGCTATCAAATCCATCAAATCAAAAAGTCAGCTGCGGCTGTTCATAACGAAAAGTTAAATGATCTATTAGAAGCGTGCAAAGAGATGGTTGGGGTGAAAAGAAACATAAGGTTGCGCGAGACTTCTCTTATTTCCTCGCCGATCACGTTCGGGATCTTTCAGCCCTATATTTTTTTACCAAGCAAAACGCAAGAAGCATTTTCGTTAAATGAATTAAAATACGTGCTTTTGCACGAGCTGCATCATCATAAAAGCAAAGATCTATTCGTTAATTACGCCATGTGGATCGTTCATATTCTTTATTGGTTTAACCCATTCGTCTGGTATGCCTTAAAAAGGATTCGAATGGATCGGGAATTGGCCTGTGATGCGTCCGTTTTAAATCTCTTGGATGAGAGCGGATATATCGAATATGGATATACCATCATTCGTTTTGCAGATAAAAAGCAGGATCGTACCCTTAAACAGTTTGCTCCAGGTATAGGTGGGACAAAAAAACAAATCAAACAAAGAATCCAGTGCATTGCAAGCTTCTCTAGAGATTCTCTATTACTGAAATGGAAAAGCAAGGTCATCTGTGCTGTTTTAGGAATGGTTGTGCTATTCATTGCTCCAATCACCACCGTTATTGCCAGCCCAAATGAGGTGTATCAGTTTAACGGGAAGAATGTGGCCGATGAAGATCTAAGCTCCTATTTTAAGGGCTATAGGGGCAGCTTTGTTTTATATGATCCCTCGAAGAACCAATATCAAATATATAATCGAGAGATGAGTGAACAGAGGATTTCTCCTGATAGTACCTATAAAATATATTCTGCCTTAATTGCATTGGAATCCAATGTGATTTCCCCCAATAACAATAACCAGGTTTGGGATGGGAAAATTTATCCTTTTCCAGAATGGAATCAAAATCAAAATTTAGCGACTGCCTTAAGCCGTTCCGTGAATTGGTATTTCCAGAATACCGATCGAGAGGTAGGCAGAAAGCCGCTGCAGGATTATTTTCACAAGATAAAATACGGGAATGAGGATCTTTCAGGGGATCTGGATAGTTACTGGATGGAATCTTCCTTAAAAATATCACCCATTGAACAAGTCCAATTATTACACCAATTCGATGAAAATCAATGGGGGTTTAAAGCGGAAAATATCAAAGAGGTAAAAAAGGCACTTTTAATAGATGAACAAAAGAATGAGCGGTTGTACGGTAAAACGGGTACCGGCATGGTTAATGGCAAGAATGTAAATGGCTGGTTTATTGGCTTTGTCGATAAAGGTAATGATCGTTTTTATTTTGCCATTAATATTCAAAATAAGGATGGTCTAGCCCAGGGAAGTAAGGCAGCGGAGATTGCCAAGCAGATTCTGCATAATAAACAGATTTATTAAAAATAACCCCAGAAAGGATATATCATTCTTTTTGGGTGTTTTTTGCCCCCCAAAATACTACAAATGTAATATTTGGAGTTCACCATTTACACAAGCTTCCCAATAGGAAAGGGCTGATACGTTTTGAAGCAAAAAGAAAATATAGTAAAAAGTAAAACTCGATGGAGACTGACTAGTCTCTTTTTCGTGGTCCTTGTACTTTTTTCCATCTTAATTCTCCGCCTGGGGTTTATTCAAATTTTTAAAGGAGAAGCCTTTGTGGCTCAAGCTGAGAAGACGGATGTGACGCCTGTCAGTTATTCTGTTCCACGCGGAAAAATATACGACACGAACGATAGGTTAGTAGTCTACAATATTCCGGAAAAGGCGATTATCTATACACCGCCGAGAAATCCGCAGCCGGGCGAATTGCTAGAACTGGCTAAAAAGTTAAATACCTTCCTGGTCATGACGGATAAAGAGATCAATAAAGTGACCGATCGGGATTTGAAAGATCTCTGGCTGCTAGAACATAACAATGGCACGGATTTAATCACAAAGAAGGAGGAGAAATTATACAAACAGGAAAAGCTGAATGACAAGGATTTATATCATTTAAAATTGAATCGCATTACCGAAAGCAATCTTGAGAAAATCGATAAAAACCTGGCGGCCATCTACCGGAACCTTTCATCCGCCACCGCTTTAACTCCGACGATGGTCAAAAATGAAAATGTAACAGAAGAAGAATTTGCAAAGGTCAATGAAAATCTGGATAACCTCCCTGGGGTGGATGTGACGACCGATTGGAAGAGGGGCCGCACCTACGGGGAAACGTTTTGGAATATGCTTGGAGAAGTAACGAGTGCAGAGGAAGGTCTTCCGGCAGAAAAGGTAGATTACTATACGGCCAAAGGATACAAACTGAATGACCGTGTCGGAAAAAGCTATATTGAAGAGCTTTATGATAGTGTGTTACAAGGCCAAAAGGAAAAAGTAAAAACAGTGACCGATCAAAATGGAAATGTGGTAAGTACAGAGACGGTTTCGGAAGGGAAGAGCGGTAAGGATCTGGTTCTGACCATTGATATGCAGTTTCAGGCCGAGGTGGAAAAAATCATGCAGGAAGAGTTAGTCAGTGCCATCCAAAAGCCGCATACGGATACGCTTGACACTGCCTTTGTCGTGGCAATGGAACCAAAAACTGGCCGGATTCTAGCGATGTCAGGAAAAGTGTATGACAGGAAGTCCGGGCAGTTCACCGATTTTACCCCGGGAACCTTCACTTATGCATTTGAACAGGGGTCCGTTGTCAAAGGGGCCACCGTATTAACCGGATACCAAACGGGTGTCAGGGATTTCGGGGAAACCGAGCTGGATGAAGTCATGCGGTTTAAGGGGTCCGGAACCTTCTCCTCTTACCAAGTCATGAACAGAATTAACGAGTTAGAGGCATTAGAGCGTTCATCAAACGTGTATATGTGGAAAACCGCGATTGAAATGATGGGCGGCAAGTATGTCCCCAATGGCACATTAAATATCGATCCGAAAAAAATTGAAACGATCCGCTATTATTTCAACCAATTTGGTTTGGGCATCCCGACCGGTATTGGTTTTGATAATGAAACTGCGGGAATTAAAGGAACCAATCCAAGCACCTACTTTCAGATTGCCATCGGACAACTAGATACCTATACACCGTTGCAAATTGCCCAGTATATCACAACGATTGCTAATGGAGGGTACCGGATGAAGCCCCAATTGGTGAAGGCGATTCGGGAGCCCAATAAGAATGGCGATGAACCGGGTAACGTAATCGATGAAATCGAACCAGTGGTGCTTAATCAGGTGGATATGAATGGGGAGATGCTTAAGCGGGTTCAACAAGGTTTTTGGCTGGTCACCCATGGTTCCAAAGGAACAGCGAGAGGATATTTTAAAGACGAACCGTACAATGCCGCGGGTAAAACCGGGACCTCGGAATCCTATAAAAATGGGGTGAAGACTTGGAATCTTTCTTTTGCTGGATATGCTCCATTCGATGATCCCGAGATTGCCGTTGCCGTTATTGTGCCAAATGCCTACCGTGATGGTTATGCTCAGCCGCACAGTGCAGCGAATATCATCAGCCAGCGGGTCTTTCGAGCATATTTTGACCTTAAGGAAAAAGGACAGCCAACTGCAAAATGATTGACATCTTTTTATTACAGGTGTAGTATTAAGTGTGCAATGAATACTACATATGTAGTATTTAGTGCGTAGCCTACTATTACGCATGTAATCAAATTGTAGAAAGGAGGGATTCCTTTCCTCCCCAGCAATTCGGGGCAGTTTTTTAAGGAGCTGGAAAAGTGAGATTGAATAGAATCAGCCACTTATTCAATTTTCAGAACTTCAAATATTAATAGAAAGAGGTAAAGACTATGAGGAAAACAAGTGATATTTTTAACATAAAAAGCTTTATAATTACCCTGCTTGTGCTGGTGGTTGCCATTGTTCCGCTCGCCGGCTGGTCGATGACTACCGATAACCTTTCTGACAAGCCCGAAAAAGTAGTCAGGAAAATACCAGCACCCCAAATACACCGTGAGTTTGCAAAACTTGAGGATAAATATGATGCCCGTCTTGGAGTCTACGCGATCGATACAGGTACAAATCGGAAGGTCTCCTATCGGCCTCAAGAGCGGTTCGCTTTCGCATCTACTTACAAAGCTCTAGCCGCAGGTGCCTTGCTGCAGCATTACTCAATTGATCAACTCGACGAGTTAGTCACATACAACAGTGAGGACATCGTTGCGTATTCACCGGTCACAAGCCTTCACGTAGATACCGGGATGACTCTTCGGGAAGTGATTGAGGCGGCTGTTCGATATAGTGACAACACTGCAGGGAACCTTTTATTTGAGAAATTGGGAGGCCCTGAGGGGTTTGAAGCAGCATTGAGGCAGATTGGCGATCACGTAACCCAAGCTGATCGCTACGAGACGGATTTGAACTCAGCTGTTCCTGGAGACAGACGTGACACCAGCACGCCAAAAGCACTTGCAACCAGCCTTCAGGCTTTCGCAGTCGGCGACGTGCTCCCCGCTGAAAAACGTACGCTCCTGGCAGATTGGATGCGAGAAAATGCCACTGGAGATGCCTTGATCCGGGCTGGTGCACCCACCGGCTGGGAAGTCGCTGATAAGAGCGGCGCAGGAAGCTATGGAACGCGGAATGACATTGCGATTGTTTGGCCGCCGAATAGAGCTCCCATTGTCATCGCCGTTCTATCCAGCCGCGATACACAGAATGCCACCTTTGACAATGCGCTGATCGCAGAAGCGGCCAAGGTGGCACTTAACGCTCTGAAGTAGGACAGATCATCAAATTTACGCATCACAATTCTCAAAACAGTTCCTGTCTTATGCTTCCGCTTAGTTGGGCATTAACTGCATCGTCAGAATCATTTTCGAATTGTTTAAAAAGACTGCACCAAAAAATATAGAAAACAAGCTTAATACTGCGAGACAACCAATATAAAAAACAGCGAAACGTTTAAATACGGATCGCTGTTTTTTGTTCGATGTGATTATTTCTGGCTTGGAACTTTAACAGCTTTGGTCATTTGACGGATAGCTCCGAGATGGTAGGCTGAGTGTGCTAATGACCCTAAGATTCCGTTTGAGGTCTGTTCGTCTAAGGAGGTGAGTGAATTGATTAGGTTTATTAAGAACGCTTGTGACGGATATTGATAAGTTCATGCAGAACTTTTATTGAATGATGGAATGTAAACACCCATTATTTGAAGGTATAGGCTATGAGAGCAATGGTTATTGATCGGTATGGGAAAGTTCCCATGCATTTGCAGAAATGCCCACACCTGAAATTGGTGAATATGAGGTACTCGCAGAAATTCATGCAGCTAGTATTAATCCTGTTGATTTTAAGATATACGTGATGGGAAAGTGAAATTGTTAGTTAAATATAAAATGCCTCTTATCTTAGGGAATGACTTAGTCCTTTTTCATTTTCGTTATTCAACTAAAGTTACATGTTAGTTGAATAAAGGTAATGGTAAAATGATGTAAAAAGAGGCAAAATAAAGGTAATACAATTTTAAATGTTAAGGTGAAAGTAGGTAATGGCAATATGTCAGAAGATGAATTATTCTCAAATAAGGCACCTAATGTTTATGAAATATATTCAAAAATCCTCGATTTATTAAAAGAAATAGGACCATTTGAAATTGAGTTAAAAAAGACTTCTATTCATCTTTTGAATAAATCTTCCTTTGGAGGAGTTCATCCAAAAAAGAAATGGTTAGATTTTAATTTAGTATCAAACCATCACATTGAACACGAGAAGATTACTAAAATTGAACAAGTTTCCAAAAACAGATTTCACAATAACTTTAGATTCGATAGTGTAGATGACCTCAATCAAGAGTTTTTAATTCTTTTAAAACAATCATATCAATTGATGGGTTAGTTAGAGGAATCAAATTTATTACCAATGAACAGCATTTTCATAGGAATTATTTCTGAAGTAATATTTGGTTTATTATCTGTACTAATAATGCTCCCCGTACTGTTATTATTGGTTCATTTATTAATCGTTTTACGATTGGATTCTTAATATCAGTAACTGTTCTTCCTATGTATGGTTGGACCAAAGGAATTTTAATAGGGTTGTTAATTAGCCTTGGTAATATCGGCATGGTAAAGTTTTTATGGGTATTTATGTTGAGATTTCATTACCTTAAGCCTATTCCTGCCTGGGTGGTGTCGTTTTTGTTTACAGCACTTTTTATTATTTACTTTCATATTCCGTTACCTAAACCCTAAACGTTCCCTTATTTTAGCTAACTAGGGCTATTCCTCAAGAAGGAATGGTTTTTTTATTGAATTCAAAGAGGTGGGTTTGTGCAATAACGGAAAAAGTTTAATCTTTATTTACCAAAACTACATAAATAAGTAAGTAATGAAAAAAATAAGAAAGGTTATTTATCAGTTGAATTTAAAATAATTATACTTATATAAAGAGGGGTTTTAATGTACTGGAATGGTGTATTAAAAAGATTAGACATATTTGCAAAAGGTTCATGGTTTATTTATCTAACAGGATCAATACTATTATTTCTTTCTGTAACTACAACTAAAAATATCTCACGAAGAGAGTGGATTTTACTTTTTGGAATGATTGGTTTTTATGGTTGGATGGCTAATATTATCTTATTTTTTATATTTGACCTAATGGATTCTGGAGATCCCTCAATTGGAGGTATACCTGATATTTTTATGTTTGTGATTGGACCAGCTGCAAGTGCGATTTTATTTTTAAATCGATATAATACTCCTACAAAGTTAATCAGGGTAATTTTCTTTTCTATAATATCTTTTCTAATAGAATATATTTTGGGGAAACTTGGATTTTTAAAATTAAAGCATTGGAAACCTGTTTACTCGATCCCTTTTTATTTGTTGCTATTCTGGATTGTTCTGCCCTGGACACTAAAGCTCATAAGAAAATAATAAAAAAACAGGTTATGGATAACAAAGAGCTTAAATAAGGAGTTTCTTCGGCAGCTTTTTTTATAAGTTGTGAATAATTTCACTTAAACTAAAGGGTGCTTGAGTTAAAGAAGGATTGCAGCGATGTCGGTCCTTTTTTTATTCGAATAACGGATACAGAAAAGTTAAAGAAAAGACTACTTCACGTGCCCACAGATGTTCATTAGACAATGGTTTTTAAAGAGTGTTTCAAGAGGAGCTCGGAGATTTCAGAGTTTCAGTATTTTGCCCAAAGTTCCTAAATTTTTTAGTAATGCTTACTTATTAAAATAAATAAAGATTAAAGGCACTCAAATTTTAGATTGGTGCTTTTTTTGTATATGTAAAAAAAGCCCGTAGCTATTGGCTACGGCAAGAGGGTGAAGGTAGTGCAAACCTTCAATGAGAAATTTATGTTTTTTATCAGGTAATTAGAACTAATACAAAACCACCCATTTTGGGTGGTTAAGGAAAATGGACTTAAATTTTAATACATAATATCCTATGTATATCCCTTGTATAGGGTTTGGGTATTCAAATGTAATATAAGATTAGTTATATAATTGTGTCTAATTTTTTCCAGTAATACTTCCTAATTATAAACAGAAAATAAAATTTGTAAGTTATTCAATAATAAGGAGGTAGAGGAAAAATGACTGTAGCAACTCAAGTAAACCAAACTTTAGCTGGGTTAAAAAGTGCACAAGCGAGTTTTGAAACATTTGCATTACAGACTGAAAATAAGCAAGCAAAGCAATTGTACCAAAATGCGGCACAACAAACTCAAGCTATAATTGACAGTATTGAGCCACGTATTCAACAAATACAACAAGAAGAGCCTCAATATAATCAGTAATATCAAATGTTATCTGGTTGGCTAAAAGGTCACTCATTTATGTTTTAAAGTTTATTCACTAATGGTGAATTGCAAAGTTTATGGAAACTAATTTATCTCCGTGTAAATTTTATCCATAGAGGCAAAATAAGTTACGGGATTGTGCTGGAAATTGCCGCCTATTTTAAATGAGGTGTGAGATAAATGGCTGATAAAAACGAACGTAATCGAGTGAATGGCGATGCTGGCGAAGCTTTAGGAACTGGTGTCGGTACTGTCGCTGGTGCTGCTTTGGGATCTACTCTTGGTCCACTTGGTACAGCTACAGGAGCTGTTGCAGGTGGAGCGATCGGTAACAAGGTCGGCGAAGGGGCTAATGAGTCAAACGACGATGCGACGAGCCGAGAATAATAGGCATTAACTAAAGGGGAAATAAATGCATTAAGACTCCCAAAAAGGGAGTTCCAGATTGTAGACAAAAGGCATTCGAATGATCCCATTCGGATGCCTTTTTGTCGGATTTTTGCTCGTAAGAGCAAAATTTATGC
>NZ_JBHSHV010000023.1:0-24221 GCF_042653105.1 Neobacillus sp. GCM10023253
CCGGCTACCGTAATAATAAAACCATATAAAAAAAGGTCAACCAGAAATATCTGGCTGACCTTATAATACGAAGCGGAGATTTTTCCGTTAGATGCAGAATAGTGCTCATTTCGGGATAAATAAGGGAAGCTTTTCCGATTATGCAAAGCAAAATTCCCCATTTTTACGTTTTTCGAGTCAATAGGCGGAATTTCTCCGTCTATTTAAGCTATTTTTAGTCTTATTTTCTAATTAAGGGAAATTCCTCCGTCTATTTATCAGCTCGGGTGCTTAACCTGATTCCCCAACCGATAAGAGCGGAACCCCTTGATCCCAGATACAGGAATCAACATCTTTTCATACCGAATTTTTATTCAAAATAATGCATAGAGCTTATATGTTAATTTGAAGTAAAACCCTCTTCTTTAAAGGGCTTATTAAGTCCTTTTCCCCCTGGCCACTTGATTATGTAAACTAATTGTGTATATAATAGTATTGTGGCAGACAAACGCAGTCTGCGAAATCGGATTTATTTACTTATTCTAAAATAAAAATTTGCTCAAAAAAACACATTCTATTACCCCCTAAAACAAGCATTCAATCTTGAAGGGTGTAGATTGAATGTGAAAATAAACTGCAAGAAGGAGGTAGGGTGTAAGGAGCATCATGGAAGGATGATTACATGAGTGTAGATCAAACTAAAGGTCTCCAAGAAGAAGGAAAAGACGATTATACATTTGATAAGGTTCCGGCAGGAAAACGGAATATGGGTTGGTTTAGCGTAACCAACATAACGTTTGGTATTGCCACTGCAATTTTTTATTTTCAAACAGGCAGTGTTATGGCCCTGCAGTATGGTGCAATGAATGCTATTATTTCAGCTATTTATGCCATCGTAATTGCTGGAGTCTTAGGTACGGTGATTGCCTATTTATCCGCGAAGTCAGGAATGAATGTAAACCTTATGTCCAGGCAAGGGTTTGGCTACATTGGTGCTTCGTTAACTTCATTAATATACGCATCGAATTTCATTATGTATTGCGCCTTTGAAGGTATGATTCTCGTTTCCGCAGTACATGCATTTTTCCCCGCAATTCCACTCTGGCTTTTAATTATTGTTTTTGGATCCATTGTCATCCCGCTAAATTGGTTTGGTATTAAACAACTAGATAAATTACAAAAATGGTCATTACCGATCTTCTTTCTATTTTTAATTACCATCATCATTGTTGCAGCCAATTTACCGTCTCAATTTGATGGTCACTTTTGGACCTATATGCCAAAAGGTGTACAGATAGGTGGAACAGGTTTACTTCTATGTATCGGGATGCAGCACGGTATTATGGGATTAACCGCCTTAATTGCGTCAGATTACGCGCGTTTCCTTAAACCAAGGGATATTAAACTTGGATCCATTATGATCGGATTTATTCCGCAAATTTTCTGTTTCGGTGTCATGGGCTTACTTGGAATATGGTTTGGTGTCCGGTTAGCTGAATCGAATCCGGGGGTTTATATTGTCACCATTCTTGGACTAGGTGGAGTTGCTTTTACGATGTTAACACAATTACGTATTAACGTTACAAATATTTATAGTGCTTCCCTGTCACTGTCCAATTTTTTCGAGAATGTATTCCATTTCAAACCTGGTCGCCGCTTCTGGGTTGTTGTTTCTGGCGTCTTGTCGATCGCACTAATGCTTGGAGGCATACTGGATTATTTAGGCAGTGCCATGACATTCCAAGGGGTTCTTTTAATGGCATGGGCGGCCATTTTAGTTACAGATGCATTAGTCGTGAAGAAGTTGCTTAAAATTGGACCGAAAGAATATGAAGCGAGACAGGAAAAATTATATAAATGGAATCCAGTTGGGGTTGCACCATTAATTATCTCAAGTGTTTTTGGAACGATTGCTGCATTGGGGTATATGGGAACGTTCCTGCAAAATACAGCCACTTTCTTTGCAGCCATCCTAGCCTCACTCCTCACTATTGTAATAGCTGTCTATACGAAGGGGAGATATTACAGTAAAGAGTCTGAGGAAGTAAAGGTAAAACATAAAAAAGAAAAACAGAGAAAACAGCCAACATTCACACAAGAAGTACCAGTTGATTAAAAAAGTGCCCACCATCCGAATCTTGTCGAGGAGAATTTGACAAAATTACGGGTAGTGACAGGCACTTGCCTAAAAAAACAGGTTGTCCTCACGTTTGGGGCAACCATTTAATAAATGATTAAAGACTTATTTACAAACAATTACTTCACGAGTAAATGACCCTTTTTTAACAACAGCGCGGTCAATCATGGTAAATCCCGCATTTATAAGGATTTTATCGATAAATTCAACCGTAACTACTACGACCTTCTTAGCAATCCTGCGTGCACATTGGAGTATTTCGAGCTGTTCTTCAGGCGATATGACAGAACACAAATTGTAGGGTAAATCGATAATCGCTACATCATATTGATTTGTGACATTTCGGATATCTGCCAATTTTACTTCTCCAGAAAGCCAAAAATGTGCGATATTTTCTCTAGCTCCACCAAGAATAAGAGGATTTCTATCGCTCCCAACTATATCAATCCCCATAGATAAGGCCTCTACCAGTACGGTCCCAATCCCACAGCAGGGGTCAATGGCCTTTATTCCACTTGGATCTGGAATGGCAATATTCACAATCGCTCTTGCCACGCGTGTGTTAAGCGCAGTGGAATAACTATGCGGTTTCTGTTGATGCCGAAACCAAACAGACTCACTTTTACTATAATCACCGAATACCCATCTTCCGTTTATATTCATAACGCCAAATAATCTCTTCGGATGATGAAGATCAGCCTCACCATTAATATGTAATCCGATTTCCTTCTCAATTGCCCGTCGGTATTCAATGCCGTTCTCTTCATTTTTTGCCTGCCCGCCATTTTTTACATAATACACTTTAAACGTTTCCCCAGTTACTTGCAGGGCTGCTACTTGTTCGATGAGATTTTGAAGACTTTGCCCCTCATAAATGACAGCAAGTCTTTCCTTTATAAACGGACTCCGACTTGGATCAATTTTCACATGGCTTTCCAAGATGCTTGTTTGTGACTCCTCCCCAAATAATGAGCGCATTTCCAAAGCACACAATGAACGTTCATCCCCATAGCAGGCATAAGTATAAATATAGGTCGTTAGTTTTTCGTGTTTACAATCCAATCGTTCTCATCCTTCGATCTCTCAAATAATAAAAGGCAATAGGTATGCTTTTATTCTGCACCTATCGCCTCTCTTGATAAAGTTTTACCTAAAAAACGCCTTGTCTATATTGTACTTCGACTTGAGTTCATTAATAATATACGTTTCGTATATTTCTCTATGGACAGGGTCTTCAATCACACAAACTTCAATTTTAGTGACTTCATCTCTATGCATTTTGATTGGGGATACCGTATCCTCAAAATGCTTTTTAATTCTTGATCTCAACTTCCTTGCTTTACCAACGAATAATAGTTCTTGTTTATTGTTATAGAACATAAAAATGCCGCCCTTATCTCTAGGGATAAGATGAAAATCAGTAAACCCATATATATTACTTAACTCAGGCTGATTCTGTTTGGTAATGGTAACACTTGGTTTTGGAATGGTTATGTTGATCACTACATTCACTTCCTCGTTTAATATCTCTTAAGATTATCATAACCGGAATTAAATTACCTCATTTACTTATGAACATACGAATAGGATCGCATTTTAATTTGGTGATGGTCCTTTCAGTCCCTCATTCACAATTATTATCAAAAAACAACTTTTGTGAGATACATCACAATTGGCAATCATTATTAATGCTATCATTATTAATGAAGTTAGGAAATAATTACCCAGAAGAGGCCGATTTTTTTCTCACTAATAATTGTACTATTTTATTCTTCTCATAATCGGAGATTATATATAGGAGGTTTTTTAAATGTCTGAAGAAAAATTGTCAGATTTAATTAGTCCTGAAGCTGTGATTAATTTTGAAACTGGTGCGATTAAAGCTAGCACTTTGGATTCAATCATCAACCTTTTGCCATTTGAAATGGGTTTTTGCGATGCAAACGATATTTTCCGTTGGTATTCAAATAATCCAAACCGCGTGCATGGTCGCCGTAAAGAAGCGATTGGTCGCCCTGTGCTTGAGCTTCACCCAAAAGTGGCTCACCACGTTGAAAAATTGTTAAATGATTTCCGTTCGGGCGCGCGCGATGAATGGGAATTTTGGTTCCCAAAACGCACGGGTGAAACCGGCCAAATTTACCAAAAATTCATGGCAGTACGCGATGAAAACGGAAAATACCTTGGCTGTATGGATGTGACCGTTAATATCGACCTTTTCCAAGGAAAAGAAGGTAAAAATACCCCTGAAACGATTGACGAATTTATAGCTGTTACGCCTAAATAATAAAAGAGAAGCCTGAAAAACACATTGAATTCCCATTTCAATGTGTTTTTTTATAATCATCACGATCGTTTTCATCTCCATTCCTAATTAAGTAACCAGAGAAAGTAAAATAAGCGGAGTTTTTCCGATTAAATGCAGAATGGAGCTCNTTGAAATCAAAATCTCCTATTTTCGCATTTTTCGAGTCAATAGGCGGAATTCTCCGTCTATTTATGCTATTTTTAAAGTTATTTAGAAAATAAGAGAAGTTTTTCCGTCTATTTATCTGATCTATCGGAAATGGTAAACTAAAACCCACCCTGCTCCTTCAGTCTTCTTCTTATAAGCATCAACCGTTCTCAGGTTCTTGCCTGCAAGCGAGCATTCATAAAGGTCCGGTATCCTTCTTCAAATCCCATATTATGTTTTAGCCTCTACCAACCTTAGAAAGAAGCTTTAACTAAAAACCTCATTTACTTTTGATACCGTTCCCCGCTTTTCTTCTAAATGAGATTTAATATGTGCTTGAAAATACGGGATTGGTTGGGTATTCTTAAAGCACAATCTCCCTTTAAGGATGTGTCTAACCTGCGATTAAATAAATATATTTCCGAGTCTGGAAAAACATCTAGACGCGGTGCAGATAAATTGATTAGTGAAGGAAAAGTGTTTATTAACGGAAAAGTTGCCACATTAGGAAGCCAAGTCGAACCAGGCGATGATGTTCGGATTGGAGGAAATCCGGTCAAAGTGGCTAAAAATTACGTTTATATTGCCCTAAATAAACCTGTTGGCATTACTAGTACGACAGAACGACATATTAAAGGAAATATTATTGATTTAGTCAACCATCCATTAAGAATATTTCATATCGGAAGACTGGATAAGGATTCAGAGGGTCTGATCCTCCTGACTAATGACGGAGATATTGTCAATGAAATTCTGCGGGCTGAACATAAGCATGAAAAGGAATATATCGTGACAGTAGACAAGCCCATCACTCCAGAGTTCTTAAAAAGAATGGCAGTAGGTGTAGAAATACTAGATACAAAAACGCTGCCTTGTAAAGTAGAACAGCTTTCTAAATATGTTTTTAAAATCATTTTGACACAGGGGTTAAACCGGCAGATTCGACGTATGTGTTCTGCCTTGGGATACCAGGTTTGTCGACTGCAACGAATACGAATCATGAATATCCATTTAGGGAACCTTCCTATTGGCCAGTGGAGAGATTTATCCAAAAAAGAACGTACTCAATTATTTAACGAACTTCATTATGAGCCAAAAGAATGGTAAAAAAAGTGCCTGTCACCACCCGAATGGTGCCGACGGCTGTAATAAGCTAGAATTCTCTAACCATGCTACCAGCTGATGCTCCTCGCCATCACGTTGGAAAACCTTTTGCTAACAGCCTTTAGTTGAGGAAATCTAGTCAAAAAGAAAATGAAGAAAGCCATGCGTCCATGGCTTTCTTCATTTTCTTTTTTATTCCTTTTCCCTGGCAGTACTTCTAAGATCAGGTACGTCCGTTTCCTCACCAAATTCAGTTCCATAATTTGGTTGCCCACTATAGTTACTCCGGTTCACTTCTCTGTTGGCATCCGTCGCTTCCCATCGCTTAAACAAGAGAGTTAAACAAACTAACCCGCTTAGACCAACTAGACTGTAAATAACTCTTGATAGGAAAGAGTCTTGTCCGCCAAATATTGCTGCAACCAAATCAAATTGAAAGAAACCAATTAATCCCCAATTTATAGCCCCAATGATGGTCAATGCTAAGGCAATTCTTTGCAGGGTATTCATGATTACACCTCCTTTCCAGCTTGATCATTTTATTCACATACAAATTAATACTCCTCGGTGAAATGTCTACACCTTAAGTACATTATTTGTAAAATTATTATTTTTATTAAAGGTAGGTTTCATACATGCCTGTCACGACCCGAAATTAATGGATAAAAATAAAGAGAGAAGTGCTGTAACACTTCTCCCTTCAACCTCTACCGTCCTAAATCAAACTTGTTTATTAAACCCGGAACTGCCCCTCTATTTCTTTTTCACCATTATAGTTGATGATGTAACTGTTGAGTTTCCTGCGTTGTCGAATGCTTTATAGGTGATGGTATAGATTCGGTCCGAACCGCTTATTTCATTCCTCAAATAAAAGTCGGTATCCGCCGTTCCATATTCCGCACCTTGAATATCCGGCTCAGGAATTTTCCCGCCCTTCACGACATCGGACTGACTGCTTGTGATCGACACGAGCTCAAACGAAGCAATACCGGATAAAGCATCCCAGGCATCCACAGCAGCCTTCACATTTATAAGCTTGCCGGTGTTGCCAATGATGACAGACGGATTGAACGTAACATTCAACACTGGCTTGGTTTTATCAATTTTCACTTGAGCTGTCTTTATCTCTTCCGTATTGCCTGCAACATCCACACTGCGGTATTCCAGTGTATTGATTCCTTCCGTTGATACAACGATGCTGCCTGTATACGTTGCCCATGCACCGCCATTGAGCCTAAATTCAATTTTTGCTACACCTGAATGGGAATCACTGCTAACAAGGCTCACAGTTGTATCACTGTTATACCAGCCATCCCCAACCGAAGTTGTGGTCGTCGGGGCCGTTTTATCTACTTTCACTTGCACTTGCTTGGTTGCTTCCACATTGCCAACCTTGTCGATACTTCTATACTCAAAGGTATTTATACCCTCCCCGCTGATCCTCACCGGACTACTGTAGGCAGTCCAACTCCCACCGTTTAGCCTGTATTCGGACTTTGCTACATCCGAAATGGAATCAGCAGCAGTCAGGCTTACTTCTACATCACTGTTGTACCAGCCAGTTCCTAGCGTGGAAGTGGTAGTGGCAGGAGCTGTTTTATCGATAACGAACTCCACTCTTTTTACCTCTTCCACATTGCCTGCCATATCCACACTTCGATATTCGACGGTGTTTGTCCCTTCCGTTCGAATATACGTCGGATCCTGATAGGTGGTCCAATTCCCGCCATTCACTCTGTACTCTGTCCGTGCTATACCGGATGTTCCATCTTGTGCAAGAAAGGAAAGTGGCACATCTACTTTGACCGGATAGGAAGGAATATCACCGATTTTTGTTTCCGGTTTTTGGGTATCGATTTTGATGGTACTGGTTTTTACATCTTCTTCATTGCCTGCTTTGTCGATACTCTTATATTCAACGACCGTTGTGCCGTCAACCGAGAGACTAAACGGCTCAGTGTATGGCTGCCATTCCCCTCCATTGATCCGGTAAAGCGTTTTTTCTATACCAGCGTCATTGTCTGAAGCAGTCAGTGAAACAGTCACGCCCGAACCATACCAGCCGTTCGTTCCAGTTTGGCCCTGGACATTCAGCGATGTCTCAGGTGCTACGGTATCCAGTGCATTCACAAGGATGTTGTATTGAGATAGATCCCTATGTTCAAAAGTACTGCCTTTGGAATAATCCTTGCTATTATAGTACGTGTAAAAATTGCCCTTTTTATCAACCGTTTCAATTGAATAGAGCGGCCAGGTGCCCGCTGGATCATTGGGGCTTGTCTCAAAAATCCCTTCGTATTTTAGAGTTTCAGCATTGTAGGTTAACTCTACGTCTTTAGTATCATAGCCGACAGGAAAACTATACGAAACATAGACATGATCAACCCCCGAGAGATCGTCAACAATGTCTGCCGATAGCTGCACCTGTTCGCCCTGCATGATGGTTGTTTTTGAAACGGAAAACCCGTTTAATGCCGGTGCTGTAAGGTCACCTACCGTTCCAACTACTTCAATATTATATGCACTAAAATCCCTTACTTCGTAGTAATCTTCTTGTGTCGGTGTCTGCCCATTTCGATAATAATAATGGTTATAGAGCTTATCACCCAATTGGATGGTGCCAATAGACCAAATTCCAGGAACATCATAAGGGTCGGCATAAAATGTGCCTTCATATTTTCCTGTTTCGGAGTTATAGGTCAGCTCAATACCTTTGCCGCCTTCACTATCCCCGTTTGGCGGTACAAAACTTACGTGTGCATATTCCACCCCAGAACCTTCTTCGATAATATCTGCTGACACTGTTATGGACTCTCCGCCAGCAGCACTTGTTGAAGAAAGAGATAAATCACCTAGCCTTGGTGCTATATCATCTATCAAAGTCCCATACACTTCAATATTGTATTGGGATAGATTCCTATATTCATAGGTTGATCCCTGATACGGTGTCTCTCTGTTATAAATACTATATTTGTTCCCCTGTTTGTCCTTCAAATAAATAGATGAAAGTTCCCATACGCCTGCACCATCATACGTGGATACATCGAATGAACCCTCATATTTTGACGTTTCAGGGTTAAAACATAAATAAACTGTCTTTGAATAACCGACTGGACCATCATAATAGGCATACGCTACATCCACCCCTGATTCCTCTTCGAGTATTTCCGCACTAAGCCTGATGGATTGGCCTTGAGTAGCACTAGTTCCGGATAAGGAAAGACTAGCTAGCTTTGGAGGTGTAACGTCACCTGCTGCTATTCCTTTGGACACCGGGGTTAGTAATGAAAATAGTAGAATCAGCGTTGTCAACTTAGCGAACAAAATTCTCCTTTTTCTTAAAAAAATCAATTCTCTCCCACACTTTCATTTAAAAATTATGTACCTCTTAATTTTACCTTATTTATCCAGTTGTGGTACACAAAAAGTTCTTTATTTCTAAAAATAATGTTCTTTAATAAGAATCTAAAGGTAATCTTCCTACTACATTGAAATGGAGAATAATAGAAAAGTAAGCGTACTATTAACCTTATGGATGATCGAGAGGGAATGATAACATGAACTAATAATTCGATAACCGCACAGCATGGGTGGTCACTGTGAATTGCGCCCCATATTTAGTTCATTAAATCTCCATGAGTAAAGATTCCTTATGCCAATAATTACGAGTAAAAAAGCCTCAGACAGAAGGGGTAATAACTTGAACGTTGCACTTAAAAATCGAATTATCGGAGAAGATGGTATTGTAGATACAACAATGATTGCCGATAATTATGATAATTACTTAGATGACTCAAAAGGCTATAGATATATAGGTAAAATTAAGGAGTGTGGCAATAATGGAGTTCTTGAAGGATATCGAGTATTATGGTGAAGATGTTACTGACTTTGAAGTAAGTCCCTTTGAATCAATTGATATGTTGTACCGTCGTAGCAGACTCTACAAAAATCCTTCAAAAATGACACGACAAGAGCGGATTCTTCTGATGAAATATGATATTTACTATGCTTGTTCTTTCACTAAATTTTTCTTTTCATAACTTTTCTTATTGATGGTAATAAACAAAGAAACGCTGCCTAACAAAAGTAAAATAAACGGAGATTTTTCGGTTAGATGCAGAAAGTAGCACGTTTCGGGGTAATTAAGGGAAGGTTTTCCGATTATGCAAAGCAAAATCCTCCATTTTTACGTTTTTCGAGTCAATAGGCGGAATTTCTCCGTCTATTTTAGCTATTTTTAATTTTATTTAGTAATTAAGCGAAATTTTTCCGTCTATTTATTTGATTGGGTACTTAACATGATCCCCAAACCGATATGAGCGGATCATCTTGATCCCAGATGTAGGAATCAACATCTTTTTAACGACTAGTTGAGTGAGTACTTTTTTTACCGTCTTATCACTTAGCTTCAAATACTTCTCGACTTCTTTTGGGGATAAGTCTTCTCCTTTTCGAATCGCTAGCCGAAGCACTTCCTTTTCGACAATGGACAGAGATGTCTGGTCCAGTTCATCACCCAGCCATTGGCCAATCACTTGCTGAACAATCTGTTGACATCGACGTGGCTTATCTTTAACTTGATCATAAGAAAATCGGACCACGGTCCATCCGTCAATCACTAACTGGTTTTGACGTTCAAGGTTGTCGGAAAATTGCCATCTGCTTATGTTCTTTAGGTGAGGGCCATACCCGTCGACCTCAAGGCAAATCCGGATGGTGGGACGAATGTAAGCAAAATCCAATTAAAAAAAGCTACAAAACGGGGTCTGACACCAATCAGTTAAAGCTTTAAAGTGTCGAGGGTCTGACCCCAAGAATTCGCAACTAGTTTGCAGCTGTTTTTATAAAAAGCTACCTTTTTCCTAAATTAATATTAAGCTAGGTAGTGTTAAAATTCTTAAACATTCAAAATATATCTATCTACCGCATAGGCAACACCATCATCGTTATTAGACTTAGCAACAAAGTCTGCTGCATCCTTTACTTCTTGAGAGGCATTATCCATGGCTATTGCAAGACCAGCAACCTCAAACATAGCTATATCATTATAACTATTCCCCATAACGACCACTTCATGAGATAAAATGTTCAGCCTATCCATTAGCTGATGGAGTGCTTTTCCTTTAGATGCGTTAATATTCATTACATCTAAATAAACATCATCTGAACGGGTAATATACAATTTTTCTTTATATTTTTGCTCTAAATGTTTGAATGCTTCTTCGATTTTGGGTGGAGTATTTGCATAAATGATCTTATATAGATCTTTGTCTTCCTCAACTTTGTTTATGACTCTAGCCTTTAATTTTTCCAGTTCCCAATGTACCTTGATCATACTTTCGTTAAAGGTATGGACTTCACCGTCAAAATATAAACTAATTGGGTACTGATTTTCTTGCCCGTATTGTATGATTTCTTTAGCTAAATGGATAGGTAAGCCTGTAGAATAATATACCTCGTTTGATACAGGATTTTTAATTAACGCGCCATTCGCCGCAATAATGGGTAAATCTATCTCTAAATCTTTAACATAAGGATAGATGGATTCATAAGGCCTTCCACTTGCCAATACAACGCTGGTCCCTTCTTGCTTCAGTCTATGAATGGCCTCTTTATTAGCATTCGACACTTGATGGTCATTATTTAGTAAGGTGCCATCCATATCCAGGACTACCAATTTATATTGCATAAATCTCATTCCTTACCTTTAGTTCTTCACTTCTTGAGCCTGAATTTGACCATAATATGCATTCTTACCGTGTTTTCTTAAAAAATGTTTATCGAGAAGGTAATCATCGATGGAATCAATTGCAGGGGACAAGCTTTGGGTATAGTAAGCTAGCTTCGCGATTTCTTCCATAATGACCGCATTTTCAACAGCTTTTAAAGGATCTTTCCCCCAATTAAAAGGTCCGTGACTATGTACAATAACACCTGGAACAAAATTAGGATTTAAGTCTTTGAATGTTTCAACAATGACTGTCCCTGTGTTCTTTTCATAGTCAGCAGCAATTTCAACCGGGGTTAATGGCCGGGTACAAGGGATTTCACCGTAAAAATAATCCGCATGAGTGGTCCCATAGGCAGGAATTGCTTTCCCAGCCTGTGCCCATTTCGTACACCACGGAGAATGGGTATGTACAACTCCACCGATTTCG
This sequence comes from Neobacillus sp. GCM10023253, assembly GCF_042653105.1. Lineage (NCBI taxonomy): Bacteria > Bacillati > Bacillota > Bacilli > Caryophanales > Bacillaceae > Neobacillus > Neobacillus sp. GCM10023253. The sequence goes on from NZ_JBHSHV010000023.1 coordinate 11,834, forward strand.
GGAAATGCTTTGTATAACTCTAAGTGAGTCGCTGTATCTGATGATGGATTTAATTCACCTTCAACCTTATTTCCATCTAAATCTACTACAGGAAGGTCCTCTGCTCTTAACCGGTCATAGTCAACACCGCTTGGTTTAATCACAACTAGCCCCAGCTCGCGATCAATGCCACTCACGTTTCCCCATGTATAAATAACTAAATTTCGCTTTGGGAGCTGTAGATTTGCTTCTAAAACCTTTTTCTTCAGTTCTTCTAACAATTGAATCACTCCGTTCTTCTTTTAAAAAAAGAAAAGCAGGCTGGATTAGATTGAAATAATCTTTACCTACTTCTCCTTTTTCATTTTTGCAGATGCTATTGGTTGATCTTTGTTACACGCTTCATACTATCTTTTGTACTTACATACAAATTCTTATATTCCTCATAATACTGATCGTATACTTTCGTATTTTCAGGATTGGGGTAAATCGGTTCTTCGAAATCCAACCAATCTTTTAAGACATTAGGCTCTGTGATGATATCCGTTGCAATTCCTGCCAACACAGCATCTCCCAGCGGTGCCTCTACATCGTTTTTAATAATTCGAACTGGATAACCAGTCACGTCTGCATAAATTTGCGGCCAGTTCATAGATTTAGAGCCGCCTCCGACGATAATCAGCTCTTTGTCCAACTTGGCATCCGTTCCCAATACCATTTCCATATTATGACGAAGAGAGTAGGCCACGCCTTCCATGAATGCCTTATATAAATGACCCTTCGTGTGAACTAAGCTTAGTCCAAGCACGAGACCGCGTGCACTGCTGTCCCAAATTGGGCTTCTTTCACCCATGAAATAAGGAAGAACCAATAATCCATTAGATCCCGCCGGAATATCTTTTGCTTGCAAATCTAATAAGGTATAAGCATTGATGCCCAATTTATCTTCAACTGCTATTTCTTCCGTACCAATCACATTTCTAAACCATTTTAAGATTGCGCCCGCAGTTGCAGCTCCTCCAAAGGTATAGATAATCTCACTGGAATCCACACAGTGTGGCATACTTACTAGATTTGGAGATAAGTTTGGTGTTTTGGTAATAAAACCCCAGCACATGGAGGTTCCGAGCATCGCTACATGGTTCCCTTCAGCAAGAGCGCCCGCACCCATGGTAGCAACCGGAGCATCTACGCCGCCGCAAATGACAGGAGTGCCTGCTTTTAAGCCTGTCTTCTTAGCCGCTTCTTCGGTGATTCCGCCAACAATTTCTGTACATTCTACGAGTCTTTCAGGGAAAAAGCTCAAAGGAATTCCTAATTTATCGACCATTTCCTTTGACCATTTTCTTTCCCTTAAGTTAAAAACGCCACCGATGTTTCCTGCTGAAGAGTAATCAACCGCCACTTCTCCCGTTAATTTGTAAACGATATAAGGGGCAGGCGGTAAAAAGTACTGAATTTTATTCCAAACCTGCGGTAAGTTATTTTTCATCCAAAGAATTTTCGTAAATCCGAAATAGGAATTGACGGAGTTTCCTGTTACTTCAAATAACTCTTCCAAGTTAATATTTTCCTCAACCCACTTTACCTCTTCTTCAGCCCGTCGATCCATCCAAATTAAGCAAGGTGCCAATGGTTTCATATCTTGATCTACAGGGATTCCAGATCCACCGTACAAGCTGCTGATTGCAACACCTTTAATCTTTTCCGGATCGGCATTTGACTTTTCAACCACTGATTTTATTGTAAAATTAACGGCTTCTTCCCAAGGCTCAGGCCATTGCTGAGCCCAGGAAGGCTTTGGTGTTTCCACTTCATAGCCTTTATAGCTATGTGCCAACACTTTTCCGTTTGGATCAATTAATACTGCTTTTGTACCTGAAGTTCCTATATCAACACCAATTAAGTAATCCATATTATCACCCTTCATAAGAATCTATTATTCTAGTAACCTCATTAGGGCTTTAATAATACCTTGATGGCTTCTGGATGATGAGCCATTTCCATTGCTTCTGCAAAGTCTTCCACTTTATAAGTATGTGTAACGATTCCTTCAGCAGTTAATAGATTGCGCTCAAATAAGTCGATGGCAACTGGGTACGTGTATGGACCTAAGTGAGAGCCTCTTAGATCGAGTTCCTTCCTGTCACCGATGACGCTCCAGTCCGTTGTAACTTCACTGCCAAATACACTAAATTCGATAAATCTGCCCAGTCTTCTAATCATCTCTAAACCTTGTGTTACGCCAGATGGATGTCCAGTTGCTTCAATATAGACATCACAGCCATATCCTTCTGTAAAATCCTTCACGATTTTGATGGCATCTTCTTCTAGAGGGTTAATCACCATGTCCGCCCCAAGCTTTTTAGCTGTTGCTAATCTTTTCTTATTCGTATCTAAAACAATTAATTTCTTCGGTGTTTTTAAAGCAATGAGCTGGACCATACATAATCCTAGTGTACCTGCACCTGCTAGCACGACCACATCTTCAAATTCAATCGATGCTCTTTGAACGGTATGAACAGCACATGCCATTGGTTCTACTAGGGCTGCCTCTTCAGCGGTTACACCATCAGTAATTTTATAAATTCTTGCCGTACTGCTAAATTTCATATATTCAGCCCAGCCGCCTTCTGCGACATCTTTTTGAAATCCATAAATATTATGAACATCACACATCCAGTACTTTCCTGTTGTACAGAATTTACATTTCCCGCATGGGTTAATTTGGTCAGTCGTAACTCGGTCACCCACCTGAAGTCCATGTTTTTCAGCAGCGCCTTCTCCTAATTCGGCGACGATGCCATAGAATTCATGACCAGGAATAACCGGTGCTTTCATCCAAGGATCTTCTCCGCCCCAATACATTTGTGATCCATGGAATGCCTTTAGGTCGCTGCCGCAAATTCCGCAAGCTTCTACTTTAATCACGACTTCCTCTTTACCTGCTTTTGGTGTAGCTACTTCTTCCACACGGTAATCTTCTGGGCCATGTGCTACAACAGCTTTCATTGTTTCTGGTAATGCTGACACTCCAACTTCTTTTACTGTTTCTGGTACTACTGACATTTCTAACATCTCCCTGTAGGTTAATTTTTTTAAGGTTAATCTTTTTGACGGAAACTACTATAATAGATGGCTGCGACGATAATGGCCCCTTTTAGAACACGTTGAACATACGGGGATACACCCATTAGGTTTAGCCCGTTACTTAAAACCCCTAATAATAAGGCACCGAGGATGGTTCCAAAAATATGTCCGCGGCCGCCGGCAATACTTGTTCCACCTAATACAACGGCAGCAATAGCGTCCAATTCATATCCTTCTCCGGCCATCGGCTGGCCTGAAGAAAGTCTTGAGGTCATAATTAAACCACTGATGGCTGCCGTAATCCCACTGACTAAATAAACAAAGATCTTAATTTTTTTAACTTTAACACCCGATAATCTAACTGCTTCTTCATTACCGCCAATAGCATAAATATATCGGCCAATTGGCAAATGATTTAAGATGATATAAGCAGCGATAAACACTAATATCATGATCACGGCAGGCATTGGAATAACACCAAACAGATAGCCTCTTCCGATAAAAGCATAAGATTTTGATACTCCAGATAACGGATACCCGCCTGTGTAAAGCAAGGCAGCTCCTCGGGCAACCTCCATCATCGCTAATGTAACAATGATGGCTGGAATTCTGGCATGGGCAATAAATAAACCATTAATGTAACCAAGCACCGCACCTAAAACAATCCCAATTAAAACAGCTGCAATTGGCGGCATTCCCATGTTGATCATCATGCCCACCATAATTGTGCCGGTGAACGCCATCACAGAACCGACCGACAAATCGATACCGCCTGTTAATATGACAAAGGTCATACCAACAGCTAAAATTCCGTTAATGGAGACCTGTCTAACAATATTTGAGATGTTTTCCCCCGTTAAAAACTGTGTAGTAGAAAAACTAAAGAATGCACATAGGACAAGGAATCCCAGTAAGGTTAACATCTCAGGCGTTTTAAACGTTTCCTTAACGTTAAATACTTTTGATTGATAAGATAATTTCTGGACATTTACATCATTCATCCCTAAACACCACCCGTTGCGTAATACATTACTTTTTCAGAATCAGCTTTTCTTCCATCGATTTCTGCCTTTATTTTTCCTTTATGCATGACGAGAACTCGATCACTCATCCCTAAAATCTCCGGTAATTCTGAAGAAATCATAATAATCGAGAGCCCCTTATCCGCCAGGTTTCTCATTAACTTATAAATCTCTTCCTTAGCACCAATATCAATTCCACGGGTAGGCTCATCAAAGATTAATACTTTACAGTCCGTATTTAGCCACTTTGCTAACACGACCTTTTGTTGATTCCCGCCGCTTAAATTTTTGACCATTTGCCTGCTGCTTGGTGTTTTGATTAATAAGTCTTTAATCGATTGATCAATAAGGGAATCTTCTTTTTCCTTGTTAATGACTCCAAAAAAGCCCGTAAGTTCTTTTAAAATAGGTAAACTAATATTATTTTTTATCGTCATATTGAGGACGAGACCTTGAGTCTTTCGACTTTCTGGAATGAGGGCGATCCCATGTGCCAAGGCATCAGTAGGGTTTTTAATATCGACCTTTTTCTGGTTGATATATACTTCCTTCTCCTTTGCAGGGTCTGCGCCAATTAGCGCTCTTACCGTCTCGGTTCTGCCAGATCCGACAAGACCGGCAATACCGATAATTTCCCCCTTTTTCAATGAAAACTGAATATCTGTAATACTTTTATTACTTAACTTTTTCACTTCCAACAGCATTTCTTCTTTGCCTTCATGTGATGGCTTATCAGGAAACGCATTGACAATTTCACGGCCAACCATCATTTTTACAATATCCTGCTTTGTAACGTCCTTTATTTCTCTGGTGCCGACCCATTCCCCATCCCGCAAACACGTCATTCGATCACACATTTTGAGGATTTCGTCCAAATGATGCGATATATATATAATGGTTACACCATCAGCTTTCAATTTCTCAATTAACTCAAATAATTTATCAATTTCTTTTCCAGTTAAACTGGCCGTCGGTTCGTCAAAAATTAATACCTTTGTATCAATGGCAATGGCTTTAGCAATTTCAATAAATTGCTGGTTTGCGACACTCAAATGAGCGACAGGCTTGTTCAGGTCAATATCTGCATTTAACCTTTTCATGACTTCTTCTGCTTCTTTTCTCATCTTTTTTCTGTCTAATAGTCCATTTGCTTTTCTTTTTTCACGTCCTAAGAAAATATTATCCACACCGCTCAAATAGGGAATTAAACTAAACTCTTGATGAATGATACTGACTCCTAACTGTTGTGCTTGCTTAGGATCTTGGAAAATGACTTCCTTGCCATCTAAGCGAATTTCACCTGTTGTCGGGGTATAAACACCTGAAAGAATTTTCATGAGTGTAGACTTCCCCGCCCCATTTTCCCCAACTAACGCGTGAACCTCACCGCGTCTAATATCGAAACTGACGCCTTTTAGGGCTTTAACTCCGGGAAATTCCTTCGTTATATTCACAATTTCTAATACTTTATCCATAGCAATCACCTTCCCCTCTTACATTTTTTTGGAGCAGGCGTTTACCCATCATGTAAACGCCTGCCCGATTGTGACAATTACCAGCTGAAGCCTTTTGCGTTTTCTTTAGTTTGTAATTTAACATCAATTGGAACTTCTTTAGGCACTACTTTTGCTCCCCAAAGTTTAGATAATGCCATACCTAGACCAATTCTCACCTGGTCTCTTGGATATTGTGCTGTAGTAGCTTTAAAGACTCCGCCTTTTAAAATGGCTTTAATAGCTTCTGGGTGACCATCAACGCTATAAAGTGATACATTTTTACTAGCTGCTTCGATTGCACCTAGAGAACCTAGAGCACCTTCATCATTTACACTGAATATGGCATTTAGATCTGGATTAGCTTGTAACATATTCTCTGTGACTTTCATTGCTTCTGCTCTGTCTTGTTTACCGTTTTGAGTGTTTACGATTTCAATTCCAGGATTCTCAGCAATCGCTGCTTTAAAGCCTTTAACACGTTCAAGGATAGGTACTACTGGAATACCATCTAGAATTGCAACTTTACCTTTCCCACCTAAATCCTCAGCCATCTTTTTACCTGCTAAATAACCAGCATCATAGTTTTTGGATCCAACAAAGGAGTCGATTGGACCTGATGCCTGTGCGTCAACCGCCACGACGATCACACCAGCTTTTTTAGCTGCAACAACTGCTGATTCTACACCCTTACTATCTGTAGGGTTAATTAATAAAATGTCGATTTTCTTTTGAATCATATCGTCAATATCATTGATTTGTTTGGAGACGTCATGCTGAGCATCTGCAATAACAACTTCTGCCCCAATTTCCTTTGCAGCATCTTCCAAGGCTTCTTTCATGGAAATAAAGTAAGGATTATTCATTTCCTGGAAGGACATACCGATCTTTATCTTTTTTGCTTTGTTCTCCCCTGCAGCACTACTGCTTTGATTCGAACAGCCGGCCGCTACTAGCATGATGCATGCTAGTAAAAGCGCAAACATTTGTTTTGACAGTCTTTTCATTTTTTATTCACCCCATATTTTTATTAAAAAAACCTTTGTTATTTTAAGAAGAATATAAAACGTTTTCCAAAATTCAAAAGATAATCGTAATGGATGGAAACGATGACCTATGGATTTTCTCTTCGTTTTTATTCTTCATAAAAATACTGTTGAATATCTAATTGATGATGAATATCACCCCTTTCAAATGTCGTTCATCTCCTGAACGCGTTTTCATATACACGCAAAAATAAAAAATGCCTTATAAACGCAGTCATTATGTTTTCAAAAAAACATAAAAATTGCGTATATAAGGCACCCATAGCCATCATAAATTTTATACCAGCCGTAAGCATAAAATTTAAAGTATTTAATTTTGAAATGTCATTATTCTATACCACACATGAGTATAGAATTCGAATGAAATATTACATTCTTGTAACTATATGTTCATTATAGTTTCACAGATTGTAAGAGTCAAGCGCAAATTTTTCGAATACTCGACATTTTATGATAACCGTTTAAGAATGAAATAAAGCATCTGCTTCAATAAGTTCTTTTGCGATCACGACTAGTTTTTTATTTTTGTCCCTGCTCATTTGCTGCAGTCGTTTCATCGCGTCTGCTTCTTTTAAATTCATTCTCTCCATTAAGATTCCTTTTGCTTTTTCGATATGTTTGCGTGCTTCCAATGCATTCTTCGTACTGTCTAGCTCATCCTGTAATTTCTTAAATTCTTCAAACCTAGATAAACTAATATTGATAGCAATCTTTAAATCCCCAATATCGATAGGCTTTAGTAAATAATAGAGTACTCCTTCTTCCGTCGCTCGATTGATTAGTTTTTCATCATGATAGCCGCTGACAATAATGCTGGGAATAAATAGGGTTTCATTAATCCTTTTAATCGCATCGATACCGTCGAGATTTGGCATATTAATATCCATAATGACGAGATCCGGCTTTGTTTCTAGCGCTAATTCTACTGCCTTCAACCCGTCTGTAGCGGTCCCAACTACCTCATGACCCAGCTTCTCGACGTAGGACTTAATCCCCATTAAAACTAAAAATTCATCCTCAGCAAGTAAAATCCGTAATGATTTTTTCATAGATCATCACCATCCATTTGATCTTTACTTTAACCTTTAAATGAAAGCGTTACCCAATTTACATATACTATCTATAGTAACATCGTTTTTAAAAAAATCTATACTTTGATTGGAAAAATTTCTTAGACTTCAGATGAAGATGATTTATGATTATAATAGTATTAAATAAAAGGTGGAGGCAGAATCTTGTCGAAATTTATATTTGAATGTAGAAACGTTACAAATAATACCCCTGATGGATATATAAAAAATATAAATTTAAATTTAAGATATTCAGAAATTCATGCAATCATTGTCAAAAACAGCTCCGAACAAAAAGTATTGATCGAGTCTATAAAAAATTTACTAGATCATCCAAATGCGCAGGGTGAATTAAGATTTAAGGATCAGAGCCTTAAAAAAAATAAATACAACAAGAATAAAATTGCCATATTACATCAAAAGCCGTCATTAATTAACAACTTCTCCGTTGCGGAAAATCTCAATTTAGGAAATATACCTACAATGAGATTTCTTCCGTTTATCAATTGGCGTAAAATTAAGAGTAAGTCAAAAATTTATTTAGAAAAGTTAGACTTCCCCATCGATTATCGAACCAAGGTACGAAATTTATCAGATGAAGAAAGACGACTTGTCTATATAACCCGCACGTTCTTACAATACCCTGAAGTCATTATCATGCACGAACCGATGGAGGGACTGTCCTCTGAAAATGCAACAAAGCTATACAATACCATGAAGCAATTTAAAGAAGAAGGAAGAAGCATTATATATATCACGAAACAATGGGAAGATGCCTTAAAGCTTGCTGATCGAATATCGATTCTTTCCAAGGGGACCATTACGGATGAAATGCCAGCTGACAAAGCAAAAAGTGACCCGCAAAGTTTGTTAAGGAAGATTGAAGATTACAATTTTAAAGAGAACGATAGGTTTAATGATGATGATAACGATACAAAAAGCGTCCTTGATGCTGTTTTTAAAGCGGCAGAATTTCTGACATCGGAATATGAGCTAAAAGATGTATTATTACTGTTAGCGAAAGAAGCCACCCGTGTCATGAATGCGGATGGCTGCTCCATTAAACTAATCGATGAGTCCACCTGGAGTACGATTGATGATTTTGAATTCAATAATAAAAAAAACATAAAAGCCCATTTAACAAAAGAAGCCATTTTATTAATCGCGAAAGGGAAAGACATTTTTTATGCCAATCAAAATGATCACGAATTCGACTCATTGTTTGAAAAGATCGATAACGTAAAAACCATTATCTGTGTTCCTGTTTTTATTAGATCTCAAGTCACAGGGATCATTCAATTATCTTACGAAAACTTTTATGTTCATTCGAAAGAGGAGTCTAAACATTTATCAGCTTTAGCTCTCCATGCTGCCATTGCGATTGAAGATACAAGATTATTAGGGAAATCGGCCTTATTACAAGAAAGTCATCATCGTATAAAAAATAATCTTCAATCGGTTGTAAGCTTGATATCATTACAAAAAATGTTTGTAAAAAATACCCCTGATCAATCCATTGATGATTTATTGGATAGTATTATTAATCGAATCAAAAGTATTGCTTCCGTCCATAATCTTCTTTCTAAAGACAAATTAGGAAGAAGTATCATTAACGTTAAACAAATTATTGAAGCGATTATAGGTCTCATTAATGATGAGCCAAAAGTTGAGATCCATTTAGATTTGGATGATATTTTGATCCCGTATAACAAAGCTACATCTATTGCGCTTATGATTAATGAGTTAGTCATGAATTGCTTTAAACATGCCTTTAAAGAAATGGAATCAGGTATGATCGATATTCAATGCAAACGGTTCGATGATTATATTTTCTTATCAGTTCGTGATAATGGGCGTGGATTTCCAGAAGACTTTGATATCACAAAAGTAGATAGTCTTGGATTATCTATTTTGCAAGGAATTGTCGCCAGCGACTTTCAAGGGGAAATGACTTTTAAAAGTGAAAAAGAAAATACAATCGTTGAAATCAAATTACCAACCGAGCGTATTTTTCTACATTGGTAAAAACATTTATCGGTTCCACTGCCCCCCTCTCCCCCGAATAATAGCAATAAGAAGTCCAAAAAAGCATATAAAAAAAGTGTCACCACCCGAATAATGTGGACAAAATATAACAAATTACGCGCAGTGACAGGCATTGGCTTTCCTGGACAGGCAACACCGTCAACATTCGGGCATTTTGGGATGGCAATAACACGGAGCGATTGGATAGCGTTTTTGGAACATTATTGGTTAGTTGGTATAGAATAACTTAGAAAAACCAAAATGAACTGGCACAATACCAGTAGATTAATATTTGTAAATAAAAACTCTAATAGTATTGAATACTGTTAGAGTTTTTTTCTCATCTTAAAATATGCTACAAATAAGGATCCGGCTTAATTTTAAGGGCGAATAATAGATTATTAAGATTGAGTTTAAACGAACCATAGTCTATTTCTTCATTGTTTTTTGATTGACGCACCATGTTTTGGATTTTATCCCAATCTTGTCTTAATCCTCGAGGAATGTCATCTTCCTTTTTTCGGACTTTCTTTAAAGTATCTAAATGTCTATTCATAAGTTCCTCATACGTCATTTTAGGTATGATCGTAGCAGCCCTATCACGTTCCGCTTGCAGCACTAACATTTTCTGTTGTCTTTTCATCACCTGGAACTCTGATAGTTTCATGATGTGCTCATCAAGAAGTGGGAATCCCACGTCCGTAAATGCTTTAATCTCCTCATTATGGAAGTCATCTGGTAGATCTTCCTCGATGAACTCTTCTTCCGCCATTTTTCCTAGTAACTCTTCTCTTTTCCAGGGAGCCAAATGATCAAATACTTTTCTCTGAGAATCATTAAAGCGGTTATATACCTTTTGGAACTGTACCTCTTTGTCATAAGTAGATTTAATTTGATACAAGGTTTGAATTTGACGGTCGGTAAGGGGAAGACCAACCTCAACTTGCTTAATGATCTCTTCCGGCAACGTCTCCATATAACGAAATTTATCTAATGAGAAAAATTGCTGATTCAGGTATTTCATAAGGATTTCATCTCTTTCTAAATCGATGGTATGGAATCCTTTTTTGATATCGCTTATGATTTCCGGGGATAAGTTGGTGTAGTTTTCTAGGCAGGTTTCTCCTAATTTATAGATTTTCTTCTCTTTCGTATGTAAAACGATATACTGATATCTTAATGGAGTGCCGCATTCACAGCGGTATGGCTTGTTCCCAAAACCACCGTCTAATATCTCTCTGAGCACCCAGGAATCCAGTTCTTCTTCTACCTCTTCTTCTGTCATTCCTTCGAATAAGGTAACACCTTTCTTATGAGAAAGGATCTCTAGCCATTTACTCTTTTTACTTCTTTTGAGATGTTCACTTAGGAATTCTTTCTGTTTAGGAGTTAATGTATTTTGAATTTCATTAACTTCTCTTTCTGTTAAAGGATCCATATGTTCACCACCATTTTCTCCCATTCTAACATAACAAGTGCCTGTCCCGCCCTGATGCTTGAAACATGCAAGGTGATACGCTCTATTCTTATACAAAAAGAAAAAGAAATGCTCAAGTCAGAAACTGATGAAAAAATTAGAGATGTAGCTTTTTATATTTGTCAGTGAACACTGAAACATTTACTTCTTGCGGTAATGGGAGTTGAAGAAGGACATTTAAAGGGTTTTAATTCAAAACGCTCAGAGAATATTACTCTGAGCGTTTGATTTTATCGTTTCGCTTATTCCCGTTACATTTTCAAGTTTTCCTTGTCTATGTGGATAAAATAAAGACGTAAAGCATCATATTGTTCGGATTATCTTCATGTTAGAGAACCAAATCTAATTTTTTTATTTTAGTTTATTATATTCTTCTTTAATCTTTTCAACTGTTTTCTCTATTTGCTCTCCCCAATGATCATTTTTGGTATTAAAAATAACATTCCCCTCTTTATCAATCATTCCATAACCTCTATAAGCCACACCATCTTTCTTCATTCCCATTTTGCCAATTAATTTAAATTTTGGATCAGAAATAAAGGAGAGACTATATCCAAAAGTTTCCTCCAATTTATTATGTAATGAAAGTAGCTCTTCTGGTGTATCACTACTAATTACAAACATTTCAATATCCATTTTATCTAATTTATTAATATTTTTATGCAACTGAACCAGTTGCTTCTGACAGAGAGTTCATTTATACGTTGTTATAAAAAAGAATACTGTTGGTTTTTCTAAAGGAAAAGTTACCTCTTTTTGTTCGTGATTTAATAAAGTGATTGGTTCGGTAAGCGTCTTTTGTCCAAATGCTGATAATACTAGAAAAGAAATTAAGGACAAGACTATAATTATAGTTCGCATTTTTAATTCCTTTCTTATAAATTTAAAAAACCGTTTGGATTTTCAGATTGGAGCGGGTCTAAATACCCGCTATTTTTAATTTTTAATTTGCCATTAGTTCTTCCTCCTTAGTGGATTTTCTAAAAATCCCATAATATTCATCCCCATTTTTTTATTAGAATGAACGAACCAATGAAACATTATCCAAGTTTTTTTCTAATTAACCCTTCAAAAGATTCAAAAGCCCTTTTCAATGAAAAGGGCTCAGACTGTCGACAAATTCGAAAAACTTCGGGTTTGCTGGCAGTCTTTTTTGTATAATTAAGGTATAGAGATTTTTATGGGG
>NZ_JBHSHV010000024.1:0-15942 GCF_042653105.1 Neobacillus sp. GCM10023253
GAACACGGAAGTTAAGCTTCTCAGCGCCGATGGTAGTTGGGACGCAAGTCCCTGTGAGAGTAGGACGCTGCCGGGCAAACAAAGAGACAACCATTTTCAGGTTGTCTTTTTTTGTTGGTTATTTATGCTTGAATGATGCATGAGAACCGTCCCCGTGCCTCACTTTCCCATCAAGTAGTCATAGACTAGAAAAGGCCCCTTTTTTAGTGTGATGTGTAAAAAGGTTTCGATGAAGGGGTAGTCGTGGTTGGGCATCATTTTGGTTAGTTCGCTCCACCATTCTGTTTCATAACGGGCGATCATGCTTAAGTTGTATAACAATAAATAGTGAATCAGCAGTTCCGGGAAGTTGAAAAGCTTCCCTTTGTTTATTGGAAGTGTCCAGCACCCTTCTTCCATGTGGAATTTTAAAGGGGAAATGGCTGATACCGGATTGTTTTTCAAAATTAAATGGATTCCTTCATCAGCAGAGAATTCCACCCCATTAGCAAATTTCGAGGCAAGAAACTCTTTAAATCGACTCCCGGTCATATGATAGGTATCCAGTATTTTCTCGGGAATATGGAGCTGGCTGCCGTTGCTATGTAGTTTTTCAAAGCTGTTTTTCCTCATAAGTATGAAGAATAATTCATCGAGCTCAGGTATAAGCTGTAGTAATTCCTCCATTAGGACTTTTTCCCCTTCAAGCTGTTTCATGTGAAACAATTTTTCTGACATAAATGGAAAAAGTCCATTTTTTTGTAATTTCACTTCGTCTTGAAAAAATAAATAATTTTGCTTTTTTCTTTTTCTGGTGGAAACACCGTGTGCCAATACCGCTGTTGTTTCCGGATAAGATGGATCTACGGTTAAGATGCAGGCTTTTATTAAATGGACAAGGCCATAGAAAAGCAATATAGGTTTAATAACCAGCGGGGCTTTTTCTGCCTGTTCATAATAGATTTGCCCATGTTCGAGATAATATAAAAAGGCATATCCATTCTCATAGCTCTTTTGTTCAGGATTCTCAATATTCCCCTTTAGATAGCTATTTTTCAAATAGTGCTGACAGTATTCAGCTGAAAAAAAGCATGAGTAGCTTTTCCAGCCTTTAAATGGCGTATTCAAAGCAGATCACCTTTTTCAGAAAAATCTTACTAATATTTCTTCCTTGACAGTATTTTGTCCAATTGATAACCTACAAATAATATTTTTTGACCTGGAGGCTGTTAATATGTGGGAAAGTAAGTTCGCAAAAGAAGGATTAACGTTTGATGATGTATTATTGATTCCTGGCAAATCAGAGGTGCTGCCACGCGACGTGAGTTTGCAGGTGGAGTTAACTCCTGCGGTAAAGCTCAATATTCCAGTTATAAGTGCAGGTATGGACACAGTCACGGAATCCGAAATGGCAATTGCTATGGCCCGCCAAGGCGGCCTTGGAATTATTCATAAGAATATGACCATCGAACAGCAGGCTGAACAGGTTGAAAAGGTTAAGCGTTCAGAAAGCGGCGTTATCACTGATCCGTTTTTCCTGACTCCTGAACACCAAGTATTTGATGCAGAGCATCTAATGGGGAAATATCGTATTTCAGGTGTTCCAATCGTTAACAACATGGAGGAACAGCGTCTGGTTGGCATTATCACCAACAGGGACCTTCGTTTTATTCAGGATTACTCTTTCAAGATCTCTGATGTCATGACGAAGGAAAATCTAATTACTGCTTCAGTTGGGACAACCTTGAAGGAAGCTGAACAAATTCTTCAAAAGCATAAAATTGAAAAGCTGCCTCTTGTGGATGATCAGGGAGTGTTAAAAGGTTTAATCACAATTAAGGACATTGAAAAAGTGATTGAGTTCCCAAATTCCGCAAAGGACAGCCAAGGCCGTCTATTGGCAGGAGCTGCAGTTGGGGTGACAAGCGATACGATGAAACGGATCGACAAGCTGGTGAAGGCTAACGTTGATGTAATCGTAGTCGATACTGCACACGGGCATTCCAAGGGTGTGCTAGACACTGTAAGGCAAATTAGAGATGCCTACCCTAACCTTGCGATTATCGCCGGAAACGTAGCCACTGCAGAGGGAACCAGGGCCTTAATCGAAGCCGGAGTAGATGTCGTTAAGGTTGGAATTGGACCAGGTTCGATTTGTACGACACGCGTTGTAGCTGGTGTCGGAGTACCGCAAATAACAGCTGTTTATGACTGTGCTGGTGAAGCCATGAAACACGGGAAAACGATTATTGCGGACGGTGGTATTAAATACTCTGGTGATATCGTCAAAGCTTTGGCAGCAGGCGGACATGCCGTGATGCTGGGAAGCATGCTTGCAGGGGTAACAGAAAGCCCTGGAGAAACAGAAATTTTCCAAGGACGCCGCTTTAAGGTATACCGCGGCATGGGTTCAGTCGCAGCAATGGAAAAGGGTTCTAAAGACCGTTATTTCCAAGAGGACAATAAAAAGTTTGTCCCAGAAGGCATCGAAGGACGCCTTCCGTACAAAGGACCATTGGCAGATACCATTTATCAATTAGTCGGCGGCTTACGTGCAGGTATGGGCTACTGTGGTACGAAAAACCTAGAAGAATTACGAATGAACGCGCAATTCGTTAAAATGACCGGTGCCGGCTTACGAGAAAGCCATCCGCACGATGTTCAAATCACCAAAGAAGCACCAAACTACTCAATGTAAATAACAACGTAAGAGCAGATTTTTAGTCTGCTCTTATTTTTTTACTTAGTTGATTGGAGCGGAAAGCAACTACTACTACGTATGAAAAAAGCCCTATCTATTTCTAGCAGTCTATCAAAATTGGCAAAAGAATGCTTCGATGCTCTCTCTATGATTTATAAAGCAGTTATGTTAAAATAACCAAAGTGTAAAAAATCTTGGAGGGCGTTAATGTGAATAAACATGTTTTTAAAAAGTATCTTGCCAGTGCAATGGCCGTTATTTTGTTCTTCAGCCTTTTTGCCGGCATGGGCCAAGATAAAGCGGAAGCAGCCGCAGCGTTAAACATCAACGCGGACGGTGCCATATTAGTAGATGCTGAATCAGGCAAAGTGTTATACGAAAAAAATGCTGATACTGTCATGGGGATTGCCAGCATGACAAAAATGATGACTGAATATCTTTTACTAGATGCCATTAAACATGGAAAAGTGAAATGGGATCAGGAATATAACGTCAGTGATCTTGTTTATAAAATTTCCCAAGACCGCGCATTGTCGAATGTTCCATTGCGCCAGGACGGCACATATAAAATCCGCGAGTTGTATGAAGCGATGGTTATTTATTCTGCCAATGCAGCAACGATTGCTATTGCCGAAACAATTGCCGGGTCTGAAACCAATTTTGTGAAAATGATGAATGAAAAAGCCAAAAAGTTAGGCTTAAAGGATTATAAATTTGTAAACTCATCAGGTTTAAATAATGCCGAATATCGTGGCATGCATCCGGAAGGCACCGGTGAAACAGACGAAAACGTCATGTCTCCAAGAGCGGTAGCGAGTCTTGCCTTCCACCTAGTCAATGAATATCCCGAAGTGTTAAAGACGGCAAGCATACCGAAGAAAACATTTCGTGAAGGCACTTCTGACGCAATTAATATGATCAACTGGAACTGGATGCTTCCTTCTTTGGATTATGGATATAAAGGTGTCGACGGACTTAAGACGGGTACCACCGATTTTGCCGGCTACTGTTTTACCGGTACTGCCAGCCGTGATGGCAAACGGTTTATCACAGTTGTGCAAAATGCTAAAGATGCGAGCGGCAAAGGGGACTATAAGGCCCGCTTCGATGAGACTAAGAAAATGTTTGACTATGCATTTGCCAATACAACAAAAGAAACCATTGTACCAAAGCATTATCAGGTAAAGGGCCATAAAACGATACCTGTTATTAAGGGGAAGAATGACCAGGTAAAAGTTTATACAAAGTCAGCCATCAATATGGTCATTGAAAATGGCGAAAAGGAAAATTATAAACCGGTACTGGTATTAGATAAAAATAAAATTAACAAAAAAGGTGAACTAACAGCACCAATCAAAAAAGGTGATAAGGTCGGCTATTTAACAATAGAGCCTAAAAACAGCGATAAGGTCAACTTTTTAACTGAGGAAGGCAAAAGCAAATTACAAGTAGATGTCATTGCAGCCCAAGATGTTGAGAAAGCAAATTGGTTTGTCCTAATGATGCGGGGCATCGGAGGATTTTTCGGTGATGTCTGGGGAGGCATCTCCTCCAGTGTTAAAGGCTGGTTCTAATTAGCTCTAAAGAACCTATAAGTAAAATGTTGGAAAGGATTCTTGTCTTGACAGGAATCCTTTTTTGTTGCTTTAATGATTTTATGGAATAAATAATTCAATCGAATTAATAGGAATTTTCTAAATAATCAACGTTTTCGACGTGGAAAAACAAGGGGGATTTACAAATGAAAACAGGTACGGATCGGGTAAAACGTGGGATGGCAGAAATGCAAAAAGGCGGCGTCATCATGGACGTTGTTAATGCAGAACAGGCAAAAATTGCTGAGGAAGCAGGCGCAGTAGCGGTAATGGCGCTAGAGCGCGTACCTTCTGATATTCGTGCAGCTGGCGGCGTTGCTAGAATGGCAGATCCTCGAATTGTCGAAGAGGTTCTTAACGCTGTTTCAATCCCTGTTATGGCTAAGGCTCGTATCGGCCATATTGTGGAAGCACGTGTACTTGAAGCACTTGGTGTAGACTATATCGATGAAAGTGAAGTATTAACACCTGCTGATGAAGAGTTTCACTTATTAAAGAGTGACTTTACTGTTCCATTTGTATGCGGCTGCCGCGACTTGGGAGAGGCTGCCCGCCGTATTGGCGAAGGAGCATCTATGCTTCGTACAAAAGGCGAACCCGGAACTGGCAACATCGTAGAAGCTGTCCGCCATATCCGCAAGGTTAACGCACAGATTCGCAAGGTTGTAAGCATGAACGAAGATGAGCTTATGACAGAAGCAAAGCTATTAGGTGCACCATTTGAATTATTGCTTGAAATTAAGCGCAATGGCCGCCTTCCTGTTGTTAACTTTGCTGCTGGTGGTGTTGCAACACCTGCTGATGCAGCGTTAATGATGCAATTAGGTTCAGACGGTGTATTCGTTGGCTCTGGTATCTTTAAATCAGAAAACCCTGCGAAATTTGCAAGAGCGATTGTTGAAGCAACAACTCATTACCAAGACTATAAATTGATTGCTGAACTTTCAAAGGATCTTGGAACTCCAATGAAGGGTATCGAAATTTCTTCATTAGCCCCTGAAGCTCGCATGCAGGAGCGTGGGTGGTAAAATGATTAAAGTAGGCGTTCTCGCATTACAAGGAGCAGTTCGTGAGCATATTCAATCATTAGAAGCTTGTGGTGTCGAAGCCGTTGCCATTAAACACAAAGAAGAATTAAAGGACGTTGATGGCCTTATTCTCCCTGGTGGAGAAAGCACGACAATGCGCCGGCTGATCGATAAATATGATTTTATGGATTCCTTAAAGGAATTTGCCCTGGAAGGTAAACCAATGTTCGGTACCTGTGCAGGCCTTATTCTTTTGGCAAAAAACATCGTCGGATACAGTGAGCCTCACCTAGGTGTGATGGACGTTACGGTTGAACGCAACTCCTTTGGACGTCAGGTGGATAGCTTCGAGGCCGACCTTTCTGTGAAAGATGTCGCAGGTGACTTCCCTGCAGTCTTTATCAGGGCCCCGCATATCGTAGAGGCAGGCGAAAATGTCGAGATTCTTTCAAAGCATGATGGCCGCATTGTTTTAGCGCGTGAAGGGCAATTTTTAGGCTGTTCGTTTCATCCAGAACTAACAGATGACCATCGTCTTACAGCTTACTTTGTTGAGATGGTAAAAGAAGCAAAAAATCAAAAACAGCCTGTATAGATTGGTTGCTTTTGGCAAATAAATATAGTACTCTAAGTTATACAAATTAGAAATATGCAAAAGCAATGAGAGGAACTAGTAGCAAGAAGTTTATTCTAAAGAGAGCCGGTGGCTGGTGTGAACCGGTGAATAAGACTTGTGAATCCCTCCTCGAGTAGAGTGCGGAACACCTCATCACGAGGCTAGTAAGGACTCTCGGTGAAAAACCGTTACATTTTTAAGGTGGACAGATTCGTCTGTCAACCAGGGTGGTATCGCGGGTTAACTCTCGTCCCTGTTTTAGGGGCGGGAGTTTTTTGTTTGCCCTCGGATAAATAATAAAGGAGTGTTTAAGCATGTTGGATTTGAAGTATTTAAGAACCAATTTTGCCGAAGTTAAAGAAAAGCTGCAGCATCGCGGGGAAGATTTAACAGACTTAGGCCGATTTGAAGATTTAGACGTTAAACGACGCGAATTAATTGTCGAAGCGGAAAAACTGAAATCCAAGCGGAATGAAGTTTCTCAGCAAGTTGCTGTATTAAAACGCGAGAAGCAGGATGCCGATCACCTTATCAAGGAAATGCGTGAGGTTGGCGACCGCATCAAGGAACTCGACGATGAACTAAGAGGCGTTGAGGAAACATTAGAGCTATTATTGCTTAGCATTCCAAATATTCCCCATGAAACTGTGCCTATCGGCGAGACAGAAGACGATAACGTAGAAATCCGCAAATGGGGCCAGGTCCGCGAGTTCGGCTTTGAGGCGAAACCACATTGGGATGTAGCTGACCATTTGGGAATTCTTGATTTTGAACGAGCAGGAAAGGTGACCGGCAGCCGCTTTGTTTTTTATAAAGGTCTTGGTGCCCGCCTTGAGCGCGCGTTAATAAGCTTCATGCTTGACCTCCATGTCGATGAGCATGGTTACACAGAGATACTGCCTCCATATATGGTGAATCGTACCAGCATGACTGGAACAGGACAGCTGCCAAAGTTTGAAGAGGATGCCTTTTTAATTGAAAGTGAGGACTACTTCCTAATACCGACCGCAGAGGTGCCGGTCACTAATTATTATCGCGATGAAATTTTAAGCGGTGAAGAGCTGCCAATCCGCTTTGCAGCCTACAGCGCTTGCTTCCGATCTGAAGCTGGTTCTGCAGGGCGTGACACAAGGGGATTAATTCGCCAGCATCAATTCAATAAGGTTGAGCTTGTGAAGTTTGTAAAGCCTGAGGACTCTTATCAAGAGCTGGAGAAACTGACCGCTGATGCCGAAAAGGTTCTTCAATTACTGGAATTGCCATACCGTGTGTTAAGCATGTGTACGGGCGACCTTGGCTTTACAGCAGCAAAAAAGTACGACATTGAAGTGTGGATCCCGAGCTATGGAACTTACCGTGAAATTTCTTCTTGCAGTAATTTTGAGGCGTTCCAGGCAAGACGGGCTAACATCCGCTTCCGCCGCGACCCTAAGGCAAAACCGGAGCATGTGCATACACTTAATGGCTCTGGCCTCGCGATCGGCCGTACGGTTGCAGCTATTCTGGAAAACTACCAGCAGGATGACGGCAGTGTCGTAATTCCAGCTGTGCTGCGTCCATATATGGGTGGCCGCGACGTCATAAAGCCGTAATAAACAATGTATAACCAAGTTGAATAGCGACTTTTTTTAATGGCATATTAATAATGTTGACACAGGGTTAAATATATGATAAATTAACTTCTGTTGTCACGGAGGAATACCCAAGTCCGGCTGAAGGGATCGGTCTTGAAAACCGACAGGCGGGTTAAACCGCGCGGGGGTTCGAATCCCTCTTCCTCCGCCATCACAAGTAAAAACGCGCATAAAAACTGGAGATAAAAATTCGTTACAATCCTTTGTAACGGATTTTTTATTTTTTAAAGAAAAAAGCACATATCAGGGATTACCCAATATGTGCTTTTGTTATATATAAAATTTCCTTAAGCTTGTCTTCTACTTCTTGGCATACTCGTTTGGCGTCTGCTTCACTATTCACCACATCGGTTGTGTCCATATCAATGACCAAAACCTCACTGGCATTATAGCGCTCCATGACCCATTCATCATAGCCCTTCCAAACCTCGAAATAATATTCCTTCAGTTCCGGGTTAATTTCAAAGCTGCGGCCGCGGGCCATAATCCGATCAATCACCGTATCAAACGATCCTTTTAAATAAACCATCAAATCAGGAGCTTTTTTGGGAAGTTCTTTTAACTCCTCCAGCATATTGTCGACTAACTCTTCATAGATTTTAAATTCGAGGCTGGAAATCCTGCCTAAATTTTTATTGACATAGGCAAAGTACCAATCTTCATAAATAGAACGGTCCTGAATGGTATAAATCGGGTTTGTCCAATTGATGCAATCCTTGACTGTTTTAAACCGTTTATTTAAGAAAAATAATTGCAATAGGAAGGGAATTCTTCTTGCATCCAATTCTTCCTGTGTTAATTCATAGTAAAGCGGGAGAATCGGGTTGTCATCCACCGCTTCATAAAAAACTTTGCTGTCAATGCCATTATTCTGAAAGTGTGCTTTTAAAGTGTCAGCCACACTCGTTTTGCCAAGACCGATCATGCCTCCAATAACGATGCTCACGAACATCCCCCTGTTTCTATATAGTGTTTGTCCAGCTGTTTGCTTTCAATGATACTCCAAGCTTTTCAATGATATAGTCTAGATCCTGCTCGTTTTTCACAAAATCCAGCTCATCACCACTGAAACGGAGAACCGGTATTTCCGGATGCTCCTTTTCAAAAATAGCCATTGTGTTTTCATAATCTATGGAAAGCTGCTCTAAATAAAGCGGGCTGATGTTTTTCTCGACCTCGCGCCCACGGATTTTTATTCGCTTTAATAAGGTGTCGAGACTTGCGTGCAGATATATGATGACATTCGGTTTTGGCATATCCTCTGTCAAAATTTGATAAATCTTATAATATTTTTTGTATTCGTCAGGACTCAATGTCCGAGTAGCAAAAATTAAATTTTTAAATATATGATAGTCAGCCACTACAGATTTATTTTTGCTTAAATAATGGGAATTAATATCTCCAAGCTGTTTAAAGCGATTGCAGAGGAAAAACATTTCTGTCTGGAAACTCCATTCCTCTATGTTTTCATAAAATTTCCCTAAGAATGGATTTTCATCGACAATCTCTTTTAATAATTCAAACTCAAAATGCCGAGAGATGGCTTTGGCGAGAGATGTCTTTCCAACACCTATCGGTCCCTCAACGGTAATAAAGGGTGTACCCCCCATTTGGCTGCTCCTCCTTCTCCAATTGCCTGCAGGTTCTATCTTTTTCCAGATTGGTCTGGTTCATATATATATGCAATTTTTAATAATTGTCCTGCAAAGTCGCCAAAAAGCGACAAGCACCTTGTCACTTATTCGAGCAATTATGCTTTAATTCGACACAAACATCATTTTATCACAATCGGTACAGGAAGGGATATGGAATTTTTGAGGAAGCTTTTACATGTTTATAAGAAAGAAAAAACCGCCGGAGACCAGCAGTTATCAGGTGGAGAATACTCGTGTTCCTCTTTTTGTTACGTTGAAATTATCAACGATTAACAGCCAGTTTTGTGGGAAGGCGAGGCCTAGTTTCCAATAGCTCATTCCTCTTATATTCATCTGTTTGATCAAATCAAATTTTGCCTGGATGGAGCGGGCGTCTTCAAACCAGACTTCATGCTCTTTGCCGGCCGCATCCCTATATCTAAAATGCGGTGCTTGCGCTTTTGTATCGTATTCAATCGGGACATTGTGTTGGGCAGCAAGCTGGATGGCTTGCTGCGGGCTGACAGCCTTTGCCACGGTACCTTGAACGAAAGGCAGGGTCCAATCATAACCATAGAGATTTTGCCCCATGAGGATTTTGTTAGATGGTATATCTGTCACCGCATAATCCAACACTTTTTTTACCTGGTCAATTGGCGAGACTGCCATGGCCGGACCGCCGCTGTATCCCCATTCATAGGTCATGATGACAACAAAGTCGGATATTTGACCGTGGGCCTTATAATCATGTCCTTCATACCATTTTCCTTGCTGGGTTGCACTTGTTTTTGGCGCAAGGGCAGTGGACATGAGCCATCCTTCACGTGAAAAGCGCTGCTTTGCCTTTCTTAAAAAGCGGTTATAAGCCTCGCGGTCAGCAGGGCGCAAGAATTCAAAATCAAAATGGATATCACGGAAGCCGTATTTTTTTGCGGTGGCGACAATGTTATTGATAAATCTATCTTGAATTGCGATGTCATTAAGAAGAATCCGCCCTAGCTCATCGCTGAACTGGTCATTTTCCTGGTTATTGATGACCATCATTAAGACATTGCGGTTGGCGTTTGCAATCGCCGGAAAGTTATTTAAGAGCGGCTCCTTTAGCGTGCCGTCACGCCGGGCCTGAAAGCTGAATGGGGCTAAATAGGTAATATAGGGCGCTGCCTCGCGGGCACTTGCTTCCAAATTAGGGGCAACAGATGTCCCGCGTGGTTCCACGTAAGCATTGAATTCGGCATTTCTTTTTTTTCCCTGAGGAATATAAAGCCTTAGACCGACATTGAGCGGCTGGTTAACGGGAATGCGGTTCACATTGGCAAGTTCCTGGGCGGTAGTGCCGTAATCACGGGCTATTGTAAATAATGATTCACCCGACTGAACGAAATGAAAACGGCCGATAATCGGAATGACAAGTGATTGTCCGATAACCAGCTGATTAGGATTTGGCAACTCATTTGCCTCTATAATATCCTGGGTGGTTGTATGGTAAGCTCTTGCAATGGTTGTCAGCGATTCATTTCTTTTAACCACATGAATCTGCATCTCAATCCCTCCCTGCACATTTGCGCTACAACTATTCTATGAGGGCGGGACTTAATACATGTTATAATGTTAATAATTTTCCTATAAACGGAATTAGTTTTAGAAGGCGGTTTATTAAGATGACTAACCAAGATGAGAAATTTATGCTGGAAGCCATAGCAGAAGCAAGGAAGGCAAAGGAGCTGGATGAGGTGCCGATTGGGGCTGTTCTTGTCCATGATGGTAAAATTATTGCCCGGGCCCACAATCTAAGAGAAAGCGAGCAGAATGCGACGTCCCACGCCGAGCTGCTGGCCATTGACCAGGCCTGCCGGGAAACAGGCTCATGGCGGTTAGAGGATACTACTCTCTATGTCACATTGGAGCCTTGCCCGATGTGTTCAGGGGCGATTATCTTATCAAGGGTCAAACGCGTGGTATACGGGGCGAGCGATCCAAAGGGCGGGTGTGCCGGAACGCTAATGAATCTTTTACAGGATTCACGCTTTAACCACCAATGCGAGGTTGTTAAAGGCGTCTTAGCAGAAGAGTGCGGCAGCATGCTTTCATCTTTTTTTCAAAAAATAAGAGATCGCAAGAAGCAGGAGAAAAAGCTGAAGCGGCACGCATCAGAAACAAACTTACAGTAATTTACAGTTAATATCGATTGCTTTTTTGCTAGATTGTTTGTATACTAAAAAGGCGTCAGATACGACGCACTAATAATTGGTATCAACTTTGCCGCGCTAGGTGGGGAGGTAGCGGTGCCCTGTACCCGCAATCCGCTCTAGCGGGACGGAATCCCTTCCCGAGGCTGATGGCCTGTAGGGTCTGCCTTAAGTAAGTGGTGTTGACGCCTGGGTCCTGCGCAATGGGAATCCATGAACTATGTCAGGTCCGGAAGGAAGCAGCATTAAGTGGACGCTCTCATGTGCCGCAGGGGTGCCTGGGCCGAGCTAACTGCTTAAGTAACGCTTATGGGCGTCAGTCGACGGAAGGTGCGCGGCAGTTATTACATAATACAAAAGCGGAAGCGTCCGTTTAGCGGCGTATGGACTGGAGCGCTTCGACTGAGATAAAGGAAACACGAAGAGCGATAGCGATTCGATGTTGACTTATCGTAGGGAGAAGAGCGAAGTACACTAGACGCTGGACGCTGGAGCTAGACGGTAGTCATGTTAATAACATGGAACTATCTATTACCGCAAACCAAACTCATCTCAGATTCTGGGATGAGTTTTTTTGTGAACTCTTAGGATTACTTTTGTAAAAAGGAATTTGAATACGTTATAATATATTAGACTAATTTGAAGGGGGCGATGTCGAGTGTCATATCAAGCTTTATATCGGGTTTGGCGTCCGCAGAAATTTTTTGACGTAGTGGGACAGGAACATGTCACGCAGACATTGCAAAACGCCCTGCTTCAGCAAAAAATCTCTCATGCATACCTATTTTCCGGTCCAAGAGGAACAGGAAAGACGAGTGCGGCTAAAATATTAGCAAAGGCGATTAATTGTGAGCATGCTCCTGTTGCTGAACCGTGCAATGAATGTGCGGCCTGCCTCGGGATCACGAATGGAACGATTCCGGATGTCCTGGAGTTTGACGCTGCCTCTAACTCGCGGGTGGAGGAGATGCGTGATGTTCTTGATAAGGTCAAATTTGCCCCCACGGCAGTAAACTATAAGGTCTATATCATCGACGAAGTGCATATGCTCTCCATTAGCGCTTTTAACGCTTTACTTAAAACGCTGGAGGAACCGCCGAAGCATGTCATCTTTATTTTAGCCACGACAGAACCGCATAAAATCCCACTGACCATTATTTCAAGATGCCAGCGTTTTGATTTCAGACGGATTACCGCAGGGTCTATTGTTAATCGGATGAAGCTGATTGTCGAGGAAACCGGCATTGACTGCGATGAGCGGGCCTTGCAAATGATAGCCAGAGCAGCTGAAGGTGGAATGCGTGACGCATTAAGTCTGTTGGATCAAGCTATATCCTACAGTCAGGACCGGGTGACAGTTGAAGATGCGTTGACCGTCACAGGCTCTGCATCACAGGCATTTTTAAATAAAACGGCCAAGGCGTTTCAGGATAAAGATGTGGCAAGCGGTCTGGAGGCGCTCGAGGAACTTTTATTTCATGGAAAGGACCCAGCACGCTTTATCGAAGATTTGATCTTGTTTTACAGGGATATGCTGCTATACAAAACAGCACCAAATCTTGAGGAATCTCTCGAGCGGGTGATGCTGGATGATGAGTTTCGCCTGATGGCAGACGAAACGCCAACAGAGCAAATTTATCAGCTGATTGATTTCTTAAATAAGACTCAGCAAGAAATGCGCTGGACCAATCACCCGAGGATTTTCCTGGAGGTAGCCATTGTTAAGCTTTGCCAAATGGAAACTAGTCAAAGAGAGACCTCGAGTTCAGGGGAATTGCAGCAGCTACTGACGAGGATTGAGCAGCTTGAGTCGGAACTTCATCACTTAAAAGCTAACGGCGTAGCCGCAGCACCTCAAGATGCCACGCCACAGCCACAAAAACAGGTACAAAGAACCTCAAGAAATGCCTTCCAGCCGGCTGTTGGTAAAATAAATGAAGTGCTAAAGCAAGCCACAAAAAATGACTTGAATCTGATCAAGGGTAATTGGGGCGAAATGCGATCGAGTCTCATGAAATCACATGCTGCCTTATTAAATGAAGCAGAGCCGGTTGCAGCATCTGCAACAGCCTTTGTTTTAAAATTCAAGCATGAAATGATTTGTCAAATGGCGATGAGCCGAGGCGATTTCCTGGAAGCAGTAAGCACTATCTTGAACAAATTAACTGGCAAAAGGTTCACACTTTTAGGAGTTCCTGAAGAGCAGTGGTTAACCATTCGTGAAAATTTCTTAAGCACCCAGCATGGGGAAGAAGGGGAAATCAGCGGGCCTGCCCATGAAGAGGAGCCACATATCGCTGAAGCCAAAAAGCTATTTGGCGAAGAATTTATTGAAATAATTGATTAAAAGTTAGGCGGAAACGCCAAAAACAGCTATCAATGTGATTATATAATCTAAATTTAATTGGAGGTTGATTTATCGATGCGTGGTGGAATGGGGAATATGCAAAATATGATGAAGCAAGTGCAAAAAATGCAGAAGAAAATGGCAGAGGCACAAGAACAATTAGGTGAGGAAAAAATTGAAGGAACTGCCGGCGGCGGAATGGTAACCGTCGTGGTAACAGGCCATAAAGAGGTTGTAGATGTTCAAATAAAACCTGAAGCAGTCGATCCAGATGATGTGGAAATGCTTCAAGACCTTGTTCTTGCAGCCGTAAACGATGCACTTAAAAAAGCTGATGAGCTTTCCAATAATACTATGGGACAATTTACAAAAGGATTAAACCTGCCATTTTAAAAACAATA
Source organism: Neobacillus sp. GCM10023253 (assembly GCF_042653105.1). NCBI lineage: Bacteria > Bacillati > Bacillota > Bacilli > Caryophanales > Bacillaceae > Neobacillus > Neobacillus sp. GCM10023253. Next base: position 14,125 of record NZ_JBHSHV010000024.1, read on the forward strand.
AGCGTTAAGCGCCTTAAGCAGCCACATGCTGCTAAGGGCGCTTTTAGCTTTTTCTAAAGAGAGGAACATAAATTATGCATTATCCAGAACCGATTTCGAAGCTGATTGATAGCTTTATGAAGCTTCCTGGCATTGGGCCAAAAACAGCCGCACGGTTGGCTTTTTTTGTCTTAAGTATGAAAGAGGATACCGTCTTGGATTTTGCAAAAGCATTAGTGAATGCCAAGCGGAATTTAACATACTGCTCTGTCTGCGGTCACATTACCGATCAAGATCCATGTTACATATGTGAAGATCAGCGCCGGAATAAGGGCATAATATGTGTAGTGCAGGATCCAAAAGATGTAATTGCGATGGAGAAAATGAAGGATTACAACGGATTGTATCATGTTTTGCACGGGGCTATTTCACCTATGGATGGCATCGGCCCGGAGGATATTAATATTCCCGGACTGCTAAAGCGGCTTCAGGACGAAACTATTCAGGAAGTCATTTTAGCTACCAATCCCAATATTGAAGGGGAAGCAACAGCTATGTATATCTCACGGTTGCTGAAGCCGTCGGGTATTAAAACAACAAGGATTGCCCATGGACTTCCGGTAGGCGGGGACCTTGAGTATGCAGATGAGGTTACCTTATCAAAAGCATTAGAAGGGCGAAGAGAATTGTAAAATTAAAATTAAAATTAAATTTAAATGCTTTAATGCCGGGGGGATGGCGATGTTTTTTCGGCGCAAAGGAAAGCTTCGGAAGGAATATAATGAAAAGCTTTTAATCCAGTTAAATAAATATAAAGATTATTGGCAGCAGGAAAAACTCCTTTTGGAAAGAAGTCTTGATCCCTCTGAAGAGGTCATTTGCCAATCAAAAGTCGCAGAAGCAAAATATATTCTTCTATTAAGAGAAGCTAAATACAGAAATGTGACATTGACAAAATAATTATTTTTTAAAGCTCAAGCAATTGGTTGCTTGAGCTTTTTTCCCGCATTAACGGGCAGTAAGGTCTAATTTGATCCTTAAAGCATTGGTATGTACAGATTTGGTGAGTGGACAAACTGCCCGTAAATGCCCGATTCGTTCAACTAACAAACAGTAGAGGAAAGGCGCCTCTACTGTTTGAAGTTTCACTTTAATGTTCTATTTTTAGGGGCTTGTACATAGGTTTTTAATAAAGAGACCATTGGAGGGTGACGCTTTTTGGAACCAATGTTTGTGATTGCCGTTTTAGGGGGACTAATTGTATTATTGTTATTTACCGGAGCGCCATTTAAGCCTGCCCGATTTGTCGGCCAAGCTGTTATAAAAATATTGATAGGAGCATTATTTTTGTTTTTCCTCAATACAGCAGGAAATCAGTTCGGGATTCATGTTCCGATAAATTTTGCCACGTCTGCTGTATCAGGGTTTTTGGGAATTCCGGGCCTATGTGCGTTAGTGGCGATTCAGCAATGGGTTCTTTGAGACAGAACCGCTCTTTAGCAGCGGTTTATTTTTTTTGAAAAAAGTATTGACCAACATAAAATTATCCTGTAATATATTAAAAGTCGCCGCTAACACGGCAGACAAGAAATGAAAAAAGTTGTTGACTTCAACAACAAGAAATGATATATTTAAAAAGTCGTTTTAAAGCGACGGAGAATTTGACCTTTGAAAACTAAACAAACAAAAACGTCAACAAAAAATAATTATTCATTTCTTTTGAAATGAAGCCAACGTAACATTTTTGAGCTAATCGACTCAACTTTATTGGAGAGTTTGATCCTGGCTCAGGACGAACGCTGGCGGCGTGCCTAATACATGCAAGTCGAGCGAATCACT
>NZ_JBHSHV010000025.1:0-21379 GCF_042653105.1 Neobacillus sp. GCM10023253
CCGGCTACCGTAATAATAAAACCATATAAAAAAAGGTCAACCAGAAATATCTGGCTGACCTTATAATACGAAGCGGAGATTTTCCGATTAACTGCTCTAAATAAGACAAAATCCAAGGATTTAGCTAATATAACCGGAAAAGCTTCCCTTATTTTAAGGGAAATATGGGTATTTCCCAATTTTAGCGGAATTGCTCCGTTTATTTTACAATATAGTGATATCAACATTCAGCAATAACAGCGCCAAAAAATTAGTTAATTATTTTTATACTTGTTATAATCAAATTATTCTGACTATGATATCAGGGCATTTATAATTGAGCAAAGGTCAATGTGAGAGGAATAAAGTTAAATAGCGACCTGCACAAAGATTTAATTAGGTGGAAAAAATTAGTATTCCTTATTCATTAACTCAATTTAGAAAAGGACGAATTGATTATGGTAGAAATAAGAACCCCGATTCAAATAGGAGAAGCAGTTGAAAAGGTTATGAGATTTGCCCGCTTTGGAGAAGTGGAGGAAATAAAGCTTGAACAAGCTTATGGAAGATATTTATGCGAGGATTTAATTGCAGACCATGATGTACCTCATTTTGATCGTTCTGGGTATGACGGTTTTGCGATTTGTTCAAAGGATTCACTAACAGCTAGCAGTCACGAACCTGTTGTTTTTGAAGTCATTGAAGAAATCGGTGCTGGTTATGTTGGAACAAAAGAAGTGAGACCATTTCAAGCAGTCCGTATTATGACAGGTGCACAAATGCCAGATCTTTGTGATACTGTTGTCTTACTTGAGTTAACAAGGGAATTTGAGCAAGACGGAAAAAAATACATGGCCATCGAACGTTCCTATCAAGCGGGCGACAATGTAACTTTTAGAGGAGAAGATGTAAAAAAAGGAACTATACTAGTTCCTAAAGGTACATATATAAATCCTGGTGTTCAAGCGTTACTGGCAACATTCGGCTATAACCAGGTCAAAGTTGTAAAAAAGCCTCTTATTGGCATTTATGCAACAGGAACTGAACTGTTAGATGTTCATGAGGAACTTGAACCCGGGAAGATTCGGAATAGTAATGCACCTATGTTGCATGCACAAATTGAACGTGTGGGGGCGATTCCTTATTATTTTGGCAAGTTGGCCGACAATTTTGAAGACTGTTATAAAGCTATTACAAATGCAATAAACCAGGTAGACCTTTTGATTACAACAGGTGGTGTTTCTGTTGGTGACTTCGATTATTTACCTGCCATTTATGAAAAGCTTGGTGCACGTGTATTATTTAACAAAATTGCTATGCGTCCAGGAAGCGTCACGACAGTTGCCGAATTGAACGGCAAATTATTATTTGGGATTTCAGGGAATCCTTCAGCTTGTTATGTTGGATTTGAACTTTTTGTAAGACCCATAATTAAAACTCTCTTTGGTTCAAAAAAGCCTCATTTAAAAAAAGCAAGGGCAATCTTACAAGCAGATTTTCCAACTTCAATTTCATTTACCCGTTTAGTTAGAGGTTATTTGTCTTTTACCGAAAAGGGGTTAGAAGTTATGCCAGTTGGAGTTGATAAATCAAGTATGGTGTCAACACTTGCATCAGCAAATAGTTTAATAATATTGCCGGGTGGGCAGAGAGGTTTCAAGACAGGTTCCTCAGTCGATGTGTTGATTCTTGATGATGTGGAAGGCAGCGAGTGGCCTTGGTAAGGAACGCTTATAGTTGAATTTATCCGTTAGGAAGTATAAATTTGAGAAAATTTATACTTTCCTTATTAGCCAAAAAAGAAGCTGCTGAAAACTTCCAGCAGCCTTCTATTTAAAAGGTCTCATACATTATTTTTGCTGTCTGTTAACTTGGTAACTTGTTAAAAAGGAACTGGCTTATAGCAAGTTCAAATTAAAATTGGTTGTTACTTAAAAGTTAATTTAGCAATCTCAGTTCCATTTTTAACCTCACCTGATTTTAACGGTAATATTTCAGCGATTTTTTCATCAAAGTTCGGGAAAACAAGGACAGAAATGATTTCTTTTCCCTTATCCTCAATATAGGAAAGATCAAAACTACCGATGTGGTCATTCACACTAACTATATCTCCAGCATTAATTTTGATATTAAATCCTTCACCTTTTAGTTCAACTGTTTCAAGTCCTAAATGTAATAGCATTTCAAGGCCATCTTCCGTTACCATTCCAATTGCATGTTTAGTAGGAAACACTTGTGTAACCTTCCCATTTACAGGAGAAAAAACCTCGCCGTTCGTTGGAATAAAGGCTAGCCCTTCGCCCATCATTTTCTGTGAAAAAACGGGATCCGGAACACTTCCTAAAGGAATAAGCTCGCCCTTTAAAGGGCTATGGATGAATATATTTTTTTCTTTTTTACTTTTCTTAAAAAACATCATTTCACACCTCAATGTCTATCTTTCACTATTTATATAATCTAAATATCCAAATGCCAATGCTTCTACCACAATAAAAAAGGAAGAGGCGGATCGTACCCACCAATTTTTCGGAATAGGATTCATCGTACTGGAAGCATATAAATTAAAATCAGCATGTCCTGACAACCAATTACTTTTAAAATTAGTAAGGGAAATCATTTTTGCACCCTTAACTGCAGGAATATCAAGTAATCCTTGTAAGTTTGGATTCTCACCGGATAGAGAAAACAGAATAATTAAATCTTTAGAAGTTAACTTTTCAATTATAAGCCTATATTCATTTGCTTGGGCCATTGCAGGAATAATTTGAACAGGTTTGCCAATAAGCAGGAATAATCGTTGCAGTTCTGCAGCTTGATTTTTCTGTGCTAAACCTGTAGAAATGACATAAATATTTTCACTAGTATCAATTGCTTTATAAATAGGTTCAAAGTCCACACTATTTAAATAGTCTAACGTTTTATTGACATCATAAAGAACCTGTTCAAATAATTCATTTGGTTTAAGTTCCTCATTTGGGCTGGCATTTTCCCACTTTACAAAGTTTTTAAATTCACTGTAACCACTAAAGCCTAATTTTTGAGCAAATCTTAATACAGATGATTTGGATGCTAAACTATTTTTAGCTAACAGATTAATACCCATGTTCCCAATTTTATCTTTATTAGCTAGAACGTACTTAGCAATAGTAAAATCAGTATCACTCAAATACTCATAATTTTTATTAATTAACTTTTCAAGATTCACAAGGAGATCCTCCTAATTTAATTAAAACAGGCAACAGGGTATGAAAACACCTCATACCCTGCTACTTTTAGCAAACCCTTTTTCCTTAAGAAAGTTCCGGCCAAAAATCCTTGTTTTCCTCGATAAGATCATCTAAAATTGCCTTTGCAACACTTGCACTTGGTACTGTCTTTGACAATGTGATGGCCTGCCAAAGTTTTTGATAGGATTTTTCTAAATAAGCTTGAACGACTAATTTTTCTACTGATACTTGTTGTTCAATCAATCCCTTTTGGAATTGAGGAATCGTCCCAATAGATAATGGTTCCACACCTGCTTTACTTACTAAACATGGAATCTCAACCATTGCAGTTGGATCAACGTTTGCAATCGCCCCATTATTAGGAACAATTAATAGCATTCTTTCATATGTGTTGTAGGCAAGCGCTCCTGCCAATCGAACGATGAATTCCGCGTGTTCCCCGGCTTCAATACTTGTTCCTTCAGCGGTACCGGCTTCGGCAATTCGTGTACATTCGGCAAAAACATTCTTTTCACGATGATCCATCACTTCGTTTGCCCGTGTATGTTCTGGGTTTGAATGTTGTACTACATAGTCAGGGAATAAATAATATTTTAAATACGTATTTGGTAGTGTATCCGGGTCTACAGCGTATACGTCCTTAGCTTTAGTAAATGTATCCATCCAGCTGGATTCCGCTAGCAGTGGATTATTAATCCCATCATTTTTAGCCCCATACCCCCATTGTTTTACATGTTCTTTCAATCTTGGCATTAAGTCATTGCCTTCTTTATCATAAAGCTCAGTCCACCAACCAAAATGGTTTAGTCCATAATACCGTTCAATCATATCATTCTCAGATTCCAACCCTAAAATGTCAGCCATTGATTTTTTAATGGCAACCGGCATATCACAAATATTAATGATTTTCGAGTTAGGACGTAAGATACGTGTAGCCTCTGCAACAATCGAAGCTGGGTTAGAGTAGTTTAACATCCAAGCACTCGGTGAATACTTTTCCATATAATCAATTAATTCAATTACTCCTGGAATGGAACGCATACCATAGGCCATGCCGCCAGGTCCACATGTTTCTTGGCCAACGACCCCATATTTTAATGGGACCTTTTCATCTTGTTCACGCATTTTTAGACCACCAACACGAATATGTGCCATTACGAAATCAACATCTGTAAAAGCTTCCTCGGGATCTGTTGTTGCTGTGAATTCAATTTTAGGAGCACGTTCCTTAATGATAATTTCACATGCCTTCGCAACGATATCTTGACGTTCTTTATTATTATCGTAAAATTTTAATTTCCGTAATGGAAATTTATCTTGATTTTCAATTAACATCATTACAATTCCAGCTGTATAAGTACTTCCCCCACCAGCAATTACTACAGAATTTTTTTTCATTTTAAGTCCCTCTTTCCTTATTGTTGTTATGTCTTAGTGTATAAATATTTCTTTAAGGTGAGTATACTGCGATTTTCCCTTCATCGTAATAGTTTGGAAAGATGATGGGAAAGGTTTCACTCATTGGGAGATTTCATTAACTTCTAACATCCTATATTTCTATCCAACACTTTTAATCTTTTCTTCTATTTTATCTCGAACTTGACCAACTGAGAGTCCAACTATTACTTGGATCGCTTGTTTATTCCGAACTAAGCCATGTGCTCCATGTTTTCTAAAAACTTGTTCACTTTCTAGTTTTTCAGGATCTTTTACTGTAACACGTAATCTCGTTGCACAGTTTGTAATATCTTGAATATTTGCAGCGCCACCTAAATCTGCTAAAAAGTATTCTGCTAATTGTTCAAAAGAAGTGTCTCCACCTGTATTTCCTAATTTCTTTTCTTTATAATCCGCTTTCGTATATAACTTGCTTTCTACATCATCAGACTCTCTGCCTGGCGTCAAAATATTAAACTTAATAATTAGATATCTAAATAAAACCACATAGATAACGGTAAATCCTAAACCAATACCTATTTGAAGCAGCCAAGTGGCCCAGTGATTTTGCCAGGTACTTGCCCAAGTGATCGAGAAATCGAGTAAGCCGTATATGAAGTTACCTGAAACACCAAAGGCATACATAATTGCAGTCATTAAACCGGCCAAAATAGCATGTATTAGAAATAAATAAGGAGCAATGAACAAGAATGTAAACTCTATTGGTTCTGTTATCCCTGTAATTACTGCAGTAAATGCAACAGGTAAAATTAATCCAATTGTTTGTTTTCTTTTCTCAGGTCTACTTGTAATGATCAGTGCGATTGCTATGCCCAAGCATCCAAATACTTTGGAATTCCCAAATAAGGTAAAACCACCCTGAGGAAATAACTCTGTCATTGATTTAGTCGAATTTGCAAACTCTGCTACATGAGAAAACCAATAAGCTAGAAGTCCCCCATTTACTGCAGCCGGTCCATAGGCAAAGGGTTGCCAGATAAAATGGTGTAAACCAGTTGGAATCAGAATTCTTTCTAGAAAACTGTAAAGCCCTACACCTATAGCTCCAGATGTTTTTAATAGCCCTTGAAGTGAAAAAATCCATTCTTGAATATGTGGCCAGACAAGACAAGTTAAAAATGCTACTGGTATCATAACTAAGAATCCTACTATCGTGACCAAGGCGCTTCCTTGGAAAATTGCTAAAAGGTCTGGCAATTTTTTATCATAAAAGCGTTCATGAAGCCAGATTGTAATTCCTGCAATAATTAATGCACCAACCATACTCGTATCAAGCGTTTTAATACCTGCTATACTTGCTAATCCGCTATATCCGCCTACATCCTTGGAGAAATCCACCCCAAAAGTTGAACCAGATGATGATAATAATGAATTGATAAATACATTAAAAAACATATAAATAACGAAAGCTTCCAGTGCTGCCCTGCTCTTAGATTTCTTTGCTAAACCAATAGGTAAACCGATCACAAATAAAAGGGGAATATTTTGAAATACAACGTAACTCCCATCGAAAATTAATTTCCAAAATGTATACCAAATGGTACCTTTAGCAGCAATACTTCCAACCATTTGCTCATTTAATAAAGTGTTGCTGAGTCCTAGTAACAATCCCATAGCCGGCATAATCATTACTGGAATAAACATGGCTCCACCAAATCGCTGCAATTTCTGCATCATAATGAATTACTCCTTATAGTTTTTATAAGAAAGCGCTATCTCTAGAGCCATTATAGAGTTGCATGATGATTCTAACAATCACTTATCAATAACTTGGGAAAAGTACCAGATAATGAAACAAATAGACTTAGAAAATTGAATATAACTTTTAGGAGTAGTTCTTGACTATTAATCAAAAAGTTCTACAGGAATGTGACAGCCATGAGCCTCTTGCGGGCTGCAGGCAAAGATGAAAAAAAAGTCCTTCTTGTTCATGCCGTGCACTTTCTAGCTGTTCAGGCTGAATCACGGTATCCGTTAGTAAGTACTCCGCCTTCATCAAACTGCCTAAGAACGCTTTTTCAGCCATACTCATTCCTCTTCACCTGCCGTTAGATCAAGTTGGAATCCACATGGAATATCTCTTCCGGTACGAACGCTTTCAGTTGATTTTCTTGACATTGGTACTGCTTGTTGGGGTGCCTGTTTGGCATCAATATCTGCTACGGTCAGTAATGATTCATTTTCCCAGTTTCTAAGAATCGCAACTATATAGTTGAGCCTACGCTTGTTATTCGCTCGGAAATGATACAGTCCATGATCGGTTTCCCGCCTTTATGCAGGTTATATTCCCCCCAGTATTTAATTGCCAGTTCTCTAGTTTCCGGATTATAGCGAATCAACTGATGCTGCTCGGCAAATCGTTCCATTAACGAATGAACAGTCTCCATCGAATAGCCCAAATGAAAAGCCATTTGCTTCTTCGTGATTCGATAGATGCCAATTTGCGTTGTTTTTGAATTTGTCAGCAGATAGAGGTAAAAATACTTCTCCTCCGGGGTCATCTCTTCCACAACGGGATTGTCCCAAAATTCAGTTCGCACCATTCGATACTTTGCCATCTTCAACCACCATCCTTGTTTATTGGAAAACTCTATTCAGACTCTATTTATGGTTTGGTGAGGAAAACGGATAGGGTGGTTTTCATAAAAAGGTGGATATTTTGTGACAATAATTTCTTTTACGTAGCGTAAAACGGGGGTAAAAATGCCAGTCACTACGAATAATGTCAAATAGAAGCAAAACTCGCACTTTGTTAACCTTTATGGATACTATTTTTTTATATCAAAGTAGATGGGATCGCTGCAGGCGGTTCTTTAAGTATTTACAACTATCAACTAAGTTTTCTTATGTCTGCGCTAAGTTACAACTATTGCAAAAGTACAATAGTTTTGATATACCAGTTATAAAACACGATAAACAGGTGATGAAAAATGGGACAGGAAATATTCGGTAAATTCTTATTGTCTATTATAAAAATGTCGGGTGTACTCGGTGGTGATAAGTCTTTTGTTGAAGGGCTGACCCCAAAACAATTGCATCTTTTAATGGAAATTGGTTCCAATACCTTCCGTCACGGAGATTTGGCTGGCATTCTTGGTGTGGAGCCTTCCACGTTGACAAGGACTCTGGATCCACTTGTGAAATCCGGCCTGGTGGAAAGGCAGCACAACCTGGACAATAGAAGGGAAGTACTTATCAAACTTACCGGAAAGGGCTTGGAAACAGTAGCGAATGCTCATGAGAAACATCATCAGTTATTTGCCGACATTTTAAAACAAGTTCCAGAAAACAAGCGAAAGCAAGTAGATGAAAGTGTGGCTATTTTGTTGGAGATAATCAAGAAGACAAACGTTAAGCATTAAAAAATAGAACGGCTGCCTGGATATTGAATAGAAGTTTCATTTTCAGGCAGCCGTTTTTATATAAAATAATTGTATAAATACAACAATTGTTTATTGACAACGGATAAAAATGATTTATATTTGTATATATACAACATTTATGATTAAGCAATTAAATAAGGATCTATGTTATAAAATCAACAGCAATAAAATGGGTCTAGTCTGCGATGTTACTGGAAAATTTGAATCATATTGCTTGCAAAGGCGGGTGTTTATAAAGATGGAGTAGTTTTTCTTAGTGAAATTAATTAAAAAATATTAATTAGAGGGGAATCTATATGAAGTTATTATTACGTGTAGTTGTCTATGTCATGACATTCGTTTTATTTTTTGGAGGGATTGGTTTGTATGGATATATTCGCACCAATCAGGAATATTGGAATCCTGCTAGACAAACACCAATCCCTGCTTTACAACGCGTGAGTGTACCGGAACATAATCCAAAAAAACCAACAGTAGCTGTGATTTTATCCAATCAGACCACCGAAGTGTTTGATTTTATGGTTCCTTATGAAATGTTTGCGATGACTGAATCTTATAACGTTTATGCAGTTGCTCCGGACAAAAATATGAAAACACTCTCTGGGGGTTTGGATCTGATTCCGCACTATTCTTTTGATGAACTGGATCGATTATTAGGAAGAAGTCCAGACCTTATTGTAATCCCCGCCATGCCTATCGTTGACGAAGTAAAGTATAAACCTGTCCGGGAATGGATTCAAAAACATTCTGATACAGAATTGTTAAGCATATGCGCTGGAGGGTTGAATCTGGCGGATGCAGGTCTATTAAAAGGGAAAGAAGCAACAACTGACTGGAAAAGTTTTGATTATCAAGAAGTTACTAAATATCCTGATATAAAGTGGAGAAGGGATTTGCGTTATGTCGTAGACGGGAACATTGTTTCTTCAGCAGCAATTACCTCTGGAATCGATGCAGTCCTCTATGTGATTTCAAAGCAATTAGGTGAACCAATGGCAGAGAAAATAGCAAATAAGCTCCATTACCCTTCTTATCATTTCGTAAAAAATCCAAAGATTGATCCATATTATGTGGATGGAAGTGAATTGATTTATACGTTCAACACAGCATTCCAATGGCACAAAAAGACCGCAGGGGTATGGTTGTATAATGGGATGGATGAGGGGGCACTTACCACGATTTTTGATACTTATGCAAATTCTGGAACAACAAAAATCTACACCGTCTCAAATGCCAAGCAGCCTATCGTTACGAAGTATCACCTTAACCTAGTTACTCGATATTACACGTGGAATGTGCCGAAGCTAAATCGAATGTTCGTTCCGGGGGAAGAAGCGGAGTCTTTAGCTGCAGAAGAAGTCAAGGATTGGAACGTAAGGGATAACAAAGTTAACCTCGAGTTTATTCACAGCGGCTACTCAGACAGATTTATGTTTGATGTTACACTCGAAGATTTAGCGAAGCAAGAGGACGTCCTAACCGCTAAATATGGTGCCAAGCGAATAGAATATCGTGCTAAAAATCTAAAATTCCAAGGCAGTCCGTTTTCCTATGAATCTTTCGGGATACCCGTTTTAATCAGTTTAGCTGCAATGCTTACGGCTTTCTTTATTGATAAACGATTCATTCGAAAAAAGAAGAAAGTGCGTCAATCATTAGCACTTTGATCAGTCGAATCTTCGCTTTTTATGTACCTTATTGTTGTTCCATTGGTTTATGTGGGAACTATTTTTTATCTCAAAGTTTTCCGAAATCTTTTTGCGTATAAATCCTTGGGGAGGGTTATCTTATGAATTCTTTTCTTTTGAATTGGGCCATATTTATTTTTATGGCTGGCCTTATACTATCTTTGCCACTTGGAGCGGTATTTTACTTGAAAAATAGTCAACTAAACGATTTTTTTACGAATCCGAGAAAACTTAAAGCGGCACATTTGGATTATATTATGCAATCATTTTCAATAGGTTTGGTCTTGCTATTAGAATTTACTATGAATATTCAATTGCCTATATATATGGTTATACCTTTAGCATTTGGAACGTTTTGTAACCCGTTTATTTTTTTATTAGAAGCCACTCCATTATATAAAGCAAAAGTCAGCAAAATCATTTATCGAATACTTAAAGTCATAAGCCCTGCATCCTTATTTTTTGCTTGGATTGCCATTATGATCACAGCCTTGCCTGCTTATATTTCTTGGTTGCTGCTATTATTCGCACTTATGATTGGATTAGGAATCATAAAAAATAAAAAGAAACTTGCCATCAATACAAAGGATACTCCATTGAAAAATGAAATTATTGAATAAATAAAAGGAGTGCCTGGCACCACCCGAACCTTGTCGAGCAGAATTCGACAAATAGCGGGTAGTGACAGCACTTGCCTTTAAAAAGGCGGTTAATCCTTCCTGAATCAACGCCACCTTAGCCAATAAAGCCTCCAATAATCGCTCCTCCGATTACTCCTAAGCCAATGATTGGTAAATAGGCTTTTGTAATAAGTGCGTCTGGGAGGCTAATTAACAACCCTATCAAAATTCCTTTTGTCCAACCATATAAAGGAAGAACAGTTACTGATATTAAGAAACCAATCGTAAAACGATTTATAAATGAACCAATAATAGCAGTACGTTTATCTTCAAATTTCATCGGAAGCATTATTAGTACAGATAATAAACCAAATATTAGACCAGATATAATTCCTAAGAAAATGCTATTCATTGATATTTAATATCCTTTCTTAACTAACTCATCAATCGATATGATTCTTTTAGAAGAACTAAAAACTCTTTATTTAGTTCGTCTACACTATGAAATCTAAAGTTATTATGAAATCTGTTTTTGGAAACTTGTTCAATCTTAGTTATCTTCTCGTGTTCAATTTGATGGCTTGTTACTAAATTAAAATCTAACCATTTCTTTTTTGGGTGAACTCCTCCAAAGGAAGATTTATTCAAAAGATGTATAGAAGTCTTTTTTAACTCAATTTCAAAAGGTCCTATTTCTTTCAATGAATCAAGTATTTTTGAATATATTTCATAAACATTAGATGCCTTATTTGAGAATAATTCATCTTCTAACATATTGTCCTCACCTACACTTTCACCTTAACATATTAAATTATATTACCTTTATTTTGCTTCTTTTTACTTCATTTTACCATCATCATTATTCCATTAGTCGAGTAGAAGAGAACCTCTCTACCTTACGGTAGCCATTTAAATAGTAAATACTCGATTTTCTCTTTGAAATTGTTAACAGTTTGGGTATTATCTGTGATGCAATAATAGTTGTAATAGCCTATAAGTGAGCGTCTAAATCTATCCATAATTGTATGGATATCTTTATTCGATTAGTCTTCAGCCATTCTTTACTTTCTCTTAGTTTGCCTTGGACTTTCTTCCTGCTAGATTTCCGTTTCACTCGAAATTTCCCTTGTTTGCTTTTCCCGCAATAGTGGGTAAACATCAATTTTGTATGTTTCTTCTTTTCAGAACAAATAATAACTAGGCTTTTAAAATTATTACTTAGGAGATGAAGGCAATGGACACAAAAGATAACTTCTTAACGGGAGCAAAGGTGACCAGCGATAATCAAGTCTATGGCACGCCAAACAGCAAAAGCAAGAATGGCACTGGCGACTCCCCGAATGATAATGCTGGCAGCAAAAAACAAAATCGTAATCGTTAAGCAGGCAGCCAAGTAAGACACATAGGGACGGTTCTTATGCCTCAGAACCACGAAAACCGTCCCTATTTTTCACTCTATTGATAATTTTAATGCCTCTAGATTTTTTTCATAACGCTTATATAGTCCAGTCCCTGTTTTTGTTCTTCGGGTGGATTTCTTGTGTTCTAGGACGTTTTTCTAAAAGATAAAGGCACTACTTTCGCGCACTATCCCTTTCAGAACTTCATTCTTCGGCAAAATTCGCTTGGTAGAATAATCATTGCATAAAAAAACTCTAATAGTATTGAATACTGTTAGAGTTTTTTTCTCATCTTTAAAATATGTTACAGATAAGGATTCAATTAATAGATAACTTGAATCTTGAAAAAAAATCATCCAAAAAAATCGCTCAAAACGTGTTGAAGGGATATTTTACACAGCTTGACACCCTAGTCTGCACCACTCTCCCCTTATGAGAGGGAGTAGTCTCCTTTTCTTCTATCCAAAACAGTGAGGTATTTTTGATCCACTTCATATAATCATTAAAAGCCTCTTTTAGTCCATATTTAGGAGTGTAGCCTCCGTCTTGTTGTAGTCGCTCAATCACTAATCTGCTGGCATCTTTCGGAGCGAAGTAGTCGATATTGGCTTCGTCTGGATTGTCAACTACACAATAGCGGAAACTAGGAAACTCCTTTTCTAGCAGTTTACACCAATCCTCCACGCTCCATTGCTGACCTGGGCCAATATTATATAGATCAAAGTGCAAATCATGATGTTGCATCAGATGCACAATGGCATTGGCAACATCACGGCTGTAGACCCAATCTCTCATACCAGGCCATGGCATCAAAACATCCTGATTAAAAAACGCAAGCCTCGTTGCCTGAAACGGTCCCGAAAGAGTGTGCCTAATACCTGTATAACGCTCCCACGGTCCAAACACTTGACCGATTCGTACCACTAATACTGATAAACCAAATAACTCTTTATATCTAAGTACCGTTCTCTCCGCTGCATACTTTGTGATCTCATATAAAGATCTCGGCGTGGGAATAGAGTCTGTTTCAGATAGTCTATTATCGGAATAAGCAGTGTCACCATACACGGATACGGAACTTAAATAAACAAATTTCTCAATCCCATGTCTTCGGGCAGATTCCAACACTTCAACCGTCCCCATATAATTAACATTCGTAACATCCTTACTCGATTGTTGTTCTCTTTTAAAATCAGGTGTCATCACGGCAGCATGAATAATCGTCTTAATGTTATATTTTGCAATGACGGAGTCTAATCGTTCACGATCTAATACATTTCCTTCCACAAATTCATAATGTCCACGTCGGCCCTTTAAGGACGGGAGAGCTTCATCCGGCACTGGAAGAGTCGCATAATTTACAACATGTAAATTTTCATCCAGGAGTCTTTCTGTAATATTAATCCCTACAAAGCCGGAACCCCCCGTTAGTAAAACCGTCATTTAAATCATCCTTTCTCTTTCATTACATTTTCATTTCTCAACTAGATTAAGCAATGCGGTTAAATCAGCTGAGGCCGATTCTATTAATCGCTCAGGACAATGCTTATATAATGGCGGCGTAGAGATGAGATACCCTTCCATTTCAGCCCTCTGTAAGGCATTCATAATCCCCGGCCATTCTGCGTCACCGCTAAGGGGAGCGGTAAAATCACCTGAGTCATACCGATAATCCTTTACATGGACAGCCACTATTTGGTCCCCGAGCGCGTGGATAAAATGTTCCGGATGGCCGGTTACCATTGCATTTCCAGTATCGAAATAGGCCTTCACTGCGGGATGATTAATTTCCGTAAGAAATCGAGCAAATTCCAATGGACTAGGCAAGAACTTATTACATACATTTTCAACTGCAATGGTCACACCTGCTGCAGATGCCTCAGATGCCAGTAAAGCTAGGGATTCCTGTGACCTTTGATAGACCTGTTCATAGGTAGTATCCCGGCTGATGGTGCCAGGAACAATTTGAATGATCGAGGCTCCTAACTCAGCAGCTATTTCAATCATCTGAAAGGCAATTTCTTCTCCACGTTTCCGCAGGCCTGTGTTTTCTGAGGACAGCGCGTATTGATTATGCAGGCCTGTTGACAATGTTGGCACTTCCAAACCATGTCTTTTTACTACTTCCGCTATCGTCCTCACTTCCGAAAGTGAAGTATTTAAATCGAGATACCCTTCCTTCTCAAGCAGATTAAGTTCTATACCTTCTAGCTCGTAAAATGCAGCCCTCTCCAAAAACCAATCAATCGACCATCTAGTAAGAAAAGGTATATCATGGATCCCTTTTTTCATCGTTATCCCCCATTCCTTCCGCTTCGCTCAAGGCATAAAACGTAATGAACCAAGATTACCTTGAGCGTTATTTTGGCAAAGCTAATGTATGGTATCTACGGGGAAACTTTGCTTCCACCACCTTAAAGAATGTATTTATGAGAGGTTTTTCTGCTGATTTTGTATAGCAATGGATTTGTTAGCGGTATATTCAAGATGTTCATACATCGCATGATAAGCTGCATCCGGATCCTGGTCACGAATTGCATGGAAGATTTTGATATGATAGTTTGCTGATATTTCGTTTTCTCCATCCTCCGTAAAGAGAATGCTTCTTGTTTTTCGAATCCCATGTTTCATCAATTCTTGTACGATCGTGATAAAACTATTAAGAGTAGGATTTTTGGCCGCCTTTAACACACTTTCATGGAAATGAATATCCGCTTGAATGACTTTTTCTAAATCACTGGTTTCCTTAATTTCGTATGCATATGTTCCAATGGCCTTCAAATCCTCTTCTGTTCTTCTTAGGGCAGCCAGCCTGGCAATTCCGGATTCCAGCAATGTTCTTGTTTCAAAAAGATTACTATGACTATCTGTATCTTCTTGTAAAAACATCAGCAAAGGGGCAATGATCCCATTCATGGACGGCTTTTTAAGAAAGGTGCCTTCCCCCGGCTTTACGTACACCACATCGAGTGCTTCTAAAATGCGCAGTGCTTCCCGAACCGAGGTCCTGCTTACATTTAGCTGCTCGGCAAGCTTACGCTCAGGCAAAATTAAGTCACCTGGTTTTATTTTTTCTTCAGCAATTAACAAATGCAGTTGTTCAATGACAAGTTCATAGTTTCGTTTACTCTTTTCAACTGGCTTAAACAATTGGATCCCCCTTGCGTCTGAAATTAGTCTGCTATTTCCGGATTGATTGATTACTATTTTTCTTGCCTTTTAATTCACCAACGATGATTAGGACTGGCAAAACAAAAACGAATAACAAACAACCCCCAACTCCGTATACTAAAAATAAATATAAAAACTCAACTGGAATCACTAATGAGCTGCCCGCAGATGCTTTTGCTATGAAAAAGATCACCATATAGGCAATGACAGACATAATGGAACCAAGGACTACTTTAGGCAACACCATCACCCTCCTTTGATACATTCCGAGCCGTTAGAGATATATAATCAGTATCTTTTTTCGTCAATAGTAAACTACCAACAACTAAGATCACGATAGAAGTAACGATTCCGATAAAGTTTGTATAGATAGACTGATTGAAACCAAAGTAAAGAACGATTACGGAAGTGATTCCTATAATCATCGACCAAAATGCTGCAGTAGGATGAGTCCTTTTCCAATATAATCCTAGAACAATCACAAATATGAATGGAATATTGACTGTTCCATTTAAAACTAACAAGGCCAGCACGCCATCCCCAAAGTTAAGTGCTCCGATCATTCCAATCACTCCCAGTGACACTTGGGTAGTCATACTTAATATAGAGGCCTTTTTAGGAGTCATCTCTTTGTTGCTGTGCTTTTGGTAGATATCAAATATAACGATAGAGGCTAAATTATTAATAGCTCCATCTGCGGTAGAAAAAACCAATGCAAGAGCACCAAGAAAGAATAGGACAGCTGCCCATTCTGGGAATAAATTTGCAACCAATGTCATCGCCGCATCCTGCCCCTTAATTCCAGGGTATAATAAGAAGGCAACCATTCCCATAATAGCCGTACCAACAGCAAATGGAGCCCATGCAAGTGGGAACAATCGAAACGCCCGAGTCACTACTTTGTCATTTTTACCAGAAAATGCAATTTGGTAGAGAATGGGAGAGCCAAAAACAAAACCAACACTCGCAATACAGAAGTCAAGCATCTCTGTTGGTCCCCATTTAACCGCATTTAACATTTCACCACTATTGGCAGACACTTTATTGATTAGTTCAGGCAGAGAAAATGCGTTGACAGACAAGATAATCGCAACTGCAACAGCACTTCCGGCTAAAGCAAGCTGAAAAATTCGGCCATAGATTAAAGCATCGAAACCACTTAATGCTGTATAGATGATCATAACCCCGCCGCCAATAATGATCGCCGTTGATAAGTCAATATCCAGCAATGATTTAAGGACAATTCCTGTCGCTAAAACGATAGATATAATAAACAAGATATTAGAAATAAATAAGATCACGAGCGCAGCCAGCCTTGATTTTTCATCATATCTTTTCCCGATGATTTCAATAAATGTAAGACCTTTAGGATGCAGTTCACGAATCCTTGCTGGTATATTTAAGGGCCAAGAAAAAAGGAATAATGGAATGACGATCCCCAAACCATACCAGATGACTCCCGATATACCACTAGTAAACCCCGATTCTGCCGCAGCGATTAAGGTATAATTGGAACCCCAAATGGCTACTAGTGAAGCCATTAATGGACCTGTCGTATAGGAGCGATCCCCAATAAATTGTTCCTCAAGCGAGTTGTGTCCTGACTTCTGCTTTTTTACATAGTTATAAAATCCCCATCCGATCAGCAACAGAAAGTATATGGTCACCAAAATGGCTGTTGTACTCAATTTATTTTCCCCCTTTTTCAATGCTGCAAGTTAATAGACCATCAAAGTCTGCCTTCCCCATATGAATAGCAATTTTATCTAATCGTTTCTGTAGCTTGGTCGTTCTTTGGTGAGTGGAAGAGGCTGTCTCGATTGTGCCGCCTGTTGCGGTGCAGATATTTTCCGCGGCCTGCATCGCCTATAAATTGTCCATCCTTCACAATCACTTCTCCACGAGATAGAACGTTTGTAATGATTCCTTGCACCTCCAATCCTTCGTAAGCATTGTAATCTACATTTTGATATTGGCTTGCCGAGGTAATGACTCTGGAACCATTAGGGTTCAAAATGACGAGATCGGCATCATACCCAATCGATATATCTCCTTTTTTAGGAATTCCAAATATCTTGGCAGGATTAGTACTGATGATTTCAACAAATTGATTTAATGAAATTCGTCCTTCGTGAACGCCGAAATGATAGAGGATGGAGAAAATATCCTCCAAACCAGGTAACCCATTTGGGATTTTTGAAAAATTGTCCTTGCCCATCGCTTTTTGATCATGAAACCGGAAAGGGCAATGATCAGAACCTGCAACGGAGATCATGCCAGTTTGTAACCCATTCCATAAAACATCTTGGTTCCACTTTTCTCTAAGTGGCGGGGAGCATACATATTTTCCACCTTCAAAGTTAGGTTGGTCTAAATAACTAATATCAAGAACCAAATACTGTGGGCAGGTTTCAGCAAAGGCTTGCACACCACGTTTTTTCGCTTCCACTACTTTTTCCAAAGCCTCCGAACAGCTAACATGGACAATATAAATGGGGGCATTTGCCGCTTCCGCAATGGCCAAGGCTCTCCCTGTCGCCTCTGCCTCCATAATGGTTGGCCGAGTATATCCATGATAGATGGGATCTGTGTTTCCTTCCGCTAATGCCTGCGCAATCATTTCGTCAATAATATCTCCATTTTCAGCATGGACATTGGTGATGACTCCCAGCTCTCCTGCCTTTTTCATGATTTTGTACATTTCAAGATCATTGACCATCATTTCCCCTTTATAAGCCATAAAGAGCTTGATCGAACCAACACCGTAGGTTTCTGCTAAAATTGGCAATTCCTCTAGTACCCTATCGCTGTATTCGTTGATAATGGCATGGAGACCATAGTCGATGACCGATTTTTTCCCCTTTTCGATCCATTCCTCTTGAGTGGCTATCAGGGATGCCCCTTTTTTGGGTTTCGTAAAATTGATGATACTTGTAATTCCACCGACTGCAGCTGCTCTGGTTCCGCTTACAAAATCATCCGCAGTTTCTGTATCCATAAGCGGCCATTCCAGATGGGTATGTACATCAATTCCGCCCGGAAAAACATATTGTCCCTCCGCATCGATGATTTTGTCTGAAGGTTCTGGAGTAATGTCGCTTGAAATGGATGTAATGGAATCACCTTGAATCAAAATATCAGCTTTAAAGGTACTCCCAGAAGTTACGACCATCCCATTCTTAATAATTGTTTTCATCTAAACCCTTCCTTCTTTTGTGGTCTAACGGTATGGCGGTATGGCGGTATACCGGTCTAACCAATACTAATCTTATGAATATTCGGCTAATTAAATGCCTCCTTTTATATAATTCAGTGCATTTTAGGTAAAAAGAGTGCCTGGCACCACCCGAGTCACATTATGATTAAGCATGTCATTCGGGGGAGGGTTCCTGTTTTTTGTAAAATACTGTCCCTTTGAATCCTTAAACAATTTGGTCATTATAAGCAAGACAGCCACACTTCTTATTCCGTTCATGCGCCCGCTTCTTCAAAATGCTAACTACAGCAAAAAATGCCAGGCACCATCCAGAAAATTGGGTGGTGCCTGGCACTTTTTATTCGTTATTTTTTATCATAAAACTTTGTCAAGCCTAGAGGTTCAGATGACGTCAAACCATAAGGACTCATCGTCATCAGGTTCTCCATTATAGTTTATTAGAATTTCTTCTCCAGCTTTTATGTCGATATGTGCATAAAAGTCAATTGTTCTATTGGCAAAGTTGAGTCCATATATGGCATTAGGCCTATAGGAGTGGTTAAATAAAGAACCATATCCTAACGCAAGTGCAACTTCATCATTATCTTGGTCCCACCAGAACACATAGTCCCTCATTATCGTCTTTGTTAAATATTTATAATCTTTACCAGGAGATACAATAACTGGAGCTTCGTGTATCAGTTCACCATTATGAATATCACGGGTTGCAAATATCCCTCTGCCATATTTTGATTCCTTTACTTCAATCATTTTCTCTCTCACCGCCATTTTTTAAAAAATGAATATTATTTTATTAATTTATGCCAGCACGTTCCTATGTGATATGTATTCCCTCTGGACAGTGCTGCCTAGAAACGATACAACTTCTTCCTTCTAGGTTACTTATAAACTGCTGAGCGAAATAAATCGACCGCATTGACACACCTCCTGAAAATTAAAAAAAGATGCCCATTTGGACAGCCTAGAAAAATTTCATTAAGGGTGAGGGGAACACCCCTCTTCTCCTCCAAAGAGCCGATAGGCGACACCAACTTAGTAAAAGGAAAATCAAAAAAAGGGAGCAGCTTGCGGCGATGCCTATGCCTAATGCCCTCAAATCCCACGGTAGTGGGCCACTCTGAATTCCCCCCCTTTTTCCCCTGGCCGCTAGGCCGGTCAATTTCACTTGATACAACAGAAATATCTCTGATTCATTCATCAGAGATATTTCGTTCTTTAGTTAAAACCGCGTCAAGACTTAACGGTTATGAACCTCCCTTAACCTTAATATGCTCTCTTTCACCCTTTGATTAGCGGTTATGAGTCTCTCATAATTAATGACTGTCACTGATTAACAAAAAAAGACAGTGTGAAAAATAGCTGAGTTACCATTTTTTCACACTGTCTACATTATTAAAATCATATTACTATTAAAGTTTAGTAAGGAGTTTTTGCACCGAGATATCTAGTCTTCCAATAGGTAGATGTCATATCTGAGATCGTTACCCCTGTTGAGGCTGCACTGATAAATTTGTTGTTTCCTAAATAAATGCCAACATGGGATGGTCCGAGTTTATAAGTTTGAAAGAAAACAAGATCTCCTATACTTGGCGAAGCCACTGGTGTTGTTGCATCCCATTGTGTTGCAGCAGTCCGTGGTAAGGAAATGCCGACTTTATTAAACACATATACAGTAAAGCCACTGCAATCGAAACCTGCTGGAGTGTTTCCTCCCCATTTATACGGCGAACCTAGATATTTCTTAGCCTCTTCTATCACTCCCTGAACGGCAGATGCTGATGAAGTTACAGGTTTTTGAGCTGCTTCAGTAGCAGGTGCTGGCTGTTGAACCGGTGCTGCTGGATTTGAATTCGTTGTTGAGTTTCCAGTTGTTGCTGTTGAACTAGATGTTACCGGTGCGTTTTCTGTCGTTGCTGGTGCACTGGAAGTTGCCGGTGCGTTTTCCTGCGTTGCTGGTGTACTGGTTGTTACCGGTGCTTTTTCTGTTGTTGCTGGTGCACTTGATGCTGCCGGTGCTTGTCCGGTTGTTGCACCAGAAGTTACTGCAGAATTCTCTGCAGCTTTTGTATTAGAAACTCCCTCTGTAGTACCAGTTGCAGGTACACTTGATGTTGTCTCTGTGCTTTGTGATGAAACTGCAGTTGAAGTGGCTTGAGTGCTCGGTGTTGATACAGCACTTGAAGCTGCTGCTATATTTCCAGTTGTAACTGATTCTGATTTCGTCACAATGGCTGGATTTTCCACACTGCTAACCTCTAACGTCTGTCCAGCATAAATCGTGTCAGAGGATAACTGGTTTATTGCTTTAAGCTGGGACACTGATAGATTAAAACGGGCTCCTATGACTGAAAGAGAATCACCTTTTTGAACTTTATAAGAAGAATCATTTGAATTTGTTCCTACAATTTTTAATGACTGTCCAATTCGAATATAACTTGATGTCATGCCATTCAAACGTTTTAGTTCATCTACGGTTGTACCATTGTCCTTAGCAATTTGCCAAAGACTATCTCCTCGTTTGACAGTGTATGTTAGTGATAGTTTCTGATTGACATAGATGGTATCACTTGAAAGAGAATTCCATTCTTTTAATTGGTTAATAGATACATGATTGGAATTGGCAATTTTCCAAAGGCTGTCACCAGGACGAACCGTATATGCGGGTTCTTGTGCACTTGCTGTGGCTCCAAAAGCAGTAAGGACGAGCCCAGCTGTTGCAGCTGCTGTTACTAGATTTTTCTTCACTGTTTTACTTCCTACCTTTCATTATTTTGCTCCAATAAGACATAATAATGAAATAACCAACAAAAAAACATCCACCAAAAGTGGTAGTTCGTTTTTAATCTACTAATATGAATACAGAATTGGTAGAATCTATACTTTTTATTACAAATAGTATATTAATAACTATACAGGAGGAATAATGAAATCGAGGAAATCCTATGTTTACGCCTTGCTTTATGTAATATAATTGTAATCGATTTGTAATATTTAATTATATGACAAAGTGTGACAACAACCGTTTTCATCAAAGTAAGCTTGTTATTCCTAGGAAGGGATGACCGGTCTGGAATGCTCTAGTTTTCACCAAATTTAACCATTATATCTCTCTGATAAGAATTGTTGTCCTTAATTAAGTAACCAGTGAAAGTAAAATAAACCAGCTAATAGTTTGTCAACATTTTTCATTTAAATATCTTTTTATTGTGTGGTATTCTAAAAATAAGCATGCCAAA
>NZ_JBHSHV010000026.1:0-198197 GCF_042653105.1 Neobacillus sp. GCM10023253
CCCCTTTCCAGGTTATTTCCCTTGTCACTAGTGTAAATAATTTACCATTTTCGTGTCCAATGGATTAAGGGGTCCTAAAAGCAACTCTTCAGTTTATCCGCCATTTTCTCGATATATCCGCCAAACTTCATAAAATATCCGCCGACTTTAAGATGTTATCCGCCAAACCCCTTTAGACAGGTATTATTTTTTCAAAAAAAATGCCTGCTACCGCACAAAAAGCTGGTACCAGGCACTTTACTAAAATATTATCCAATATAAAACCCAATCTTGCCTAACTGCTCAGCCTTTTCCATCCGCTCGAAGGCCGAGCCGAACTCCTTTAATGAATACATCTGGTCAACCACTGGTTTAATTTCATGCTTCGTTACAAACTCAAGCATTTCCTTGTATTCCTCGCCGCTCCCCAATGTGGTTCCAAACAACTTATACTGGCCGTAGAAAAAGTCGCGCAGATTGAATTCGACAACATCACCCGCCGAAGCTCCAAAAGTCACAATCGTTCCACCCGGGCGGAGCTGCTTCAATGACTTATTAAAGGTTGCCGCACCGACGCATTCGATGACAAGATCCACTTTTTCACCGCCAAGCGCCTGTTCCCATTCTTCATTGCTGTCAAACGCCTTATCCGCACCAAGCTCTAGAGCCTTCTGACATTTTTCTAACGAACGGGAAGTCACATACACAACCGCTCCTGCCGCCTTGGCAAACTGCAGTAATAGAGTCGCAACTCCGCTGCCGATGCCGGGGATCAATACCTTCATCCCTTCGCGCACCTGGCCCTGTGTAAATAAAGCTCGGTAGGCTGTCAGCGCCGCTAATGATAGCACACCTGCCTCCTCCCAGCTTAAATAGCCAGGTTTCAAAGCAACGTTATCGGCTGGAACGACTACCTGCTCAGCAAAAGTTCCATGGAACGGGAGTCCAAGAATTTCAAACCCTGCCGGCGGTGCATCGCTCTTTTCCTTCCAGCCAAGGCTCGGGTTGATCAGCACCTCATCGCCCACCTTGACGTCAACGACACCCTCTCCGACTGCATCAACCACTCCGGCGCCGTCCGATCCGATGATAAGCGGGGGGGCTGTCGGGCTATGGCGCACCAGCACGAACAAATCACGATGATTTAGCCCTGCTGTTTTCAGCTTGACCCGCACCTCCCCAACGCCCGGTTTCAATTCTTCCATTTCACGAACGGATAGCCCTTCAATACCTGCCTTGTCTGCATGAACAACTGCTTTCATTTCAATCACTCCATTCCTATCCATTTTAAAAATATGTACTAAATCCATAATACTCTGAAAATGGCATTTTTTAAATAAAATGACCTTTAAAAATGGTTTAATTTGTTGCGTGGACAGGCCCCCATGCCTGTGATACACTACATTGGGAAAAATGGATTTTCGCGGAAAAAGGATGATTGACTTGAACAAAAACACTATAAAACTACAAAAGAATTCCGTTCCTGACCGCGAGTTTCAACAATCAAACTACGATATCCTCTTTGAGAGATTAAAGCTCGTTTCCTATATGCTCATCTTCACCTATCCATGCTTTTTCATTGTTGACTTTTTCTTTTTGCAAAATCTCAATCAGCCTGCCTTTAAATGGACCCTGAAGGTGGTGCATTTTTTTGGTCTAGTCATCTCCCTTGTATTCATCATGCTATACCGGCGCAGTAGGCGCCACACGGTTTCCAAAAGCTTCATTGTAAATTCCTATATTTCGCTGTATCTCCTGATAGGAGCCGTGTCATCCATTAACAGCCAGTTGTACACTGGAAACATTTACGCCTATCTGATTATTTTATTTGCGGCTGCGATTATTTTCCCCATCCGGCCAAAGCACATGCTCACGATGATGCTCGGCGCTCATCTCATTTCTATCGCCGGACTGTCCTTTTTGGGAAAAATTAATTATTCTTTCGTGTTAAATCTTGTCAATTCAACCGGGGCCGCCGTAATCGCGTTTACAATTACGCTAACCTTTTACAGATTTCGAAAAAATGATTTTTTTAACAAGAGGAAGTTAACCAAAAACGAGGAAAGCTTCCGCCGCTTGTTCCAGAGGAATCCAAATCCGTTGATCCTTATTAATCTGGACAACGAAATCCAGTTGGTCAATCAGCAGGCTATCCACTACTATCAACTGGAGGGAAAAGAATTAGCGGCTCTCGATGCTGGTTTCTTGTTTGGCAATCCCGCAGAAAGACAAGATATTATGGAACGATTGTATGAGGAGAAAAGTGTCAAAAATTACGTGACTGAGCAGCAGCTTGCTCCCGATCAAAAGAAATGGTCGCTCTTGCATTTTGAGTTGGTGGATTATCATGATGAAACCTGCGTCCTCATTGACACTACCGATATTACCGATATCAAGAAAAAGGAACAGGAGCTTATGGAGCACGCCTCCATCGATGTGCTTACAGGGGTGCGGAACCGCCGCACCGGTATCGAGATGCTGCGCCAAGAGTTAAGTACCGGGACAAATACCCGCGAGTTTATCCTTTGCTTCATTGATATTAATGGATTAAAAAAGGTCAATGACCACTTAGGACATGCAATAGGTGACGATTTGATCAGGACATGCTGCGAAACGATTGAACGTCATATCCAGCGCGACGATTTCCTGTTTCGTCTTGGTGGTGACGAATTCATCATTGTATTTTTTGAAAAAGAAATAGCAAATGTCGAGCAGGTTTGGATGAATATCGAGGATGCGTTCAAGAACATTAACAATGCTGGACAGAAGCCATACAATATTTCCGCCAGCCATGGGTTTTACCACTATAAGCCGGGTACTCCGGTTACTCTGGATGAAATCTTGGAAATCGCCGATCAGGAGATGTATAAAAATAAATTCAACTATAAGGCGCAAAACGAAAGTGTATATACTTTAGAATAGAGAAAAGGAGGATCTGTGTTAATATGGTACCTGTAGGTAGGACACTCGAAAAAAAGAGTGTTCCACCTGCAGGTATTTTTATATATACTTGAATTTTAGAATATGGGGATTAGAGGACAACATGAGTAAAATAACTTTTTCAACTACAGAGATAAACTCACTTCAAAAGAATCCAAATGTACACCGTGTCAGCGAGCGGTCTATTACCTATACTGATGATTTTAAAAATAGATTTATAGATGAATACCAGGCCGGCAAACTCCCCCGACAAATCTTTGAGGAGAACGGCTTCGATACCGACGTTATTGGCATAAAACGAATTGAACAGTCAGCCCACAGGTGGAAAAAAGCCTATGAAAAGAATGGTCTAATCGGGCTAACAGATTCAAGGAAAACTTCTTCAGGCAGGCCCTTGAAACGGGAACTTACTCCAGCCGAAGTGATTGAAAGGCAAAAGGCGAGAATTGAGCTGCTGGAAGGACAGGTGGAGCTGTTAAAAAAGCTAGAAACGACAGAAAGGAGGCTGCTAAACGAAAGCGAAAATCTCAATCCGAATAAAGCCTATCGATTGATTCAAGAGACCATTGAACAATATAGTTTTAAGGGGATGACCAGGTATTTTTGTGACCTTTTAGAGGTCTCCAGGTCTGGATATTACAGCTATCTAAAAGCATCCTCTATCAGGGAAGCACGGGAGAAATTGGATCTCGAAGCGAAGGAAATCATTTTAAATGCATTTGACCGGCGAGGTTATAAGAAGGGCTCGCGCTCCATTAAAATGATATTGGAGAATGATTTCAACATTGTCTTTAGCCGTAAAAAGATTCAACGAATCATGAGGAAATATGGGATCGTCTGTCCTCACAGGAGGCCAAATCCTTATAAAAAGATCGCTAAAGCCACAAAGGAGCATCAGGTTGTCTCGAACAAATTAAACAGGGAATTTAAGCAAGGAATCCCAGGAAAAGTGTTACTGACGGATATCACTTATTTGCCATATAACGGTAATTGTATGGCCTATTTGTCGACCGTAAAAGACGCTTCTACCAATGAAATCCTGGCTTACCATGTGTCTGACCGCATCACTATGGACATCGCCACCCAGACGATCCATAAGTTGATGAACAACAAGAAAGTTACGCTCCATGAAGATGCCTTCATCCATTCGGACCAGGGAAGCCATTACACAAGCCCACGATATCAGAAGCTATTAAAAAAATTTGGCTTGGGCCAGTCCATGTCACGGAGAGGCAACTGTTGGGATAATGCCCCTCAGGAGTCATTCTTTGGCCACCTAAAGGATGAGGTCGATTACCAATCGGCTAGGACACTGAAGGAATTAAAGTCGAAAATAAATCATTACATGGTTTACTACAACAATTACCGCTATCAGTGGAATTTAAAAAAGATGACCCCTGTTCAATATTAAGCCGTTCTCTTTTGAGGTACCCGCACCTATAAAAACACATATAAAAGCAACTGTAATAGCAGAGTAATTCGCTAATGAATTTGCTCTGCCTTTTTATTGTTATTTCACGGTTTATTAAAGGTATTAGGTTTAAAACCGCAATATAAATCCCATACTGTTTAGCAACTGAATAATAAAAATTATGCTCTTGCTATTTGGTGTGCGATTTTGTATGCTAAAAGAGTTTTTGAGGAAGGAGTGTTAATTTTGAATTTTCTGAAACCTAAAAACCTTAATTCTGAAAGAGTGGACTGGTTGGTGTCTGAGAAATCAAGGACAATTGTTAAGCAGTATGCTGAGTATTCAGAACGCACTGAGAATGAAGTTATTGACTTTTTCTTAACCAACATTCTATTGGATGAAGACTTCATAACTTGGATTAAGAAAAAACGCAATAATAAACGCCTTTTAACCCAGCTCGGAATTGAAGACCCTTCGGAGGATTAAAATGACGAAAATCAAGCGTCTTTCTGCCAAAACAGACAATATTGTCAATGTATTGTCCCCAGTTTCCCAAGAGGAAATTTTGGATAGAATCAAGAACTATCCCTTGATGGAGCCGAAGAAGTTTGCGAAAAGATATCATCATCACGTTTACCTCCCTACGAGTTTTATCTGGAACGGCAAACAATATGACATTGAATATAATTTTTGTATCAATCCTTTTTGCAAGTGGTTTGGTTTACCTCAAAAGAGATTTGAAAATGTTAAGAACAAACCAAGTAGATACAAATTAGGTGGTGCAGGGGATGAAAAGGATTTAGTATGTAACCCTGACCCTGATAAAAATGGTCGAGGAATTTCTTTAGGATGTACATGTAAAACTGTATCGAACTGGTCTGTAGTTGAAGAGATAAAAAGGCTAATTACATTAGAGACATTGCAAGACGTGGAGCCGGATTACGAATTCCATAAAAGCGGCTGCATTTATATAAATGAAACCCCATTTACTAATACGGAGTGTTTCAAGAAAAAAGGAGTAAATAAAGCCAAAGCACAGAGATATCAATGTAAACACTGCTTAAAAATTACATCTGTAATGCCAAAAAGAAAGAATTCGACTACTTACCATCAAAAGCGAAATGATATTCTGTTGGATTTGGCAAAAGCAGTTGTAAACAAGGTTGCGATTAATAGAACTATAGAGGTGTTAGATATCGGTGTGAAGACCTATTATGAAAAACTTGAATTGGTCTACAAGAGATGTCTTGAATTTTTAGAGAGGCATGAACAGAAACCTTTGGGCAAATTGAGCATTGGTGAGTGCTGGTTGAATACGGATAAAATGACCTACCATCTAAGCAATGTAAGAAAAAAAGGACATGGTAGGAAGTCTCCGGCAGAAAGAAGTGAGGAGTCGAAATTTCCAACACACATTGTCATCACATCGGAAATGCAGAGTAGATATGTCTTCCGGGCTGATATAGCTTATGATTGGAATTTCTCTCTTGATGACCTGGCACTGGACACTATACTCTATAAAGATGACTATCTTCATGAATTGGCTAAAAAGAATGCAAGATTTAGAAGAGGCTTTACCTCCTATCCAATGCCACCCACTACCAATGACATTCAAAGTATGGCAGAATACGAAAATGACCTTGCTAGGTTTGAAATCAGAAGCAAGTACGTAGATGGCATTCATGTCAACGCAACTTATACGACTCTTGCTCATTATTGGTTGATTAAGAATGCTTTGAATGTTAAGGAATGGAGAATTGTTACTGATGAGGATTATTCCATTTTAGCGGCAGCTTACAGAGTCTTTGCAGAAGAAATTAAAAGGTACGATGGTCATGTTTTTTTATCAAAGGTTGATAAAGATAAATCATTAAGTCAAGCAATGACAGAATATCATGATGCCAAAGAAGTGTTGTTGGAGTGGGCAGACGTAAATGGTATGAAAACCAAAAACCTTAGAACGATTGCAGTTGAGTATATGTCCGAGAGGCTTAAATACCATAAGTTCCATGAATTATTACCAGATGGTAAGAATTACAAAAGAGCTAATAATCCATTGATACATCCACTTGCTTCAAATGATTCAGGCTATCGTACTGTCGAATGTGTGACAGATGTATCTACATACGAAACAAAAGAATTGGCTAGGATGTTGTTAGATGTAAATCACAATGCAACTGACGCTTTTATACAACTGATTAGGAGAAGGATATCTCCTTTAGAAAGACCTCTCGTTACTGCGAGAGGGGACGGCAAAAGTTATATTTATGCCAATTTTAATCCGGAATATGCCCAGTATGCATTGACAATCTTAAGGGTGTACTTTAATTTCTGTTTGCCTTATAAAACAAAAGATGGGGAAAATCTAACAACGGCACAGAGATTGGGAATAACAGATAGGATATTTGAGTTAAAAGATATTATCTATATGCAATAAAAAAATAGCGGTATTGATGATTTACCGCTGTTTTTTATTGCACTAATGGTGTTGTTTAAGTGCCATTGTTTCATAAACTTAATAAAATATATTTATGTTTTGTATAGCATTCTCTAAAGACAGTATCCTCTTTTTTAACACTTGTTTAGTCTGTAATTTAACAAGAAAATTAATAAAATCGGATTTTGATGGAAGACCTGAGATAACAAAAGAAAAATTATTAGCAGAGTCCTTCTCATGGACATACTTTTCTAAAGCGTGAATCGCAGTTACTTCATGCCTTTCTTCTAATGAGGTCCACCTTTCTATGTTGTCCCACGAAAAATTTGACCTTACGAATAGTTCATCCCAACCTTCTGTCACAGGAAATTTAACATGATTCTCCATCCATAAAATAACATCCCTTGAATAAAAATCGCCTAGATGAGAAAGTGCGTCGTACCCAGTTATCTTTTTATTAGATTCATGTTCAAGGAAATTACATACTAAAGTAAGTCCTTCATTCTTACTTAAACACATTGAAGTTAAAAAGGAACGTAATCTAGTATCCATAGTATCTTGCTTTGCTTCCCACAAACTTCTAACCCATGTCTCGGCGTAATTTCCTAAGACTTTTCCAATAACCTCACATATTATCTTCTGGTCTTTAAATGACTCTTTTTTATCTAGTTCTTGTAAAAGGTAATCAAATAATTCATTTCTATTGAATTTCCGGAAATAGTCGATTGATTCTTCATCTAATTTCTCTCGATAAACAACAAAAGCCATTAGCTGTTCCATGTTATTTTTCACATCATCTATGGTTGTCTCTGAAAATGACTCAAACCAACGCTTCCACTTAGCTGCTGCTGTGCTTGTAGTGTCTAACCCCGTATCGCTAAGAAAATATTCAAACTGCCATTTTTCACTGCCAATACACCCTAGTTCAGTTATCCGAAATAAATAATCGATAAATGAATCTGCAATATAAGTAACCGTGTCTTCTTCATGTTCCCAATAAACAACTGGTTTTTCAGCACCCTCAACAGACATATCAAACGCATATATATCTCCGTTTCCAGCATGTGAAAACTCTAATTTCCCTCTAAGTGTCGCTCCGTAATCTTCCCCATCTTCCATAAGTTCATCAGCTAACATATTTAAATTCTGAAGGGAGTCAATATCCCAATTTATCTCTCCGGAAAATATTTCATTAAATTCACTTGGAATAATTGTATCATCAGAAAATGAGTAATAAAACGCAAGTGACTTTCCTAAGTTACTTAAAATGTATTTATACGAAGGCGGAAATTGATAACCTATCTCTTTTTCTTTAGCTTCAATCTCCTGTATTGTTGCTTTTTTTTCAATTTCAATTTGATGAACTATGCCGTTATTGTTCTCTATTTTTTGTAGTATTTGCCCCCATTTTGACAAAAGGAATGTAATATCCTTCATTCACTTCAACCCCGCCTCGATAACTTAATTTTTATTATAATTCAATATGTATTTTACCATATATTTACTCAGG
Organism: Neobacillus sp. GCM10023253; assembly: GCF_042653105.1. Taxonomy (NCBI): domain Bacteria; kingdom Bacillati; phylum Bacillota; class Bacilli; order Caryophanales; family Bacillaceae; genus Neobacillus; species Neobacillus sp. GCM10023253. The sequence continues at coordinate 8,278 of NZ_JBHSHV010000026.1, forward strand.
AAATGCTAAAAGCAGTGCGATTTCTTTTGTGAAATCCACTGCTTTTATACTTGTTTTTATATTCGCGTTTTCCTATGCGGGTACTCCAAAAGAGAACGGCTTAGTTCAATATAGGAATCATCTTCTAGCTGCTTAACCTCTTTTTTTAATGTGTCCTTGACATAGGTGCCAGTTTAGTGTAAGGTCCTCCTTTTTTCAAATTAATTCCCGACAACGTTCGCTTTTTCCACATTCCCATTTAACACATGAATTAAATTGTCAGCCGCCATATGGGCCATCCCCAGTCGCGTTTGGACGCTGGCGCTGCCAATGTGCGGGAGCACTACTACATTTGGTAGGGTTAATAAAGGATTATCAAGCGAAACCGGCTCCTGCTCAAAGACATCGAGCCCGGCACCCCAGATGACTCCTTCTTTCAGGGCATGATACAAGGCGTCCTCATCAACAATTCCACCCCTAGCTGTGTTTATTAGAATCGCGTTCTTTTTCATTAGGGCTAATTCTTCCTTGCTAATGAGATGATGCACCTCGAAGCTGTATGGAAGCATGAGACAGACATAGTCAGATTTCTGCAGCAGGCCTTTGAGGTCTGTGTACTCGATACCAAGTTCCTCCTCTTTCTTCGGCTTGCGCGTCCGGCTATGGTAAAGAACCTTCATATCAAACCCCTTCGCCCGTTTCACGAGGGCTTCGCCAATCCGTCCCAGACCGATAATGCCGAGGGTAGCGCCGAAAATGTCCTGTCCGGTCATTTGCATGAGGGACCATGAACCCCACTTGCCGTTATGTAACACGTCAGATGCTTCCACAACTCTCCGTGCTGTGGCCATCAATAAAGCAAACGTCAAATCGGCAGTCGTTTCCGTAAGAACGCCGGGTGTATAACCCACCTTGACACCCTTTTCAGCTGCAGCCTGGACATCAATGTGGTTATAGCCAACCGAGCAGGTGCTGACCATCTTAAGCTTTTTTGCCCGCTCGAAAACCTCTCTGTCTATTGTGTCAGTGATAAAACAATAAAGGCCATCAACTTCTGCTACTTCCTTCAATAAGATTTCCCTTGGGACAGGGGTTTCTTCTTCTCCCCACATTCTTACCTCAAACTGACTTGAAAGCCTCCTATAGAGTTCTTCCGGCAGTTTCTTCGTCACATAAACCGTTTGCTTCAACCTTCACGCCACCTTTCAAGAGAATCGTATTTACTCCATTCTACTTCAAAATAAAATAATAGAACAAATGTGGGTTTTCGACCCTCATCCGCTGAAATGTTAATTCTTACAAAAAATTAATCTAGTACAAATAGCTTATTTTGGCGAAATATGTTATTATTTATCATAATGTTTTGTAAAGGAATGATAGGATAATGGTACATAATGTTTGGAAAAAAGGAGCAATTGTTGCGGCTTTAGGACTCTCTTTATCTGCATTTAGCCCTATTGCATTGACCGAAGCATCTGCTGCTACAACAGACTCCGCTCAAAAATTGGTAGATTCATTGAAGGCATTAGGTTTGAATCAAGTAGACTATTTATATGCTTATCTGCAATCTGTTAATCTTACAGACAGCGAATTCAATGATATTGTGAAGAATGCTGAGCAAGCTGCAGCAAAATTACAGTCGGTTTCATCACCTGAAAATCTTTCAGATGCTGACCGTGCAGAGGTCGGCCGCTTATTTTTAGACAGCGCCCAAAAAGCCCATTTACAAGTTGCATTTGTTGATAAAAACGGCAAAGCCATTGACCTCAGCAAGCTTAGCCTGGAAAATGCAAAGACATTAAACATTCAGGTTAAAGACCTTAATGGCAACCTATTAGCCGTTATTGATCCAAAATTATCTGATTTCACTGCATCTGCTTTAAACACCAAACTGGTTGCTTTAAAAACAGCGGTTGAAGCAAAGAAGAATCTTGAGGCATCCGGAAAGTTCGTTCCAATGCCGGCTTCTCAATTACCAAACACAGCTACCGACCTTCCACTTGGGATGGCAATTGGCGGCCTCTTGATCGTTTTAGGTGGAATTGCTTTTGTACCTGCTATGAGAACGATCCGCAGAATGGAGAGTCAAGCTTAATCTATGAAATCCTCCAGGAAAAAAAAGAAAAATAGAGTGAAATGGATTTTACTTGGAATTCCCGCATTACTCATCATCACAGGGGCAGCAACGATTGGATTCTTCGGCTGGGAAATGACAAAGGAAACGGCTCTATTAGCGAAAACCGTCATCAAGCCTTACAAGCCTGAGCAAAGCGCCAGGAAATTTAACACCGAGGCATGGCCAACCCTGCCGGAACCGGGCTCAAAATTAGGAGAACTATCCATTTCTTCTCTTAATTTAAGTTATCCTGTTGTTCAAGGAACACATGATAACGAACTGAAAATGGGGGTTGGTCATATGGCGGGGAGTACGCTTCCTGGCCAGGGCGGCCACGTGATTTTAAGCGGCCACCGGGACACTGTTTTTAGAAAACTGGAAAACTTAAAGGTCGGGGATGACATTACGTTCACGACCCCATACGGCGATTTTATCTACGAAACGACCGAGTTTAAAATCGTCGACGCGGCAGATGAAACCATAGCGGTTCCAACCGATTACGAAACACTAACGTTAACGACGTGCTATCCATTTCATTTTATCGGGAACGCACCACAGCGCTTCATCGTTTTTACGAAATTAAAAACGAATCCACTTTTACAAAGTGCACATTCATAAAGAAAAGGACCGTTTCAGCTAAACTGGCACCTATGTCAAGGACACTATAAAAAAAGAGATTAAGCAGCTAGAAGGTGATCCCTATATTGAATGGGGGTCATCTTCTTTAAATTCCACTGATAGCGGTAATTATTATAGTAAACCATATAATGATTTATTTTTGACTTCAATTCCTTCAATGTTCTTGCCGATTTAAAATCTACTTCATCCTTAAGGTGGCCAAAGAATGATTCCTGTGGGGCATTATCCCAACAGTTACCTCTTCTTGACATGGACTGGCCCAGTCCGTATTTCTTTATAAGCTTTTGGTATCTCGGGCTTGTGTAATGACTCCCTTGGTCCGAGTGGATAAAGGCATCCTCATGGAGTTTAACTTTCTTATTGGTCATCAATTTATGGACCGTCTGCGTTGCGATGTCCAACGTGATTCGGTCGGACACATGGTAAGCTAGGATTTCGTTGGTGGAAGCGTCTTTTACGGTCGACAAATAAGCCATACAATTACCGTTATATGGCAAATAGGTGATATCCGTAAGTAACACTTTTCCTGGTATGCCTTGCTTGAATTCCCTGTTTAATTTATTCGGGACAACCTGATGCTCCATTGTTGCTTTTGCGATTTTTTTATATGGATTAGGCTTTCTGTGAGGACAGACGATTCCATATTTCCTCATGATTCTCTGTATCTTTTTACGGCTAAAGATAATGTTAAAATCATTCTCCAATATCATTTTTATGGAGCGTGAACCCTTCTTATATCCACGACGGTCAAAGGCCTTTAGTATAATTTCCTTCGCTTCGAGGTCAAGTTTTTCCTTTGCTTCCCGTACTGAAGAAGCCTTCAGATAGCTGTAATATCCCGAACGGGATACCTCCAGGAGGTCACAAAAATAACTGGTCATCCCCTTAAATCCATTTTGTTCAATGGTTTCTCGGATCAATTGGTACGCCTTATTCGGATTTAGATTTTCGTTTGTGTTTAACAGCCTCCTTTCTGTCGTTTCTAGCTTTTTTAACAGTTCCACTTGTCCTTCCAACAGCTCGATTCTTGCCTTTTGCCGTTCAATTATTTCAGCTGCTGTAAGCTCTCGTTTTAAGGGCCTGCCGGAAGCTGTTTTCCTCGAATCTGTAAGCCCGATTAAGCCATTCTTTTCATATGCTTTTTTCCACCTGCAGGCTGACTGATCGATTCGTTTAATTCCTATAACATCCACATCGAAGCCGTTCTCCGCAAAGATCTGACGTGGTAATTTGCCGGATAGGTATTCATCAATAAATCTATTTTTAAAATCATCGGTATAGGTAATTGACCGCTCACTGACACGGTGTACATTTGGATTCTTTTGAAGTGTGTTTATCTCTGTAGTTGAAAATGTTATTTTACTCATACTTTCCCCTAATCCCCAATTCTGAAATTCAAGTATATAAAAAATACCTGCAAGTTGAACACTCTTTTTTTCGAGTGTCCTACCTACAGGTACCATTTTAAGCTGAACGGTCCTTTTCTTTTCTCCAGTTTAACAACTCTATGAAACTAAAATTAACGAACCTCAACATACTTATCATTTTGAACCCGTTCAATCTCTTCCTCTGTTAATTGAAAATAGGAAGCAATCTCATGATTATGGGCAGGCTCAGGAAAAGTCCTCCTATTGAGGGAACCATATTTCCATTTATTATAGGTACTCCACCATAGTAATGACAACGTTATTAATACACTGTACAAAATGGTAAAGTTCACAATAGCGTTAGCATTGGAAATACTCAACCAATAAAATCTTAGACTAAATTCCGAACCAAAGTGGATTATAAAATAATAAAGAAATATTAAAAGAAAAAGCCAGCCCAAAATGGTTAATAGAATATCCAAGCACTTTCTTGCTTTAGACCTATTAAAATGAATAATCATGCGCTTCTCCTTTCTTTTTTATAAGTGCAACCCGCGATCTGGACTCTCCCAGGTGGCATACTCGGTTTTATTTTCCTTTAAAATTCTGATTGCTTTAGGCAATGCCATGATGACTAACAGTGCATTAATATGCCAGTAAATGATTGGATACCAAATGCCCCATACTAAATAGAATAAAATCCCTTTCTCGTACCTGCTTTCAATAAAGAGAGCAACCAGAAATTGCAGCAAACAAATAATGGAAAGATAATTTCCAATCCACATGATAGGGATTAAATTATTTTGAAGAAAAATAGCTCGGTATAAGAAAATAATAGCCGAAATAAACCAAATAACTGACCATAGGATACTTAACACTTGTTCAATATAGATTGGATAAAGCCTTCTCTGCCGCCAGTCTAAAAAGATGTCCCGATGACGCAAAATAACTTCAATCCCACCCTGTGTCCATCTTAGACGCTGTTTACATATTCCCTTGATTGTCTCGGGGACCAGCATCCAACAAAGTGCCCTTGGTTCATAGCGTACATCCCAAAACCTTCTTTGCAACTTCCAGGTTACACCTATATCATCAGTAATTAAATCGGTATCCCACATTCCAGAGTCCAACAATGCTTTTTTGCGAAAAACAACGAAAACACCGGACACGGTCATCACTTTTCCAATTATTCTTTGGGTCCTTTTGATCAACCCAATAATACTGGAATATTCAACTAGTTGAATTTTAGAAAGCAAGCTTGTCCGATTTCTGATTCGAGGATTACCGGTTACAGCACCGACCCTTTCCCCATTATGCGGGGTGATAAAATGAGGGATAATATATCTTAGGGAATCCTTATCCAGGATAGCATCACTATCAATGGTTGCAATGAGTTCCCCTTTCGAAGCTAAAACGCCCTGTTTTAAGGCATTAGCCTTTCCTTTATTGTCGACAACATTTACGACACGTAGTTTTGGATTCATATGCAATAATGATTTTAAAATTTCAAGTGTTCGATCTTTACTGCCATCATTGATGACGATTACCTCGTAATGGGGATAATTCAAATGTGAAGCATAGTTTATGGTTTCTTCAATTGTTTTTTCCTCGTTATAAGCAGGGATTAATAAAGATACAAATGGTAATTCCTCATCACGATAATTTGGAAAATCCTGATTTCGCTCTTTTTTTACAAAATATATTAAACTGCCAATAATCCACACTACTCCCATAGCTAATGGATAATAAAATAGGAAAAGAACTAGTACTGTTTTCAACGTATCACGCCCTAAAAGTAGGTAATATTTAATAGATATAGTACCATGGATATGGATAAAGACCCTTTCGTATAGTTCTATCGACATATTTCTACTTATTATTATAGAAAATTACCTATATAAGAGCAATTCACAACTTTCGACACGTTTCTACGTCATTTCTTATTTTTTAGCAAGTTTAGCGCAATAAAGCGCCGGGTTCCTGACCGGGCGCTTTATTGCGTTGATGGCGTGGGAGTTAGGCCCCTAACAGTTTGTTCAGGTAGGAACGTGTGGTTTCAGGTGTGTTGAAGTGGACGCCGTATTGGTATAGCTCGTTTGACAGTTCTTCTTTCCAGATGACAGTTCCCGGGAGGAGGATTTTGTCTTCTAATACATCTGAGTTAAGGGAGTAAATGACTTCTTGGTCATTCCTTAAGTTTAAGTTTGAAATAAATCTTAACCCTCCTGGGCCTACGTTCTCAACGATGACGATGACATTTTCCAAATTTGCTTCAACATTAATAAGAGTCAGTTCAGATTCCAACGGAAAATGGATGTTGACCCTGAAATCCTTCTCTTTCGTTTTTAAAGCCATTGTAACCTAATCCCCTTACTTACGATTTTTATATGAAATGAATAATACTATTAACGACCGTTTTTCATCCGGCGTTGAGTCTTTTATCCTATTTTTTATATAAAAATCGATGCATGGGGACGGTTCTAGTGCCTCACTGAGGCACTAGAACCGTCCCCATGCATCAGTTATACTCCTTTTCAAAAGCTAGTTTTAGCTTTTTTATGATTCTTAAGTGGAGTTGGGAGATTCGTGATTTGTGTAGGCCGAGGATTCTGCCAACTTCGCTCATGCTTAAGTTTTCTTCGTAAATAAGGGACATGATTATTTTTTCCTTTTCTGGCAGCTCATCGATGAGGGAGGAGAGGATTTGGCTGCGCTCTTTCTCTTCTACCTGCTTTGCCTGGTCAACAACGGAATCATCGGAAAGAAAATCCCTTTTGAGAACAGTTTCCTCCCCACTCTCGACCGGCTCATCCAAAGAGGCTTGTTTTTCAAAAGAAGCCTGCGTAAGTATATCCTTGCACTCTTTCACACTCATCTTTAGAAATTCGCTTACTTCTTTTAGGGTTGGCTGCCTGAACAGCGTTTGTTCTAATGTTTCGAAGGCTTTCATAACTTCTCTTTCTTTTTTCCGCAATGTTCGTGACAGCGGGTCGTTTCGGCGCAGTCCGTCATAAATTTCGCCGCGAATCCGCTGGGTCGCATAGGTTTCAAACTTGATATTGTCACGCTGGCTGTATTTCCGGAAAGCATCTAATAGACCCATCATTCCAAACGAAACAAGCTCGTCTTCCTCAACATGGCGGGGCAGGCTTCTTTTCATAGCTTTGACGATTTTATAAACTAATGGCAGATAGCGATTAAATAACTCTTCTTCATGCTGCTGCTTCAACGGTACCTCCTCCTCTCCCCAAGATACTGTTTATTTTTTCACCACAAATTGAGACATCTTTTGGATAAACCCTTTGATTCCGGTGGCGCCCTGGCATTTGCCTGCGTCTCCATGCAAATAAATATTTACCATTTCCTTCATCCACTTAGCCGCCTGGGACTTCGGATAGTTAAGGTAAAATGGCGTCTGCTCAAGAACGGATTGAAATACAAGGGAATCATTCGGCATAAACCCAAGAATCTCAATCTCTTTATTTAAAAATCGTTTCGTCACCGTCCGCACCCTGCCGGCAATTGCAATTCCTTCCTTGGAATTGGCGACACGGTTAACCACTAACCGAACGTTCAAGCTCGAATCCTGGTGATGGAGAATTTTTATCACCGAATAAGCATCTGTAATGGCTGTCGGTTCCGGCGTCGTCACTAAAATAATTTCATCCGCCGCCAGATGGCAGCGCTGCGACTCCTTGGAAAGACCCGCTCCTGTATCAAACAGGATAATGTCGGCATACCCCTGCAGCCTTCCAAGTTCGGCAAATAAATAATCAGCATTATCATGGCTTAAATCCAAAATTCCCTCAAAACCGCTCCCGCCGGAAATCAGTTCTAGTCCGTTCGGGCCTTCTTCAAGGACCTCCCAGATGCTTTTTTTCTCCTTCACCATATCGATGAGATGGTGTCTCGGAGTCATGCCCAGTAAAATTTCCAGGTTGGCCATACCAATATCAAAATCAATTAGGACCACCTTTTGTCCGGATTCGCTCAGGCTGAGGGCAAAGTTTAGTACAAAATTGGATTTGCCAACCCCGCCTTTGCCGCTGGTGACGGATATGACCTTTGTTGCTTTTTCGTGTTGTGGAACTGCATCGGTTATTGGTGTTATTTCGCGCCGGGCAAGAATTGCCGCTTCTGATGCTGCTCCACTACGGGCCTTTATCGCCGCTTCAGCAGCTGGTTCCTGCTCCCTGCCATTAAAACGCTGATACAATTCTCTCAGTCTCTGCGCCTGATCTTGCACGTTCATCTACTCCCATTATCTTTTTCGCCATATATTGCGCCTCTGCCAGCATGATGTCCTCGGGAACCCCCTGACCCAAACAAAGGAAAGATAAAGGGTAGGGGTAGTGATAAACCAAATTTAAGGCCGACCCGAAACAAGTACTTTCATCCCACTTCGTCAGGATGACTTTGTCGATTTGCAGCGATTTCATCTTTTTCACAATCTGCTTCATATCTTTCCACCTAGTGGTCATGCTGAGCACAAGGTGGTTTTCCTGCGTTGACGCTTTGGAGAGAAGCTCATTCATTTCCTCAATATATTGCTCCTCCAGATAATTTCTGCCTGCCGAGTCCATAAAAATCATCTGGCAATGCTCTAGGCGCTCCATCGCAAGCTTTACCTGTTCTGGACTATCAGCGACCTCAATCGGTACATTTAAGATATTTGCGTAGGTCCGCAGCTGCTCCACTGCTGCAATTCGAAACGTATCCGCGGTTAAAAGGCCGACTTTTTTGCGTTGATATAACACCTGCCTGGAAGCGAGCTTCGCAATCGTTGTCGTTTTGCCAACCCCTGTTGGACCGATCAGCGTAATCATGTTGATCTCAGAATCCAACCCTTCCGATGCGATACCGTCCTGAAACAGTCCCGTTATGGCATCTTGGACCATTTCCCCCACTTGTTGTTCGCTTAGTTCCTCTAACGAAGAGGATTGTGTGGTGATTTTCTTTTCAATAAAACGGATGACTTCCTCGTCAACCTCCTGCTCCTCTAACCGCTCCCGCCATTTCTGAAGCTTTTGGCCCGATTGTTTAGACTCCACAAGTGCTTCATTTTTCGAAAAATTCTCCAGCAGCTTCTCCACATTCTCCAACCGTTTCAGCACTTCCGATTCTTCCGCTTGCGGCTGTTTTGTCACCGGAAGCTCCTCAGCCTTCTTCTCCGCTACCTCCGAAGCCGCAATCACTTCTAACTGCTTTCGTTGAAAAAGACCGAAAATCCCGCCCGTTTTGATTTCCTTTGTGTTTAGAATGACGGCATTCTCGCCCAGCTCCTGGCGAATCAGCTGGATCGCCTGCGGCAGGGAATCGACTATATATCTCTTAATCTTCATTAGGCAACCACTCCTGCATGTTGAAAATGAACGACACCAATATTTTGCACTTCAACATCAGATTCCAGCTCGTTAAACGATATAACGGGCATATCGGCATTAATCCGCTCGACAATTTGTTTGAGATACATCCGGATCGCCGGGGAAGTCAAGATGATTGGCTGAATTCCCACGTTAACCACCTGTTGTACAGTATCATTAATGGCATGAACAAGCTGCTGAATCGTTTGCGGATCCAGCGTCAAATACACGCCTTGCTCCGTTTCCTGAACATTCTCGGAAATCACCTTTTCCACATTGGCATTCACCGTAATGACTTGAATCATTTTATTGACGGCCAATTGGCTGGTAATTTGCCGTGCGAGTCCTTGTCTCACATATTCGGCCAAATAGTCCGGATTTTTTGTAAAAACAGCCCAGTCGGCAAGCGTCTCAAGAATAACCGGCAGGTTCCGGATGGAGATTTTTTCTTTTAACAGCTTTTGCAAAACCTTTTGAACTTGCCCGACCGATAACAGCTGCGGAACCAATTCCTCCACCAAGGATGGGTAATGTTCCTTGGCCTTATCAAGCAACTGCTTTGTCTCTTCTCTTCCCAAAATTTCATGGGAATACCGCTTGATCGTTTCCGCGAGATGGGTAGTAATAACGGATGAAGCATCGACAACAGTAAATCCGAAAATCTCCGCTTTCTTCTTCATCTCCTCCTGAATCCATAAAGCCGGCAGACCAAACGTCGGCTCGGTCGTTTCAATTCCCATAATGCCATGGTCCTCATCCTCAGGCGACAGCATCAGGTAATGGTTTAGAAAAATTTCTCCTCTAGCAATCTCGTTTCCTTTTAATTTGATGACATACTCATTGGACTCCAAATTGACATTATCGCGAATCCGAATAATCGGAATGACCAACCCCAATTCCAACGCGACCTGCTTACGGATGGCAATCACCCGGTCCAATATATCCCCGCCTTGGGATGTGTCGGCCAACGGAATCAGCCCTAAACCAAACTCAAATTCAAGTGAATCGACATGAAGAAGGTTAAGCACATTCTCCGGACTATTTTCTTCCGCAGGAGGAGTATCACTGATCTCCTCCTGCGCTTCTTCCTCTTTTTCCTTCGCTTTTTGCATTTTATAAGCAGCAAACGCAAGCAAACCAGCAATGCTCCAGGTCAACAAGATGCCGATTGGCGTCACCAGTCCGAATAAAGCGATACAGCCGGCTACCACATAAATCAGCTTCGGATAAGCAAATAGCTGGCGGGTCAAGTCATCGCCGAGGTTTCCATCTGAGGCTGCGCGGGTCACGATAATACCGGTTGCTGTTGAAATGAGCAGGGCCGGAATTTGGCTGACAAGACCGTCCCCGACAGAAAGCAGGGTAAACGTGCTTGCGGCCTGAGCAAAATCCATCCCCATCATCGTCATCCCGATGATGAAGCCACCAATAACGTTTATAAACAGAATAATGATACCGGCGATCGCATCACCTTTAACGAATTTACTGGCACCGTCCATGGCCCCGTAGAAATCCGCTTCCTGCCCGACCTTTTCCCGTCTCGCCCGGGCATCCTTCTCGCTGATGAGTCCGGCGTTTAAATCGGCATCAATGCTCATCTGCTTTCCCGGCATCGCATCCAAGGTAAAGCGCGCCGCTACCTCTGCGACCCGCTCGGAGCCTTTCGTAATAACGAGGAACTGGATAATAATCAGAATTAAAAAGATGATAAAACCGATCACAGGATTCCCGCCGATGACAAACTCCCCGAAGGTAGCCACAACTTGGCCTGCATGCCCATGTGACAAGATAGCCCTGGTTGTCGATACATTCAACGCCAAGCGAAAAAGAGTCGTGATCAGTAAGAGAGAAGGAAAAATAGAGAAATCTAAAGGCTCTTTGGTATTCATTCCTACTAATAAAATCGTGATCGATAACGAGATATTGATAATAAGCAAAATATCTAAGAGAAATGGCGGCAATGGAATGACCATCATAACGACAATCAGCAATACCGCAAGCAGCACGGAAATATCTTTAAATTTCATCTCTTCACCTTCTTTCTTCAGAATTTTCTTTTTAACCGATACACATAGGCGAGAATCTCCGCCACCGCTTTAAATAAGTCTTCCGGGATTTCCTCGCCGATTTCCACGTTTGCATATAACGCCCGCGCCAACGGCCTGTTCTCTGTCATGATAACGCCATTTTCTTTAGCGATTTCTTTGATTTTTTGCGCCATGAAATCGACACCCTTAGCCACGACTATCGGGGCCGATGCTTTTGCAGCATCATAGGAAATCGCAATCGCATAGTGAGTCGGGTTGGTGATGACAACATCCGCAGTTGGTACGTCTTGAATCATCCGGTTCATCGACATCTCCCGCTGCAACTCTCTGATTTTCCCTTTTACTAACGGGTCCCCTTCACTCTTTTTATGCTCATCCTTGATTTCCTTGATCGACATTCGCAGCTTCTTTTCATGGTCATATTTTTGAAAAATAAAATCGGCCACTCCGATTACGACATATAAAGTGGAAGTAATCAGCCCCAGTTTGATGATGAAGGTAAACAGATAGGAAATCATTTGTGCGGCTCCCATTTGCGAAAGCTGCAGGATGGTTCCTATTTCTTTTTTTAAAAGCCAGTAGGAAACCCCACCAATCAAGGTGATTTTCAGGATATTTTTCAGCAACTCCACCAACGAGCGCATCGAAAAGATGCGTTTCGCCCCTTCGACGGGGTTTAATTTTTTCAAATTAAATTTAAGGTTTTCCGTTGTAAACAAAAAGCCGATTTGGATGTAGTTTGAAAATAACGCCGCTACGAACGAGACGAGCAACACCGGCAAGACGATTTTAAAACAAAGCATGGTCAGGTCTGCGAATAGCTTATGGATGCCAGCCGGTGACAGCTCTCCTATTAAATAGGAGGAAAAAAGTTCGCGGAACAGAAAAAGCAGCTGAGTCCCTAGATATTTTCCGTAAATAAGAAGAAATAAGAAAAAGGCAGCAAGCATCAAAGACGAAGAAAGCTCCATACTTTTGGCCACTTGACCTTTATTTCTCGCTTCCCTTCTTTTTTGCGGGGTCGCTTTTTCCGTTTTTTCCTCAGAGAAAAATTGCAAATCTAATGTCAGGTAAAATGAACCCTTGACCTTCATGATGACGCCCCCATGATGCGAATCATCTGGCTGAGTGATTCCACCATTTCTGAAAACAACATATTTAATAATAAGAAAAAGCTCGGCAATGCGATAAGCAGAACAAGAAAATGAACCCCTATTTTCACGGAAAATCCGACCACCATTAGATTGATTTGCGGGGACGTTTTCCCGATGATCCCTAACACCAAATCCACCAAAAATAACGTAAACACGATGGGCGCTGCCAGTAAAAAGGCAATCACAAACGAGCTTTTGAAAGTTTCCAGCATAAACGTTGAGATTCTTCCGTCCGTAAAGGCAGGCACAAGCGCATTAACCGGAATCCAGCGGTAGCTTTCCAATACTCCTTGGAGCAGCAGATGATGGCCGTTCATCGACATGAGAAACAGGGTCGCCATTACATTTTTCAGCCTGCCTGTTAAATTGGCATTTGTACCCGATTGCGGATCAAAGACCGCGCCCATTGAAAAGCCCGCCTGCAGGTCAATCAGGGTGCCTGCCAATTGGATGGCGTAAAAGAGAATCGATGCGATAAAGCCGAGTCCCAAACCTACTAAACTTTCTTTAATAAGGAGCACGATATAGCCGCCTGAAAAAGCCAGTGGTGCATGTGACGGTTCCACTGAAATGAATACAATGACGGCCATGAAAAACGACAGTCCAATCTTAAAGGGTGCCGGAATTGTTCTCATCATAAACACCGGTACAGTGATGAAAAAACAGCTAATCCGCGCCAGGATAAGCAGGAAGTCGGGAATTTGATTCAACAATTCCATATTGCACTACCCTGTAAAATGGGACAGATTGCCCAAGATATTTTGCGTAAAGTCCAATAGATGCTGGAGCATCCACGGACCGAACAGCAGCAACCCGACAAACACTGCGATGATTTTTGGAACAAACACTAGAGTTTGCTCCTGAATCTGGGTTACCGACTGAAAAATGCTGATGACAAGGCCGACCACCAACGCGATTCCCAAAACCGGTGCAGCAACTAATAGAGTGGTATAAACGCTTTGTCTGGATACTTCAAAGACCATTTCCGGTGTCATGATGAAGAAAACCTCCGTTACTTGAGGGGGTCAGACCCCCGGTACTTTAATGCGGTGAACCAGCGGGGGGCTGACCCCCTAAAAGCTAGTAAGCAAGGATTTGACAATCAGATGCCAGCCGTCCACCAGGATAAATAATAGAATTTTAAATGGCAGTGAGATCAGGACGGGCGGGAGCATCATCATGCCCATCGCCATTAAAATGCTGGATACGATCATATCAATGATTAAAAAAGGCAGAAAGATCATGAAGCCCATTTGAAAGGCTGTTTTTAACTCGCTGATGGCGAACGCCGGCACTAGTACATGCAAGGGAATGTCCTGGATTGTTTTTGGTTTTTCTGATTTTGTATAGTCCAAAAAGAGATTCAAATCCTTTTCTCTCGTTTGTTTTGCCATAAATTCCTTTAGCGGTTTGCTGGCGGTATCAAATGCCTGCTCCTGTGTGATCTTTCCATCCATAAACGGCTGCAAAGCATGCTGGTTGATGTCCGAAAAAATAGGCCCCATTACAAACATTGTCAGAAACAGTGCCAGACCAACGATGACTTGATTGGGCGGCATTTGCTGCGTACCAAGGGAAGTGCGGACAAACGACAGCACAATCACAATCCTCGTAAACGACGTCATCAGCAGCAAAATGGCCGGGGCCACCGAAAGAACCGTTAATAAGAGAATGATTTTAATCGACGAGGCCACTGCCTGGGGCTCGGATGATGTATTAATCCCAGGAATAGGGGAATTGAGAGCAGCAAAGCTGACATCTTGAAAAAGAAATAAGAATATTGGTATGAAAATGAGAATTTTTTTTGCCAACTGAATCTCCGCCATTTTGTCTAGTCTTTTAGTTTGTTAATTGGAATACTCGTTTGGTTCACTTGATTGATTTGCGAAAGAAGGGTTTGCTCCCAGTCTTCCGTCTGTTGGGATTGTTTCTCAGCCCCTTTTTTAAAAAACTTTCTAATGTTAATGGGCTGTTTTTTTTGCTCAGTCTGTTCTACAAGCGATTGCATGATAAGGTCCTGTTCCTCACCTGGTTCGATTGTCTGCAGGAGGCGGACCTCGTTTCCGATGCCTAAAATGTACAAGGTTTTGCCAATCATGACCATTTGTACGGACTTACTGCCCCCTAATGGGTATCCGCCCAGCGAATGGATGGGACCTTGCGATAATATTGGTTTCGATTTCGATTTTAAAAATTTCAAGCATAACAGCAGCAGAATGATGATGGCTGCAAACGAAAATATAAATTTAATAAAGGATGGGACAAGGGACGGCTGCTGCGGCACTGTGGCAGATGGTGTCCCTTGTACGGTTTTGGTTTGCTGATCCTTGGAATAGGCATCGTACACTGTACGGTTGCCCTGTCCGAACACGACTTGATGATTATTAAATGAAGAAAAGAGGAATACAATTGCAAAGGCAAGGCTGATTTTTTTAAAAAAAGGAACTATCCGCAACTGGTTCACCTCTAATCGTTCATTCTTTCTTCACGTTCCTGCTTGGAAACAATATCGGTTATCCGGATGGCAAATTTTTCATCGACGACGACAACCTCTGCCTCCGCAACAGCCGAACCGTTAATGACGACATCCACATGTTCCCCAGCAAGCTTGTCTACCGGAATGATCACGCCCGGTTTAATCTTCAGGATGTCCTTCACCTTCATATGGGTCTTGCCTAGTTCAACGATGAGCTGTAGGTTTACATCTTCAATCGAATTTAGTTCATTTCCTACTCCGGAGGACTTTGCTTCATCAAAAAGAGGGGCAAATTGGACTGCTTTGATCTGTTTGATTTGTTTATCGTTCATTGGATTGCACTCCCTCTTGGTTTTTAGACTGTTTTCGTGATTTAAGCCCATTACAGGTCGGTTTCTTCATGTTAAATTCACTCTATCGGCGAATTTTTGAGTTCTATCAGCGAATTTCCGCATTCTATCGGCGAATTGAACAGTTCTATCGGCGAATCGAAATCATCTGTTGTGAAAATACCGAATAACCGCCATCTCATCTAACATATTTTGCTCGTCCCGTTTCACTTTCTCAGAATATTCATCAAAGGACTTTTCCCGCCAGGTTGACCAAACCTTTTCTTCCTGATTTTTCGATAGCAGCAGCTGGTTTTTTAGATTGAAATCCCTCGTCAAATCCGCTACCTTTCTCTTAACCCTCTCGATTTGCTTATCCAAAAAATAAAGGTATTGGTCTCTTTCCAGCATTTCCGTCACTCGAAGTGATGTCTTCTGCTCGAAATCTCGTAAATAACTTTCTTTCCGTTCCACAAGCTCAAGCAGTTCCCTCTCGGCTACTTCCTTCTTTTTTCGTGCGACATTCATCTCATTTAGAGCCGATTCTTTTTCTTTTTCCTTCATATTTAAGATCTTTTCAAACCGGAACTGAAAACTCATCTAGCCATTCCTCCAAATTGTTGAATCATCGCTGCAACCGCATCATCTAAATGAGAGGTTTCATTGACGCCCTGCTTCAAAAAGCTGTCTATCCAAACCTTGTACTTAATGGACAAATCAATTTCGGCATTCGTTCCTTGTTTATAGGCACCAATTTTAATTAGATCCTCTGCTTCTTTGTAAATAGCCATATGCTGCTTCAGAATTTCCGCGCTCCGCAGATGCTCCGGGTCCCCGATATCCTTCATCACCCGGCTGACACTGTTTAGCACATTAATCGACGGGAAGTGTCCCTGTTGCGCAAGCTTTCGGTCTAACACAATATGTCCGTCGAGGATTCCTCTAGCCGTATCAGCAATCGGCTCATTCATGTCATCGCCGTCCACCAGCACTGTGTAAAAAGCAGTGATTTCCCCGCGCGGTCCGGTACCGGCCCGTTCGAGCAGCTTCGGCAGCATCGCAAAAACGGAAGGGGTATATCCTTTCGTTGTCGGAGGCTCTCCGATTGCCAGCCCAATTTCCCGCTGCGCCATCGCATAGCGGGTGACCGAATCGAGCATCAGGTTGACACTCAACCCCTGGTCCCGAAAAAATTCCGCAATCGTTGTGGCGATGATGGCGCCCTTTATTCTCACCAAGGCAGGCTGGTCGCTCGTTGCCACAACCACGACCGATTTTTCCAAACCTTCCTTACCAAGGTCCCGTTCGATAAAATCAAGCACCTCCCGGCCGCGTTCACCGATTAGGCCGATGACATTGACATCCGCGCTGGTGTTCCGGGCAATCATCCCGAGCAAGGTACTTTTTCCAACGCCGCTCCCGGCAAAAATGCCGACTCGCTGGCCTTTCCCAACTGTGAGCAGCCCGTCAATCGCGCGGACCCCGACATTCAAAGGCGTATGTATTCTCGGCCGCTTTAACGGATTTGGAGGATTATTGTTGGTGTCGACCTCGACCAAACCGGACGGAAGCGGACTTTCATCCATTGGCTTGCCTAAACCGTCCAACACCTTTCCTAATAATTCCATGCCCACTTTGACGGTAAGCGGCTTCCCTGTTGAGACTACTTCACAACCAGGACCGATGGAAACAAGTTCCCCCAATGGCATTAGCAGAACCCGGTTTCCTTTGAAGCCTACGACTTCTGCTTCTAACGGCTTCTCTGATGAAGACGGATAAATAAGGCAGACATCGCCCAGCTTTACATCAGGCCCCTGCGATTCAATCGTCAAGCCGATGACTTGGGTGACTTTTCCGTTAAACTTAATCGGGTTGATGGTCTGCAGCGTTTGCAAGTATTTATCAATTTTCAAGAGCTTGTTCATACGTATCATCCCTCAGCGTCTTCAGGAGTGCCTGTTTGATTTCCTTCAACTGAACATCAATCCGGGCATCGATGCTTCCGTATGATGTGCGGATCACGCAGCCGCCTTCTTCAATCGAATGTTCCGGCAAGATTTTCACCTCTACCTGCCCTTCCACAGATTCGAGGATTTGCTGGCGCTGGTTTTGCACAAACTCATAATCATCTGGACTGACACAAATCGAAATCGTCGACCGCTCATTCGAATACAGTAGGCTCTGCTTGATCAGATGAAGAAGCACCTCCGGGTTTGCTGCCAATTCCTTATGGATTACCTTGGCCGCAGTTTGAATGGATAAATCAATGACAAACGGCTCGGACTCCTTAATAATGGCCTTTTTCTCTTCATACGCTTTTTCGAGCACTTCCTGGGCCAGCTCGATTCTACCGGAATAGTCGTGATGAGCTTGCTGTAAGCCTTCTTCATAGCCCTGCTGGAATCCCTGCTGCTTGATTTCTTCCAGCTGTGCTATCACTTTTTCCTGCTCTAATAGCTTCCACTTCTCCAGCTCTTCGGCCGCTTGTTCTTTTTCCATTGCCGCCTTCATTTGGGCTTGGAGGACAATTTCCGCCGCCTGCTGTTCCGCTTCCTGGATAATTTCCTCGGCGCTTTGATCCGCAAGAGGGAAATAAGCGTCCTTTCCTTTATGCAAAGACAAATATTTCGTCTCAATAACAGGCGAGATGAATGTAGCTTTAAAAAGATTAGATGACAATTTCCTCCACCCCTCGCTCTATGATGATGGAGCCTTCTTCTTCGAGCCTGCGAATGATGCGGACAATCCGTCCCTGCGCTTCCTCCGCTTCCTTTAAGCGGACAGGACGGTCGAATTGACTTTGTTCCTCGAGCGCCTCGGCACGTCGTTTGGAGATATTTTTAAAAATAGCTTCTTTGAGGTCTTCGCTGGCAATTTTCAATGCCAAGTATAAGTCTTCACCGTCCACATCCCGTAAAATCCGTTGAATCGAATGATTGTCGAGTAGAGCGATATCTTCAAATACAAACATTTTCCCTTTGATTTCTTCGGCTAGACCCGCATTTTGCCTGCTCAACGATTCTAAAATATGCTTTTCCGTGCTTCGGTCCACCCCGGTCAGGATATTGACAATATTGTCAATCCCGTTATTGACTGAATAATCCTGCGAGGTCGTCGTGGACAGCTTTTCCTGCAGCACTTCCTCGACCTGCCTGACCACCTCAGGCGAAACTGTGTCCATCAAAGCAATTTTTGTGGCGATTTCCGCCTGCTTTTCCGGTGAAAAAGAAGACAGAATCGCGGAGGCCTTTTTCGGCTCCAAATAAGAAAGAACGAGTGCGATGGTTTGGGAATTTTCATATTGCAAAAGGTTGAGTATTTGAACTGGCTCCGCCTTTTGCGCAAAGTAAAAAGGCTTCTTTCGATTCTTTTCGGAGGAGCGGTTCAGCATCTCCTTCGCCTTTTCTTCGCCAAAGGAGAGTGCGAGCACATCCTTGGCAAAGTGCTCACCGCCTGTCGACACGACCTTCCGCTCAGATGCCATTTGGTAAAATTCTCTGAGCACATCTTCCTTCACCTTGGCATCGATCCATTGAAGATGGGCAATCTCCTTTGTAATCAATTCCACTTCGTCTTCCTTCAGCTGTTTCAAAATTGCTGAAGACCCCTCTTTCCCCAAAGCAACCAAAAGAATCGCAACTTTTTGAATTCCCGTTAACTTCCGCATGTTATCCCTCCTTTTCTTCCTTTAACCAGTACCGTAACAGGTCGACAAATTCATCCGTATTTTTACCAGCCAATTGATTTAATTCGTTTTGCACTGATTCCTTTTTGTTAATGATAGGCTCAAATTCGGTAAGCTTTTTCATTTCTAAAAATTCTGAGGCTGACTCCATGTCCTCTTTCTTTCTCCTTCTAAGCAGGGAGGCAAGAATTAAACCACCGACCAAAAGGAGACCTAATGCTGCTGCTCCAATCCAGATATAATTCATATAAGTTGCCTTTTGACTTAAATCCGTCTTGGCAGGTGTCAAATCCTTTTTACCGGCAAATTCTCTCGGGAATACGGTGATGCGATTGTTGATATCGGCATCCGTTAGCCCTTTATTGTCCTTAATCGCTGTCCGTACTACGTTGGCAATAATATTTCGGATATTATCCTGCGTATCCGCTGTTAAGGATGCAGGATTTTTCGGATTCGGCGGTTCCACTCCGACGTTAATGGTCAAATCGTCAATCGTATACGGACTTTCGACCATTTCCTTTGTAATCCGGTTGAATTCATAGTTGACGCGATTAACTTTTTCCTGGTAGTCATTTTTTCCGCCGCTTCCTTCAGCAGCATAGGCAGGCACATCGCCTTCACCGGTGCCGTCTACACCGCTCGGAACGGCCCCCTCGCCGCTGTAGGATTTCGTGACCTCTTCAACACTAACGGCCATTCCCTTATCGGAATTCGGGAGCGGTTCGACTAAGTTTTGCTGCGTCTTCACCTGGTCGAAATTCAGCTTCACAAAGGTCTGGACCAGCACCTTATCCTGCCCAAGCATCGTGCCGAGCATCTGCTGGATGCTGCGCTGAATGTCTGCCTCTACCTTTTGCTTGATTTCCCGTTGGCTTTCATAGCTATCTACCCCGGCAAAGGCATTATCGCCTGACTGCGGCAAGGAAAGAAGCTGGCCATTTTCATCGGTGATGACGATGTTTTCTTCAGGCAGATTCGGAATGCTCTTCGATGCCAAATGGTATAGAGCTTTAATCTGCTGTTTTTCCAATTGATAGCCGGGCTCGAGGTCAACAATAATCGATGCACTGGCTTTCCCTTCTTCCTCGGGCCGAATAAACACGCTGTCCTTTGGAAGAGTAATCATGACCTCCGCATTTTTGACGCCGTTGATTTTCGTCATCAAATTGGCCAGCTGCCCTTGAATGACCTCTCTCTCGATGGCATCAAGTTCGCGATCAGTGACGCCGAATTTCAAATCCTTGGTCTGTTCTGAAAAACTGATCGGACCGCTTTTTGGAAACCCTTCTGCCGCCAAGTTGACGATCAGATCTGCAGATTGCTCTTTTGGAACGAGAATTTGCGTGCCATTGTTGGTCACTTCTATGTCCGTGACCCCCTGCTTTTCCAAGACGGCCTTAATCTCGCCAATTTCTTTTTGACTCAAACTATTGGCATACAAAGGAACAAGGCTGGGCTTGGAAAAATAAAAAATACCAAAGCTGAGCAGGGCCACTAGTAAAATAAACGTCCCGATATATAATGTTTTATTTTTCTTGCTCGCGTTTTTCCAAAACTGCGAGAGTTTTTCCTTGAAATCATTTAATTTCTGATTCATAAGCCCTCCGCTATGCTAGCCAAGAATCGACTGCACCTTTAAAACCTGCATTCTCATGACTTCCTGATAAGGTTGTGCAAAGGAACCAACCCTTTGCTTCTGAAAAGTGATGCACAAGAACCGTCCCCATGCCTCAAACTTGCATTCTCATGATTTCTTGGTAGGCTTCGACTACTTTGTCCCTTACTTGGGTTGTCAGCTGCAGGGCGATTTGTGCTTTTTGTGCAGCTATGGTGACGTCATGGATATTTTTTATTTCACCTATGGCTATTTTTTCGGACATGTTTTCCGATTGGACAATCGTTTCATTTGCTTTCTGTAAGGCCTCGCTTAACGAGTTCGAAAAAGAGGTGCCTGACACGGAAGCGGGCTGCGTATTTTGCGCTTTTCCCACCAAAGAGGTTTGCGCCGGAAACAGCTGATCAATTCTCATTTTTTAACACTCCTTATCTGCCAATATCTAAAGCTTTCAGTGACATACTTTTTCCGACATTAAAGGCTGTGATGTTCGCCTCATAAGTACGGGAGGCAGTCATCAGGTCGACCATTTCTTTTGTAATGTCAACGTTTGGCATCATCACGTAGCCTTCATTATTGGCATCGGGATGGGTCGGGTCATAAACCGTCCGAAACGGAGTCTTGTCTTCTACGATTCTTGTAACCTTGACCCCATTTGAATTCATTTCATTTTGCAAGAATTGGCTGAACGGAGTTCCTCCCGTCCCATTCGCTTGCACCTCGACCATCTTCCGCCGGTAAGGCATCCAGACCCCATCCACCAATTGGCCCCGAGTGGTCGTCGCATTGGCGATATTGGAGGAGATTGTATCCATTTTTAACCGCTGGGCGGTTAGGGCTGAAGAACTAATATTTAAGGGTTGGAACATCGACATTATGAATCACCTACCTGCTCTTAATTGCTGTTTTGAGTAAATTGAATTCTTCGCTTATCTGGTACGATAATGTTTGGTACCAAATCGAGTTTTTGGTCAACTCCGTCATCTCACTATCCATATCCACCCCATTGCCGCTATTTTGCAACACAGTAGGTTCCTGGGTAATCAAAGGCTGGCTTGAAGCAGCTATGCCGATTGGGATATGCTTGGCATTGGTTCTCTTCCCGTCAAAGCCAGTACCGGAAAGTTCTTGTTTTAAAATGTCTTCAAAAATAACTTTTTGGGGTTTATAGTTTGGGGTGTTCACATTGGCGATATTGTTGGAAATGGCATTATGTCTTAACACAGAGGCATTTAAAGCACGTTGCACTAGATTGATGTTTTGAAGTATCGACATGGGTCAGCTCTCCTATAAAAATTCAGAATATTTAAATTTTAATTTTTAGGACATAAAAAAGACCATTCCGAAGAATAGTCTAATAGGGTAAACTATGAGTCTCTTCGGCAACTGGCTGGCGTAATCCATTAGGATCCTTAGCCCCTATAGCTTTGCGTCGCTGGGTTTCCCCAGGTTTGCTATTATCGGATTGTATTTGTCGATTTTTGGAAAATCATATTGTCGAATTTTTCCTACAAAAATAATAATACAATGGTTTTAGTCAGTTGACAACAAATTTAATTAAAAAGGCCTACTTAACTAAAATTAGTTAAGCAGGCCGTACTATTTTCAGCGCTTCTTTCCAGGTATCCTGCAGTTCTGTAAACATTTTTTCCACTTCGATTAACAGCTGCTCGTCCTTTTTGATATTCGCCTCTATTAACTTTTCCTTCATGTAATCGTAAAGTACTACAAAAGATTTTGAGATTTCGATATCCATATTCAGGGTTACCATTAATTCGGAAACAATTTTTTGAGCCCGCTGGATTCGGTCATTCGCCCTTTGCCAGTCTTTTTTCTCCATCGCTATTCTGGCCTGAAGGATAAATTTAATCGCCCCGGTATATAACAAAAGGGGCAACTCTTCTTTTTTCGCATATAGTACTTGATTATTTTCGTAAGATTGATAGGCATTGTTCAGAGCCAAAAGTCTCACACCTTCCCTTTATTTTCGCTTATCGTAAAAAATCCCGCTTACCGAAGCAGCAACCGGTTCTCCGTACTGCTGTTTAATGGTTTTCTCTTTTTGGAGAGAACCAATCACCGCAAGAATCGTTTGCTTGGCCCTAGTTAATTTTTCCTGAAGCTTTCGTTCTAACGGGTGAATGCGCCGGAGCTCTTCCTTGATGGCTTCGCTCATGAGGATGGCTCCGTTACGTTGATCTAGCTCGTTTACTTTCTCAATGCACTGGTCCCGTTCTTGGAGCAGCTGTTCAATAAGTTCTACTTCATCCGTTTCTAGTAGATTGCTTGTCAGCTGATAGTACTCTTTTAAAAACTGCTCTTTTTGTTTCTCCATCGATTACATTCCACCACCCATTTGCTGCATCAGCCAGCTGCTTTGCGTATTCGATTTCTGGATGGCCTGCTCCATCGCAGTGAACTGCTTCCAGTAATAGCTTTCCTTTGTCTGCAGGCGTTTCTCCCAGGAATCAATCTGATCATCCAGCCGCTTTAATGCCTTGGAAAGGTAAGTGTCACTCGAATAACCGGCCGTCTTCGTTATGTCCTTCATCGTCTCATTTAGCTGGTCATACAACCGCCAGGCGACCCCGCTGTTTTGAAACTCTTCGGCATTGTTTACCGTGTTGTTGGTGGAAGCCCCTATGTCGTATTTTTTTGAAAAAAGCTGGGCGACTTGGTCTAGATTATTTTCCAGTGCCGCTTTCAATTTCGTTTCATCGATGACGAGCTTGCCATTATCCCGGTAGTTAGTACTTGAGGTGATGCCGATTTCCGCCAGCGTATCGAAGTCACTGTTCATTATGGCAGGGTCTTTGTCACTGACTTTGGAATAGAGGATGGACCGCATTTTGTCGAGAGCGGAGGCAATCATCTGGTCATTTGATAGTAGGCCGCTCTTTGCTTTTTCCTCCCACAGCTCGATTTCTTTGTCCTTCATATCCTTCTTCTGGTCATCTAACAAAGGGGTATAGTCTTTATAGCGCTTTTCGCCCAATTTGTCGTGAAGGGTTTTGATTGTTTCGTTGTATTTGTCGACGAAGCCTTTGATGCTGTCAAAAATCGCATCAACGTCCGGTTTCTTCGTAACAGTGACATTGCTTCCGGCCGGCAGTTCGGTTTTTAGGTTAAACTGGATGCCGTCGTAGGTAAATTGGTTGCTTTTGATCGTGATGATCGTTCCGTTAATGGTGACCTCGCCGGGTGTTGATGAGACGGGCGAGGTACCGACGGCCCCGCTGGCGTTTCCTGCTGGGAAGTCATTCTGCTGGCTGCCCACCGTACCCGCTGCAATCTTAAGCACGTTTGAGCTGTCGGATACATTGGCAATGCTGATACCCATCTGGTCATCCTTTGAGGTGAAAATAATCGCGTTATCGCCGCTGGAATACGTGGCCGTCACCCCTGTTTTCGCGGATAAGGCATTGATTTTTGTAATCGAGCTTTGGATTGTATCCTGTGCAGTAAAGCTGATAGGTTCGTTGTTTAGGGTAAAACTAAATCCCGAACCTAGTTCGGCTTTATCATTGGCTACTCCTGCCTGTGCGAATTTGACAGAGGAAGGTGTACCCGGCTGATAGAGTTTTGCCGAGGAAATCACATATTCGCTTCTGCTTGGGGTGCCTGTTAGGGACGCGTCGACCCTGGCCGAGTCAGAAGATGACAGCTTGCTTTTTTGAAAAGTGGACTCCAGCCTTAGTGCTTCCATCGAAGACCGCAAATCCAGAAATTTGGTATTCAAATCGCGGTACGCATCCATTTTCCATTCCGTCATCGTTTTATTTTGGATTACTTTGTTTAAGGGGATTTTTTCTGCGTTCATTAATTTGGTCACAAGCGCCTCGGTATCCATCCCGGACGCAAGACCGGATAAGCGAAGATCATTTGAAATCATTTGGAAATCCTCCGTACCATCATTTCTTTGCTTTTAATAAAAATAACGGCAGGTTTTGGGGGAACGTTTAGTTTTTTTGAAAACTTTGGGGAGTGGAGGGGCCGGATATAGGATTCGCGGATAAATTTTAGAATTCGCCGATATATTCGGAAATCCGCGGATATATTTAAAAATTCGCTGATATATTCGGAAATTCGCAGATATCGGTAAAAAATCCGCGGATATATTTAGAATACAGAAAAATAGAAAGGCCGCGACAGCCTTTCTGGAGGTTAATTGATTGTTTTATTTAAAATTTCCGTGATTCTAATCCCAAAATAATCGTCGATGACGACCACTTCGCCTTTTGCGACAATTTTTCCGTTGATCAGGACATCGACTGGCTCGCCGGAGACACGGTCCAGTTCGATAATTGAGCCTTGTGTGAGTTCGAGGATTTCGTTAATTTTCTTTTTCGTCCGGCCCAGCTCCACAACCAGCTCCAACGAAATATCCATGAGCAAATCCAAATTAACGGAGTCATCCGTTTCCCGCTTTTGCGGTTCATCCGGCAAGTCTTGAAAAATAAACGGCTTCGTTTCCTTTTCGGTATCGCCTAATAGAGCTTCCAATTCTTCTCTTGAAATTTTCCCCTCGTTACTCATCTTATTTTCCCTCTTTTTCTAAAACAGTTTCGATTTCGGCTGCCAGCCGTGTCTTCTTCACACCCGGTTTGACAAAGAATTTCACTTCTTTTCCGACCTTCGCCTTTAACGGTTCATCATACAACTGATTCAACTGGATGACATCCCCGACGTTTAACGATAAAAACTCTTCAATCGAAATCTTCGAGCGCCCCAGTTCAACGCTTAACGGGATCTCAAGTTCTTCAATTTTGGACTTTAACAGCTTGGATTCCTGCGTGCTTTTGGCATGGCTTCGGGTCGAGAACAATTGATAGGATGATAGCTTTGGCAAAAACGGCTCCAAAATGATATACGGAATGCAAATGTGCATTTTTTCCGTCACATCACCGATTTTAATCGTAAAGGCAATCACAATCACGGTTTCATTCGGGATCGCGACCTGTAAAAACTGTGGATTCGTTTCTATCTCAAACACCTTCAAATCGACGTTCATGAGATCTTTCCACGATTTCTGCAAGTTTTCTACAAAGCCCTCGAACAGCTTATGAAGAATTTTATTCTCAATTTGCGTTAACGTTGTTTTATCCCCGGAGGCTGCCGAAAGCTCCCGGCCGCCGAGCAGACGATTGAGGATGGCATATGCCATTTGCGGCTTTAATTCCATAATCATGCGCCCTTTTTCGGACGTTTCAAAAACGTTTAAAATTGTATAAGCCGGCAGCTCCTTGATGAATTCCTCGTAAAGCATTTGATTGACCGACACCACATCCACTTGCACGATCGTTCTTAATTGCGTCGAAATCGAGGAAGCCAGTTGATAAGCGAAATTATCATGGATTCTTGTTAACACGCGAACCTGCTCCATCGATAGACGAAGCGCTTTTTTAAAATCATAGACTTTGACATCTTGGCTGTTTTGAATGATTTTTTCTTTCATTGCGTAGGTTCCACCACCATAAAAATGATGCGAAGGGAAAGCAGAAATACTTTCCCTCCCTTATAAAAATTCGAAACTATTAACGCTTTAAATTTACCAATTCTTCCAAAATCGAATCGGACACGGTAATCACCTTGGCATTCGCCTGGAAACCGCGCTGTGCGGTAATCATTTCGGTAATCTCTTCGGATAGGTCCACGTTTGACATTTCCAGCTGGCCGGAAACAATTTGCCCGGCATGGTTATCTGAACGCTTCGCAATCAGATTATCGATATTGGTTTCTGTATCGGAATTTCCTGTTAATTCATACAGGGAACCGCCCACTTTTTTCAAGCCGCCTGGATTGGAAACAACAACCGTGCCTAAAGTGGCAATCTCATCGGCGGTGCCAGCAGGAGTGACCCCTTTAATAACCCCATTATAATCAATGGTGTAGGAAACATAAACATCTGAATTAACTTGGATAGGATTTCCAACAGAATCCAGCACTTTATATCCTTGTGGATTCACGAGGTTGCCGGCGCCATCCCGGTCAAAGTTGCCGGCCCGTGTTAAGTACTTTGCCCCGCTGTCGCTTTGCACCACGAAAAATCCATCCCCATCCATGTACAAGTCGGATGATAGATTCGTAGTCGTTGGACTTCCAGCCATGTGAATCGTGTCAATTGATGCCGTTTTTACACCTAACCCAATTTGCACAGGATTTGTTCCGCCCGATCCCCCGACCGGATCCGGTGATGAACTGCCGCGGACAGTCTGGCTTAACACATCTTGAAACATGATACGGCTTTTCTTATAACCAACCGTATTCACGTTGGCGATATTGTTACCAATGACATCTAATTTGTTTTGGAACGCCTTCATACCAGATACACTTGAATTTAAAGAACGAAGCATGTTACCTACCTCCAGAGTTTGTTAGTTTTGGTTTTTTGCAGAAATGATTGATTCGATCGGAATCTCTTGGTCATTTATTTTATAAAAAAATTGATTGTCTTTTTTGATGACCCCATTTATGATGCCGCTCGCCTGAAGACCTGTTTCGGCATCCAGCCAGGACGCTTCCTTGCTGATCATTTGGGAATAGTAGCTGATATCTTTCGTGTTTGAGTTGGCGAATTGGGCAAAGGCCTGATTTAAATTGGACATCTGTTCAAGGGTGCTAAATTGGGCCAGCTGAGAAATAAATTCCCGGTCCTCCATTGGCTGGGTCGGGTCCTGATTCCGCAATTGGGTAGTCAGCAGTTTCAGGAAAGCATCCTTGCCTAATGAATTTGTGGCTTGGTTTGTCTGTTTCGTACTGAACGTATTCGAGAATGGTGTTGTTGTATTTACCGATGTCATGTTCTTCATCTCCTTTTATGCAAGAATATTAATCGTCGTATCGGACTCTCTATGCATATATGTGTCAATCGTGTTATGGCTTTGATAAAACTCATCACGATTCACTTTCTTTTTGGGCTGGCGCTGCTGCGATTGGTCCTGCTGCGACCGACTCTCCTGCTGGGATAAATTATGTAACATCTGGCCGCTTTGGGCGACTTCAATTTTATCCACTTGAAAGCCTTGCTGCTGCAAGGAAGCCTTCAAAAGTGACATTTGCGAATCTAGCATTTCTTTTCCATGAGCGGTGTCCGCCAGAAATTGCGCCGTTACCTGCCCCTTTTGAATAACAATTTTTATATCAATCTCCCCAAGGTGCTCCGGCGTCAGTGAAAATTTCGCTTCGATGATGTCAGAGCTCTTTTGTAGATTGGTATGGTTCTTTAATAAGCCCATCACCTCTGCTGCCAGTTGTTCCTTAGAAACCTTTGTTAAGTGGGTAGGTTCATTCTTAGCAACTGGCTGGTCTGCACCTCCCGGGCGAGTTAGGGATTGAAAAATAACTTCTTTTCCGTCGAATTGCTGCTGTTTGAAATCAGAATCGGGTTCAATTTTAGAACCAGGTGGATTTTGCTGTGTCTCGACCGCATTCTGTGGCAGGCGAACTTGCTCCCGCACAAATTGGATTGGTTGTTGAAGCGGGTTTTGCACCTGAACAGTGTTTTGATTTGATTTAAGCTGTTCCTGAAATGACTTTATTAATTCTTGAGCTTGCTTCTGGCCCAATATTCCTTCTAGCTCCGTTTGCAGCGCCGGTAATGCTTGCTTCCCTTCGTTGTGGGCAGCCCCCGCAATCGTAGTTTGAAGAGGAGCAAGTGCAGGATTCGTCTTTTCAAAAAATGAACTGATAAAAGCAAGAAAATCATCTCGAGTTTGTTGCTCGTTGTCTTGGTCCTGTTCCTGATTTGATGCGTCAGGCTGCTCTAAGACCTGGTCAACCATCGAGATAAGATTCTGAGGTGAACCTGTCCCATTTTTCAATGCATTCAACAGCTCCATAAATGAACCTGGCTGTTGATTTTCCGGCTTACTGCTGCTAGTTTTCTCTGATAATTTGTGGCTTGTGGAACTCATCGAAGTGGATGGAATCACAAATTATTCTCCTTTCCGGCGAAAGTAGTTTAATCATAAACAAAAAAATTTGTATTTTCTATCATTTAAATTTTTAAAAAAATAGAGTAATATATATTAAAAACGGTTATTGTTTCCAATTACCAATTAATTCGCAGAGGTATTTATCATGAGTTATAGTCCAGTTTCTTCTGAGTGGTTTAAAAATATGGCCCTGCTTTCGATTTCAAAAAGCCTTAGTGGAAAGGGCATCAGCAGTGAAGCGAGCCTTTTTCCGACAGGTAATATGTTTACGAATTTGCTGCAGGCTGTTTTGAGTGGGCAAGACCAGCAAAATACGTTTGTCCCTAAGAATTCGAGTGGGTCCTTTATTACGAACAACTCTCCTATTCTGAATGGGATGAAAGATTACTCACATTTACTTGATGATAATATGACATTAGGTTTTACTGATGTTTCAACTGATAAATTAAATAGTGCCCTTAAAGGCAAATTGAGCAATATGGGCGAATTTTTTGTTGAAGCCGGACGAAGATATAATATCAATCCTAATCTGCTGGCATCCATCGCCGTTCATGAATCTGGCAACGGCAAGTCCCATGCGGCCAATGTAAAAAATAATATCGCCGGCATGATGGGCAAAAATGGCCTGTGCCAATACGAATCTGTTGCGGACAGCATTGCTGACATGGCCCGTAACCTAAGACAAAATTATTTGGACAAGGGCTACGATACGATTGCCAAAATCGGTGCCAAATACGCTCCCGTCGGCGCCGCGAACGACCCAACCGGGTTGAATAACAACTGGGTCAAGGGTGTTAACAACTTTTTCTATTCGTTTACAGCGTAATCTATAAAGAGGCTGCCCCTTTCTAGGCTTTGGGGCAGCCTCTTTTTTAATTATTTAATAACCTTTACAGTTGTGCTGCCAACGACAAGATAGCCGTCAACCATCGCCCGGAATTCTAAAAATTCTTCTTTGTCATCCCAAACAAAATCTTCACGATTAAATTTGAATTGACCCTTTTTGGCTTGGTTTTCTAAGCCTTTGCTGTCGTTATTAGCTTGAACGCCATTCAGTTTTGCTGTTGATAAATCAACATTTGCGAAGCTATATGGCTTCGGCAGTGACACCTGAACCGTGAAAACGCCTTTGTTGCCGTTCATGACTTTTGGTAGAACTTCAATCGTTGCCGGGATATAAACGGAAACCGTCTTTGTAACTGTCGTTTTTAGGCCGGCATTATCAATGGCAGTGATTTTGAGCGTATAAGTGCCTGGTTTATCGAGTGTAACTTTACCAGTCGTGTTCACTACACCATTGACTTCCACAGATGTCTCTTTAATGCCAGAGAGATTGTCTGTTGCTTGGTAGCTTAGGTCTAGAACTGTACCAAGGGCATATTCCTTTGAAAAATCAGCCGTAATCGTTGGTGCTGTTTTATCGATTTTAACCGCTGCTGTCTTCGTTTCTTCAACATTGCCTGCTTGATCGACGCTGTAGAAGGAAACCGTATGGAGGCCTTCGTTTGCAACAGTGAAGCTTGTGCCTTCAGCGATTTCAGAACCATCGATAGAATAATAGGTTGACTTGACGCCGCTTAAATTGTCGGTTGCAGTTAACCCTACATTCACTGTGTCTGTATACCATTTATCCTCAATATTGCTTACAGTTGTTGGAGCAGTTTTATCTGTTTTCACTTCAACCGTCTGACTTTCTTCAACATTTCCAGCATTGTCGATGCTATAGAAAGTAATCGTGTTGAGACCTTCTTGATCAAGAACAAAGCCGGTACCTTCTGTAAAATCAGAGCCATTGATAGAGTAGTAGGTGGCTTTCACTCCGCTTAGGTTATCGTTGGCAGTAAGCTCCACATTTACTCCGTCTGTGTACCACTTGTCCTCTACATTGCTTACTGTTGTTGGAGCGGTTTTATCCACCTTAACCTCAACAGTTTGTTTTTCCTCTACGTTTCCGGCGTTGTCCACGCTATAGAAAACAATCTTGTTGACGCCTTCTTTTTCGACCTCAAAGCTGGTACCTTCAGCTAACTCAGAACCATTGATAGAGTAATAGGTTGCTTTCACTCCGCTTACATCATCGGTCGCTGTTAACCCTACGTTCACAGTATCTGTGTACCACTTGTCCTCAACATCGCTTACTGTCGTTGGAGCAGTTTTATCCACTTTAACCTCGACTGTTTGTTTTTCCTCGATGTTTCCGGCATTGTCTACGCTGTAATAAGTAACCGTGTTTACACCTTCGTTATCAAGCACAAAATTATTGCCTTCGGCAAACTCAGAACCATTGATTGAGTAGTAGGTTACTTTCACGCCGCTTAAATCATCGGTGGCTGTAAGCTCTACGTTCACTGCCTCTGTATACCATTTGTCCTCGACATTACTTACTGTTATTGGAGCGGTTTTATCTACTTTAACCTCAATGGTTTGTTTTCCCTCGATGTTTCCAGCATTATCGACGCTGTAAAAAGTAATCTTGTTGACGCCTTCTTTATCGAGTACGATATTGCTGCCCTCTTGGAAGTCAGAACCATTTACGGAATAGTAAGTAGAATGAACGCCTGATAGATTGTCAGTTGCTGTTAGTTCAATCGCAACATCCTGGCTGTACCAGTTTCCAGTTGTATTAGCAATAGTTTGCGGTGCCGTTTTGTCGATTTTTACTTCAACTGTTCTTACTGCCTCAACGTTGCCTACATTGTCAACGCTGTAAAAAGAAACGGTGTGGACGCCTTCTTTTTCAAGAGGAAAGCTGGTTCCTTCCGTAAATTCAGAGCCATCAACAGAATAATAAGTTGCTTTCACGCCGGACAGATTGTCGGTGGCGGTTAACTCAGCTTGTACGTCCTTGTTGTACCAATAAGCACTAGTATTGATCACGGTTTGCGGTGCCTCTTTATCGACCTTAACTTTTACCGTTTTCACTTCTTCCACGTTGCCAGCGTTATCTACGCTAAAGAAAGAAACAGTGTGGACACCTTCTTTATCAAGAACAGCATTGGTACCTTCTACAAATTCTCCAAGATCAATAGAATAGTAGGTTGTCTTGACTCCACTTAGGTCGTCCGTTGCAGTTAACGTGACGCTGACATCATCTTTTGACCATTCTAGGTTGGTTACAGCGGTTGTTACAGGCGGTGTGACATCGGAAGGTTTGTCGATGTCTACTGTAACGGTTGCATAGTCGATAGATTCTGTGCCGTCTGCTGTTACTGGGACGATTTGGTACTCGTGGGTGCCTGCATCTTGAGGAGTTTCCACTGTATAATTTACATCAGTAGTTGTTCCTACAAGGATACGTTCACCGTTTACCACTTCATAAACGTTATATTTGTCCGCTTCTGGAACTGCTTCCCATGATAGGTTTAATGAATCTCCATTAACTTCGGGTTGGCTTGCTTGAGGTGCCGGTAATACAGGAAACACTTCTACTACAACAACATTTGAAAAGGCTGATTTACCGAAACGGTCCGATTTGGCAATGACGGTGTATTCGTGTTTGCCTTGAGCTAAATCAGTTGCATAATAAGAATTTTTTGTTGTTGTTTGGATTAATACAGGTTCACCATCTACTAATTTATAAACTTCGTATTCAGTTACATAAGGAGCAGTAGACCAGCTAATAAATGCGCTGTTTGGAGTATCCTTCTCAATGGAGGCTTTTGGTGCCTGCATTTCCGGGAATACAACTGATACATTGTAAATTTTCGGGACAGATTCGCCAAAACGATCGCTCACTGATACGATCTCAAATGTATAGTCACCTTCCGGCAGATTACTAAAGTAATACGAACGATTAGAGGTGGTTGTTATCAATTGTTTTTGGCCATTGATTACTTGATAAAGTTTATATGTGTCGGCATATGCCGCAGAAGACCACATAAGCAAAAGATCGTTCCCATTATAGAAATATGGGTAAACTTGATTAGGCGGAAGCATTTCCGGGTAGGCAATAGTAACCGTAATTGTGCTTACAACGGTTGATTCACCATATTTGGAACTATAAGAGGTGACTTCATAAACATTTACACCTTCTGGAACGTTAGTTACATATTGTTTTGTATCAGTTGTAGTGGTTATTAACTTTCTTTCACCATCGACAATTTGATATATACGATAGGAATCAGCATATGTTACATCATTCCATCTTAAAATAACATTACTAAAATCATTGATATAAGAAGTTAAACCGCTCGGTGCGGCCATATCTGGAAAAACAACATTAACAACTAAGGAAGTTGGGGCTGATTCTCCATACTGTGTATTAAAAGACGTGATCTCATAAACGTGTTCACCTTCAGAAACATTAGTAAAATATTGATACCCTTTTGATGGTGAAGCCAGTAATTCCCTTTGGCCATTTTTAACTTCATAGACTTTGTAGTTTGTAGCAAACTCAACTAGGTTCCACTTTAATGAAACATCATTGCCGTTCATAATATTTGAAGTTACGCCGCTAGGTGCTTGCATATCAGGATAGTTAATTTCAACATTTAATAATGTTGAATACGGAGACTCTCCTGTGCTATTATAAGCCGTTACCGTATACGAGTGAGTTCCTTCTGATACACTTGCCACGTACAAATAAAGGTTTGTTGTTTGTTTCTTTAAGACATATTCTTCCCCTACTTTTTCATATACGCGGTATCCACTTGCGCCGGTTATCCCGTCCCATCTTAAAATGATATTATCTATACCATCGAGAGAGTAGCGCAAATTTGCTGGAGCCGTAGTTAGATTACTCGCTGCAAATGCCGATGTAATCGGTGAAAATAATTGCAAAAACAATGCAAATAATACAAGGAAAGATAATTTCCTTCTTACTTTTCCCATACCTTTTCCTCCCAAAAAAAATGTGAAAACATATGCGAAAAAGGCACTATAATGCGGCAACCCGGCTGACATACTTTTGGCAAAAGGTTAGTCCCGCAGCTTTGCGTCCTACAGTTTCCTGTAATTTGCCCTTTTTCACGAAAGAAAATATATATACCCGTAGCTTAAAAAGAAGTCCCTTCAAACAAGAGACTTCTTTTTAATTGGAATAATCAGCTATTAACCACGAAGAAGCTGTAAAACGCCTTGAGGCTGTTGGTTAGCCTGTGCAAGCATAGATTGAGCTGCTTGAGAAAGGATATTATTTTTCGTAAATTGCATCATTTCATTCGCCATATCAACATCACGTAAACGCGACTCAGCCGCTGTTAAGTTTTCGGAAGAGGTTCCAAGACTGTTGATTGTGTGTTCTAATCGGTTCTGAATTGCCCCAAGTTTAGAACGTTCAGAAGAAACTTTGCTGATTGCACCATCTAAAACTTTTAATGCATCCTCAGCACTTACTTCACTCATTAGTGAGATATTTACACCATCTTTCTTAAGACCTAATGCGACTGAGTCCATTGCATTTATACCAATTTCCAAAGTTTGACCAGAATTTGCTCCTACATGAATTGAAACTGTGTTGTTAGCTGACCCCACTGTAATGGTAGATTGATCAGCAGCATTAATAGTATCCTTAAATGATAATTGCAGATTGGAAACTTGAACAACAGAGTTGGAACGAACCGCAATTCTTCCATCTCCAGTACCCGCAGCGTTATCTCCATTAATATCTACCTGAGCGATGAAGTCATCTTTATTCCCCGCAACTTGAAGCTGTTGTAGTCCACCATTTAGGCCGCCATTCATTTCATCATTGAAAGATGAGCGTGAGATTCCTTCTGAAGAAGTCGCAGTTATTTTTAAGGAACTAATATCATTGGCAGCACCGGATTGGCCAGAAATAACCAAAGAGTTTGCAGCAGATTTACTATCGTCCAGACCTTCAGCACCAGTATCAGCTAGGAAATCCCCAACACCTGCACTCATTGATACATCGGCAGCACCTAATGTATTTTTAACAGATGACATAAAATCATCTAATGTACTTTCTGCTGTTACAACATATACAGAAGTTTTTACTTCACCACCAACAACAGCTGAAAGAGTGATTTCATCTCCCACTTGTAGACCATAGTTGTTTGTACCATCACCAATGTCTGTCAATTTTGTTTTTCCATCTACTGGCGCAGCTGTTGCACCACTTTGATTCATTAATACACCCGTTTGCCAAATGGCTTCTGTGGCATCGAGTAAAGGACCACTTGTTGTGACAGTAGTTGTTCCAGCGGCTGCAGTTGATGAAGCAACTACATTAGCCACTGAACCACCTGTTGATTGTGCAAATTTAGCAGTTTTAGAGATATCACCGTTTAAGATTTTAAAGCTATTGAATTCTGTATCGCTAGCAACACGATCAATCTCATCAATCAGTTGATTGACCTCTGTTTGGATGTTTTCCTTATCTTGAGTTGTTGAAGTTCCGTTTGCTGCCTGGTTTGCCAGTTCACGAACACGTTGCAGAATACTGTGTGTTTCGTTCATTGCACCCTCAGCAGTTTGGATTAAGGAAATACCATCTTGAGCGTTGCGGGAAGCTTGGTCTAAGCCGCGGATTTGCGCTCTCATTTTTTCAGAAATTGCAAGACCTGTAGCATCGTCTGCCGCACGGTTGATACGTAAACCTGAAGATAACTTTTCTAAGTTCTTAGAAGCCGCGCTTGAGTTTGCACTTAATTGATGATAAGCATTTAGTGCTGAAATGTTATGGTTAATTCTCATCTCTTTTTTCCTCCTAGTGTAGGTAAATTGGTTTATTGCCTTTCTACTATTCTTTAACGACATTTTTTGTGGAGTGGAGAGAGGATGAGGATTATTTTTTATTATTTTTTACTTATTTGGAGAAATTTTCGCAAAAAAAGGATGCTCCCGGCCCCCGGGAACACCTCTAAAAATATTATCTTAAAAAATCCACTAGCGTAGGCTGGATTGACTTTGCACCGGACGACAGCGCTGCATTTAGAATCGTTTGCTGATTGGTCAAATCAGTTATCACCTTAGCCATGTCAGCATCTTCATTTTTAGAAAGAATGCTCTTAGTGGTTATTTCTGTTTCGTCCAAACGGTTGACCATCATTTCTAAACGGTTCACATTGGTACCGACTAAGGAACGATGGGCCAAAAGATTGCTTAACTGCTTATCCAAAGTGCCTAGCAGTTGTTCAGGATTGTTGCCCATATCCAGTTCACCGGCAATTTTTTCAATAGTTTCAGATAAATTAAGTCCATCGGCTTGAAAATTAAAAATTTCCGTCCCGTTGACATTGACGTTCATATAGATGCCTTGGCCGACGTTCCAAGACAGAGAGTTCTGATTGGTATTCACAAACTTTCCATCCTGAAACGGCGCCGTGTCCGTATCGGTTCCAGCAAACAGATAGCGGTCGCCGATTTTAGCATTGGCGATATCGCCGATTTCACCGATAAGCTCCTTTAAACCGATTGCGATGGATTGCCTGGCTTCCTGGTTATTAACGCCATTTGCGCCTTGGACCGTCAACTCGCGCGCTTTTTGCATCACCTGCGTCAAGTCGTCCAAGGATTTATCCGTGGCCTCCAACCAGTCCAGCCCGTCTTCAGCATTCCGTTTAAACTGTCCTGTTTCTGCCAGCGCTGAGCGGTAGGACATGATTTGAATAGATTTTACCGGATCATCTGAAGTCTTGTTGACCGCCTTGCCCGAAGCAATCTGCTCCTGATACTGACTCAAGGAGCGGTAATTCTGTTGAATATTCCGGATCATTTGCGTACTTAACATCTTTTGTGTAACACGCACTTTACTCACCTCCGCCTATGACTAAACCCCTACACGACCCGTTCCGTTTATTAATTTATCTAATACCTCGTCCATGACCGATATGTATCGTGATGCCGCATTATAGGATTGCTGGAACCGGACCATGTTCGTCATTTCTTCATCAATCGAAACGCCTGATACTGACTGGCGGCGGTTTTCTGCCTGCTGCACTAACATGTCTGCGTTATTTTCCATCTGCAGTGCCTCTTGCGTTTTTATGCCAATCTCTCCTGCCAGCGTCCGGTAAAATTGATTCAAAGTAGTAGACTGATTGGAAAAAGAAAGAACCTTAAATTTTAAGTCATTTAACTGATTGGCGTTTTGTGCGTCCCCTGCGCTGGCCTCTTGTGCCGCCGCGATTTTATTCAAGGAAGCTGTAATCAGTGGGTTAACCATAATGTCACCTGCCGTAGTCGGAGAGGTACCAGCCTTCGTCACAAAAAACGGGATTTGCTCCAGAGTGGCGTTTGGATCTATTTTTCGATTTTGAATATCATCCAGATTCATGGCATTGGCACCGGCATGGATGCTGTTTACTTGTGAACTGAATACCGTCACCATTTCATTGATTTTTGCCATATAAGAAGGAATATCCTGCGTTAAAGAATCCACCATGCCGGCCAACTCCCCAGATTTCAAGGAAATGTTCTGCCCGTTCAGCAATGGTTGGTTATTCGAGCTATCAAAGGATACTGTGCTGCTTTGATCACCATTGACCAAATACTCTTGGCCTATAAAAATATCAACCATTCCGCCCGCCGCAGGCTTCACTTCAATGTCAGCCAATTTCGAAAGCTGGTCAATCATCAAATCGCGCTTGTCCATTAAATCGTTAGGCTCTTGTCCGGAAGCCACCATCTTTGCAATTTGCGTATTTAGTCCGCTGACCTGCTTGGTAAGGTTATTCATTTCCGTCATTTTCGTCGAAATATTATTTTTTAAATCTTGGCTTAAATGATCGATAGAATTGGAGATTTGATTGAAACGGTCCGCCAGCGCGGTGCCGTTGGAAAGAACCACAGCGCGTGCTGATAAGCTGTCCGGCTCCTTCGACAAATCCTCCCATGATTGCCAAAAGCGATCGAAGACTGCCTGCAATCCATTATCGGAAGGTTCGTTTAAAGTCTGTTCGATTTTTGACAGTGTATCCTGTTTCACGTTCCAATACCCAAGCTGCTCGTTTTGTGTCCGGAACTGTCCGTCCAAAAATGAATCCCGGATCCGGGTGATTTCTGTCGTATCTACACCTGTTCCCAACTGATAGGGGCCTTTTCCCGCACTCATGGCCGGATATGTAAGCGGATTGGAGGCTGCGGTGACGGCCTTTTGCCTGGTGTAACCCTCTGTATTGGCATTGGAGATATTGTGCCCGGTTACGCTGAGGGCTGTGGATGAAGCAAAAATAGCCCGCTTTCCGATTTCAATTCCATGAAATGTTGAAGTCATCTCGCACCCTCCCCTTACACTTTTGCATCGAAAAAGCTTCTCGATGTGTTGGCCTGCATGTAATTTTTCGCCGAATAAGTCAGTGGCTGTTCTTGTTTTTGTGTAAATAATGAAAGCATGCTGTTAATGTATTCTAGTGAAGACTGCACTAACTGGCTGTTCAGCTCATGCTGCTTCTCTAATTCTGTTAATTTTGCTTTAAGTTCGGTTTGATAGGTTGAAAGCTCCATGGATGAATATTTTTCGATTAACTCACTTAAAGTCTCCGACTGAAGGGAAGCCGTTTCCTGCTGGCGCCGGTCCTCTAGGTGGCTGATTTCTTTGATTAAAGCAGATTCCTTTGGAAAAATAGCAAGCAGCAGCTCCGGGTCACCTTTAATCAGAGCCGCCTGCTTTTCCCTCCCAACTGCGAGCAGTTTTTCATAGACGGTAATCATTTCTATGAGGACTGTTTTTAACGGCTCAACCGATTTCATTGATCCGTCCCTCTGTCCCAAGAATCCAATAATTTCTCAGCAATTTTTTTGCTGTCCACCTTGTAGGTGCCGCTTTCAACTTGCTTTTTTAATTCTTCAATTCTCTTTTCTCGTTCCGCGCTTATTTTTTCCTGTGCTGTAGGTGAAAACTCCACCTTATCTACCTGAACTTTTTTATTCACATCCTGCTGCGGCGTCTTATTAACCTGATTTTTATACGACTGATAAACCTGCAAACGGCTAAAATCATTAATCTTCATACGACCGGCTCCTTTCCGGGTGAAGCATGGGGACGGTTCTCGTGCATCATTGAGGCACGAGAACCGTCCCCATGCCTCATTCTTTATAATTTATTAACGGCCATTTCTTCAAAAGTGTTTAGCCCCTTTTCAGATTTGGTTTTGAATGGTAAATTTTTATTATTGAGAAAATATTAAGGGGAATCATAGTTGAGTACGACACATATTATCCTTAGCCTAAGTATAGTGGTATTGATTATTATTTTATATGCAGGGAGAAACTTTTTTCAAAAAGAAAAACATGTTGTTCCGAAAAAACCGAATCGCCGGACTGCGTTCCGGCTTAGCTTGCTGGATCAGGATTGCTGGTTCTATCCTTCTTCTTCAGGGGAACCGGAATACAAAGGGCTGATTCGCGATATCAGCATCACCGGAATGAAGCTACATTCTTTGGTCGATATTGGTAAAATCGATGAAATAACGATCGAGTTTGCCTTCTTGCGGGAATCCTTCACGCTGACCGGTCAGATCCGCAGAAGAAAGATTTTGGAAAATGATTTTTATGAATACGGGGTTCATTTTCATCCGCTAGATGAAAAAACAGAACAAAAGCTATTTAAGGTCCTCTGGGAGAAAAGTAAAGAAAAAATCGTGATTTAACTCGAAAAGAGCCGCGGAAAACGGCTCTTTTTTTGTAAAGATTAACTTCTAATAATCCCATTAGCAATCCCCATCATTTGGTCGGCAAAGGAAATCGACCGGGAATTAAACTGGAAGCCGCGCTGTGTTGTCAGCATGTCCGTAATTTCTTTGCTCAAGTCGACATTGGATGCTTCAAGATAGCCCTGACGAATTTGCGCAGCCGGATTACCTAGCACTTCATTCGCTCCACCTGTAAACCGATAGACATTTCCACCTTGTTGGATTAATTGCTGAGGATTCACAAAGTCCACAAGCGAGATTTGCTGGTTCGTTGGTGAAATGACGCCATTTTCATTAACGGCAAACGCCGCTCCTTCTGGGATTTCCACCGGGGCCCCGTTTCTGTCCATAAGGTAACAGCCGTCTGCGTTTACCAACCGGTATGTGCCATTGCCTGTCGGGCTCTGCTGGAATGACCCGTTACGGGTATAGAACACATCGTTCCCTTTCCCCACTTGAAAAAATCCTTTTCCATCGATCATAAAATCCAAAGGGTTGTTGGTGGCTTTGGCTGCCCCCTGTTCCAAATTCAACTGTGCAGCAGTGATGTGCACCCCGAAGCCTGTGCGGATCCCATTCGGAGTCAATCTGCCGACTTCACGACTTGCGTTCTTCTGATTATCGATGGAGATCGCCAAATTTTCTTCAAAGGATGCCTCTCTTTTCTTGAACCCTGTAGTTTCGGAATTCGCCATATTATTGGCGATTGTATCTAACTTTTTCTGATAGGCATTTAAGCCACTTGTGGCGATATATAGCGATGTATTCATGAGATTCATCTCCTTTGCTTGTGTGTCCATGAGGGGCAAGGATGAAGGACATTTTTTTGATTGCCACGGCCCCATTTGTCCTTCATAACCTCGATGAAGAACATTTTCTTGATTGCCACGGCCCCGTTTGTCCTTCATAGCCTCGATGAAGGACATTTCCCTACTTGCCGCGACATGCTTTGTCCTACATCAAAAAAACGCCACATCCCCATAAGAAACCAGTGTAAATTATACTCTACCAATCGAATTCAACAGCTCCAGAGACTTGTCATAAGCCTGCAAGACCTTCTGATTAGCTTCGTAAATACGGACGTTTTCCATCATGTTCGTCATTGTCATCGTAGGGTCAACATTCGATTTTTCAATCATCTTATGGCGCAGTTGCACACCGGCCGGCAATTCGGTCAATAACGGCGGCGGGTTTCCGCCTCCCTGCAGCTTGAACAGACCGTTTCCTTCCTTGATCAGGTCATTAGGATTTTGGATCAAAACAAGCCCCATCCGATCCAGAACCGTACTCCTAGAAAGGTCATCCGGATAAAGAATAATCTCCCCGTCCGCACTAATAGAAACATCACCGCCGGCCAATTCCGCACTCGTCCGAACTGGCTGGCCATTAGGGTTTAGCACCGTATATCCCTCCGTCGTTCGAAGCTGTCCCGCCTCATCCACCGTGAACCTGCCATTTCGGGTATAGCGGACTTCACCAGCACCGTTCATAACAGCGAAAAACGCACCAGGCTTTTGCCCATTTTGCACCGCCAAAGCCCTGTCATCAATGGCCACATCCAAGGGATTATCAGTGGTCACAAGGTCCCCTTGCGCAAAGCTTGAGATATTTTCCTGCGCATAGACCCCCTGCTGCAGCGACCCGACTAAGGAGAAACCTGTCGGATTCGAGCCATTGCCATTCCCAGAGTCATGAATCCGTTCAAGCAAAACCTCCGGGAAAGAACGTAAGGTTGTATCCACTTTTTTATAGCCTGGCGTTTCAATATTGGCTAAGTTATTCGTCAATGCCTCCTGCCTTCTTTGCAAGGCAATCATGCCGGACGCCGCCGTGTCTATCCCTCTAAGCATCGTCATTCTCCTTTTTTAAAAATTTTACTGAATCAACAGTTCCGTTGTATAAACGTTCATAATTTTTCCATCAGAGAACCGCTCGTTAAGCTTGTCTTTGATTTTTCCCTCGAAGGCCGTGATATCTTTAAAATCGTCTTTATTTGATTTAGACAGAATCTTGATAATGTCGCTTTCAATGATTGGCTTTATTTTTTCTGATTGCTTCAACGTTTTCTTGGAATCCATTTCAATCGAAAACTGAACTTGAATTAAGTTTTCCGAATTAAGGTTGGTGCTGATTTGCTTCGTTTGAATGGTCTGATTAGCGAGCTGATCAAGCGTCTTATCCTGTGAGCTTACAGGGTTATTTTTTTGATATTGATAGTAAAAAAGACCGCCCGCGATGATTAACACGAGAACTACACTTAGCGTTAGGATTTTTTTCATCATTTTCATCCTTTTGGTGTCAAAATTACAGATAGAGGTCGATTAACAGGCCTTTGATTTCCCCTATCTTATCAAGCAATTGAATATTTGCATCCTCTTTTTCTAAAATTTCCTTCGACAGCTCCAACAAATTTCTATCAATCTCTTTAATAATTTTTAGCCTCCTCCCCCTATTCATCGACGTGAAAGAATCCGTTATTTCTAAAGAGAGGCCATTTTTTACAACTTCCTGCAAAAAAGATTGAATTAATTTTTTATATTTTTGAAGATCAGCGGCCGTTCGTGACTGAACCAATCGCTCCCCTTGCTTTTGAATCCCGTCTAAAAGGGAGTTGAGCTGCTCTTTTACCAAATTAGTTTTTGAATCTGTCAAAATCTGTTGAAATGAGGATGATTCAGCTTGCTTCGTTTCTTTTTGAAAAAATATTTTATCGTTCGTGACACCAAATCCGTGACTAACTTTCAAGGGAAAACACCTTCCAAACGCTTAAGTTTGTGATTGTCGATATTTGTAAAACTAAATTACAATAAATTATTAATTTTAGCAATCATTAGAAAAGGAGAAATTTATGACGACATTTATCGGTTTGATTCTGGCTATCGTTTCTATCGGTGTAGGGATGGTATTAAAAGGCGCGTCGTTTGAAGCACTGGCGAACCCTGCTGCCTTTTTAATTATTTTTGGCGGAACGATCTCTGCCTTGTTTATCGCATTTCCCTTGAGTGAAATAAAAAAAATTCCGATGCTGTTGAAAATTGCTTTTGTCGAACCAAAGCAGCCCAGCCAAGATGAAGTCATCGAGATGATGGTGGATTGGTCGATGGTGGCGAGGCGTGAAGGCGTACTCGCATTAGAGGAAATTGCCGAGTCCGTCGAGGATCCTTTTTTAAAAAATGGTCTAGAAATGATTATTGATGGCAGTGACCGGGACCAAATGGAGGAAATCTTGTTCAGTGAACTGGAAGCAGCGGCCGATCGGCACAAGGCCGGCAGCCTCGTCTTCAGCCAGGCGGGGACGTACGCGCCGACACTAGGCGTTTTGGGTGCTGTGGTTGGTTTAATTGCGGCGCTCGGAAATCTTCAGGATATGGACAAACTCGGACACTCGATTGCCGCCGCCTTTATCGCGACGCTGTTAGGGATTTTTTCCGGATATGTCCTTTGGCATCCGATCTCCAATAAGCTAAAGCGCATTGCGAAAAAAGAGCAGGACCTGAAGCTGATGATGATGGAGGGACTTCTTGCCATCCAGGAAGGGTTAACACCTAAATTGATCGAACGAAAGCTGGCTGTTTATTTGCCAACAAAGGCACGTTTGAAACAGGAGGAAATGGTTGTGAAAGAGGTTGAAAGTCTGTAAGACTGTGAGTTCAAGCTGGAAAAATAGAGGCTGCGTTTTAACTAGGCCATCTTGTAAGAAAGGAGGAATAGAACGGTGAGGAGGCGGAAACTGCAAGACCCTGAAGAGCATATGGACGAAAGCTGGTTAATTCCTTACGCGGACCTTTTGACCCTGCTGCTTGCCCTGTTTATCGTCCTATTTGCTTCGAGCAGTATCAATTCCGAAAAGCTGCAGCAAATCATGGTTTCGATGAATTCAGCTTTGAGCGGCAAAGGAAGCAGTTTGATTTTAAAAGAAAATGCCAGCTCTCCTGCGGTGAAGCCGCTCGAAAAAACTGCCGGCGAGGAAGAGAAACAGGAAGAGAATGAAAAATTGCACAGCCTGATGGAGAATATTCAAAGCTATATAAAGGCACGCGGCTTGGAGAAGGTCATAACCGTTCAAGACGAGCCTAAGGGAATCAAGCTTTCCCTAAAGGATGTCATTTTGTTTGAGTCCGGCAGCGACGAATTGAAGGGAAATTCCCCTGCAATTTTGGGTGACTTGCTGGATTTGATTAAAGGAGTGCAAAACCCTATCAGCATTGAGGGCCACACGGATAATGTCCCGATTACCGGGGGCAGATTCAGGTCGAACTGGGAATTGTCGTCTGCCCGTGCTTTGTCCGTTCTTTACTTTTTCGAGCAAAATAGCATCTCTTCTGATAAATTGCAATTTGCCGGCTTTGGCGAGCAAAAGCCGCTGTATCCGAATGATACGGTGGAGCACCGCCAAGCTAACCGAAGGGTAGATATCATGATTCTGAAAGTCCAGGAATAATTTTTTCCCAATATAAAAAACGCGAAAACACTTGCTGAGACAAGTTGTTCATCGTCAAAATAGTAGTAATTCCATAAATCGTACGATAAAGGCAAACCCATTGAAAAATGGCGACGCAAAGCTACAGGGGCTAAGGTCATTGGTCATTCCGATCATCATGCTAGCCAGCTTCCGAATACGGACTCCTGCGATTTATGACAATAGAAGAGGGGTTGAAAATGGAATGAATACATTATTAGCTAAATTCAAAAAAGAGTGGCACTTGTTTAGGGTGAATTACCATGAGCTGTTGCTTGCAGACTGTCTTGACTAT
Source organism: Neobacillus sp. GCM10023253 (assembly GCF_042653105.1). Classification (NCBI taxonomy): domain Bacteria; kingdom Bacillati; phylum Bacillota; class Bacilli; order Caryophanales; family Bacillaceae; genus Neobacillus; species Neobacillus sp. GCM10023253. The sequence continues at coordinate 52,329 of NZ_JBHSHV010000026.1, forward strand.
GAGTTGCAGTGCAAGCTCGAACAAAAGATTACTTACCATAAAATGAGATTAAATAGTTATTGTTGAGAATTAATTCCCTCCCTTGATTGGTTTCGGACATGGAAAATAAAGGTCTTCGAATTTTGAACAATATCTGCGATAATAGTAATAGATTCGTGAGAGTTCAATCAAAACACCATCAAGGAAGGAAGCAGCAATGAAACAATCCATAAGTTCAAAGTCTATCAGCCTGGCGCTTACTATATCTATTATCGCCATTTCGTTTTCGGCCATCTTTGTAAAATGGTCCGATGCGCCAGCTTCAATTTTAAGTATGTACCGAATGTTGTTTGCTAGTTTGTTATTGGCACCGATGGTTTGGGTGAAACGCAAGGAGTTTAAAAAAGTGAGTCCAAAGAATGGCGCCATGCTCTTTTTTTCCGGAGTCTTTCTGGCCCTGCATTTTGCTCTTTGGTTCGGCTCGTTAAAGTTAACCACGGTTGCAAGCTCGACCATCATTCTCGCCCTACAGCCGCTCATTTCACTTGTTGGCGGATTTTTTCTTTTTAAAGAAAGAACCACAGCTTCCGCACTGGCTACAATGGGGATTGCAATCATCGGAGCGATGATGATTGGCTGGGGAGACTTCGGTTTAAGCGCTGATGCCATCCGTGGCGATCTTCTCTCCTTTTTCAGCGTTATCGCGGTGGTCGGTTATTTATTTATTGGGCAAACCGTCGTGAAAAATATATCCCACTGGATATACAGCTTTAGCGTGTTCCTTTGTGCGGGGATTGTGCTTGTTGTTTATAATCTGTGGGCCGGAGTGCCGTTTCTCGATTATCCGCCTAAAGAATGGGGGATTTTCCTGCTGCTAGCCATCGTTCCGAGCCTTAGCCATGTAATTAATAACTGGTTGCTAAACTATGTGAACGCCACGACCATTTCAATGAGTATTCTCGGCGAACCGGTCGGCAGCACGATTTTAGCTGTCATTTTACTCGGAGAACGATTATCAGGCTGGCAAATCGCCGGCGGCCTCCTCGTCCTGCTCGGCGTCTTCTTCTTCATGAGCAAAAAACAAAAAGCCGCCCCGCCAATGCAGAAAGCAGCTGTGTGATGCATGCGAAGCACGGGGACGGTTCTTGTGCCTCAAAATTTTGAGGCATGAGAACCGTCCCCATGCTTCATGTTTATTTAAAGGAAAAGCCGTTTTGTTCAAGAATTTGTTTTAGGTTTTCTCGTAAGCTTGCTGAGGCCGCGATGGTTTCCGGTCTTGTGCATCTTCGTGCCGTGTGTTCGCACCATCCGTAATCCATCCCGTGCTTTTCAGGTTCTCCCGCCAAAGAGACCCTTCTTCCATCATACGTTCTCCTTGAAATCATAATTTGATCATATTCATTCAAATAAGTATCAACTTCTTCTATTGAATAAGTTTCAGCATGAACCGTGACTTGTTCAGGAAGCCGTGGTTTTACACCCCTTCTCATCCCCTCTTTCTCGAAACCAATCGCTAAACCCGCGACTGCATAAACACCCTCCGGCAAACCTAGTTCCGCCATAACTTCCTTTGGATTGTTCCGAATAGACCCTACCGGGACACTACCGAGTCCCATAGATTCAGCCGCTACTAAAGCATTTTGCAGTGCTAAAGCAGCGTCTACGGATGAAAGCAAAAACATTTCTAGCGTCTTGGCAGAAAACGTATAGCCCTGTCTTTCAGTAACATATTTTAATCGGAAGATATCTGCACAAAAGATGAGAAAAACGGGTGCTTCCTTGATGAAACTTTGGTTTCCCGATAATGCAGCTAACCTGCTCTTTCTTTGCTCATCCTTTACCACGATTATGCTGTATGCCTGAAGATTGGAAGAGGTTGGGGCGCTTCGTGCGGCAGTAGTAATAGCCTGCAAAGCCCCCTCCGGAAGCGGATTCGGAAGAAAACCTCGTACAGATTCATGGGCTGTAAGTACTTCAATCGTTTCGTTGATCAAATCTTTTGAAAGTTTAATTCCCTCTAATGCCAACCTACTTGAAATCTTCTCTTTCAGCATGAAAATATACCCCCTATTGAAAAAATAGCAGAGAGAAATGAAAAATCCCCCTGCCTTACTTTAATGAATTACTGTTTTATCAGAATGGGGCTCAGACCCCCATTCATTGCCCCCGATTACTGCGAAATGATGCACGAGAACCGTCCCCATGCATCACTTTATATTATGATTTGTTTGCCGTCGATGTAGAAGGCTGGGTTTTTGACGACGCCGTCGATGTGGACGCCGGCTGAGATGGTGCCGCCGAAGGTGTTGTTGCTGCCGAAGGCGACGTGGATGGTGCCATAGACTTTTTCGTCTTCCAGTACAACTCCTGTGATCCGGGCTTTGTCGTTGGTACCGATTCCGAATTCGGCCAAACATCTTCCATCTCCGTCTCCCAGAATCTCCAATAATCTGCCAGCGTCATCCCCTTCAGCATTCACAATCCGCCCTTCTTCAAGGGTTAATAAGACCGGCGTTTCCAAACGGCCGATTCCCGCCAACGAACCATCAATCAGAATTTGACCACGCGCACTTCCTTCAACAGGTGCAATATAGGCTTCTCCCGATGGAAGGTTCCCGGACTCACCTTTATTCAAATACATGCCTGTGCTCGGAACCCCATTACGCCCTTCAATAGAGAAAGATAAGCTATACCCGTCCTTCTCAATCAGGACCTCGCGCCCTTCCGTCAAAAGCTCCGTAACCTCTTCAGTAAGCTCTTTAACCTTTGTATAGTCAGCAGAAATGGCGCCTTCTAAAAACATATCCTCCGTAATCCCCGGCATCGTAGCGATTCTTGTACCAGCTGCTGCCGCTTGTTTGCGTGCCTGGGTATGGGTTAAGGAATGCTGCGTAATGCAGACCGCCACATCCGCTTCCACCATCGCGGCCGCAATCGAGACAGGAGGCTCTTCCCCTGACTTCTGCCGTTCCTTCATCACGACAATCATTGCTTCTGCGCCTAGCTTTTTACCTGCTTCATATAACGCCTCTCCAAGCTCTTTCTTGACATCGTCAGTGACAACAAGAAACAATTCCCCCTCTTGCAGTCCTAAACATTTTTCCAATACACTTTGGCTAACTTCTACTAACTGCTCTTTCATTTATGATCATCCTTTTTTTATTTAAATCATTTCTGATACTAATTTTGCCATAATTGCGTTTGAAAGGATAACTGGCAAGCCTGAAGCCTTCACCGCCAGTTCCCGCGCTTCCTCTGTATAGCCCATGCAGTCAAGCAAAATGATATCCACTTTACCTTTTAGTTCAATTGCCGCTGCCTCGTAGCCCGCAGGATCATTTTTATAAGGAGAAGCTACCGCAAATACTGGATCAAGCCCGAATGGAGTATATTTTGGTTTCAAGTTCGCCTTTTGTTCAGGAAGCGGCACGATGACACCAAACCGGCGGCCGCCAACCATCGCTTTTACCGCAGGCGGAATAATATGGTCCGGCTCAATCAAATAAGAAGCCTTCGTTGTTAGGCCGGGAAACACACCTGTACATAACAGAAGAATTTGCTTGATACCCATTTCCTCAAGCTCATCAATTTTCCTTTGTAAAATCGGTTGTATTTTTTCCCGAGACATCACAACAGATTCACCTGTCACTAATCGCGATGTCAGCACATAATCATCCGCTTCCGGAAATAAATGCTCTTCCACATACTCCTTGGTCATTCCGTCTAAGACGCCAACCTGGACGAGTTCTGCCCGATTCTCTAAATATCGTTCAATGATTGGGGCTACATCAGTCCTTGGTGCCTGCCCAATCGTAATCATACCCAATCTCTCCATCTCTTCACCCCTAAAGTAAAAATAAAGGAGGGCACTCGCCCCCCTTCTCTAACTTAAACCTGAGAAGCCTTCTGCCCCATGGTCTGCAGTTGTTTCATTGAACCATACAACTCTGTGATTTTTGCAAATTCATCCTTGCTGTACAGCTCACAGGTTCCGTTTGTAGCTTCCTTGGCCACTTCTACAGCAAAGCGAACGGCATCGGCAATGTCCGTTTCGTGGCTTGCGCCTGTACCGCAGCCAGGCACGATGGATTGAGCCGTAATCGCCACACCGACAACCGGAGCTTCTGTTGCGACAGCTGGCTGCAGGATAGAATTAATATGGTATAAATCATTGCCATATGGCGTAATATCCTGGGTCGTAATTGGGAATGTCACAGCCAATTGACCTGTTGCCATCTCCATTATGCGTAATAGATCATCGCTCACCCGCAGGATATAACCCTCTTTAACTGTTGGAGAAATAGCAATCCCCTTATGATTAATAACGCGATTACCCTTTGTTGTATCAATGGATAAAATAGCTTCCATTTCCGGTACCACTTCATATCTGTTCATGGTTAAAATATCAACCGGTGAATCCATAAAATCAACCGGTGTATGCGGGCGTGTCGGCGCATTTGGGCAAATATGTGTGGTGACAATCACGTCACCGACCAAGGTGTCCCCTTTTACCTGCATGTCCGCAAGCTTTAATGCAGAGGCAACCGCTGATACCGCTCCGTCCGCATCAGATACAAGACCAATTCGGTTCGGACGGGCGCCGATTCCGCCGAGGCGTCCAACGATACCAAAGGTTAGTGCGTCTCCACCATTGCTTTTTCCATTTGATCCTGGAATCACAATTTTAATAAAATCAGTGCTGCCCTTTTCACCAGTCACCGTTTGAACCGTAACGGTAACGTTTGGATACGGCTGGAATAACTCCTTTACCGTTTCTCCTGTCACATATGCATTATCCATTACATCAATCGCTGTTAAAGTTTGTTTTAGTACCACTCTTGTAACCTCCCAATCTATTAAAAGCAATATTGCAGAATTGATTTTTTCAGCACGTCCTCAACCGGCTTCATTAGCTTCTCGTTTCGCATCGTGCTGCTTAAAATTAAGTTTTCTTTAGGAACGGCAATAACCGCTATTTGCTTCCCTTTGGCCATTGCGGCAGAAACAATCGGCTCCGCTGTTCTTGCATCAAGGGTCATGATTAAATCAGGGAATGTCGCAAAACGCTCACCATTTTTCTCAATCGTCATGTACTCATTCCAAAAGGTTAACTCATAGGAATCATTGATGATGACAGTCCCGACATCAAACCCGCCTGTTGTTTCGAGTGTGAAATCCGTGACAATCCCTTCAGTGACAACCCTGCCTCCAAGCTTTCTGACCACAGCATCGATCGCTGATTCGCCTATATGGCTTAACAATGCTTCACCCACCTCGATAGCTTGGCGAATCGCACCAGGTGCCCCGTTCGCCTTTGCATAGGCAACTGTTACCGGGTTTCTGGCAACAGCTACCAAGCCGCCAGCCTCAACAGAAGCCTTCCGGACCATCGTGGCTACCTTATCAAGGGAACCAGTTAAACTTAGCTCCATAAAATTTGCACCTTTTCCACCAACGGCAGCCTGATGAGAAACATAATCAGACAGCTCAGAGAGATTCATCGACCCCATCGAGCCAGTTGGATGGGCCCGCCCGTTACAAGGTATGTCAATGACCGGAATGCCTGTTACAGCTGCTTGAAACCAGCCATTCACCGATGTTCCAGCGCCATTTTCATTTGTGATAATCCCCTGTATCGGCCGGCCGATTTTTTGTGAAAGCAGCTCCAGCGCTCTTGAATAATGGATCGGTTTCAAAAATTTATCCTTGGCTGCCGGTGCCCCGACTAATGACACAGTCACAAGCAAATCTTCATCTTTCAGTTCATCCACGGTATAAAGCTCAGGCTGGCCAACCTCAACAGCCAGATTGCCAATTTGCAGGCCCTCTTCGATCCAGCCTCCGCCTCCGCCGCCCAGAACGGCGCCGCCATACACTGCATATTCGACCATTTTTTTATCTAAGGTAATCTTTGTCAAAATATTTCGCCTCACTCTTTTAAAAATCGTTAACTGCTTGGACCGCTATTTTTTCAAAAATTACTTACCCATCTTGAAGATAGAGTTAAAGAAGCTGAATAATGCATCTCCGGCAATGAAGCCTGCCGCTAAAATGCTCATTGGCGCCTCTGCTTCTTTGCCTTTTGCTTTTGTCCAAATAATGCGGATTAAGATACCGCTAAGAACAGCCCAGCATGCATAAGGTGTTAGGATTAACAAACCTGTTGCAAACAAGACCCCTAATTGACGGCTTGGACCGCCGATAAACTGCACAATCGCACCAGGTATCGCCCAAAGAAGCAGCTTCAGGGCAACATCCGAAGAAGCACCTGCTTCAATTGTTGAAACATACACCGTATCAATCGGTGGAACGAGGTTTTGAGCAAAATAACCTTTGTACGTAACGATAACCGTTAATAAAGCAACACCGAAGCCAATCATGGCGGTAACATATTGCTGTTTTCTACCTGCCACCTCAAACTCTTTATCCTTACCTTCACCGCGAAGGATATGACCAGTCTTAAAGTCGTAGCCCATATCGGCAAAAGCAGGACCTGTAGCGGCGCTAAAACCGGCAAGCAATGCCAGAGCCACTGGAGGGAAACCAATCATCATCCCGATTAACAACGTGATAAATGCAACCGCAAAGGCCGGGAACCAACCGGAGTGCATGGCGGCAATCCCAACAATCAACTCGTGAACAAAGGCTGCAAATGCGGCAAAAACCATGAAACCAATCAACATGCCAGCGGACATATGGGTGATCATCCCGCCGGTAATAGCGATGATTAAAGCAATGGCTAGATACGCAATGAAACCAAGTCCAAGTGCCCGTTTTGCTTCCTTAATCGGGCGGGTAAAGGCCGCATCATCCGCTTCAATCGCGGCAGCCACCTCATTTTCGGTAGACTTGGAAGCTCCTTTTTGTTTTGCAAAAATTAACATTGAAACCTGGATTAAAGCAACAATACCTGCACCAATCATGATGCCGTGAGCAATATAAAGCTTGTTCACGTCAATTCCGAACCATGGAACCGAATACTGACGAATCATCAAACCGATTCCAAACATCGTAAGAGCCCAGATATTTCCGATAAACGCAACCCCGAACGCGGACATCGGAATATGCAGGAAGGAACCTAAAATCCCAATCCCAGTCCCTATTCCAAGAAGTCCGGCCCGCTTGCCGCCTTTATCCCCGGCAAGGATGGATTCCGCGGTTGCTACACCAGGCGCCCAAGTATTCTTTGCAGGGAAAAGCTTGGAATCAAATAGCTTATAAAGGATGCCAGCGTCGACAAACATAGCTAGCGCAGCACCAATTAACATTGGAAAAATCAATTCTGTTTTTCCCATTAAAAATGGAATACCGATTGGGATTAACAAGCTATTTGCTGCCCCAAACGTAGCGGCAGAAATAGACGTTTGAACAAGGTTCTGACGGTGAATCGATTTAAATCTCTTAAAAATTTCAATTGGTATCCTTGCAATTAACATGGCGATTAAAGCGCCAATGATCGAGGTATTAGGTGTTACCCCAAGGGTTGTAACGATTTGCATACCGATAATAGAACCAAATACTGCGGTGATAATCGTCAGAATGAGAGCTGCAGGCTCGAATACCCTAGGATGGCTTTTTTCGACTTTTTCATGATTCATATGATAGCCTCCAGTCAAAATTAGTGGTTTTAAAAAGATTTGAAAGAATGCAAAAACTCTCGGTACACAATTCTATTATTTTTCCAATGCCTTGTTTGCCTGAAAGAAGTTTTTCCTAAGAAAACCTCTTTGCACAGTTCCTAAAAGAATTCCGATAAACACAAGTCCCGCGCCGGCCAGCTTGGCGCCCGTAAGAGGCGTCTGATTAATGAAAAAGTCCAGCAGCATCGTCATGATCGGCTGAAGATTAAGCACAATCGCTGCTTTCGCTGCCCCTACATCATTCATAGCCTTATTCCAAAGCAGCGACGTTATACCTTGGCCAATCAGCACGGACAGGACGGCAAACATCCAAATGGATATAGACACGCTCCAGCCCACCTTCGTTCCTATGACTAGAAAGGGATCATAGATAACTGCAGCAAACAAAAAGCTATACGTTGTAATGATGAACGGTGATAGCCGTTTCGAAAGCAGCCTGACAAAGATGAGGTTGCACGCAAACGTCGTCGTTGCCCCCAGCAATAGTAAATCACCCACATTGAATCGGAATTGTCCTTTCACTGATAAAACAAAATATAATCCGATTATGGCTACTACACTTCCGAGAATCATCTGCGGTGTGATTTTTTCTTTTAGAAAGACCGCTGCCAAGCCGGCGGTAATGAGCGGCGCCATGCTAAAAATTAACGAGGCATTGGCCGCTGTGGAATACTTTAACCCGGTAAACAAAAAGACTTGGTTGGCTGTCAGTCCGATTAATCCGGCGCAGCAGAAAAGGATGAACTCCTTCCGCTTTAGCCGCGCAAAAGATTTGCTGAAAAAAGCGATCACGCAAAAGAATACCGAAATCACCGTCAAGCTGAAAGCGGATAGAAAATAAGGAGAAAATTCCTTTAGCAAGAACTGCCGGGCCAGATAGTTCCCTGCCCAAATCAGCACACAAGCCAAAAGGATGAGATAAGACTTAACCAAGGATTTACCCTTCTTTCAAAGGTGAACTAATGAAATACTTGACACCCATTACTGGACATTTTTTGAAAAAAGCTGCTTGTAAAGTGCGGAAGCAAATAATCCTTCTGCCTCCACGGCATCAATAATTGGAACCTGTAATTCTTCCCGGAGCAGGCCGGCCAATCCAATCGTTGAGAACCCGGTGCAGGCAAACACTATCGCCTTCGCTCCTTTGTTTAATAACTGCTGCGCAGCCTCTAATCCTTTCTCACGTCCGGACGGAGTCAGCAAATCGGTGGTGTTGGTTACACCTTCAGGGCGGACATAACCGACCAACTGATCACCCAAGAGGTTCTTGATTACGTCCGGCGCCGTTTCTGTAATCCCAAGAACGCCTACAGGCTGTCCAATAGCCAAAGCAGTAAGGGCCGCTGCACTTCCTGCTCCAATAACCGGGATGGAGATTTCTTCGCGAAGTTCCTTAATAGCTGGGTCAGCAGCACAACTAATCACCAAAACCTGACAGTCCTCCTGCTCCAGTTCTTTTCCCAATTGGACGATTTTAGGAACTGCCAGTTCCTCTGTTTCATCATTATAAATTCCTAAAGGCTGATCAGGAATGCATCTGCTGATGGTAGGGAGATCATAATTCTGTGATATAATTTTTCCGTGCTGTTCAAGGATTTCTTCCTTGTCCGTTGTAAAAACCCTTATCACACCAATCATTCGAACAACTCCTTTCTGATTGACTTTCTATAATTTCTGAAAAGATAGAAAGTATAGAATGTTTAAATTCTAAAATAGTTTTCCCCTCCTGAACACGTCCCAGCAAACCAAAAATAAAGAGGGTCCTTTGTGCCGTGAGCACAAAGGACCCAAAATAAGCCCTATTCATTTTTTAACAGATGATAGCTAAGACAAAAGAAAAGAACAACTCTTTCATGACTATTTTCGATGTCAAAACCGAATAGCTCGAGGGTTTTATCAATTCTGTATTTTACAGAATTTCGATGTAAAAACATATGCTTGGCTGTTTCCTTCAGGCTTCCGCGGGTAAATAAATAATAGTAAAAGGTTTTCAATAAGTCTGTTCCGTTCTTTTGGTCATATTGAGAAAGCCTTCCGATTCTTTTCTCAACAAATTTGTCTATATCTACATATTCCGCGGCATCCATGATTAACTGAAACAATTCGATTTCCTCAAAGGTAAAAACCTTTTTCATATTATCTACTCTCGAGCCCAACATAATCGCTGATTTAGCTTGCAAATAGCTTTGCTGTACGTCCCAAAGAAGCATCTTTTCGCCGAAGCCGAACCGAATTCCCTTCCATTCACAAATGCATGACTGCAATTTTTCCCGCCAAGTAGTCTGTTCCGTACGTTGATGATTCGATTGGGATTCCTGATTGTGAGAACCAAGCAGCAAAATCAGGCGATCTCCAAGCCAATGGATATGGGACTTTACAGGCAGCTTTTGTGATTCATCGGAAAGAAATCTACTTAGCTTTTCCATGAATGAAGAGATATCTGCCTTGTCGCCCTCAACGATGACTATTTCCCACAAGGCATCTGGTTTTAAGCCTAATTGGTTCCCTTTACTAATGATTTCCTGTTTAGACAACGGCAGACCGGACAGTAGTTCCTCAATAAAATTACTGCGCAGCTTTTTCTCAGTATCCAAAGCTGTTTTTCTTCTCATTAATTCCAGTGCAAAGACGAGCCGAGCTTGCTCGATACAAACCTGATCGAGTTCACCCAGTTCATCCTTATCAACGAACAGTTTACCCGCTGTTTCCTTGTCCACCCTTATCACCCAGGAACGCGCATGGGGGGAAGAATGGAAGTGGGCTTCAGATGGTGAAGCAACGATTGTTTCTCCAGTATTATCAATCAGCCAGATCGGAGAATTCAGCAATGCGGCAACATTATCTGCAACGGTTTGGATACCAGTGTTTTCGAGAACCAACATGGTGAGCATCTTATGAATTTCTTCCGATTTTCGAAGCAGAGAGGATTGCTTATCGATGATTTGTTCCATTACCGCCTGCGTAATATCTATGTAGGGAATTCCTTTTGGAAGCTGGATGATGGGTAAATCAAAAGTATTGCTCATTTGAATCATCGCAGCAGGAATTTCATGGATAAATCGTTCCGGCTTGATTGCTAGCGCCGCAGCATTAGCCTCCGCCATTTCCTTGACTAGTTTCGGAAGCAAGCCCAGTTCGTGACGGATGGAATAGGCAGTCGTCAGCAGCAGCATACCCTCCCGAAGCCAGCCGCTTATATCCGGCACCTCCATGATATCGATATATCTTACAATCCGGTTTAACCCTTTCTCCCCGCTAATCACCCTAGCATCCTTTAAAACCGGAAGTTGAAGCAGCTCATTCAAAGTAATCCCCGCAGAATTCACCAAACTCACCTATTTCGTAACAAAATAAACTATCAACAGTTTACCACAATCGTCCCGATTTATCGCATAAGCGAAGCACGGGGACGGTTCTTGTGCCTCACAATTGTGAGGCATCGGAACCGTCCCCGTGCTTCATTTTAGGAAAAATACATCCGAACCCCAATAAATATTAACAGTACAGATAGCATTTGGATGATGACTTTGCCGGGGATTTTTTGAGAGAGCAGGACCCCGATTTGTGAACCGACGATCACACCGATACCGCCAAAGATGACAGCTGGCCAATCAACATGGCCATAGAATAGCTGCGCCATCACACCGATCGTTGAATAAAGACATAGCGAAAAAATGGACGTGGCCGCCGCATTGTGCGTCGGTACTTTAAATACATAGATTAAGATGGGAACAAGAAGCCAGCCGCCGCCGATTCCGAGATAACTGGATAAAATGCCGATCACTAACCCGAGCGGGATCAGCCATTTTTTCAACGATTGGCTCTCTTTCTCGTCCTTGATAACCTCCGTATCAAAAGAACCCGCATTTCCCCCGGAAGCACTGACCGCTATGTATGCATACCCATCAGAAGGCTGGTGTCTTTTTAATTTATCCGGAAGATTTTTGGTAAATAAAAAGATACCCAATCCAACCAACAACGTAGCAAATATCACATAGAAGTAACTAGATGAATAGAGTTGGAGCAGCCAAACCCCAAGAAAGGAACCAGGCAGGGCACCAATAGCGAGCGTAAGCCCCGTTCTATATTGAATCTTCTCTTGCTTTGCATAACCAACTACACCAGACAAAGAATTAATTAACACGATAATAAGTCCTGATCCTGCAGCAATTGCAGGCTCCATTTTAAAAAGAAGCAGCAGTGCCGGCACAAAAATAAAGCCGCCGCCGGCACCGACAATCGTTCCATAACCTCCAGCCAGGATCCCAATCAGTAAAAGCAAGAAGCCTGTTGTTAGATCCATTTTCATTCCCCCATTAAGGAAAGTTAAACCATTTGAACAAATTTTTCACAGCATTTTTTGAACTTCTTCCCGCTCCCACACAGGCACAAATCATTTCTTTCAGGCTTTGGGCGCCCTGCCTTAAGATGATTTTGCAGCCATTGAAGCTTTATACTTTCTGCTAATCTTTCCATCCGTTCATGTCCATGCTTATAAACCTGCATGTAGCTTTCACAGAAATAATCTGGATTCACCTTCTCATCTGCTTGGTTCCAGGCTCGATTTCTTGGACAGCCGCCATGGCATAGCTTTAAGAACTCACAGCTTTTGCACTTCTCCGGCAAAGTAGGCTTCAAGCCAAGAAAATCATCATACTTTGGACTATTAAGGATGTCGATTAGTGAATCCTGACCAACATTCCCAAGCATATAATCATCATTAATATAAAAATCGCACGGATAGGCGTCGCCATTTTGTTCTAGAATCAGCGTTTTTGGACAGGTCTGACGGTGAATACATAATTCCGCCTCCTGATGCAGATAGGCACTCAGAATGTTATCGAAGAAACGGACAGACCGGTTCGGATTGCCGTCGTTATACCAGATGTCAAACGCCTCACATAAAAACTGACCGTATTGTTCCGGAGTAATCAGATATTGCCCCGGCTTATTTGGCTCCTGCGCCCGAAAGTCCATACAAGGTATAAACTGCACATGAGAAAAGCCTTCTTGCTGATAAAACTCCATCAGCTCTTTTGCCCGCCACACATTGTCTTGATGAATGACCGTTAAGATATTAAAATCGACATGATGCTTTCGCAAGTAATCAATTCCACGCATTACCCGGTCAAAGCTTCCCTTCCCATGCCCGGTCACCCTTCTCGCATCATTGACTTCCTTTGGGCCATCAAGACTGACACCAATGAGGAAATTGTATTGTTTAAAAAATCCTGCCCATTCCTCGGTAATCAGCGTCGCATTCGTTTGCAGCGAGTTGCTGATGATGGTATTTTTTGGTGCGTACTTTGCTTGCAGAAACACAACCTGTTTAAAAAAATCCAAGCCGGCTAATAGCGGTTCCCCTCCCTGCCAGGCAAAGGAGGCTACCCCGTTGGTCAGCACCATATATTCTTTGATGAATTTTTCAAGGATAGCTGGATCGATTTTATCAATTTTCCCGGGCTGGCCGCCGCAGCCGCTATAATAACAATAATCACAAGCGAGATTGCACGCTTCGGAAACGGTTTTCCACATGACACCGATATGTGAATGTTGTTGGGAAGTTAAACAGCCCTGCGCCATTTTGATTATCTCCTTCTTGTTGTAAAATTTGGTCCTTCGTCCTTATGCATGTGAAATTCTCGGCATTGGCAGCTGCTCTTTATGCAGCTCTGCCCAGGCGTATTTTAATAGAAGCTCTTTTTTCAACTCTTGATAGTCAGGATGGTCCCATAAATTATTTACTTCCTTTGGGTCCTCCTTGAGGTCAAATATTTCACCATAGGTTTGCCGATAATAGATGGTTATTTTATATCGATCATCCACGTAGGTTTTTTGATGAATAGTCGTTGGCTCGTGGCGGAACTCACATAGGATGTGATCCCTTGCTTTTTCTTTGCTGCCAAGCCAAACATCCTTTTGGTTTTCGCCCGACATAATGGGCGGGACAGGGATGCCGGCTATTGATAAAAAGGTCGGAGCCAAATCAACCAGCGATTGCATGGCATGCGATTCCTTTTGCGCTGGAACCTTGCCAGGATAGCGGACAATAAATGGAAGTTTAATCAAATCCTCATAATGAAACCCGCCTTTGTACTGCAACCCATGCTGGCCGAAGAAATGACCGTGATCTGTTGTAAACACAGCAATGGTATCATCGGCGATGCCCAATTCATCCAGCTTATCTAGAATCTTACCAATATACTTATCCATAAAACTAATCATACCATAGTAGTTCGCCACTAATTTTTTTCGGTCGTCTTCCGGCAGCAGGTGGGAGTGATAGCCGTGAATGCCAAAGCCTGTTTCCGCCAGGTAGGAAAAATCAGGATTCTCCTCCTGCGTCTTTTGAAAATGCGGCGGATTCTTCTCATGTTCTCCCGGGGAAAGTTCCGGAATCGTCAGCTTATCAGGGTCATACATTGAGGCCCACGGTTCAGGAACTAAATAAGGAGGATGCGGGTCGGGAAAACTCGCCCATAGGAAGAAATTTTCGTCCTGCTCTTGGTAGGTTTCGAGAAGCTCATTTGTTTTTTCCGCAATAAAACTATTATAGTGATATTCTTCAGGAATCCCCCACTGATAGGTGATAGACGGATCCATCGTTCCAGTTGGCGGCATATAATACTGCTTCCAGTCATGGTACCCCTTCTCCTCCAGCCAAGCCACATAATGCTGACCTACTAAATATTCATTGGTGTGGTTACGAAGCAGTTCGATTTTTTCAAAGCCATAGAATGGCTGATTGAAAGATTTCCAGAACTCGATATCCTGAAGGAGCGGCATTGACTCCAGCGACGTGTATTCATCCGTTGCTCGCGTCGGTTGGAAATGAGCTTTGCCTACAAGTGCAGTCCGATAGCCATTTTCAACGAAAACATCTCCGACTGTCAGATGATCCTCGTTTAGTTTTGTTCCTAGTGTCCAGGCACCGTGCTGGCTTGGATAGGTGCCAGTGATAATGGACGACCTTGCCGGCGTACAGGTAGGATTCGGACAATAGGCGCGCTGAAATGTCGTTCCTTCCCTTGCCAGCCGGTCGAGGTTCGGGGTTGAAATCTCAGGGTTAAAGGCACCGATTGTATCGTAGTGCTGCTGGTCGCTGGTGATTAGTAAGATATTTGGCTTTTTCATAATCTTAACACCCCTCCGATTGAAAAATATTATATTTGTATTCCGAAGGATTTGATAAGCTACTTCCCGCTTCCGGCTGTCATCCCTTCAATAACACGATCAGAGAGCCAGAAATAGAACAGTAGAATTGGGGTAATAACTATAATAACTCCTGCCAACAGTCCTACCCAATCCGAGTTATACTGCATGGATAAATAGAATTGATACAACCCAACTGACAACGTATATTTATCATCCACGTTTATATATGCTTTAGCTAAAAGAAACTCATTCCATAACCCCACGGCGTTTAAGGTTACCACTGTAATAATACCTGGTCGGGCCATAGGCAACATGATTTTCCAAAACGTTTGGTTTGCGGTAGCTCCATCAATAGCAGCAGCTTCCTCAATTTCTGTCGATAATGTGTTAAAAAAGCCAGTTAAAATAAAGATTGAAAACGGTAAGGATAAAGCAACATATACAACAATTAATCCAAAAAGGGTATTGATTATTCCCAGTTTTAATAGAACAAGATAAATAGGAATTAGGACTGCTTGATATGGAATCCCTATCCCAATAACAAATGAATTCGTGATAAATTCTCTTCCTTTAAAACCTATTCGGGACAATACGTAGGCAGCTGGAGCTGAAACTGCAACAATCCCGATAACAGACAGTGTAACTACAAAAATAGTATTTAAAAAGTAACTAGCTAAATCTGATTGTATCCATGCTGTATAATAATTTCCCCATTGAAATTCTTTTGGCCAAGACCAAATACTCGTAAATAGTTCCTGATTGGTTTTTAGGGATGATAGGAATACCCAAAAAAGCAACAATAAAATAAAGAGGGCCCATAGATAAACAAATCCCTTTCCAAGAAAAGAAAAAGCCCCGAAAAAAATCTTTTTTCCCATTATCGATTCCCCCCCAATTTAAAATTCATAAACATCTCGTCTAAATAACTTTCTTCCAAAAACTACAAAGATTACAACAATCAATACCATTGAAACCGCAATAGCACTTGAATATCCCAAATCATAAATCGGTGTCCGTTCACCAAACCCTAACAAATATTGATACAGTGCTGTATTCCAGATTCTCACTGGCGGTTCTGCTCCCCCTAGTGCAAAAAGGAAGTCAAACAAGCGGATAGCATGAATTCCCCATAGAATAATAGCAATGGACATTACATCCCAGATTAGGGGCAAGGTAATCTTCACGAAAATTTGAAAGGTTGAAGCTCCCTCGATTCTTGCTGCCTCAAAAAGTGTATTAGGAATCTTATCCACACCCGCAAGTAAAAGAACCAGATACAAACCTACACTATACCAAACAATACTTATGAGTGCTGACGACATGATATTTTGAGGCCCGGTCCAATTTATAGGATCTACATTAAACGCACCAAGAATTGAGTTAAATAATCCAATGTCATACCGATATAGATAATTCCAAATAACAGCCATAGCAACTGGAGCGATTATATGAGGGAAAAAAATAATGGCCCGAATTGCTTTTTTTGCCTTTAGTCCATGACTCATCAACGCAGTAAATAAAAAGCTGATGAGGAAAACATAAATTCCCCCGACTACTAAGATTAACATCATGTTTTTAAAAGAACTCCAATAAACAGGATCTCTAAAAATGCGAGAATAATTTTCTAAACCTACAAACTGCATTGCTTCGTTAAACCCAGACCACTTTTGAAAACTAATATACCCCCCATAAAAAGCTGGGATAAGGAAAAACCCTAGATATAATATAATAGCTGGCAATAAATAAGGAACAATGAGTTTTTTTCTACTTCGTTCCATCAAACAGCCTCCTTTAATGAACCCGTCTTCTAAGGGAGTAAGAAGACGGGTCACCTGTATTACCTTAATTTTTTTGCCAATACTTGATAGACTGAGCTTTTAATTCTTTTATAAAATCCGAAGCAGTAATTTCTCCAAAAACCAACTTATCATCTAATGGTAAAAACACTGTCTTCCACCATTCAGGATAAGCTTCTCTTAATCCATCATATACCGGGTGATAACCCGTACTTGTTTCAATCATAGATTTAAAATCTTTAAGAGTTTCTGGTGCTGGAATATCTTTACGAGAACTAATAACACTTGATTTACCACTTAATTCTTGCTGATATTTCTTCTGCATCGCAAAAGCTAAGAAGTCTTTTGCTGATCCCACGTTACCACCCTTAGGTACAGTCCAGCCAATTAAATAAAATTCTGTACTATGATAGTCCCCTTTACCACCTTCTACCTGAGGAAAAGGGAAAGCACGATAACTAAATCCTGCAGGGGCATAGGAACTTGTTTCCTTTGAAAGCCAGCTACCATTAAGAGTCATCCCCGATTTACCTTGGGCCCATGCAGTTTGTGCAGCTGGATATTGACTGCCCTGATATCCCTCCATAAAGAACCCTGCTTTAACGATTTCTTCAATTTTTTCAGCCGCTTGTAAGAAGCCCGGGTCATCCCATGATGCACCTGTTTTATCTCCAGCTGCCTCTTTGAATTTTGAAGGTCCGAGAATTCTATTCGTTAGCCAATAATAATAGTAAGCATTATAAAAATCGATATTTCCATCTTGAGCCAGCGGTGCGATACCTTCTGATTTCATCTTTTTACCGATTGAAACAAATTCATCCCATGTTTTTGGTGCAGATACCCCAAGTTCTTTAAATAACTTTTCGTTATAGTGAAAACCTGAATTAATCACTTCATAGGGAATAAAGACTACATTGTCTTTGTATGTTACTTTTTCTAGCAAGTTATCAATTAATACACTTTCAAATGGGACTTTTTCATTTGGTATCTGTTTTTCAAGTAAGTCGTTTAAAGGCTCTGTCAAATCCTTACTGATCAAAGTTCCCATCAATTCATCAAAAGATTTATCAGTCAAATCAGGTGCGTCGTTTGATAATGAAGCAGTTCGGACCTTTGCCAAAACCTGCCTCCCCATCCATTGAACGTCTATATCTACATTTGGATTAGCTTTTTCATAGTCATCAATGATTTTTTGAATGACGATCTGCTGAGCTTCACCTTTGTTCCACATGGACCAATACTTTAGTGTAACTTTGTCTGCTTTTGTACTCGAAGCCGAATTACTGCATGCTGTTGCCAGCAATAATGAAAAGATCATTAAACCAACCGTAAACAATTTTATTAGTTTCATTAGTACCCCCCTATTCTTCGAAACCCTTAATTGCCTTTATAACATCAACCGATAATTTGAAAAAATACTTTGTTGCATCCCACCCCCCAAGACTATTAAGCTCCGAATTTAATTCGTTCTGTAAATTGCATTTATTCTGAAATTTATTTATAATTATAAATGTTAACGGGTTGTTGGGTCAACCCGTTATAGGTATATAATTATTAAAATACTTTGTTGAACCCCTAACTACGCGGTGTTTCAGTGTAACAACAAAATATATAATCAAATTTCCTGGGAGGATTTCCTATGACTTTTAAAAACTCACAAAACAAGCCGAACATTGTTTTTATCCTTTCGGATGACCAAGGTGCATGGGCAATGGGGTGTGCAGGTAATACCGAAATTAAAACCCCAAATTTAGACCGTCTTGCAACAAATGGCATTAGATTTGAAAACTTTTTTTGTACTTCACCAGTGTGTTCACCTGCTAGAGCATCCATGCTAACGGGGCGTATCCCTTCTCAGCATGGAGTACATGATTGGATAAGAGAAGGTAATACAAAAGATAATCCAATTGAATACTTAGAAAACCAATTAACTTACGTAGATTTGTTAGCAAAAAGTAACTATACTTGTGGCATTAGCGGTAAGTGGCACCTAGGTAATAGCACGTTACCACAAAAAGGCTTTACCCATTGGTATGTACATGAATCAGGCGGCGGCCCATACTATAATGCCCCAATGATTCGTAATGGCGAAAGAATAATAGAACCGGAATACATTACAGATGCAATTACAAATGATGCCCTTCAATTCATTGATAAAAATTCAAAATCCGATCAACCTTTTTATTTGAGTGTCCATTACACAGCGCCTCATAGTCCATGGGTTGGTCATCACCCTCAGGAATACCTAGATTTATATTCAGATTGTACTTTTGATTCTTGCCCCATAGAAGAAAACCATCCATGGATGATCAAAAATCCACCTGGATATCAACATTCAAGAGAGAAGAATCTCCAGGGATACTATGCTGCAGTTTCTGCAATGGATATGAACATCGGACGTATTCTTGATAAACTTGAGCAACTTGGATTATCAGAAAATACACTTGTTTGTTTCTTTGGGGACAATGGTATGAACATGGGTCATCATGGAATTTGGGGAAAAGGAAATGGTACGTTCCCACAAAACATGTACGACACTTCTGTAAAAGTTCCAGCCATTTTGAGTCAACCCGGAAGAATTCCACTCGGCAAAGTAAACGATTCACTTTTAAGTGGCTATGATTTTATGCCTACCATCCTTGAGTATGTAGGTATTGAAAATCCTATCTCCAACGAACTCCCTGGAAAAAGTTTTAACTATATACTAGAAGATAAGGAGATAGAAGAAAGAGAGAGTGTCGTCGTTTTTGATGAATATGGTCCTGTAAGAATGATCAGAAGCAAGGAATGGAAATATGTTCATAGATATCCTTATGGACCTCACGAACTGTATGATTTAGTTAATGACCCAGACGAAAAGAATAATTTAATTGATGTGCCTCAACTGAACGATATTGTTTCTAAAATGAGAGAACAATTGGACGAATGGTTTTTCCAATTTGTAGACCCTGCTATAGACGGTGCCCGTGAACCTGTATACGGAAATGGTCAAATTTCATTAGCCGGAAAAAAGAGTAAGGGAAAGAAATCTTACGCAACATGGGATGAGTAATTAATAGAAAGATTTTTTAATAGAAAAAGATTTTTTAGATTAAAAGAAAGGCCGGTGGTTATTTTTGATTCACCGGCCTTTCTTATTATTCTTTCCAGTCATAACATCCCAATTTGCATCCTAAAGCGGTAGCATTTTAATCTACAAATATGCCTAACTCGACAATGGTAGCTTGAATTAAAGACATTTTAGACTCTTACTTATGCCGATTTGTCTTTTAAGAAGCCTCATCAAAGACATTTTTGTCTTCTTCTCATGCCGTTTTGTCTTTAAGAAGCTTCATCAAAGACATTTTTGCCTTCTTCTCATGCCGTTTTGTCTTTAAGAAGCCTCATCAAAGACATTTTTGACTTCTCCTCATGGTGTTTTGTCTCTAAAGCCAGATTACCCTTTAATCTTGAACTTAATTTCAAAGCTCTTTCCATTAGAATTCTTAGAGTCAATATGAATTAAAGCTTTTTTACTAGATACGGATACTTTCACACCCTCGCTTGCTTCCACTACTACTGGCTTCGGCAACGCAACTTCAAGCTTCATTTTTTCCAAGCTGAGCGTCGGGTCGGAGACGGCAACGGTTACCGTATCGCCATCCTTCTTTACTAGAATTGATGCTGGATTATAGGATGTTACATTACTGACCGTTCTCTTTTTATCACCAAAAAAGTTAAATCCTTTTAGCCCAAGCTTCGTCTGCTCAACAGCATGGACATCCTCGGTGTTAGCTAAAATTTTCACACCTGGATTATTTGCATACTGTTCCGTTTCGTTTTCACCAAAGTTCGGCAAAATTACATAAGCATATTTAGCATTTTGCGGATTTTCTCCATGTTCCATTCCTAAGGTAAAGAAGTTTTTAGTAACCTTAGTATCCGGATTGCCAGTACGGATTTTTCTTAGGCTTTCCGTTACCGTGTTTGTTGAAACCTGGATATTGGAAAGCTCAGGGAAGTAATAACCTACCTTTGTTCCTTCTCCATTCGTATTGAAATGAATCCATTTTAGGTCGTATTGACCATTAGCCGGGTTCGCTAATTTAACATTTTCATAGGTTTCCCCAGCCACGGAACTCGTTTCATTTTTGTCGAACATACGGTTATCAATAGTAGAAATAACCTCTCTCCCCAGCTGATCCTGAATACCAGAACCTAACAGGACGATTTCGTCATCAAACATAAAGGCTGATTTATTGGCATTGGCATTTTTATATGCGACAAAGTCTTCAGGGAGCAGCCCTGCCTGTTTATCCCGATAACCAATCTCATCACCAAGCTGGATACCGGAAACTCCGTATTTCCCAAGCTTGACTCCTCCAGAGTAATGATTTGTTCCTACTGGAAAATAAACATAATCATTTTGCGAAACTGACGATGCATAGAAATTTAATGGATGATTGGTATTTTCATAGAAAAGCTTTCCACCATACAGCTCGGGAATAGTTTTTCTCTCCTCTACAGGCACAGTGGTCCCTGGGAGTTTATAAGGATCAATGGCTGCCAAGTAATCAGCCCCAAATGACTTTGTCTGATCCCTTCCTGATAAATATAAGTAATACGCGCCATCGCCTTGGAACCATGGCATTAAGTTTTCGCCACTCATATACTCATACTTGCTGATTCGGTCAGAGCTTCTAGAAAAAGCAAACGCAAAGGAATCCCGTAAATGAACTGTTTTATCCATTAAATTAAACGCATAATGATTTTCTTCCGCAATCGCGTCTTTAGCCTCAATTTGGCTATCTGCCATGATGTTGTTAAAGGTAATAATGGCATTATAGGAGGTGAAGGAGTTTGGATTAATCCCTCCTTTGGACGTTTGCGCAATATATTTGATGTAGGATTTTAAACGCTTACTGTCCTCCTTATTTAGTTTGTTCGATAAATCTAGCATTGCTTCCACGATGCTTGTTACATCCTGATACCCTGTCCCCGTTCTTGAAACTGCTCGACCTTTGACGATTTCCATCATATACCCTTCAAAGATAACGGGGGAGAACCCTTGATATAACCAATTCTGAACGGTTGGAACCAATATTTCTTCCGGATTGTAAGAACTGCCGTTTAAAATATTCATGGTTTGCATAATCCGATTTAAGAGAACTTTTCCATAAGAACCGGTATAAGCAACTCGGTGGTGCTGGATAAATGAGCCGTCCTCATAAAATCCATCCGTATTCCCATTCACAATATGATTAGGGTCGATCGTTTGAAAAACAGTCAGGATATTGGCCACTGCCTTTGAAACCCGCTGCCCATCTCCAGTAAGTGCCCCTTGGATAATTCGGTTGGTGGCAATATCGGCAAGGTTGGCGCCTGTGTGTTGACGGGCGGTTAAATCAATATCTCCGTCTTTTCCATTTCTTAAATAAAGGTCCATGGACTTAACATAGTTATCGATTAATTCCGGTTTAGAAGCTCTAATCTCATCCTCTAATAAAAGCAGGATTTTCGTAACATTGATTGGGGCGCCTATTTCCCATTCATACCAGTTCCCGTAGTAACCCTTTTCCTGGTCTGCAAAGTGATTGGCATACAGCCAATCCAACCCATCAATGACCTTATTGATCAGTTCCTTATTTTCGTAAAAATTATTCCCGGCTTGGCTAGGATCTTTATAGGTCTTGGCAGCCAGCGCCATTTGGTATAAATATAAAAAGGAGTTGCTTAAATTTTTGGGATCTTCTCCAAGAACGACGCCTTTGAACAGACCTTGTGCCCTTCCCTCTATTGGAAGGAAATCCCCAAGTCTAGTATTGGCTGTATTATGGACAGAATTGATTTTACTGACTAGCGATGGGTTCGTATTCAAACTTTCATTGCCAACCAGATACTCTTTAAAGTTTACCTTTAATTGATTAAGGTCGTTTACAGTCTCTGCTGGGTTTGTCTCGGTGACAGCAGATGCCGACGGTTCAGAAGCCTGAACAGAGTTGTTGAAATCTATCGCCGGAACTGTTAAAAAGGTCGTTAATGTTACGGATGTCGCTAAAATTTTCTTTAGATTTTTCCCCATAAATACACCATCCTAAAAAGAAATTTTTTGAGACACAGATCTTATAACCCAAGTGGACAGATAGAGTTTTACCTCGCCAGCCAGCCGCCGTCGACTGCCAGAACATGCCCATTCATATAATCGGAGGCCTTGCTCGCTAAAAAAACAACGGTGCCCATCAGGTCAGACGGGTCTGCCCATCGTGCTGCCGGAATACGCGACAGGATTTCAACGTTTCGCTTTTCATCGGCTCGAATTGGGGCCGTATTGTCTGTCGCAATATAGCCCGGTGCAATCGCATTGATTTGAATATTATGTTCAGCCAATTCATTGGCAAAGGCCTTTGTCAGTCCCGCAACGGCATGTTTGCTGGCTGTATACGGAGGGACAAACTTGCCGCCCTGGAACGAAAGCATCGAGGCGATATTGATGATTTTTCCGCTCTTTTGCTCCACCATCACTTTCGCTGCCTCCTGGCTTAACAGGTACAACGAATTCAAATTGACCTCCATGACGGTATCCCAATCTTCCTCCTTGTACTCGACTAACGGTGAACGAAGGATGGTGCCGGCATTGTTGACCAAAATATCCACTTTCCCATATACCTTTAAACACTCGGGAACAACTTGCTTGACCGCAGCCCGGTCACTTAAATCTGCTTGAAAAAATTCGGCTCTGCTGCCCGTTTCTTCAATTAAGGCCCGAGTTTCTTCACAATCTCCGCTTCTCGCGACAACAAAAAGATCGGCACCGGCCTTGGCAAGCGCCACAGCATATGCCTGCCCCAACCCTTTATTGGCCCCTGTAACAATCGCTACTTTCCCAGCAAGACTAAAGTAATCCAGTGAAAATGATGTAAGAGTCATTCTATTTACCTCCAAAATGATATTTTTCTAGAATTTAACGTCTAAGCCCCGCAAAGCTAGCGCGCTTGTCGGGGCTCATGATGCATCTTCTGTGTTTTAATTAGCGCAAATCTTCCATTTTTACATGGTCCATGTCGCTATACGTAATGTTTTCGCCGCACATGCCCCAGATAAAGGTATAATTGCTTGTTGCGGTACCTGTATGGATGGACCAGCTTGGTGAAATCGTTGCCTGTTCGTTTTTCATGACTATATGTCTTGTTTCATCCGGTTTCCCCATGAAATGGAAAACGCGAGTTTCCGGTTCCATATCAAAGTATAAATACACTTCCATCCGGCGCTCATGGGTATGGCATGGCATCGTGTTCCACACGCTTCCCGGTGCAAGCATCGTCAAGCCCATTTGCAGCTGACAGCTCTGACAAACGTTAGGATGTACATATTGATAGATTTTTCGCTCGTTCAATGTTTCCGGAGCTCCCATCTGCAGCGGATCGATTTTGTTAATATCGATTTTAACGGTTGGGTACGTATGGTGAGCCGGTGCAGAGTTGATATAAAACTTCGCCGGATTGGCCGCATCCTTGGAACGGAATAACACTTCCTTAGTACCTTTGCCGACATAAAGACCGTCACGCTGTTGCATTTCATATTCCGTACCGTCAAGGACAACGGAGCCTTCACCGCCAATATTGATAATTCCGAGTTCGCGGCGTTCTAAGAAATACTCGACTCCCAATTCTTTGTCGAGCTTAATTGTTAATTCCTGATCCGCAGGCGTTACCCCGCCAAAAATCATCCGGTCCACATGCGTATAGGTTAAATGGACCTGACCTGGTTCAAATAATGTTTCGACAAGGAATTCTCTTCTTAACTCCTCGGTTGTGTATTTTTTCATATCCTCTGGATGGTGAGCATAACGTGTTTCCATAATTCATATCTCCTTTTTTTGTAATTTTTTTAGATGATTACCGCGAATCGCCGATAGAACCTTGATATTCGCTGATAGAATGCAAAAATTCGCCGATAGAACGTCGAAATTCGCCGGTAGGACCTCAAAATTCGCCGATAGAGTGTAAAATTACAACCCCAAAAGCCAAAGAATCTTACCGCTTAATTGCTCCCGATTCCGTAGCAGCAAACTGAAGAACTTCTTCCCAAGTAAACGGATTACAGTCCCCCTGAACGGTGTGCTTTAATGCAGAGGCAGCTGTTCCGAAAGAAATGATCTGCTGTGCAGGCAGTCCTTCCAAAATGCCCGCCAAAATTCCTGCTGCAAACGAATCACCCCCTCCAACGCGGTCAACAATCGGCTCAATCCGATGCACTTTCGATTGAAACAGCTCCCCATTAACAAAGAGGTTTCCTTGCAATCGATTGCTCGATGCCGAAAGCACTGTGCGGGATGTAGAACTCAAATATTCAAGATTCGGATAAAGTTCTTTTATCCTCTGATAATAGATTTTTAGCCGTTCCTCCGGAGGTACTTCCGTATTAACTTGGGGAAGCCCAAGCAAATGCACAGCGTCCAATTCGCCACAGAAACAAATGTCGATATACGGCATCAGCTGTTGAAACGCTTCGGCTGCCTCCTGCTGCGACCATAGCTTGGAACGATAGTTAAAATCAAAACTGACTTTTATCTCCATATCCTTTGCTTTTTGAAAAATCTTCAAGACAAGCTCGCGTAAAGAGGCAGACAGGGCCAGGGTGATTCCCGTAATATGGATTAAAGAAGCTCCAGCCAAGATCCTCTCAATCTCTACCTCTTCGGCTTCAAGCCTAGAAAAACTCGAGTACTTTCGGTCATAGGTCACCTGTGCACTTCGCTCGCCTACCCCGGTTTCGATATAGTAGGCTCCCAGCCGTTCTCCGCCTTTGATGAGGTAATCGGTTTGGACTCCATGGGATTTCAGATGCCGTTCGACCGCCATGCCTAGCGGGTTGGAAGGAATCTTGCTTACAAAATAGGCCTGATAACCAAAATTGGCTAAAGAAACAGCAACATTTGCCTCGGCTCCCCCATAATTCACGCTCAGTTGATCTGCCTGTTTTAGAAGAACTCCCTCCCGTGTCGATAAACGCAGCATGATTTCTCCCAGTGTGACAACCTTTTTCATCCTAATCCCCCGCGTGCCCGATGAACTCTCTCTACATATTGCCGCGCAATTTCAGTAATTTTCTCGTAATCTCCTGTTTTCGCCGGTGCTACCAGATTGCCTCCGACACCAACAGCGGCACAGCCATTTTGAATCCATTGTTCTACATTATCGAGATTGACTCCGCCGGTCGGCATGATATTCACCTGTGGCAGCGGAGCCTTGACTGCTTTCACAAAGCCCGGTCCCAACGTATCACCTGGGAATAATTTAATCAGGTCCACTCCATGTTCCAGCGCATTCTTGATTTCTGTAATCGTCATGCAGCCCGGCATATAGGGAATTTGATATAAGTGGCAAAGCTTGGCTGTCGGTTCATCAAAGCAAGGGCTGACAACAAATTGAGCACCCGCCATAATCGCGATTCTCGCGGTAACCTCATCCAATACCGTCCCTGCCCCGATGATAACCTCCGGGCGCTCCGAAAAATAAGAAGCCAATTCCTTAATGACCACCTCGGCATCCTGGATAGTAAATGTAATTTCGATGGCGTTTATTCCGCCTGCCACACAAGCCTCAGAAATAGCAATCGCCTCTTCTTTGCTATCTGCTCTAACAACCGCGACAACACCAGACTCAATCACGCCGCTTAAAACTTTATACTTTTTCATGGCCGCCCCTCCTTAAAAAAACGTCACTTTCTTGCCATTATGTAAAACAGTCAGTTTATGATAAAGGTGCACTTCTTTTGCGTGAGTCATCCCTTCAGGAAGCTCTAAGATGGATAGATTCGGATTGTCCCCCATTAAATAGAAGAGAGCAGATTGGACACTGGACGGGAATCCTCCATGTCCCGTCACTAAAATCTGATACATGATTGCCCCTTCTTTCATGATGAAATTGAAATGTTAAAAAGCAGCTGTCTGGCCATTAGTTTGAACTTTTCTCTCCGTATGAAACCCCTTTGATACCAAGGCATAAATTAGGTAGGCAGCAACGCTAAAGACCAACATTGAAGCTGCTGGGAAGTAAAAAACAATCCCCACTGCCCCGGCGATAATCACAAGGGAAAGCAGCGTGAAATGAAGCTTGCCAAGCGAAAGCAGCATGGCATTCTTAATCGCGCCTTTCCAAGATACCCGGTAATGAACGATGACAGGAAAAATCGTAATCGACGCAAACAGGTATACGATGGTTAATAGGAAGAAAAACGCAAATAGTGCGTATTTTAGGCCCGAATTCAGTTGGTTCGTGATGATAAAATCGCCGATTAGCGCACAGGTAAAGACGATCCATAAAATGCCAAGAACAAAGCTTTGCTTAAAGTTTCCTTTAAAGTGACGGAAATAAGCGGAAATGACGCGAATATCTTTTTGCTTTTGCCATTCCCGGACCACCCCAAACATGGCTGTAGTGGCAGGGAAAATGGTCAGGATGGGCAGGCACATCACCAGCCAAAGTGCATTCAACAAAAACGCGTTCATGATAAACTCCATTGTTTTATAAAGCTTGCCATCCATCCTAACATTTCCCCTTTCAAATCATTAAAGATTTACCAGTACATCTTCCAATCCTTCACAAGTCTGATTAACGCTTCGAAATAGTAATAGTCGCCCCAGATGCAGCTTTCGTCCACGCCGCGGCCGCCGGCTTTGTAGTAGACCGCATGCTTGAGGATTCCATTTGCTTCACTGTCGATCTCGGTCCGATAGTTTTCATATAGTGACTGCACCATTTTTAAGGCAGCATTTTCATAGATTTGTTTTTCCGGGTCGGTTAACGGCATGTGCTTTGCCATCTCGAGCAGGCCGCAGATTGTAATCGCTGCCGCTGAGCTGTCCCGCTCCTCGTCACCCTCTGTAAAAATTAAATCCCAGTAGCAAATCTCATCTTCCGGCAAACGGTTTAAATAATAGTTTGTTAGTTTCTTCGCTACCTCAACTAAACTCCAATCACTTGTATAGTGGTAGCTGAGCGGAAACCCATAGATACCCCAAGCTTGCCCGCGCGCCCAGCACGAGTCATCAGCAAAGCCTTGGTGAGTATTGCCGTACAATGGGTCGCCTGTTTCCGGATCCATGTAATACGTATGGAAAGTGGAGGCGTCTTCACGGACAATATATTTGGCTGCCTGCTTGACATGCGACTGGGCCATTTCCCGATAATGTGGCTTTCCAGTTACCTCCGATGCCCAATAAAGCAACGGCAGGTTCAGGTTGCAGTCAATGATCATCCGGCCGCGCTGCTTCGGATCGTTAAGGTCGCCCCAGGCCTGGATAATACCGGCTTTATCGTAATAGCGGGTAATGAGCAAATCTGCTGCTTTTAAGGCGATTTCCTTTGCTTCTTCATTGCCAGTCAATTTATAGGCACTAACACAGCTTAATGTGTAGAGGAAGCCCAGGTCATGATGGTCAACTTCAATTTGTTTTTCGATCCGTTCTTTAAAACTCTGAATCTGCTTCTCTGCTACTTTCCGGTATTTTTCTTCCCCGGTGTACTCATAAGCAAGCCACAGCATCCCGGTCCAGAAGCTCGTTGTCCATTCCACGTTTTCAATCGGTTTGTAGACAAGATTCTCACTGTTGGAATCAGGAAACTTGTCTGTAAATACATCTAGACTCTGGTCAATTTTGGCCAACACATGCTGAATGGCTTTTTCCACAAAAGCGTGGTCAACTGCCGGATCTTTTGTAAAACGTTCAATGTTTTTAATGTCTTCCTTGCGTACTTCGGCTGCATATACGGTCATTTCATAACACCTCTAAGTTTGTTGTAAAAAGGATCATTTAAGTCGTTCAGCCAGCGGCACAGCTTTCCTTCAAGCACCACTGCGACCGGATGGCCGGATGGATTTTCAATCTGTTCCGGGTGAAGCTGGTATTGATCATTTTTCAAATCATATAGCAAACGGACCAATCCATCACCAGGGGCATAGCCATGGTGAATCACATAGGTAAAGTCATGGGTTCGAACGGCTCTCCAGCCAAATTCCCGATTATCCAGTCCCGCTTCACGAAACGCTTCAATCGCTTCCTTTCGGCCCGGATAGGCGCTGATATACGCCTCCCCCGGTCCTCCGCTCTGGCGGTTCAGGATATACCCGGATAAATCCGTCCCCTCTACCGAACTAGGAATCTCTAAATCCAGCAGCCTCAACAGGGTCGGCATAATATCGACGGTGTTCAGCAGAAGATCCGTTCTTGTTTGCGGTATCACCCCTGGCCAGCGAACACAAAAAGGAATGCCGATTGATTCCTCATACCACACATGCTTCGCCATCAAGCCATGGGACCCCATCATTTCACCATGGTCCGAGGTCAACACAACAATCGTGTTTTCTTCCAAATTTTCTCCCTTTAAAAATTGCAAAATTCTTCCGAACTGGTCATCGATTCCTGAGATGGCAGCAAAATAGTTTAATTGTTTGTCCTTTAATTCCTCGATACCGCCGTCCACTGGTTCCCCGGTATGCACCAAAAAGGTGGACTGGTTCACGTTTTCCCTTAAGGTAATTTGCTCCCTGTCGTACAGCTTCCGGTATTTTTCCGGCACCTGATCAAACGGGCTGTGCGGCGGATTCCACGATAAGAATAAGGCAAACGGCTGCTCTTTATCCCGGTGTTGAAGATACTTAAGGGTCTGGTCCGTTTCATGCTCAACCGACCATTGGTTGACTTTGATTTTTTCCGGACTGTCCTGCCAGTAATGCGGAGCGAGATGCTCATCCCATGCCCCGTAGGAATACCAGTATTGGAAGCCGTGCCGTTTCGGTCCAGGCGGAGTATAGGCATCCCAGCCGGAGGCCCCGGATTCCGGCTTGTCGGTCACGTTTAATTCCGGCAAATCAAGATGCCACTTGCCAATATAGGCCGTCTGGTAGCCGTTCTCCAAGAGCACATCACTGATACAAGTTTCATCAGGATTCAACATAACATCCGCCCCGACCTTGCAATTGGTATAGACTCCCGTGCTGTTTGGGTACCTTCCCGTCAGCAAAGAGGCCCGATGAGGAGAGCACAATGGAGAGCAGGTGACAGCATGGGAAAAAATCGTCCCCTCCTGCGCAAAAGCATCGATATTTGGCGTAATCACCTGGTCCTCCTCTTCATAGCCGACAGCCTGACGGCGCCATTGATCGGCAAAAATATAGATGAGATTCGGTCTTTGTTGACTCTCCATTTGTCTCGCTCCTTTTTTTCTTACGTTTATCTAATCGAATGTGGACTGTTTCCTTTTACACTTGGAATCATTTTTAATTTGACAGTGAAGGACTTTCCATGTGCTTGGTTGACGTTCACTTTCAATTTAATGGAAGGCTTCGTTTCCACAACCTGCACCTGTTCATCGGCTTCGAGTACCTCGAAGGCTTTTCCGTCAAAATCAATGTCAATCATGCCGGTATTTTGCATCGTTGGGTCGGAAACAGCCAGTGTCAGCACGCCATCCTTCTCCTGCATCGTTACCGACGCCTTTTGATAAACGGTTAACGGCCCAACTGTTTGTTTTTCATCCAGCCAGAAGTTTGCCCCGATGATATTTTCCTTCAGTTCCTGCACTGCTTGAACGGCCGTGTCATTTCGTAAAATTGAAATCTCCGGCTGGGCGGCATATTGGCTTGTTTGTTCCGTTGTTAAGCCCGGCAGCAGCACGTAGGAATACGTGTCATTTGCCGGATTCACGCCGTGGTCAAACCACATCGTGGCGTAGGAACGCGTAATAGATTTCGCTGGTTCGGTATAATTGATATCCTTCCAGGCGCCAGTCCGTTGTTCTTTTTTCACGGTAAGGGTTTTTCCTTCAGGGAAATAGTAGCCGATATCAGACCCCGGCACATTTCCTTCCAGGAACGCCCACTTGGCTTCAGCGGTATGGTTTTGCCCATTGGTTAAGTCTGGTTTTTCCCCATTGATGATCAGTTCGTTTGAGCCGTTGTCACGGATTTTTCGATTCTCTACAATCGTTTCAATTGTTCTGTTGTCCCCGCTTGTGATTCCTGCGCCAAGCGCGACAATTTCGTTATTGAACATAAACCATGATTTTTTCGCTGTTAAAGAACTATTCCAAGCTTTGTAAGACATGCCTGCTGTACCAAATCGGTCAAGCGTAGATCCTCCAACCCAAGACTCTGGTGAATTATGTTCCCCGCTGCCGTCTGCCCTCCTCATCGTATCAACCGTCGTTCCAGGCATCCGATAAGGGTCAACAGTAGGCCAGAAATCATCGCTGTATTGGGCGAGATCGGCATTGTACAGATAGGTCATCCCTTCGCCTGTGTACCATCCTTTGCGGTTTTCATCATTCATATCTTCATAGTTTTGGATCCGGTTGGAATACATGCTGATGCCAAAAGCATAGCCTTGTTTCTTGTTCACCACACGGTCCATCGATGCGAAGATCTTATGGTAATCAAGCTCGCCCCGTGGCTTAATGTCTTGATTGTCCAACAGCTGTTTAGCCAGGACCATGTCCTTGAAATTGCTGGAACTTGATAAATAATCCAAGTACGTATCTTCCTGAAGCCATGATTTGGCCATGCTCTTATATTTCGCTGCATACGGCTCCGGTGCAAATTGCGCCAGCCTAATCACTACTTTGGTAATCGTTTGCCCGGCCTGATGGTCCTGAAGGAAACTGCGGGAAATCGCTCTTCCTCTGACCATATCCATCAATGCGCCTTTATACATGAATGGTTCAAAGGCGTTTTCAATCCAGTCATAGACATTGGACACCTTAGGGTCCGTTACAGCCCAGGTCGAACCGCTTAATAAATCAAGCATATCGGTCAACCCTTCGATTAATACATTTCCATAAGAACCGGTGTAGGCAACGTCCTCATGCTGAACAAACGAACCATCTTCATAAAAACCATCGCCTGACGTCACGTTTTCAAAGGTTTGGCTCAGTGCATCGCGAGCTGCTGTGATTTTCGCACCATCCTTCACAAGAACGCCGCGTACGCCGACTACCTTACTGACATCTATACGGTTGGCGCCGACTGCTTCACGGTAATTACTAGGAGTCGTCGCACCTGATTTAGTCGGATCCGGTTGAAAATGATCAATCACATTCAGATAGCGGTGAATCGTTTCCTGATCCAAATAATCATATAAAAGCACCATGATACTGTTTAGTTCATTCGGCACGCCGATTTCCCAGTGCCACCAGTTGCTGTACTGCTGAATATTCTCGTTATAGCGGTTTTGATAAAGCCACTCTAAGGCATCCTCAATATCCTTTAACAATTGCGGGTTGCGATAAAGGGCCGAATTTTCATTGGCAAATGCCTTAGCCATAGTCGTCAGATTCCGGTAGCTGTCACGAATATCGGCGGAATTATCAGTGCTTCTGTACTCATACCAAAGGAAGGAACGGTCTTTGTTCTTAACCATTGTCCTCCATAAGGACTGCGCCGATTTCGTTTGGCTTGATACCATTTGCTTCATTCGTTCATTCGAAGCATCGTAGTAGTCGAGACTGGTCATTTGGTTTTCCCACTTATGACGAAGCTTGTCGTATTCATCCACGACAGCTGCTGTAACAGTGACCTGACTTTCACTTTTAATCTCCCCATCAGCTGTCGCGACAGAAATGACCGCTGTTCCCGGAGCTTTCGCTTCCACAAGACCGTTATTTACTGAAGCGACCTCTTCATTGGAAGACGTCCAGACAAGCTGCCCGGTGTCTGCATTTTCCGGAGTAACCTGCGTTTGTAGCAGGCGGAGCTGCCCTGCCGTTAATGATAGTTTTTTTGGTGACAATTCCAATTGTTCAATCGCTGGCCGTTCAAGGGCGTCATTTCTTAAAACCTTGACCGTACTAGTGGCAGTCAGGCCATTATCCGTTACTGCCATAATCACGGCATCACCGGCTTTTACTCCTGTTACCGTGCCGTTGTTATCCACTGTGGCAACAGAATTGTCGCTTGAGAACCAGGAAATTTTCGAGCTGGCATCAGCTGGTTCCATTTTGGTATTCAAAACCGCTGTCTCCTGCTCTTTAATCGTCACTTCCTTATTTTCAATCGCAATCGATGTAGCCGGGTCAATCAACTGTAAGGAAACGTCATCAAACATGACGGTTCCTGTTCCTGTTTCAAAGAAAAGCTGGACTCGGATGCTATCGCAATTTTGCGGAGGCTTTACCTCCATTTTGATTTGTGACCAATCATGAGTCCCGGTTAGCCGAGTTGAGTAAAGCAGGTCGAGCTGCTGCCCTTTCTCAAAGGTGGTCACTCTGATCCGTGCCCCCTGGCCGCTGACGATATTATCCGTCTTCAGCCACGTGCTTAATAAATAGGTTTTGCCGCCTTTTACAAGGACATCCTGATTTACAGATTCTCGTGCGGTTTCGGCGGCGGTAATTTTCAGCCCATATTTTCCAGTGTGGCTTGCATCCTCGGAAATCGACACAATTGGTTTTCCTGTAGGCTTCCACACGCTCCAGTTGGCTGCACCTAATTGGTCCCAGCCAGACGCAGCCTTCTGGGTTTCTTCAAATCCTGTGTTTACTAAACGATTAGCGGTATCATCAGCAAAAATCAATGGTACATTGACGGACATGGTAATGAGTAAAGACAGTATGATCAGAACAGATAATCCTTTTGCAGGCTTTTTGTTCATCAGTTCGCTCCTTTATCCTTTGATTCCCGTGTTGGCAACTCCCTTGATGAAATGGTCCTGTGCTAAGAAATAAACAATGATGGTTGGCACAACAGCCGATACCGCTGCCGCCATTAGCAGGGAATACTCGGTGTTATACTCAGTGATAAAATGCTGGATGCCCAGCTGCAATGTGTATAAATGATCCGATGTCAGATAGATTAACGGTCCCAAGAAATCATTCCAGGAATGCATGAATGAGAAAATGACGAGTGTCGCGATGGCTGGTTTGGATAATGGCAGGATAATCCGCCAGTAGATGCCAAACTCACTCAAGCCGTCGATTCTTGCTGCTTCCAGCAATTCATCCGGGATCGATAGGAAGAACTGGCGGAACAGGAACACGCCAAATGGATTAAAGGCGCCAAGAATAATCAGTGCCCAGTGAGAATTCACAAGTCCAAGCTGTTTCATCAGCATAAATTGCGGAATCATCATGACCTGATAAGGAATCATCATTGTGGCTACATAGATAAAAAATAACCGGTTGCTTTCCGGAAATTTAATTTTGGCAAACGCATAGCCTGCAAGGGAACTGTTGATAATCACCAAAATCGTCGTGATGACGGCAATTTTCAACGTATTCAAGTAATAAATATGGAAGGGAACAGCTGTCCAAACTTCCTTGTAATTTTCCCAACG
Organism: Neobacillus sp. GCM10023253; assembly: GCF_042653105.1. NCBI lineage: Bacteria > Bacillati > Bacillota > Bacilli > Caryophanales > Bacillaceae > Neobacillus > Neobacillus sp. GCM10023253. Next base: position 86,207 of record NZ_JBHSHV010000026.1, read on the forward strand.
GAAGGTTTCCGGGATCCACTTGATGGGAAATCCAAAAATCTCCGTTTCCAGTTTCAAAGAAGCAGACAGCATCCAAACAAACGGAAGGACCATCGTCAAGGAAACTAAAATAACCACAATGTACTTGATGGCTTGGCCAACCGCGAACTTTTTCTTCTTTTTTACTTCTGGTGTATAGACTTGAGCTTCAGTGGCAATATTCATACAATACTTCCGCTCCTTTCTGTCGGTTTAGTCATAGGTTAATAGTTCACCCATTTTTTCTGCCCACTAAATTGGATGATGGAGATGATTAGAATCACCAAGAACAATACATAAGCCATCGCTGAGGCGTACCCGTACTCAAATTGTTTAAAGGCTGTATTGTAGATGTCGTAGACGAGCACATGGGTCGACCGGCCTGGTCCTCCCCCTGTCAGCACATAGATTAAATCAAATACTTTAAATGAGTTAATCACACCAATAATGGTCGTAAAGAACAATACAGGAGATAACGATGGCAGCGTGATATGGAAAAACTTCGTAATCGGTCCCGCGCCGTCCAATTCGGCTGCTTCATAAAGATAATCTGGGATGTTTTGCAGCCCCGCTAAAAATAGAATCATATAATAGCCGACTGAATGCCAAATATAGACGATCGATACGGAGATTAGTGCCCAGGTTGGCGATGAAAGCCAGCCGGGAGGAGAATCAATCCCCAGCTTCATCAATGTTCCATTAATAGGACCCATTGAAGGATTAAAAATGAGCTGCCAGACAGCCGCAACCGCAATTGTCGCCGTTACATATGGCAGGAAAACGGCCGTCCGGAATACTTTGACAAAGCGGATACCCCGGTTTAGGGCGATGGCGATCAACACCGAAATAAATAACGTAATCGGGACAGAGATTAACATGAACAGGATGCTATTAATAAATGAAATTTTGAAATTAGCATCCTTCAACAGCTGTTTATAGTTATCTAGTCCAATAAATTCGATATTCCCAAAGCCATTCCAAGAGGTGAAACTCATAAAGAATGAGGCAATCACGGGAACGAAGATAAATACAAGGAAGCCAATAATATTTGGCAGAAGAAAGGTATAAGCGGTGATTCGATTTCGCCGAATCGCTTTCGATTTTACAGCTTTACCAGGCTTCATACTGTTTCATCCTTTCTTTTAAAAAAATTGGCACTGCTGTATGAAGACCTTAGAGCAGTGCCAAGTTCGATGCTAATTACTTTTCTCCATACTTACTTGCCCATTCGTCTTTTACGCGTTTCGTGATGTCTTTGATGGTGTCATCAACTGATTTTTGGCCAATTAATGCAAGCTCTCCCTCTTGCTTGAAGATTTGTTCAACGACCACGTTTTTCACACCTGGCAGCATTGGGTATTCTGGATATTCTTTTGTTTCCAAGAAATAATGAAGGTTCTTTGGCTTTTGTGAACCGTCGCCAAGATAAGCCGCTTCCACATCCTTGTCCATATATCCAGTTAAATAGCCTGCTCCAGCAAGAAGCTCTGCCCCTTCTTTACCTGTCATGTACTTCAGGAATTCAAATGCTTCTTTTGGATGTTTCGTATTTTTGTTCATCATGATCGAAACTGGCAATGCCAATGAAGTATTCTTGGCAACGCCTTCTGGATGCGGAATTGGAACAACATCCCAATCAAACTTTAAGGTTCCTTCTTTTTCCCCCTGACGAAGCTGAGCAACATGCCAATCGCCAATGATGTTCATCGCAATATTTCCTTTTTGGAAGGCGGCATTATAATGTGCTCCTGTTGATACCTGTTCAGACCATTTCATGATTGAACCGTCCTTTTCAAGGTCAACCCTGGTTTGCAAGGCATCCTTAAATGGTTTCAGGTCTTTATCAATAATCGATGCTCCCTTTTGAACAGCACCCATGTACCAAGTTTGCGGCCATTGCTGCAGGTATGCTCCGTATACTTTGTTTTCTCCGCTGCCGCTTGTCATCTTCTTGGCTAATTCACGGAACTCATCCCACGTCATATCATCGCTTGGATATGGAACGCCTTTTTGATCGAATAAAGTCTTGTTATAGTAGAGCATCCAATTGGACTTACGGTAAGGAAGGCTGAGTACTTTTCCATCATATTTATAGGTGTCATACATCGACCCGTATCCGGAAACATCGACGCCGCTGTCTTTAATGTACTTATCTAGCGGTGCCAGAATTCCTGTGTCTACCATGTTATCCATTTGACCAGTAAATAGGTCATAGCCTTCTCCGCCAGAAAGCTGCATGCGGATTTTTTCATAATATTGCTGTTGCGGGAAGGTTTCAAATGTAATGTCGACATTCGGATGATCCTTTTTGAAATTTTCATAGCCTTGTTTAAAAATAGCTTCATCTGCAGGGAAAACAGCCATTTTCAAACTTACTTTTTCATTGGAACTCTTCTCTTCTTTTGGTTTTGCGCTGCTCTTTTCTGTTTCCCCATTGGAACAGCCAACAATCAAACTAAAACATAAAAGCAATAATGCCACTAAACTAAAACGTTTTTTCATACATTGTCCCCCTTAAAATTTTTAATAGTTTGTTATATACTCAGTGTAAGGGTTTCCACTTTTCGAAATAAGTCGAAAATTTTCTTCCCCCTTTTTTGGCAGCCGGGAGTGACGATTGTGATTTTTCTATGCTTGATTTTTATGGTTTTTTTAATCTTTTTTATCTATAAATACCTTAGCAGCAGATCCATTTTCTTTTTATGTACATTGACAATTGGGTGGATTTTGGCCTATATTTCATTCACCCTCTATTTATCAAAATTTAATTATTACTATAATGTTGTCAATCAATTCATTGATTTTGGCCCAGGAACCTGGAATCGACTTGTCCTGAAAAACTTTGATGCTCATACGTTAATTCGGCTGTTTAACCTAGGGATTATCTTATTTTATTTTTCCTTCCTTAGTTTTTCTATTTCGTTTATCAGCAGTCTCAGGAGTCATCCTAGATTGCGTTTCATTTACCTGGGACTAGGGATTGTCGGGATCGTTCAGTTTCTTTTTTACGATCCAAGTCTTAATCTAATGCTTCAGGATTTGGCCTTTAACGCAGGTAAAATTGATCTTTATGAGCAATGGAGCCATACGGGCGATATTGTCTTTCAAGTGATGAATGATACGTATCTGGTTCTTAGCCTTTCCTTATTTTTGTACCATTACATCCGTTATTACCAATTAAGATCGATTCGGGACCATACATTCTATATCACTATTAGTTTGCTCCCATTAACTTTTGTACACCTGTTCATTTTTTACTGGGCACCTGCCAACTTTGTCAGAATCACCTTCAGTAAAAGCTTTATCAATTATGTCCAGCCTTCGATTAACTTGTTTTTAATGGAATATCGCTTTTTCCCGCTCTTGGCAATTGGAGCAATCGGCATCATGCTCTATAATATTTACAAATTCAAAGCAAACGAAGCGCGCTATTCCAACATCAATATCATTACCAAAAAGAAAATTGACACCGCCTCACTTGGGATTCGAGCCTTCACCCATGCGATCAAAAATCATCTGCTGGCAATCCGCTCCGAGGCTGAATATTTACAGGAGAAATTCGCGGATGATGAAGATGCACTGTACAGCCTGAAACTCATTACAGAGTCGTGCGAGCAGTCGTTCCAAAGCATTAATCAAGCAAACGATAAGCTCAAGCAAATCACTTTAAACATTAAGGCTGTTCCGCTCGACGTACCCATCGAAAGAGCCATTCAGCGGTTTCGTTCAAGCTTGACGAATGTTGAAATTCATTTTGAAAAAACAGATTCTAGCATTCTTGTCTACATGGATGAAGAATACATCTACGAAGTGCTCAATAATATCCTTAAAAATTCGGTGGAGGCACTTTCTAATTCCGGCGGGTCTATTTGGATCAACGTAAACTATGTAGATCAGTGGGGAACGATTTCAATTCGGGACAACGGACCAGGAATCGAAGCGGATCATGTGGAAGAAATTTTTACCCCCTTCTTCTCGACAAAACCGAGCATCACCAATTGGGGAATCGGCCTGTCATTCTGCCACAAGGTAATCACAGCACATAGCGGCAAGATTGAGGTTAAAAGTGAATTAGGTAAATATACACAGTTTGATATTCTATTGCCACTGGTAAAAAGGGTATAAAATATACCCCGTATCTGGGGGGAGGTATTTTCGTGGAAAATATTCATATTTTAATAGCAGACGACATGGAAGCCCATCGCAGAAGGCTTGAAAGAATCATCAACAGTGTGGACAGCCTTTCGATCGCAGCTTCTGCCAAGAGCGGCTATGAGGCTGTCGCCTATGCGGCCATTAAGAAACCGGATATTGTTTTGATGGACATTGAAATGGAGAGTCAAATGGCGGGCGTTAAGGCTGCTTCAGAGATTCATAAGATTCTACCCGATACAAAAATCATTATGCTGACGGTTCACCAGGATAATAATATTGTATTTGCCGCCTTCCAAACCGGCATCGTCGACTATTTAATGAAAGCGGCACCAAAGGAAGAAATCATTGAAGCGATTTATTCGGCTTACAACAACCAATCGCCCATCCGCCCGATTATCGCCGAAAAAATTAGAACGGAGTTTGCCCGTATCAAAAAATCAGAGGATCAATTAACGCACTTTTTTAAAATCATTGCCAACCTAACTCAATCCGAACTCGAGATATTAAAGCTGCTTTGCAGCGGCTTAAAGCGTAAGGAAATTGCTGACATCCGCGCCGTCGAAGTCGAAACCATCAAAAAGCAAATCAGCAGCCTATTGAAAAAATTCGACAAAAACAGCACCAAAGAAATCATCACAGAAGTCAACGAACTGCGACTGTTTGATTTGATTAAGGATATATCATGATGCATGGGGACGGTTCTTCTGCTTCAAAAGCAGAAGAACCGTCCCCTCGTCTTATTTTGACTGCAGGACAACTTCTAGTGGCTGTGCATCCTTGCTATCAAACTCTATTACGGTGCGGCCATTCTCTGATGAAAGAATTCTGATGCGGGAATCTGTTGAAGCAAGTGTCCATTCCCCCTCAATAGTCAGCTTCATCGGACGCATGATACTTTCTGCATGACGCCATTTACGGGAATAGATGCTGACTTCCTTTTGCACCCCATTTTCATCATATTGATCCGCTTCGGTACCCTCGTATAAGCGTAAATCAGGGTCAACCGCGCTAAGGACTAACTTTGCACCGTCCATCTTAGTCATGACCATTGCTGGTGTATCGACGGCACGCACAATTCCTTGATTGATAGAGTCGTTTGCTTCAAACAAGGCATAGCCTGTAATCCCAGTTAGACGGTCTTGAACGATATGGGCCAACCGATTCTGCTGGAGGACCGTGTAAGGGGTCTTGCCAGGGTCTTCCATGGAGGCAGCAAAATCGGCCATTTGATTTTCATTCGTATTCACCAAAACAGCATACTGGTACTTTCCATCCTTTGGTGCTTTCCCGTGATCAATCCAAGCCGTTGAAAAATTCCCTGACGTGTCTGATCCGTCCTTCTGGTTTTTGGACTGCTGCAAAGACCTTGAAATGGATATGGTTTGTCCGGACGGTACATAAAAACCATTATGCTTATTGTCAACCAGCCATGCGTCTTGGGTGAGTGCGAGCTGATTTTGATAAGGGAATGCTGAAATCGCGCCTGTGTTGGACATCCACACCGGCTCCGCTTCTGTTTCCATGTAATTTTGGAACAGTGTCGTCTCGGTTGGATATTCACTGTTATTATTTTCAATATCCGAACCAAGGGCAACAATTCGATTGTCAAAGAAGAAATAGGATTTCCGTGCCCGATGGGTTCCATCATATTTTGGATGCTCATGCAGCTTCATGGCGAACATGCCATTCTGTCCTTGAAGGCTCAAGCTTCCGGAATAGGTCTCATCGGAAATCAGCATTTCTTCGATGCCGCTAAAACGGTCAACGTTTCGGACATCGGAACGCAATTTATCAAACGGCAGATGAATCGTCGTTGTCCCCGGCCAGCGGTTCCAATCCCAGCCTTCCTGCACATAGCCGCTGTCCCGGTGATTAGAGGCCCCCATGATTTGCATTTGCCCATAGGACATATAACGACCATATAAATTGGCATCCTGATAGGTCTCATTCCCCCATAAATAGCGGCTATAGCCCTTCACACCGACAAGCCAATTGTCCCGTCTTTGAATGCCAAGATTAGCGTAATTCATCGACCAAAATCCGGTTGGGGCTGCCTCTGCCGTTATACCCTGCTGCTTAAACTGCTTAGACCATGTATCATCCTTGTCGATGAGCCTTAAATAAGCGGCCGCCACTTCATGGTCAATCGGCTCTTTCCCATCTGGGGATCCCGCCAACGCCATATACCGGAATGGAGGCAGTGTCAACGCACCTTTTCCGTCCGGATGGCGACCGGCTACACTGATCAGCCATTGGGTTTTGTTTGAATACAGGCGCATCGACATCAATGCTTTTTTCAATGTTTCATGAGCATCCTCGGTAACTCTAAAAGGACCTCCTGATAATACATACATAATCGGTGTAACCCCGGTGAAGGCATCCTTTGCATACGCTGGGTAATGATTGTCATGGTGATAGGCAGAACCGTCCTTCTTAAAGGCAGGGTCTAAACCTTTCGCCGGAACAAGTCCTTGCGACAGCCAAGAGGTGAAGCTTTCCATATCTCTTATTTTTTCCTTCGAATCCTCCTGGACAAGGATACTGGCCAGCATTCCATTTAAGGTGGTGTTTAGGATGTCGATATTACTGACAACCTCTTCTTTAGGTGTATAAATTTTTCCTGCACCACTTAACCAAAACAGAGCTTTTTGAGTCCGCTCCAGAAGACCGGCTTCTTTTAAAACATCCCGCATCAGGAAGGCGGATGAATAAAACCCGCGGATATTATAGCCGAGATGGTGCATCGTTCCTTGCCCGCTCCCGTCGGCCCAGCCTTGATCGGCCAAATGGTCGGACAAGTCGATATACATTTGTTTAAGCTCATTTTTGGTTGTCTCATCCGTGGCAGACAGATACGTGTTAGCGACTAAATCCATGAAGTCAGTGAAAGCCCTAAGATCGGCTGTATTGCTAAGCTCTTTAAAATCCGGTTTTATGGCCGCCGGAGCCTGGTCAAAGTGCGGCATAAACAGGGAAGCACCGTGTATTCCATATTCATCACGGGATATTCCGAATGACGCATAGCGGCTGCGAATGTCAGCTAGCAGTGTATCTGTTACCTTTTGCTTTTTAGAAAGTAACTCTGTGAATTTTGTTTCGATTTGGCGAATACCAGCCAGGCTTTCTTCGGTTACATTGGTTTGAGGTTCTGGTGGTGTAAGCTTGGAATAATTCAGGAGACCAAGCCAATGGGCGTTTGCCGCTTCCATCACGTCCGGATTCACAAATGGTGCTTGAGCATCCGGGGTATGGTGCCGCGGGTCAATTGGAGTTGATAGCATCATGGAGTCAAAATACAATGTCCCTGATTCGGATTTAGGTGCAACAACTGTCATGCGGTTCATGTGCGGGTGTGGCGTTCCTTGCATATCACGTTCAAATGATACCCAGACGGTCCGCCATCCTGTAAAGTTCAGGTTCATGTCAAACCAGCTGTCGACGTTATTGCCTCGGCCAAATTGAAAGGTGGCTGTGTCGTTGACAGGCTTTTCATTATAGACCCAGACGACAAAGGACTTGATCGATTGGTCTTGATTGTTGGGGACAAATGGTGTAAATCCAATTTTCTCATTGACGATTAGCTTGGACCCGCTCGTGTAGTTCCATTTCAGCGAATTTTTGCCGTCCTTAGAGTGGTGGCCATCCAGCTCGAGAGCCGCACCCTTGTCTGTCTTGAACGTCTTCGGGATGCCGTTTTCAAACAAGAAAAGCGGGATTCCTAGAGCTTTTGCATCACTTTCTAGCTGCGTGGCACGAGTTGATAGGTCCTCCTCACCTGCAGAAGTGGCCGTACTAGAGGCGGCCAATGCCGTTTTTGGGCTGATTGTTTCAGGCGGTACAATCGTCAATGGCACTGTCAAGGCCGCTGTTAACGTCAAGGCGGTGAGCCGTTTTCCATAACCCTTGTCCTCTTTCTGCTTTTTCTTAAAATCTCTCATTCTTTTTTCCATCTCCTTCCCCTTCTATAAGCTAAAACGCTTACAATTACCATTCTAGGGAGAAACAAAGAGATGACGGAAGGTGAAAACTTTATACCCCTGGCGCTTCACCGCATTATCGAGAATAGGTCAAAAGCCCAGTTTGTTAACGTTTAAAGATTGGCTTTTAAACACAAAAAACCCTTGTGTGTAAGGGGAAAAGACCTCTTTTATTTGCCTTCTTAAAGACAAAACCACACCGCCTGAGGAGGAAAATGTCTTTAAGAGGGCTTTTTTCGGACGGTTCTTTTGCTTTTGAGGCAAAAGAACCGTCCCCGTGCATCAGCGATAGATTCCTAGAGCGGTCTTTTCAAACCAAGAACTGGCCGTTTCTTTCAGGACTGCGTTCAGTTCTTGGATATTTCTACTCCCAGTACCCTGGAGCCATGCACGGCTTGCGTCTTCACCTTGTTCGGCAAATGGAGCAACACCGTTCTTCCAGGTAGCCCGGCCGCATAAGACACCGTTAAAGGTGGACCCGGATGCCTTGGCAAATTTCAATGTTTCCTGGAACAATTGGGCACTTACCCCGGCGCTTAAGAAGATAAACGGAAGGTCCGTTGCCTCGCTTTGCTCCTTGAAATATCCGGCTGCTTCTTCCTTCGAATAAGCGACGTCCCCATCTGTATACCCTTCTACAAAGTTCATATCAACAGGCACTTCTACCTTCAAAACGTCCACCTGGTACTGCGGCTTAGAGAATTCTCTCATCGCCTCAATGACTTTATGCGGCTTCACTTTCGCATATTCCAAGCTTTTCACATCTTCGTTTTTGGCATCGTAGGTAACAATCTCAAGGAAGAACGGAATATCCTCTGCAGCACACTCAGAGCCTACACGCTCCATATAAACATGCTTGTATTCATTAATTTTTGCATCTTCATCCACATCATAATACAGCAGGAATTTTACTGCATCGGCTCCAGCTTCCTTCAGGCGCCGTACCGACCAGTCCGCCAATAAATCAGGCAAGCGGCCCACAGCGGACGCATCGTAGCCTGTTTTTTCATAGGCCACTAATAAACCTGCTTCTGGATGACGGACTTTTGCTGCAGGGAGCCCATATTCCGGGTCTAATAGAATCGAAGTTGCATAGGGAGTCAACTCTTGCGAAACTAATTCCTTAAAGCGGACGATGCCCTCATCCCCGACAGGACTTTTGCTCCCGGAGGCAATCATCTTCTTCAATGAACCGCGCTGGTCAATCGCCAATGCACCAATAATCCCATTTTCATCTGACAAACGTTTAAGCGCTTCTTGTTTATTTTTTGTTAGCTTTAACATGGTCAATCACCCCTATTAATCTATTTTTTCCACTTGAACCAATTCAAAAAATCGACTGAAATGAGCAGTATTAATATGGCCTGTGGCTGCTTCCATCGTATTTAACATTCCCGTGGTCATTGCCGTTTTCAGCACCACCGGGACGGGCTGCTTGTGTTTCAAAGCCACAGCAAGCCCGGCAACCGTTGCGTCACCAGAGCCGACCGGGTTCACCACATCAATCGGAGGGATGGTAACCCTGTAAAAATCTGATTCGTGCTTTACAAAGGCCCCAGCCCCGCCCATGGAGACGACAATCCACTCGATCCCTTGAAACATATCGTCTTCTAACGCCTGCGACAGGCTGCTAATGCTTTGTTCCACTTCCCTGCCGAGCAGCTGCGTTAGCTCCGTGATATTGGGTTTAATGGCAAATGGCTTTACGTTATGTAACAGAACTTGCCGCAGCGGCTCCCCTGATGTATCAACAATGACAGGAATCCCCTTGTCTCGGCCCATTCCCACCATATGCTGGTAAAAGCTAGAAGCCAGACCTTTCGGTAAACTGCCCGAGATGGTTACCAAAGATACATTAGAAAGAAGAGTTTCGTATTTTGCTAGAAAGGCAGACCCATCTTCCGCAGTCAAGGTCGGTCCCGATTCCAAAATTTCTGTCTGCTTGCCGTCATGGAGAATCGCGATGCAGTTTCTTGATTCTTGGTTTATTTTTAAAAAATTGTTTTCAATTTCGGCTTTCGTCAATTCCTGAATGATGTAGTCGCCAATCGTTCCACCCAGCACTCCTGTCGTGAGAACGTCCTCGCCCAGCTGCTTGATGACGCGGGACACATTTAGGCCCTTGCCGCCTGCGGTTTTGCTGTCGGCTTCGACCCGGTTTACATCATCGAGCTTGAAATGTGGGATTGGATAGGAAATGTCAACAGATGGGTTCATCGTGACCGTTAAAATCATCGAACTCCCTCCTTCTGCGTGAAGTTTTCGGCCTTGTACCGGCAAACACCGTCAAGGTACGTAGCCATAAGCTCCAGATCCGGTGTCAGTACAATAAAATCGGCTGCAAGACCGCTTGTGATTTTGCCGCATTCCCGGTCCAGCTGAATACTTTTCGCAGGTGCGGTACTTGCCATATAAATAGCTTCCTCAGGGGTTGCAATCCCCCAATCCACTACATTTTTAACAGCTTCGATTAATTGCAAAATACTCCCCGCCAGACTTCCGCTCTCCAAACGGGCAGCCCCGTCCTTCACTACAACTGGAAATTCACCGAGCTGATAACGGCCATCCGGCATCCCGCCCGCCATCATGCAATCGGTAACGAGAACGGTTTCCTTCCTGCCCCGTGCATTCATTAAAATATGGGCGGCTGCAGGATGGACATGGTGACCATCACAAATAATTTCCGCAAAGACATCCGGCAGAGTCATCGCCGCACCTGCCATCCCCGGCTCACGATGATGCAGGCCGCTCATGCCGTTAAAGGTATGAACAAAGATTGATGCACCCTTTTCAACCGCCTGTTTTGCCTCTTCATAAGTGGCATCACTATGCGCTAACGCCACCATCACCTGATTTTTCACAGCATGTTCGATAAATTCCAGAGCCCCGTTCCGTTCCGGGGCAAGGGCAATTTTTCTAATAAAACAATTTGATTTTTCTTGCCAGGTTTCCAGCTTTTCCACTGATGGGTCACAGAAATATTTAGTGTTTTGCGCGCCTTTATGTTTTTCTGTGAAAAATGGACCTTCTAAAAAGATTCCTCGGATTTTTGCTCCTTGAACGCTTGAATAATGTTTGCCAATCATCGTGACCACATCGTTCAATGCCTCAGTGGATGAGGTTAGCGTTGTCGGCAAAAACGAGGTGACACCGCACGAGAGCAGTCCCTCAGAAATTGCCTTTAACCCCTCGGGATCATTGTCCATGACATCATGATTTCGGAAGCCATGAATATGCGTATCAACCAAACCCGGAGCGATCCAATAGCCGGAATAATCGATGACTGTCGCAGACGGATTCGGCAGTTGATGATGGTAATAGGAAAATTTGCCCTCTTTAATTTCCAAAAAACCTGGTCCTGCCACCCCGTCCTCAAGAAAAAACTGATCTGCATAAATAAATAGCTCCATACCTGCACCTCTATGAATAATGGATGCGGATGACATCCTTCTTAATTTTTGTACTCGTGAATGGTTACTCCCTTAACTACCCGATTAACGGTTCCGCTCGGTGATGGCGTATCCGGTGTATTCCCTACTTTTATGGAAGAAAGCAGAGCGATAGTCTGCCCAACCATCACAAACGGCAGTGACAGATAAGCATCCGGTACAATGCCCGCCTCACGGTCAAATAAAAAGCTGTCACCCGAATAATTGCTATCCCCGTCGACGCTAATCGCACAAATGAGACTCGCAACCTGATCCTGCTTCAATTCATTCAACATATCCAGATCGTACTTACGGGTATAGTACTGATTGGAGACAAAAGTAAATATGACAGCTTTATCATTCACAAATGATTTCGGACCGTGTCGGAATCCGAGCGATGAATCAAAAGCAGTGGCTATTTTTCCAGCAGTTAATTCAAGAATTTTCAACTGTGCTTCTCTCGCCAATCCCTCAAAACCGCCCGATCCAAGATAAATAATCCGTTCAAAATCCACTGCAAGCATTTCTGAGATTTCCGCTTCTCTGCTGATGACACTTTCCCCCATAGTGCGGATGGTTTTAACAATCTGTCCCTTTTCTTCATCTGACAATGTATCGAAAATAAGCAGGGCAGTTAGCGCCATACAGGTGTAGCTTCCGGTCATTGCAAAGCCTTGGTCATTGGATTTCTCCGGCATTAATAATAGAAGATTCTCATCATCTCCTGCTGCCCGCTGCGCCAATTGACCTTCCTTTGAACAGGTAATCGTGATTTGATAGAGATTCGTAACGATTTGCTGTGCAAGCTCAACGGTCGCCACACTTTCCGGACTGTTGCCGCTTCTAGCAAAAGAAACCAGCAAAGTCGGGATATCGGCTTTCAAAAATTGATAAGGGTTGGACACAATCGCTGTCGTTGGAACACTCTGCACATCCCACTGTTTTTCATCGACTTTTCCTTTTAAATATGGAGTAACGGTGTCGCCGACATAAGCAGAAGTTCCAGCCCCTGTAAAAATAACGCGAACCCGGCCATGCTTTTCTGTAATGTTCTGCAAAAATGCTTGGATTTTTTCAATTTTCTCATTATAAAGTGTAAACGTTTCTGCCCATAATTCAGGCTGCTGTTTAATTTCCGCTGTGGTAATCTCCGCACCTAACGGCTTTAATTTTTCCAAACTTAACGTAAACATTCTCGACACTCCTTTAATTTTCTTCAAATACCTTGAGGCCCGCACCGATGATGCCGTTATCCTGCTTGATGGTACTGACAGACATCCGGTGTAATACATGCTGTTGTTGAGGAATTTGATAGGATTTTAGTTTTTCTTTTATGATTTCAAGTAAAAAAGGATTATTGGCGATCACGCTGCCGCCAAACACGATTTTATGCGGATCTAATAGACAAGAAATCGAATAGAGACCCTGTGCCCAATAATCCGTTACTTCATCGATGATTGGCTGATACTCAGGCACTCCAGCTTGATAGCGCTCAAAAACATCTTTAGTTGATACAATCTCCTCCAGCACTGTTTCAGCCAGTTTTGCAATTGCCGGCCCAGCAGCCGCTTTTTCCAATCGCTCCAATTTCAGGCCGGGTGCCTTTGATAGAATCGGAATTAATCCAAACTCTCCGGCAAAACCCGCCCCCCGGAAAAAGGAACCTTGATGAAGGATCGCACAGGAGATGCCCGTGCTAATCGTTACATAGACAAACGTTTCATTTTTGTTGCCGCCGGCAGCCTTCCACTCGGCAAAGGCGGCCGTATAGACATCATTGTCAATTTCAATTCGCTCGAGTCCAAATTGTTCCCTAAGGCGGTCAGCGACCGGAAACTGGGCCCAAGGCAGATTATTTTGAAAAACAGCAATTCCGGTCTCCCGATCCACCTTGCCCGGTACGCCGACACCAATACCTTCTATGTCAGTAAGCGATAAAGAAGAATCGTTCAGAACCTGTTCTACCGCTTCAACAACTCTAGTAAACATATGCTCTCGATCTGAAGGATCACTTTTCACTTCGGCGCGCTTTAGCAATTTACCGTTTTCTGAGATGAATCCCGCGGCAATCTTGGTCCCGCCGATATCAAGGCCAATGGCTTTTTTCATACTTAGCACCTCGACTGTAAAAAAATTTATGTAAGGATGGGTTGTTGGTACAAGTTAAATTTAAAGAAAAACTCATAGACTAGAATGCTATGAGTTGATTATTTTCATAATATTATTATAACACGCTTACTTGTAGGGTCAACCCAACATATAAAATATAGTATAACATTTTCAAATGATTACGTAAGTTCCGTGTAAAAACGGCAGCGATCACCGCGTACAATCGAACGGCAAAATTCCACCGGCTTCCCGCTCGTGTCAAAAGCAGTCCGTTCTAACAATAGAGCTGGTTTTCCGGGTTCTGTCTTTAGGTATTGGCTTTCATCTGGACGGATTAATACAGGTTCAAACGCCTCTCTTGCCCTGCTGACAACGACGTTAAATTCCGCCTCAAGCAAATCATACAAGGAGGTCTCCCCCACCCTTTTCAATGGCTCGATATTTGGTACAACCCTTTTGGGAAAAAAGGAGGATTCCAGAATATATGGGTCATCATCGACACAGCGAAGGCGCTTCATTTCAATGACCTGTTCATCGCCGGTTACCTGCAGTTCTTCCATGATCTCCGGGGTTGGTTTGACTTCCCGGATGTCTATGACAATGTCATTAGGGACCATCCCTTTTTCCTTAAAGCCCTTGCTGAAGCTATATAAGCCCATTAAGGATTGCTGCATCAGCTTCGGCTTCGCCACAAACGTGCCTTTTCCCTGAATTCGATAAAGCAGCCCGTCCTGAACGAGTTCCTCAATTGCTTTTTTTGCGGTATTTCTACTAACATTATAATCATTCATTAATTGATGCTCGGATGGAATTTGATCCCCAGGCTTCCAGTCACCACTATCAATCGACTGTTTTAATCTTTCCTTAAGCTGATGATAAAGCGGGATCACACTATCACTTTGCAATGGTTTCATCGTAATCTACCTTCCTCACGATATGACAGGTTCAGGCTCATTATACCATCAATTGTACCATCAATCCATCAAGTTTTACATAAAAATGATGCATAGGGACGGTTCTTATGCATCAAAATAGTGAGGCATGAGAACCGTCCCCATGCATCACAGTGGGGGCTGGACGCTTACTGGTTCGATTGCTGGTGTGTGTTTTTTGGATCCGAGTGTGTTGACGACGATAACACCGGCAATGGCAACTGCGCCCCCGATGATGGAAATGAAGCTTGGCTGTTCTTTGATCCAAATCCAGGCAATGAGGATGGCGAATACCGGTTCAAAATATATCATGCTCATAACCGACCCGGATTTTCCTAAGGAGAGGGCAATAGTCCATGTGACATAGCCAATCGCAGTTGGAAAAATCCCTAAATAAATAGCCGATAAATGGGCATCCAAGGTTGCGTGCTGCAGTTCTTGAAAATATCCCGGAAAGTAAATGAAAAAAGGAATCGTTCCAACCCAGGTAAAGTAGGCTGTTAATTCTATCGATGAATAGCGTCTCAAGAGAGGCTTTTGAAAGGCAAACATCACCGATGTCCCCAAGGCAGCGATTAATAGTAGGAACACCCCGCTGGAGATATGGAAAGACGAGCCTGCTGTTTCAAGTGCAATGATACCGATTCCCAAAAATCCCAAACCTAAGCCAATCCAGCCAAACAACCCTAGCCGTTCCCTTAATACGAATAGAGCAATTAGGGCAGTAAAAATAGGCGTTGACGAAATCAGCATCGCCGCGACTCCTGCATTTACGGTTTTCTCACCGAAAGCAACGCCGATATGATAAATACTGATCCCTACAAACCCCAATATCACAATTTTCAGTATATCCCCTTTTTGTGGCAGACGGAATTTAACACCGGGCCATAGCGCGTAAATCGCAAATAGTGCCGAAGCGATAAGGTATCGAGTGAGGATTAGATGCCCTGGAGAATAGCCTCCATGTAAAATCACACGAATGGCAGGGAAAGATGCTCCCCATATCATAACGGTAAACAACGCAATGGTTAAAGCTTTTATGTTCAAAATCCCCTCACCTCTTTTTTTCTACATAATCTCAAGGTTATCACGGTGATAACATTGTTTCAATTCAAAAATATGGAAGGGGTAGATTTTAATTTAGGACTGGATTCGTATTCAGTAGCTTTTCACCAATGTGGCCATTTTTTGTGGCCTTCAGCCTTGCCAATCCGGGTTATTTTTCAAAAATCCTTCCCATGCCTTTTGGCTTCCTTTTAAATTTTCTTCTCTTTTTGCTTTAAGCCGGTTCTCAGTTTCGCCATAGCCTATTTCTTGCCGGTTATTTTCGAAACCTTGGAAAATGGTGTCAGCAAAATCGTCCAAAGGTGCCCCGAAGGTATGCAGTCCCACCCCGCCTAAATCTGTATTCACTGCTGGAGGGAAAATTTCAACCACCTCTATACTCGTTTCTGCTAATTGCTGCCTTAAGGAAACTGTAAAGGAATGAAGAGCTGCTTTTGTCGCACTATAGATTGGGACCCATACACCCGGCATCAGCGCCAATCCAGAGGAAACATTAATGATGGCCGCGTCCTTCTGGTTCGTTAACTGCGGGATTAAGAGCATCGAAAGATGAATGGGTCCTTCGACGTTAATGGCGATTTCATTTTGGTAATAGCCCCAATCCTTATCTGGTTTGAGGAGATTCACTCGCTGCTGAATGCCGGCATTGTTGACCAAAATATTTAAAGAAGGAAATTCTTTTGTAACCCATTCCGAAAGCTTGACCCGGTCCTCTATTTTAGATATATCACAAGCATGTATATGTAGTTTAGGATACATTGCCTTTGCTTCTTCAAGCTTTTCCTGGCGGCGGCCCACTATGATGACCTCGTTCCCTCTTTCCAAAAACCGCTCCGCAAACGCCAGGCCAATACCAGAGGAACCGCCGGTTATTAAAATCGTGTTACCTGATAAATTCATCTGTTTACCCCCTTTTATTTTTTAAAAATTAACTTTATCGAATAAAACAGGGGCCCTCCCCGCTGCTTTGCCGCATTAAACTTTTGCAGAAGCAGGGTTTCAGGCCCCTTGCCTATTTTATGATTCGTATATTGCCTTTTTCTATTCGTTTTCTTAGTGCGTTAATCATAAGAAATTTAACCGGCTTTCGAGTTGGAGGGAATAGGAGCAGGAAGCCGAATATGTCACTCAAGAATCCCGGTGTTAACAGCAGGATTCCGCCGATCATGATACAAATGCCGTCCAAAACCGCTTCGCCCGGGATTTGTCCCATTCGAAGCTGCTCCTGGGCCTTCCTAATAGTTTGTAGTCCCTCTCTTTTGGCTAAGTATGCTCCTAACACACCGGTCAAAATAATTAGCACGATGGTAGGCCATACCCCAATTGCTTTTCCCGAAAGAAGCAGAAAACCAATTTCCGCTGCCGGAACGACTATGATTAATAACAGTAAATACCGCATAAAGTTCTCCTTCCAAATGTGTCTATTTCCAGTCCGATCCTTTTATGCATTTGGAGACACTTTCTCAACAGCTTGTTTATATTCCTCATACCACTTTTTCCATTCTTCCATCCGTTCGATGGATTCGCCTTCCATCAAAGCCTTAATCACCTCAAGGCATACATGCCAGCCGGCAAGGTCCTTTGGGGTATGGGGCGTGATTTTTTCAATCTTTTCTATTAAAAATAGCTTGCAGCCGGGAGCTTCCGTGGAAAGTTCGAATCGTACTGCCATGTTACTTCCCCAAGTAAACTCCAATACGGATTGATCTTTGAGGTCCGTGATGGCCATCTTCTCAAAGTTTCCGTCGCCCATATCGAACTTCATAAACCCGCCTTCGCGCAGCTCACCAACACGAAGCTCGTTAAACCACTTGGCTAATTTTTCGTTGTCCGTTAACCAGGACCATACCTCCTCAACGGAATGATCAAAATGCCGCTCGAATCGTGCGTTGTAGCCACTTTCTAATTGTTCTATGACTGCTAGCATCGGTTTCCTTCCTCCCGTAAAGAATATTGTTATTTCCATTATAGGAGAAAAGACGTTTAATTAAAAATAGGAACTCTATTTTTCAAAAGGAAGCATAAAAAATAAGGCTTGCCAAAACGGCAAGCCTCTAAACATATGGCACAAATAGGGAATCAGGTCCCTTCTTCTTTTCTGTAGCCGCGCGGTGTGTTGCATTGTGGACAGGCAGCGTTGTTGGAGTCGAATGGGCTCCCGCAGTTACGGCAAAAGACTACTCCTGCACCAGCAGCAACGGCAGGCTTTGACTGCCCGCCAGCCTGCTTCTCTTTTTGCACCGAGGCCTCCACTGCTACAGCGGCGTGCCCAGCATCCAACATCACCGCCTCTTTTTTAAACTTCTTTAAAACCCCAACGACTACGATCAACGTAATAATATTCACAACCAATCCGGCGGCTGCAATGATCAAAACGAGAAGTGATGTATCTTTAAGCATGATTACGTCTCCCTCCTCTCATTACTTTTCAATAGTCTCGGCTCCATAAGTTTTCCTCTTCCGGACAAGGACTAGCGCCGTAATTACAGCTGCCAGGCTGCCGACACCGCCAATGGATCCCATAAACAAGGTCTTATTGTTATACCAGCGGACAATCGGGTTGGTGGAAACGAGAATGTCATTAACCTTTTTGCTCAGTTCGTTTCCGGCCGCATCTACCGCAATAATCTTCACATTCTGCTTGGAGTTTAAGCTTTGGATATCAAACGTGTAGTTTTCGCCGTCCGCCTTGTGCTCCACTTTTTTTCCATTTAGATAGATTTCGGTATCCTTAAGCACAAGATTATCCTTAACAGAAACCGTTACGTCCTTCGTATCAACAGGATACTGCTCCCCGCTCTCAATATCGATCGGCACAATCACCGGTGCGGTCTTGTCGATACCAAAGGAGATTTCAGCCTGCTTCTTCTCATCGATATTCTCATTGATGTTACCTGCTGCATCTTCGGAATAAAGCGCAACGGTATATTTGCCATCGCCGGTAAATAGCGATTTTTTCACCACATACTTGTATTGACTCCACTGCCCGGCGCCGCCGGTTTCAGTTACGGTATAATCCTTACCCTCCGCCAAATCAGAAGGCGTACCGTTCTTCGTCATTTTGACTTGAATCGTATCAGCTTTCAGGCTATCAACGTTCGTTTCGGTCACGATGACGTCCGTTTCCTTCTGCACATATTTTCCGTCAATCGCCTTCAACGCATCATCGAACACATAAACCGAACCAAAGCGGTTCACAGAGAATCGAATCGTTTTGGAGGTTTCATTTCCGGCAAAGTCCACAAGCGTCGCCGTTAACGTATAAAGGTCATCGATTTCTTTTTTCTTCTCGAAGTTTTTAAACGTAAACACCTGGCCGTTTGGCGCATCGGCATAGTTGCCATCGAGCGCTGCCGGGCCGTGATTCGCTCCTGTCAGCTTGATGCTTACAGCCTTCTGATTGAAATTCGTATCGGAGTACGTAATTACCGGAATTACATCGCCATTGTTAGCCGACTGATCCTGGACACCCGAAATGGTCAGTTCAGGTGCCGTTTGGTCAACGGTGAACTCCTCTGCCTTATAATCGGCCGCAATATTCCCAGCCTTGTCGGTAAAATCAATATCAAAGCTGTACTTGCCATCCACAGCATATTGAATCGTCGCTGTGTGGACGTCACCCTTCGAACTCCAGCCGCTCACTTTCGGGAATGCCGCGGCTGACCCATTATCGCTGGCCGTACCTGTCACCCTTACACGCCCGGCATCAAAGTTATGCTCGGTAATCGAAATCGTTGCCGTCCGGCTGGCTCGATAATAGTTGCCGTTGGCCGCCGAGCCATTATTATAGGAGACTTTAATAACAGGAATGGTTTTATCAATCGTAAACTTCTGCTGCGGCACTGCTGGTGCCGCATTTCCGGCATTATCCTTATACTTGATATCAAAGGTATAATCACCATCCGCGCTGAATTTCACTGTTGCTGTGTGTGTCGTCTTATCCGGGTCCGCCGTATTAACTGCGGTAGTCCAGCCAACCAACGAAGGTAAAGCCCCATCTGTATTTGTAATCAAATGCTCAACATCTTTTGAATTAAAGTTCCGCTCGGTTACCACAACGGTTGCCGTCCGGTCTGCTTTATAAAAATCAGGATAATCCTGATCCGGCGAATTGTTGTCATAAGTCACCTTGATCTGCGGCGCGGTCTTGTCGATACTGAACGTCAGCTCTTTTTCCGACGTGTTGCCAGCCCGGTCCGTCACCTTCGCCTTGACCACAATAGCGTTGCTATTGTTGCTGACCGCAATCGTTTTAGTCATCTCGGTAATAAGGTTTTTATCAGTCTTCTCTACCTGCCAGCCGTCTGAATTGCTGCCAGCCGCAAACGAGCCGTCATTATTAATCTGCAGGCGTCCGCCTTGGTTATTCGCCGTATCATAAGGTGCTACCACCGACCATTCTACCTCATTCAAGCCTGAGTAAGTGTCGGTCACGGTTAGCTTCACATCCACGTTATTCGGGTAAAGCTCGAGACCCTGATTGTCACGATAAGATGTTTCTGCTTTTTCAAGCGTAATATGAGCCTCTTTGGCGTGCTGTGCTTCATCCTCAATGACCGTGCCGTCCGGTGTGGCAAAAGCACTTGTATTATTGACATGGTCCGTCGCTTTAGCAAAAATCTGTCCTTTAAATGCCGCCGGGACATTAAAGCTGAATTCACCTGATGTCGGAACAGCGGCAATGCTGTCAACGGCCGTTGACGTGATTTCCTGCAGCGAACCATCCGCAAGCACCGCATAGAATTTGCCATTCTCGTAATCTTGCAGATAAATCACCATCGATTTAACTTCGCTCGTCGCTTCAAAGCCAATCACCGGGTCCTCCGCTTTCACCGTCACCCGAATCGGCTTTTTGAAAAAGAAGCCATATTCCGTTAGTTCAACTGCTTCCTGAAGACTCTCGGTTGCATCCTGCTGATGGTCATCTGTTGAAAAATGAAAATCGGTAATCATTGGGCTCGATTGGTCTATGAAAATAGTTTTTTCAACCTGTGCCGCATTTCCAGCATTATCAACAGTTTCAACGGCAATATGGTAGGAACCATCTTCATTTCTGGCAATCCTGGAATCACCGGTATCCGTCGCCGCCAAATCTGGGCGATGCTGGACCGCCGACTCTTCATGGTAAAAATACTCATCAACAGGCTGGTCGTTCACGTTGATTTTGACCGCATTGACACCAGAATCGGCATCCTGCACATCGACATCGTACATGACTTCGCCGTTGTAAAACTCTTTTGTATCATCATCCACATAGGATGAAACGCCGTCTTTAGCGGTAATATTGATAGCTGCAGCAGGTGCTGTTTTTTCAATCATCACAACACCGCTATCCTTGGCCTTGATATTCGAATTGCTCGAATTCACCAAATATGGCGTCTGGTTCTTGTTATTCACGTTGTCCGTGACTTCGACTTGGAACGTTCCCTTGAAACGGTCCACATCCAGAGTGTAGGTCGCTTCGGCGGTTAGACCTTGGGTTTCAAAGCTTTCCCGAGTTAACGCCGGTGCCTCTTCCCCCGCGTTCTCTGGAACAGCATTTACCTTTAAGTCCTTTATTCCGGAAGCGTCATCCTTGACCTTCACTGTCACTTCTATTTTTTTATTAAAAAATGTTCCAAAACTAAGGTAGTTTAACACCTTGGCAATCGTGCTGTCGTTGATGACAGCAAAAGTGACCGCCTCACCATCAGCTAGAACCGGTGCGTTTTCATCAATAAAAATTTTCTTTGGTGCTGCATCCGTTTTATTGCCAGCATTATCTTTTACCGTAACGGAAAAATCGTATAAGCGATTTTCTTGATCAAGCGTGCTTGTGTCAATCGCTTCAATCGCCGGACTTACTTGCTTTTCTTGTGAAAAATCATATTCTTTATATTTCTTATCATTTAGATTAATAGTCACCGTGTTGACACCGGATTCTTGGTCTTCTGCTTTGATGTTTACTTTCGCATCACCGCTGTAAAACTCAGTATCATTAACCACATACGGATTTTTTTCTGAGGCAACCGTTAATTCCGCGGTCGGTGCCTTCCGGTCAATCATGAAGTGTCCGTTGCCTTCCGGTTCGATATTCGTTTCGTTAACATCATAGTTTTGTTTGTTATTTACATTGTCGGCTACTTCAACGGAAAACGTCCCTTCGAAACTATCGTCATCAAGGACGAACACGGCCTCTGCTGTCCGAGTATCTTTGCTGAAGGTTTCGGAAACTAATGGAACAACCTTTTTATCAGTCGAATTAGTTGATATGGCATACAACGTAATCTTCTGAACGCCAGATTCCCCATCCTTGGCATCGACGGTCACCTGAATTCCTTTGTTAAAAAACATTCCGAATGTCAGGATGTTTAAAACTTGGGACCAAGTGTCATCGTTAATTTGTTCGACTTTCACAGCTTTGCCGTCAGCTAGTGTCGGGTTCGTCTGGTCGATGTTAATGTTGATTAGTTTTTCGGTGGATTGGTTCCCCGCCTTGTCAACAGCCCAAACTTTGTATTGGCCTTTTTCGACTGGGCCAAAGGTGTAGCGGTTGGTTTTTACATCGAATGTTGCCTCGCTTGGAGCATCCGCGGCATTGCTGTAAAAAACTTTTTCAATAGGAGTAGAGTAGGCAACGCCGTCAAAGCTTTGGGTTCCGTTATCGATTTCACCGGAAACGGTCACGGTGTCACTGAACCATGTCACGTTATTGATGGTGGTTTTGTTTTTTCCATCCAGTGCAGGCTCGCTGACGGCTGGACCTTGGTTATCGAATACCAACAAGATATCGCCATCCATGTTAACCGTTTGCTCGCTCTTTTTCGTGCCTGCAATCTTCACCTTCATGTCTTTAATTGAAGTGGGTTTATTAAAGGTGTACTCCGTTTGCCACTTTTTGCTGGAGCCGGCGGAGGTTTGCAGATTGATAAGGTTGTAGCTTCCAATTGGTGCAATCTTCACCACAGCATCCTTGGAATAGACGCGGATTTCTTTGCCGCCTTCTTTATACGAGTTGAGTAATGCACCGGCGGTTGGTGTAATCGAAACGAATTGCGACCAAGTTCCGTCTAGTATCGGGATTTTCTCAAAGGTTACTTCGATTGAAATTGGCTCTTTTATGTTTTTAACCGTGTAAGAATAAGTCCCGTCCTCATTTTCTGTAAAATTCGCATCAGCGGCGAGATCCACAGCCGTTCCGTTTACCTTGATGGAGGCTACTCGGTAGTCCTGGTTTGGTGTCATCGTGGCTGTTGCTGCGCCGTCATAATCGACTGTGGATTTATCCAGCTTCACATCTCCGTTGCCGCCGCTGACACTGGTTGTTACGGCGTAGGTATTGATGGCAAACTCGATCTTCACGTCGTGATTGGCTGTGACATTTGTGAAAGTGTACTTATAGCTGTCCGGCTCGATTAATGTTACAACCTTGGCTAGGTCGAGGTCGCTGCCATCCAAGTTGATACTTTTGACATGGAATCCGGTTACCGGGGTGACCGTGAAAAATGAGTCCTTGCCGTGCTGAACGTTAACCGTTCCGCCCAAGGAGCTAATCGTTTTGTTTGCGTCGTCCTTTACCGTCCCTTCCTGTTCGTTGTAGGTAAAGGTGACGGTATACGATTTTAATAAAAATTTGACAGTAACGGTCATATCGGCAGAAATTGCAGGGATTGTGCCTGTAAATTTCTGTTTGTCTGAAACATTTTGCGTGATTTCGCCGATGGTAACAGACTCAATGTCATAATTGTCGTCGGGGATGATTTCGACTGATATGTCTTCGTTTGCTGGTACCTCAACCGGATCGTTCTTATATTCCTGCTCATGAACGATTACTTTACCAGATCCGGACTCGACCTTAACTGAGACTTTATAGGAAGTAGCTGTTGCAGTCTGGTCGATTGGACTCTGGGATTCGGTCTGCGTTCCGGATTCGGTTGTCCCTCCTGGAGCCGTTGTTCCACTTGTATTGGTCTGTGTGGTGGTTGGCTCTCCTGATTCCGTTGCTGCCCCGCCAGTTGCTGCAGTTTGACCAGTCCCTACATCTACGGTGTCTGTTGTTTGGGCAAACACCGGCATGATGGCGCCGGCCGGTATGTTAAAGGCAACCAGCAGAATGGAAAGGATGACTGCCAAGAAGCGGGTCGCCCTTGAATTTCTCTTTGTGAACACTTTTTCTCCTCCCCTTGAAAAAATACTATTTTATTAAAATACCTATTGGTTACCACTTTTGGCGATTTTTTTACGTTTGGGTTACTAAGACCCTTATTGGTTACCATATCGGCAATCTTTTGGCGGCTTCGGGCGCCAATAGACCGTATTGATTACCGTTTCGGCAATCTTTTGCCGATTTCGGGCGCCAATAGACTGTATTGGTTACCTTTCCAGTAATCTTTTAGCGGTTTCGGGCACCAATAGACTATATTGGTTACCTTTCCAGCAATCCTTTGGTGGTTTCGGGCGCCAATAGACTGTATTAGTTACCTTCCCAGCAATCTTTTGCTGGTTTCGGGCGCCAATAGACTGTATTGGTTACCTTTCCAGCAATCCTTTGGCGGTTTCGGGCGCCAATAGACTATATTGGTTACCTTTCCAGCAATCCTTTGGTGGTTTCGGGCGCCAATAGACTGTATTGGTTACCTTTCCAGCAATCCTTTGGTGGTTTCGGGCGCCAATAGACTGTATTGGTTACCTTTCCCCGCTTCTAAATCACTTCATCCGTATGCGTAATCTTGATATCTCTAATTATCCTAAATTCTACCTTTGCAATTGGGGCATTTTCTTCATCTTCCAATTCAACGGCAGAGTTTAATACGGTTGTTTCATTTGTTTCTATTAAAACCTCCGTGCCGCTTTCCAAGACTTCGGTTCCTGAATCCAGCAACACTACGCTTGGCTCAAATGCCTCTGTACTTTCGTACAGCACCTCCGTACTGCTCTCAAGAAGGACTTCGGTTTCATTTAAAAGGACAGCCGTACCTTCTGATAGTTGTTCATCAGCCTGGAAAAGCACCTCCGTCCCTTCATTTGCCAGCACTTCAGTTGCTTCAGAGGAGCCACTCTCGAAAACTCTAGGATCTACTTTTCCAGTAAAACCCGTGTTTATAGTATTAAACTCGGTGCCAGTACTTACCGTATTCCCTCTAGCCATCCCAGTAAATCCAGGGCTAACAGTATCCCCCGGCCTCGCCGTACCACCAGACGTGTTCCCGTTCATGACCGTATTTCCGGTCTTACTGGTCCTGCCTGTATTCCCAGTCCGCCCCGTCCACAGCCTGCGAACCCCGACCGGCTCCGTCAACGACCCGCGATCAAGGTTAAAGGCATCCGGCTGGTGGCGCTTGCTGCCCGTCATTTTGTTTCGTTCGCGGATTTCCTCGATCTGCCTGGCGGCGGTTCGACCAGACAAATCGCCGATGATGGCCAAAATGTTCATTTTGAAAAATAAAACTACCGCAACAATAAACAATACGGCGGCGAGGGAATATCCGACGATGGAAATGATTTGCCATGCTGTTGCTCCCATGTTCGTCACCCCCTATTCCTTCCGAAAAGCGTTATCAACAGCTTTTTCGGTGAGGGCAAAGCGATCGATAACGTCCTTCTTAATGGTTTCCGTCTTCTCAGCGGTGACCTCGACATCCTTGGTGCTCTGCTTGACGGCCTCTGTCACTGCACGAAGGTCGCTTTCCTTCACGCCATCCAATTTAAACTTCCTGGCATAAGTTTCTATCGAATACATCGTCAATTTATAGAGTTCGAGTTTAACAATTTCACTCTCTTCAGGGCTTTTATCAACCATTTTTATCAGCCCCTTGATGTTTTCCCAATACGGCTTGTATTTGCCTTTATCGGATGCCTCTTCAATATGGAGAGTGATATTCTGATTAAACTGGCCGATATCGCGGTAAATCAAGGCCATCTCGTAATAATCGCTTTTTTTCGAGCCGTACTGGACGGCATCCTCGAACCATTGGATGGAGCTTTTCATTCTCGTAATCTGGTTGTCGCTATTTTCACTCTTTCCATAGTCGTAGTAATACCAATACATCTTACCGACTTCAAAAGCGAGGTCAGGATACTCTGGATTGTCGCGAAACTCGATAAGGTGGGCGTTGATTTTTTTCTTAAACTGCTCCTCCTCCTCGACTGAAAAAGCAGCATCCCCCTTAAATGCGCCGAGCAATCCCAAATAGGCCTTCGTTTCAACCGGCTTAATATCGATTGCTTTTAAAAAATAATCAATCTTCGCCTGATCGGTTGCAGCCTTCTCCGCCATCTGAACCGTTTTATTGTAATCGGCATTATTCGTTTGAATGTTCATCACCTGTCCAAGAATGCCAATGCCCAGGCTCAACACAGCAGCACCCGCCAACGCATAAAAACCGCGCAGCTTCTTCTTTTGCTTGGCGCGATAAAGGTCATCAGCCTCTTCGTAATGGTTCAGCGCATACATCAGCTCGGCACACGATTGATAACGATCATCCGGATTCAGCTGGGTGCATTTTTCAATAATCCGTTCCAAACCGCCCGACAACGACGGGTTCCATTGGCGGATGGGGTAAAGCTCATAAGGAGGCTCGGATGGGTTGTGCCCGGTCACCAGATGATAGAGCGTCACGCCCAAACAGTAAACATCGGTCCGTGGGTCGGTCTGACCCTTCCCGCCGAACTGCTCCGGAGCCGCGTAACCCTTCGTTCCTAAGCTGACGGTATCTGCAAGATTCTGCTCCTTATACTCACGGGCAATCCCAAAGTCAATTAGCTTCAGATTGCCATCCGGCTTCAGCATCACGTTCGCCGGCTTCATATCCCGATAAATAATCGGCGGATTGCAGGTATGTAAATAATCGAGCACCTCACAAAGCTGCTTCGCCCATTCAATCACCAGATCCTGGGGCTGGGCGCCATACTCCTCCATAATCTTGCTCAGAGGCTCCCCTTCGATATAATCCATGATGACAAAAATAACTTTGCCGTTGTCGATGATGTCGACAATCCGAGGCAAAGAAGGGTGGTCGAGGCGTTTAATCATGTTCGCTTCGGCGATGGCACTCTGGATAATGACCTCGTTGTTTTTGTCCCTGCCTCTTTTTTCAATCTCTTTCACGGCCCACTGCTTGTTGAGGCGTTTGTCCATGGCCAGGTACACCTTGGACATCCCGCCTTGGCCGATCTGCTTCAGTATTTCATATTTTCCATCTATAACGGATCCAATTGCTGCCACGTGAAATCCCCATCCCTACTGAATTTTTACAAGCAGCACAGTGATATTGTCTGTTTCCTGTCTTTGCTTATTAAGCTCCACTAAAGTGATTGCGTGTGTTTCCATTACCGCTTCGTCCGTCAATACCTGCGGGGAGAATGCTTGAAAAATTTCCTCCTCGGTAAGCATGTGGCGGAACCCGTCGGAACAAAGCATATAGACTTCGCCAGGGGTTGCGCGGCCATGGATAAATTCAGGCTCAACCAGCTTTGATGCCCCGATGCACTGTAGGAGGACATTTCGCCGAGGGTCAGTTTTAGCCTGCTCCGGCGTAATCGTACCCCGCTTGAGGTCTCTAGCGACCACCGTCTGGTCCTCTGTCAGGATTTCAAGCTGCCTCTCCCCGATTCGATAAACGCGCGAGTCGCCGACATGGCCAATCAGCATGAACGTGGTGTCGATGAGAAGCAGCGCAGTAATCGTCGTGCCTAGCTGGATTCTCACCCTGCGCCCATACTCGGCAATCCGTTGGTTTTGCTCTTTGATGATCCGCTCCCAGCGATACTGGATATCGTCCCAATCCTTCCGGGCAAGCTGTTCCGGAAGTTCAGTTTCAAACCACTCTGAAAACGCACGAACGACACTGGCACTGGCCACTTCCCCTTTGGAGAGTCCGCCCATCCCATCGCAAATGACAGCTAAAACGACCTCTCCCATCGATGTTTCGGCAACCTTTATAAGCAGGCTGTCCTGATTCGTCGGTTTCTTAATCCCCTTATCTGTAACTGCCGTGGATAACACTTCCATTGTCTAAACTCCTCGCCTAAATAATCGGTGCCTTGCCTTCGGACATTTCCTCTGATTTTTCCAACGGTTTTGTCCGTAGACGCCATTCCTACGGACACTTCCTCTACTTTTCCCATTGGTTTTGTCCGTAGACGCCAAACAGTCTATATATAAAAAGTAAAGTCCTCATTAGCTAGGCGCAGCTTTGTACCTGAAAAGATTTCAATCTCCTTCATAACCGGAATCACCCGGCCATCGACATAAGTCTTGTTGGTAGAATTATTGTCGACGATATAATAGCGGCCGCCCTTTGTGATAATATCTGCATGACTGCGGCTGATGGCATTATTGCTGGAAACGAAATAATCGCAAAAGCTGCGCTCCTTGCCAATCCGAAAGGCGGGTTTGTCGACGCTGATTTCTTCCTGCGTCTTCTCCCTGACCAGATAAGGGAAGCGGGGTTCTTCGTACACATCAGCCTCAAGTACCGTTGTCCCGCCAATATCCTCAACACCCAAAACCGTCGTTCCACTGAAATGTTCCGTTTCGGATGGCACCGCCGCAAAAGGCTCTTTTATTTCCGCAGCAGCCTTAAGCCTGCCCGCCAGCCCCTCCAAGGGCGCCCCGCACGCCGAGCAAAATTTGGCATCTTCCATACTGTTGGCCCCGCACTGCGGACATGCCTTTAATTTTTTTGAAAAATCATATTGATTGCCAAACGGATTATAGGCAATGCTCGAGGGGCGAGCTTTTTCGCTGGCCGCATTCCCGGTCTTCCCAGCTCCGGTCCCATACCCAATCCTCCCGGATTCCCGCGGACCTTCGCCCACACTGCCCGTCGAACCGGACGGCAGGTACCCCTTGTTGTCGACTGTTTTCCCCAGCAATTCAAACAATAATTTTTCAAAACCATTAATTGAAAATGGGCTATGGCTGCGGAAATATTGCAAATAGGAGGTCACATAGCCATTGTCTTCGTGTTTATTAAACACCACCCGAAAGGTAATATCGTTAAAAAAGTCAGGCACTACACTCGCGTTTTGGTTGTTGACAATCGGCCAGTAAATGCATTTGACCTCTTTCGTCCGCGGGTCGAGAAAAATCGTTTCCCAATTCAACATGAGATTGCTTACATTTAGCAAGTTTTTCTCACATTCCTTGGCAACCGCCGCAATTCTGGCCATCGTCCCCAAGAACATTTTCTTACTGACAATCCCGCTGAAATAGGATTGCAGCGTCATCATCCCCTCGACATAACACCTTAGAACGAGTCCCTTTTTCGTCTTCTCGGCCGTAACCGGCAAAAGACTGCCAGACAGTCCCGCTGCAATGCCCTTCAGTTCCCGTTCATTAATGGCCTCGGGTACAATCAGCTTGTTCACGACCAAATATTTATTTGCCTGCTGTTCAACAGTTGTTTTTCCCATAGCTATCTCCTGCTTTAAAATACTAAACCTATAAACTATTCACTCGATCAATCGCCTTTTTCTGCGCTTTTTTATATTGATCGGCCACATACCGGAGCACATCCGCGTAATCCTTGAGGCTCTTTTGCAGGTTTACGGCTGTGGAACCGGTGTTATCCAGCTCATTCCATTTGGACTGAAGCCGTTCAAAGTCCTGGCCCTGCCAGCCTGCCCCAAGGGAGGCTACATCTTGATTCGCCTGGGACATCTTTTGTTTTTGCCTATCCACATAGTCCTCCACAGCGGAAGCCGCCTTTTCAAACTCCCGGTAATCGACATCGATGAAAGAGCTCATTTTCCGTTCCTCCTATTTAAAAGAGTCTGCCAAATTTGTATTGACGGTCTCCGTCTTGTTGTAGCCGTCCGATACCTGCTGCACAAGGAATTTGGAATAGTTCTGCATCACCTCAAACCGGCTGTCTTTAAAAGCATGTTTAATAGAATGGAAACGGCCGATGACATGATCCGAAGCCCTGCTTTGCCAGCTGCCGTTCAAACGCGCGATGGCCTTCTCCATTCGTGCAAACTCAGCATCGATTTGCTGATTGATAGTGGTAATCCGGCTGGCCGTGTTTACGACCTTCGCCGTATCAATTTTTATTTGACTCATCGCTTCACTGCCCCCTTATCATCCTTTGCCTATCCCTAATTTCGCTAAAAAGGCTTCTGATAGATTAGATGGATTTACCCTGCTTAAGCTTCGCTTTGCCCTTTCACATTCCTCAATAAAATCACGGATGCGGGCCGCGGCTACTTCGCTGCCAATCCCTTTAAAATCATGGCGGAGCCCCGCTTCGATGGACTCAAGCTCGGAAATAATACTGCTTAATTCTGCTTTTGCACTGCTTAAACCGCTCATTCTTTCTCCCCCTGCCCTTAAATACTCATGATCCGATTTTCTGCTTCGTCAAAGTCGGCGGCCGTATCCCGCAAGTATTCTATGACTTTATTCATCTGCCTTTTTGTCGGCAGATTTTCTGCAATCGCCAAATGGATGATGTCAAGCAGGCCTTCTGATAGATAGAGATAATTCAATTTCGAATCGACTTCGGAAATCCGCGCCTTCACCGAATCCAGCCGATTCGCGTAAGCCCTGAGTTTATAGGTGTCAATCCGAATGTGCGGCGTCGGAACAGCTTTCGGACCGGAACCAAACAGATTTTTCAAGCCGCCAAGAAAATGATTAAATTTCTCTGCCAGCATATCCCGGAATTCTGTCAGCTGTTTCTTGGTCCAGTTCGCAAATTGGGCCACCCCTTCGGCCACCCGGTCAATAATTTCCGGAATCAAGTCCGTGAACACATAGTCCGCAAACGCCGCAACTGCATCGGCAACATCACTTAGAACCTCAAACGCAATCACCGAAGCAACAAACAGTGCCACATATCCAATCGCAACAAACGCAAATTCCACCAGGGCAACGGTTGCCGCCAACAGAGCAGGACCCGCAACGATGGCTGTGACAACGAGAGCGACTGTCACGGTTACCGCTAGAATTTTTCCGGCAGTGGTCATTTTTCCATCTTGATATAAGGCATTTTTTAGTTTCCAGCCGGCGTCAGTTATGGCAACCAAAGCAGTAGTTAAAAAAGAACCTGCCGCAGGACTAATAAGGCGGTCCAAGCCTTGCGTAAATGGCGATGTAATATACTTTGAGATGATGGTGGATAAAGCATTAGGCTGGTCGGTTCGCACAATATTGCCATTTTCATCAAAGTGTACATTTTCCGTACCATGCTGAACCGCACCTTCTCCGACTAAATCGGCATAAAAATAGTTCACCCCATCGGCATGCTGCAGTATGCCGCCTACCAGAGATTGCAGAACATGATCCATTTGTACCGTACTCGTTGCCAAAGCAATTTCCTCTTTGTGCGCTTCCAAATAGTCGTTGGAGTGGCCCGGTCCATCATAGCTGATCGTTCTATCAATCCGGTCGGCCAAGCCAAGCTTTGCCGCGTAGAAGGTCGCGTGTTCCGCAAGATTTCCCCCTAACGAATGCCCGGCAAACGAAATATTGTCATACTTATCAAAATAGCCGTCTTTTTTAAGCTCATCGATAAATCGCTGCGCATCTCTTTGTTGGTCTGTAAGCCTGCCAGAGATTAAAGCAGCATCAGCCTTGAGCCAGTCCTGCTGAATATTTTGATACTCTGAGGGCGATTCGCTGCCGCGGAAGGAGACGATTAAGCCTTTATCGGTCTCTATAACGACACCATAGAAACCTGATTGCCCAGGGTTATTTTGGTCAAACGTTTTGACAATTTTCCAATCCATCGCTTCACTAGGCAGTTGATTGATTTTACCTGCATCTAGACTGACACTTTGATCTTTACCCACGTCTTTGCCTTTAGTCAGCTGATCAAAATGGCCCTGTGAATAGTTTGAGCTACCGTCCGCCTTCATTTTCAAAAGCCCCCCGACAGTATTGTCCGGGCTTTGTCCTGCACCAACAGAACCAGGAATGTTTTTGCGCGATTTGTCTTTTAGGAGTTCCAAATCCAGATAAGCGATATCGGTGGCAAACTTCAATTCTTGCTCTGTTAAAGCAGTCTTATCTGCCAATGTTATTCACCGTCCTTAGCTGTTGCCGAAGCATCGGCAAAATGATAGCCATTGGCATCCGCAACTGCGTCAAATTCTTTTACAACGTTGTAGTCAATAAACCATGAACTGGTGACATAAGGAACCTCTTTAAATTTCTTTACGCATTTGTCATATTCATCTTCCGCAATCACATGAACAGTCACTTGATAGGCGGTGTTTACCCCGGCTTGATAAGCCGCAGTCAGTGCCTTTTCAAACTGTTCCGGTGATAGATCAGGCTTTTCCTTGACAATGATATCTCCTGAAAAATAGCCTGGTTTATAAGCCTTAACGTATTCTTCCAAAGAAATATCCGGATTGGTCTCCGCCGAACTGTCTGCTTCCATCGCTACTGTGTGTGTTTCACTCTCAATTCCAGCTGAAGAAAGCTCCCGCGTGATAATTTGATTGAAGGACTTGCTAATCAGACTTGGAATATAGCCATCACTCACGAGCTCTCCATCCTTTGTCGTAACCGCCTTAAATACCAAGTCCTTCTGGTCCTTTGGGTGGACATAAGTGGTAACCGTATCATTCGTCGCTGTCCCATATCGGCCGCCAATATGGGTCACTTCAAATTCCTGGTGATACTTTTTTTGGAGCAGCTTTTCGACATCGGCGGCCTGCTCTTTATCCATTTCGCTGCAGCCAATCAAGCTAAAAATTGATAGTCCCATTGCGATGACACTCACCTTTTTCAATATTTTTTTCAGCATATTAATACCCACTTTCTTTGAGAAAAACCAAGTATCAGTATCTATTTCATCCGGGCGGAATTATTTTCAAAGTCAAGCTAAAGGCGATTGGCATGCCATCACCTTTAGCGTCATAATTTTTTCCAAAAATTCGTTTATTTAAAAGCGTCAGCCAAGTTAACGTTGGCTGTTTCTGTTTCAAAGTAGCCTTGGTCAACATTGACACGTAAGAACTTTACATAGTTATCAAGAATATCGTAATAGGTTTGGAAGTACTTCGCTGAAAACTCGTCATAAGCGGAAACGGTTGCTTGTGCTGCTTCCCCTTCCCATGTATTGGTAAGATTTTTAATCGTACTTTGGCTATTTTTTAATTCTTCCATCAGTTGTTGGTTCAGTCTTTCAATCGTATTCGCAATATCAGCCACCTGGGCCGTGCTTACTTTAATGGAACCTGCCATGCTAAAGTCACTCCTTCCTAGTTTGTTAGTTTTCTAACTTGAACCATATTGTTTTCTTGGGTAGCAGCGTAGTTGGCGCGCTGCGTATCAAGCGTGCGGCTTGCCGTTTGCAGCTTATCGGCCATTTGTTTTAAATCCTGGTTGAAGCCGTTGATCTGGTCAACGAAAGCAAGGTTATCCTCGCCCTCCCATGCCTCGCCCATGGTGTTGGCCGCCTGCATTAACTGAGTATAGATTCCGGTATAGGTTTCGGATAGTTCGGCTAATTTTTTGGATGCCGCCTCAAGCTCTTGAGGGGTGACTCTAATTCGTTTCGCCATTTGTCATTCTCCTTTCTCTTTTTTAAAAATTTATATCAACATGAGTTTCGAACCGTTCTTGATGCCCAGTTCGGCAACCGGCATGTTAATATTGAAAATAATTCCTGTTTCAGCATCACATAAGACCTCGCTGCCTGTCGCTTTGTACTTGCCATCAGACAGGTCGCCCAGAAGGGATGACACCAGAGTGAGGACCTCGCTCATTTGGCTTTCCAACGGAATATACACTTCGTAGCTTTGAGCGGCAGCAGGAAGGAAAATCTCCACGAGTACTTTATTCATCGCTGTCATCATTCTCCTTTTGCGAGTTTAATAGCTTGACCTTGACGGCCTTCCCGTTTTGAAGGGAATAAGCAAATTCTGCCGGCATCTCCTCGCGCATTTCGGAAGTGGTTTTGGCCGGCTTGAGCTGGAATTGCTCGGTAATGCCGCTGCCAATCCAGATACCATTTCCACTGTGAATATGTTGTTTGTACCATTTGTCAAAGGTAAGCCCGGAAAGATTCTTGGATTGTTCAGCAAAAATAATAGTCACGTTATACTTCGCGTCGCCCTTTTCCAGAATTAAGCCAAGTTTCTCCGCCCCCAGATTAGAAAGAGCATTTTTTAAAGCAGCAACCGAATTGATGATAATCACCTTTTGCTCAAATTGCGCCACTTCCCGGCCCTCTTCCAGTGCCTCTTTGAAGGTGTTGTTGCGGTAAACGACGAGATCAAAAAGATCTGCCATTATCTCCTCAAACTCTTTGGTTGTTGAATAATATTTGAAACCGGCATTGTTTTTCTCAATAAAACTTTGCTCAGCGTCAATCACAGTTATATCTAAACCTGCCTGTTGCACCATGAACTGGGATAAATCATGGACGAACAACTCGTGTTCCCTTCCGGCTGATAGAATCATATGGATATAGGATTTGCCGAACGGATAATAGTGAATTTGCAGCGAGTTCTTTTCCACGCCAATTGGAATGCTCAGACTTCCCTTTGAACCGCAATATTCAGCCAGGAATTCGTGATCCACTTTTTCTGGCAAAATCGAAATCCTCTTAGCGGCTGTTCCTTTCCAGGCTTCCTGCAGCTTCTCGCATTCTGCTTGAATAGTTGGATATGGCACGGGTTCGGCGGTAATTTGCGCGACCTGAAATTCATAAATAGCATCCCGCTTGACGAGGCCGCGGCCTTTGAATTTCGATGGGAATAAGCCATCCGTCTTGCCAACGACCGTTGCATAATCGGCCTCATCATTTAATTGCAAGGTTACTAGCTGCTTAAAGTTCTGCAGCAGCCTGAAGCGGACAGCGCCGGTTCCAAGTGCGGTGAGGACGAAATAGATTCCATACTTTGTGCCTTCACGCGACAAGTAGGCGACTGCTTCTTCCTTTTCATCATAAATCTCAGTGAATGCAGAGAAATTATGGATAGCAACGACAATCGCCGGAACTTTCTGGCCCGTTGCCTCGGCAAAGGACCGGTGATCCCCGCCGTAATCGGCAAACAGCTTCTTCCGCTTTTCCACTTCGCCCTGCAGCATTTTAAACAGGTTGCTGACTTTTTCGCTTTCATATGAAAGGATGACATCGCCGACATGTGGCGCTTTTGAAAAAGCCCTCAATGTTTCCGAAGCAAAGTCTAATAGATAGAGATTGACTTCGTCCGGAGTATGCTCATGAATGAGCGAATAAACCATCGTATTTAAGAAGGTCGTCTTGCCGGTACCGGCTGCTCCGTAAATGATCGTGTTGCCTTCGTCGGTGAGCGGCAGGCGAAGCAGGCATTGCTGCTGGTGGACCGGATCGTCGTATTCGCCGATGACCGGATTAAGCTTATAGGACTCCGCTCGGCTAACGGCCTGGGCCGTTTTCCATAAGTCAGCCTGAACGGTTTCCGATGCTACCGCAATTTCACTGACGGCCTCTTGGAGATCAGCTGGCTTATTTTCTGGCGGCAGCCACTTACCATGATCCGCTTTGTATTTTTTCCGAATATCATCCAAGAGGATTAGCGCTGGAATTGGCTCAAGCCAGAGCGGGCGGATTTTGATTTGTTCCTCATCCGCGATATTACTTAAGTATTCAGTAATCACATCAAGCTGCTTTTTCGGTTTCGCAAACAAGCTCTTCCGTTTATCGATTTTCGCCTGCTTCATCGGGCGGCCGTTTCGGTCGATGACGACAACGCTGTTATCTTTTTCAACAACCACTTTATCAGACGGATAATATGGGGCTCCGGCCCAGGCCGACTGCCCCATTTCAAACAATTCGTTATATCCGACCTGCAGGTAAAATCGCCCTGTATCGGTAAGCTCGGCAGCATCCGGACGCTTCAGCATATCCATACTGTCGGCCCGCTCCTGCACCTTTAAGCTGACCCGGAATTTACTGTTACTCCAAATCTGGTCATCCACAACACCGCTTGGCTTCTGGGTTGCTAAAATCAAGTGCACGCCAAGGCTTCGGCCAATCCGAGCGGCGCTGACTAACTGCGTCATGAACTCCGGCTGCTGCGTTTTCAGTTCGGCAAACTCATCGGAAATGATAAACAAATGCTGAAGCGGCTCACGGACGACTCCTTCGCGATATAGTTTTTGATATTTATAGATATCGATATTGCTCTCGCCAACCAGCTTGCTGGCCTCGGCAAAAATAGCCTGGCGGCGCTTCAATTCACTTTCGATGGACACCAGCGAGCGTTTGATCGCTGCGCCGTCCAGGTTCGTGATGATGCCGGCTGTGTGCGGCAATTTTTCAAACGATTTCGCCATCCCGCCGCCTTTGTAGTCGATTAGAATAAACGCCACCTCATGCGGGTGGTAATTTACCGCCAGCGACAGGATATAGGAAATGATAAATTCACTTTTACCCGAACCCGTCATACCGGCGACTAGGCCGTGCGGGCCGTGGAATTTTTCATGCAGGTCAAGCTTGAACAATTCGCCGAGAGTGTCGACGCCAACCGGCGCTTCCAGTGACTTCGTCGGGTCGTTGTCCTTCCAGCGGGTCAAAGCGTTTAAGTGCTCCACCTTGCCCACACCGTATAATTCCAGGAACGTGACCATTTGCGGCAGGTTAAAGGAATTGGCCAGCTCATCAAGCGGAACATTGGCCAGCTTCACGCTCAACTGGTAAGGGTCGGCACCGTTTAGGAAGATATCCGGTGTAAAAGAAGTCGTCTTCCCAGTAATATCGTTTTTGTCGAACAGCTTCCCGCTGTTTTCTTCCAGCTCCACCACCATCGAGCACTCTTTTGGCAGGTTTTTCAGTTCATCATAAAAAGTGACGACGCTGATATGCAGGTTTTCTTTCTTGGCATACACCTGCTTCAGCATCTCGGCTTTGAAGGCGAGCTCTTTGCTTAGGGCAAACACGATGTAGTACGGCTTGACATCCTCCATCTCGCTGTCATTGGTATTCGCACGGATTTCGATTTCTTTTTCGATATACGCAGAAACTTCTTTCAACTCATTGTTGTTGGTGGCAATGAAGCGGAATTTATTATCGTTGCTCCACACATGAGGGAGCCATTTTGTAAAGCCGAATTGTGCTTCCTCCTCCTGGTCATAGACGAATATCATTTTCACTTCATCGTAGCTATATAAAGCAGCCAATTGAAAAATCAACCCTTTGGCAAACTCGATTGTCTGCTTGCGGGTGCCAATGACGCCGGAAATATGATTTTCATATAAAGATAGAGTGATTGGAATATTTTTCAATACCTTTGGCGCTTCCACCAAGGTGTACAATTCTTCCTGCAGGTTATCATCGTCAATCGAGAATTTTTTCTCCGAATAGGTAAGGTCTGCTGCAAGCAGGCCGCTGCCTGTGCCGACCCGCAATTTCAGAAAGTCGTTTTGGCCGGGGCCGCGCTCCCACAGATTGCGCTGGACATTTTCAATCCGGTTGATGCAATCGCTGATGGGAACATGATTTTCCCGGAGAATTTCCTCCTGCTTTTCCGCTTCTTCATTAAAGACGACAGCGATTCGGTCGAGATAATCCTTGTATTTTTCCTGGCGGATTTTCTCTTTTTTCCGTCTGCGCCGCATATCGAACTTTTTGGTTAGAATTGGCCAGAGGATGGTTCCAAGCAGCATGCTGCACGACATCACGATCGATGGAATCGCCCTTGAAATATCGCCGGTCGCCATCGCGTTGTTGACAGCAAAAAGCGCAGTCGCCATTGAGGCCATCCCCATCGTCATCGACGGGCCAATTACCAGCATCATCGGCATCTCTTCGCCAATCGCGTTCGGCGGCGGGGAATCGATCTTGATAACCGCTTTTTCGACATCGCGCTTAAAGCGGGGCGAACGGTAAAAGTAGTCAACTTCCGGCACTTCGTACTCTTCTTCCTCATCCGGGGTTTCAACCGGTTGCGGTATGAACGGCTTTAACGCATGGGTCTTGATGGTTAGCGTTCCATCCGGATTATTAAAAGCAACAAAATAGCTGCCGAGGATCATTTTATAACCCATTATGTATATAGTGTCGCCAATCTTTAAGGCTTTGCTTTTCACTCTTTCGCCATCGACGAAGGTTCCGTTTGAACTGTTTTGATCCTCGATGCGCCACTGGCCGTTATGAAAGGACAGCTTCGCATGGGATGCCGAGACAAAACGATTGGCCAGCACAATGTCGTTCTGCTCGGTCCGGCCGATGGTTATCTCGATATCTCGGTCAACCAAGTATTTTGTAAAAATTTGTCGGTCGTCCGTGGTGGGCTCTGTGAAAATGATCGTTTTTTGGTCTTGGGTAGAAAGTCCTAAATTATATATGCTTAACGGCTGCAAGACCGTATTTCGGATCGGCTTCCCGGTATTGTCGAGAACCTTCACATCCTTATTCGATTTTAAAATCCACTCTCCATTGACCCCTTCAATGCCGATCAGTTTTCGGGAGGATTTGCCATTGGAATCGTAGATCCAATACTGTCCCCGCACCTTTTCCGGCAAGGATATCGAGTGAATTCTCTCCTTATTAATTAACGTAACATTCATCATTCTTCTCCTTGCATGCTATCTCTGACGCTACAAAACCAGCTTGGGATTCTCCATAATTATCCATAATCTTATTCTCACATAACTAATGTCCTACAAAAAGAGACTAAATTACCATTTTATAGGAAGGAGTTTCACGTGGGTAAGCTGAATAAAAATAAAAAACCACTTAGAGTGGTTTTTTAATCGCGCATTGCTCCTGCCTCACGGGAAGTCATGGCACCTTGTCCTGCGCTTACATCCTTTTGAATTTGTTGTTTAACTTGTTGAGCATCCGTTCCGGCAAATTCTGGTTTCATAACAGATGCTGTATTTGGTTTAGCTTGTTGATTCTGCTGCATACTAGTCCTCCTCGATTTATTGTTAACAAGTTTATTATTTGCCAAAAAAATACTTGGTATGTTAGAGCATGGATATTTATAGTTTAAAGATATTTTTGTTGCTCCATAGATAAAGAAGTATTTAGAATCCCC
This sequence comes from Neobacillus sp. GCM10023253, assembly GCF_042653105.1. NCBI lineage: Bacteria > Bacillati > Bacillota > Bacilli > Caryophanales > Bacillaceae > Neobacillus > Neobacillus sp. GCM10023253. The sequence continues at coordinate 124,853 of NZ_JBHSHV010000026.1, forward strand.
GCACAAAGAAAACTCGCCCATACAAGGGCGAGTTCAGGTTATGATAAAGCCAACTAGTTGGTTTATTTTAAGGTATTCTGCTGGGTTTCCTCTAGGTTTACTTGTTCGGTTTCGTAGAATTCCTTCGTATATTCCGCTTGGACGGCCTGGGCGTTAAGAATGTTTTCTAATATCAATATATAATCTGTACATTTTTCCCCTTTAATGCCCAATGTTTCCGCCTCAATCCGGCCATCGGGAAAAATGCGGATTTGAAGTTTTTCCTCCATCTGCCCTCTTCACTCCCTTTTTAGAAATCGATTGTCCTGCCGCCGCGGTTAAAGCGGACATCATCTGCATAACCCTGGCTGTCTGCCTTTTCCAATCCGCCGCCTGGTATAAGCACAGAGTCTTTTCCATACTCCTTGAGATCCTCCCGCGGTGTGGCTGCAACGGCACGGACGTTGGCCCACTCGCGGATTCCGCGGATTTGCTCAGCCTGGGTAACTGACAATGGCACCGTATTGGCAATCGCCCGTTCGAAATCCTCGAGGCGAATCGACCGGTCATTAGAATAAGCCTCAAACAAGGCATCAATGACCAGATGTTCGATTTCGGCGCCGACAAAGCCGTCGCAGTTTCTTGCCAAGGTGTCGAGCACGTTATCCGTTAACTGGAAATCGCCCTTTACTTCCTCATCCTTGATGCGCTTCTGGATATGCACCTTAAGAATTTCTTTTCGCTCCCTGAGCGTCGGCAGGTCGACAAAGAAGATTTCATCGAAGCGCCCTTTCCTCATCAATTCCGGCGGCAGGCCGGAAATATTATTGGCGGTGGCGATGACAAATACAGGGCTTGTTTTTTCCTGCATCCATGTTAAAAACTGTCCGAAGATCCGTGATGAGGTCCCACTGTCCCCGCCGCTTGTGATGCCGCTGAATCCCTTTTCAATTTCGTCAATCCAGAGGATGGACGGGGAAATTGCTTCGGCGGTTTTTATCGCCTTGCGCATATTTTCTTCACTGCTGCCGACGAGTCCGCTGAAGATTTTTCCCATATCGAGCCTTAAAAGTGGGAGCTGCCACATGGAACTGATCGCTTTACTGATTAAGCTTTTTCCACAGCCGGGAACACCAGTAATCAGCACCCCTTTTGGCGCAGGCAAGCCATATTTGCGGGCCGAATCGAGCCACGACTTATTCCGCTTTGAAAGCCAGCGTTTGAGGTTTTCTAATCCGCCGACGTCTTCGATTTTTAAATCGCTGGCGATGAATTCGAGAATACCTGTTTTCTTGATGATTTGTTCCTTCTCTTGCAAGATGACATTTACATCATTGATGTCCAGCCGGCCATCCTCAACCATTGCGCGGGCAAAAGCGTTTTCTGCCTCTGACAAGGTCAGCCCTAGTGCGGCTTTTGCAAGTCGCTCTTTTTCTTCGGTGGTTAAGGAGATTTGAATCCGGCCCGTTTGCTGATTGACGCGAATCATCTCGTCGAGTACTGCCTGAATTTCTTGGAAGTTCGGCAGGTCAAAATCGACAATTGTGATGTCTTTTTGCAAATCATCTGGAATCACGAGAAACGGGGACGTAAAGATGACATTAATTGGGCTCGGGCTTTGCTTTATTTTTAATAAAATATCTCTTAGCTTCCGGATCACCTGAAAGTCGGCATGCCGCCCCTGTCCGCCGAAATAGATATGAAAGTCCTGAAGCACAATGATACTCGGTTTATCATGCTTTTCAATAAACTCGAGCACCTTCATCGGCTGTTTGCTGTCACCGATGCCGACCGACTGCCGGTTATGGTCCTGAATCCCCTTTGTGATGCTCCAGGTAAATACTTCGCGTGGTGTTTTAATCAGTTCCGAATCCTGTGCTACCGAGCGAATTAGGGATAGGACGCGGTCTTCCTCCCAGGTTTGGATATATAAATAAGGAAATCTGGCCTTCAGTAGGTTTGCCAGAAGTGTTCTCGTTCCTTTTTGTTTGACGATAGCCATGGTTCTCCTCCTTCTTTTACTTATGTATAAACAGAAAGCCGGAACTCACCCCGGCTTACCCTAGTTATTTAATAATCAATGACTCTTCCAGAATGGATATGTGTATCAGTATGGTCAGTTTCGGAGAAAATCAGACGCTGCTTCATTTTTTCCAGCGTGTGCTCCTTCAATCCCATGATTTGCGCGAACTGTTCAAAAGATTCGAAACCGCCCAATTCCTCGCGTTTGAGGACGGCTTTTTTTGCTAAAATAATCCCTACTTCAGGGATAGTGGCAATTTCTTTTTCCGATGCTAGATTAATATTAATCTTCCTGATTCCTTGGTCATTGGAAAAAAGCGGCTGGATGGGCGGGGTCATTGGTGCAGCGCTTGCCTCCTGCTGGTTCGCGCGGGCCTCACTTTTCGGCTGCGGTGGCTTTTGCGTCTTGCCAAACTTCGCTTCCGCCTCCCGCCTAAGCTTCGTAACCTCTTGGTCCAGATACAATTTTTCATTGGCCTTTAACACATCTAACTGAACCAAATAGGCTGGGCGGATTTTAAAGGCGTGGATAATCGGAACAATCCACAAGGCCAGAAAAATCATCGCTTCGAATTCAGTGTAGGTTGGGATAAATGCCAGAAGGAAGATTGCCAGATAAACAAGCCCATAGATTCGCCAGCGTTTGTTTTTCACTTTGGTGCCGGCATAGAAAAATGCAATATAACTGGTCATGCCGATCGGCAGAAACGTGAAGATGATCCACCAGCTGTTCAACATCTCCCATTTCCTGCCCCTGTCTGTATATACTTTCGCCAAGTCTTGCTCCCCCTTTTATCGATTCACCAAATAGGTGAGCTGGATGGAATGATCCTCAAGCAGTTCTTCTTTTTCTAAAATCATTCCCTGTTCCTTTGCCTTTTCTAATAAATGTTGATAGACTCGTTGCTGCAGGTAGTGGGTGTAGGAGCCCTCCACCTTCTCAATCCATTCCTCGAATGCCTTGATGTCGGCTGATTTCGGGAGGACAAGCGAGTAGCAGCCCTCTTCGTTGACGATAAACGTCACTTCGTTTTCATTGTTTGTTTTTAGTGAATCGAGTGTCTCTGCTTTTCGGAACGAGCAGCTCCACTCCTCGAGCGCTTGCTGGAGAAGGGACTCATCCTTCATTCTAGTCGGAAGGACGGTATAGTCCTGATCGTTTTTTTGCGAACGGTTGGCGATTCCTTCGACAACCTCTTTTGTAACCGCAATCGCCAACGGAACCAGTACAATTTCAAGACTCATTTCGTTATCTCCTTCTTTCGTAATCTAGTTCTAGCAACATATGTAAATCGATAGGCTCCGCCATTCCGTTGGCGGATATCGTTCCGTCAGGGTGGAGCCTTATTTCTAGTTTGTTGGGAATCTGCGCCAGTTTGGTTTCAAGATGCTTATATGCATCCGTCAAGAAGCGGTACTGCTGGTTTTTCGAACCAATCCATGGACGGCCGAGGTCATGCTGGCTTTGGATATAAGGGCCGTCTATTAATAGATCCGTTTCCTTTAATAGGCTGTGCCAGCTTGAATTGGGCGACTTCAAAATTGCTTCATATTCATAGCCTGTAAACGTCACAATTGATAGGTTCAACTCTTTTATTTTTTGCGCAAGGGTGGTGAGCGCCTGGGCTTGGCTAAACGGCTCTCCTCCTAAAAAGGTGACGCCTTCTAGTTCAGGTGATGCTTCAAGAGTACGTTTGATATCTTCGTAGATTTCGTCAATATCCATTAAGCGGCCGCCGTTAGGGTCCCACGTATGCGGGTTAAAACAGCCCTCGCAGTGAATTGGGCAACCTTGAACCCAAATGCAGTATCTTAAGCCAGGGCCCTCCACCTTCGTTCTTTTTTCTATTCTCGACAGCCTTAACACAGGCATTGCCATCACCCACTTAAAAGGAAAATTCAGGTTTATTTTACCACAAGACCGTTAAGGGGGAGAAGGGCTGGGGGGAGGAATGGGTCTTTTGGCGGAGGAGGTGTTACTTCGGACAAAACTAGGGGCAAATGAATGCAAAATGTCCGAATGACGGGCTTCTTCGGACAAAACTAGGGGAATTTTAACAAAAATTGTCCGAAGTACCGAGCCCTTCGGACAAAATCGGAGGCAAATTAACAAAAATTGTCCGAATGTACCGCTTCTTCGGACAAAATCAGCAAAATATTTACTTAAAATGTCCGTAGGACCCGCCGATATGGACAGTAACAGCCAAAAATTTCCGTGAAATCTCCCCAATCCTTTCCCAACCACTCGAGCCAGACCACTGAATAACCGCTCCAACAAAGTCATATAGTTAGAAGTAGGAAGTTTTTGGGCGAGCCTTTTAAATTCGTACAAAGGGGGGAGTTTATGTTCAAGTTTTTTTCTCGGAAGAAGAAGCAGACGAAAAACGATGATGGAATAAACTCCCTTCTTTTAGATAAGCTGGACCGGATGATTGAGCTCCTCGAAAAGCAGCAGCAGGAACCAAACGGAAAGAGCATCCATATCGATAAAGTACAAATCGATTATCTGGAGAACATCACCTTTCAATTAGATAACATCGAAATTGATGAGTTAAGCGGGAAGCTGCTGATTGGCACGAACATTACCAGCTCTGATGATTTCGCCGCTTCGATTATCCAAAAGATTGACAAGCAGGAGCTAAAACAAGAGGCCATGTCTGGAGAAGAGGCCGCGCCCTCAAACGAAAACATTACCAAAACCTCTAAAGGCTTCCGTTTCCGAAATGGCGGCTAAAGGCAGGTTCCCCACGTCCCCCACGAACCCCCCGGCCTGCAGGTTCTTCGTTTGGATGGTTATACTTCCATTTTTTAAATTCATATGAACAGTGCATGTATGGGTGAATTTCGCCAAACCTCCGGAAAAGTTGTGTCATTCGCCCACACCCTGAATATGATAACGAAAAAAGAAATGGGCTGAATTCGGATGAAACTTTCGTTGGGAAAGATCAGCATTACCAATATCAGCGACTCATCGGGGGTGTTCTTTGGAAAAAAGAATACCCATAAAAAGTTTCACAGCGACACGACGATAAATGAAGTAATCGGAACTTTATCAGGAAATGAGAACACACTAACTCACGGCTATTGGATCAAAACCAAAGGCAGGAAGGATGAGTAATCCGTGGCATCCCCCATTTTATCGCCGACCTTTCATATCGGCAACATCAAGATTGGCAGCATTCAGGCCGCCTCCGTGTTCAGTATCGGCAACAACTTCATCGAGGATTTTAAAAGCAATAAAAAACACAATCAGGGCCTGGGCAACATTCACGGCGACCGCAACAACTTTGCCCATACGAGTGCAGGTCTGACCAATTACGAGGAAGACTTGAAGGCTAAAGCAGAGCCTGAACAGCCGGACGCAGCGGCAAAACAAAAAGACCCTTAATCCATAAGGGCCTTTTTGTTATATATTTTCCCGGCAAAATTCGGCTTGATGTCGTGGTCGAACAGACCCCTTCAAAAAACCTTTACTCTATCGCATCAATTTCTACTAAATCCCAAGAGGTAACAATGGCGAGCGGTTTTTGCTGCTGTTCTCCGGTTTCCGTAATGATAACGGCCTCAAGCTTTTGATTTTTCAAGTGATATTGTTCAAAAATTTCTTCTACCTCGAAGATATCAATATCTTTGCCAACAAACTCGACACGGCGATTTCTTTTTTCAGAAAACAGCTCTCTTACTTCTACTTCATCAATCACGATACTGTTGCCGGTTAGATGATTGGCAAACCAACCGATGATTTCCTCCGCCGTTAACAGCCACTTAAAACCGTTCTCATCATAAATAGGAAAAAGCGAAACGGATTTCTTTTGGATGACGGTTAAAATATCCTTTAGTTTGGCATTTTCATAATAGTAGAATACTGGTTTAGAAGCGATCGAATATGCCGCCTTTGGCTCTAAGAGCAACTCGGCAATCAGTTCGATTTTTTCAACGACAGCCTCATGCGGCTCCGCTATATAAAACCCTAATTCCACCTTGTCATGGACAATGGAGTTTCTTAGTCGGGCAAACATTTTCAAGTCATGGTAGTACTTTCGAATAATCGAGTGGCGTGGAAACCCTGACCGAAGCAGGTCGGTAAACTTATCGGATCGTTCCTCCACTATATTCCGCTGCAGCCAGGCATGTATTTGGTTAAAGGCCACTTCGAATCGTTCTGATAGTTTTTGATTTTGCAATGTTTCCACGGATTTCAGCTCCCAAAGTTTCACAATCTATTATTCTCATATTATATCTTACAAACTTGTAAATCACTGCTTGGAAGCACCCCTTTAATTCAAAAAAAACGGAAAGGTGCCTGTCCAATATAACAGGCACCCTTACTCTTACTCCAAATTACTATGTCTCTTAAACGCATCGGCATGGTCAACTTCATTTAATTGGCTAAACAATAGGCAAATTGTATCAAAAAGAATATGCACGCATTGGTCAAATAATGATCCAAGCGGCTGAATGGATTGCAGCTCGTTTTCACGTCGGTACTTCGTTGCTGCTGGCACATGAAGAATGTGATTAGCGGCACCAGCCAAGGCGGATTCAGGGTTGGTGGTAACAGCGACGACCTCACAGCCTAAAGATTTTGTTTTTTCAGCCGTCCAAACAACACTCTTGGTGGTGCCTGACCCCGAAACCGCAACCAACAGGTCACCCTCTGCAATCGAAGGTGTTATCGTTTCACCAACGACAAATACCGTCGCTCCCAAATGCATCAATCGCATCGCGAACGATTTCGCCATTAAACCGGAACGGCCTTCACCAATAATAAAAATCCTTTTTGCTTTTTGCAGGTTGGCTGCCAATTCCTGCAGCTGTTCCTCTGATACCTTTCCTAATACCGTTTCTACTTCTTTTAAAATCGTTGGAATGAATGACATCTATACTCCCTCCAGCTGTAATCCAATTTCTTTAAATTTTGCCGCCGCCTCGGACGGATTGTTTGCCTTTGTGATGGCTGAGCCGATAATCACAACCGAGGAACAAAGCGATTTTTGCAAACCTTCAATGGAATCGAGCGTAATTCCACCTGCGGCTGCAAGTTCAACGCCTGCTTTTTGAAAAAATCCGCTGGATTCCTGGCTGCCGCGGTTTTGTGCCCCTAATGTCTCCTGCTCATCCTTACTCACATGCACACAAAAAATGGCATCCTGATAGCGGAGCAGTTCCCTTTTTTGTTCCTCAGAAGTATTCAACAGGTCAATCATGACCTTTTTATTGTATTTCTTGGCGACCTCCATACAGGCATCAATCGTTACCAGCGGTGATACGCCCATGACCGTGGCCACATCGGCCCCCGCTTGGAAGCACATCTCGAATTCATAGCGTGCATTATCGATGGTCTTTATATCGGCAACAATTGTTTTATGAGGAAATACCTGCTTTAACTCTTTCACACTATGGATGCCGAACTCTTTGATTAAAGACGTTCCTACCTCAACCCAATCAATCGACTCTTCAACAAGTTGGGTAAGCTTGATAGCATCTGCAATCTCCATTCGGTCCAAAGCCAGCTGTATTTTCATATTGGGAATCTCCTTTCTTCAGTGATAAACCGTTTTACTAAACCGATTTATTAAAAAATAATACTCTATCCTTGGTTCCCAATCAATAATGGGCAGCTTATACCGTTTCTATGCGACCTAACCTTCTCATTTTTTAAACTTATGTTCTATTATAGCTCTGACAAACGACCATAAGGCTTAATTTTTTTGCCTTACGGTCGTTTAAGCTACTGTTCCCCCCCCCGTTGCCCTATACTCTCCGGCTCGGAAAAACAAACTTTTCTGACACGATTTGCTCATTGTTAATCTGCGCAAACAGCAGTTCTGCTGCTTTGTTGCCCATTTCTCTGGCAGGCTGTACGATGAAGGAAATAGGAGCCTCTAGTAAATGCCCAAAAGGTATATTATCAAAAACAACGATTTCCAGGTCTCTACCCAGCTTGATGCCTTTTTCCTTCAAAAAGTCCATGACTACCAAAAAAGACCGGTCATTAGCGGCAAAAAGAGCAGTCGGCTTCTCTTTCGCAGAAAATAACGCCTCCAGATTACTTTTCATTTCCGTTAAACTTGCTTCAACAACAAGCTCCTCTTTCAAAGCTAAACCCGAATCAGCCAAAGCCTTTTGATAACCCGCAAGCCGTTCAATCCTCGGACTTGTGATTAGTGGCTGCACTACAAAAGCAATATTCTCATGGCCCTTCCCGGCTAGGTCCCGAACCACCTGGTATGCCGACTCGGTATTGTCCGTCACCACAGAAAACGCATCAAGGTCCTCCACTTTCCGGTCCACAAACACGAAAGGGTAGCCTTCCCGCTGCAATTTTTCATACAATTCATGATTCCGCCCGGTTGGAAAAATAATCAGTCCATCCACCTGTCTTGCTCGCAGCATTTCAATGTACCCTTTTTCCTTTTCCGGATCATCATCGGCGTTGCAGACAATCGCGTGGATTCCATGCCGGTGGCAAAAGTCTTCAATCGCCCTGATCACTTCTGTTGAAAAATAATGCAGGATATTGCCAACGATAATGCCGACCATCGATGTCCGCTTCTGCTTAAGGCTTCTCGCTATGATATTGGGTTGGTATCCAAGCTTTTCAATCGCTTCCTCAATCTTGGCCCTTGTCTTATCAGCCATATATTCATAGCGCTTATTTAAATATTGGGAAACAGTACTTTTGGATACGCCCGCCTCCCGGGCCACATCCGCCATTGTTACTTTTTCCATTATCAATCTTCCTCTTCTCCACTTTCATGTTGACTTCATTGTAACTATAAAAATAGTTATTTTCCAGTTGCAGTTTTAAAGAAGGAAGACGTGACGAATCTGAAAAATGCAGCCAACAGAAAGAAGGATGACTCCTAAGTGAATTAAGGTACCTGGTCCTCCAACGCACAACCAAGTCCTTTCCACGTCATCCACTCTTCCTTTATTGAATTTCTCTCTAAAACGTTCTATACTATTCTTGCGTGTTTTATCTATTGGTCAACCATTTTGGCACAAATCCAAAACGGTTGATTTTTTTATGCACTTATTTTTACATTTGAAGATGCTTTGCCCATTTTTGCAGCTTTGATCGCCCAAACAGTCAGAATCGCTGAAACAAACAACGAACCTGCCATAAAGATGTACGATGCTCCAAAGCCACCGGTTGCCCCGTTCAAATACCCGACAATATACGATCCAACGAAGGAACCAAGCGCGCCCATACTGTTAATCAGCGCCATCGCACCGCCGGCCACATTACGAGGCAGGATTTCCGGAATGATTGCGAAGAACGGTCCATACGGAGCATACATGGCGCCGCCGGCAATCACCAATAGGATAAAGGAAAGCCAGAAATTGCTTGCCCCGATTGCATAAGAAACATAGAACGCAATCGCCCCAATCAGTAGGAACGGCCAAACGAACGCGCCGCGATTTAAAGTCTTATCTGAAAAATAAGATGCTGTAAACATAAGAATAATGGCTAAAACATAAGGTACAGAAGACAACCAGCCAGTTTCAATCATATCCATATTTGGCGCCGCTTTAATAATAGAAGGGAGCCACATCACAAATCCATAAACACCAATGCTCCATAAGAAGTACTGAGCACTTAACAAAATAACCGGTTTTGATTTAAACGCCTCGCCGTAATTTTTAACCGGCTTGATGCCTTGTTGTTCTTTTTCCAGCTGTTGTTCAAATTCAGCTTTTTCCTTATCGGTTAACCATTTCGCTTGTCTGGGTTTGTCATCTACTAATTTCCACCAAAGGAATGCCCAAATGATGGCAGGAATCCCTTCAACAATAAACATCCATCTCCAGCCCACGGAGTTAACAAGGTAACCGGAGACAATTGACATCCATAACACAGTGGCAGGGTTTCCTAAAATCAAGAACGTGTTCGCGCGGGAACGCTCTTCTTTCGTAAACCACTGACTAAGCAGCACAAGCATCGACGGCATGACGGCACTTTCCACAACGCCAAGCGCGAAACGAATGACGAATAATAGCTTAATATTTGTCACCATTCCTGTAAAAGAAGCCAATAGTCCCCAGGCAATCAACGACCAGAAAATCAGCTTTTTCGCACTTTTCCGCTCTGCATACGCCGCACCCGGCACTTGGAAAAAGAAATATCCCAAGAAGAATAGGGAACCAAGCAAGGAGGAAGTCCCCGCCGTAATGTGAAGATCCTTGGCCAATCCGGCAGCCGCACCGAATCCATAGTTGGCACGGTCAAGATACGCTAAACTGTAGGTGATAAAAGCAATCGGAATAAGGTGGAGCCATCTTTGTTTCGTTACCTTTTGATTCATGTTACTTCACTCCCTGTATATTTTTTTCAATATAATTCAATAACTCTACTTTCGTTGGATAACCATCGTTGTCGCCAGGAGCCTGAACAGCCAAGGAACCAATGGCGTTTCCTCGGACAACGGCGTCACGGATAGAAAGTCCCTCGAGCAGGCCGCTAATGACACCAACCGCAAAGCCATCGCCCGCACCAACGGTATCAACCACCTTTTCAACTTTAAAGCCCTGAACGATTCCTTCTTCCACGGCAGTTTTATAATAGGCACCGTCTTCGCCTAATTTGATAACGACGAGTTCAACGCCTTTTTCTAAATAAAAGGAAGCAATATCTGAAGGCTTGCGGTATCCGGTTAAAATTTCCCCTTCCGCAATACCTGGAAACACATAGTCAGCCCCGATGGCCGCTTCATTGATGACCCTCACCATTTCTTCCTGCGACAACCAAAGTGACGGCCTTAAATTGGGGTCAAAGGAGACAGTCTTGCCGTTATTTTTCAAAAAAGATAAGGCATGCCTGGCAAAGTTCCGTGTCTCGAGTGAGAGGGCTAACGGAATCCCAGTCATATGAAGATGCTTGGCTTTTGAAAAATAATCCCCATTGAAATCGTCCACTCCGAGATGGCTGGCCGCCGACCCTTTACGGAAATACTGAACCTCTGGGTCGCCCTCAGTCACCTTAGATTTCAGCTGGAATCCGGTTGGATAGAAATCATCTAATAGGACGCTTTTGATGTCGACGTTTTCATTTCCCAGCCGGTCGATAATAAATTTCCCGAAGGCATCATTTCCGACCTTGCTTACCCAGCCTGACTTCAGTCCAAGACGTGCCAATCCGATTGCCACGTTCGTTTCGGCACCGGCAAGCTCCCTCTTGAATTGGCTGATTGTGTGCAAGGGACCAGGCTCAGCAGCCATAAACATCGCCATCGCTTCCCCAAACGTAATCGTATCTAGCTGCTGTGGCATAGTAAAGCCTCCTCCCCTACCAATTCCATAAATTCTCTGATTCTTTCCTTGGGCTCAATCGAAAATTCAAGCGCCTTCACAATGTCTTGAGGGAAGTGGTTCAACACCATTTTCCAGGTGTGGGTCCCTTCCTTTTGCAGCGGGATTGTAACCAGTTCCCCATTTTGCGTTTCAACCTGTTTTAAATGCAGGTAAACCACATACGGCGAGAGCTCCTGTAAAGCTTCCTCGACATCTTGGTTGGTATAATACCAGTTTCCCGCATCGAAGGTCATTTTAACAGGAATCACCCATCTGTCAGCGTTTTCAAAAAAGCTAAACAGGTGATGGACATATCCGCCGTGAAGGGTCTGGTCATTTTCAACCAGTAGCTGGATTTCTTGGTGCCTTTTTAAAAAATCCCTTAAGCCGCTGAAATCGGAATGCTCTTCGCTAAAATGTCCCAGTGATACTTTGAGCCATTTCGCTCCAAGCATTCTGCCCTCTTGAAAAACAGTTGTTAATTCTTCTTCGTTTAATTGGTAATCCGCTTTCCACAGTTCAATTGGTGCGGAGTACACGGTGAAAAGTCCGTGGCGATCAATTTCTTGCTTTATTCTACTAAACTGTGAACATTGTATTGGAGCTAGTTTCTGCCGGTTTTCTGTTATGTCAAACGATGAATCTGGTTCTGGCATAAGTTCGCGGCGAATCTCAATTCCATAAGCACCCGCTTCAGCTATAAGTCCGACAAAGGCAGCCTGGCCGCGTTCCAGGACCTTGGACCGATCAAAAGCATTTAACGGGACAATCACATTCTGCATGCTAAGGATCCTTTCTATGATGTGTTATAATTTAACTAAACCGGTTTAGTAAATCGATTTATCTAAATTATAAACCCAATGTAAGCGCTTTTCAACAATTATTTTTCCAAGTAGCAAAGGTCAATCATTAAGAACTTTATAAAGGATAAGGTGCTAACGCAGAAAAAGCGGGGGAACTGTTTCCCCCGCCGTCTTTTTTAATACTTTCAGATTTTATTTTCATGGCATCTAACAAAACCAGGCCTCTCTATAACGGCAGCCTCACCTGAGCGGTGGTACCGTGGTTTCCTTTGCTTTGGAAGGTGATCGTTCCATTGTGCTGCTTGATGATTCTAAAGCAGATCATCAGGCCAAGGCCTGTCCCCTTTTCCTTGTTGCTGTAGAAAGGCTCACCAAGTCTTTTGATACGCTCTTCACTGATTCCAATTCCGTTATCGATGACCTGAAGCAGAAGCTGGTTACACTCAACCCCTACCGTGATTTTAATGAGACCTTTTCGTTTGGTATCCAGCGCATCCATACTATTTTTGCAGAGATTCAACAGCACCTGTTTGATTTGGTTAGTGTCGCACATTATCGTCGGGAGATCTGGCTCTATTTCCAGCAGAATTTCCACATCCTTCAAGTGCGCCTCCGATTTGATTAAGGTCTCCACCTCTTTTAACAAAACTGGAATATTCACTTGCTTCAGCTGGATTTCCTGAGGTCTTGCCAGGGAAAGAAACTCCTTAATAATGTCCTCCACCCGGTCGAACTCGCCAAGTACCACATCAAAGTATTCGTCCCTGATGATTCCCTGCTGGAATAGCTGAATAAACCCTTTAATCGAGGTCATTGGATTTCTGATTTCATGGGCAACACCGGCCGCTAGCTCACCCACCAATGATAATTTTTCCGATTTCGATAGCAGCTCCTCAGCTCTTCTCTTCTCGGTAATATCATTGCTGACCACCATGATATGTTCCACTTCTCCATTCTCACCAATAACCGGCGTGCCATTACATTCCAGCAGTCTCCAATCCCCGTTCGCATGTAACATGCGCAGCTCCACTTTCATAGTAGATTTGGTGTTTATTACCTCGGCAAATATCTTCATGATAGCAGCAGCATCTTCAGGATGAACCAGATGGATCGTGTTGTTTCCAAGGAACAATTCAGGTCCATAACCTAGGACGGTTTGATGGGATGGAGAGGCGTAAGTACAGGTTCCATCTCGATCAAATAATATAATCAAATCGGTCATGTTCTCCGTTATCAACCGGTACTTATTTTCACTTTCATGCAAGGCTTTTTCCACTTTTCTTCTTTCGGTAATATCCACGCACGAAGCGATGACCTCGACGACTTCTCCGCCCCGCTTTATCGGACTTAACGCCGCCAGATAGGTGACCCCATTGATTTCCCCTTCATAGGAAACATGTTCTTCCCCGTCCCAAGCCCTTTGATAATAAACTTCCTTGTCTTCGGTAAACTCCTCAGGTAAAAACTCTGCTAAACTCTTTCCTACCACAAGACTAGGGATAAGACCAAGCCGATACAGCAGCTCCCCATCACACAGGGTATGAATGAAACGGCCATTAATTTTTTTATACTTAAAGGTCATCCCTTGCTGAAGGCGGATGGTTTCATCTAATTCTTTTCTCGCAATCCGGACGAATTCTTCCGCCCACTTGCGTTCGTTGACGTCTTGAGATAAGCCGAATTCCTTCACCATCTGCTGAATGGCAAACCAATTGTTTTCAACCTCTTCGGCCGCTACAGGTTTTGTAAAAAAGTAACCCTGCCCTTCGTCACAAAGATGTTGCTGCAGGAACAATAACTGTTCCTTTGTCTCGATTCCTTCCGCTACCACACTCAAGTTTAAATTGTGCGCCATCGAAATGATCGTTTTGACAATCGTCTCGTCATTTGGGTTTTTGTGCACACGCTGGACAAACTCCTGATCAATTTTTAACGTATCAACCGGGAATTTTTGCAGGTAATTTAACGAACTAAATCCCTTTCCAAAATCGTCGATACTAATCCGTACACCAAGCTTTTTTAGCTTTTGTAACGTATAAATAGTCCGTTCAATGCTGGCCGTCATGCTTTCCGTGATCTCAAGCTCTAAAAATCGAGGCTCTAACTCCGTCTCGTACAAGACGATTGCAACGGTTTCATGCAAATTGGATTGCGTAAACTGACGGGCCGAGAGATTGACTGAGACCGTGGTCGAAAAACCTTTGCGCTGCCAGTCCTTGCATTGCTTGCAGGCGGTAAACAAGGCCCACTCGCCAATCGGAGTAATCAACCCAGTTTCTTCCGCGATCGGGATAAAGGTACCGGGAGCAATCATCCCGAATTCCGAATGGTTCCAGCGGATTAACGCCTCCACCCCGGTTATTTTCCCTGTTTTTAAATTCACCTTTGGCTGGTAATGAAGAAGCAGCTCTTCTTTTTCCAGCGCCTTATGGAGGTCCATCTCGATTTTCAATGGATTCATGTAGGATTTACGTTCTTTTTGGGAATAAAATTTAAAATTATTTTTTCCGTCATTCTTGGCATGGTACATGGCGAAATCCGCCTTTTTGATAAGGATTTCCACGCTTTCGCCATCTTCCGGATACATGCTGATTCCAATGCTCGGAGATGTAAAAATATCATAGTTTTCGATTTGGAAAGGCTCACTTAGAATATCGAGTATTCTTCTTGATACGATGGAAGCGACATCGCGATCGGCATTTTTTAAAATAATGATAAATTCATCTCCGCCCTGCCTGAACACAATGTCTTTATCATACAGGGAGGACTTCATTCGTTCCGCTACGTCCTTTAGCAATTGGTCTCCTGTCGTATGGCCAAGTGTATCGTTAATCAGTTTGAAGCGATCGAGATCTAAAAAGAGGATCGCCACCTGCTGGTTTCGTTCTTGAGCGAATAGCAGTTCCTTTGAAAGGGTCGAATTTAACTTATTTCGGTTGGGCAGGCCGGTTAAATAATCGTGGTAGGCCATATGCTCATTGGTTTCTTCAATTTTCACCTGTTTCGTAATGTCCTGTGCAATGCCAAAGACGCCATTAATTTGTCCGTTTACAATTAACGGGACAATCGTCACGTTTAAATGGATAATGGAATCCTCTCTATTCTTGATTGACGTTCGGAAATTTTGCGGTGTGCCATTTTTACATTGTTCAAAATGATAGATGGTATCTGGCAGTTTTTCCGAAGCAATGAACGAATGAAAAGAGACCGGCTTAAGTAATTCTTCTCTTCGATATCCCGTAAGTTGTTCACACACGGAATTGCAGCTTGTAAAATACCCATTTAAATCAAAAGAGTAGACACAGTTAGCATTATGTTCAAACAGCGATTTGTAACGCAGGTTATTGCCTTCTAATTCCTCCTGCAGTTTTTTATGTTTGGTAATATCTTTGACAATACAATACACACCGACCATTTTGTCATCAATCATAATCGGAATGGTGGTTGTGCTAGTGAAGAGAATGTCTCCGCTTTTATGGACGATTCTTAATTCCATCCGCTCGGAGTGGCCACTTTTCGCAAGTTTATAAGCTTGATAGGTTTTAGGCAGATCGGCCTTATAGACCCAATCTCTAAAAGACTTACTCATCATCTCTGCTTCACTGTATCCAGTTAAAGCTTCACAGCTTTTATTAACACTCGTCACCTTCCCATTTAGATCCAGGGAACACACTAAATCATGGTTGTAGTTAAAGAGCGACTTATACCTTTTTTCGTTCATGATGAGCTGTTCCTGCAATTGTAAGGACTCTCTCTTTTGCTCGGTAATGTCATAGATTGACCCGCTAATAGCAATGACCTTTCCACTCGAATCCAAAATCGAATGGGAGCGATTCTCGATCCACCTTACCTCGCCATCCGAACGAATAATGCGATATTCCACGGTCGTCGGGCTGCCCTCCAGCTGCCGGGCGATCGCATCGTCAATAATCCAGCGGTCGTCCGGGTATACAGAGTTCCGCCACAGAAATGGTTTATTCATAAAATCATCCTGTGTATACCCATAGATGGCGGCATTTCCCTTCGAAACCCATAACGTATCCATTGCCAAATCCCTATACCAAATCGTTAATTCCGGACTCTCAACTAATTTTCCTAACGCTTCATTCATCCCCATATGCTCATCAAAAAGGGCAGCAATCGACTTGACCTTCATATGTAAAACTCCGCTCCTTCAAGACATATCCCTTAGTAGATTCCATAAAATTACATTTTATGCCAAATATTCAAAATACACTCTTCACCATTATACTATTTCTACCAATAAAGAGAAATGGAAGAAACATAGGAAAAAGGTCATGATGCATGGGGACGGTTCTCGTGCATCACCATAAACCGAATATTTGTCATAGCTTCTGGCGAGATTATAAATAAGGTATATTTTTACAAATGGATGGTGAGTGTCGCGTGGTGGAGATTTTTGCGAGGGCGGTTGGTGCCTTTGTGGTGCTTTTTTTGTTAACAAGACTATTGGGACGAAAGCAGGTTTCACAGCTTACCTTTTTTAATTATATCACCGGTATTTCCATTGGAACAATTGCCGGGTCGTTGACGGTTGACCCAACCTTGAAGATTTCCTCTGGTTTTGTCAGCCTTTTAACATGGTGCGGACTGACGTTGCTGGTGGCATTTTTTGATGTCAAATCAAGATCGTTCCGCAAGGTTATTGAAGGGGAACCGGTTATCGTTATCAAACAGGGAAAAATACTCGAGCATGTCTTGAAAAAGCAGCGCCTCGACATGGATGAACTGCAGGTCCTGTTAAGGAATAAAGATGTATTTTCGATTGAGGAGGTAGATTACGCGATATTGGAGACAAATGGGGAATTGTCCGTCCTCTTGAAGGAACAAAAGCAGCCATTGAGGCGAGGGGATTTACCGCCGGCACAGGCAATGGGCGTGGGAGGAACTCAAGCTGCGCAGATCCCGATTCCCATACAGGTGATAGCGGACGGGAAAATCATTGATGAGAACCTTCAGCCAGTTAACCTAAATATTGCCTGGGTCCATGAACAATTAGCCCAAGCAGGAACAGACCTATCAGAAGTCTTTTACGCAGAACTGCAAAAGGATGGCACTTTATATATTGATAAAAATACCGACCATTTTGTTCACTAAAGGTGAAGCAAAGGGACGGTTCTCATGCATCATTTATGCACGAGAACCGTCCCCGCGTTCCATCTATTAAAACCATATCCTCTTATTATAATCATAGTCAGACACATCGTAATTCTCTTCTTCTATTGTTGGGGAATTGTCTTCACAAGGCTCCTCCGACGGGTTGTTGGCTAGTAGTTCCATTAATAGTTCCATCGCTGCATCCCCTTTCCTCTTTCTATCTCTATTATAGTGGAAGCGGTTACATTTTGTCCCCTGGTTTTTACTGGAAATGATAAATAGGGACGGTTCTTGTGCACCACCAAAATGATGCACAAAACCGTCCCCATGTATCACATTTCCTGTAGCAGACCGCGTTCGGCGACCGGCCCTATGTTTCCGGTTCTTGTACCTCAGAATAACGAAAATGATGCACAAGAACCGTCCCCATGTATCACCCATGTTTCAAAGCTTCCATTCCGGAAAGTCTGTATCTTTTTGTTTTTCATACTCTCTCATTCTGGAGTATGAGTTTCCCAGCCTTCTTACAATGTTTCCTTGTTGGCTCGCTGTTACTTCCTTACCCTTCAACTCTTCATATTTATTCTTTGCAAACATGTTTGCCACATTAGCTAAACTTTCAATTGTGTCCATTAATTCAGGGTGATCACTGTTATACCTCTTGGCGATGGAGTAAATATAATCAAGTCTATTTTGAATAAGCTGAAGCGTTTCGATATCAAACTGTTCCTGTTCCTTTTTCATCACATTCCACTCCTTATCATATCCTTATGTTTAAAAAGTGATAATGGAACTAAATAAAAAATAAATAAAAGTGGAATAGTTTCAAATGATGAAATTACTATTTTGATTGCCATGTAAAATAGTGATACAACAAAAAGGGATAGCCGACGAAAACCCACCCATGGAGGACCTTTTAGAAAATTACATCAAAAGCAAACACACCAATCATAATCAGCTGGATAACGGCCTTTGCAACCGTCCCGCTTAAAAAGGCAAGCAAGGTAGCAAACGCCACTTTCGTGGATTCTAGGAAGGATTTTTTTTGCAGCAATTCCGTGATTAATACCAAAACAAACGGAACAATAATGACGCCAAAAGGTGGAATCACAAAGCTTCCGATGATTAGCCCCAGAGTTGCCGCCCGTGTCCCCCATTTAGAACCGCCAGCTTTATCGACAAAGTGTAGATTTGCCAAATAATCCGCCAAAAATAAAACAATTGTCAATAAGACAAGCATGGTCCACGAAAGCCAAGAAAGTTCGTTTGGGTTAATTCCAAAGTGATACAGCACTACCCCTGCCCAAATGAGCAGCACTGACGGAATAATCGGGTATACAAGACCAACAAAACTAAATACAAAGCAGGCAATGATAATAATCCAGAATACAATACCGAGAATAATAATTACCTCTCTCCTATTTAAATTCTATCAACATCATTTCTATATTATGTAAAAATATTCCTCTTTCCAATACATATAAAAAAACAGCTTCCAACTTGAAAGCTGCTTTTTAGTAATGATGCGCAAGAACCGTCCCCATGCATCAATGCATCGGTAAGAAATATCCGTCTGCATCGAATTTCATTTCTTGGAGTTCTTCTAATACTTCGATGTTTTCTTTGTCTTTTAGTTCGTTGAAGATGACTTCTGATACGTATAGTTCACCGATGTGGAGGGTGTTTGGAATCCGTACGATTCTTGCTTGTTCCGGTGCCACTCCCCAGGTAGCGCGCAGTGCTGCTTTCAATGCTTCTTGGTCATTGTCAAGGACAATTGGAATACTTGCACGAGCCAAGAAGGTACTGGTGACGACATTTTCATTCATGGTTTTGATATCAATTTTTTCAAATAAACGCTTGGTAGTTAAATCCGCTAAGCCGATTCCTAAAGCGTTGCCGTGGCTGACCTCGCTTAAATTGGAGGCAATGACATATTTGATGCTTGGCTTTTTCGGCTCTTCAACGCCCAACACCCGGATTCGGCCGATAATGTTCGTATCAAAGCCGGTCCCGCTATAGTTTTTGCCGATTTCATCCACTAGCAAAATATCCATTTCGTCGACTGGCAGGCTTGGCATTAAGGTAAAGGCTTTTTTCAATAATTCTCTTTCACGTTCTTCGATCTGGTCCGGTTCTATAGCTTCAATGATCGCCGTTTCTTCATGAGCATTTTCCACAATGCCAATTCCAAATAGAGTGTTGGACTTGGCAATCGCCACTTTCCCTACTTCAGGCATCATTTCACTGATTCCTTTAATGCCATAAGTATGTAATGCCAGGGCTTGTTTATGCTTACCCATTCCGATGGACGCCATTTTTAAGACGCCGCTTTCAATTTTATTTTTAAAATCTGTATGCGGCTTGATGCGGCCCATCACGATGATGCCATCTGCATTGTAAGCAATCTTATCAACATAAACTGGGATTCCCTCTGATGTGACGCCAACTTCCTCGACGTCCATGGAGGAACGGATCTCGCAGCCAGTGAATTCTTCGGTTACACCTAAGCTTTCCACCATCTCTTTTTGCCCTTCAGCTGTAGCGCCGCCGTGACTTCCCATTGCCGGAAAAACAAACGGAGTTGCGCCTCTCTTCCTAATTTCATCTGCCACACTTTTCACGATTAAAGGGATATTGTTAATCCCCCGGCTGCCTACGGTAATAGCAATCTCCATGCCCGGCTTGATTTTTTCATCGGCATTGACTTGCTGGAATTGCTCCGCAATCGTTCCAGGGATATCCTGTAAACTTTCGACTTGAAATTTTTGTCTTATTTTCGCCATTTTAGGAAAAGACATAGTACTACTCCCCTTTCAAAAATAAACACCTTATTCATAAAAGAATTTCACACATACAAAGGCAGCAAGAGATCGGATAATGACCTCTTGCTTCAATTTCATCATAATTATATTGCCAAGTTCTCAGGAGCCAATTCAATCGCCATGCGAATCGCTTCTTTTAATGATTGCTCATCCGCAATATTTTTTCCAGCGATATCAAAAGCAGTTCCGTGGTCAACGCTGGTACGGATTGTTGGCAGACCAACCGTAATGTTCACGCCAGCTTCAAGGCCCAATACTTTAATTGGTCCATGGCCTTGATCATGATATTGTGCCACGACAATATCAAAATCACCGCGTCTTGCTCTGAAGAATAATGTATCAGCAGGAAGCGGACCTTGTACATTAATGCCTTCTGCTTGAGCTTTTTCTATAGCTGGAACAATTTTCTCTTCTTCTTCACCATGTCCAAACAAGCCATTTTCGCCTGCATGCGGGTTGATGCCGCAGACTGCAATTCTTGGTGACTTGATCCCTGCTTTTTGCAGTGTATCATGCGCAAGCTTGATCACTGTATATTGGCGCTCAGCATTAATTTTATGAATGGCGTCAAGAAGTCCGATGTGGGTAGTCACATGGATTACTCGTAGGTTTGGTGCAGAAAGCATCATCGCGAAATCTTTTGTGCCTGTTAATTCTGCCAAAATTTCAGTGTGGCCAGGATACATATGACCTGCTTTGTGCAGCGCTTCTTTGTTTAAAGGAGCGGTACAAATGCCGTGAATTCTTTGTTCATTCGCAAAAGAAATGGACTTTTCCAAATAGCGGAATGCTGCATTTCCTGCCTCTGAAGAAACTTGGCCCCAAGGCAGGTCTTCGGAAACTAAATCTAAATCGATAATATCAATAGTTCCGTATTCATACTTAGCTTCTTCAGGATTTGCAATGCTGTTTAATTGAAGATCAACATTCGTAACACCTAAAGCTCTTTTTAAAATTTTCAAATCGCCGACTACAAAGGGACGGCAATTTTCGTAGACGTTTTTGTCATTCAAGGACTTCACAATAATTTCAGGTCCTACACCTGAAGGGTCTCCCATTGTAATTGCAATAACTGGTTTATTTGCTGCCATCTTCGTTTCCTCCCGTTATAACATCTTATTACGCCAAGCATATGTTGAATAACACATCAATGGTGCATTACGGCATATGCTTGGCGGTTGTCCTATTTAACACTATTTCTTCAGCTCATCTAAAAATTAGCTACATACATACGGAGTGCCAGTATGACGCCAATCGCGGTCTTTAACATGAGCATTTACATCCGTAATGGTTTGTAAAGCATTGGCGAGGGCTTGGTCCGTTCCAAAGGCACCCGCTTTTGTCACTAGCGGCAAACCGTCAAAGAAGCCGCCGAACAATTTCCCGTACGGAATCCCGGCCTCCACTTCACCAATGACGCGAATTCCTTCGCCATTCAATACCTTACATGTGGCTCCAGCAATATCCCCGCCTGTTAAAATCGCCCCGCAGATAGACTTGCTATCAATTAATTGGCCGGCAATCACACCCATTGATTCGGCAATGGTATAACCTACATCAAAATTCGATATTCCTAGTTTCTGTTGCAGACCCTTCACTCGATTGATGGTCTCGCGCTCACGATTGGTCGTGACCACTAAATCGCCTTTATCCAACAATGCCTGACCAGCCTTCACAACCCGTT
This sequence comes from Neobacillus sp. GCM10023253, assembly GCF_042653105.1. NCBI lineage: Bacteria > Bacillati > Bacillota > Bacilli > Caryophanales > Bacillaceae > Neobacillus > Neobacillus sp. GCM10023253. The sequence goes on from NZ_JBHSHV010000026.1 coordinate 146,578, forward strand.
CAATTTCACGTTTTCTCCTGTCTTCATAAAAGAATTCTTCCGGAGAAATGACAATTTCTTCGACATGAAATTTATCTTTCAGAACTTGAATTTGCCGATCAATGACAGGATTTACACTACCCGCTACGACCAGCACCGGAAGTCGGTCATCCGACTGTTGATGACGCAATACCTCTTCACGCTTGCCTGTGTTGAAAAGATGATAAGCAATTCCGGCTGAACCTACCCATAGGAAATTCTCTTCTAAAATTTCCGCCGCTTCGACAATCATTTTTAATTCTTCATCAGTCGTTGCATCCACGACGATAATTTTTGAGCTATCACCCGAAGATAGATCTTTTATTTTTTCTGATAGATGACTTTTACCTTTTTGCACATCCGAAATGGAAATGAAGGTGACTTCCCGCTTACTTTGCTCCTGCAGCAATTTAGGCAGGTAGCTTTCTGTTACTGGGCAGACAGGATCCTGAGCAATAGGCGTTTCCTCTAAAAGAACACCATTCACATAATGATACCCATTCGTGGTCACTCGATTACTTTTCGGAAAAGCCGGAACCACAAACGAGGTTTTTAACTTATATGCATCCATGACGGCATCAATCTCTGGGCCAATATTTCCCCTCATGGTAGAATCAATCTTCTTGAAAACTTTTGAAACAGACAATTTATTCAATTGTGCCGCTAGATTAAACACTGCTTCATAAGCCTTTTCTGCGCTTAAGGCACGGCTATCTGAATTTAAGACAATCACATCTGCACTTAAATGTGCTGGCTGTAATTGTGTCTCGGCAAATAGCACTGTCGTGTTTAACCCTTGTTTGGCAAATTGAACACCCGTATCATTGGCACCTGTTAAATCATCTGCTATTACCGCTAGTTTCACCTGCATCCCGACCCCCTTCTATGCTATTTCTAGTTTGTCTTGTATCGAGTTTTATTATTTTTCATCGGATTTAAATCGCCTATTCACATTGGCATGATAAGCTCTGCAACAAACCAATAGATTTATTATAAAGTTTTTAGATGCTGTTTTATTTTTCACCTAAAAACGCTTTCAGCAATATTAATATTAAAACAAAATGTTGCATTTGGCAATATATCTAGAAAAAATGTCACAAAAAAATTCATTTTGTTGCTTTTTGCATCATTTTTTTTCATAAAAAAAACGCAAGCTATTATTTTAGCTTGCGCCACAGCGTAGAACGGTTAATGCCTAGACGTTTGGCTGCTTTCGATTGGTTTAAGCCTTCTTCCTCAAGGACTTTGGTGATAACTTGTTTTTCGATTTCTTCTAGTGTGCCGTTTAAATCAATAGAAGTTAAGGCCTCAGCCCTTTTCTCCGGCTGCTCGCATTGCGCTAAAACCGCCGCCACATCTTCCATCTCAATATAATAAGAACTTGTCTGTTTAAACAATTGCTCGATGACTTGTTTGAGCTGTTCTACATTGCTCGGCCAATCATAGCTGGCAAGGTTCGCCAAAGCGTCAGGCCGAATCCCAACGACCCCATTGCCGTATTTGGGATGAAGATCAGAAATAAAGACATGAATTAAATCCTCAATATCTTCCCTGCGTTCCCGGAGCGGCGGGATGTAAATTTTTTGCTGCCCTAAGGTTTGGTACAGTTCACAATCAAAAATGCCGCTCTTGACCTTTTCTTCCATATTGTCCTCGGAAGACACCAGCCACTTTATCTTTTTGTGATGATCATTCTGGACGATGTGATATAACTCCTTTTGTATATCAGCGCTTAAATGATCAATGTTTTTTACATAAATGACGCCATTAGCGTATTTTTGAAAAAAGTCTTCGACCATGAAATCCTTCAGCTGCCCTGCCCTTAATAAATCACTATGCAACACAATAAAGGGGTCATATAGGTTATTTCTTTTCACATAAATCGCGTGGGCCGCTAATTCTTTTCCATTTCCCTTTTCTCCGGAAATCCACACAGCTTCGTCACTTACACTGTATTGATCAATCTGTTTTAACACTTTCTGAATCGATTCACTTTTTCCAGAAAGAGAGACATACGAAGTGGATGTACGGAATTCGATAGCATTTTTCGCTTCTCTCTCCCCAACCTGTACAACGGATTGGTTCGAAAGATTTTTTTCGAAAAATAAAGCAATCGCACCGTCTTGAGGACAAGCAGCAATATTCCAGATTGACTGATTGATGTGAACGGCTCTTGTTTGCTTTTCCTTTGTAAACGCTGTTTCTTGAATCAGCTTTTTTATATCGTTGGAATTTTCAACAATCATCCAATGAAATTCGTGATTAAAACGTTCATTCCCATATACAAGTTTCTCTTCTTTATTAAAAACACCGATTGGTTGTTCGTTACAATCGAGAATGGATTGAAATAACGAAACATCCTGCTGCAGCTGCGAGAAGATACGATAGGATCTTTTCGCTTCCTCCAATGCATCCATAATCGCTTCCTTACCTGAAGTGATCAGAACGCCTGTTAGCCCCAATTGCTTGGCTGTCTGAACCGTGACCACGTCTCCGATAATCACTTCATAGCCATGCTTTTTTAAATTCGTTAAGATTTCTTTAACCTCGGTATCTTTTGTAATGGTTAAAGTTTTAATATCCAAATCAAGAATCTTGCAGATTGTCCCTGCACCTTGCGTAATATTCGAGAAGCCAACGATTGCCGCTTTACGCGAAAATCCCTTTACGAGGGTGATGATGCGTAATACATCATAACCGGACACTTGAATATCTATTACCGGTATGGATACCGCTTCCTGAATCAAGGACGCTGTACCGCCGCGGCTGATGATAACATGATAGCCATTATTTTCGGCTTCCTTGGCAATGGCCACACCTTCATAAAGATTCCCTAACTCGATATCGAATTGAAAATCCTCCACCTCTTGTTGGATATCTTTCATCATTTCATATAGTCCCTCATAAGGAACAATAACCAATGCTTTAATCATTTTCCCCTCACCTACTAAACATCCTCTATTCTTCTATTTTCCATTAGGACTCAGCTTTAGTAAAGCTTGGTGTTAACACTTTATTCATGCTCCCGCTCATATAGCCTTGAAGATCAAGGGTGACATATTTATAGCCGAAGCGCTGCAGGTTTTCTTGAATCTCTTGATGGTTTGCTAACACTAACTGCAAATCTTGAGGCTCCACTTCAATCCGAGCAATCTCGTCATGTGTCCTAACGCGCACCTGCCGGATACCTAGTAATTTTAGATATGCTTCAGACTTTTCTACCTTTGTTAATTTTTCCTGCGTGATCCTTTCACCGTAAGCAATGCGGGAGGATAAACAGGCCAACGATGGTTTTTCCCAGGTAGGCAGATTTAATTGCTTGGAAAGCTCACGAATTTCTTCTTTAAAAAGATTTGCCTCCTGTAGCGGGCCGCGGACACCATGCTCTCTCGCTGCGCGGACGCCGGGACGATGTTCACTCATATCATCAGCAATTAAGCCATAGACCACGTTTTGGAATCCTTTCTCGCGCATGATGGGAACAATTTCTTCGAACAGTCCGTTTTTGCAAAAATAACAGCGGTTCCGGTCATTTTCCGCGTAGCCCGGAATACTCAGTTCAGAGGTTTCAATCACTTGGTGTATGGCACCAATCAGCTTAGCGAGCTTTTTCGCTTCTTCCAATTCACTGGATGGATATGTTTCAGAATCAGCCGTCACAGCCAAAACGTTTTCCACTCCTAAAACATCAACCGCCACTTTTAATAAAAACGTACTGTCGACACCTCCGGAAAAAGCAACAACCACATTGCCCATCTCTTTTAAGATATCTTTCAAACGCTCGTATTTCTCGTTCATACAGATTTCCACCTATCTATATTTTTATATCTATTTTATTGATGCATAACAAACCATTTTTTAAAAACGTTCTGTTCCTTTGCATTTTGCAACACATTTTAATTATAAGCGAATTTCTCCTAAAGTAAAAGTAATTACTAAAGCGATTTCAAGAATATATTTTTTAAATGAAAACTCGCCGATTGGCGAGTCCGATAGGACGAAGACAGAGGCGCTAGTTGAATTTATGCGTTAGGGAATTATAAATTTTGAAAAAAATTTATAATTTCCTATTAGCCAAAAAAAGAGCCATTTTATAGAATCTCTATAAAATGGCCCCCTTTTGTTTTTTACAAGAACATATCTAATATTAAGGTAAATACTAATCCGGATACAGCCACAATAGTGGAAAGTACGGTATAGGTTCCGAATGCTTCTTTCAAAGTCATGCCCATAGATTCTTTAACCATCCAGAATCCCGCGTCGTTAACGTGTGATGCCATGGCACTACCAGCACCAGTTGCAAGTGCAACTAATTCCAAGTTAACATTCGGCATAGTTGCAAGTAACGGAAGAACCAAGCCAGGAGTTGTTAAGGTTGCAACAGTTCCGGATCCTAGGCAGACACGTAGTAATGCTGCGACAATCCAGGCAAACAGAACTGGTGACATATGGGATCCTTCGAATAATTTAGCAACATAGTCACCAACGCCGCCATCAACAATAACCTGCTTTAAGGCACCGCCGCCGCCGATAATCAATAGCAGCATTCCCAATGCGTTGACTGCTGAACCACAGGAATCCATCAACTTGCTCATTGGAATTTTTCTTGCTATGCCCATTGTGTAAACAGCGAACAGAACGGAAAGAATCATAGCGGTGTCAGAGTTCGTGATAAAGCGAATAACGGTGATGAACGCATTTTCTTTTAATCCCATAATATCGACAATCGCACCAATCGCCATTAAGATAACAGGGAATAAGGCAGTGAAAACGCTGATTCCAAAACCAGGTGTTTCTTCTAATTTAAATGATTTCGCCACACCAAAGGACGAACTGACTTCTCTATTGAATGCAGATGGAACAATTTTTTGAGCCAATTTTGGATACCAAATACCTGCAATAATAACAGTTGGGATCGCAACAATGATTCCGTACAGTAACATTAGACCAACATTTGCATGATATTCAGCAGCAACAGCAATTGGGCCTGGATGCGGCGGCAAGAAAGCATGTGCAGCCAACGCAGCCGTTACCATCGGAAGACCTAATTTGACAACCGAAACTTTTGCTTCTTTTGCGATTGAGAAGATAATCGGAATTAATAATACAATGGTAACCTCAAGGAATAGGGCAATTCCGCATATGAATGAAGCGATTAGAACAGCCCATTGAATTCGTTTTTCACCAAATTTGTCAATTAACGTTGAGGCGATACGATGCGCACCACCAGCGTCAGCGATTAATCGGCCAAGCATGGCGCCAAGACCAAAAATGATACCGATATGTCCAAGCGTTCCGCCTAAACCGGTTTCAATTGAATGAACAACATCTTTCACTGGAATGCCCAGTAAAAGCGCGACGATAAAAGACACAATGATTAAGGATACAAATGTGTTCAATTTGAATCGCATAATTAAAAGAAGTAATAATAGTACCCCGATAGCAATTATGACTAAAGGCATAATGTCATCCCCCATGTAGTATTTTTTTATTTTTTATGCTGCAACTTTTCATTTTACACATGATGCTTTTAGAATTGTCATGCCTTCAACGTTTCTGTACTTTCACCGAATTCTCTTATCACACATGCAAGTGCTTACAAATAAGAAGAAAAAATAAAGACTTTTAGAGTCGTTCTGTGAAAGTCTTTTTAAACTTTGGGACATTTTACCTAAATCATGGTAAATAGATAATATTTGCAACACATATATCCACTCAATGTTTCGGACAATACCAAAATTAAAATAACGTTGGTATTTGCATCACATTGGGAACGTTATCATTTTATACTGTAACGAATAATCTTGTCAATAGGATAAAATAGATTGATTTTGTTTATTTTTTCAACAGTCACCACACAAGAATGGAAAAATACCAACTTTCACTTGCAACACCTTAAGAAACCGCGCATTGTCGGCCTTGGACAACGTGGTTTACATTCTATTTTTCCCATTCTGTTTTGATTATTCTCTATTAAAAGAAAAATAGTTTTTCAAAAAAAAAAAACGGATAAAGGGAAGACACCTTTATCCGTTTTTTGAATATTTTTTTTTAATCCTATCGCTTACTCTCCAATAATGACTCGAAGGACATTTGGACGGTCTTTGAAGGTTTTCGTGCCTGCCCCATAGCCAATAGCCTTTACTTCAAATGATGGAATGGTGCAAAATTCTTCTGCCAGTACGGCTGCAATCGCTGCACCTGTCGGGGTTGTCAGTTCAAATCTGACATCGCTTTGTTCGATCGGCACACCTTTTAAAATTTCTAACGTGGCTGGTGCTGGGATTGGATAAATGCCGTGGTCGATATGTATTCTTCCTGTGCCGACAGGAATAGGTGAGGACTTGACTTTCTGTATGTCTAGTTGATGAAGTAAGATTGCTGCACCAACAATATCAATGATGGAGTCGACGGCACCTACTTCATGAAAATGAACCTTTTCTAATGGCACACCATGAATATGTCCTTCCGCTTCACCAATTTTGCGAAAGATTTTTAACGAAGTCGCTTTTACTTCCGCTGCTAACTCGGACGATTCAATCATTTTTACAATATCACTGTATGACCGGTGATGATGGTCATGTTCATGATGGTGATTGTGCTCATGATGATGATTGTGCTCATGATGATGATCGTGTTCTTGATTATGATCGTGTTCATGATGGTGGTCGTGCTCATGATGGTGATCGTGTTCATGATGGTGGTCGTGCTCATGATGATCGTGTTCATGATGGTGGTCGTGCTCATGATGGTGATCGTGCTCATGATGGTGATCGTGTTCATGATGGTGGTCGTGCTCATGATGATCATCGTGTTCATGATGGTGGTCGTGCTCATGATGGTGATGGTCAGCTTGTGTCAACAACACATCAAACTTCGTACTAGTAATACCGTTCTTCACGATTTTCTTCCAGGTTAATTGATATTCATCTTCAAAATGAAGTTTTTTTAATTCTTTTTCTAAAATAGCTGGATCTGCACCTGCATCCAGGAGGGCGCCGATAAACATATCCCCGCTGACCCCTGAAAAGCAGTCAATATAAAGTGTTCTCATCCCTTGTTTGCTCCTTTTTTTGCGATGTTATCAATCAGGACAGCGTTGTATGCTCCACCAAATCCATTATCAATATTGACCACACTGATACCTGAGGCGCAGGAATTCAACATCGTCAGCAGGGCGGACAAACCGTTGAAATTTGCACCATATCCAATGCTCGTCGGAACGGCGATGACCGGATGAGAGACAAGACCACCAACCACACTCGGCAGTGCCCCTTCCATGCCTGCAACAACGACGGAGACTGTCGCCCGTTGGATTTGGTCAATATTATCAAATAAGCGGTGGATTCCTGCAACACCTACATCATAAAAGCGGCGGACGTTACTGCCCAGTGCTTCGGCCGTAACCGCAGCCTCTTCTGCCACTTTCAGATCGGACGTGCCTGCGCAAACAATGGCAATGTAGCCTTGATAATCATCCACTTTAGTGGTGTTCTTTTTCCAAAAGAGAATTTGCGCTGTTTCATTATAAATAAATTCCGGATGTTCCCGAAGGATATAATCCGCCTTATCTTTTGAAATTCGTGTCACTAATACATCGTTATCTTTTGACCGGATTGCATGGATAATGGAAAGAATCTGCTCTTGCGTCTTCCCTTCCCCATAAATCACTTCCGGGAACCCCTGCCGATTTTTCCGGTGATGGTCGACTTTAGCAAACCCCAAATTCTCATAGGTAGCTAACTTTTCTTTTGCTTCAGAAACCGTTAATTTGCCACTTTGGACTTGCGACAATATCTCTTCTAACATTATTTTCACACACCTTAAACAAACTTGTTCGAACCAAACCATATCATCTATTATTTTCCTCGGCTGGTCCAAACATACTTTGAAAGCCGCTATTTGCCGGCCCACCCAATTATAGAATAATCTTCTTTAAAAAGCACAACTGAAGGTTTTTACTTTTTCAAATGAGGCATGGGGACGGTTCTTGTGCCTCAAAAAGTATCGCGGCAACCCTTTATGGGTATAAAGTCCGAGGGAATTTAGAGGGATATTACTTTTGCCTTTCATTTCATAAAATACATATATGGGGGTTAGCAATATGTTCAAAAGACTAATTATCTTGGTTATTCTTTTATCAGTTTTATTGGCATTGGTTTTGCTGAAAAATAATACACCTTCTCCTGTGAACAATACGCCAACGGCAAGCAGCGATTCCGCTGGGTTCACTACTATAGAATACGAGATTACCGATATTAAGGGTGAGCAATACTACGGTAAGGGTACCGACGGGACGAAAATCGAATTTTCTGCGGATAAAATCAGCGAGGGTGAAAGAATTCAAGTTCACGATACGGTCATTTGCTATTTTGATAAGCATAATTTTGGAAAAGGGTTAGTGAAAGTTGAAAAGAAATAAGCACCTGTAAGCTTGATGTTACAAAAAATGCACATGGGATTGAGTGTTGCAATCCGCATGTGCATTTTTTATTGGCACCTTGAATAAAGACAACCTATTAAATAGTCCGTTTCCCTTGATAGGGATTCGGTCTTTTTTACTGTTTTTGCTGATGAAACGCGAGAACCGTCCCCGTGTTTCGTTTTTCACCCTTGGCTATGATGCGCAAGAACCATCCCCGTGCACCACTTAGTAGGTGGTACATGGTTGGGACGATGACGAGTGTGAGCAGGGTGGATGTGAGCAGGCCGGATATGACGACGATGGCGAGTGATTTGGAGATGAGTCCGCCTTCGTCGGATAGGGCTAATGGCAATAGGGCGCCGATTGTGGCAAGTGCCGTCATCAAGATGGGACGAAGACGGGTTTTTCCGGCCTCAAGCAGGGCAGCTTTCAACTCCATGCCCTTCTGTTCATTTTGCTTCACCCGGTCCATCAGCACAATGGCATTGGTGACGACGATTCCGATTAACATTAAAAATCCTACTAACGCCGGCATTCCTAGTGCCTGGTTCGTCAAATACAATCCCAGCAATCCGCCGGAGAATAAGAATGGCAGCGATGAGAGAATCGCAACTGGCATTAACGTATTGCCAAATGCAACAAGCATCACAATAAACACCAGCACAACAGCGACTGCCATCGCAATCATCATATTCGTAAAGCCTTCATTCATCGCTTGTGCCTGGCCTTCGGAATGATAGGTAATCCCTGCCGGCAAATCCAACTCGGCCATCCGCTTATCCACCTCAGCCTGCACACCTGAAGCATTGTCAGTGGTGATGCGGCCCGTCACCTGCACATATTGCTGCTGATTTAACCGGTATAATGCCGACGGACTTGGTGCTTTTTTCAACGTTGCCACTTCAGATAGGGTGACTTGCTGCCCGATCGGATTTGTCATGCTTTGGCTCATGATCTTATCAATGGAGTCTAACGAATCCCCTGCCAATGACAAATGGATGTTTGTCGTTTTCCCTTCCACCTGCATGTTGGCGACCGTATCTCCGGAAATCAACTCCCTAACATAACCTGCCACCATGATTGGATTTAACCCCATTTCCGCAGCTTTTGCGTCATCGATTTCCAACTGTAACTGTTCCTTCACTCCCGAAAGGTTCGATTCGACATTTTCCAACCCATCGATACCTTTCAGCTTTTCTGTAATCATTTTTCCAGCCTTCTCTAAATCCTCGGCGTTCCCCCCTTCAACCATTAACGCCAAACCGCTTGTTCCGACAAGGCCAACGGGACTGAGCGCTACAAGCATTTGAGAATCAAGCTTTTCTACCTTGTTTCGGACCCGTTTCTCAAAATCTGTTGTTTGATTCTTTGTAGTGTCATCCTTCAGGTCAATCGATAAACGGACATATTCCCCATTCACAACGACTTGAACATGTTTCACCTGTTTTTCCTGCTTTAGGATTTCTTCCATTTTTACAGCAATCTGGTTTGATTTTTCCAGCGAAGTTCCAGCCGGTAAATCGCCTGTCAGCCGGTAAGATACAGCTTTTTCCTGCGGCAGGAAGTTCTTTGGAATTAGCGGAACTAAGACTAGCGATCCGGCAAATAGGACAACAGCCAAAATGATTGTGATTGCCCGTTTATTCAACACCCAGGCTAGCGTATGCCGATAGGCTTTTTCAAAAATCGATTCCTTGACCTCTTTGTGTTTGATTCCAAGTAAAAATAATTTTGCCAACAGCGGCACGACAGTTAATGACACAATCAGTGAGAAGGCGAGTGCCACAATGACCGTAATGCCGAACGGGGCAAAGAAGCGGCCAATGATTCCAGGTACAAAGGAAAGCGGGCCAAAGACGGCAATCGTCGTCAACGTTGAAGAAGTGATGGCTCCGCCCACTTCCTTTGCCGCTGACAGCACAAGCTTTTCATTTCGGTTCGGGCTTGTTAGCGTGCGGCGGTAAACATTTTCGATGACCACGATTGAGTCATCAATGACGCGGCCGACTGCCACGGCGATTCCGGCGAGTGTCATCATGTTTAAGCTATAGTCAAAATACTTCAGCGTAATCATTGAGGCCAAGATGGACAGTGGAATGGAAAGCACAGCCACCAGCGTTGCCCTGATGTTACGTAAGAAAAGAAAAGTGACAATTACGGCGAACAATGTTCCGAGCAATACCTCGCGAAGCATGCCATCAACAGATGATTTCACTTCTTTTGACGTATCAAATAATTTCGTTAAGGTGTAGCCAGTTGGAAGATCCAGTGCATCCAGCTTTTCCTTTGCTTGCGAAACGACTTCAACGGTATTGGAGCCAGGCAGCGCCTTCATTTCCACGAGGACCGCAGGCTTTTCATTCAGGCGGGTATACACCATTTCTTGTTTGTTTGTGTAAGAAATATCGGCAATGTCGGCCAGCTGTAGTTTTACGACCGCGCCCGTTGGCCCTTGTGCTAAAATCTGAATCGCTTTTACATCTTCAACCGAATCAAGCTTGAAATCAGCCTGCACGTTGAATGTTTTGTCATTGATATTGACCTGCCCGGCTGGGAATGAAAAATGGTGAGCCTGCAGTGTTTGCTTGACCGTATCATAGGTCACACCTTGCTGCTTCATTTTTTCCGGATCGAGTTTGATTACCACTTCCTTTTCAGTCTCGCCCGAAATATCGATAGCCCCGGCTCCATCAATTCCGGTCAAGACCGGCTTGATCCGCTCGTTGATATATTGCGTCAGGTCGGATTGATTAGCAGTTTCCGATGACAGCGCAAAGGTAAAGACGGGCATGGCGGAAGGGCCATCCTTTAGAATCTCCGGTTTTTCTGCACCAGCAGGCAGCTTGATGGTTGAGGCTGCGGTCGTGACTTCCTTCTCCGCTTCATCCATATCCTTGCTCATCTCAAATTCAAGAATTCCGATAACCATATTACTGTGGGCTTCTATATATAAGTTATCAAGCTTCTTGATTCCCGACAGCGTTTCTTCGAGCGGCTTGCCGATATCCTCTAATCCTTGCTCCGGGGTGGCGCCGACATATGGAACCTGAACGACAATATACGGAATGTCAACATTCGGCATCGACTCCATTTTCATTGTTTTGACGGAATAAATCCCCCCAGCAATCACCATCAACATGGCGATAAAAATAACCCCTGCATTCTTTAACGAAAACCTAATCCACGATTTCATAACTTCTTTTCCCCTTTTTATTCGGATATATTTGGGTGTATTTACCTTTTTTATTATAGAGTTTCCAACCCTCCATCAACCTCGGGCAGCTGCTGTAATTATAACTAAGACCTCAGACCTAGAGGGAATGAGGCATGGGGACGGTTCTGGTGCATCAAAATAAGGTTTCTTGCAGGAACATCTAACAAAACTATCAAAGAGGAACAAGTGAGGGAAATTATAGGATGTACTTGACTAACAATTGGATTTTTTTCAATTTTTGATACAAACAAACATTTTTTAATGAAAACTTATTTGAAGGAGAAAAAAACTCCCCCAGCGTTGTGCTGAAGGAGTCTTGGGATATTTATTTTATTTTGCGGATGTTCTGGATGAGGCACAAGAACCGTCCCCATGCATCACGCCACTGGTGAGGCACGAGGACCGTCCCCGCGGATCCGAGTTTTATCTAAGCGCGACCAGGGTCATTTGTTGTCCTCTTTTTGCTTCAAGGGTTAGGGTCACTTGTTTTCCTTGGCGGTTAAAAAGTTCATTGATCATGTTGCCTGATGCTTTTGCACTGTAGGTTCGGCCATCAGGGGTGTTGAAACGGAAGACTCCGTTTGGGTTTACTCCGCCGATTTGCGCTGTTACGCTAATTTGACTTGGCGCGGAGGCAGTTGCCTCACTAGGGATGTTAATAGTTTGGCCAATTTTCAGCTTGACCGGGTCCACTGTTGGGTTTAGTGCCTGAATGGCTGCAACTGAGACCCCAAGCGCTTTACTGATTTTTGTAAAAGTATCCCCGCTCTTAATAACATACACAGATGTACTTGTCGTTGAGCTGTTGGGTTTACTAGGCTCATTATTTGCCAAAGTAGGTGCGTTATTAGTTAAATAAGCAGCACTTACGTACGCTGTTTTGCCATTGTATTGAATTTGGGCCCAGCCAAATGAGGTTGAGGTCACGGACACTCCTTCGTTAAATTTTAACGAACCGAGTACCGCACCGCTCATGGAAGCAGATTGTCTAACTCTTAACGATGTGGCGGTCACAAACATCGTTTTTGCTTGAGAAGCAATAACTTGTTTTTGCGAAAGGTACGCTGCACTAACATAACAAACGCGTCCGTTAATCAGGATAGCCGCCCATCCGTTTTCGATAAATGCAACCTTGATATCTTCCCCTTTTTTATAGGTTCCAAGTATGCTGCTATCCGTGTTCGGCCGGGAACGGACATTCAGGGTTGTGGCGGTCACAGTCCTGTCTTCCACTTTTGGCAATAGAATTTTTTTACCGTTAATGGACGTAATCCCATTGGCGTCTAATATCTCCTGCGCGGTGACTCCGTGTTTTGCCGCGATGGTTTCAATATTTTCACCCGATTTAACCTGATAGGTGTATTCTTGAATAAATGCGGCATTCGCTGCACTTGTAAACAAACCAAAAACAACGGTAAAAATGCCTGTCACAACAAGCTTTTTCACGACATTGCTTTGAATCCATTCGTTAACCTGCGAAACATATGTATTCCAATTTGCCCGAATGTCTCTTAAGAAGCATTTAACATCTAACACATTTCGGATATCAAACTGGATGCTTTTATAATATTCACGTTTTTCCATCCTTGAAGTGAATACTGGCAGACTTTGCGTTTTCTTGCCGTTTCCGTACGTCACTTTCCTGCTAAGCGTCATTTCACCATTTACAACCATTTCTCTCGTCAAAATCATCATGTCTCCAATTCTCTCTCTATTTGGTTAAAACTGCCCCACTATAGTAATCGTCACAAAGGATCATTTTACGTCCCAAAATTGTCATAATTAGTCGAAAATAGATGAAGTTGGACTGACTTCCATGTTTTCTTAACAGAAATGGGTATTGTCTTTGCTTGAAAAAGAGGAGAGAGAAATGGGGGCACAGGTAAAGCAAAGGGACGGTTCTTGTGCCTCAATTTTTGAGGCACGAGAACCGTCCCCATGCATCATTATCTGATGAGAGTTGGACCGACTAGTGCTTGTGGGTTTTCGCCTAATGCGAGTTTGCTGATGTTTACGTAGCCTAATTGTTTGTAGTTGTTTAGCAGTTGTTTTAGGTCACGGAATTTGTTGTCTGTTTTTAATTTTTCTATTTCACCATAATAAACTGATAGTACGTATTCATCCTGGGTTGCTGGCTCGTAATGGCTTGAGTCTTCATCCATCAGTAAGGAACCCATATATTGATATCCATAATGAAATTGGCGGGTCAGTTTAACAATATTAATAAATTTTTGATATATGGAAGCATTTAATTTTTCGATAGCCGTTTGCACATTTTTCAATTCCTTATAGCTTGAAACGATGACCATGTATTTCTCCCCCTTGATTCGTATTAATCCCATGGCTTATCTACTGTAAGTTTAGACACGAGTTCTTTGTTTTGCTGCCTTTTCAGCTTGCGGATTTGTTCGCGTTCTTTGCCTGTTTCAAAAAGAAACTTCTCTTCCTCTGTTTCCGGAATCACTGCAGGCACTTCGATTGGCCGTTTATTTTCATCTAAAGGAACAAACGTAAAGAACGCCGTAGCCGCAATTCTTCGGTTTCCTGTTTCCAAATCCTCAGCAACTACCTTGCAGAAAATCTCCATTGACTTTTTCCCTGTATAGCTGACAAAGGATTCGATGCAGACCGAATCACTGACGCGAATTGGTTCGATGAAATTGACGGAATCTGTTGATGCTGTTACACATTCCTTAATCCGTGTATGTCTGCGGGCAGAAAGCACTGCACAGGCATCCATTTTCTTCATTAGAACGCCGCCGAATAATGTATGGTAGTTGTTCAAATCATTGATGAGCACTTGGTCGGTTTGAACAACACGTGTTTCTTTCACTTTTTTTGATTGCATTTCCATCACCCTATATATAAAAATGCCTTTGAAGCGTTCGCCTCATTAGGCATTAAATTTTTTATATGTTAATTATAATACTGCCACTGTGTTAATATACAATGCCGATAGAACATGGTGTTCATAACAAAACCGTATGAAGGCGCTTCCTGTCAGGCGAAACCGAAAAAAGCTCCCCCTTTTACAAGAGGAAGCTTTCTAATAATTTCCAGTGGAGGGGTTTTCCTTCGCCAGTTTTACCCTCGCAAAGCGGATAAACTCTTTGGCAACCTTCGATAGGTGCTCCTCCTTTTTCCAAATCAATGCCAGATTCCATTCAATCACCGGATTAGTGACGGGAATGGTTTTAAAATCATTTTTCAATTCCAAACAAGTAGTCTCAGGCAGTAACGTAATCCCGATATTGTAGGCAACCAATTCCTGAATAAAGTCCAACTGGGAGGTTTCAGAAATAATCGTCGGCTGAAATCCAGCTCCCCTGCAGGCCGTGATGACGAGATTTCGCAGTTCAAAATCCTTATTAAACATGATAAAGCTTTCTTCTTTCAGTTCCTGCAGTGATACTTCTTTTTTCCCGGCCAGATGATGTGATGGAGGAACAACCAGTTTCAGTTTTTCTTTTACAAACATATATTTGTCCAGAAGATCATTTTCTTCAGATAGAACGACGACTCCAAAGTCGAGTAAACCATTGATAATCTTCTCTTCTATCCGTTTCGACCCATCCTCTTCTAATTGGAAGGTCACCTCTGGATATTCCTGATGGAACGATGCAATCAGCTGTGAGAAAAAAATCGAATTGGTGATCGTCGGAAGCCCGATGCGGACATGCCGCGTTTTTAACTTAAGCACGGTATCAAGCTCTTCGCTCAATAGCTGCAGCTGTTCCTCGACTTTTACGGCATGTTTGACGAGAACCCGCCCCGCATCCGTCAACTCCAGCTTTTTCCTCGTCCGAATGAACAGAGGCGTCCCCAGTTCATCCTCCAACGACTTAATAATCCTGCTCAGCGCCGGCTGCGTAATAAACAAATTCTCCGCCGCCGTCGTAAAACTCCCCGTCCGTGTAACCTCAATAAAACACTCCAACTGTTTAAACTCCAAGCACATCAATCACCTTACATAAATTTAAAATATTATATAGTTTACCACAAATTGATACATGGGTGATGCATGGGGACGGTTCTTGTGCATCAAAATTACAAGTTCAAAGAGACTGTTTTATGATTTTTCGGGAGACTTTTACAGGTTTCCCGTTTTTCTTTTTCAACCAATCGTTTGGTTGGATTCCGACAAAACCCCGTTATTATTACTCTTTTCATAGAATTCAATGGAAAAACTCGTCGAAAATTGCTTGGGAAATAGAAGATGCTTTTCCTCTATACTCAAACAAATTTCGAGTTTTCCGTTAGCAAAAAAAAAAAAACACCCTGCCTAAGATGTAAGCAAGCATCTTTCGAAAGTGAGGCACGAGAACCGTCCCCATGACCTAATATAAAATTGGGTATGAGTACATAATAATAGTTGTGTGAGATCAGAAAAGTCTTCGGAACAGACCCAACCAGGATTTCTTCTGTGCTTCCACAAAAAAGGGATACTGATTTGCGTCAGTACCCCCTTTTTTTTCATGCCTTATTTGCGATTTTAAAAAAGACTAATCGGAAAGCGAGATGGAATGAATCGTGTCTAATAATCAGGGTATGCAACGAGATCAAACGCGAGAACAAATTGAGAAACACGATAAAAGAAACGATATTGAATTAGGCAATGAATTTCAAATTGGAAACACCAGTTCACAAAGCCAGAAAAAAAGCGGACGCCAAGTCAATAAAAAATAACTTCATTTTAATGTAATAAACAAAGCAGCTTGCCCATCAACGGAGGCAAGCTGCTTTTGAAATTGAGGCATGAGAACCGTCCCTGTGCATCACCATGCATCATTGGAAAACGCACTGAAAATGATGCACGAGAACCGTCCCCATGCATCACATTCTGTTTAGGCGAAGGGCGTTTAGGACTACTGAGACGGAGCTGAAGGCCATGACGGCGCCGGCGAGCCAGGGGGCTAGAAGGCCGAGCATGGCGAATGGGATGCTGATGATGTTGTATAGGAAGGCCCAGAGGAAGTTTTGTTTGATGTTGGTCATGGTGGCTTTGCTGATTTGTATGGCCTCGACCACCTTGCTCAAATCTCCTTTGATGACGGTAATGTCACCGGATTCGATGGCAAGGTCGGAGCCGGTCCCCATGGCGATGCCCACATCCGCAACGGTCAAGGCTGGGGCATCATTCATCCCATCCCCCACCATCACCACCTTCTTTCCTTGCTTCTGCAATGCTCGGATGATTTCCGCCTTTTGCTGTGGTGTGACGGTCGCTTTCACCTTTGAAATCCCGGTCTTTTTTGCAACCGCCTTGGCAGTCTCAAGGTTGTCGCCTGTCAGCATGATGACGTCCAGTCCCATCCCTTTCAAGCCAGATACCACCGCTTTCGAGGCTGGTTTTACCTCATCTGCAACAGCAATCATCCCGGCAAAGCGGTTTTGAATCGCAACCGCCATCACCGTCTTCCTTTCTTGTTCTTGTCGTGCAATTTCTTTACCCGCTCTAGGCGGAATATAAAGTTTATTTTTCAAAAAATAACTTGGATTCGCAATCAACACGTCTTTTCCACTCACAAACGCCTTAATTCCATAACCCGGGATTGCGACAACCTCATTTGCAATTGGAAGACTAACTCCCCTTCTCCGGGCTTCTGCTACGATAGCCTTCGCGATTGGGTGCCCCGAAGATCCCTCCACCGCACCGATAATGGCAAAGAACTCTCCCTCGCTAACATGCTCTACATACACGTCCGTAACGTGCGGCTCGCCTTTCGTGAGCGTTCCGGTTTTATCCAAGATTACCGTGGTGCTCTTCCCTAGTAATTCAAGAAACTTCCCTTCTTTAAAAAGAATCCCCGACTGGGCGGCTCGTCCACTCCCAACCATGACGGACGTAGGCGTGGCCAATCCTAAGGCACAAGGGCAGGCGATAATTAAGACGGCAATCATCTTTTCGAGCGCCGCGCTTAAAACCCCCGGCTCAAAAATCCAATACCACAGCACAAACGTAAGCAGCGCAATAACAATAATAATCGGAACGAAAATGCCCGTAACTTTATCGGCGATATGCTGAATTGGCGCCTTTGAGGCCTGCGCTTCCTCAACAATTCGAATAATTTGCGATAAGGTCGTCTCAGAGTCCCGTTTTGTGACCTTTATTTTTAAATTGCTGTTGTGATTGATGGTCCCGGCAAAGACAGTATGACCGTTGCTTTTTTCAACAGGGATGCTTTCCCCAGTTAACAATGACTCGTCAACCATTGAGTTCCCTTCAACAACCTCCCCGTCTATCGGGACTTTTTCGCCTGATTTCACGATAATCACTTGCCCTGGAGACAGCCGGTCAACAGGCGATGGAGATTCCTTTCCGTTCAAAAACAAGGTGGCCGTTTTCGTCTGCAATTGATAAAGCTGCTTGATTGCCTGTGTGGTTCTCATTTTTGTTCGGGCTTCAAGAAATTTTCCTAATAAAATGAATGTAATGATAAAAGCACTTGTTTCATAATACAACACTGGATGCGCAGAACTACCTAAGTGTGTGAACGTTAAATAATGGCTGTAAAAAAAAGCCGCCGACGTACTTAGCACCACTAGAACATCCATATTCGCACTGCCGCTTTTCAGCGCTTTCCATGCCCGTTCGTAAAATTTGAACCCGATGATAAATTGAATCGGAATCGTTAAAGCAAATTGGAAGAGGGGCTGGAGAAACAGCTCTGGCACGTCGATAAAAGAAGCCCATGTAAAGTGGGCAAACATAGCCCACGCTAAAGGTACAGTAAGCAAGGCCGAGACAAAGAAATGCCGCTTGAGAACCGTCATTTCTCTCCGTTTCTCCAGCTCGGACTGTATATGATTCTGCCGGTCGATTTTTGCATCATAGCCAATTTTAATGATTCTATTGATAATTTCCTGAATGCTTGTCCGATTCTTACTGAATGTGACGCGCCCCTTTTCCGTTGCCAGATTGACTTGCACTTCCTCGACCCCGTCTATTTTGGAGACAACTTTTTCAATTCTGGCAGCGCAGGCGGCACAATACATCCCACTAATCTCTATATGGGCCGTTTCCTTCATCCTCGACATTCACCACTTTCAACTTCCTCAAATTAATATATTCTATTAACAATAGGAGAGCTTTAGAACGATGCATGGGGACGGTTCTTGTGCATCAAAACGAGCCGAAAATGAGGCACGAGAACCGTCCCACGTTTCATTTTCGACAAATATAGACAAATTTCTTAAAATCCTTTAATCTATGTAAGGGCAAAGTCACTGTAAGGTGATGACGCAAAGCTATAGGGGCCTCTGTGATGGAGCAAGGCCAGCCAGCTGCCATCAAATGAATGAGGGGGATTTTTGATGTCAAAGAGTTACTGGCTTACACCGGAGGAAGTAATAAGAAGGAAAAAGATGAAGAAGAACCTTGTATATGTCTCTATTGTTTTTACCACAATCGTTCTTAGTGCATTACTAACAATAGTTTCGAATCAACTGTAAATACTCGATATCCGAAGCTAAGGGCAGCATGTTATTGCTGCCCTTTTTTATTTGGAAAAATAGTTGGGGGACGGTTCTTGTGCATTAATGAGGCACAAGAACCGTCCCCATGCCTCACTTCTGCCTTGTTTTAACCCAGTGGAGAATGGAAGTGATAACCGCCTCAAGTTCCTTGCCTGCTGGAGTTAATTCATATTCGACTTTCTTTTGTGAAGGGACAAGGACTTTTTTGATGACTAAGCCTTCTTTTTCAAGATCGCGCAGTCGTTCGGTTAAAAGCCTGTCAGAAATGCCAGGAATGTTCTCCACAAGCTCATGAAAACGTTTCGGCCCATTCAGCAATTGATAAATAATAATCCCCATCCACCGTTTTCCGATAAATTCAATCGTCCCATGGAAATCCTTGCAGATTTTACTTATCTCTTGTTCAGTACAGCTACAGTTTGATTTTTCCATTTCCTTACCTCATTTGCTTATCACCAATATTTTCACATTATATCACAATAGTTTTTGCTTGACTCATTTACTTACTAATAGTAAGCTAAAACACGAACTAAAAAATGCTTACTTTTAGTAAGTTTTATTTTTCAAAAGGAGGCAATAAGAATGTCCACTGCAACTATGAATGCACAAAGTTTTAGCGATGTAATCAGAGAACGTCACTCTGTTCGAAAATATGATCCTGCTTTTAAAATAGCCCGAGAGGAAATTGAAGAAATCTTAAATGAGGCTATCCTGGCTCCTTCTTCAAGCAATCTCCAGCCTTGGCGATTTATCGTGATTGAGGACCAAGAAATGAAGAAAGAGCTCCGGCAGATTGCAAACAATCAAGAGCAGGTCGAAACCTCTTCAGCCGTGATTGCGGTTTTGGGTGATAAGGAAATGTACAGAAATATTGAGAAGGTGTACCGAAGTGCTAATGAAGCCGGATATATGGATGAAGCCAACATGCACCGTCTAATTACTGGTTCAAACAGCTTGTACTCTAACTTACCCGAAGAAGTTCGCAAAAATATCGCGGCTTTTGATACAGGCCTAGTGTCGATGCAGCTAATGCTGTCTGCCAAAGCAAAAGGCTACGACACGGTCCCAATGGGCGGCTTTGACAAACAAAAATTCATGGATAAGTTCCAAGTATCCGACCGCTACATGCCAATGATTCTAATATCACTGGGAAAAGCAGCAGCACCAGCATTCAAAACCACACGGATTCCTTTGGAGGACTTAATAGAGTTTGTTTAATGAGTGAGATGGTAAGGCGTGGGGACGGTTCTCGTGCATCATTTCGAGTGAGGCACGAGAACCGTCCCCATGCATCATTCCATGCATCATTTGTATTTCGTAATGGGTATGTGAAAGTATAGGATTAAAAAAATGGTACATGCGAAACAGAGGAACCAGGCTAATATGGGCCTTGTATGGTGGAGGCGCAGGCCAAAAAACATAAAGATCCAGACTATGAGAGACCACCAGAAATTCCAGCCATGATCATAGGAGATTAGGTTTGCAGCCTTAAAAAGGCTCTCTATTGCGATACCAAAAATGACCCAGATAGATGCATAACCTATCTGTTTAAGCAGGCTTGCCTGAAAAGGGTATTTTGAAAGAAATATAAAGGCCATTTGGGGGAAAATCAAAAAAGCAATAATAAAATCAACAATGGTATGGTTGGGAATAAAAAAAGATTCTTTATAAGTCCATAGTGGATATTCATACATAATAATAGAAATAAAAAAGTTCACGGTTACGAAAAAAAGAATGGTTGGATAGTACTCCTTCCAATTCCTCCAATCACCCCAGCGCCAGGAACCCAGCAAATAAAGAAAAGGCAGCGCAAATCTTAAATACGAAACCACAGTGTGTAACATTACGTTCCCTCAAATCCTTTTCGAAAAACAATTTTACTACCATTTCTATTATTTGCTATAAACCTAAAATTGAAACATGGGGACGGTTCTTGTGCATCATGATGCAAAAGAACCGTCCCCACGCCTCACTATTCAATTTTCATCGTATGCGTTTAGCGCATTCACACTATGGGCAAGTGCAGACCCTGCCTTTAATGCGGTTGCGACAAAGATGGCTTCGACGAGCTCTTCCTTCGTAACATCCAATTGCTTGGCCTTTTTCGTATGAGTTTCAATACAGTAGGCACAGCCTGTCACATGGGCGACAGCAACAGCAATTAATTCCTTCTCCTTACGGCTTAATAACCCGGCTTTCAGGGCTTGCGTATCAAACTTCACAAAGGCTTGAAAGGATTCTTGCCCTAATTCTTTGAACTCGCCAAATCGATTCATGTTGGAGCGGTTGTAAAGCTCATCTCCCCCATCCTCATCATAGGCATTCAAGGCATTTAATCCATGTGCCAAGGCTGAACCTGCTTTCAAAGCAGTCGCGACCATAATCGCCTCCAGCATCTCTTCCTTGGAAGCCTCTAGTTTTTTTGCCTTCGCAACATGACCATCAATGCAATAAGGGCAACCCGTAACATGTGCCACAGCGACAGCAATGAGTTCTTTTGTCTTTTGAGGAATCGCCCCTGGCGCTAAAGCCAATTGGTCAAACTTCACAAACGCTTTAAACGTCTCGGGTGCAAGCTTTCCTAATTCCGGCAACCTACGAATATTTGACTTTTTATATAAACTTTCATCTATCAAATCTTTTACCTCCATTTCATTGGATGCGCGGGGACGGTTCTTCTGCCTCACAAAGTGAGGCATGAGAACCGTCCCCATGCATCATTTTAGACTCCTATATTCTCCTTGGGGTTTTCAGTTGTGTTTACATGCCCGCCGAAGCCGAAGTGGCCGGGATCGTGGGTTATTTTTTTACCTACTATCATAACGTAAGCTGCAGCAGCTACTAGATAGACAATCGTTCCGATAATGATCGGCATAGACAAAGATGACATGAGTAAATATCCTTGAAAAAATAATAGGGCAATTCCGATATAGACAACCGTATTTAAAACCATTGGCGACAGTTTAAATGGTGCTGCCTGATACAGCTCAGGGTGTTTCTTTGGTAATTTGGTGGCAGCAAAAACCGGAATCATATTCGCCAGCAGTAATACGCCAGTGCCTAATGCCGATATGATTCCTAAGGAAAGCCCTGTTACAATTGGAATTACTCCAATCACATAAAACAAGGTAAGTAACCAGTGCGGTGTTCCAAACTTTTTATTTACTTGCCCTAAGGATTTTGGCAGCCAGCCGTCTTCACAGGCAATCATAATCCCTTTAGTAACCCAGGAAAGAGTCGCATTTAATGTTGTTGCTAAGGCAAACATGGCTCCACCGACCATAAAGAAGATAAACAGCGGTTTTGGTAAAATCGTTTTTGCCACATCTGTTAAAGGCTTGTTCGCAACATCGGCAATCGGCAGCACCCCTGCAGCAATCGTCGCCATAAACGCATACAAGATTCCGACACCCAATGTGGTGGTAATAATCGTCAATGGGATATCTCTCCCGGGATTTTTCATTTCTCCACCTAGTTCCGCAATGACCTGAGCACCGCCGGTAGCAAAGGATAACAATCCTACAGCCATAAAAAATCCACCAAAGCCGCCTGAGAACATTTCACCTGAATTAAACACAGCGTAGTTCACCTCAGGCATTCCCCATACCACAAAAACAATCAAGGCAAGCAGTAAGACAAGAACCATTAATTTTTCAACTAGGGCTGCAAAATGTACGCCTACTAAATTCGCAATATAAAACACAGTCAGCAGCAAGAACGCGATCAGTTTTAGCGGTGCATTAGGCACCAGGCCTTGAACATATTCCGCAAAGGATATCGCATACATAGCCAGGGTTAACTGCGCAAGAATAAATAACGTTAACCAAAAGAACCCGACCTTTGGGGACAATAACCGGCTTGTATATCTGTACAATCCTCCTGTTGTTGGAATAGCTGAACCCATCGCGGCAATAGGAATAACCATAAACAAGGTAAAGATGGATGAAATGACAAAGGCCAACGAAACGCCGCTCCCCGTCATCCCAATGGCAATTCCGGTGAGGGCCATGACTCCAGCACCAATTATTTGCCCGATACTAATACTCATTACATCCCCAAGCCCTAAAACCTTTTTTAAATTCGATTCTTGACTAGCCATTTCATTCACCTCTTATATGTTTTTTGGGATTGTTACTGCGTCATCGGATGGTAGCTGCTTTATGATTAGGAGACGCGAGGTCGGAAAATTCCTTTTCGATCCGTTCCAACGCTTCCTTAATAATCGGTCTTGGGGAAGATACGCAAATTCGCTGGAAGTCTTGTCCCTCTTCACCAAACATACTGCCATCTTCCAATAAGACATTGGCTTTATTGTAAATACGATCATGAACCTCTTCTGGCGTGATTCCATAAGCGCTGAAGTCCATCCACATCACATACGTTCCTTCCGGAATGTGTACCTTCACTTGTGGCATTTTTTCAGCAAAAAAAGCTTGTACATATTCCATCGTTTCATCTAAATACTCCTTCAACTCTTCCAGCCATTCCTCTCCTTTATGGTAGACAGCGATCAACGCTGATACGGTAAAAGGCGATGGTAATTGGAAACCCATGGCTTGGCTGAAGATGTTCCTAAGTTCAGGATTCGGAATGATGACATTGGTGCAATGGAGCCCGGCCACGTTGAAGGTTTTGTTGATGGCCGTGCAGGTAATAATATGCTGCGTGTTCGCTGCCGCTTTGGCGATTGGGATAAAGGTTTGGTTCCGGCGAATTAAGTCCCCGTGAATTTCATCCGCAATGATAAGAACCTGATTTTTTTCACAAATATCTGATAATCTTGTTAATTCTTCCGGTGTAAAAATTCCTCCAGTCGGATTATGCGGATTGCAGAGGATAAACAGCTTCGTATTTTCATTCTTTGCTTTTGCCTCAAAATCTTCAAAATCAATCGAATAAGAGCCATCCTGTTCGCGGATCAGGGCGTTATTAACGACTTGTCGTCCGTTCCCTTCAATCGCCGCAGTAAACGGCGGATAGACCGGACGCTGAATGATCACCCCATCGCCGGGCTCGGTAAAAGCTCGTACCGCCACATTCAAAGCATGGACTGTTCCTGGACTATAGACAATTTCTTCGGTTTGGATGTCCCAGTCATGTCTCTTTTTAAACCAATGCTGAATCGCCTCGAAGTACTCCTTTGGAAAAATGGAGTAACCAAATATCCGATGCTCTACTGTTTGATGCAAGGCATCGAGTAAAGGCTGAGGAACTGGAAAATCCATGTCCGCCGTAAATAAAGGCAAAGTTTCTTGATCATACCTCTGGGTAATTCCCAATTCCTTAATTAAATCGCCGCCGTCCCATTTCAAGGAATACGTATTTCTGCGGTCGACGATTTGGTCAAAATCGTACTTCACTTGAAATCAACTCCCCCTCTTTTGAATTAAAACGCTTACAAATATTTTTAAAAAAAGTGCTTTTAACGATAGTATAGTTGCTAAACCATCTAAATATAGTTTAGCAACTATACTATATTTAGTCAATAAAAATTCTGAAAATTAAAACAATTATATCAAAATATAATTGTTAGGTCTTTCTGCTCATCGATATTGGAGGCTATTCCATCTGATAAAAGTGACTGGAAAAATAAGTATTATGCTATAATAAAGATAAGAATCTATTAAATTTTTAAAAAGGAGCAGTAATGAAAAAGGAAGAGATTATTTATGAATTAATGGAATCTGTCTATGACCTTTCCAGACAAATTAGCTCCTACGAAAGTATACCTAGAAAGTACGGTACCGAAGATGAGCTTTATATGGTCGAAGCACATACAATCAATTTAATCGGAAACAAAACCCAAACGACTGCTTCAGAGCTTGCCAATCTTACAAAAAAAACAAAAGGCGCCATCTCTCAAATGGTTAATAAACTAATCAAAAAAGGCCTAGTATTAAAATCCAAAAACCCAATCGATAAACGAGAATACATCCTAGAACTAACAGAAAAAGGGAAGATGGTTTACGATTTCCATTACCAATTAGATAAAGCGGAATATACCAAAATACTAAACAAACTACACCAATTTTCCGAAGAAGACCTACTAGTCTACATCAAAATATCATCCATCCTATCAGAAAATACGTCGAAATAGAGCACGGGGACGGTTCTTTTGCTCTAAATGAGGCATGAGAACCGTCCCCATGCTTCACCCAAGCCTCTTTAGCAAGAACCCTCCATTAAAGTGGGTGGGGTCGTAGGAGATGATGAAGGCTTTTGGTGATAGGGATAGGATGAGGTTTTTGAGTTTTTGTTCGCGGTTTCGTTTGGCCAGGATTTTCATGACCAGCCGCTTGCCTTCCTTTCCATCGGCCCCCCAAGAAGTGACTCCATAGCCCTGTTCCCTGAGTTTGTCAGGCAGGATACAGTCCACCGGCTCCACGATGACCTCCATCACGACGTAACCTAGAGCCAAATACCCTTCAATTTTACTGCCGACAAACACACCTAGTCCCCAGCCAAAGCAGTAGGCTGCGATGTTCATGGGTTTATCAAGATTATCAAGGACAATTGTCAGTCCCATCAAATAGACAAACACCTCACCCATCGACAGCACTGAGGCTAGAACCCGGTATCCTTTAATGACAATCATCACTCTCAAAGTAAATAAAGAAACATATAAAACGTTAATCACAATGATGGTAAGAATAATTGACGACATGACGTCCACCTCAGCTGTTAATCAAAAAGCATGTATTCTAGTTCACGAGGGTATTGGGTAATCGAAAAACTTCCTGTCTTGGTCAAAATAATCGTATCGGAATGCCTAAAGCCCCCAAGGCCCGGCACATACACGCCTGGCTCAATAGTGTAAACCATGCCCTCCTCGAGCACCAAGTCATTATCAAACCGCAAGTACGGTTCCTCGTGTTCCGATAATCCTAACCCATGTCCGATTCGATGATTCACATATTCTCCGTAACCAGCCTTTTTAAAAACCTGATACGACGCAATATCGACCTCTTTTGCCGTAATTCCCGGCTGAATCATTTCCATGCCGACCCGCTGCGCCTCGATCGCCAATTTCAATAAGTCCTTTTGTTTTTCAGATGGCTTTCCGACAAAAAACGTCCGCTCGTTTTCGGCTCGGTATCCGTTAAACCACACCTGACGGCTGTGAACGACAACATCGCCATCAGCAAATTTCCGCGTGCTGGAGTAAAGGTGCGGCATGGCGCTCCGCTTGATTCCGGAACAGGTCCAATTCGCGTAGCCAATCAACTCCTCCGGATAGTCCTTTGAGGCAATTTCCAATAAAAACTTGTCACCATACGAATCGAATTCCAATTCACTAATTCCGGCCCGTGCATGTTTGAGCGATTCGCCGATCGCATAGTCGGACAGCTGGCCGGCAACTTTCAGCAGCTCTATCTCTTGTTCATCTTTAATCGCCCTCATGTTAATAATTTTTTGACCAACGTCGACAAGCTCAAAGCCCTGCTCTTGTAAAAATAAATAGACGCTCGCAGGCAGCAGCCCCAATTCAACGCCAAGCTTTGTTCCGGCAGGATATTTTTTTATCAATCTAGTTAAATGATCTAAATAGGAAATCTCCTTGTGAGCCATATCAATCTGCTCATAATAAACATAGAGTTTGTCAACTTTCGCCTTTTCTAAAGCATGAAGCTCTTCCAGCCCTGGAACAATAAGTTCAGTTTTATCCGCATGGATGAGTGTCACAATGGGACGAGAATAGATAATCGCTCGAAAACCGCTTAAATAATATTGATTGTCGGGGTCCCAAATCAGACTAAGTCTGACGCCCTTCTGCTCCATAAACTCTCGAAAAATTTGAATCCTTTTATTTATCTTCATTAAAACTCCCCCCAAATCTACTTTTTCCCTCAAAAAACCCCCTGGCAGACTAGGTCTTCACCAGGGGATCATTTATTTCATTTCACACAAGATCGCGCGGAATTTCCTTATTCCATTTTTTCGAAAAAACTTGCTCCTCACCCTCAAAAGCTGTCAATTCATTGGTGAGATAAAACTTAGAGACATCTGCTTTCATGGTACTCACACTCTCAAGACGTGTCTGCCAGCTTCCGCGGCCCACCGTCAGCGTCCATTCGCAGCTAACCTCGGCCGACAGCGGGTCGCCCTCTTTAATGGTGTAAACATTCCGATTAATACTGCCATATTCGAGACCATTACTAGGCAGGCGGCGGGCTCCTTCGTCTGAAAAGTCATCGAGCACCCATACTCCGTTAATTAAATCATGGTGGACTTTCCGGGTGCGGTTCTCGGCCCTAAGGATTTCCCGTTCAGCGACAGCGGCCGTTTCCGGAGGACCAAATTCAGGCAGTTCCTGATCCAGCGGCTGCGGCGGCCGTACCGGCAAGGTCACACGCGTTTTTTCACCGGTAAAAACTTTCAAGGTCACCGGTTCCGGCGATGGCCAGGCATGCGGCCAATAGGTTGGCGACAACGCGACCGACCAGCGGTGTCCTTCAGGCAGCACATGCCCAATCGCATTGAGCTTGACGGTTACGGTATAACGCTCACCTGGAACAAGCGGAGTTGGGAACTCATGGCTGTCCCGATGAGTTAAATTCAACATGCCCCAGCTGACCAAGGTTGAGGCCCCGTCTGGCGCGATATCGCAAAGCCGGACGGCAAGCAAAGCGTTCGGCCGGTCAGACGACAATTCCACTGTCACCTCCGGAAAACCGAGGATTTCCACCGGTTCCATCAAGGGTTCTGAAGTGAAACAAACCGAAAGCCCATCTTCGAGCCGCTGGTCAGATGCAAGGTCGCCCGGCTGGCCAAATGGGCACCAAACACCGGAATAAAGTCCATGCTGCTGGACACTGGAAACGAGGATTTCCTGTTTTTCACCCGGCACCAGTTCTGACATTCTTTTTTCATCCAGCCAAAAACCCATTGGTTCGATCGCCGGCGACGGCCAGGCTGTTTCGGCCACCCACCGGCCAGAACGTTCCTCGTAATCTACTTGCGGCGGTACACTTTCTTGCATCCATGCCCTCAGCATCGGCTCCTCCATAATGCCGGTGTCGATTCCCTTTAACCAATAATCCCACCAGCGCAAGGCTTCCTGTAAAAAGCCAATCGCCGGACCGGGAACTGCTACCTCCGGATACTCATGCGCCCACGGGCCGATTAATCCTTTCCGTGGTCCCGGCAGTCCCTCTAGCAGCCTCAGGATGGCATTCGTATAACCGTCTGCCCAGCCGCCAACAGCAAAGACCGGAATATCGATATCCGCATAATTTTCACAGACAGAACCATGCTTCCAATAGGCATCACGGCGCTGATGCTTCATCCACTCCTCGACAAATGGCGGCGTTTTTTCAAGGCGCTCCAGCCAGCTCGATCGCCACGTTTCCCCGACCACTTCCGGATCTGCTGGACGGCCATTATAAACAAGCATCGTCGAAGCCCACCAAAGCATATCAGACGCCAGCACGCAGCCCCCCATATAATGGACATCATCGGCGTAGCGGTCGTCCGTAGAGCAAAGGGTAATAATCGCTTTTAAAGCAGGGTGACGCCTTGCAGCCACCTGAAGGCCATTAAAGCCACCCCATGACTTACCAATCATGCCTGCCGCTCCGGTACTCCATGGCTGCTCCGCAATCCAGTTTAATACATCAAGGGCATCCTCCTGCTCCTGTGGCAGGTATTCATCATAAAGAATCCCTTCCGAATCGCCAGCCCCCCGCATATCGACGCGAATGCTCGCATATCCGTGCCCGGCGAAATAAGGATGGCGGATCGAATCCCGCAGTGCCGTAAAATCATTTTTCCGGTATGGGATATATTCTAAAATTGCCGGAACCGGCTGCTGCTCGGCATCCTCTGGGAGCCAGATTTTTGCAGAAAGGCGCGTGCCGTCCGACATCGGAATCCAAACATGCTCGATTATATGGACCTTCCGCGGGAATTCTTTTTTAATAGAAAGATTCGAATCACGTACATTAAAAACCATGAAAAAACCTCCAAAACCTTTTCCATAAATTTTTCAAAAAAACGCCTGATAAGGATAAGCGCAGTAGCCAGGGCGGCACACTGCGCGTTAGCAATCATTTCTTTAAGGACTTAGCCCGCCTTTTCCTCTAAATCAAGGTCTTTTGAAGATGGGCTGCCGTAATCTTGCTTTAACCACCGGAGTAAGGACACTGTCAGCAAGAGATAAATGATGATAACCGGAACGGACACAATGACGGAGGAAGTTTGAATGACCTTCAGCCCGCCAATCATTAACAAGGCTACCGCCATAATGGCCAGAATGCCTCCCCATAACAGACGGTGCCAGCGCGCCGGCTCCTGCTCACCCACTAGTTCTTTAGTGGCAATAGCAGAAAGAATATAAGTGGCTGAATCCAATGAAGTCGCTAGGAAAATAAAGCCGAGAACCACGAAGAAAATCAAGACAATAGTGCTGAGCGGCAGAGACTTCAAGACAGCGACAATCGCGGCAGGGCCTCCCTGTTTGTCGAGAATTTCCGTGATTGGGACAATATCATTCAGCTGAAGGTGCATCGCATAACCGCCAAACACCGCAAAGTACAGCCAGCTTCCTAACGAGCCCCATAACAGAACAGCGCTGATTAATTCCTTGATCGTTCTTCCTTTTGAAATTCGGGCCACGAATAAGCCCATAAATGGCGATGTCGCCGCAAACCAGGCCCAATAAAAGACTGTCCAGCCCTGCGGGAAGCCTCCCCGATTAATTGGGTCTGTATAAAAGCTCATACGTACGATATTTTGCAGCATCAGGCCGAAGCTGTTTGTAAAATAAGATAGAATAAATAAGGTAGGTCCAACCAGCAGCACAAATAAGGCAAGCGCCAAGGCCATATACACGTTGATGTCGCTTAATTTGCGGATGCCCTTATAAAGTCCGAGATAGGCGCTGGAACAATAAATGACGGTCCAAATAAGAATAATGATGATACTCAATCCAAGTGATTGTTCCATTCCTAAAATTTCGCCAATGACTGCAGAAATCATCGGAACACCAAGCCCTAAGGAAGTGCCAAGTCCGCCAACCAGACTCCAAATCACCAGGATATCGATAATTTTTCCAACCAAGCCGTCAGCGTGCTTCCCAAGTACACCGCGGCAGGCGGTACTGATTTTTAAAGAGGATTGCTTTTTCACAAAGAATGAGTAAGCAATGGTTACAGTTGGAAGCGCATACAACGACCATGCTGAAATCCCCCAATGGAATAAACCGTAGGTGACAGCCCACTCCGCCGCTTCAGGGCTTTTTGCCTTGATGCCGAATGGCGGGCCGGTATAATAATAGATCGGTTCCATGATCGACCAGAACATAATACTCGTACCCATCCCAGCGCAAAACAGCATCGCGCCCCAGCTAAAGTTGGAGAATTCAGGCTTTCCTTCGCCGAGTTTGATTTTTCCATAGCGTCCAAAAATCAGCCAAACTAGCAAGATAAATAATCCTGCGGTCAGAAACTGAAACGCCCAATCCAGCTTAAACGTAATGTCTGTCATCATGTTGTTTAATAACGGTTCCGCCGTTTCACGATTGAAGACCAGTAGTAAGGTTGCAGCAACAATAACAATTAATGAAGACCAAAATACAATCGGATCAATTTTTACCTTCCCCATTCTTCCACTCCTTTGTAAATTTCATTTCTAGTAAAATAGTTTCTAAAAACCCCCCAATCGTGGTAAAATTGGTTAAAATATAATCATGATTACTTTATAATTAAGATTATATTATTCCATCTGAAATTTTTCAATGAAAATTCTAAAAATTTGATATACTCAAAAAAGGCGATAGATGAGGAGAATTGGCTGTAATGAAGAAGAAAATTCAAATGAGCCGTATGTGGCAATATTTTGTGGAAGCGACGGCGGAAATTATTGAGGAAGAGGGCATTAATAAGATCACCATTCGGAAGGTGGCCGATAAAGCAGGCTACAATAGTGCCACCATCTATAATTATTTTTCCGAGATCTCACATTTAATTTTTTTCGCGGCGATGAAGTTTCTAAAGCCCTATACAGATGAAGTGTCCACATATATGGATAAAGGGAATAATCCCGTAGAGAAATACTTGTTGGCCTGGGAATGCTTCTGCAAGCACTCGTTCCAAAACCCGCAGATTTTTCATGCTGTCTTTATCATGGACCTAGGAGAACAGCCGGAAAATCTGCTTGAACGTTATTATCAGATTTATCCGGAGGAACTGATCTCCATCCCGGAGGAGCTAAAACCGATTCTATTCGAACGGAACATGTCCAAACGAGGAAGATCATACTTGGAATTAGCCCTAAAGGAAGGCTATATCAAAGAGGAAAATATCGATGCCATCAACGAAATCACCATCCTCATCTGGCAAGGCATGTTCACCAACATCCTAAACAACCGCAGGCAATACACACCAGAAGAAGCCATGCAAATGACCATGAACTACATCACAGAAATCGTCAGAAACCAAGCTGTTTTTAACTTTGGGTGAGGCA
This sequence comes from Neobacillus sp. GCM10023253, assembly GCF_042653105.1. Lineage (NCBI taxonomy): Bacteria > Bacillati > Bacillota > Bacilli > Caryophanales > Bacillaceae > Neobacillus > Neobacillus sp. GCM10023253. The sequence goes on from NZ_JBHSHV010000026.1 coordinate 178,173, forward strand.
CGGGGACGGTTCTTTTGCCTCATTGGCGTTATCACGGAAAAAAGCCCAACAAGCGGACGATTGCTGGTTGGGACTTAGATTGTTATACGGCGTTTTAAGCTCTTTTTTTCTATAAAAATTTAGGCAAGCCCTCCCGGCGCACTTTTTTATTTTGGCTTATACACTTGGTTATTTAACCAGTCACAAAAAGTCAAATTACATAACCTAACCTTAACATTATGTTTTTAAGATGGGGGGGTTATGCAGATGTACCATTATAAATATACGAAATTAAGTGGACAAAGGCAGTCATATAATAACCAAATTTCGGTATCACCATTACACCTGCAAGAACAAATGCCTAAAGTTAACCAATTAAATGGTCTTGGAATTCCAGCAGGCTGGAGTGGTCCAGTTAATCCAGTAGGTTGGTGGGGTCCGGTTAATAATGATCCTGGGCATCCGGTTAATTGGGCGGCGAAAATAAATCAAACAGGTTTAGGTGCTCAAGGACAGCCAGCCAGTTGGGCCCCCATGAATCAAACGGGTTTGAGTACCCAGGGTCAGCCAGCCAGTTGGGCTCCGATGAATCAAACGGGTTTGAACACTCAAGGGCAAATGATGGGTTGGGGAGGTCCTGGACGTCCGCCAGGCTGGGGAAATTATGGCTATCCAGCAGGCTGGGGTAATCCGAGAGTTCCGATGGGCTGGTGGAATAACGCGGGTCAAGGTCAACCGGGGATGTTCGGAGGTTTACTTAAGGTTGGAAAAGGAGCATTAGGCGGGCTGGGAATTCTCAGCAGTATCATTAGTATCGGACGGTTTTTATTTTAAAGTGTAAAAAATACGATTTAAAGTAACAGAAACATTAGTATAAAATGCAAAAATGAAAGCCATTCGCATATGAATTGGCTTTCATTAATTTTTATGACCGAACCAAATTATTTAGCGGGATTATAACCTAAACTCCATCCCCTCTTCTGCAATATGAAAGCCATTCGCCTCAATTTGGCTCCGAATCTCCTGCTCCGAATCGATTGCCGGATTTGAATGATTTAAATGGGTGAAATAAATCTCAGTCGTTTTTGTTAAATCTTGCAGCAGGTCCATTGTTTCTGTCATGAGCGGATGAGGGATTTCGCGATAATCCCGCCCAATATTTTCAAGATCCTTTTCGGAATGAAAGGTCCCATCGAGTAAACATATGTCTGCTTCCTCGCAAACGGAGCGAATGTCATGGTCCCACTCGTGCCAGCGATCGATATCTGGGACATAGAGGACTTTCTTATTTGGTCCCTTAATCCAAAAAGCAAATGTCTCCGAAAATTCATTGCGATGCGGCACTTCAACAGGTGTTACCGTAACACAAGGAGAAACCTGAATATCCTGGCTATCCTGGAGTTCTTGGACACTTATATTGCCAAGCTTCGTTAATTGGCTCCATGGAGCCTGTTCTTCTAATAAATACTTCATTTTTGACCCAGCCATTACCGGGATTCCCTTTGCGCCAATGGCTTCTCGTCCTAAAAATAATAGACCTGGGTAATGTCCCAAATGGGCATGAGTTAAAAAAATATGATCCATTAGCTTGGTTTGCAGATCGTATTTCATTTGCAGCCTAGCCATTTGCTCCTTCAGATCAGGTGATGCATCAATCAAATGCCATGTCTGCTCATTGGCTTCGACAATCGCCAACGATGCGGCAAGGCGTCTAAACTGCGGGTTTCTGATTGCCTCTGAACAATTTTTACAAAAACAATTTGGATGGGGCAGCCCAGCATCTTGAGCAGTTCCTATTACGCTTAAGATGACCTCACTCATAGTGAAACACTCCTTTTGTGATTTGTTTCGCCTTCATAGTTTTTCTTTGTAATCGTCCAACCGGTAAATCCGAATAAAATATTCATGAGTGGGACTAGGAAGGCAAAGAACGCAAACGGAATAAATTCACCTGGACTAACACCGAGTATTCCCGCAGCAAATACAGCAGGTACCCCCCACGGAACAAGGTTGATTCCAACAGTTCCTGCAGCTTCTACACAGCGAGAAAGGTTCTTCGTATCAATCCCCATCTTTTTATAGTTTTTGACAAATGTTCTTGCTGGTAAAATGATAGCTAAAAATTGTGCCCCACTGGCAAATGCGACTATAAAGGTAGAAAGAATGGTGGTGCTGATTAAGGTTCCAGTAGAATGAACTTTTGACATCATCTTTTTAGTTAATACCTCGAACGACCCAGTCTCTTCTAAAATTCCCCCAAGTGCGGTTGCTAAAATCAACAAGCCAATTGTCCCCAGCATCGACATAAGTCCTCCTCGATTTAACAAGGAATCTAATGCTTTTATTCCAGACTCTACATGGAATCCACTTGTCATGACTTGAATGACAGTAGTTACGGAAGACCCCTGAACGAAGATGGCGAGCACACCGCCTAAAATACCTACACCCATTAATGCCGGAATGGCAGGTGTTTTTTTAACCATTAAAATAATGGTTAATACTGGCATCAATAATAGTAAGGGGTGTATGACAAAAACATCATCCAAACCTGTTTTCATTGCACCAATGACCTTTGTATCTACCCCGCCATTGATTCCTGCTGACTGGCCCACTACCCAATACAATAGAATGGAAAGTAGAAAGGCTGGAATCGTATCCCAGAGCATGTGCTTGACATGACTAAACAAGTCGGTTTCAGCCATTGCCGGTGCAATGTTGGTTGTATCAGACAGGGGGGATAATTTATCACCAAAATAGGCACCTGAAATCACTGCTCCTGCTACAAGCCCTGGAGAGAAACCAAGACCTTCTCCGATCGCCATGAAAGCAAGGCCAATTGTTGCAATAGAAGTAAAAGAGCTTCCTAGTGTGATAGAGATAATTCCGGTAACCAGTGCCACAATCGGTACAAACATAGCAGGTTTAATAATGGACAATCCATAGTAAATCATAGTCGGAATGACGCCGCTCGCAATCCATGTGCCGACAATAATACCGATAATAAGCAAAATAAATACGGCAGGCAACGCTCTTGAAACACCATTTACCATCATCTTTTGGACATCATCCCAGCTCCACCCGGCCATAATGGAAACAATTGCTGCTGCGATCACTCCAATCATTAACGGAATATGCATCCCCGCTTTCCAAATGAAAATGGAAAGCGCCGCAGCTCCTATCAAAGCAATAATAGGAATGAGCGACTTCCCTAAAGACAGTTCCTTTTTCATGTACACCTTCTCCTTAGATAATTTAATAGAATAAAAAAAGCCCCCATCCCTAAAAGGGAAGGAAGCTCCACGGTACCGCCCTAGTTAGCAGATTAACCTTCTGCTCGCTTGTTTAGATAACGGCCGAAGCAGGCCCCTAGTTCCCTATCAGGCTCTGATTTCAAAGATAATATCAGTCGCTTTAATAGTTCAACGCTTTTATGCTTTTACGCAGTTAAGTATATGGATATATTAATAGAATAAATCATCATAGTCAATCTTTTTTAAATTGGGTAAGTGATGCATGGGGACGGTTCTCGTGCCTCATTATTGGTATTCGCATGAAACAGAGGGACAGTTCTCGTGCATCATTCCGTTTTTTTCGCACAAAAAGGCCCAACCAGCGGACGATTGCTGGTTGGGCCTTTAGGCTGTAATACGATTTTAAAGGTCTTTTTTTCCTATAAGGATTTAAGCAATCCCCCGTAGAAAATCTACCAATGCCTTTGTAAACTCTTTTGAGGTTTCGATATTAGAAAGGTGGGATCCTTCTAGTTCAACATAACGTGTACCATTAATTTGGTCGGTTAAGTATTGGCCGTCGCGAGGAGGTGTGGCCAAGTCATCTTTGCTCGAGATGACCAATGTCGGCACGGTAATACTTTTCACCGTTTCTCGCTCGTCCATGTCGCGAACAGCCGCACAGGCCGCAGCATAGCCCTCGGCAGACGTTTCCAAAAACACCTTTTTAACCTGCTTCACTTCCTCCGGCCCTTGCTGCACGTAGGATTCTGTAAACCAACGCGCTATGACACCCTCAGCGATTGGCTCCATCCCGCTGTTTTGCACAGCAGAAATTCTCGTATCCCAAATTTCACGCGGCCCGATAAAGGCAGCCGTATTGCAAAGCGCCAGTTTCCCAAGACGCTCGGGAGCATTCAGCGCCAGCCACATTCCGGTCATGCCGCCCATCGAAACGCCGGCGAAGTGGGCACGTTCAATCCCCAAACTGTCTAACAGGCCCACAACATCCTGGCCAAGCTGATCAATCGAATAGGGACCAGCAGGAACATCAGAAGCCCCATGGCCGCGTGTGTCATACCGCAGCACACGGAAGTATTTCGTTAACTCTTCTATTTGGGGATCCCACATGGTGAGATCCGTTCCCAGCGAGTTGGAAAGGACTACAACCGGAAGCTCCTCCGCCCCGTCGAAACGGTAATGCAGACGAACCCCGTTAACTTCTATAAAATTCATGAAAAAACACCCCTGTTACTTATTATTAGCTTATTAAAAAAATGGGATGAGGCAGGAGAACCGTCCCTGTGCATCATTTCAAATTGCATGAGGCAGGAGAACCGTCCCCACGCATCACCCACACATCATTTAACCTCTAAAAAATCGCTGCCTTCAAACCAGGCCGGGATGCCTGCAGTCAGTAGGGCGACTAGGGAGACGTCGGCGATTTCGGCGTCGGTTGCTCCGAACTTTTTTGCTCCCTGGGTATGGAGTTCGATTCCTTTTGGATACATTTCCGCTACGTTAATTCCGACTAAAACTAGTTCTTTCAATTTACGAGAGACAACATGGTCTCTTAGGACTGTTTTTCTTAAGTCAGCGTATCCTTCTAGACATGCCGGGTTGTATTGATGTAAAACCTTCACCCAGCCAGGAAGTTCTCCGCCTGCTTCTTTTTCATAATAATCCAGAGCATTAACCTCTTCATCTTCCAAAAATGAGGCAGGAGAACCGTCCCCTTGCATCACTCCAAGGTCAGAAACCGCATATTCGAGGGCTTTTACGCCGGTGAACCAGGCTGGGATGCCTCTGGAGATGATGCAGACGGATAGGATGTCTGCAAGTTCTTCGAGGGTTGCTCCTGAGTCGATGGCGCCCTTGGTGTGGTAGATCATGCTGCGTTCATAGCGGCGGGCCGCATTGATGCCGACTAAGATTAATTCCTTCTCTTTTTTGGAAAGGACTCCGTCTACTAAGATTTCGCCCCTTAATTTTGTATAATATTCAAGCGCCTTAGGAGCAAAATGATGCATTTTAGCTACCCATTCTGGAACCTGGCCGTAAACCTTTTCAAAAAATTCTAGCCCATTAAATTCTGTTGACATGTCACCATCTCCAAACATTTATTTTTCTAAGGATCGTCCCCAAATACCATAAAGTGATGCACGAGAACCGTCCCTCTGCCTCAAAAAATGATGCACGAGAACCGTCCCCATGCCTCATACTGAACGAAAAACTGTGGCGATTCCTTGGCCGCCGGCGATGCATAGGGTGCCGAGGCCCCATTTTGCTTGTCTTTTTTTCATGGCGTGGATGAGCGATACGCAGATTCTGGCGCCGCTATTGCCTATTGGGTGGCCAAGGGCGATGGCGCCGCCGTTGACATTTACCTTTTCCATTGGCAGCTTCAATTCTCTTAAACACGCTAGCGACTGGGCTGCAAACGCTTCATTTAATTCTACCAAATCCAGGTCGTCTTTGCTGATTCCAGCCATTTTCAACGCTCTTTCGCTTGCTTCCACCGGGCCGATTCCCATCCGGTCCGGCTGCACACCGGAAAGGCCGAGCGCCGTAATTTCGACTAGTGGCTCAAGATTATATTTTTCGACCATATCCCCGGATACCACTAGGAGCATCGAAGCTCCGTCATTTAATCCGGAGGCATTCCCCGCCGTCACCGTTCCGTCCTTTTTAAAGGCTGGCTTCAGTGCAGCCAGCTTTTCCAAACTCGTTTTCCGTGGGTGCTCATCTACTGAAAAGATAATCGGCTCGCCCTTTTTTTGGCGAATTTTCACAGGAACAATTTCATCCTCAAAAGCGCCGCTTTCGATCGCTTCATGCGCTTTTACCTGGCTCTCATAGGCAAACACATCCTGTTCCTCGCGGGAAATCGCATAGTCTTCAGCAAGATTCTCAGCCGTCATTCCCATCACCAGCCGGCCATATTTATCCTCAGGCTGTGAACCAGGCTGGCTTTCTTTATTCGGGTCCAAAATTTCCGCGTTGCCTGACAGGAAGCCATAGCGGCCATTGCGGATGTAATAAGGGGCGGCACTCATACTTTCCACCCCGCCGACAATGTAGGCATGGCCGATGCCGGAGCGGATTGCCATAAACGCATTATGGATCGCCTGCATGCCGGAACCGCAGGCGCGATGAACGGTGTAGCCAGGAAGCGATTCAGGCAGGTCCGCCATCAGAAGCGCCTTCCTCGCAATATTGGATTGATCCTGGCTCTGCTTCGCCTGGCCAATGATGACTTCATCAATTTCCTCAATCGGAATCAATTTTTTCGCCAATAAATCTTCAAATAACGGCACTAACAGCTCATCCGGCTGCAGGTCCTTCAATGTTCCGCCGATTTTTCCTACCGCCGTCCGCTGGGCGCTGACCACAAATACTCGATTATCCATTCTTTCCATCTCCCTACCGTAATGCTAAAATCTCTTCACTTATTTCAAAAGACGCCTCGGTCTTTTCTCTGACTTCATCCAAGCTCACACCCGGCATTAATTCCTTCAACACGAGCTTTCCGTCTTCAATCTTAAATACCGCTAACTCGGTAATGATGACATCGATCTTCCGAAGCGACGTAATCGGATACGAACACTTCTCCACAATTTTCGACTCTCCATTTTTTGAAGTATGATTCGTCGTAACAATGACCTTGCCGGCCCCGCTCAACAGATCCATTGCGCCGCCGACGCCCATAATGTTTTTTCCAGGAATCGCCCAGTTGGCAATGTACCCTTCCTGATCGACCTGAAGCGCGCCAAGGATGGCGACATTCACATGCCCGCCGCGAATCATCGCGAATGACTCGCCGCTATTAAAATAAGAAGCGCCAATACCCTCTGAAATAGGAAGCTTTCCAGCATTGACCAAGCTTGGGTCAAGATCCTCCTCGCTCGTCAGCTCCTCCACCCCGAGCATCCCATTTTCTGTGTGGAAATAGACCGAACCCGGCTGGACATATTTCGCGACAAGCGTTGGAATCCCAATACCAAGATTGACAACGGAGTTAGGCTTCAGTTCGGCTGCTGCGCGCTTGGCAATCAACTCTTGAATATCTTTGTTGGTCATTTGGAAACAACTCCTTCTTTGCTTAAAATCAATTGGCTTTCGACAATCGCGTCCACAAATAAATGTGGGGTGACGATTTCTTCCGGTGAAAGCTCGCCCGCTTCGACAATCTCATCGACCTCGGCAATCACAAAGTCCGCTGCCGTTGCCATTAACGGATTGAAATTTCGCGCCGTTTTATAAAAAACCAAGTTTCCCAGAGTGTCAGCTTTGGCCGCTTTGACAAGCGCGACATTGGCTTTTAATGGAGACTCAAGCACATACAGTTCGCCATTGATTTCCCGCGTTTCTTTCCCTTTTGCCAGCTCCGTTCCAGCGCTTGTTTTTGTAAAATAACCGCCAATCCCGGCACCGCCCGCACGAATCGATTCCGACATCGTTCCCTGCGGCATCAATTGAATTTCAAGCTTGCCTTGATTATAAAAATCGCCGACCTCACGATTGCTGGTAAAATAAGAGCCAATCGCCTTTTTGATTTTTCCCTGGCGCAATAAAATTCCAAGGCCTTTTCCAGCCTCGCCAAGATTATTACTGATCACGGTCAACCCATTGACATCGTGGCGTGTCAGTTCGTCAATCAATGTTAACGGTGCCCCGACAAGGCCGAACCCGCCAACCATCAGTGTGTGTCCCGATTGAATTTTTTGAATGGCCGCTTCTGGCTTCATTTGTTTTTGCATGATTATCACCTCGTAAAAAATTGATTACTTTTTCCAAACAAAAAGCCCAGCCATCCCAAAAGAAAGCACAACTCTAGTGCACTTCTTTTGGAAAGGCTGGGCTACCCTCATTATTGTGAAAACGGGGATGCCGTTCTCACCGTGAAGATCTCAACTTTCCATCATCGCCGTCAACTTGTGACTCGATTTCTTCTATTATATTATACTATTTTATTTTTATCCCAAGAATCCCCAAAGTAGAACAGCACCACAATAGATAATCCCAACCCAGAACATCATCACAACGGTGTAGCCCATTACGTCTTTTAATTTAAGGTTGGATAATGCCAGCGCCGGCAAGATCCAGAATGGCTGGACTAAATCGTTCCAGGCATTTCCGAGCATGACGGACATAGACGTATGGGCAATGGATGCGTGCAATTCTTTCGCCGCGTCAATCATGAATGGTCCTTGAACGACCCAGTGGCCGCCCGCAGACGGAGCAAAGAAGTTAATCACGAACGAGCTGACCAGTCCCCAGAATGGCAGTGTATGGGCTGAAGAGAACTGCACAAACCAGTGGGCGATGGTATCTACCAAACCGGACCCCGCCATAATTGCCATGATGCCGGCGTAAAACGGATATTGCAGGATGATACCGGAAATTGTCTTAATTCCGTCATTTAAACTAGAAACATAGTTTGCCGGAGTTCCTAGAAGGATAATGCCAAGGAAAAGAATAATAAAGTTGATCATGTTTAAATCTAATTTGCCGCCCTTTGAAAAGAAGGACACGACATAAATGATACCGATAATTCCAATTGCCAATGAAAGCAAGCGGCTGTTGTTTAACTTGGTTGCAAATGTCACTTCTTCATTGCCGAGGGCAGTTGCTGCTGCCACCTGTTCACGCGCCTCAATCTCCGGATTGATTTCAATGACATTTTCCTTCTTCTTCGGATGCAGCCAAGCGTTTAATAAAGGAAGAGTGATGATAACGATCAAGCTGGTAACTAGCATCGGTATTGAAAAAATGGTTTCTGATAATGGCACGACGCCCATTGCTTTTTCCATTGGGTGGCCAGGTGTTGAAATCAACACTGGAATACTAGCGGAAAGACCTAATCCATATAACGTAAATCCGCTGTACGCGGCTGCGATAATCAGCGGGTAATGAACTCCTTTGACCTTTAAGGCAAGTTTTTTGGCGATGATTCCCCCAATCACCAAACCAAAGCCCCAGTTTAAGTAACTGCCGATTCCCCCGACCAATGTCGCTACGATAATGGCCATTCGAGGAGTATGAACGAGTGAAACAATTTTGTTTAAGAAACGGTCAATAATCGGCGCCTTCGCCAGCACATAACCCATCGCCAGGATGACAGCCATCTGGGTCGTAAAAGATAACAGATTCCAGAAACCTGCTCCCCAGCTGGTTGTAGCAGCCACAAATCCTTGTCCTTCGACAAGAACCGCCAAAACTAGTGTTAGGATGGTCAATCCAATCGCAAACACAAATGGATCGGGAAGATACTTCCTCATCAGATTCGTGAAAAAACCAGTAATTTTCTCCATGCTTTCGCCCCCTTGTTGTTTTAGAAAAATAGTTTAAGTTAACGCTTTCATTACATTCGAAAAAAAATCCCCTTCGTTAAAGCTTCTATCCTTATTGTAAAGGAATCGAAAAGGTTTCCTCATTAACAAATAATGGATGACAGCGTTAGCTGTGCTGCCGCTCACCTCCATTAAGCCAATAAAAAATACCCAGCCCTGCCAAAAGGAATAAGAAAACACAAGGGTTCCCTATTGTCTTTTGGAAAAGCTGGGTATTCTTAATTTAAGGTGGAATGGGTAAATTCCATCGTTAAGAAGACGCTTTTCGAAAGGTATTTATTTTATAAAAAAACTATAATATATCTTTCGTTTAGTTGTCAAATTATTTTTTATTTTCCAATTGATTTATTTTTTCAAAATATCTTTTATGGGCTGCTTTCAAGGCGACAATCACAGAATTAACCGAAGGGGCAAAATAATGCTCTTCAATCCGTTTGACCAGCTCGTCAACACCATTCGACAAATTGTAGCCAATCACAAGCCGCTTGATAAAGTCCTTGGCCAAATCAGTAATAAACGTAAACTCCGCATCCACAATGGAATGGTTCGTTGGATCAACCTCCAGAACAATTCCGGCATGCTTATAAATCTCATACATCGCACTCCCTGTCGGCGCCTTCGCATAAGCAGTCACTAACACCGTGTTCATCTCATGTTGTGAATTCAAGTTGGACCCTCCCTTAATTTTACTCTTATTATACCAAATGTGATGCATGGGGACGAGGCGTGGGGACGGTTCTTCTGCATCATTTTGAGCAAGGGAAGGATTGGGGTTCCTGTTTTGCAAACGAAGGAAGTGAGGCACGAGAACCGTCCCCACGCCTCACTTTATGGTTTTAGGATTACCTTGACCCCTTGCTTTTGAACGCCGACTTCGAAGCCTTCGACTGCTTTTTCAAGCGGAAGGACATGGGAAACCAGCTTCAGATAAGGAAATTTTCCGGAAGAAGCCATGGCGATGGTCCGCTTCAAGGTTTGCTCGGTTACACCGTATACCCCTTTGACCGTTACTTCTCCACGGACAATTTCGTTGGATGGCAGCACGGTTTCCTTGGCGGAAATGCCCACCAATAGCAATTCGCCGCCTTTTGTGCACATTCTAACGCCGGATACCATTGATTGATGGAAGCCGCTTGTTTCAAACACATGGTCGACACCCTGTCCATGTGTCAGCTCGGATATGGCCTCCACATCGTTCACCTGATCGGCATACACAATGTCCGTTGCGCCTAGCTCCTTGGCCAGCTGCAGTCTTTCTTCATCGACAGACAAGCCTGTTACAATCAGCTTTTTCAAGCCGAGGCTGGATAAGGATGCGATTAGGGAAAGACCGATAGGACCCGGTCCGATGACAACAGCCGTGTCGCCTGGCAGAATGTCGGCCCGCTCAAGCGCACGTACGCCAATGCCCAGCGCCTCGAGCATACCGGCCACCTCAATCGGCATCGTTTCCGGAATTGGCAGCACATTTTTATAATGAATCGCTGCATATTCGGCCATTCCGCCATTTTGCCGGAAGCCATACTGCAGGGATTTCGCCGGCACCTTGTCCATCGCGCCTTTGCCATGGTCACAAAGATTCGTTCTGCCCCGCAGGCAATTCGCACATTCGCCGCAGGCCACATATGGATTGATGATGACCCGGCTGTTCAACAAGTGCTCATGCTCAGGTTTGTTCACGCCAACGACTCTCCCGGCAAACTCATGGCCGAGAATAACAGGCGTCGCCACCCACTCATAGGCGCGCATCCCCTCGTACATGTGCAGGTCACTCCCGCAAATGCTCACAGCCTCTACCTGGACAAGCACCTCATTTTCTTTCAGTTTAGGAGTTTCCACTTCCTTTACTTCTACGCCATGGTCTCTTGTTGCTTTGACAACTGCTTTCATTTTTCCTCACCCTTTCTGGATTTATTTTTCTAAAAAAATATTTACCATTCTTCCACCGCAATCGCTCTGATCGGTGAACCTGTCAAACCTTTTAAATTCAAAGGAGTTCCGATAAAGTAGAAATGTTTTTTCGAAAGCTTATCCAAGTTGACGATGTTCTCCATAATGAGAATATTTCTGCTCAGCAAAGCAAGGTGGACATCCCTTTGCATATTGTCATTGATATCGGCATTCGCTAGATCCAGGCCGATTGCTTTAATTTTATTCTCGACGACCCAATCCCCAACAGAAGGAGCAAGGGATTTGCACTCATGGAATCCTTCGCCGTTCCATTCCCCGTTCCAGCAGCGGAACAGCACGATACTATTCTCTTTAATTTCAAGCTGGTCCCTCTCAACCACCGCTTCTACCATTTCTCGCGTTACCGGTTCTGCAGGATTTTTATCCGAACAATCAATTAAAACGGCGTCCCCCATCGTTGCATCAATCGGAATCTGCTCAATCGTTAAGCCATCTTTGAAAAAATGATAGGGGGCATCCATGTGCGTGCCGCTATGGTCAGACATCATGAAAATCTTGCTTGCATAGCCTTCGCAAGGAGCCGTATATCTTGGTTTTGAAAAATCGTGTGTGATATGATCCATGAACACTACTTTTGGATGGGATGGAAAAGAAACTAAGCCGTCGTACAACAATACTGATAAATCAACAGTTTTCATAATTACGCACCTCTAGTAGTTAATTTTTTAAAAATGAGCGTGCTGCTCTATTTCTTCAGCCATTTCATTAATTGAAGCAACTGGGCATTTTTCGTTTGAATGGCGTCAGTTTGGGAGTCCTTGTCCCAATCGTAAAACCCTTTGCCCGATTTGATCCCGAGCTCACCATTTTGCACTTTTTCCCAAAGCAGCCTGGAAGGTTCGGTCCGGTTCTCCAAATCCTTATAAAGGTAAGACGCAATGTGGTGATGGACGTCCAAGCCGTTCAGGTCTCGTTGCTCGAGTGGACCGGTGAATAGAAGCCGGATCCCAAGACTCCAGCGGACAACGGTATCAATTTCCTCCGCAGTCGCAATCCCTTCCTCCAGCAGTGAAATCGCCTCCCGCGCCATCGCATGCTGAATCCGGTTACCGATGAAACCAGGGATATCTTTTTGAATTAAGACAGGTTCCTTATGGATTTTTTTGAAAAATTGCATGACTTCATCACAGACTTGATCTGAAGTTTTGTCCCCGCGAATAATCTCCACTAACGGAATAATCGCCGCCGGCATGAAAAAATGCGTGCCGATGAAGCGCTCGCGGTGCTTTAGCTGTTCGCTTATTTGGTTAATGGATAACCCTGAAGTGTTCGTTGCAAAAATTGTCGCCGGGTCGCAAATCTCTTCCAGCGTTTGAAAGAGAGTTTGCTTTAATTCCAAGACTTCCGGTATCGCTTCAATCACCATCCAGGAGTTTTGCGCATCTTGAAGGCTGTCTGAAAGTGAGATCCGGCCAAGTGCGTCATTCACTTCTTGTTCAGAGATAAACTCGTATTCTCTTAGAACCTCATACTGATCCCTGATTCTATCCTTAGCTTCGTTCAGGATTGTCTGGTTCTGTTCTACCATGTGAACGGTTACATAATTTTGCGCAAGTAATTGGGCAATCCCCCTGCCCATCGTTCCCGCACCAACAACCGTAATTTTTCTATCCTCCATATAAGCGTGGTCCCTCCTTATTTTGAAAATAAAAAAACCCAGCCCCATAAAAAATAAGAACAAACCCATCCTTATCTTTCAATGGAAAGCTAGGTATCCTAAATTACATGAAACGGGTAATTTCACCATTAAGAAACTGCTTCTCATTCACTATTAAAACTGTTTATATTATTATGATATTTCGAAATTCAGTTTTCGTCAAGTGATGCATAGGGACGGTTCTCGTGCATCAAAATGGGGTTAACTGAAGCAAGGGGAGGCATGGGAAAGGTTCTTCTGTTACCAAAAGTTTTTCATAGAGAAATAAATGAGGCAGGAGAACCGTCCCCATGCCTCAAACGTGAAACCTCGCACTAAATATGTTATATTTCCATGTATTGAGAAATTTTAGTATTGGGGTTGATAACGTTGATTGAGTATACTGAGCTGCATCATGTAAGTTTGAATGTTACAGATTTAAGCAGGGCTAAGAAATTTTATAGTGAGATACTATGTTTAGAAGAACTTACCCGGCCTGCTTTTGATTTTGAAGGGGCTTGGTACGGTATAGGGAATCAACAGCTGCACTTAATCGTCCTTCCCCACTCGCAAACCCTTCGGCAAGACAAAAGCTTAAGCAGCAGGGAAGGACACTTTGCCCTTCGAGTCAAAAACTATGCAGAAACTTTAGCTTGGCTGAAAAAGAATGGAGTAAACGTCCTAGAAAAGCCAAACAGCGTCAGCGGCTTTGCCCAAATCTTCTGCGCCGACCCGGATGGAAATCTCATAGAATTAAACGTCGATCAATCGGAGTTGTGATGCACGGGGACGGTTCTCGTGCATCAAAATGGGCTGGGCGGAGGAAAGAAAAATGAGGCAGGAGAACCGTCCCTATGCCTCATGCTCTAAATATAAGATTAGGGGATACCCCTAAAATTCTTGCAGCCTGGCGTTGGGATATACCTCTAATATTTTTTACTTTTTGAAAGACTTCCTTTCTTTGCGCCTTTGGCAGTACCTTTACGCGAGTGATATCCCCAGGGCCAAGTAGTTTCTTAATTTCGAACCTTGCCTCTTCGTCAGGCAGCCTTGTTCTTTTCTCTTCCAGGCATTCATCGTTGTTAATTTTTTCGTTATATTCTTTGAATTTTTCCATCGCAAAGGTTTGATCAGGGGATATTTTTCCGAAAATAAAATTTGCATCAAGCAGCTTTCTACCATCACGATATTCACCATAATACTCACGGCAGCTGCTCCATCTCCATTCATCTGGCCTGTCTGCGATTCCTGCCTTAACGGGATTTTGATGAATGTACCTAGTAACTGTTAGTAAATACCTATTATCTTCTACATTTTCACTTCTAAATCGCCCCTGAAACAAATGCCCCGTCGTGTCGTACTTCCAGTTATAATACGAGGCATAGCTGACACCAATCCGCTTCATCGTATTAGATATATCTTCCTTACCCTCTCGCAAAAGGAGATGGACATGGTTGCCCATCAAACACCAGGCGTATATCTCCAATTCCGATTCCATTTTATACTTTACTAAAATATCAAGAAACCTATTACAATCCTCATCATCATGGAAAATCTCCTGCCGATTCGCTCCTCTCCACATAATATGGTAAACACCGCTCATACTCTTCACCCTTGCACTTCGGGGCATCATAATCACCTAACCTTGAATTTAAATGGGGAAACAAGGTGAAGCATGGGGACGGTTCTTATGTCTCAAAAATGTACAATAGGTCGTCATAAATAAAAAGTTTGTAGACCAAATAGTTATCATTAAGGGAATAGTCATATAAAAGTAGTTTAAAAAAAGTGGGTTAAAATAAGAAGCGCGAGAACCGTCCCTAGGTTCTGCTTGATTCCGGGGGTTAAACTGGGGTTACAGCTCTATCATATACTACTTTAAATAGTTTTTCATCTTTTTACCATTTAGGGAGGCAAAAAATTAGAGGCATGAGAACCGTCCCCATGCATCAGCGACGGTCCAAAAATGATGCATGAGAACCGTCCCCATGCATCACTATTTCAAACCACATATACTGCGTTTTTGCCGGCAAGTTTGGCGTTGTACATGGCGGAGTCTGCGCTTTTTAGGATGGTGGCGGGGGTGTCGTCTGGCTGGCAGACGGCGATGCCGATGCTGGCGGAGACCCTGCAATCGTTGACGCTTAGCTGCAAAAGTTTTAAGATCCGGTTTGCTAGAGCCTCCGCTTGATGGGTGTTTGCGCCTTTAAGCAACACTGTGAACTCATCACCGCCAAGTCGGCTCACAAAAACATCCTCATCTTCTAATTCTTTTAGTTTTCGAGAAACCTCTATTAGAACCTCATCCCCGGCCTCGTGGCCATACTGATCATTCACCCTTTTAAAGCCATCCAAATCAATAAACATCAGACAAGCCTGTTTCTTTTTTCTTAAGGAATGCTCTAATTTCCTCAAAAAATAATGTCGATTGGGAAGGCCTGTCAACGAATCATATAAAGCCATTTGCATTAGTCTTTCATTTAACTCTTGTATTTTTAGCTGTTTATTTTGGAGCTTGTCCGTTAATACCCCTACCCCAATTGAGCAGGATAGCGTAATGACAGAGATACCAATATGCAGTGCCGCGCTTTCATCGATCATATCTTCACTGTGGAACTTTTTTTCATAAAAAAACCAGCTTAAATGATAGGCATTGAGGATGATTCCAGTAAAAACTCCGCCATATAATCCTAGATAATAGGAAAAGATAAAGCACGGGAAAAGCAATGCAAACCACGCCATGTCGTCGATGTAAAACGTTTCGTAGTCATCTAAAAAGTCGGGTAAGATTGCAAAAAATATACATAGCAAAACAAGCGGCACAGGAATTTTCCTACTAACGCCCACATTCAAATTCATCAATCAGTTATCCTCCTTGGCAGCCCAGCTGAAAATAGCAAACATCCCCATTTCAAGGAATTAATTTAGTAAAATTATAATTCAAATTCACATATTTTAATAGATTACAAAAAATGGTGATGCATGGGGACTGATCTGGTGATGCATGGGGACTGATCTGGTGATGCACGGGGACGGTTCTTTTGCCTCAAAAAAGGAAAAATGATGCATGAGAACCGTCCCCATGCATCATTCTTTTTACTGACCATCTGTTTTCTTTGAGTTTTCCTGGGCGCTTTTGGCTTGTTCGGCTTGCTTCTGTGCTTTTTCGCGTTGTTGCTCCAGAGCCTTTTTGGCTTGTTCTTTCGCTTGCTCTGCCTGCTTTGCGGCCTCTTCACGTTTTTGCTCTGCTAGTTTTGCCGCATCAGCACGTTTTTGTTCCTCTATTTTAACTGCCGCCTCGCGCTGGCTTTCTGCCATTTTTTGTGCTTCTGCTTTAGCTTGATTTACAGTGGTCTTTGCAACTGCATTAACTTTCTCAAGAGGCTTTTGCTCAGTTTCCTCGGCAGCCTCATTCGTGGCTTTTTCAACATCTGCCGTATTTGCGGTATCTTCCGTAGACTCCATATTTCCTTCTACAGGCTGTACATTGGTGGTTTCATCTTCCACTTCGCCCGCGGCTTGGTCGTCCCCAGTGTTTTCCTGCTTAAGCTCCAACTCCGCTAACTTCTTGCTGATTTTCTTTTCAATCTTTTCTTGTACTTTGCTGACGTTCTTGGCTAATGCCTCTTTTGCACGAGGGTTGTCCACTTTTTCCAAGGCGGTTTGCAAAGCTAACAAGTTAGCAGCAAACTTAGCCTCAATCGCTGCCCGGACTGGGTCAACAGGTGCTGCCGTTTCGTCTCCTTCAACAGTTATACCTTCATCGTTAGTCGCTGTTTCATCTTCGGACGTCCCAGGCTGAGAATCCTCAACCGTCTCGCCTTGCTGATATTTGGCCAAAGCCAATTCTTGTTGTTCCAGCGCTTGTTGAAGAGTTTCATTGGCTAATTCCTCTTCGCCAGAAGCTAGCAATGCCTCCGCCTCTTTAATGCGTTCCTCCGCGAAAGAAGCCAGCAGTTCCGACTCTTTTACTTCATCAAAGGTTAACGCTAATTGAACATTCTCCATTAATTTTTTTACAAAGTAGAGAAAATCTCCAGGTAGTAAAGATGGTTCTTCACCTGATACTTCTGTCGTACCCTCTGTTTGCGCAGCATCGGTTGTTGTTTCAGTAGTATCGGCTGCAGCCCCAGCATCCACGGTAGTTGTTGGTTCGGATGCCACCGAAGATGTTGCCTCTGCATCGGTTGATTCAGATTCAGTAGTTGCATCAACAGTTTGTCCTACCTGAACCGTCTGATCCTGTTGAACAGTATCTTCTGTTGGTGTAGCAGTGGTCACGGGTTCCTCCGCAAACGCCGAACCAACTCCACCAGTGAACACAAATCCCGCAGCTATTACGCTTGTTGCAAGGACATTGCGAACCTTTTTGAATGACTGAACATTTTTTACCATAAAAAAATTCCTCCTAAACTAGTTTATGTTTAAAGGAAGAATCTCGAAATAAACCCTATTAAGCTAGAGCCTTTTCGCGATTCTCCATTTGGTAACCCAGCCGCCATAGCGATATACGCCTTAGGCCTGTGACTTTGCGTCTCTACCTTTCGATAGATTTGCCTTTTACAAATGAAGAACGACACCCAAAAGACTCTCGTCCATCATTTTCTACTTAAATATATAATAAACGACAAAAAATGAGTAGATGGTCCCGTTAAAATGATGCAGAGGGACGGTTCTTATGCATCAAAATAGTTGTCAAACGCTTAAATAACACAACTATGCTCCAAAAAATGATGCACGAGAACCGTCCCCATGCATCACTCAATCAACAGAGCCCATTGTTTGGAATACTTCGTTTGTTTGTGGTGTGACGTAGAGGGTTCGGCTCGGGAAGGCTATTTCTACTGCCTCTTCCTCTAGTATCGCCATGATTTCTAGATTGATTTCGTGTTTGATTTTTACGTGTTCTGCCCAAACGGTCGAGTTTGTGAAAAAGTAGATTAGAACATCAAGACTGCTCTCGTTATAGTGGTCGAACGCGACCATAATGGTATCCGGGTGGATTTCCTCATGCGTCCTTAGCAATTGTTCAATCCGCCTTACTACTCGTTCCAATTCTTCCTTCGTGGTTTTATAGTTAAGTCCTAAGTGAAAATCGATCTTTCTTTTTCCCATACGGCTCCAGTTCGTAATCGCTTCGTTCGCGAGTGTCGCATTTGGAACCGTCACTAGAGCTTGGCTAAAGGTTCGAACCTTCGTGCTTCTAAAATTGATATCTTCGACGATCCCCTCTACGCTCGGCGTCTTGATCCACTCTCCAATCGAAAATGGTTTTTCCGTGACAATCACGACCCCGCCAATGAGATTCCCGACAGCTTCCTTTGCCGCTAAAGCAAAGGCAAGTCCCCCTAAGCCAAGGCCGGCAACCAATCCATTGACATCATAATTAAACTCCTGCCCGATAATACTGATACTAATGGCGATAATAATGACGCGAATGGTCCTTGAAATAAACGGAAGAAGAATCAAATCAATCTTATTGTTCATTTTTTCATTAACACTGATCAAGATTCCTGTGCTAGGAGAAGACAAATTAAACAATCCCCACGTAATTAAAACAATGATCATCGAACGCAAAAATTTGATAAACAACGCATTTTGCTGCTCCATAAAAGGGAAATAATCCATCGCCAGGTACAAACCTACAATAATAAACGCCCACCCTAAAGGACGTTCAAAACTCAAACAAATCTGTGTTAAAAATTCAGTCGGTGTTTTGCGGGTCAATTTTACAATCAACTGAAACACATATTTAGTAAACAGGTTTCTAAAAAGAATAAATACAGCCAAAATTCCAATCGAAATTCCTAAATTTTTTAACATGTCATAGTCTATGTCCGCCGTTGAAAAAGCCAATACCAAAGAATCCAAAGACATTTCAAAAAATACCTTCCCTCTACTCCAAGACTTTATAACATCATTAAACCATTACAACGAAATATAATAACTTTTTTAAAAAAATAATGGAATACATCAATAGTCTCAGATTGAAGCACGGGGACGGTTCTCTTGCCTCACAATTGCCTGTGCTGAGTCAGCTTTGAGGCAGAGGGACGGTTCTTATGGTTCAAAAAATGGTGTACTAGAAGACACAAATCCATCCGATTATTACCAATAGTTAAGTTAGGGGAAAATGGCGGGCAACGACTGAAATGAGGCACGAGAACAGTCCCTACGTATAATAGCGCGGAGTACGATAGTACATGGTTTGGTTAAAGGCTGGAAAGATTGAGTTAAAGTGTATAAAGATGTTTGCATCGAGCAGTTCAGGATACTGACGGAAAAGACGTTGGTCGCCATAGATGATGGCAGATAGGGCAAGGTTCAATTCACGCTGGAAGATCAGGAATCGCCGCTGTGCCGTTTGTTCATCAAATTCCCCTCCACTCACATACACATTTCCGCTTAAAATAGGCGCTCCCTTCTTTGTTGTCATCCATTCTGCCAGTACTTCATCACGCTTGGAAACGTTAATACCTTTTAAATCATAATGATAGCCAATGCTCAAAAACAAGTCACCGGTTGTATCGGAATGTGTCAAAGTGTATTTTCGGCCATAAACCTGCATCGATGATGAGGAAGGCAAGCAGTTAACATGCAGCTTAGAAGGATTGAAATCCGGATTCATAAACATACTCCCTATAAAAGATTTAACCCTTTATAGAATATTTCGGAAAAATGAAGACTGTGAACCATTTTGGAGGTTCTTTTGTTTAGAGTAGCTAGCAATGATGCATGAGACCGTCCCCGCGTCCAAACACAAAATGATGCACGAGAACCGTCCGAGACCACTGAAAAACATTTCCAAATAAGTGGAAATGAGATGTATTTTTCTGAATAAATAAATAAAAAAGCC